>CAWKIV010000006.1:0-944922 GCA_963849885.1 uncultured Actinomycetota bacterium | reverse complement strand
GCTGCGCCGTCCGCAGCAATACCGAACGAACCGAAGCAGCAGGCGCTGCGTCGGCTCATCGTCCCGGTCGGTGTCGGTTCGGCGCTGATGAACACGACACCGCTGGTCGCGATGCTCGTCCCGGCCTCACGCCAGCTGCAGCAGACCAGGGACATCCCGGCACGGGAGGTGCTGCTGCCCATCGCTCACGCGACCACGCTGGCCGGCGCCGTCACCCTGATCGGGACCAGCTCGAACCTGCTGATCGCGGGGATCGCCGCCGATTACGAGGTTCACGTGAGCATGTTGTCCTTCGCCCCGGTGGCGTTGCCGGTATGTCTGGTCGGCTGGGCGCTGCTGCTCCTGGCCGCCCCGCGCCTGCTCCGGGGGGAGGCCGGCGACGAGAAGGCCGCGCAGCCGTGGCGGGTGGAGGTTCAGATCGCGTCGGGGGCGATCGCCATCGGGCGACGGGCTGCGGATATCGGCATCGAGCGCACCCAGGAATACGTGCTCGAGACGATCGTGCGCCACGGCGAGCTGGTGCCGGCCGCGGAGACCCTCGAGGTGGGCGACCGGTTGGTGTTCGCGGCGAGCGAGGTCGGCGTCAGCACCCTGTGGGAGAGCCCGCGATTCGGCCTGTCCCCCCAACACCTGTACGCGGTCTCGGTCGGTCCGGGTGAGCACGGCACCCTGCTCGCGTTGGAGGACGAGGATGTCCGGGTCATCGCCGCCCAGACGGCCAGGCCGCTTGGCGACACCACCGCCGTGCCCGGAACCACAGTCTTCGTGACCTGCTCGAGTACCGAGGACCTGGCCCGCCACGAGGCCTTCACCGTGTGGGCGCAGGCCGCCGGTCGCGCGCCTCAACCCGGCAAGACCTGGACGGCGCTGCTCATCCTGGCTGCGGTCGTCGTCGCGGCGTCGTTCGGTCTGGCGCCGGTCGAGCTGATCGCGTTCGCCGGCGCCGTGCTCATGGTGCTGACCCGGGTGCTCACCCCACGGTCGGCCGTGCGGGCCCTGGACTGGAACGTGCTGTTCATCCTGGCCGGGTCGGTGGGGCTCGGTGCGATCGTCGTCGAGAGCGGACTGGCCGACGTCCTGGCTCGGTCGATCGAGCAGGTATCCGCGGGGAGTATGCCGCGTGATCGTGGTGGTGTTCGCCCTGACGACGACGGTCATGACGAACCTGATCACGAACGCGGCGGCCGCGTCGATCCTCACCCCCGTCGCATTGGGCATCGCCACCAGGCTGGGGCTCGATCCGGTGACGCTGCTCGCGCTGGTCGCCACGTGCATCTCGTTCACCTTCATCAACCCGTTCAGCCATCAGTCCAACCTCATGGTGATGGGGCCGGGAAGCTACAGCACGCGGACGTTCGCGAAGTTCGGCGCCCCGCTCGTGGTGATCTCGGTGGCCGCGGTGAGCGTAGTCACCTGGGCGCTACTCCACCGCGGGTAGGCCGCAGCCGGCGCCTGCGGGTACTGCTTGCAGGGTCTTGCGCACTGAGGGCAAGTAGCTACGGCGGGCCACCTGCGGACGCAGCCTTAGCCGGGCCTCAGCACCGTCGCATCGGAGGTTCCCGGCCCCGCCGAGGTCGACGCGCTGGCCTGTGCCGCACAGGGCGTCGAGCCGCGGACGGTTATGGAGCTGCTCGGAAACCCCACCAGCGGCTCAGCCGGGGACTGCACCGGTCCGGCCGGCCCGCGGCGGCGCGCCGGGAATGGGCCCGGGCGCTGGCCGTCTTCGCCGGCTGCGGGGCGCCGGCGACCGGCCCGGACCACGTGGCCGCCTTGCCGCGCTGACCGCGCAGCCGGCCCGCAGCCTGTTGCCCGGGGAGCCGGCCGGGTCCGAGACTGGCGGGGTGGATCCTCTGAGGGGGCGGGCGGGGAACGCGGGGCTGCCGGGGGAGGAGGTCATCCGGACGCCGGACCAGCGTCTGCGGGTGTTCGTGAGCTCCACGCTCGGCGAGATGGCGGAGGAGCGGCAAGCGGTGTCGCGGGCGATCACGGCGCTGCGGTTGACGCCGGTGATGTTCGAGCTCGGGGCCCGGCCGCACCCGCCGCAGGAGCTCTACCGGGCGTACCTGGCGCAGAGTGACGTGTTCATCGGCCTGTACTGGCAGCGGTACGGGTGGGTCGGCCCGGGCATGGACATCTCGGGTCTGGAGGACGAGTTCCAGCTGTCGCAGGCGTTTCCCCGGCTGCTGTACATCAAGGGGCCGGCGCCGGACCGGGAGCCGCGCCTGGTCGAGATGCTGGGCCGCATCGAGGCGGAGGGCAGGGTCGCCTACCGGCACTTCCGCACCGGCCGGGAGCTGGGCCGGCTGGTGCGCGACGACCTGGCCACGCTGCTGAGCGAGCAGTTCGCGGCGGCGCGGCCGGCGGCAGCGGCACCAGCGGCGCCAGCGGAGAAGCCGGTCGCGCGCGAGCCGCGCCCGCTGCCGGTCGACCCGACGTCGCTGGTCGGGCGGGCGCAGGCCATCGACGAGGTGGCCGGTCTGGTCGGTCGGTCCGACGTGCGCCTGGTGACCCTCACCGGGCTGGGTGGGATCGGCAAGACCCGGCTGGCCGTCGCGGTGGGCGAGCGGCTGGCCGACCGCTTCGGGGCGCGGACCGCGTTCGTGCCGCTGGCCGCGGTCACCCGACCGGAGCTGGTGCTGGCGGGCGTCGCCCGGGCGGTCGGGGTCGAGCTGGCCGGGACGGGGCCGCCGCTGGAGGCCCTGGTCGAGTTCTTCGGCGACGACCGCTGGCTGCTCATCCTCGACAACCTCGAGCAGGTGGTCGGCGCCGCCCGGCGACATCGACGCGCTGCTGGCCCGCTGTCCCGGGGTGGTGATGCTCGCGACGAGCCGTACGGTGCTGGGGCTGCGGGCGGAGCGGGAGTACCCGGTGCCGCCGCTGCCGCTGCCCGCCGACCCCGACCGGCGTGCCGACGGCCGAGCTGGCGGCGTCGCCGGCGGTCGCGCTGTTCGTGGACCGGGCCCGCGCGGCGCGGCCCGACTTCGCGCTCACCGAGCGCAACGCGGCGGCGGTGGCGGAGATCTGCCGGCGGCTGGACGGCCTGCCGCTGGCGATCGAGCTGGCGGCCGCGCGCACCCGGCTGCTCGACCCGGACGCCCTGCTCCGCCGGCTGGCCAGGTCGCTGGACGCCCTCGGCACGGGCGCGGTGGACCTGCCCGAGCGGCAGCGCACCCTGCGGGCCACGGTGGAGTGGAGCGTGGACCTGCTGGAGGACGCCGAGCGGAGCCTGCTGGAGACCGCGGCGGTGTTCGTGGACGGCTGGACCGCCGAGGCCGCCGCGCAGGTGGCCGGCCTGGACGAGGACGAGGCGCTGGACCGGTTCGAGGCGCTGGCCCGGCACAGCCTGGTCCACCTCGACCCGGCCGACGGCGGCTCCCGGCTGCGGATGCTGGAGACCATCCGCGCGTTCCTGGCCGAGCGGCTGGCCGCCCGGGCCGACGCCGCCGAGATCCGGCGGCGGCACGCCGGCTACTACCGGGAGCTGGCCGAGCAGGCCGACCGGCCGCTGCGCGGCGCCGGCCAGCCCGGCCGGGTCGGGCGCCTGGACGCCGAGGCGGGCAACCTGGCCGCCGCCGTCCGCTGGTACCTCGACCACGACACCGGGCCGCTGCCCCACCTGTTCCGGGTCCTCTGGCTCTTCTGGTTCCTGCGCGACCATCTGGGCGAGGCCCGCTCCTGGGTCGACCAGCTGCTGCCCGCCGCCGACTCCTTCGACGACCGTGGCCAGGTCGAGCTGGCGACGGCGGCGGCCGCGACCGGCCTCGAGGTGGGCGACGACCAGATGGCGCTGGCGGCCCGCGAGCGCCTGGCGCCGCTGCTCGACGGGATCGAGGACCCGTACCTCTGCTCCGTGGCCCGGCTGGTCCTGGCCTGGACCGACGGCATCGTCGGCGACTTCGACGGCTCTCTCCGCGGGGCGTCGGTCTCCCTGGAGGAGCTCCGGGTCCAGGACGAGCCGTTCTGGACCGCGCTCGCCGCGTACACCGCCGGTCTGGTGGAGATGACCGTCGGCCGGTACGACGACGCGCTGCGCCACCTGACCGAGATGCGCGACCTGGCGGCGCTCCTCGACAACCCCTGGCTCGCGGCCGTCTCCCGGGTGTATCTGGGCACCCTGGCCGTCGCCCGAGGCCGGTTGGCGGACGCCCGGACGCCGATGGACGAGGGACTGGAGGTGAGCCTGGCGGCCCACAGCACCCGCGGCGTGACCCTCTGCCTGAGCGCGTTCGCCCGGCTGGCGTTCGTCGAGGGTGATCCGCAGCGGGCGGCGTTGCTGGCGGGTGCCGTCGACGGCCTGCGCGGGCGGGTGGGCCTGCGGCCGTGGCCGCTGCTCCGGCGGGAGGAGGCCGAGCTGGTCGCCCAGGTCCGCCAGGCGCTCGGCGACCAGTTCGACGGGCGGTACGCCGCCGGCGCCCGGCTCAGCCAGCAGGAGGCGGTGGCCGCCGTCCGCGACCGGTCCGACCCGGCCTCCTGAGCCGCGCCGCGGAGTAGGTTGACCGGCCGTGGACGACGGGCGGGTCACGGCGCGGGAGTTCAGCGAGGCGGACGACCTCGGGGACTGGCGGGTGCTCTTCTCCGGGCCGCTGGCGTTCTACCGGACCGGGTCGTTCGGGGCCGGGGCGGCGCTGGTGGGCGCCATCGCCGCGGCGGCGCGGGAGGTGGACCACTACCCGGACGTCGACCTGCGGCCGGACGGGGTGACGGTGCGGCTGCGGCAGGCCGGGCGCGGGCTGACCGCCCGCGACGTCGAGCTGGCCCGGCGGATCTCGGTGGCGGCCCGGGAGCAGGGCGTGCCGGCCGACCCGGCGGTCCTGCAGCACCTGCAGCTCACGATCGACGCGCTGGTCAGCGCGGACGTCATGCCGTTCTGGCGGGCGGTGCTCGGCTACCTGCCGGTCGGCGACGAGGACCTGGTCGACCCGCACGCCCGCGGGCCGGCGCTGTGGTTCCAGGACATGGACGCGCCGCGGCCGCAGCGCAACCGCATCCACGTCGACCTGTCGCTGCCGCACGACCAGGCCGAGGCCCGGGTCGCGGCCGCGCTCGCCGCCGGCGGCCGGCTGGTCAGCGACGCCAACGCGCCGTCCTGGTGGGCGCTCGCGGACGCCGAGGGCAACGAGGTGGACATCGCCACCTGGCAGGGCCGGGACTGAGCGCCGAACCGCACACCGTACGGCCCGGTCCGACGGTCGGGGTGTCCGCCTGCGCCGAGGGTCCGGGTTCGGCCAGCCGCGCCGGGTGATGCCAACCTTGTAGCGCCCAGCGGCCGGCTGGCTGGTGATCGGCGGCACCAGCGCGGCGAACCCGTTCGTGGCCGGCGTCGTCGCGCTCGGCCCGGACCCGTCCCGGTACGGCACCGCCCGGCGGTTCTACGCCCGCCCGGGCACGCTGCGGGACGTGGTCGGCGGCTCCAACGGCTACTGCGGCGGGACTACCTGTGCACCGGCCTGCCCGGCTACGACGGGCCGACCGGGCTGGGCACGCCGAAGGGTGTGGTCTCGGTGTCCTGACCGGGGCCGCGGATGCCGGGTCCGGCTCGTCCCAGCCGGGCCCGGCTCTCGGCGGCTCCGTCCCCGCGAGACCTAACCGCGGGCGATCTCGGCGCGGACCCGGGCCTGGAAGGCCCGGGCCGCCGGGCCGCTCGGCGGGGTGCCGCCGCGCCGGGCCACGAGGGCCTGGGTGAGCAGCGGGGCGGCCGGGTCGCCGGCGGCGACGAGCCGCTCGCCGGCGGCGGCCTTGGACAGCCAGACGCCGTCCCGGACCCGGACCAGCGAGCGGCAGGCGCCGAGCACGGCGTCCTCCGCGCCGGGCGCCGGCTCGTCGCCGGCCGGGGTCGGGACGGCCATCCACCAGGTGAGGGCGTCGACCAGCAGCCGGCGCAGGTCGGCCGGCGTCAGGTCGGCGAAGACCTGCGGCGCGGGCGGGCCGAGCAGGACGCGGCCGCTCTGGTGCAGGATGCTGCGGTCCAGCCCGTACCAGAAGCGGCCGTCCGCGGCCGGCCGGTCCGCCGGGTCGTAGGTGGCCAGGAAGGGCATCCGCGCCCCGCCGTTCAGCTCCACCTCGTAGCCCGGCTCCGGGGTGCCGGAGGCCGCGACGTCGCGCCGGTAGGCCACCAGCTCCAGCCCTCGGGCCGGACACGGCAGCGCCTCGTGCCGGAGCCGGGCGACCAGCGCGCGCTTGCGGTCGAGGTCCAGCGCACCGGCGCTGACCAGGGCCACGTCGACGTCGCTGCGGCCGGGGACGTACGCGGCCAGCGCGAGCGAGCCGGCCGCGTACGCGCCGACCAGGTCGTCGCCGAGCACGCCGCGGGCGGCGGCGACGAGGTCGGCGAGATAGCGGCGGACGCCGTCCACTGCGGACACACCCGGTCAGGGGTGCGCGGCGTGCTCGTGGTCGGCGTGGCTGGCCGGCTCCAGCTGGAAGGTGGAGTGCTCGATCGACACCGGGAAGTGGCTGGCCAGGCAGCTCTGCAGCTGGTCGAGCATCTGCGGGGCGTGCCCGTCGGTGAAGCACGAGTCGTCCACCACCACGTGCGCGGTCAGCACCGGCAGCTGGCTGGCGATCCGGGTGGCGTGCAGGTCGTGCACCGCGCGCACGTGCTCGACGGAGAGCAGGTGGGCGCGGACCTGGCCCAGGTCGAGCTCGCGGGGGGCGCTCTCCAGCAGCACGTCGGTCGTCTCCCGCAACAGCACCACGGTGCGCGGCAGGATGAGCAGCCCGATCAGGATGGACACCACCGCGTCCGCCCGCTGCCAGCCGGTCAGCGTGATGACCAGCGCGGCGACCAGCACCGCGACCGAGCCGAGGGCGTCGTTGACCACCTCGAGGAACGCGGCCCTGAGGTTGAGGCTGTGGTGCCGGGACCGGAGCAGCAGGCCGATCCCGACCAGGTTGCCGGCCAGCCCGATCGCGCCGAAGACCAGCATCGCGGTGCCGGACACCTCCGGCGGCTCGGCCAGCCGGCGGATGCCCTCGACCAGCACGTAGACGCCGACCGCGAGCAGGATCGCCGCCTGCAGGGTGGCCGCGAGCACCTCGGCCCGCTGGTAGCCCCAGGTCCGCCGGCCGCTGGCCGGGCGGGTGGCCAGGGTGGCGGCGAGGTAGGCGATCAGCAGGCCGGCGGTGTCGGTGAGCATGTGGCCGGCGTCGGCGAGCAGCGCCAGGCTGCCGGACAGCGCCGCGCCGACCACCTCGGCGACCAGCACCGCCGCGGTGATCAGCAGGACGAGCAGCAGCCGGCGCCGGTCCGCCGCCGGGTCGGGACCGGGCGCGTGGACATGCCCGTGCCCGGTCACCGGCGGCCCCGGTCCGGGTGCACCACCGGCACCTGAAGCACGCCTCGACCGTACAGTCCGGGCTGGGCGGCGGCCAGGCTCGCCCGGCCGGGGCGGGACCGGGCCGGCGGTAGACTGCGCCGCCATGCGTGGCATCGTGCTCTCCGGCGGCAGCGGCACCCGGCTCTGGCCGATCACCCGGGCGGTGAGCAAGCAGCTGCTGCCGGTCTACGACAAGCCGATGATCTACTACCCGCTGTCCACGCTGATCATGGCCGGGCTGCGGGAGATCCTGATCATCACCACGCCGGCCGACCAGGGGCAATACCGGCAGCTGCTCGGCGACGGCGCCCAGTGGGGCCTGCGGCTGGACTACGCGGTGCAGGAGCGGCCGGCCGGCCTGGCCCAGGCGCTGATCATCGGCGAGGACTTCACCGGCGACGACGCGATCGCCCTCATCCTCGGCGACAACCTCTTCTACGGCGTCGGGCTCGGCCGGCACCTCGGCGAGCTGACCGAGGTGGAGGGCGCCCGCATCTTCGCGCACCGGGTCGCGGACACCACCGGCTACGGCGTCGTCGAGTTCGACGAGACCGGCCGGGCGCTGTCCATCGAGGAGAAGCCGGCGGTGCCGAAGTCGCCGTACGCGGTGCCCGGGCTCTACTTCTACGACAACCGGGCGCCCGGCATCGCCCGCCAGGTCACCCCGAGCGCCCGCGGCGAGCTGGAGATCACCGCGGTCAACGAGGCGTACCTGGGGATGGGCGAGCTGCACGTCTCCGCGCTGGACCGGGGCACCGCCTGGCTGGACGCCGGGACGTACGACGGGCTGCTGCAGGCGGCCGAGTTCGTCCGGCTGGTCGAGCACCGGCAGGGCCTCAAGATCGGCTGCGTCGAGGAGGTGGCCTGGCGGGCCGGCCTGATCGACGACTCCCAGCTGGAGAAGCTGGCCGAGCCGCTGCTCAAGAGCGGCTACGGCAGCTACCTGCTCCAGCTCCTCGACGAGCCCCGGTAGGAGGCTGCTGTGCTCGACCTGCACCCGGCCGCCCGGGAGGTGGCCCGGCTGCTCGACGGCGTGCCGGACGACCTGGGCCGGCCGACCCCGTCCGACATCCCGCTGGCCCAGCTGCTGGACCACCTGATGGGGCTCACGCTGGCCTTCACCTGGGCGGCTCGCAAGACGCCGCCGGAGGGCGGGTCACGGCCGCCGTCGTCCAGCGCGGACGACCTCGACCCGGGCTGGCGTGACGAGCTGCCCCGCCGGCTGGACGAGCTGGCCGCGGCCTGGCGGGAGCCGGCCGCGTGGGAGGGCATGACCGAGGCCGGCGGCGTGACGATGCCGGCCGCGGCGATGGGCACGGTCGCGCTGGACGAGCTGGTGCTGCACGGCTGGGACCTGGCCCGGGCCACCGGCCAGGAGTTCCGCTGCGACCCGGCCAGCACCGCCGCGGTGCTGGACTTCACCACCGAGACGGCCAAGCCGGAGAACGCGGCCGGCCGGGAGGGCCTGTTCGGCCCGGTGGTGCCGGTGCCGGCGGACGCGCCGCCGCTGCACCGGGCGCTCGGCCTGGCCGGCCGCGACCCGGCCTGGACACCCGCGTCCGGCTGACCGACCGGGTCAGCCGGCGGCCGCCCCGGCCGGGGTGGCGGCGCCGCGGCCGAGCGGGTCGGCGTAGAAGTCGGCCAGCGGCACGCTGCCGGCGAGCACGCCGAAGAAGCGGGTCCGGTTGACCTCGTCGTGCTGCAGCGCCCGCAGCAGCACGACGCGCTCCGGCGGCAGCGGCCGGAAGTGGGCCTGCTCCACGGTGTGTCGTAGAGCGGCTGGCCGCCTCGTTGCGCCGCCGCTCGTAGCCGGCCAGCGCCTCGTCCTCGCCCCGGCGGCCCGACAGCGCCTCGTCCAGCGCCTCGACCAGCAGCTCGGTGTCCCGGAACGCGTCCGACATGCCCAGCGCGGTGACCGGGTCCTTGGTAGCCGGCGTCGCCGACCAGCGCCCAGCCCGCCCGTACGGGCGCCACCTCTTCCCCGTCGGCTGCTGGCGCGGGCCAGTGGCACCAAGGTTGACTACTAAACCGCAGTTTGCGACATCAGTCCGGGGTCAGGCCGCCGCGCAGGCCCGGACGAAGCGGAGCAGCTCGTCCACCCGGTCGGTGCGCGCGTCCACCGCCCGCTCCACCACCTGCACCAGCGCGTCGTACGCCTCGGTGTGGTCGTACGCGGCGGTGTCGGCGATCTTCAGCGCCCACCGCCAGTAGCCGCGCAGGGTGTCCGCGAGCGGCATCCGGAAGTCGGCCACCACCTCGCGGATCGGCTCCACCACCGCGTCGCCGTACCGGCGCAGGTAGCGGCTGACCACGTCGGCGAAGAAGGTGAAGTGCCGGGCCTCGTCCCGGCTGAGCCGGCCGAGCAGCCCGGCCAGCACCGGGTCGCCGACCACCTGCCGGAGGTGCTGGTAGTAGAGCTGGGTCGCCTTCTCCTGGACCAGCGGGTAGGTGAAGAACTGCACCGCCTGCCCGTACGGCAGCCGGAACTCCTTGCGGCCCTCCTCGGCGAGCTCGTCCCGCACCGCGTCGAAGCCGGCCAGCCCGGCCGCGACCTGGTAGCGGGTCAGCGCCAGCGCGTGCGAGTCCTCCTCGTCGGCCCACCGCACGGTGAAGTGGTAGAGCTCGCGGTTGTGCACGTACGTCGGCCGGTCCACCGTGTCGTCGACCGGGAAGTGCCGGCGGTAGAGGGCGAAGTAGCCGGGCAGGTGGTCCTCGATCAGGCTGACGAAGCGGACCGCGGACCGCTCGCCCTCGGTCAGCCGGCCGGCGTCGGCGGCGGCGTAGTCGATGTCGGTCTCCACGTTCCACCGCCGCTGCGGCGGGGAGGAGCGCAGGAAGGCCGCCACCGCCGCGTCCATCTCCGCCGGCGGCAGCAGCGGGCCGTGCACCTGACCGTCCGTCGTCATCATCGGCTCCGCTGGCAGGTGAGCGCGTAGTGCTTGGTGGTGTAGCCCCAGCCGGCGTTCGCGGTGTGCAGGTAGCGGCGCAGCCGGTCGGCCAGGCCGGGCTCGACCGCGTCCAGCCGGTCCGCGTTGCGGTCCACGTTGGACACCCAGTCCTCGATCGTGCGGCGGTAGTGGTCGGTCAGGTCGTCGAGCGCGACCAGCGAGAAGCCGGCGTCCTCGGCCGCCCTGACCAGCCGGGACAGCGGCCGCATGTCCCCCCAGCCGAAGATGGCGTCCCGGACGTACGCGGTGCCGCTGCGGTCGCCGAAGCGCTCCCGGGCCGCCTCGTTGCGGAAGCAGCTCTCCGACACGTAGAGCCGGCCGCCGCGGCGCAGCACCCGCCGGCAGGTGGCGAAGACCCCGTCCAGGTCGGGCATGTGCACGATCGAGCCGAGCATGGTGACCGCGTCGAAGCCACCGGCCGGCAGCTCCAGCTCCTCGACGTGGCCGACCAGCGTCCGCACCCGGTCGGTCAGCCCGCGCTCGGCCGCCCGGGCCGCGATGTGCTCGTGCTGCCGGGGCGCCGGGCTGATGCCGACCGTGCGGCAGCCGTACTCGGCCGCCATGAACAGGATCAGCGACCCCCAGCCGCAGCCGATGTCCAGCAGCCGCTCGCCGCCGCGCAGGCCGAGCCGGTCGGCCACGAAGTGCAGCTTGCGGCGCTGCGCGGCGTCCAGCGACTCGTCCGGGGAGCCGTACAGCGCCGAGCTGTACTTGTGCGACTCGTCCAGGAACAGGGTGAAGATCCGCGGGTCCTGGTCGTAGTGCTGGTTGGTGTCGGCGGTGGCGCCCCGGGAGCGGTCGTCACGGGGCCGCGTCCGCCGTCCGCAGCGCCGCCAGCACGGCGTCGGCGACGTCGGACACCGAGGCGAAGGAGAAGACCTGCTCGTCGGACAGCTCGATGTCGTGGTCGCGCTCGATCCGGGCCACCACCCGCAGCACCTTCACCGAGTCGACGCCCTCCACCTGGCGCAGGTCGAGGTCCGGGCTCAGCTCCTCGACCGGGATGCCGGTCTCCTTCGCCGCGATCGCCGTGACCTGCTCCACGATCTCCTGCCGACTGGTCATCCGCGGTCCCTCCCGCTCGTGTGGTCTTCCCCTCCAGGGGACGCAGTGGACACAGTGGACATCGCCTCGTCCAGCAGCAGCCGGTCCTCCTCGGACAGCGCGAGGTGCTGCCGGGAGGCGTCCGCCGAGGCCGGCTGGTAGGTGCCGGAGGCGGACGCGACGGTGGCGCCGGTGCCGTCCAGCACCTCGGCCGTCGCCTGCCGCTGGCCGGCCGGACCCGGCCCCGGCCGGAGCCCGGCCACGCACCGGTACGCCGCGCCGACCGCCAGCGGGGTCAGGAAGCGGGTCCGCAGCGTGACCGTGAAGTGCGTGACGCCGGTGCGCAGCACCAGCAGGTTGCCCATGATCTCGTCGCAGACGGTGGCCACGATGCCGCCGTGCACCACGCCGGGGTACGACTCGTGCCCGCGGCCGAAGGCCAGCGGCGTCTCCAGCCCGCCGTCCGCGGTGTCGAAGAAGCGCAGCCGCAGCCCGGTCGGGTTGTGCGGGGAGCAGCCGAAGCACTGGTAGTCCGGGAGCACCAGCCAGGGCGGGCTGATCGGGGTGCGCTGTGTCCGCGAGGGCTGCGAGCCCTCGCCCTCGCTCGGTGTCATGCCAGCTGCTCGGCCAGCGCCCGCCGCACCCGCGAGTTGCTGGACAGGTCCAGGTCGGTCAGCCCGGCGAAGGTCTTGCGGATCTTCGCCTGCAGCTCCGCCAGCTCCCCGGCGTCGGCCACCCGCTCCAGGAAGAGCTCGAAGCCGGTGTCGATGGTCTCGTGGTCCTGCAGCTCGGCCAGGTTGTCCTTGAACATGCTCACCGGGTGCTTGATCCGGGTGTCCGCGGTGTAGACGTACAGCGTCTCCAGCACCGAGGTGAGCTCGTCGGGGTGCCGGCGCAGCCGCTCCCGGCAGTAGTGGATGAACTCGCGGGCGTGCGCGGCCTCGTCCCGGCTGGCGTTGGACATCAGCTCCCGCAGCACCGGCTCCTCGACGTAGCGGGCCAGGCTCTTGTAGACGTGGTTGACGGTCAGCTCGGAGATGATGTTGGTGGCCAGGGTGGCGCTCGGCGTGGTGCCCGGCGCGTACGGCTCCCGCATCGCCTCCACCGGCGCGTCGTCGACGTCCGCGTCCAGCTCCCGCAGCCAGGCCCGGAAGGCGTTGTGGTGCTGCACCTCCTGGTAGCCCCAGACCACCGCGAAGCTGGAGAAGTCGTAGTCGTCCACGAACTCGTTGAGGAAGCCGTGCACCGCGGCGACCACGTTGGACTCGCCCATCACCGAGCTGCGGGCCATGGTGACGTACTCCGGGCGCACCAGGTCCCGGCGGATCGCGCCGAAGTCCACATCGGACAGGCGCCAGTGGTTGCGCTCGTAGTGGCCGAAGACGTCGGTGCTGTGCATGCGGTTCCTCCTCGTCGAAGCTCAGCGGCCGGGGGCCACCAGCTCCCGGGTCGCCTGCCGGCGCAGCTTGCCGCTGCTGGTGCGGGGGATGGAGCGCGGCGGCAGCAGGTGCACGTCCAGGTCGGCCAGGCCGGTGGCCGCGCCGACCCGGCTGCGCAGCTCGGCCGCCAGCCGCCGCCGGTCGGCCGGGTCGGCCACCGGCGTCTCGGCCACCAGCACCATCCGCTCGGCCGCGGCCCCGGCCACGAAGGCGACGCACCGTCGCTTGTAGACGCCACCGGCGCCGCGGGCCGCGCTCTCCACGTCCTCGGGGTAGTGGTTTTCCCCGCGGACGATCATCATGTCCTTGATCCGGCCGGTCAGGTGCAGCTCGCCGGCCACCAGGTAGCCGAGGTCGCCGGTGCGCAGCCAGCCGTCGGCGGTGAAGAGGTCGGCGCCGCCGCCGAGG
Source organism: uncultured Actinomycetota bacterium (assembly GCA_963849885.1). GTDB lineage: Bacteria > Actinomycetota > Actinomycetes > Mycobacteriales > CADCTP01 > CADCTP01. The sequence goes on along the minus strand of CAWKIV010000006.1, from coordinate 931,767 downwards.
TAGCCGGTGGTCACCGACGCGCCCCGGGCCTGCACCTCGCCGACCTCGCGGTCCGGTCGCTCCGCGCCGGTCTCCGGGTCGGCCACCCGCACCGCCATCCCGGGCACCGGGTGGCCGAGACCCATCACCCCGCGGGCGCCGGGCGCGTCCCGGCCCACCGGCTTCGCCCGGCCGGTGCCGGCCAGCAGCTCCCGGTCCACCCAGTCCGCCCGCGGCGGCCGGCCCAGCGGCGGGAAGGTCACCGCCAGCGTGGCCTCGGCCAGCCCGTACACCGGGAACATGGCCTCCGGGCGGAAGCCGGCCGGCGCGGCGTGCGCGAGGAACGCCTCGACCGACTCCACCGACACCATCTCGGCGCCGTTGAAGGCGACCCGCCACCGGCTCAGGTCGAGCCGGGCCATCTCCGCCGCCGGGACCGAGTCGACCAGCTGGTCGTACGCGAAGTTGGGCAGCGGGCAGACGGTGTGCCCGGCCGCCGCCACCGCGGCCAGCCAGCGGTCCGGGTGCCGGACGAAGTAGGCCGGCGACCACAGGTCGACCGGCATCCCGATCGACACCGCGGCGAGCGTCCCGAACAGCCCCATGTCGTGGTAGAGCGGCAGCCAGACCGCGCCCGAGTCGCGCTCCCGGTCCATCCCGGCGCCGCGGTTGATCGCGTCCAGGCCGGCGACCACCGCCCGGTGCGGCAGCACCACGCCCTTCGGCGCGGCGGTGCTGCCCGAGGTGAACTGCAGGATCGCCGGGTCCTCCGGGTCGGCCCGGTCGGCCGGCGCGGGTCCGCCGGCGCCGGCCAGCTCGGCCGGGTGCAGCAGCGGCACGCCGAGCGCGGCGGCCAGCGGCGCCTCCAGCTCGCCGAGCCGGTCGGACACCACCACGTGGGTCAGCCCGGCCGCGGTCACGATGCCGGTCAGCCGGTCCAGGTACGCCGGCAGGTCGCGGGCGGTGGTCGGCAGCGGCAGCGGGCAGACCGCGGCGCCGGTGCGCAGGATCCCGAACAGCGCCGGCAGGAAGTCCGGCTCGGTGCCGAAGAGCACGCCGACCCGCCGGCCCGGCCCGGTGCCCAGCCGGGCCAGCCCGCCGGCCACCGCCGCGGCCGACCCGGCCAGCCGGCCCAGCGGCAGCCGGGTCCCGTCCTGCGGGAAGCCGACCGCCGCGGCCGGGAAGTCGGCGGCGGCCCGGTCCAGCAGCGCGGTGACGGTGGCGGCCGCGGTCATGGCGCCGCCGCGGCGGGGAAGACGACGGGCAGCGTGCGCAGGCCGCGGAACTGCAGGCTGTCCGCCCGGTACGCGGCCGGCGCGGCCGGGTCCAGCTCGATCGCCGGCATCCGGCGCAGCAGCGCCTGCAGGGTGGCGACGCCCTCGACCCGGGCCAGCGCGGCGCCGATGCAGTAGTGGATGCCGGCGCCGAAGGCGACGTGCCCGGTGTCCTGCCGGCCGACGTCGATCCGGTCCGGGTCCGGGAACCGGTGCGGGTCCCGGTTGGCCGCCGCCCGCATCAGGTAGACCAGGTCGCCCCGGGCGATCCGGGTGCCGTGCAGGTCGATGTCCTCGGTGGCCACCCGGTGGGTCAGCTGGACCGGGCCGTCGTAGCGGAGCACCTCGTCGATGGCGCCGGGCAGCAGCGCCGGCTCGCCCTGCAGCCGGTGCCACTCGGCCCGCTGCCGGAGCAGCCCGAGCATGCCGTTGCCGATCATGTCCTGGGTGGTCGCGTACGACGCCGCGAGCACCAGCACCAGGTTGGCGCAGAGGCTGTCCGGGTCCAGCGGCTCGGCCTCGTCCGCGTGCACCAGCGCGGACACCAGGTCGTCGCGCGGGTTGCCGCGCCGGTCGGCGATGACGGCGGTGAAGTAGGCCATCATCTCGCGCATGCTGTCCGCGGCCGGGCCGGCCATCGCGGCCAGGTCCGGGGTGCCGCCGATGAACACCTTCATCGCGTCCGACCACTCCTTGAGCAGCGGCGCGTCGGCCCGGGGGATGCCGTAGACGTCGGCCAGCACGGTGGCCGGCAGCGGGTAGGCGAAGTCGGCGATGAGGTCCATCGAGCCCCGGTCGGCGACGGCGTCGAGCAGGTCGCCGACGGTCTCCTCGACCAGCGGCCGCAGCCGGCGCACCGCCCGCGGGGTGAAGCCGTGGTTGAAGGTGCGGCGCACCCGGGTGTGGTCCGGCGGGTCGACCATCCACATCCACCGGGAGGCCAGCGCGACGAACGGCGCGATGATCTTCAGCGCCTCCGGCGGCACCCGGCTGCCGAGCAGCCGGTCGATCCGGTCGGAGGAGAACCGGCCGTGGTCGCGGAGCGCCCCGTACACGTCGTCGTAGCCGGTGACCACCCAGCCGTGCAGCTCGTCGGCCCAGTAGACCGGGCGGGTGCGCTGCAGCTCCGCGTACGTCGGGTAGGGGTCGGCGAGCACCTCGGCGGTGAGCAGCCGCGGCGGGTCGCCGGCCGACGGACCGGCGCCGGCGCCGGGAGCCGGGGCGGGGGCGATCGTGCCGGTGCCCTGCCCGACGGCGACCTCGGCGCCGTCCTGGTTGGCGATCCGCAGCGTGAAGGCCACCGTGTCGCCGTCCCGGCTGCCGACGGTGACCGTGCAGGCGACCGTGTCGCCGACGAAGACCGGCGCCAGGAAGGTGACCTCGGCGGTGTCCAGCCGGAAGCCCGCCTCCGTCTTCAGCAGCGGCGCGAAGGCGACGGTGAGCAGGCCCTGCGCCACCTGCCGGCCGGCCAGCCCGGAGACGTGGTGCATGCCCTCGTCGCCGGTGATCCGGGCGACCGCCGCGACGTCCTCGGGGCTGACGGTGCGCCGGCTGGTCAGCTCGGCTCCCGCCACCACGTCCGCGACCGCCGTCATCGCCGCTCCCCTCTCCGCCGGGTCAGGCACCGAGCACGACCCCGCGGCTGGTGCCGCTGAGCACCACCTCGTCGCCGCAGCGGATCCGCGCCTCGAACGCGATCTTGACCACCTCGCCCTGCCGGGCCAGCCGGGTCACGTGCAGCTCGGCGGTCAGCTCCTCGTCCGCCCGCACCGGGCGGTGGTGGCGCCACGTCATCGACCGGGACAGGTAGTCGAGGTCGCCGCCGAGCTTGGTCAGCGGGGCGATGACCAGCAGGTCCGGCAGCAGGCCGGCGCCGTCGGCCGGGCGGCCGACCAGCTCGTCGTACTCCCGGAGCTCGGCCTCGGCGTACCGCCGGGACCAGGTCAGCGTGCTGCCCTCACGCACCGGGCCGTGCACCGTCGAGATCTCTGTCACGCGAGAAAGTCCTCACCGGGAGTCGCCATCGCGACGCGGAGTGACGCGATCGGCGCTCGTGCAGGGGCTCGCGAGGACAGGGCGAAAGTCTCCCTAACGGGCTGTGCCGAGACTAGTCGATCCGTTCCGGGATGGCACCGGACAATTTCTCCCGATCCCGCCGGACGGAATTCACCGGGGGATGCGTTCCAGGTACGCGGCCCGGGTGACCGACTGCGCGGCGATGACCTCGTCGACGTCGACGCCGAGGATCCGGGCCAGCGTGTCCGCGTCCGCCGGGCTGAGGGTGGCGGTCTGCCCGCGCTCGATCGCCGCGTACTTGGCCCGGGTCATCCCGGCCCGCCCGGCGACGTCCGCCTGCCGCATCCCGGCCTGCACCCGCAGCCCCTCCAGCGAGTCCAGCTCGTGGTTCTCGGGCAGCAGGTCGGCGGGGGACGCGCCGAGCGCCAGCGCGAGCTGGCCGAGGCGGTCGACCCGCGGTGCGGCCCGCCCGTTCTCGTAGTTGGCGATCACCGTGCCGTCGGCGCCGATGCGGGCGCCGAGGGCCTGCTGGGAGAGGTTGGCCCGGTGCCGCAGGGCGCGCAGGCGGGCGCCGTCGAAACCCGTTCCGCCGCGCCGGCCGTCCACCATGACCAGCTCCTCTCCTGTGGTGATTGTCGGGTACGCCCGACCGGGCGACCAGCAGTTGCAGGTACACATAACTGATAACTGAGCGTGACGGAGTGGCACGAACACAGGGTGCCCTTAGTTGCCGCCAGCCACGACACTGAAGGTCGGGGCCACGGGGCTGTCGGCGGCATCGTGAGCCGGTGTCGGTGGCAGGCTCCGAGCAGCATCCGGTCGCCGATCCGGTCACTGTCCGCTAGCGCTGCGCGGACAGCAATCGCTCCCGGCGACCGGCCCAACGACGAGGGCCGGAGGGAGGGAGCTCCCGCTCACGCCGGCGGGAGCGAGCATGATGATCTGGATCTAGCCGACACGCGCCAGCCGACGTCCCGCGACCCCCACGGCGGGGAAGCGTCCCGGCACTCTCCGCCGCCGGCGCTTCCCCGCCGTGGACGGGATCCCCACAACGGGTTATCGATCGAGTCGAATCCGCTAGCTTAGGATCGCCCAGTCGAGGGGAACCGGCGCGACATGGACGAGTCACGGCACGTCGGCAAGCTGCGCGTGCTCGTCGCCGTGCTCGTCGCCGCCGCCGGTGTCCTCGCCGTGGGGTGGCCGCTCGTCGCCATCCTCCAGGGCGAGTCCGACGGTCTGCCGTTGCTCGGGCTGGCCGCGACCGGGCTGTTCGTCGGCGCCGCCCTGCTGCGCTTCACCGTTCGGTTCGGACCGGACCGCCTGGCGGCCTACCTGCCGCTGGACGTCGCGCTGATCCTCACCCTGCTGCTGGTGCCGCCACCCTGGGCGCCGATGGTGGCCGGGGTCGGCATGGCGCTGGCCGCGGGAGTGATCCGGCAGCCGGCGATCAAGCTGCTGTTCAACAGCGCGCGCTGCGCGCTGGCCGCGTTCGTCGGGGTGGGCGCCGTGGCGCTCGCCGGCTCCGGCTTCGACCCCGGGACCACCGCCGGCCTGGTCGGGCTGCTGGTCGCCGGCGTCATCTTCGACGTCGTCGGCAACGGGCTCACCATGGTCGTGGTGGGGATGGCCCAGGGCACCTCGACCGCGGCGGTGTGGTCGGCCAACGCGGGCACCCAGGCGGTCACCATGGTCGGCAACCTGGCGCTGACCGCGGCCGGCCTGCTGCTGGCCCGCGTCGACCTGCGGCTGCTGCTCGTCCTGCCGGTCGGGGCGCTGCTGCTCTACCAGGCCTACCTGGTCCGCCAGCGCGGCCGGGCCGAGCGGGAGGCCGGCCGCCGGTTGGCCGAGGCGGTGCGCAGCCTCTCCTCGCTCGACGAGCAGGAAGTCGTCCGCCGGTCCGCCGCGGCCGCGGTCGAGCTGCTCGCCGCCGCCGTGGTGGAGATCGCCCTCCACAGTGGCGACACCGGTGGCCCGACCCTCCACCGGCACCGGGCCGACGGCAGCAACGCGGCCACCGGAGCCACCGAGCAGCTGGCCGCCAGCGTGCCGCTGGACGCCGACGGCGAGGCGTCCCTGGGCGAGGTGCGGGTCTACCTGTCGCCCTACATCCGGCTGGTGGAGCGGGAGCGGGACGCGCTCCGCACGCTGGCCGCGGCCACCCACACCGCGCTGCAGACCGCCAGGGCGCACGCCCGGACCGCGCAGCTGGCCGAGCTGCGGGCGTACGAGGCGAGCCACGACCCGCTGACCCGGCTGCCCAACCGGCAGCTGCTGCAGCGCCGGGTGGACAACCACCTGGACACCGCGGTCGACCCGCTGCCCGCGGTGGCGCTGGTGCTGATCCGGCCGGACCACTTCGACGAGGTGGCCGCCACCCTCGGGCACGCCGCCCGGGACACGCTGCTCCGGCACGCGGCCAGCCACCTGGTCGAGACCGGCTTGCTGGGCGAGCTGGTGGCCCGGCTGGACGGCGACCAGTTCGCGGTCTTCCTGCACGAGGCGAACGACCCGGCCGACGTGGCCGAGCGGGCCCGGGCGCTGCTGGAGGCGCTGGCCACCCCGCTCCGGCTGGACGCCGCGACGGTGAGCATGACCGGCACCGCCGGCATCGCCTACGCCGGGCCGGACCAGCCGGCCAGCGCCGGCGAGCTGCTGCGGCAGGCCAGCGTGGCGCTGGAGCGGGCCGCCCGGGTGGGCACCGGCGTGGAGTTCTACCAGCCGGCCCAGGACGCCACCGGGCCCGGCTCGCTGCTGCTCAGCGCGGAGCTGCGGACCGGGCTGACCGAGGGCCAGCTGGTGCTGCACTACCAGCCGATGGTCGACCTCAACACCGGGGCGCCGGTCGCCGCCGAGGCGCTGGTGCACTGGCGGCACCCGACCCGCGGGCTGCTGCCGCCGCGGGAGTTCCTGCCCGTGCTGGAGTCCTCCAGCCTGCTCCCGGCGTACACGGACTGGCTGCTGCGGGAGGCGCTGGCCGAGTGCCGGGAGTGGTCGGCGCTCGACCTCGACGTGCCGGTGGCGGTCAACCTGTCCGCCCGCTCGCTGCTGGACCGGGAGCTGCCCGGCCGGGTGGCCGCCGCGCTGGCCCGGGCCCGGCTCAGCCCGGAGCGGCTGATGCTGGAGCTGACCGAGTCCTCCGCGCTGAGCCCGATCGACACCGTCGACGTGGTGCTGGAGGACCTGCGGGTGCTCGGCGTGCGGGTGGCCGTGGACGACTTCGGCACCGGCCACAGCTCGCTCACCCGGCTGCTGCGGGTGCCGGCGACCGACCTCAAGATCGCCCCGCAGTTCGTGGAGGGGATGCTCACCTCCCCGCAGGCGCGCACCATCGTGCGGACCGCGATCGAGATCGCGCAGAGCTACGACCTGCGGGCGATCGCGGTGGGCGTGCGGACCGCCGCGCACGCGGCCGCGGTGCGCAACCTCGGCGGCCACGCCGGGCAGGGCGACCACTGCCTGCCGCCGATGCTCGCGGTCAAGGCGCGGGCGGCGATGCGGCTGGCCGCGAACGGCGCCGAGCTGGCCCCGGCCGCCGACGTGATCCCGCTGCGCCAGCACCGGCGCACCGACCCCGGCTGGTGACCGCCTAGGAGCCGGCCGTGGCCAGCCGGGCGGACGGGGTGGCCAGCAGCGCGAGCACCGCGACCAGCCCGGCCACGCCGGCGGCGCCGACCACCACGGCGGGGTCGACGATCTCGGCCAGCAGCCCGCCGGCCACCACCCCGAGGCCCTGCCCGGCGGCCAGCCCGGCGCTGACCATGCCGAAGGCCTGGGCCCGCCGGTCGGCCGGCACCGCGGACACGAAGGCCACGTTCGCGGCCAGCTGGTAGCCGGTGCCCAGCCCGGCGAGCAGCCAGAGCACGCCGACCACGGGCAGCGGCGGATCGAGCAGGCAGAGCACCAGCGGGGCGGCGGCCAGGACGGCCAGCGGCGCCATCAGCCGCAGCCGGCGCGGTCCCGGCAGGAGGCTCAGCCCGACCATGGCCACCCCGCTGCCCAGTCCCGCGGCGGCCAGCAGCAGGCCCACGGCCAGCGGTCCGCCGCCGTGCTCGGCCGCGTACGGCACCACCACCCCGGACGGCACCGAGTGGACGTGGAAGGCGGCCAGCCAGGCGAAGAGCGTGAGCACCCGCAGCGTGGGGTCGCCGAAGACGAGCCGGGCGCCGGCCCGGACGTCGGCCCAGTGCCGCCGGCCGGCCCCGGCCGCCGCCGCGGCCCGCCGCCGGACCCCGAGCCGCACCAGCAGGGCGGACAGCGCGAAGGTGACCGCGTCGACCAGGAGCGCCTGCCGCGGCCCCAGCACGGCGACCAGCACGCCGCCGGCGACGAAGCCGGCGACCTGGGCCAGCTGGACCGTCACCGCGCCCAGCGCGGTCGCCGCGGCGTACCGGTCGTCGTCCGGGAAGATGTCGCGGACCAGGGCCGCGCGGGCCGAGCTGAACGGCGCGGCCAGCGTGACCACCAGGAAGAGCAGCATCGCCAGGGCCACCAGGCCGACCTGCGGCAGCGCCATCACGGCGAGCAGCGCCGCGGCCAGCACGTCGCAGACGACCAGCACGGTCCGGCGCGGGTAGCGGTCGCCGAGCCCGGCCAGCAGCGGGCCGCCGACCAGCCAGGGCAGGAAGGTCACCGCGTACGCCAGCGCGGTGGCGGCGGGGGAGCCGGTGGCGTCGAAGACCAGCACCGCCAGCGCGACCCGGGCCAGCTGGTCGCCGGCCAGCGACAGCGCGTACGCCAGCCAGAGCGTCGCGAACTCCCGGTCGGAGAGCACGGAGGACCAGGCGGCGCCCGACCGGTCCCGGGACGACACCATCGTCCGGACCCTCCCTCCTCGCCCCCGGACGGCGCTGCTGCGCCGTCCCGGGCGCCAAGTATGCGGCTGACCGCATCCGGACGGGCGGCGACCCCGCCGATCGGCCGATCCGCGGCGCCGTCTCAACAACCGGGACCACCCACTGCGTCGGAGAATCAGCGGGAGGGTGGAGGTGACGTGGACTTCTCCGAGTACGTCGCGGCGCGCGGTCCGGCGCTGGAGCGGTTCGCGTACGTGCTGACCGGGGACCCGCACCGGGCCCAGGACCTGGTCCAGACCGCGCTGCTCAAGGCCTACCGGCGGTGGCGGTGGGTGGCCCGGGCCGACCATCCGGACGCGTACGTCCGGCGGATCGTCACCACCTCCTTCCTGGACTGGCGGCGGCGCCGCAGCAGCACCGAGGAGCCGGTCGGCGAGCTGCCGGACCGGCCGGACGGCGCCGACCCGGGCGACCGGGTGGCCGAGCGGGACGAGCTGCACCGGGCGCTGGCCACGCTGTCCCCGCGGCAGCGCGCGGTGCTGGTGCTGCGGCACTACGAGGGCTGGGACGACGCCGCCATCGCGGCCGCGCTGCGCTGCGGCGAGGGCTCCGTCCGCACCCACGCCAGCCGGGGCCTGCAGCGGCTGCGGGACGCCCTCGGCCAGGCCTCGCCCGCCGCCGGCAGCGCCCCGGCCGCCACGCTCCCGGAGGGACCGCGATGACCGACGTCGACCGGCTGCTCGCCGACGCGTTCGAGGACCTCGGCCGGCACGCCCCGCACGACCCGGACCTGGCCGGCTCGGTGCGCCGCCGGGCCCGCCGGCGGACCGCGGTGGCCGGCTCGGCGCTGGCCGTGCTGCTGGTCGCCGGGACGTCCACCGCGGTGCTGGCCGGGCGGTCCGGCGACGGCACCGCACCCCCGGCCGCCGGGGCGAGCACCGCGGCCGCGCCGCCGGCGGCGACCGGCTGCCCGGCGCCGGAGACCGGTGTGCTGCCGGAGTGGGCCTGGGGCGGCTTCTCCGACCCGGAGGCCGGCGGCGTCCCGTTCGTCCGCGGCGCGGAGGGCGACATCGTGGCCATCCTCTTCGGACCGCTCCTGTCGCCGCCGGTGCCGGACCGCGGCAACAAGATCCTCTGGGTGCCGCGGGTCTACCCGCCCGGGCCGACCCCGCTGGTGATCGACGCCCGGCTGGACGGCACCACCGAGGTGGTCCGCCGCGAGCTGCCGCAGGGGCCGGGACCGTCCGGAGTGGACCTGCCGAAGCCCGGCTGCTGGCACCTGCAGCTGCGCTGGGGCGGTGCGACCGACTCGCTCTCGCTGCGCTACACGTCGCCCTGAAGGGCCGCGCCGACCTCGCCCTGAAGGGCCGCGCCGACCTCGCCCTGAAGGGCCGCGCCGACCTCGCCCTGAAGGGCCGCGCCGACCTCGGCCGCGGCGGTCTCGCCGGACCGTACGGCGCCGTCCAGGTAGCCGAACCAGGCGGTGGCGGTCTCGGTGCCGGCGAAGTGCAGCGGGCCGACCGGCGGGCGCAGCACGGGGCCGTAGTCGGTCCACCCGTTGGGCCCGAAGTAGCCGGCGTAGCAGCCGCCCGCGTACGGGTCGGCGGCCCAGGCCCGCTCGACGAAGCCGCTCGGCCGGCCGGCGGCCGGGCCGAAGTAGCGCACCAGGCAGTCCAGCACCGCCTGCCGCCGGGCCTCCGGCGACACCGCGCCGAGCTGCCGCGCCTGCCGGCCCTCGACGAAGCCGAGCAGCACGCCCGGCGTGCCGCCCGGCGGGCTGGCGTCGAAGGTGACCTTGACCGGCCCGGCCGGGTCCGCGGCCTGCCCGGACAGCCCGGCGTGCCGCCAGAACGGCTCGGGATAGACCGCGTAGCACTTGATCACCGTGCCCGGCGGCATCCGCTGGTGCAGCTGGTGCCGCAGCGGCGGCAGCCCGGGGTCGAACCGGACCGGCGCGAGCAGGTGCGGCGCCAGCGCGAGCACGGCCCGGCGGCCGGTCAGCGTGCGGCCGTCCCGGAGGGTCAGCGTCACCCGGTCCGGGGCCCGGTCGACCGCCTGCACCGGCGCGTCCAGCAGCGGCGGCCGGCGCAGCGCCGCCGCGGCGGCCAGCGCGATGCCCTGGGTGCCGCCGACCACCCGGTCCTGCTGGGCGCCGCCGCGCACGCTGGTCAGCGAGTCGAAGCCGCCGCCGGCGTGCAGGTAGAACAACACGTGCAGGAAGGACAGCTCGGCCGGGTGCGCGGCCCAGACCGCCTCGGCCACGATCTGCAGGAAGTCCCGGCCGGTGCGGGTGCGCAGGTTGCGCCGGATCCAGCCGGCGAAGGTGGTCCGGTCCCACTCGGCCGCGCGGGCGGCGGTCCACGGCTCGGCCAGCGGGACCGTCCGGGCCATCCGGTCCAGCCGGAGCTGGGCCTGCCCGATGTCGGCCAGCGCCAGCGCGCCCAGCTTCGGGATGGTGCCCCGGTAGCGGCGCAGCCGGCCGCGGTGCTCGGACAGGTTGTCCCCGTCGCCGTACGTCGGGAAGGTGGCCAGCCCGAGCTCGCCGAGCAGCGCCAGCACCCGGTCCTGGGTCGGCCCGACCCAGCCGGCGCCGAGGTCGAGCACCGCGGCCGGGTCGTCCGGGTCGGCGCCCGGGACCGGGGCGGACAGCGTGCGCCCGCCGACCCGGTCCCGCGCCTCCACCACGAGCACGTCGTGCCCGTCCTGCTCCAGCCGGCGGGCGGCGGTCAGCCCGGCCAGGCCCGCTCCCACCACCAGCACGTCGGCATCCCGCCGGAGGACCGCCATGCCGACACCCTGCCCGGTGCCGGCCGGCACCCGGGCGCCGGGGTCGGTCGGTCGGTTCGGCCATCTTGCGGTGGGTGGCCGCCGCCCGCCGGCCGGCACCGTTGACACTGGACTGAACGTGTGTTTAATCTGCTGAACGTGCGTTCAGTCGCGGAGCCGCCGGCGCCGTCGGACGTGACGGCCCGGGCCCGGATCCGGGACGCCGCGGTCCGCCGGTTCGCTGCCGACGGCTTCGGCGCCCCGGTGCGGGCGATCGCGGCCGACGCCGGGGTCAGCCCGGGCCTGGTGATCCACCACTTCGGGTCCAAGGAGGCGCTGCGCGCGGCCTGCGACGAGCACGTGCTGCGGGAGGTCCGCGAGGCCAAGACGCAGACGATCGTCCGGGGCACCCCCGGCGACCTGCTGGTCCAGCTCGCGCTGGTGGACGACTACGCGCCGCTGGCCGGCTACCTGGTGCACGCGCTGCTCGCCGGCGGCGACCTGGCCGCGGACTTCCTGGACCGGCTGACCGCGGACGCGGAGGCCTACCTGGCCGAGGGGGTGGCCGCCGGCCGGGTCCGCCCGAGCCGGGATCCGGCCGCCCGGGCCCGCTTCCTGGTCCAGGCCGGCATCGGCGCGCTGCTGGTGCACCTGCGCCGGCACCCGCCGGTCGACGGCGACTTCCGCGCCACCCTCCGGGCCTACCTGGACGCGATCGCGCTGCCCGCGCTGGAGCTCTACACCGACGGCCTGCTGGCCGACCGCGACCTGCTCGACGCCTACCTGACCGCCGGGTGGGCCGCCCCCGACCCGTCCCCCCTGTGAGGCACCCGATGTCCCCGACCCCGGCCGTGGAGATCCACGGCCTGACCAAGACCTTCGGCCGCGTGACCGCGCTCGACGGTCTCGACCTCACCGTGCCGACCGGCCAGGTGGCCGGCTTCCTCGGCCCCAACGGCGCCGGGAAGTCCACCACCATCCGGATCCTGCTCGGGCTGCTGCGCGCCGACGCCGGGGAGGTCCGGCTGCTCGGCGGCGACCCGTGGGCCGGCGCGGTCGCGCTGCACCGGCGGCTGGCGTACGTGCCCGGCGAGGTGGTGCTGTGGCCGACGCTGACCGGCGGCGAGGCGATCGACCTGCTCGGCCGGCTGCGCGGGCCGGTCGACCCGAAGCGGAAGGCCGAGCTGCTGGAGCGCTTCGAGCTGGACCCGACCAAGAAGACCCGCACCTACTCCAAGGGCAACCGGCAGAAGGTCGCGCTGGTCGCCGCCCTGGCCGCGGACGTGGAGCTGCTGGTGCTGGACGAGCCCACCTCCGGGCTCGACCCGCTGATGGAGGCGGTCTTCACCCAGTGCATCCGCCAGGCCCGGGCGGCCGGCCGGTCGGTGCTGCTGTCCAGCCACATCCTGGCCGAGGTGGAGAAGCTCTGCGACACGGTGACGATCATCCGGGCCGGCCGCACGGTGGAGCGCGGGACGCTCGACGAGCTGCGCCACCTCACCCGGACCACGGTGACCGCGGTGACCGAGCGGGACCCGGCCGGGCTGGCCGACCTGCCCGGCGTGCACGACCTGGCCACCGAGGGCGGCCGGGTGACCTTCTCGGTGGACGCCGCCGACCTGGACGCCGCGGTACGGACGCTGGGCGGCCTGGGCGTGCGCAGCCTGGTGGCCGCGCCGCCGTCCCTGGAGGACCTCTTCCTCCGGCACTACGGCGAGGAGCTGGCCGAGGCGGGTGTCCGGTGACCGCGGCCACGCTCGTCCCGGGCCGGTCCGGCCCGTCCGCCCGCGGCGCCGAGCCGCTGGCCGGCACCGGCCGGCTGCTCCGGCTCGCGCTGCGCCGGGACCGGGTGCGGCTGACCGCCTGGCTGCTCGGCGTCGCCGGGATCACCGTCTACGCCGCGGCCGCCCTGGAGACGACGTACCCGACCGCGGCCGACCGGCAGGCCCGCGGCGAGGTGATGACCAACCCGGCCGCGGTCATGCTCAGCGGCCCCGGCTACGGGCTGGACGACTACACGCTCGGCGCGATGGTGGCCAACGAGGTCGCGCTGACCGCGATGATCGCCGCGGCGATCATGTCGGTGCTGCTCACCGTCCGGCACACCCGGGCCGAGGAGGAGGCCGGTCGGACCGAGCTGGTCGGCGCGGCCGCGGTCGGCCGGCGGGCCCCGCTGACCGCGGCGCTGGCCCTGGTCGGGCTGGCCGACGCGGCCATCGCCGTGGTGGTCGCGGCCGGGCTGGCCGGCGCCGGCTTCGCGGCCGCCGACTCGCTCGCCCTCGGCGTCGGCATCGGGCTCACCGGCCTGGTCTTCGGCGGCGTCGCGGCGGTCACCGCGCAGCTGACCGCCTACGGCCGGGCGGCGACGGGGACCGCGCTGGCGGTGCTGGGGGCGGCGGCGGTGGTCCGCGGCGTCGGCGACGTGCTCCGGGAGGGCGGCAGCGCGCTGTCCTGGCTCTCCCCGATCGCCTGGGCGCAGCAGACCCGGGCCTTCGTGGACCTGCGCTGGTGGCCGCTGGCGCTGTCCACGGTCCTGGTCGCGGTGCTGGTCCGGACCGCGTACGCGCTGGTCCACCGGCGGGACGTGGGCGCCGGGCTGGTGCCACCGCGGCCGGGACCGGCGCAGGCGTCCGCGCGGCTGTCCGGGGTGGTGCCGCTGGCGGCCCGGCTGCAGCGGGCGGCGATCCTCGGCTGGGGGGTCGCGCTGCTGCTGCTCGGCGTGGTCTACGGCTCGATCATGGACTCGGTGACCGACCTGCTCGCGGAGAACGCGCGGGTCGCCGACGCGCTCGAGTCCATCGGCGGCGGGGGCGGCGGCCTGCTCGACTCGTACGCCGCCACCATCGGGCTCTACCTCTCGCTGGTGGTGGCCGCCTTCGCGGTCAGCTCGACGCTGCGGGCGCACGGTGAGGAGGCGGCCGGCCGGTCCGCGCTGCTGCTGGCGGGCGCGGTCGGCCGGCGCCGGCTGCTCGGCGGCAGCCTGGCCGTCACGGTCGGGTCGTGCGTGCTGCTCATGGTGCTCACCGGGCTGGCCACCGGGGTCACGGCGGCGGCGGTGACCGGCGACGCCGGACAGGTCGGCCGGCTGCTGGGCGCCCTGCTGGTGCCGCTGCCGGCGGTGCTGGTCGTCGCCGGGGTGGCCGCCGTGCTGGTCGGCGTGCTGCCGCGGTGGTCGGTGCTGGCCTGGGCCGCGGTCGCCTGGGTGGTGCTCATCGGGCTGTTCGCCCCGCTGCTCCAGCTGCCGGAGTGGGTGACCAAGCTGTCGCCGTTCGGCTGGGTGCCGGCGGTGCCGGCGGAGTCGGCCGACCCGGTCCCGCTCGCCGTGCTGACCCTGCTCGCCGCGGCGCTGTTCGCGCTGGCGCTGGCCGGTTTCCGCCGGCGCGACCTGGCCGGCTGAGACCCGGGCAGAATGGGGCCCCGCCGTCCACGCCGAAGGGATCCCGTTGCTCGACGCCGAGCGGAAGGCCGAACAGCAGCACCTCGACACGCTGTACACGCGGCTGGACGAGCTGCGGCAGCGCAGCGACGAGGCGCTGGCCCGGGTGCGCCGCGCGCCGACCACCGGCACGCCGGCCGCCCGGACCGAGCGGGACGCGTTCGTGGCGCTGCACGCGGCCCGGGTGCGGCAGCTGCGCGGGGTGGAGGACCGGCTCTGCTTCGGCCGGCTCGACCTGCTCGACGGCGAGCGCCGGTACGTCGGCCGGGTCGGGCTGGCCGACGACGAGCACCGGCAGCTGCTGGTCGACTGGCGGGCCCCGGCGGCCGAGCCGTTCTACCGGGCCACCGCGGTGCGGCCGGCCGGGGTGGTCCGCCGCCGGCAGCTGGCCACCCGGGACCGCCAGGTCACCGGCATCGAGGACGAGGTGCTGGACCTGGACGCGTTCGACGCGGACCGGGACGGCACCGCGATCGCCGGCGACGGCGCGCTGCTGGTCGCGCTGGACGCGGCCCGGACCGGGCGGATGCGGGACATCGTCGGCACCATCCAGGCCGAGCAGGACCGGGTGATCCGGGCGCCGCTGCCCGGCGTGCTGGTCGTGCAGGGCGCCCCCGGCACCGGCAAGACCGCGGTGGCGCTGCACCGCACCGCGTACCTGCTCTACACCCACCGGGACCGGATCGCGGCCTCCGGCGTGCTGCTGGTCGGGCCCAACCGGCGCTTCCTGCGCTACATCGACCAGGTGCTGCCGGCGCTCGGCGAGGCCGACGCGGCGGTGCTGGTCACCCCGGGCCAGCTCTACCCCGGGGTGGACGCGGTGGCCGACGAGGACCCGGAGGTGGCCGCGGTCAAGGGTGACGCGCGGATGGCCCGGGTGCTGGCCAAGGCGGTCCGGGACCGGCAGCGGCCGCTGCCCGCGCCGGTCCGGCTGGACGTCGACGGCGCGTCGATCGAGCTGCGGCCGGCGGACGTGCGGGCGGCGCACGAGCGGGCCCGCCGGTCCGGCAAGCCGCACAACGCGGCCCGGGTCACCTTCGTCCGGCAGCTGCTCGGCGTGCTGGCCGACCGGCTCGGGGCGATCCCCGGGCTGCGGCTGCCCGCCGACGACCGGGCCGCGCTGATGGCCGAGCTGCGCGAGGCCAAGGACGTCCGGCGGGAGCTCAACGGCTGCTGGCCGCCGCTGAGCCCGGAGCGGCTGCTCCGCGACCTGTACGCGGACCCGGCCCGGCTGGCGGCGGCGGCCCCGGCGCTGTCCGACCGGGACCGGGCCCGGCTGGCCCGGGACCGCCGGGCCCCGTGGACGCCGGCGGACGTGCCGCTGCTGGACGAGGCGGCCGAGCTGCTCGGCCCGCTCGACGCCCCGGCCGGCACGGGTGCGGCGGAGGCGGCCCGGCGGGCCGAGGTCGAGTACGCCCGGCAGGTGCTGCGGGACTCGCCGGCCGCCGGCCTGGTCACCGCCGAGGACCTGGCCGCCCGGTGGTCGGCCGACCCGGAGCGGCTCACCGTCGCCGAGCGCGCGACCGGGGACCGGGAGTGGACCTTCGGCCACGTCGTGGTGGACGAGGCGCAGGAGCTGTCCCCGATGGCCTGGCGGGTGCTGATGCGCCGCTGCCCGGCCCGGTCGATGACGATCGTCGGCGACATCGCCCAGACCGGCGCGCTGGCCGGGGTGTCGTCCTGGACGGCCACCCTCCGGCCGTACGTGCGGGAGCGGGCCGCGGTGGAGACGCTGACCGTGAACTACCGGACCCCGCGGGCGGTGATGGCGCTGGCCACCGCGGTGCTGCGGGCCGCCGGGGTGCCGGTCGAGGAGCCCGGCTCGCCCCGCGAGGGCCGGTGGCCGCCGGTGCTCACCCGGGTCGAGCTGCCGGCCGGGGTGGAGCCGGTGGTGCGGGCCGAGCTGGACCTGCTGGAGACCGGCACGCTCGCGGTGATCGCGCCGCGCGCCACGGCTCCGGCGCTGGCCGCGGCGGCGGACCGGCTGGCCGAGCCGGACCGGTCCCGGGTGTCCGTGCTGACCGTCGAGCAGGCCAAGGGGCTGGAGTTCGACACCGTGGTGCTGGTCGAGCCGGCCGGGATCCTGGCCGAGTCCCGGCGCGGCGCCAACGACCTCTACGTCGCGATCACCCGGGCCACCCAGCGGCTGCACGTGCTGCACGCGCGCCCGCTGCCGCCCGGCTTCTAGCCGTCGCCAGCCAGGAAGTCGCGCAGGGCGCGGAGGGTGGGCTCCGGGGCCTCGAGCCAGGGCAGGTGGCCGGCGCCGGGCACGGTGACCCGGGCCAGTGTCCCGCGCCCGGGTGAGGACGGCGGGTGGGCGACGGGATTGAATGGGTGGCACAGGGAGCTTGTGCACCAGGAGACCGCCGATCCCGGCGGTGTGAGGAAGTGGCACCCGTGCTGGACCCGCGAGAGCTGTACGACCTGGCCGGCGAGCTGCCGGAGCTGGACGCCCCGGTGCTGGTGGTGGCGATGACCGGCTTCGTCGACGCCGCCGGGGCGGCCCGGCTGGCCGCCGAGCAGCTGCGGTCGGCCGGCGACCCGGTGGACGTCGCCGACTTCGACGCCGACCAGCTCTACGACTACCGGGCCCGCCGGCCGGCGATGCTCTTCGTCGAGGACCACTGGGAGAGCTACGACGACCCGCGGATCCGGGTGCAGGCGCTGCAGGACACCGCCGGGACCCGGTTCCTGCTGCTGGACGGGCCGGAGCCGGACGTGCAGTGGGAGCGCTTCGCGGCCGCCGTCCGCGGGCTGTGCGAGCAGCTCGGGGTGCGGGTCTCGGTCGGGCTCAACGCGATCCCGATGGCGGTGCCGCACACCCGCCCGCTCGGGGTGACCGCGCACGCCAGCCGGCAGGAGCTGATCGCCGACCACCGGCCCTGGCTGCAGCGGGTGCAGGTGCCCGGCAGCGCCGCCCACCTGCTGGAGTTCCGGCTCGGCCAGGCCGGCCGGGACGCGATGGGCTTCGCCGTGCACGTGCCGCACTACCTGGCCCAGACCGACTACCCGGAGGCCGCCCAGACGCTGCTGGAGGCGGTGTCCTCGGCGACCGGGCTGGAGCTGGTCACCGACGAGCTGCGGTCGGCCGCGGCCGCCGTCCGGGCCGACGTGGACGGCCAGGTGGAGCGGTCGGACGAGGTGGCCACGGTGGTGCGGGCGCTGGAGGAGCAGTACGACGCGTACGTGGCCGGGCGGGGCAACGACCTGCTGGCCGGGGAGAGCGGCCCGCTGCCGACCGCGGACGAGCTGGGCGCCGAGCTGGAGCGCTTCCTGGCCGAGCAGACCGACCGGGGCGACCAGCCGGGCGGCTGAGCCGAGCCGGCGCCGGGCTCCGGTAGGGCGCGACCGCCCGCGCCGGCAGCCGCCGTGACACGCTGCACCTCGTGGACCTCGCCGGCCGGCTCGACCGCTTCCAGCGCCGGCACCCGGCCGCCGGCTTCCCGCTGGCCGTGGTCTACAAGTTCGTCGACGACCAGGGCAACTACCTGACCGCGATGATCACGTACTACGCGTTCCTGTCGCTGTTCCCGCTGCTGCTGCTGCTCACCTCGGTGCTCGGCTTCGCCCTGCACGACAACCCGGACCTGCAGGAGCAGGTGCTCGACTCGGCGCTGAGCCGGTTCCCGGTGATCGGCCAGCAGCTGGCGGAAAATGTGCAGTCGCTGCGCGGCAGCGCGGTCGCGGTGGTGGTCGGCCTGGTCGGCGGGCTCTACGGCAGCCTCGGCGTCGTGCAGGCCGCGCAGAACGCGTTCAACAAGGTCTGGGCGGTGCCCCGCAACGCCCGGCCCAACCCGGTCAAGGCCCGGCTGCGCAGCCTGCTCATGCTGCTCATCGTCGGGCTCGGCGTGATCGTGTCCACCGCGCTGTCCGCGCTGACCACGGTGGCCGACCGGATCGGGGACGCCGAGATCGGCGCCGGCTTCCGGATCGGCGCGCTGGTCGCCTCGGTGGCGCTCAACGTGGCGCTGCTGGTGCTCGCCTTCCGGCTGCTCACCGGCGAGTCGGTGCGCAAGCGGGACGTGCTGCCGGGCGCGGTCGGCGCGGCGCTGGCCTGGCAGCTGCTGCAGTCGGTCGGCACCTACTACCTCGGCAACACGCTGCGCGGCACCAGCGCCGCGTACGGGCTGTTCGGCGTCGTGCTGGGTCTGCTGGTGTGGCTCTACCTGTCCGCGTGCGCGGTCGTGCTCGGGGCCGAGGTCAACGTGGTCCGGGCCCGGCGGCTGTGGCCGCGCAGCCTGCTCACCCCGTTCACCGACGACGTGCACCTGACCCGGGGGGACCGCAAGGCGTACGCGTCGTACGCGGAGACCGAGCGGCACAAGGGCTTCGAGACGGTGGAGGTCGACTTCGACCAGCCGCCCCCGGAGGAGGACGCGCCGCAGCAGGACCGGCGGGGGCGACGCCCGCACTGAGCTTCCCCCGAGGCTCCACGGCCGGCACGACGGGACTTGCACGGAGAGCGTCCCGGTCGTCCTCCGGGGCCCCCCGTTCCCTCAGCAGGTTCCCACGTGCCGCGCCGGACCGTTCGTTGCGGGCGTCGTCCCCACCATGCAGCGTGCCCGCCGGGCGGAGGTGTCACGCCGGCGCGGGATCCGGACTTAGCTGCCCAGATGCCCTGACTTAGCGAGCTCCACCAACCCGGCCCGGTTGGCCACCCCGGTCTTGGCGACGAGGTTGGCGACGTGCGTCTCGACCGTGCGCGGGGAGAGCACCAGCTTCTGCGCGATGCCGGTGTTGGTCAGCCCCTCGGCCATCAGCTGCAGCACGTCGACCTCGCGGCTGGTGACGCCGATCGCCCGCAGCGCCGGCGGCACCGGGGTGTCGCCGCGGCCCGGCCGCGGCACCGGGGCGCCGGCCCGCCGCAGCAGCTCCCGGCAGCAGCTGGCCAGCCGGCTGTCGCCGCGGGCGGCGAAGACCGGCAGCGCCTCCCGGGCCCAGCCGACCGGGTCGCCCCAGCCGCCGGTGCGCGCGGCGTCGGCGACCAGCAGCCGGACCCGGTGCCGCCACCAGGGCAGGTCGGCCAGCGCGGTGTCCGCGGCCTCGGCCGCTCGGTCGGCGTCCCGGCGGCGGCCCCGGCGGCCGGCCTCGACCGCCTCCGCGTAGCCCAGCAGCGCCGCGTTCTCCCAGTTCACCGAGGACGGGAGGGCCTCCTCGCGGGCGTTCGCGGCGTCCCGGTCGTCCAGCGTGCGGACCAGCGCCCACAGCCCGACGAACGGCGCCGGGGTGGTGCTGGGGCTGCGCCGCAGGTAGTCGATCGCCTTGTCCAGGCACTGCGCCAGCCGGTCCCGGTCGTCGGCCAGCAGCGCCTCGTGGGCCCGGACCTCGCCCCAGATGCCGGCGTTGACGTCCAGGTCGTCCGGGGCCAGCGCGAGCGCCTCCCGGACGCACCGCTCGACCTCCTCGGCCTCGCCGCGGTGCACGTGCACGACGGCCTGGAAGTAGACCGCCGTCGCCCACAGCCGGTCCATCCGCAGCCGGCGGGCCAGGTCGGCGGAGCGGGCCGCGTAGGTCAGCGCGCGGTCGACGTCGCGGTGCAGCAGCCCGGCGGAGATCTGCACGTCCAGGGTGGCGGCCAGCCCGAGCAGGCCGGCGTCCACGGCCATCGACCGGGCCCGCTCCAGCCGGCTGGTCGACCCGTCCTGCAGCAGGTCGACGGTGCCGAGCTCGTGCAGCGCGGAGACCCGGTCCAGCGGCAGGTCGTGCTCGGCGGCCAGCCGCTCGGCCGCGGCGAACGCGTCCCGGGCGGCGTCCGCGTCGGCGATCCGGGCCGCCCGGCCGACCACCTCCAGCGCCTGGCAGGCCACCGACCACAGCTCGCGGGCCTGGGCGGTGGCCAGCGCCGCCTTGGCCATCTCGGTGGCCTGCGCGGGGCGGCCGCGGGCGTGCGCCAGCCGGGCGGTCAGCACCCCGACCTGCGGGTCGTCGCTCTCCGGCACCGCGGTCAGGTACGCCGCCGCGACGTCCCAGCGCTCCGCGTCCGCGGCCACCTGGGCGAGCACCAGCCGGACGCCCGGGTCGCCGCCGGCGAGCAGCCGCTCGCCCAGCTCCAGCGCGCGCTCGGCGTCGCCCTTGGCCGCGAGCACGTCCAGCAGCGCCCGCTCCGCCTCCGCCTGCAGCCCGGCCCGCTCGCCGGCCAGCTCCGCGGCCCGGACCAGCAGCAGGTCGGCGGAGTGCAGCGCGCCGCGGCGGACCGCCTGCCGGCCGGCGGCCACGGACAGCTCGGCCGCCCGCTCCTCCTCGCCGGCGGCCGCCCGCAACCCGGCCGCCAGCGCGTACGCCTCCGGGTCGCGCCGCTCCACGATCTCCGCGGCCGCGTGCGCCAGCGTCCGGCGCTCCGGCGGCAGCAGGTCGTCGACGATGGCGTCCCCGGTCAGCGCGTGCCGGAACCGGAACGCCTCCCCGGTGTCCACCACCACCAGCCCGGTCCGCACCGCGGTGCGCAGCGCGGCCAGCACGTCGGCCCGGGACAGCCCGGTCACGTCCGGCAGCAGCGACCAGTCGAACCGCCGGCCCAGCACGGCCGCGGCCTGCACCACCGTCCGGGTGGCCGGGTCCAGGTCGGCGACCCGGCGCAGCACGGTGGCCGCGAACGTGCGGGGCACGCCGGGGGTGAGCGGGCCGACCAGCCGCCCGGTCGGGGTCAGCGCGCCGACGCTGCCCAGCCCGGTGAGCAGCTCCTCGACCAGCAGCGGCAGCCCGTCCGCGTTGTCCACCGCGAACGCGACCACCTCGTCCGGCGGCCGCCCGACCAGGCAGGACTCCACCACCTCGCGGACGTCGTCGGCGTCGAGGCGGCCCAGCGACAGCACGGTCGCCTGGCAGGCGGCGACCAGCTCCATCAGCGGCGCCGGCAGCCCGTCCTCCTCCCGGCTGGTGGTCAGCAGCAGCAGCGGCGTCGACTCGGCCGCGTGCGCCAGGTAGGTCAGCACGGTGAGCGTGTCCGGGTCGACCCAGTGCAGGTCCTCCAGCACCAGCACGGTGCCGGCCCCGTCGGCCAGCGCGGCCAGCAGCCGGAGCACCGCCTCGCCGAGCACCACGCCGCCGCGCGGGTCGGTGCGCTGCCCGGTCACCTCGGCGTCCGGCAGCACCGCGGCCAGCACCGGGAGGTAAGGCCGCAGCGCGTCGTCGTCCGGCATCGGCCGGTCCCGCAGCGCCGCGCCCATCGCCTCGACCAGCGGCCGGTACGGCTCGCCGGCCGGCACCGCCCGGCCGGTCAGCACCTGCAGGCCGCTCGCCTCGGCGCCGGTGGCCACCTCCCGGACCAGCCGGGACTTGCCCACGCCGGCCTCGCCGCTGACCACGACCAGCCCGCCGGAGCCGCCGGCCCGCACCTCCTGCAGGCGGCCGGCAACGTGCTCGACCTCCGACGACCTTCCGACCAGCCGGGAGGAGCACGCCTGCCAGGGCACCGACACCGGGGTCCTAGGTGTTCCAGTGGGTCGCGCAGTACGCGTCCCGGGTCACGGTGAGCGCCTGCACCGGGTAGCGGGTGCCGAGGTAGAGGGTGAGGCCGGTGGCCCAGGCGTCCCGCTCGATCCGGTCCGCCACCCGCTGCCGGGCCGCCGCGTCCGGCGCGGCCGCCAGGGCCTGCGCGTTGCGGAAGCCCTGCTCCCGCCACTGCACGACCAGCTGCATGAAGGTCTTGTCGGTGCCGGGCACGATGGCCAGGTCGTCCATGTTCGGGTCGAAGCGGCGGCCCAGCTCGTCGATCGCCGGCGCGTAGACCTCTTCGAGCATCCTGTTCACCGCGAGGTGGTCACGGTGGTCGACCAGCCCGATGTGGTAGAGCGTGAAGGGCAGGTCGCGCAGGATGTGCGCGGCCATGCCGAGCAGCGCGTCGCCGGTGCCGGAGGCCTGCCGGCTGTCCGCGGTGGCGAAGGCCAGCCGCCAGATCGGCGGCACCATGCCGAGCCGGCCGGCGTGCCAGTCGTCGTACGCCCCGGTGTAGAGGTCGCTGAAGACCGCGTCCTCGTAGTTGACCCGGCGGGTGTCGAGGAAGTTGCCGGCCGCCGCGAAGTCCTTGTAGTGCTCGGTCACCCGCAGGTAGAGCAGCGAGAAGATCGCGTCGTGGTTGCAGCTCGGGGCCAGCCGGTCGAACCGGCGGCTCATGTCCGCGATGGTCACGTCGATGCAGCGGTCCGACCCGTTCGCGCACCGGGACGGGCTCGGCCTGGTGGTGTAGGCGCCGTACATCCGCGGGTCCAGCGGCAGCTGCGCGCGGACCAGCGGGTCGATCGCCCCGACGAGCTGCTCCAGCGGGCTCAGCAGGCCCAGCAGCGCCGGCTGGGCCGTCGCCTCCCGGGCGCCGGCCGGCTCGGGCCGGGCGAGACCGGCGACCAGCCCGGCCGTGAGCACCGCCGCCAGCCCCGCTGCCGCCAGGCCGACCAGCCGACGCACTCTCCCCGTGCTCATCAGTGACACCTCCGTGCGCGCACGCACACTCAGGACGTGACCATGGACTGCCCCATCCGCGCGCCGCTCACACACATCGTCGCCCGCCACCCGGCAGCAGTGGGGGACACGGCTGCGCGCGAGTGGCGCCCGAACGGGACGATCGTTCGCCGCGGGAGTATCGCAGGCTGCGGGCGCGGACAGAAGGCCCGGTGCGCCGATCGGCCGTTCGGGCGCAGCCGATCGGCTACTCGTACACCAGTTTCTGCGGGCCGGGAAACACCCAGGTGAGGCCGTCCCGGAGCCGATCCCGCCAATTCTCCCAGCTGTGCCCGTCGCGGGACTCGACGTACCGGACCCGCATGCCGGTGCCGGACAGGACCGGCACCATCGACCGGTTTCGCACGATCAGCGGCTCGTAGACTCCGCAGCTGACGAAGACCCGGTCGGCGACGGCCCGCGGCCGGGCCCGGTAGCGGTTGGTGAAGCGCACCACCGGGTCGAAGACCGGCCCGCCGCCGTGCTCGGTGCCGATGTCGGTGAAGACGAACGAGCCGGACTGCAGCAGCAGCGCCCCGTACGTGTCCCGGTGCCGGTACGCGGTGGACAGCGCCGCCACCGCGCCGAAGCTGGCGCCCATCAGGCACCGCCCGCCCGGCTGGCCGGCCAGCGGGAGCCGGCGCTCCAGGTGCGGGAGCAGCTCGCCGGTGACGAAGCGGGCGTGCGCGGTCGAGTCGGCGTACTCCACCAGCCGGTCGCCCGGGTGCAGGAAGGCGGCCACCACCTCGGCCACCTCCAGCCGGTGGATGAGGTTGTCCAGCACCGTCTTGGCCGACGCGTACTGCAGGTAGTCGCCGCCGTCGTGCACGATCAGCAGCGGGTACGCGGTGGTCCGCCGGTAGCGGGCCGGCAGGTAGAGGGTGACCCGGGCGTCCCGGCGCAGCGCCCGGCTCGACACCGTCGTCTCCACCAGCTGGCCCGGCCGGGCCTCCGGGTCGTGCTGGGCCCACTCCGGGTCGACGTAGCCGGTCGCGAAGACCACCGACGACCCGCCGACCGGGGAGTGCGACCGGTGCGGGTTGGCCGGGTCGTTGAAGCGCTCGGTGTGCTCGCCCCGGCGTACCTCGAGCTGGTACTCCACCCGGGAGCCCTCGGGCAGCTCCAGCACCGCCGACCACAGGTCGGTGCCGCGCAGCCGGCGCAGCGGCAGCCGGTCCGGCAGCCCGAGCACCCGGTGCACGACGTGCACCTCGTCCACCTCGCCGCGGTAGAGGAAGGTGCACCGGGCGCCCTCCACGATCGGCACCGGGTGCCGGGCCAGGAAGGCGTCGACCGCGGCCGCGTCCAGCGGGCCGCGCTCCTTCAGCCGGTTGATCGCCAGCCGGCGGGTGGACGCGGTCACTCCTGCTCCGCCGATCTTGGTTGACTCAACGCCTCGCGGGGTCCGTCGACGTTGACTTGACCAAGATCGGCGCAGGGTGGGGGGCCGAGGCGCCCGTCGGGGCCGATCACGCGGGCGTCCGCGGGCAGCTCGCCGGCCGCGCCCAGCTCCAGCCGGACGCCGTCGTCGAGCACCACGCACCGCGCCGGCGCGAACCGCCGGGCCAGCGCGCCGAGCCGCACCGGGTCCTCCAGCGGCAGCCGGCGCCGCGCGTGCGGCAGCAGCACCAGGTCGGGCAGCACGCCCAGGCCGGCCGCGTACGCCTCCGCGGTCGGCCCGCCGCCGGCGGAGAACAGCACCACCCGCTCGGTCAGCGCCATCGCCCCGGCCGACCAGGCCAGCACCGTCTCCGGCGGACTGCCCGCCAGCACCGCGAACAGCCGCAGCACGTGCAGCAGCACGCCGACGTGACCCCCGGTGAGCACCAGCGCGGCGGCCCCGGCGACCTGCTCGGCCACCTCGGCCCGGTGCCGGGCCACCGCGTCCCGCTCGCCCGGCCGCCAGGCCGCCTCGAAGTCCGCCCGGGCGTCGGCCACCCGGGCCAGGTGCTGGGTGTCGAGCAGCCGCAGCGCGCTCTCCGCGTCGGCCAGCGCGGCCGCCCGGGTGCGCGGCCGGCTGCCGCTGCGCCGGACCGCGTCCGCGGCCCGCTCGGCGTGCTCGACCTGCAGCGCGTACAGGTCCTGCAGCTCGGCCAGCACGGCCCAGTGGTTGAGCTCGGCGGTGGCCAGCTCCTCGTCCGCGTCCAGCACCTCCAGCCAGCGGGCGTGCAGCCGGAGGTTGACCGTGCCGCCGCCGAGCACCCGGTCCAGCTCCGCGTCGTCGGACTCGCGCTCCAGCCAGCCGGCGGTGACCGTGACCGCGCCCGGCCCGACCGGGCGCACCGTGGGCCGCCGCTGCGGGCCGAGGATCGTGACCGGCACGGGCGGTCAGCCCGCGTGCACGTGCACGGACCGCCCCACGTCGTCCAGCATCCCGCGGAGCGCGTCGTAGTCGGGGTGCCGCATCCGCACGTACGCGTTGGCCATGTAGCCGGCGGCGACCGGCTGGGTCGGGGTGCCGGGCGGCGGCAGGTGCGCGTCGATGACCCACTCGCCCAGCCGGGCCTGCGCCTCGTCGATGCCGGAGTAGCCGGTGATCGTGCCGTCCGTCTCCGGCCGGAGCGCGACGATGCCGGCCGCGTACGCCCGGGTCGGCACGTGCCAGACCTCGCCGTGCACGATCGCGTCGGCCCAGGCCCGGTAGATGTCGATCTCGTTGCCGGCCGAGTAGAGGTCCCAGGCGCCGACGCCCGGCGGCCGGCAGCCGATCTCGGAGAAGCGCAGCCCCTTCGGGCCGAAGAACCACTCCATGTGGGTGGCGGTGGTGCCGATGCCGAGCGCCTCGTTGACCCGCAGGCCGAGCTCCTTGAGCTGCCGGTAGTCCGGCTCGGTGTCGACCCGGTTGGTGGCGACGAACTGCGGCGAGATCCACCGGGTGCGCATCGCCTCCAGCACGTTCGGGAAGTAGTGGCTGACGAAGTCCAGCGCCGGCCGGCCGTCCACCGACAGCGTGTCGTAGAAGCCCTCGTGCCCCTCCACGAACTCCTCGACCGCGATCGACTCGGCCGACCCCATCGAGCCGAGCGCGGCGGCCAGCTCGGTGTCGCTGTCCACCCGGGCGGTGTCCAGCGCGCCCGCGCCGGTGCGCGGCTTGAGGATGATCGGGTAGCCGACCGCGCGGACGAACGCGCGCACCTCGTCGGCGGTGTGCGCGGCGGCGGACGCCGCGGTCGGCACCCCGGCCTCGCGCAGCGCCTGCTTCATCGACGGCTTGTCCCGGCACAGCCAGGCGGTGCGGGAGCTGGTGCCCGGGATGGTGCAGGCCTCCCGCACGTGCGCCACCGGCAGCGTGTGCGCCTCGATCGTGGTCTCCAGCCGGTCCACCCACAGCCGGCTCTGGATCCACCGCACCACGTCGGTGAGCACGCCGACGTCGGTGACGTTGCCGACCTGGTGGTAGTCGGACAGCCAGCCGCGGACCTCGTCGTCGAGCCAGTCGCCGGGCCGTTCGCCGATCCCGATGACGGTCGCCCCGACGTCGGCGAGCGCGCGCACGAAGTGCTGCTGGGTGGGCGGGAACGACGGCTCGACGAAGACCACGTTCATGTCCGGAGACTATGCCCGGCCTTCCGGTCGCCGACCCCCGCGCGGGGTGATCGCGCGGCGGCGGCCCGGCAGGCGCATGCTCGGGGGGTGACCGACCGCCGTGACCCGCCGGCCGGCCTCCCGGCCGGGCGGCCGGTGGGGCGCCGGCTGGTGCTGGGCGTCGCCGGCCTGGGCGCGCTCGCCGTGCTGGCCGGCGACCGGCTGTCCGAGCTGGAGCAGCGGGTGCTCGCCGTCGTCGGCCCGCGGGACCCGACCGGGCTGACCCAGCTGGTCCCGGCCGGCGCCGGGTTCCGGTTCTACTCGGTGACCGGCCCGGTGCCGCGCCGCGACCCGGCCGCGGCCCGGGTCGCGGTCGGCGGGCTGGTCCGGCGGCCGGCCACCCTGTCCCTGGCCGACCTGGCCCGGCTGCCGCAGACCCGGCTGGTCCGCGACTTCCAGTGCGTGACCGGGTGGCGGGTGCCCGAGGTGCCGTGGACCGGGGTCGCGCTGCCCGACCTGCTCGACGCCGTCGGGGTCCGGCCCGGGGCGGCGGCGGTCCGCTTCACCTCCTACGACGGGGCGTACGCGGAGAGCCTGACGCTGGAGCAGGCCCGCCGGCGGGACGTGCTGGTCGCCACCGCGCTGCGGGACCGGCCGATCAGCCACGCGCACGGCGGCCCGGTGCGGCTGGCCGTGCTGCCCATGTACGGCTACAAGTCGCTGAAGTGGCTGGACCGGATCGAGGTCACCGCCGCGGTGCAGCCCGGCTACTGGGAGCGGCGCGGCTACGACGTGGACGCCTTCGTCGGCCGGTCCAACGGGCGCACCGATGACGCCACCTAGGACCGCCGAGCTGCTCCGGTTCGCGCCGGCCGCCCGGTGGGTGCACCGGGCCACCGCGGTGCTGGTCGGCATCTGCCTGCTCACCGCCGCGGTGCTCTACCTGGAGCCGCTGGCCACCCTGGTCGGCCGGCGCGCCCTGGTGGTGCAGCTGCACGTCTGGGCCGGGCTGGCGCTGCCGGTGCCGGTGCTGCTCGGCCGGCTGTCCGCGGCGTACCGGGCCGACCTGCGCGAGCTGGACCGGTGGACCGCGGCCGACCGGGCCTGGCTGCGCCGGCGGGACCGGCGGACCGCCGGCCTGCCGGTGGGCAAGTTCAACGCCGGGCAGAAGCTCAACGCGGCGCTGTCCGCCGGCGGCGGTCTGGTGCTGCTCGGCACCGGGATCGTGATGGAGTACGGCCACCGCTGGCCGCTGCCGCTGCGCACCGGCGCGACCTGGGTGCACGACTGGACCGCGGCGGCGCTCTTCCTGCTCGTGCTCGGGCACGTCCGGCTGGCGTACCGGGACGAGGACGCGCGGCGCGGCCTGCGCACCGGGTGGGTGCCGGTCGGCTGGGCCCGCCGCGAGCACCCGGCCTGGGCGGCGGCAGGGTTCCCGGGCGGCGCGGCGGGGGAGGTGTCCGGCATGGAGCCGCAGGACGAGGAGCGCGTACGCAGGCGGGCCGCCGACCTGACC
Organism: uncultured Actinomycetota bacterium; assembly: GCA_963849885.1. Taxonomy (GTDB): domain Bacteria; phylum Actinomycetota; class Actinomycetes; order Mycobacteriales; family CADCTP01; genus CADCTP01. Next base: position 904,029 of record CAWKIV010000006.1, on the reverse strand, counting down.
CCGGAGGAGCGGTCGGCCGGCAGCGAGGACCCGGCGGCGCAGGCGGAGGCCGTGCTGGCCGACTCCGACGAGCGCACCGACGTGCCGGGCGCGGCGCCGGACACCGTGCTGGAGCGGCGCACCTCCGAGGACGCCGCCGACCTCAGCTGAACCAGACAGACCGGACACTCGATCAGGGAATGGACGAGTGGGCCGAGACGTGAGTTGATCGGACTCCCTGTCGCAAGCGACGGAAGGAGCCGATCCATGCGTCTGTCCCGCGTGTCCCGGTGGATGGGTGGAGCCGTTGTCGGCCTGGCCGCCACCGTGGCCTTCGCCTCGCCGGCGTCGGCCAGCGGTTACAAGATGAGCCACTCCGAGGCGGCCAGCTCGCTCCGCTCGGTCGGCATCACCTGGAGCTCGACCGGTGGCTGCAGCAACCGCAACGTGCCGACCTGCACGTCCTTCTCGCAGATCAACTCGGGCACGGTCAACGGGGTGAAGACGCTGCGGACGGCCAGCGGCTGCGCGGTCAACATCACCGGCGGCACCGAGACCGGCCACGCCTCCGGGACCTACTCGCACTGGAACGGCTACAAGGTCGACATCAGCAAGTACACCTGCATCGGCAACTACATCCGCAACTCGTTCACCCGCATCGCCAACCGGGGCGACGGCTACCCGCAGTGGCGGTCAGCGGCCGGCAACATCTACTGCGACGAGGGCAACCACTGGGACATCCTCTACTACTGAGGGCGGCCCGGGGCGTGCTGAGATGAGCGGGTGCGCATCGCCCTGTTCGTGACCTGCCTGGTGGACGGGCTGGTGCCGGCGGCCGGGAAGGCGACCGTGGCGGTGCTCGAGCGGTTGGGGCACGAGGTCGTCTTCCCGGCCGAGCAGACCTGCTGCGGGCAGATGCACGTCAACACCGGGTACGGCGCGGACGCGGTCGGGCTGGTGCGCCGGCACGTCGCGGTGTTCGAGCCGTACGAGGCGGTGGTGGCGCCGTCCGGGTCCTGCGTCGGTTCGGTGCGGCACCAGCACGCGATGGTGGCCGCGGCGGCCGGGGACGAGGAGCTGGCGACCCGGGCGGCGGCGGTGGCGGCGCGGACGTACGAGCTGTCCGAGCTGCTGGTGGACGTGCTCGGGGTGACCGACGTCGGCGCCTCGTACCCGCACCGGGTGACCTACCACCCGACCTGCCACTCGCTGCGGCTGCTGCGGGTGGGGGACCGGCCGCTGCGGCTGCTGCGGGCGGTGCGGGGGATCGACCTCGTCGAGCTGCCCGGGGCGGAGGAGTGCTGCGGCTTCGGCGGCACGTTCGCGCTGAAGAACGCGGACACCTCGACCGCGATGCTGGCCGACAAGATGAGCGGGGTGCTGGCGACCCGGGCCGAGGTGGTGACCGCCGGGGACTCGTCCTGCCTGCTGCACATCGGCGGCGGGCTGTCCCGGCTGCGCACCGGGGTGCGGACCGTGCACCTGGCCGAGATCCTGGCGTCCCGGGAGGGGCTGTGAGCGCGAGGGCTCGCAGCGCGAGCAGGGAGGCGCTGTGAGCACCTTCATCGGGCTGCCGCGGGCGGTCGACACCGAGCACCTGCACGGCACCGAGGCGTTCCCGGCCGCGGCCCGGCGGGCGCTGGCCGACACCCAGCTGCGCCGCAACCTCGGCAAGGCCACCGGCACCATCCGGGCCAAGCGGGCCGCGGTCGTCGGCGAGGTGCCGGACTGGGCGGCGCTGCGGGCCGCCGGCGCGGCGATCAAGGACGCCACCCTGGCGTCCCTCGACACCCACCTGCTCCGCCTCGAAGCCGAGGTGACCGCCCGCGGCGGGCACGTGCACTGGGCCCGGGACGCGGCCGAGGCCAACCGGATCGTGGTCTCGCTGGTGCGGGCGGCCGGGGCCGACGAGGTGGTCAAGGTCAAGTCGATGGCCACCCAGGAGATCGGGCTCAACGAGGCGCTGGCCGCGGCCGGGATCGCGGCCTGGGAGACCGACCTGGCCGAGCTGATCGTGCAGCTCGGGCACGACCGGCCCTCGCACATCCTGGTGCCGGCGATCCACCGCAACCGGGCCGAGATCCGGGACATCTTCCGCCGCGAGATGGCCGACGTGGACCCCGGGTTGTCCGACGAGCCGGCCGTGCTGGCCGACGCGGCCCGGCGGCACCTGCGGCGGAAGTTCCTGTCCGCGTCGGTCGCGGTGTCGGGGGCGAACTTCGCGGTCGCGTCGACGGGCACGCTGGCGGTGGTGGAGTCCGAGGGCAACGGGCGGATGTGCCTGACCCTGCCGCGGACGCTGATCACCGTCATGGGCATCGAGAAGCTGGTCCCGACCTGGCGGGACCTGGAAGTGTTCCTGCAGCTGCTGCCGCGCTCGTCCACCGGCGAGCGGATGAACCCGTACACCTCGATGTGGTCCGGGGCGACCGAGGGGCAGGAGTTCCACCTGGTGCTGCTGGACAACGGGCGGACCGCGGTGCTCGGCGACCCGTCCGGGCGGGCCGCCCTGCGCTGCATCCGGTGCTCGGCCTGCCTCAACGTCTGCCCGGTGTACGAGCGGACCGGCGGGCACGCGTACGGGTCGGTGTACCCCGGACCGATCGGGGCGGTGCTGTCCCCGCAGCTGGTCGGGGTCTCCGACCCGGCCAGCGCGTCCCTGCCGTACGCGTCCTCGCTGTGCGGGGCCTGCTACGACGTCTGCCCGGTGGCGATCGACATCCCGTCGATGCTGGTGCACCTGCGCTCGGAGGTCGTCTCGGCGAAGCGGGCGGCGCACCGGACGCCGACGCCCGAGCAGGCGCTGATGTCGGCGGCCGCCTGGACCATGGCCTCGCCCCGGCGGTGGACCGCCGCCCTGCGGGCCGCCCGCGCCGGCCGGCTGCTCGGCCGCCGGCGCGGCCGGATCTCCACGCTGCCGCCGCCGCTGTCCGCCTGGACCGGCAGCCGGGACGCGCCCCTCCCGCCCACCGAGACCTTCCGCGACTGGTGGACCCGCACCCACGGCGGTGGACCGTGAGCGCCGCGGACCCGGCCGGTGGTGGGGCGCGGGCGGAGGTGCTGGCGCGGATCCGGCGGGCGCTCGGACCGGACCCGGTGGTGCCGGAGGTCGCCCGGGACTACCGGGCGGCCGGGGACCTGGACGGGCCGGCGCTGCTGGAGCTGCTCACCGACCGGCTGGTCGACTACCGGGCCTCCGTCCGGCCGGCGGCGCCGGACGACCTCGTGGCCACGCTGGCCGCCGCCCTGGCCGAGCGCGGCGCCGGGCGGGTCGTGGTCCCGCCCGGCCTGGCCTGGGAGCTGCCCGGGGCGGTGGTCGACGACGGCCTCACCGCCGTCGAGCTGGACCAGCTCGACGGCGTGGTCACCGCCTGCGCGGTCGCCATCGCCGAGACCGGCACCATCGTGCTCGACGCCGGCCCGGACCAGGGCCGGCGGGCGATCACCCTGGTCCCCGACTACCACCTCTGCGTGGTGCGGGCCGAGCAGGTCGTGCAGACCGTGCCCGAGGCGATCGCCCGCCTCGACCCGACCCGCCCGCTCACCTGGATCAGCGGCCCGTCGGCGACCAGCGACATCGAGCTGCACCGCGTCGAGGGCGTGCACGGCCCCCGCACCCTCGAAGTCGTCCTGGTCAGCTGATCCGCGCCGCGTCCGGGCCGGGTGTGTCGGCGGCGTCGGTCAGGGCGGCGGCGAGCAGGACCTGCGCCGCCGCGTAGGTCACCATCACCGCGGCCTCCACCGCCGGCCGGCGCCGCCCGCCGAAGTGGCTCAGCGCCACCAGCCCGTCGGACACCACGAAGGTCGTGCCGCCGGCGGCGAGCGCCCGCCCGGCCGGCCCGCCGCGGCGCAGCCCGGCCCGGGTCGCGGCCGCGCCGAGCCCGGTCACCAGGGCCGCGTAGCCGAGCACCGGCACCCGCAGCCGGCGCTCGTCCGGCGTGTCCAGCCGCCGCCACAGCACCGCCCCCGCCGCCGCGAGGACACCCCCGTACGCAGCCAGCAGCGCCCCCTCCCGCCGCCCCGACCCGACCGGTCCGTGCGCCGCCGAGGCGGTCGTCGCGGCGAAGCGGCGGATCTCGGCCAGGTAGGCGACGTGGGCGGCGGCGAAGCCGCCGACCCCGCCGAGCAGCCCGCCCTCCGACCGGGACAGCAGCGCCACGTCGCCGGCCCAGGACCCCGCCAGCGCCGCCCCGAGCGCCCGGGACGGCGACCGCCCGCCGGAGCGCGTGGCCAGCGCGACCGCCGGCACCACCGCCGGCTTCGTCACCCATCGCGCCCGCCGCGCCCCGGCCGCCGCCAACCCGGCGTCGGCCGCCGCCACCGCGAGCGCCGCGGCCCACCTCAGGCGAGACAGAACTCGTTCCCCTCCGGATCGGTCATCGTGACCCAGGTGTGCGGGCCCTGCCGGCCGTGGTGGAGCACGGTCGCGCCCTTGTCGAGCATCCGCTGCAGCTCGGCGTCCCGGTCCTCGACGTCGGGGCGCAGGTCGAGATGCACCCGGTTTTTCACCGTCTTGGACTCGGGCACGAGCTGGAAGAGGATCCGCGGCCGCCCGCTCTCCCGCCCGCCGGGGTGGTTGATCGCGGCTCCCTCCCGCCACACCAGCACGCCGTTGTGCGTCGTCGTGTCGTCCTCCGAGGCGTGGCCCTCGGCGACCATCTTGCGGACGAAGTCCTCGTCGCTCGGCTCGACCTCCCAGCCGAGCGCGTCCGCCCACCAGTCGGCCAGCGAGTGCGGGTCGGCGCAGTCGATCACCACTTGGATGTCGTAAGGCATGCCGAGACCCTAGGAGACGGCACCGACAGAATCGGCTCACACCGGGCTGACCCGCGGCGGCGCAGGATGGGCGGGTGCTGTCCGCGCTGCCCCCGGTTCGCCGCCGGCTCCTGCTCGGGACCGTCGCCGCGCTGCTGGCCGGCGTGCTGGTCGCGGTGGTGCTGGTGGTGACCGGCCGCGACCCCGGCGACCCGCTGGCCGCGCCGGTGCCGCAGGACCAGCCGGGACCGGTCCTGCTGGTGCCGGGCTACGGCGGGTCCACCGCCGCGCTCGAGGTGCTGGCCGGGCGGCTGCGGGCGGCCGGCCGGGACGCCCGGGTGGTACGGATGCCCGGCGACGGCACCGGCGACCTGGCCGAGCAGGCAGCCGCGCTGGAGCGGGCCGCCGAGGCGGAGATCGACCGCGGCGCGCCGTCGGTGGACGTCGTCGGCTACTCGGCCGGCGGGGTGGTGGCGCGGCTGTGGGCGGCCGACGAGGGCGGCCGGTCGGTGGCCCGCCGGGTGGTCACGCTGGGCGCCCCGCACCACGGCAGCGGCGTCGCCGCGCTGGCCGGCTCGCTGGCGCCGGGCCGGTGTCCGGCGGCCTGCCGGCAGCTGGTCCCGGACAGCGCGCTGCTCGCCCGGCTGAACACCGACGAGACGCCGGACGGCCCGGCCTGGGTGTCGGTCTGGACCACGCAGGACCAGATCGTCACCCCGCCGGAGTCGGCCCGGCTGGACGGCGCGGTCAACATCCCGGTGCAGGACGTGTGCGCGGACGCGGTGGTCGGCCACGGCGAGCTGCCGACCGACCGGCTGGTGCAGGGGCTGGTGCTGGCGGCGCTGGCGCCGGCCCCGGTCAGCGCCCCGACGCCGGCCGACTGCAGCCGCCTGCGCGCGTGAGCCAAGTCCGGATCTTGTCCGGGTCGTCGCTCTCTCCCACCTGATCGATCCATTCCTGCCCAACAGTCCGATGTACCGTACGGTGCTCACATGACTACGGACCCTCGGCCGCTGGCCGTCGTGTCGCTGTCCGGCGGCATGGACTCCACGACCCTGATGGCCCACTACGCCGCCGGCGAGCGGCCGCACCGGCTGCTCGCCGTGTCGGTCGACTACGGGCAGCGGCACATCCGCGAGCTGGACTCGGCCCGCGCCGTCGCCGCCCACTACGCGGCCGAGCACATAGTCGTCGACCTGCGCGCGGTCGGCACGCTGCTGTCCGGCTCGGCGCTCACCGACCCGTCCGTGGACGTCCCGGAGGGCCACTACGCGTGGGAGACGATGAAGGCCACGGTCGTCCCCAACCGCAACATGATCATCGCCAGCGTGCTCGTCGGCCTCGCGGTGTCCCGCCGGGCCGCGGTGGTCGCCCTCGGCATGCACGCCGGTGACCACGCCGTCTACCCGGACTGCCGGCCGGAGTTCGTCAGCGCGCTCGGCGAGCTCGCCGCGATCGCCAACGAGGGGTTCGACCCGCCGGCGGTGGAGGCGCCGTTCGTGCACGTGTCGAAGACCGACATCGCCCGCCGCGGCGCCGAGCTGGGCGCCCCGCTGCACCTGTCCTGGTCCTGCTACAAGGGCGGCGACGTGCACTGCGGGGTCTGCGGGACCTGCTACGAGCGGCGGGAGGCCTTCCAGGACGCCGGCGTGCCGGACCCGACCGCCTACGCGGACGACACCACCCGGTTCGAGGCGGTGGCACCGTGACCGGTGCGCACCACTCGGTGAAGCTGCTGCACAACGCGGAGACCGCGCACCGGCTGCCGCACCTGGGCGGGAAGTGCACCAGCCTGCACGGGCACTCCTGGCAGCTGCAGGTCACGGCCAGCTTCCCGGCGCTGCGGGACAGCATCGGCGCGGAGTTCGGCGCGTTCAAGGCCGGCCTGCGCGGCTGGGTCGACGGCCAGCTCGACCACGGGCTGATGCTGGGCGCCGCCGATCCGCTGCTGCCGGTGCTGGCCCGCTTCCCGGAGCTGAAGCTCTTCGTCTTCGGGCGCGGGCACGGGGCGGCCGGCGAGGAGAAGCTGGCCGCCGACCTGGAGTGGCCGACGGTGGAGAACGTGGCCATCCTGCTGCACCGCGTCGGCGAGCAGGTGCTCGGCGGCGTCGAGCACGCGCCCGGCGGCTGGGTGAGCCTGGTCGAGGTGCAGGAGACCGGCGTCAACTACGCGGCGTACGGCGTCCCCGGCCCGGTGGACGGGCGCGTCGCGGTCCCGGTCGGGGGTGTGTCCGGATGAGCGTCCTCCCGCTGGCCGCCGACGCCGGCGCCGAGCCGTCCCCGGACGTGCTCTACGTCGCGGACGTCTTCGGCCCCACCTTCCAGGGCGAGGGACCCTCGACCGGCCGCCTCGCGCTCTTCGTCCGCCTCGGCGGCTGCAACCTCCACTGCACCTGGTGCGACACGGCGTACACATGGAATGCCAAGCTCTGGGACCTGCGGGAGCAGATCCGTCCGGTGCGGTGGCAGCGGCTGGTGGAGCGGCTGGCCGCGGCGGTGCCGCCCGGGGTGGTGCCGCTGCTGGTCGTCACCGGCGGCGAGCCGCTCGGCCACCAGGGGCGGCCGGCGTTCCGCAGCCTGCTGGCGGCCGCCACCGGCCTCGGCATGGACATCGAGGTGGAGACCAACGGCACCCGGATCCCGGCGCCGGATCTGCCCGGCGACCCGGTCTTCAACGTGTCCCCGAAGCTGGCGCATGCCGGCGACCCGGCCGAGCTGCGGATCAGCGCGCCGGCGCTGGCCGCCTTCGCCGAGCTGGCGCCGCGGGGGCGGGCGCGGTTCAAGTTCGTGGTCCAGGCGGTGTCGCAGCTGGACGAGGTCGGCCGGATCGTCGCCGACCACGAGCTGCCGCCGGGTTCGGTCTGGGTGATGCCGGAGGGCGTCGACGCCGGCACGGTCGTCGACCGCGGCCGGGCGCTGGCCGACCCGGTGCTGGCCCGCGGCTGGAACCTCACCGTCCGGCTGCACACCCTCCTCTGGGGCGAGGAGCGGGGCCGATGACCGCCGCCGACCTGGCCGCGGTGGGCGTGCCGACCGGCACCCCGCGGGCCGACATCGCCGCCGCGGCCGAGCACATGCGGGCCGCGCTGGCCGCGCTCGGCTTCGACACCAGCCGGGACGGGGTGGAGAAGACGCCGGAGCGGTTCGTCCGCGCGCTGGACGAGCTGACCTGGGGCCGGCACCTGGAGCCGCGGCGGCACCTGGCCACCACGTTCCGGCCGGAGGGCCACACCGCCATCGCGGTACGCGGCATCCCGGTCACCTCGGTGTGCGAGCACCACCTGCTCGTCTTCGACGGGATCGCGGTGGTCATGTACGTCCCGGTGGCGGGGGCCCGCATCGTCGGGCTGTCCAAGCTGGCCCGGGTCGCGCAGGAGTACGCCGCCCGGGCGACCGTGCAGGAGCGGCTGACCACGCAGATCGCCGACGCGGTGGAGCAGTGCCTCGCCACCCGCGGGGTGGCGGTGCTGGTGCGGTCGGACCACTCCTGCATGTCCTCGCGTGGCGCCCGGGCGCACGGCGCGGACACCATCACCGACGACTACCGGGGCCTGTTCGCCGAGGACACCTCGGCGCGGGTGGAGTTTCTCATCAAGGCCCTGGGGGCGCCGGTGGCGAGCATCGACGAGCTCGGCTGAGGCCCGTCTCGCACGCGTGCAAGGAGATCCACTACTCGTCGCCGAGTCTTCGCCGGAGTCGTACGTATGGCGCTGTCACCTGCTCTAACATCAGCGCCCCGTGCTTCCACCGGTGCAAGACGGCCCGGTTGCACGGCGCCCGGTCGCGCGTCGCGCCCGGCCCGAGGGGAGCCGGGCGCGACGCGCCCGGTCAGCCGGCCACCAGCAGCGGGGGCGGTCAGGACTTGATGTCCTTGGTGGTGAAGTTGGCCCAGGCGGCGCCGAGCAGGACGACCACGTAGACCGCTTGCAGGCCGATCCCGCGGACGATGTCGCGCCACAGGATCGGGTCCCGGAAGAGGTCGACGAAGGCCAGCCAGTAGCGGGTCGGCAGGTACGGCTTCAGCGCGCCGGCGGCGTCCAGGGTGAGCAGCAGGGAGGAGGTGACCAGGAAGGCGAGCGCGCCCATCGCGGCGGCCAGCGGGGAGTCGGTCACCGTGGACAGGAAGATCGCGACCGCGGCCACGCCGAGCATGGAGAAGGCGACGTACGCCATCGCCAGCAGGGTGCGGACCACCGCCTGCTGGACGGTGAGCGTGCTGCCGGAGACCGAGACGATCGAGCCGCCGAGCGGCTGGCTGCCGAACAGGCCGGTGCCGACGAAGTACGCGGTCACGGTCACCACCACGACCGCGAGCGCGACGAAGACGAGCACGGCGGCGAGCTTGGCGACCAGCAGCCGGGTGCGCCCGGCCGGCCGGACCAGCAGGTAGCGCAGCGTGCCGGCCTGGGCCTCGCCGGCGATCGAGTCGCCGGCGATGATCGCCACCGAGACCGGCAGGAAGAGCGGCAGCACGATGGCCAGCGCCGCGGCCGGGAAGAGCACCCCGTTGCTGAGCACCGCGGACAGGAAGGCCGGCCCGGTGCCCGGCCGGGGGGCCAGGTCGGTGATCGCGAGCAGGACGGCGACCAGCGTGGGCAGCGCGTCGATGAGCGCGATGACGATCCAGGTGCGCGGCCGGCGCAGCAGCTTGCGCAGCTCGACGCCGATCACGGCGCCCCCTCCCGCTCGGACCGGTCGGCGTCCCGCGCCGGGTCGTCCGCTCCGGCGCTCCCCGGCCCGACGGTGGGCCGTCCGAGCGCCGGGTCGTCCGTTCCGGCGGTCCCCGGCCGGGCGGCGGGCGGTCCGGAGCGCCGGGTCGTCCGTTCCGGCGGTCCCCGGCCCGGCGGTGGGCCGTCCGGGCGCCGGGTCGTCCGCTCCGGCGCTGCCCGGCCGGGCGGCGGGCCGTCCGGGCGCCGGGCCGAGGGCCACCGGTGGACCGGTCGGGGGAGCCCAGGACTCCGGAGCACCGGCCGGGGTGCGCCGGGGCAGCGGCGCCGCCGCCGGCCGGCTGTCGAGCACCTCGGCGGCGCCGGGCCCGGCCGGCGCGTCGACCCGGTCGCTGCCGGCCGACGTCGCCGCCAGCACCACGTCCTCCAGGCTGCGTCGCTCCTCGGCGATCTCGCTGACCCGGATCCCGTGCCCGACCAGCCGGGCGTTCAGCGCGGCCGCGTCCGGCGCCTCGATCCACAGCCGGTCCCCGTCCCGGCCGTGCAGCGAGCCGTCGAGCAGCGACACCGCCCACTCCGGGTCGGGCGTGCGGACCACCACCCGCCCGGTCGGCGCCCGCAGCGCGGCCAGCGACTCCTGCAGCACCAGCCGCCCGCGGTCGACCACCCCGACCCGCCGGCACAGCTGCTCCACCTCGGCGAGCAGGTGGCTGGACAGGAAGACGGTGGTGCCTTCCGCGTTGAGCCCGAGCAGCAGGTCGCGGATCTCGTGGATGCCCCGCGGGTCGAGCCCGTTCGTCGGCTCGTCCAGCACCAGCAGCTCCGGGCGGCGGATCAGCGCGGCGGCGATGCCGAGCCGCTGCCGCATGCCCAGCGAGTACGCCTTCACCGGTCGCCGCCCGACCGCGGCCAGCCCGACCTGCTCCAGCGCCTCGTCGATGCGGGCCCGCCGGGTCCGCCGCGGTCCGCCCGGGCCGGCCGCGTCGAGCAGCGCGAGGTTGGCCCGGGCGCCCAGGTGCCCGTACGCGGCCGGCGCCTCGACCAGCGCCCCCACCCGGTGCAGCACCTGCCGGCCGTGCCGGGGGATCGGCGCGCCGAGCACCTCGACCGTGCCGGCGGTCGGCAGCACCAGACCCAACAGCATCCGGACCGTGGTGGTCTTGCCGGACCCGTTCGGGCCGAGGAAGCCGTAGACGTCGCCCGGCTCCACCGCCAGGTCGACCGAGTCGACCGCGGTGAGCGACCCGAAGCGCTTGGTCAGGCCCCGGGTCACGATCGCTGCGGTCACCGCGGCTCCTCGACCGGCGGGTCGGTGGCGATCTGGGCGGCCGCCCGGTCCAGGGTGGCCGCGTCCACGGTGCCGGTGAGCAGCCAGCTCCGCCGGCCGGGCGGGGTGGTGAGCAGCAGCGACAGCGGGCCGGCGGTGAGCCGCAGGCCGGTCCCGGTCTCGGTGATGCCGGGGGTGCCGGTCAGCTGCTCGCGCAGCGGTCGGGACACCCGCCCGGGCAGCGGCACCGCGACCAGCACGGTCAGCCCGGTGCCGTACGTGCCGACGGAGCCGAGGCCCTCCACCCGGGTCCGGACCGGCAGCCCGGCCAGCTCCAGCGGCGGCACGACCGGCGAGAAGACGTTGATCGACGCGGCCAGGTCGGGGTTGAGCTCGCGCCGGACCCGTCCCGGGTACGGCGGCGCGAACCGGGTCGTGCCGGCCGCCGGCCGGTCCGCGCGGAAGTCGAGGTACGCGGTCTCCACCACCGGCCGGGCCGCGCCGGTGCCGTACACCTCCACCCGCAGCGGCACGCCGGTCGCGCCGTCCACCCAGACGTCCACCCGCTCGACCGTGGTGCCGGGGTCGGCCGGCCGCAACCGGAGCCCGGGCGCGCCGCGGTCGGCGATCCGGCGGGCCGGCAGCCGCTCGACCTCGCCGGGCCGCGCCTCGGACAGCAGCCGCCGGCCGAGCGCGGCCGGCTCCAGGTCCGCGGCCCGGGGCAGCCGCACCGCCGGGTCGGTGGTGCGCAGCGCCGTCCCCCGCTCGTACTCCCAGGTCCACAGTCCCTCGACGTCCCGGCGCAGCCCGGTCTCGCCGGTGGCCTGCACGGTGTCCACCCGCCAGTCCTGCTCGCCGCGCCACCACACCCGCAGCCGGGCGCGGTCGCCGAAGAGGTCGGCGATGCCGGAGAAGTCCGCGCTCAGCGGCAGCGACAGCCCGCCGACCGCCTCCGCGTAGCCGGAGTAGCCGACGGTGCCGGACCGGCGCACCGCCGCCACCAGCTCGTCGGCGGACCGGGCGTCGGAGCGGGCCGGCAGGGCGCCGACCGCGAGCGGCAGGCTGACCAGCGCGGAGACGCCGACCGCCATCACGCCCCACCGCCACCCGCCCGCGCGCACACCTCACCGTACGTCGGGGTCCGGACCGGGGGCGGCATGCTCACGACCGCTCAGCCGCGGCGGGGAGTGCTCAGTCGCGGGGAGGGCGGGCGGTGGAGAGCAGGGTGGTGCGGTCGGCGATCTTGACCCGGGCGCAGCCGCGGGCCGCGCCGAGCGCCTGCTCGGCCGCGTCGATCGCCTGCCAGCCGGTCCACTCGACCGGGTCCACGCCCCGCTCGCAGAGCAGCTCCAGCACCGCGTCCGGGTCCCGCTCCGGCGCCCGCGGCAGCCCGTCGGCGTCCGTCAGCAGGGTGGCCACGGTCTCCGCCGCGTCCGACTTGTTCGTGCCGATCACCCCGGTCGGGCCGCGCTTGACCCAGCCGGCCACGTACACCCCGGGCAGCGGGCCGCCCTCGGTGAGCACCCGGCCGGCCGCGTGCGGCACGCACCCGGTGGCCTCGTCGAACGGCAGCCCGGGCAGCGGCACCCCCCGGTAGCCGACCGACCGCAGCACCATCTCCGCCGGCAGGTCGACCGTCTCCCCGGTGCCGACCAGCCGGCCGCCGGCCAGCCGGGTCCGCTCGGTGCGCAGCCCGCTGACCGCGTCCACCCCGAGGACGGCGGCCGGCCGGAGCCAGAAGCGCAGGGTGAGTGTCCGCGGCCGCCCCTGCGGTGACCGCCCGGCCCAGCCGCGCAGCACCTCGAGGTTGGCCCGCAGCGTCCGGTCCTCCGCCACGGCCGCCTCGTCCGCCTCGGACAGCGCCAGGTCGGCCGGGTCGACGATCACGTCCGCGTTCGCCAGCTCGCCCAGCTCGCGCAGCTCCTTGGTGGTGAAGCGGGCCTGGGCCGGGCCGCGCCGGCCGACCATGGTGACCTCCTCGACCGCGCTCGCGTCCAGCACGTCGAGCACGTGCCCGGGCACGTCGGTCGGGCTCAGCTCGGCCGCGGTCTTGGCCAGCACCCGGGCCACGTCGACGGCCACGTTGCCGACGCCGACCACCACCACCCGGCGGGCCCGCAGCGTGAAGCGGTCCAGCTCGGCGTCCGGGTGCCCGCTGTACCAGGCGACGAAGTCGGTCGCGGAGAAGCTGCCGGGCAGGTCCTCGCCGGGCACCCCGAGCCGCCGGTCCACCGCCGCGCCGGTGGCGAAGACCACCGCGTCGTAGTGCCGGCGCAGGTCGTCGAGGGTCAGGTCGGTGCCGACGGCCACGTTGCCGACGAAGCGCACCGCGTCCCGCTCCAGCACCTTGCGCAGCGCCGCGTCCACCGACTTCATCTTCACGTGGTCGGGGGCCACCCCGTAGCGGACCAGCCCGTACGGCGCCGGCAGCCGATCCAGCACGTCCACGGTCACCCCGGTGGTGCCGCGGGTCAGCGCGTCCGCCGCATACACCCCCGCCGGGCCGGAACCGACCACCGCGACGTGCAGGTCCGCCATCCCATCCACTCCCTCCCGGGGCCGGGGCCGCTCCCCACGGTAGTCGCCCGGACGCTGCTCGTCTGCCCGTCTTGTCCCGCCTTCGCGGTGCCGGGCAGGATCCCGGGGTGGCGACGACCGATCGGTGGGCGGAGTGGGTGCTGCGCACCCGGCACGGCGACAGCCCGGCCCGGCACGCGGAGGCGATGCGGGTGCTCGGCCCGATCCGGGACCGGGTGCTCGACGGGGCCGCGCCGGCGCCCGGGGAGACCGTGCTCGACGTGGGCTGCGGCGACGGCCTGCTCGGCTTCGCCGCGCTGGACCGGGTCGCCCCGGACGGCGTGGTGGTCTTCAGCGACGTGTCGGCGCCGCTGCTGGAGCACTGCCGGGGGACGGCCGAGGCGGTCGGGGCGGCCGGCCGCTGCCGGTTCGTGGTCGCCGGGTTGCCGGAGCTGGCCGGCATCCCGGACGGGTCGGTCGACGTGGTCGTGCTCCGCTCGGTCCTGCTGTACGTCCGGGACAAGCCGGCCTGCCTGCGCGCGCTGCACCGGGTGCTGCGGCCGGGCGGCCGGCTGTCCCTGTTCGAGCCGGTGAACAGCTTCGGCTCGCCGGAGCCGCCGGGCCGGCTGTGGAGCTTCGACGTGTCCGCGGTACGGGACCTGGCCGACCGGGTGGCCGCGGCGGCCCGGGCGGACCGGCCGGCCGACGACCCGATCGTCGACTACGACGAGCGGGACCTGCTCGCCGCCGCCGAGGCGGCCGGCTTCGCCGAGCTGTCCCTGGCGTACGAGGCGCGGGTCGGCGCCGACGTCGGCTTCGGCCTGACCCGGGTGCCGATCCGGGAGATGCTCGGCATCGCGCCCAACCCGACCTCGCCGACGTACGGGGAGCTGCTGGACCGGGCGCTGGACCCGGCCGAGCGGGAGCGACTGGTGGCGCACCTGGCCGACCAGCCGCCGGAGCGCCGGCGGGCCCGGCTCGCGGTCGCCTACCTCACCGCCCGCCGTCCCGCCTGATCCAGCGGCCGGGGCGGTCAGGCGGGGCGGACGGCGGGAGTGGGCCGGGTGGCCGGGTGCGGACCGCCGCCGTTCCCGGCCGGCCCGGGCGCGGCGCCGACCGGACCGGCGGCCCCGGTCCCGGACCCGGTCCCGACCCCGGTCCCGACCCCGGTCGCCGGCGTCCGGCTCCGGTGAGCCGCGGCGCCGGCAGGTCCGGCACCCGCGCCGGCACCAGCCGCAGGTCCGGCACCGCCACCGGCCGGCCGTACAGCCAGCCCTGGGCGAGGTCGCAGCCCAGCCGGTGCAGCCCGGCGGCCTGCCGCATCGTCTCCACCCCCTCGGCGACGACCAGCATGCCCAGCGCCCGGGAGATGGTGACCACCGAGCGCCGCAGCCGCTCCGCCTGCTCCGGGTCCGGGGTGGTCAGCGTCCGGTCCAGCTTGACCACGTCGACCGGGAGCAGGTGCAGGTGCGCCAGCGTGCCGTAGCCGGTGCCGAAGTCGTCCAGCGCGACCCGGACGCCGGCCGTCCGCAGCCGCTGCAGGATCCGGGAGGCGGCGTCCGGGTCGGGCACCCGGCTGGTCTCGGTGATCTCCAGCACCAGCGCGCCGCCGGGCAGCCCGTGCCGCTCCAGCGCGCCGCACACCGTCCGCTCCAGCTGGGGGTCGTGCAGCCGGGTGGCGGAGACGTTGACGTGCACGGCCAGCCCGCGGCCGAGCTTCTTGCGCAGCGCGGCCAGGTCCCGGCAGGCCTGCTCCAGCACCCGGTCGTCCAGCTCGCCGACCAGCCCGGTGCGCTCGGCCACCGCGACGAACACGTCCGGCGGCACCGGCCCGCGGGCCGGGTCGGTCCACCGGGCCAGCGCCTCCAGCGCGACCGTGGTGCCGTCCGCGATCCGCACGATCGGCTGGTAGTGCACCCGCAGCCCGTCGTCCTCGCTGGCCGACACCCCGCGGCGCAGCGCCCGGGCCAGCCGCTCGGGCAGGTCCGGGTCGGTGTGCGTCGGCGTCTCCCCGGGCCGGTAGGTGACCACCTGGCCGCCGCCCTGCCGCTTGGCCTCGTACATCGCGCCGTCCGCCTGGTGCAGCAGCAGGTCCGGGGACACGTCCGGACCGGGCTCGTCCGCGGCGACCAGCCCGAGGCTGCACCGTACGGTCCGGGCCCCGCGCGTCCAGCGTGAACGGCAGCCGCAGCGCCGCGACCAGCCGCTCCACCGCCGCGGCCCGGTCGGCCCGGCCGCCGCCCTCGAAGAGCACCGCGAACTCGTCCCCGCCCAGCCGGGCCACGGTGTCCGAGGACCGGACGGTGCCGGCCAGCCGCTGCGCGACCTGCCGGAGCAGCTCGTCGCCGGCGCCGTGGCCGAGGCTGTCGTTCACGGTCTTGAAGTCGTCGAGGTCGCAGAAGAGCAGCGCGACCGGCCGGCCGTCCCGGCGGTGCAGCTCGACCGCGTGCGCCAGCCGGTCGCCGAACAGGGCCCGGTTGACCAGCCCGGTGAGCGGGTCGTGGAAGGCGAGGTGGGCCAGCTGCCGGCGGCCGTCGCGGACCCGCTGCAGCAGCGTGAGGTTTTCCCGGAGGGTGAGCAGCTGCCGGGTGACCACCAGCAGCATGACCAGCATCCCGGCGTAGATCTCCACCGGGTCCAGCCGCACCCCGGCCGCGGTCTGCCCGGTCATCAGCAGGCCCACCGCGGTCAGCGGCAGGTACGGCACCAGCAGGTACGCCCAGGCCGGCAGCGCGATCCGCCGCCGGGTCGGCGAGGCCGGCGCCTCGGGCACCACGGCGGCCAGCGCGACCAGCACCGCGCCGGCCACCGCGCCCGCCTCGACCAGGGGGTGCACGGCGGCCGCGCCGCTGTTGCGCAGCCAGCCGGCGAGGCTGTCGGACAGCGCGATGGCGACCAGCCCGAGGCCGAGCAGCAGCAGCGGCGGTCGCCAGCGGACCCGGCGGACCGCGGCCAGCAGCACCACGACGGTGATCAGCACCAGGTCGACCAGCGGGTCGGCCACCTCGACCAGCAGGTCGACCGGGCCGTCGGTGTCGCCGCGGACGACCACGCCGAGGGTGCTGGACCAGGCCAGGGTGAGCAGCGAGCCGATCACCACCAGCCCGTCCAGCACCAGCACCGGCACCGACCGGCCGGTCTCGTCCTCGCCGTCCCGGACCACCGGCCGCGGCGGCAGCCGGGTGCCCTCGGTGGCGAAGACGACCAGCGCGGGCAGCACGAAGGCGGCGAGCAGGAGCTGGCTGCCGTCGGCCACCGCCGGCGAGCCGGGGTCGGTGCCGGCCAGCCCGGCCCAGGTGCGGGCGGCGCGGGCGAGGCCCCAGGCGCCGATGCCCAGCGCCACCAGCAGCCGCCACCGCCGCTCGGGACCGGTGGCCCGCCAGCCGGTCCGCCCGCAGCAGGCCGCGGCGAGCGCGGCCGCGGCCACCTGGGCCAGCTCCACGGCGGTGACCGCGGTCTCCCGGGGCACCATCCCGAGGCCCGCCACCGCGAGCACGGCGAGCACCAGCCCCGCGGCAGCCGCCGCGGCGACCTGGAACCGCTCCGTCGTCATGCCACCCTCTGCCGTGTCCGGCGTCACTGTGCCACGACCGGCGTCGGTGGGCGATTCCCGGGGCCGGGGTCAGCGGCCGCGCAGCATCCCGCTCAGCTCGAACCAGACGGTCTTGCCGAGCCGGCTGCCGGTGACGTGGGAGCCCCAGCGGGCGGCGAGCTGCTGCACGATGTGCAGCCCGCGCCCGCTGGCCTGGTCGGGGCCCGGCCGGCGGACCCGGGGCAGCTGCGGCGAGCTGTCGGTGACCTCGACCCGCAGCCGGTCGGCGTCCAGCCGCAGGGACAGCCGCACCGGCGGGGTCCCGTGCCGGATGGCGTTGGTGGCCAGCTCGCTGACCAGGAGCAGCGCGGTCTCGGTCATCTCCCGGTCCAGCCGCCACAGCTCGGCGGCGCGCGCGGTCGCCCGGCGGGCGAAGCTCGCCCCCTCCGGTCCGCTCGGCAGCGTCACCTCGGCGTCCATCCTCCCGCTCCGCTCGACTCGGTCGGCGTCGATGGAGTCGTCTCCACCCACCAGTCGGCGAAACGCCCGGTCGGCGTGTCCCGCCCGGATTATGCTCGAACGGCCCCGATCGTCACCCGGAGCTGGACGACTCCCACAGGTTCACGCCGGCCTCGGTGGCGTGCCGGTCGATCTCGGCCAGCTCCTCGCCGGACAGCTCGGTGCGGTCCAGCGCGGCCACGTTGGCCTCCAGCTGGGCGACGCTGCTGGCCCCGATCACCAGCGAGGTCATCCGCGGGTCGCGCAGCGCCCAGACCAGGGCGAGCTGGGCCAGCGACTGGCCGCGCCGGCCGGCCACCGCGTCGAGCGCGCGCACGCGGTCCAGCCGGTCGTCGGTGAGCATGTCCCGGTCCATCGCGCCGCCGGTGGCCACCCGCGAGTCGGCCGGCACCCCGTCCAGGTAGCGGTCGGTGAGCAGCCCCTGGGCCAGCGGGGAGAAGGCGATGCAGCCGGCGCCGACCTCGGCCAGCGTGTCCAGCAGGTGGTCGTCCTCGATCCAGCGGTTGATCATCGAGTACGACGGCTGGTGGATCAGCAGCGGCGTGCCCAGGTCCCGCAGGATCGCGGCCGCCTGCCGGGTCCGCTCCGAGCTGTACGAGGAGATGCCGGCGTAGAGGGCCTTGCCGGCCCGGACGGCCCGGTCGAGCGCGCCCATCGTCTCCTCGAGCGGGGTGTCCGGGTCCAGCCGGTGCGAGTAGAAGATGTCGACGTAGTCCAGGCCCATCCGGGCCAGCGACTGGTCCAGGCTCGCCAGCAGGTACTTCCGCGACCCGCGGTCGCCGTACGGACCGGGCCACATGTCGTACCCGGCCTTGGTCGAGATCACCAGCTCGTCCCGGTACGGCCGGAGGTCGCCGGCCAGCAGCCGGCCGAAGTTGACCTCGGCCGAGCCGTACGGCGGGCCGTAGTTGTTGGCCAGGTCGAAGTGGGTGATGCCGAGGTCGAAGGCGCGCCGGACGATCGCCCGCTGGGTCTCGTACGGCCGGTCGTGGCCGAAGTTGTGCCACAGCCCCAGCGACAGCGCCGGCAGCAGCAGCCCGCTGCGCCCGCACCGCCGGTACTCCATCCGCTCGTAGCGGCCGTCCGCCGCGCCGTACGTCACGCCGCGAGCCTAGGCGCCCGAGTGACGGGTCCCGCCCGCGAGTGACGGGTCCCGCCCGCGAGTGACGGGTCCCGCCCGCGAGTGACGGGTCCCGCCCGCGAGTGACGGCGCGGGCGCCGTCACTCGGCGCCCGCCGCCGTCACTCGTACCGGACCGGGGTGGTCAGTCCTGGCCGGTCTCCCCGTGCACGCCGGAGTGCGGCTGGAGACCGCCGGCGGGGACGGTGCCGAGCCGGCCGGCCTGGAAGTCCTCGAAGGCCCGGACGACCTCGTCGCGGGTGTTCATGACGAACGGCCCGTACATGGCCACCGGCTCCCGGATCGGCCGGCCGCCGAGCAGCAGCAGGTCCAGCGCCGGGGTCCGGCTGTCCTGGGTCGGGTCGCCGGCCACCGTGACCGAGCTGCCGGCACCGAGCACGGCCAGCTGGCCGGACCGGACCGGCCGGCGCTCGGCGCCGACGGTGCCCTCGCCGGACAGCACGTAGACCAGCGCGTTGAAGTCCGGCCGCCACGGCAGGGTGACCGAGGCGCCGGGGGAGACGGTCGCGTGCGCCAGCGTGATCGGCGTGTACGTCACGCCCGGGCCGGCGTGCCCGTCCAGCTCGCCGGCGATGACCCGGACCAGCGCGCCGCCGTCCGCGGAGGACAGCAGCGAGACCTTGCCGGCGCGGATGTCCTGGTAGCGCGGCGGCGACCACTTGTCCTTGGCCGGCAGGTTGACCCAGAGCTGGATGCCGTGGAAGAGGCCGCCGGAGACGACCAGCTCCTCCGGCGGGGTCTCGATGTGCAGCAGCCCGGAGCCGGCGGTCATCCACTGGGTGTCGCCGTTGGTGATCACCCCGCCGCCGCCGTGCGAGTCCTGGTGCAGGAAGGTGCCGTCGATGATGTAGGTGACCGTCTCGAAGCCGCGGTGCGGGTGCCACGCGGTGCCCTTGGGCTCGCCGGGGGCGTACTCCACCTCGCCCATCTGATCCATGTGGATGAACGGGTCGAGCGCGCGCAGGTCGACGCCGGCGAAGGCGCGGCGGACCGGGAAGCCCTCGCCCTCGAAGCCCCGCGGCGCGGTGGTCACCGCGGCGACCCGCCGGGGCCGGTCGGTCGCCGGGTCCGGGGTGCGCAGCCGGGGCAGGGTCAGGATGTCGTCGACCGTCACCGCGGGCATGGGTCTCTCCTCCGTCGCGTGGACTCAGTCTCGCACCCGCCCCGAACAGTCCTTGCGCCTGCAACATTCCTCGTCGGTGCGGCCTCACCGGCGGTGGAGGAGGCCGTGGGGGCGGATCACCTGGACGGGTTCGGCGCGGGCGCCGGCGGCGGCGAGGACGTCGTTGGCGGCCAGCACGCCGGTGACCGCGGCCCGCTCCATCAGCGCGGACGGGAACGGCAGCCGCACCCAGTCGCCGGCCAGCAGCAGCGTCGGGTCGGCGGTGCGCACGCCCGGGCGGGTGGCGTCCGAGCCGGGCGGGAAGCCGGGCGCGTCGTGCCCGACCCGCACCGCCCGCTCCAGCACCCGCAGGTCCCGCACCTCCGGCCACAGCCCGCCCAGCTCGGCCCACATCCGGTCGGCCGCCTGGTCCGCGCCGATGCCGTCCGGCGCCGCGTACGCGTGCAGCTCGACCACCTCGCCGCCGGACCGCGCCGCCCACCCCCGCGCCCCGGCCTCGAGTCGCGAGTAGACGGTGATCGAGTCCACTGTGGCCTCCCGGGAGACCCCGGCGAAGACCGGCCGGTCCGCGGCCACCGGCCGGTCGGTCCAGTAGCGGGCGACCGCGTACGGCGCGCTGGTGGTCAGCGTGCCGGCCTGCGCCAGCAGGGTGCCCGGCAGGCCGGCGGACGCCGCGACCAGCCGGCGCAGCGCGGCCGGGTCCACCGCCAGGACCAGGTGCCCGGCCGAGACGTCGCCGACCTGCCAGCCGCCGTCGACCCGCTCGACCCGGTCCACCGGCCGCCCGGTCCGTACCGATGCCCCGAGCTTGTCCAGCAGCGCCCCGAACGGCTCCCAGATGCAGGTCGCGTGGTCGTCCACCGGCGCGTCCAGGCCCAGCCCCTCCGGGTTGCCGAGGAAGTAGTAGTGGAACAGCATGATCATCTCGGCGGCGGAGAAGTCCTCCTCCCGGTTGAAGAAGGAGTGGCTGAAGACCTCGAAGAGCACCGCCCGGGCCCGCTCCGGCAGCGCCAGCCGGTCCAGCAGCTCGGCCGCCGTCATCGCGTCGAAGTCCGCGTACGTCCGGACCCGGTCGAACTCCAGCAGCGCCGAGGCGAGCACCCGGTCGGCGTGCCGCAGGTCCCGCAGCCGCAGGCTGGGCGAGCGGGCCAGCAGCGCGAGCAGGTTGACCGGCGGCAGCCCGGGCAGCGAGGCGAAGTCCTCGGCCGGCCACTGCCGGGAGAGCACCGGGTAGCCGCCGAGCGGGCGGAGGAAGCCGAGCTCCGGGTCGATCCGGCGCAGCAGCGCCCGCCAGGTGTAGTACTGCCGGAAGAAGCCGTGGAAGCCGTGCTCGACCAGCTGCTCCGAGCCGTCGGCGAGCCGCCGCGGCCACGCCCCGAGCCGCCCGCCGAGGTGGTCGGCCGCCTCCAGCAGCGTCACCCGCACCCCGCGCTCGGCGAGCACGACGGCGGCCGAGACGCCGGCGATCCCGCCGCCGACCACGATCGCGGACGCCGGCGCCGGCACCCGCCACGGCTGGTCCGCCCGCGGCGTCACCACCGCCCGCCGCTGCATCCCCACCAGCTCGCGCAGCACGGCCGCCAACCTAGCCGCCGCCCCCGCCCCCCGCCTCCCCGCCGCCCCGCCGCCCCGCCGCCCCGCCGCCCCCCGCCCGCCGATCACGTTCGCGCGCCGGCTCGCCCCGGATGCCCGCTGGCGCGGCGTGTCGGAACGAGGACACGCGCAGACGTGATCGCCCGGCCACCGAGGCTGCCCGGCGAGCCGGCCGGGGCGGCGGCGTTAGTGTCCGGGCATGACGCTCGCCCTCGCTGGGTTGACAGCGGAGCAGCAGCTGCTCCGGTCCACCGCCGCCGACTTCGTGGACCGCGAGGTGGTCCCGCACCGGGCCCGCTGGGACCGCGACGAGCTGGTGGACCGGGCGATCGTGGCCCGGCTCGGCGAGCTCGGCTTCCTCGGGCTGACCCTGGACGAGGAGTTCGGCGGCACCCCGGTCGACCACCGGTCGTACTGCCTGGTGATGGAGGAGCTGGGCCGCGGCGACTCGGCCATCCGCGGGATCGTCAGCGTCAGCCTCGGGCTGGTCGGCAAGACGATCGCCGGGTACGGCAGCGACGAGCAGCGCAAGCAGTGGCTGCCCGGCATCGCCGACGGCAGCACGCTGGCCTGCTTCGGGCTGACCGAGCCGGGCACCGGCTCGGACGCCGGCAACCTCACCGCCCGCGCCGTCCGGGACGGCTCCGGATCGAACGCGGACTGGCTGCTGACCGGGGAGAAGGTGTTCATCACCAACGGCACCTGGGCCCAGGTGGCGCTGGTCTTCGCCCGCACCGGCGGGCCGGGGCCGAAGGGGATCACCGCGTTCCTGGTGCCCACCGACAGCGCCGGCTTCGAGGCGCGGGAGATCAAGGGCAAGCTCGGCCTGCGCGGCCAGGCCACCGCCTCGCTGCACCTGGACGAGGTCCGGGTCCCGGACGCGAACCGGCTGGGCGAGGAGGGTCAGGGCTTCCGGCTGGCCATGGCCGCGCTGGACAAGGGCCGGATGAGCATCGCCGCCGGCTGCGTCGGCATCGCCCGCGGCTGCCTGGAGGCGGCGACCGCGTACGCGAAGGAGCGGGTCCAGTTCGGCAAGCCGATCGCGGCCCACCAGCTGGTGCAGGAGCTGCTCGCGGACACCGCGGTGGACGTCGACGCCGGCCGGATGCTGACCTGGCTGGCCGCCGACCTGCTCGACCGCGGGGAGAAGGTGTCGCTCGCCGCGAGCAAGGCCAAGCTCTTCGCCAGCGAGGCCGCCGTCCGGGCGGCGAACAACTGCCTGCAGGTCTTCGGCGGGTACGGCTACGTCGACGAGTACCCGGTCGGCAAGTACCTCCGCGACGCCCGGGTGATGACCTTGTACGAGGGCACCACCCAGGTGCAGAAGCTGATCATCGGCCGGGCCCTGACCGGGATCAGCGCCTTCTGACCCGCGCCGGCGGTCAGCGCAGCGGCCAGCCGGCGGCGAGCGCCCGCGCCCACCGCGCGTAGCCCGCGCCGCTCGGGTGGAAGCCGTCGGTGGCGAAGAAGTCGTCGCCCTCCAGCGGCGGGGCCGGGGCGTGCACCGCGTGCGGTGTCCGCGCGGCGACCTGGGCCGACCCGCTGTCCAGGGCCCGGGCGTGCAGGGCGAGCACGGCCCGCAGCGGCTGCGGCAGCGACGGGAACCGGCCCAGGTCGGGCAGCCCGGCGACGACGACCAGCCCGCCCGGGCGCAGGTGCCCGGCCAGCGCGGCCAGCAGCGCGGCGACGTCGCGCCGCCAGGCCCGGCGGGAGCGCAGCCGGAGCAGGTCGTTGACCCCGAGGGCGACCAGGACGGCGTCGTAGTCCGGCCCGTCCAGCTGCGGGACCAGCAGGCGCCGGGCGGCGCGGGCGGTGGTCCCGGTCCGGCCCACCACCGACCAGGACACCTGGCGGTCGGCGCGGGTGGCGAGCTCGGCGGCCAGGGCGCGGGCGAGCCCGTCGGCCTGGGTCGCGGCGCCGACCCCGGCCGCCGTGGACTCGCCGAGGACGAGCAGGCGGAGCGGCTCGCCGCGGCCCTCCACCCCGTGCCGCGGGCCGCTCGCCTCCGGCAGGACCGGGATGTCCCGGCGCAGCCGCCGGCCCTGGCGGAGCAGCACCGGCGCGGCCAGCACCGCCACCAGGCGGCTGGTGGCCGGGGCGAGCCGGCCGGCCAGCACCGCGGGGCGGCGTCCGGCGCGCGCGTGGTCGGCCGGCGGGGAGGCGGTCGTCATGCGGCCAGTCTCCCCACCCCGCCGATCTTGGTTGACTCAACGTCTGGCGGGGCGCCACGACGTTGACTTGACCAAGATCGGCGGGGGGTGGGTCAGCCCGGCCGGCCGGGGGCGGCTAGGACGGCGGGCGGAAGGACAGGTCGTCGGCGACGGCGGCACCGGCGAGCAGCTCGGCGCCGGTCCGGGACAGGGCCGCGAGCGCGGCGCCGAGCGGGCCGGGGCCGAAGCTGACCCGGGCCACCCCGAGCGCCTCCAGCTCCCGCACCGACGGGCCGCCGGGGACGCCCAGCGCGTTGACCGGGGCGCCGATCCGCCCGACCAGCCGGCCGAGCAGGTCCGCGCCGCGGGCCCGGATCGGGAAGATGCTGTCCGCCCCCGCGTCCAGGTACGCCCGCGCCCGGACCACCGCCTCGTCGAGGTCGGCCTCGCCGTCGAAGCTCAGGTCGAGCCGGGCGTTGACGACCAGCGGCACGCCCTCGGCGTCGGCCCGGGCCCGGGCCGCGGCGATCCGGGCCGCCGCCTCGGCCACCGGGCGCCGCCGGTCCTCGAGGTTGCACCCGACGACGCCCACCCCGATCGCCCGGGCGACCGTCTCGCCGACCTCGGCCGGGTCGTCCCCGTAGCCGGCCTCGAGGTCCGCGGTGACCGGCAGGTCGACGGCGGCGGCGATCCGGGCCACCGCGGCGAGCATGTCCGCGCGGGGCATCGCCTCCCCGTCCGGCATCCCCAGCGCGGCGGCGATCGGCCAGCTGCCGGTGGCGATCGCCCGGCAGCCGGGCAGCGCGGCGACCGTGCGCGCGCTCGCGGCGTCCCAGACGTTGACCAGCACCAGGATCGGCGGGTCGGTCAGCAGGGCACGCAGTCGGCCGGCCAGGCCGGGCAGGTCTCGCACCCGGGAATGGTCCCAGCCCGGCCGGCTCAGCCCGGCAGCACCACGGTCCGGGCGCCCTGCCGGGCCTCCATCCGGGCGAAGGCCTCCTCGACGCCGTCCAGCGGCACCGTCTCGGTGACCAGCGGGGCCAGGTCGAGCCGGCCGGCCCGGACGTGCTCGACCAGCACCGGCACGTCCACGGCCGGGTCGCTGCTGCCGTACATGCAGCCGGTGAGCGTGCGGGCGAAGTACGGCACCTCGAGCGCGGAGAAGGCGGCCGTGTCGTCCGGCGCGCCCATGCCGACCACGGTGGCCCGGCCGCCGCGCCGGGTCACCGACCAGGCGGCCCGGATCGTGTCGCCCCGCCCGACGCACTCGATCGCGTGGTCGGCGCCGCGGCCGCCGGTGAGCGCGCGCACCGTTCGGGCCAGCTCCCGGCCCGGCGGCAGCACCTCGGTGGCGCCGAGCGCCCGGGCCAGCTCCCACCGCGACTCGGCCGGGTCGACCGCGACGATCGGCTCGGCGCCGGCCAGCCGGGCGCCCTGCAGCGCGCTCAGCCCGACCCCGCCCAGCCCGAAGACGACCACCGACTCGCCGGGCCGGACCCGGGCCGAGTTGAGCACCGCGCCGACCCCGGTGAGCACCGCGCAGCCGAGCAGCGCGGCCTGGGTCATCGGCAGGTCGGCCGGCACCGGGATGCAGGCGCGGGCGGAGACCACGGTCTCGGTGGCGAAGGCGCCGGTGCTCAGGCTCGGGTAGACCGCGGAGCCGTCGGCCAGCGCCCCGTACGGCCGGCGGGTGGCGTCGTCGGCGTGCTCGCACAGGTAGGGCTCGCCGTGCCCGCAGAACCAGCACCGCCCGCAGGACGGCGACCAGTTGAGCACCACCGGGTCGCCGGGGGCCAGCCCGGTCACCTCCGGACCGGTGGAGACCACGTGCCCGGCACCCTCGTGCCCGAGGACCGCCGGCAGCGCCGGGATCTTCAGCGTGCCGCGGGCCAGCGACAGGTCGGAGTGGCACACCCCGGCGGCGGCGATGCGGACCCGCACCTGGCCGGGTCCCGGCTCGCCGAGCGACACCTCCTGCACCCGCGGCGGCGCGCCGACCTCGTGCAGCACCGCGGCCCGGACGGGCTCAGACATCCGCATCCGGCAGGTCTACCAGGGCGATGGCGACGAGGAGATCCACCAGGTCGGCGATCCGCCGCGGGTTGCGGCCGGTGCGCTCCTGCACCTTGCGCAGCCGGTACTGCGCGGTGTTGGGGTGCACCCGCAGCCGCTCCGCGGCCAGCTTGAGGTTGAGGTCGGCGGCGGCGAACGCCCGGG
The DNA here is from genome assembly GCA_963849885.1 of uncultured Actinomycetota bacterium. GTDB lineage: Bacteria > Actinomycetota > Actinomycetes > Mycobacteriales > CADCTP01 > CADCTP01. Next base: position 878,570 of record CAWKIV010000006.1, on the reverse strand, counting down.
TGGTCTCCACCAGCGTGCCGCCGCGCCCGCGGTCCTCGACCAGGAAGGCGCGCAGCCGCGGGTCGACCAGCCGGCGGGCGGTGTCGTCGGCCCGCAGCGCCAGGTATTCGAAGGCGGACAGCCGGGGCAGCGCCACCACCCCGCCGGGCACGGCCACGTCGGCCAGCGCCGCGGTCGCCTCCTGGTACGCCCGGGGCAGCTCGGCCACCCCGGCGGCCGGGGTGCCCACGCCGACCGCGATCGCCACCCCGTCCGCCCGCAGCCGGGCGTGCACCTCGGCCAGCCGGTCGCAGACCGCGCCGGCGTCCGCGGCCGCCCGCAGCACGGTGACCAGCACCAGCTCGGTCTGCCGGCTGACCACCAGGGCCCGCCCGCACGGCCCGTCCAGCCGGGACAGCGCCTCCGCGGCCGCCATCGGCAGGTCGGCGTCCGGGGCGGCCGGGGCCACCGTGGCGACCAGCAGCGGCCGGTCCGCGGCCAGCCCGTGCGCCTGCGCGGTGGCCAGCAGCGCCCGCCGGGTGGGCAGCTCGCCGGCCAGCAGGTGCTCCAGCAGGTCGCGGCGGACCCGGTCCGCGTCCGCGACCTCGTGCTGCTGGAACTCGACGTACACCCGGGAGGCGTGGGTGGCCGCGTAGTCCGCATACCGCATCACCGGGGTGGCCAGCGACAGCGCGGCCTCGTGCCCGAGCGGCGAGTCGCCGGACCGCTCCAGCAGCGCCTCCCAGAAGACCTGCTGGCCGATCCGGAACGCGCACAGGTAGTCCTCCAGGGACAGCCCGGCCCGGGCCCGGCGCATCGCGGCCGGCCGGACGAACGGCATGCCGCCCGGGCCGATCGGCCGCTCGGTGACCAGCGAGTCGAGCTTCACCCGGTAGTGCCGGACCACCTGGTGGCGCACGTCGGCGAGGAAGCCGACGCCCTGGGCCGCGTACGCCGGGATCTCCAGCAGCATCCGGGCCGCGGCCCGGTCGGCCAGCTCCTCGACGTCGGCCAGCAGCGCGGCCAGCAGGCGCAACCGCTCGGACCGGACCTCGTCCGCGTCCGCGTCCCGCGTGAGCACCCCGGCCATGGCCCAGGTGACCACGACTTGGACGCCGACGACAACACCAACCGTTAGAAGATTGGTGCCCGCCACCGAGGACGGCGCCGGTCGGGAGCCCTACGGTGAGCCAGATGGACGACACCGCGCTGCCGGCCGGGGCCGCGCCGTGACGGCCCTGCTGGCGGTGCGCGACGTCACCGTCCGCTTCGGCGGCGTCACGGCGCTCGACGGCGTGTCCTTCGCCGTGCCGGCCGGCCAGGTCTGCGGCCTGATCGGGCCCAACGGCGCCGGCAAGACCACGCTCTTCGACTGCGTGAGCCGGCTGACCCGGTCGCAGTCCGGCACCATCGAGCTGGCCGGCCGGGAGCTGCCGCCGCACCCGCACCAGGTCGCCGCGCTCGGCGTGGCCCGCACCTTCCAGCACCTCGGGCTGGTGTCCTCGCTCAGCGTCCGGGACAACGTCATGCTCGGCGCCGCGGGCGGCTCCGACGGCCGGCCCACGGCGGGCTTCGTCACCTCCGCGCTGCGGCTGCCGCTGGTCCGGGTCGAGGAGCGGGCGCTGCGCCGGCGCGCGGACGCGGTGCTGGACCGGCTCGGGCTGACCGGCGCTGGCCGCGCACCCGGCCGCCGGCCTGCCGTACGGGACGCTCAAGCGGATCGAGCTGGCCCGGGCGCTGGCCGCCGGGCCGGCGCTGCTGATGCTGGACGAGCCGGCCAGCGGGCTGTCCCACGGCGAGGTGGACGAGCTGGCCGCGCTGATCGAGGACATCCGCTCCGACGGCGACCTCACCGTGCTGCTGGTCGAGCACCACATGGGCATGGTGATGCGGCTGTCCGACACGGTGGTGGTGCTGGACTTCGGCCGGGTGATCGCGACCGGCACGCCGGCCGAGGTGCGCGAGGACCCGGCCGTGCTGGAGGCCTACCTCGGGGTCGCGCAGTGAGCGAGGGCGCGCGGACCCGGACCGCCCCGCTGCTGGAGATCGAGGGCCTGACGGCGTCGTACGGGCCGGTCCGGGCCCTGCACGGGGTCGACCTGGCCGTCGACGAGGGCCAGGTGGTCGCCCTGCTGGGGCCGAACGGGGCCGGCAAGACGACCACCCTGCGGGCGGTCTGCGGGATGGTCCGCACCGGCGGCCGGATCGCCTTCGGCGGCCGGGACCTGACCGGGCTGTCGACCGAGAAGGTGGTCCGGCTCGGGGTGGCCCACGTGCCGGAGGGCCGCGGCACGTTCGCCGGCCTGACGGTGGAGGAAAACCTGCGCCTGGGCGGGTACGGCCGCCGCGACGCGGCCGCGCTGCGGTCCGATGTGGACTCCTGGTACGAGGTCTTCCCGCGGCTGGCCGAGCGCCGCGGGCAGGCCGCCGGCAGCCTGTCCGGCGGCGAGCAGCAGATGCTCGCCATCGCCCGGGCGCTGCTGTCCCGGCCGACGCTGCTGCTGCTGGACGAGCCGTCGCTCGGGCTGGCGCCGCGGGTGACCCGGGAGCTGTTCGCGGTGCTCGGCCGGGTCAAGGACGAGCAGGGCACCAGCATGCTGCTGGTCGAGCAGAACGCGACGCTGGCCCTCGAGCTGGCCGACACCGCGTACGTGCTGGAGGCCGGCCGGACGGTGCTGTCCGGGCCGGCCGCCGACGTCCGTGCCGACGAGTCCGTCCGCCGCGCCTACCTGGGGTACTGATCACATGGAACGCTTCCTGCAGGTGGTGGTCGACGGGATCGCCGACGGCTCGATCTACGCGACGCTCGCGCTCGCGCTGGTGCTGATCTTCCGGTCCACCGGGGTGGTCAACTTCGCCCAGGGCGAGATGGCGATGTTCTCCACCTTCATCGCCTGGGCGCTGGTGCAGGGCGGCGCCCCGCTGTGGCTGGGGCTGCTCGGCGCGTTCGTGGCCTCCTTCGTCGGCGGCATGCTGGTCGAGCGGCTGCTGATCCGGCCGGTGGAGGGCGGCAACCCGCTGCAGCTGGTGATCGTCACGCTCGGCCTCTTCATCGTGGTGAACGCGGTGGCCGGGTGGATCTGGGGCTTCACCCTCAAGGACTTCCCGGACATCTTCCCCGGCGGCGCGGTCGAGGTCGGCGGCGTCTCGCTGGCGGTCGAGTCGCTCGGCATCATCGCGGTGCTGCTGGTCGTCGTGCTGCTGCTGTGGGCGCTGTTCAGCCACACCTCGATCGGGCTGACCATGCGGGCGGCCGCGCAGAACCCGGCGTCGGCCCGGCTGGTCGGCATCCCGGTCGGCCGGATGCTCATGCTCGGCTGGGGGCTGGCCGCGCTGCTCGGCGCGGTCGCCGGCGTGCTGGTCGCGCCGCGGCTGTTCCTGGACACCAACATGATGGCCGGCGTCCTGGTCTACTCCTTCGCCGGCGCCGCCCTCGGCGGCTTCGACTCCCCGCTCGGTGCCGTCGTCGGGAGCTGGATCATCGGCATCACCGAGGCCCTGGCCGGGACGTACGTGGACGCGATCGGCTCCGACCTCAAGGTGCTGGTGCCGCTGACGATCATCTTCGCGGTGCTGCTGGTGCGCCCGTCCGGCCTGTTCGGCTCGCCGGAGGTGACCAGAGCTTGAGTGAGCGCGAGGGCTCGCAGCGCGAGCGGACAACCAGCCTGGTGCGGGTGACCGCCGGCTCGCGGGCCCACCGGCTGCTGCGCGCCGGCGTGCTGCTGGCCGGCGTCGCGGTGGCGGTGGCGATCCCGTTCAACAGCAGCGCGGTGCTCAACGGCGAGCTGACCCTGGTCATGGTCTACGCGGTGGCCGTGCTCGGGCTCAACCTGCTGGTCGGCTACGGCGGCCAGATCTCGCTCGGGCAGGGCGCCTTCTTCGCCGTGGGGGCGTACACCGCGGGCGCGCTGCTGGCCAAGACCGACCTGCCCTGGCCGCTGGCGGTGCCGGCGGCGGCCGCGGTCACCTTCCTGCTCGGGCTGGCCTTCGGGGTGCCGGCGCTGCGGCTGCGCGGGCTCTACCTCGCGCTGGTCACGCTCGCGCTCGCGGTGGCCGTCGGTCCGGTGATCAAGCGGGCCGAGCCGCTCACCGGCGGCGTGTCCGGGCTGGCGGTGCCGCAGCCGCCGGTGCCGTCCTGGCTGGCCGTCGACGTCGACCAGTGGCTCTACCTGCTCTCCCTGGCGGTCACCGCGGTGATGGTGCTGCTGGCGGTCAACCTCACCCGCGGCCGCCTCGGCCGCACCCTGGTGGCGATCCGGGACGGCGAGCGGTCGGCCCGGACCTACGGGGTCGACGCGGCCCGGGTGAAGGCCCTGCTCTTCGCCTGGAGCGCGGCCTTCGCCGGCGTCGGCGGCGCGCTGTTCGCGTACGCGCTGGGCTTCATCGCGCCGGAGTCCTTCACGCTCGCGCTGTCCTTCACCTTCCTCGGCGCCATCGTCGTCGGCGGCCTCGGCTCGGTGGCCGGCGGCGTGCTCGGCGCGCTCTTCGTGGTCTTCGTCCCGCAGTACGCCGGCGAGGTCAACCAGGCGCTCACCGGGGTCATCTACGGCAGCGCCCTGATCGCGGTGATGTACCTGCTGCCCGGCGGCGCGGCCGGGCTGCTCCGCCGGCTGCGCCGGCTGCTCGTCGACGTGGTCGAGCCGTCGCCGGCACCCCGGTCCGACCCCCCGGAAAACCCCGACACCTCCGACACTCCCACCCTGTCCGACCCTCAGCGAGGAGGCCCCGATGCGGTCCCGACGAGCGATACCCCTGCTGGCCGCGCTGATGCTGCTGGCCGCGGCCTGCGGCCGTGACGAGGACGCCGGGGGTGGTGGCGGCGGCGCCGCGGCCGACCCCGGCATCACCGACAGCAGCATCAAGATCGGCAGCAGCTACCCCTTCAGCGGGCCGGCGTCCGCGTACAGCGCGATCCCGAAGGCCCTGAACGGCTACTTCAAGAAGGTCAACGAGGCCGGCGGGATCGACGGCCGGAAGATCGAGTTCGTCACCTACGACGACGGCTACGAGCCGCAGCGGGCCCTGACCAACGCGCGCAAGCTGGTCGAGCAGGACAAGGTCTTCGCGCTGTTCAACCCGCTCGGCACGGCCAACAACGTGGCCATGCGGGAATACCTCAACCAGCGCAAGGTGCCGCAGCTGTTCGTCGCCACCGGGGCCACCCTGTTCGGCTCCGAGCAGGCGAAGTACCCGTTCACCGGCGGCTTCCAGCCCACCTACCGGACCGAGGCGAAGGTCTACGCGCAGTACCTCAAGGCGGAGAAGCCCAGCGCCAAGGTCGCCGTGCTCTACCAGAACGACGGCTTCGGCAAGGACCTGCTCGGCGCGTTCACCGAGGGCATCCAGGGCAGCGGCGTCACCGTGATCGCCCGCGAGTCGTACGAGCCGACCGACCCGACCGTCGCCCCGCAGGTGAAGAAGCTGGCCGGGTCCGGCGCCGACGTCTTCCTCAACATCAGCACGCCGAAGGCGGGCGCGCAGGCGATCGGCGCGGTGGCGCAGAGCGGCTGGAAGCCGCTGCACATCCTCAACAACGTGGCCGCGTCCAAGGAGCAGGTGCTCAAGCCCGTCGGCCTGCAGTACGCGCAGGGGATCGTCACCGCGGCGTACTTCAAGACGCCCGAGGACCCGCAGTTCGCCAACGACGAGGCGATGAAGGGCTACAAGGCCGACATCGCCAAGTACGCGCCGGACGCCGACCCGCTGGACACGTACAGCGTCTATGGCTGGATCGTCGGCGAGGTGCTGGTGGAGACGGTGAAGAAGATGTCCGCGCCGACCCGGCAGGCGCTGCTGGACGCCTCCCACCAGCTCGACCTGACCCCGGCCCTGCTGCTGCCCGGCATCAAGGTGCAGACCGGCGGTACCGGCGACCCGTACCCGATCGAGGCCATGCAGATCAGCCGGTTCGAGGGCGAGGACTGGAAGCTGACCGGTGAGGTGATCGAGGCCCCGTCGGCGTAGGCGGGGCAGGGCCGGGCGGCGCAGCGGCCGTCCCACCTGGTGAGAGTTTGGCTGATCATCGAGTGGTGGTAGGACCCCCGCGTCACACGGGGGTCCACCTCCTCCAAGGGGTTCTACGATGCTCGCTCTCGCCGCCGCCGTGGTCTTCGGGCTCGCCCTCATCCTGGACTGGGCCGAGGCCGACCTCGGCGACGCCTTCACCACGATGACCCTGATGGTGCTCGGCCTGCTGCTGCTGTCGCTGCACCTGGCCGGGATCGGCGCCAGCTACCGCCCGCGCGTCGGCGCCCGCCGCCGCTGACCCCGGGGCACCGTGTCGGAGGCCGAGCAGCTGCTCGTCGGGCTGGCCATGGCGGCCGGCCTGGTGGGCATCCTCGTCCCGGTCGTGCCCGGCCTGCTGCTGATCCTGGCGGCCGGCCTGTGGTGGACGATCGCGGACGGGGGCGGCCCGGTGCGGTGGACGGTGTTCGCCGTCCTGACCGCGCTGTTCTGCCTCGGCACGGTGGCCAAGTACGTCCTGCCCGCCCGCTCCGCCGCCGCCCGCGGCGCCCCGGCGTCCACTCTGGTCGTCGGCGCCGTGGGCGCGGTGGTCGGGTTCTTCGCCATCCCGATCGTCGGCGTGCTGGTCGGCGGGGTGGCCGGCATCTACCTGGCGGAGTTCCGCCGGCTCCGGGACGGCGGGCGGGCCTGGGTGTCCACCCGGGCCGCGCTGGTCGCGATCGGCGTCGGGCTGCTGATCGAGCTGACCGCCGGCGCGCTGATGCTCGGCGTCTGGCTGCTCGGCCTGTCGGTCACGTAGCGGCCGGCGCCAGCTCCCGGGTGACCTTCCGCTCCGCGTAGAAGGACAGGAACGGGACCGTCCCGGCCAGCATCACCAGCACGGTCCGCACCGCCGACCAGCGGGCCCGGAAGGCCACGTCCAGCGCGGTGGCCAGGTAGGCCATGTAGAGGAAGCCGTGCACCGGGCCGACGATCTCGACCATCGTCGGGGAGTCGGCGAAATACTTCAGCGGCATCGCCACCAGCACCAGCAGGACCAGCCAGACGCCGACGACGTACGCCATCACCCGGTACCGGGTCAGCGCGCCCCTCAGTTTCCGCTCCTCGGCCGGGCCCTCGCGCTCGCTCACCGCGATCCCTCGTTCAGCTCGGCGAGGTAGCGGTTGTACGCGGCCAACTCCGGGTCCTCCTCATCGGTCACCGGGACGGCGGGCGCCGGCTCCGGGGCGGGGCGGCGGGCGGGGCGGGGCGGCCGGGCCGGCCGCCGGGCCGGCCGCCGGGGCCCAGCCCCGTCCGACGGGCGGACCGCGTCCCGCGCCACCCGCCACCAGACGGCGACCGCGAAGAGCGCGAACGCCGGCCACTGCAGCGCATAGCCCATGTTCTGCGGGGATCCGGTCTGCACGGCCTGGCGCCACTGCCACCAGCCGAGCCGGAAGAAGACCACGGCCACGGTGAGGGTCAGCGCGTGCCAGGCCAGCCACCTGGGGGCGAGCAGCCGGCGCACGGGCTCCACGCTACCGGGGCCGCCGTCGGGTGACGCCGCGGCCGGGCTTGAGCGTCCCGCCCGGCGACGACGGCGGCGGCACCACCGGCCCGATGTCGCCGTCCGGCGCCTCGTCCAGGTCGACCATCACCGGCGCGTGGTCGCTCGGGCCGCTGCCCTTGCGGGCCTGCCGGTCCACCCACACCGCCCGCACCCGGTCGGCCACCGCCGCGCCGGCCAGCACCAGGTCGATCCGCATGCCGAGGTCCTGGTGGAAGGCGCCGGCCCGGTAGTCCCAGTAGGTGAAGACCCGCTCGGCCGGCCAGCGGGCGCGCAGCACGTCGGTCAGGCCGGTCCCGGCCAGCTCGGCCAGCGCGGCCCGCTCCTCCGGGGTGACGTGGGTGGACTCCCCGAACTTGGTGATGTCCCAGACGTCGGCGTCGGCGGGCGCGATGTTCATGTCGCCGGTGAGCACCGTGTTGGCCACGTCCACCGCCGGCAGCACCGAGGCCAGCGCCTTGAGCCAGGCCAGCTTGTAGGCGAAGTGCGGGTCGTCCGGGGTCCGCCCGTTCGGCACGTACAGCGACCAGACCCGGATGCCGGCGCAGCTGGCCGCGATCGCCCGCGACTCGGGCGGCCCGGCCGGGTCCGGGAAGCCGGGCTGGCCGGGGAAGGTGACCGCGACGTCGTCCAGGCCGACCCGGGACAGGATGGCCACCCCGTTCCAGCGGCCGTCGCCGGCGTGCGCGTACGCGTAGCCGCGGGCGGCCAGCTCGGCGCCGAAGACCGCGTCGAACTCGGCGTCCGGCAGCTTGGTCTCCTGCAGCGTCACCACGTCCGGCCGGCGCTGGTCCAGCCAGTCGAGCAGGCGGGGGAGCCGTACCTTGGCCGAGTTCACGTTCCACGTCGCGAGGCGCACCCGGACACGGTAGAGGGGCGCCCCGGGATCCGGGGCGCGCCCCTGGTTCGACTGGTTCTCCACCGCCCCGTCTCGTTGCCGCGATCGAGACCCGATGCAGGCGAGGCGGACGCCTCGCTGGGTAAGGAGGCGGTGTGATGCAGCTGCCCGGGCCCGCCGCGGTCCTGCCGCCGCCGGCCGCGCCGCCGGCACCGCGGTCGCCCTGGCCGGGCTGCCGGGCTCGGGTGCTGCGGCTGATGGACCGGCTGGAGCAGACCGCCGCCCGCTTCGACGTGCTGCTGGCCGAGGTCTCGGTCACCGCTCGGCGGGCGGACGAGGTGGCCGCGGGGCGGCCGCCGTCGTGGTCGAGGCCGACCGGGTGGCCAAGCTGTCCGGGACCGTCGCGCTGGAGGCCCGCGGGGTCGCGGTCGGCGCCGACGAGGTGCGGGAGTCGGCCGGGGTGCTGGTCGACGCCTAGCCCCGCTGCTGGCGACCCTGCAGCCCACCCTCGACCGGCTGGCCGAGCTGGTGTCACCGCGCCAGGTCACGCGCTGGTCGGGCTGGCCGACCGGCTGCCGCCGTTGCTCGACGCGGTCGACCGGGACGTGCTGCCGCTGCTCGGCCACCTCAACGAGATGGCGCCGGACCTGCACGCGCTGCTCGAGTCGGTCGACGACCTGCGCCGCGCGGTGGCCGGCCTGCCCGGCATCGGCCTGCTCAAGCGCCGCGGCGACGAGGAGCTCGCCGACGGCGACACGCCCTTCACCCCCGACCGCACCCGCCAAGGCGCCACCCGCGCCTCCTTCTGAGCCGCGCGGTCAGGTCGGCGTCGGCCGGCGCCGCGCTCGCGATCTCGGCGTCCGGCAGCTCGGTCTCCTGCAGCGTCACCACGTCCAGCCGGCGCTGGTCCAGCCAGTCGAGCAGGCGGGGGAGCCGTACCTTGGCCGAGTTCACGTTCCACGTCGCGAGGCGCACCCGGACACGGTAGAGGGGCGCCCCGGGATCCGGGGCGCCCCTGCCGTGCTCGGCCCGGATGTTGCGGCGGCGGTCGCGACGGTGGCCACCAGCCGGCGGAGACGCTTGCTGCTGCTCATGACTTTTCTCCTCGGGTCGGGATGAGCAATCGGCGTCAACCCTGCGGCGCGGTGGTGTAGGCGGGGTCACCTCGCCGTTTGACCGAGATTTGACACAGGCGAGGCGGGCGTCCCGCTGGCCGGCCTGCCGGGCATCGGCCTGCTCAAGCGCCGCGGCGACGAGGAGCTCGCCGACGGGGACACGCCCTTCACCCCCGACCGCACCCGCCAAGGCGCCACCGCGCCTCCTCCTGACAGCCGGGCCACGCGCCGACCGGTGCGGGCGTCGCGGGCGGCGGCACCGCGCCTGCGAGGATGCGGGGGTGGCGGGGTGGGTGGTGTTCGACTACGGCGCGGTGCTGTGCACCGAGCAGCCGGCGGCGGACCGGCGGGCGCTGGTGCGGGCCGCGGGGCTGGACCCGGACGGCGGGCCGGCGGTGGACGCCTTCTGGGCGGGGTACTGGCGGGACCGGCCGGCGTACGACCGGGCCGAGCTGGACCCGGCGGCGTACTGGCGCCGCGTCCTGGACCGCACCCCGACCGCCGCCGAGCTGGCCGCGCTCGACGCCGCCGACGTCGCCGGCTGGGTGCACCCGCAGCCGGCCAGCCTGGCCGTCGCCGAGGCGCTGGCCGCGGCCGGCGTGCCGCTGGCGCTGCTGTCCAACGCGCCGGCCAGCCTGGCCGACGTGGTGGACGAGCTGCCCTGGATGCAGGTCGTGCCCCGCCGCTTCTACAGCTGCCGGCTGCGGGCCACCAAGCCGGACCCGGCCGCGTACGGCGGCGTGCTGGCCGAGCTGGGCGCCGCGCCGGCCGAGGTGACCTTCGTGGACGACCGCCCGGCGAACGTCGCCGGCGCGGCCGCGGTGGGCATGCGGGCGCTGCTGTTCACCGATCCGACCACGCTCGCCGCCGACCTCGGCGTCGGGCCGCGCTGAGGGGGCCGCGTGGAGGAGTACGACGTCGTCGTGATCGGCGGCGGCCCGCCGGGGGAAAATGCCGCCGACCGCGCCCACCGGGGTGGGCTGTCCGCGGTGCTGGTCGAGCACGAGCTGGTCGGCGGCGAGTGCTCGTACTGGGCCTGCATGCCGAGCAAGGCCCTGCTCCGCCCGGTGGAGCTGGTGGCCGGCGCCCGCCGGTTGCCCGGGCTGACCGCGGAGCTGGACCCCGCGGCCGTCTTCGCCCGCCGGGACTCCTTCGTCGGCCGGGACCCGGACAAGCCCTTCGGGCACGACGACACCGGGCAGGTGGAGTGGCTGGACGGCGCCGGCGTCGCCTTCGTCCGCGGGCACGGGCGGCTGGCCGGCGAGCGGACCGTCGAGGTCACCACCCCGGACGGCGGCACCCGGACGCTGACCGCCCGGCACGCCGTCGTGCTGGCCACCGGCACCACGGCGACCGTGCCGCCGGTGCCCGGCCTGCGCGAGGCGCGGCCGTGGACCAGCCGCGAGGCCACCAACGCCGAGGCGGCGCCGCGCCGGCTGCTGGTGCTCGGCGGCGGGGTGGTCGGCTGCGAGATGGCGCAGGCCATGCGCGGCCTCGGCAGCGAGCAGGTCACGATCGTCCAGCACGGGCCGCGGCTGCTGCCGAGGAACGAGCCGGTGGTCGGGGAGATGCTGGCGGCGGCCTTCGCGGAGGCCGGGATCACCGTGCTCACCGACGTCGCCGCGACCGGGGTGCGCCGGTCGCAGTCCGGCGGCGAGGTCACCCTGGTGCTCGACGACGGCCGCGAGCTGGTCGGCGACGAGCTGCTGGTCGCGGTCGGCCGCACCCCGGCGACGGGCGACCTGGGCCTGGAGACGGTCGGGCTGGAGCCCGGCAAGTACGTCGACGTGGACGACTCCATGCACGCGCTCGGCGGCTGGCTCTACGCCTGCGGCGACGTGACCGGGCGCAACCTGCTCACCCACATGGGCAAGTACCAGGCCCGGGTGGCCGGGGACGTGATCGCCGCCCGCGCCGCCGGCGGGCCGGACGACCGGCCGGGCCACCGGGCGCTGGCCGACGACGCCTGGGTGCCGCAGGTGGTCTTCACCGACCCGCAGGTCGGCTCGGTCGGGCTGACCGAGCGGCGGGCCCGGGACCGGGGGCTGCCGGTCCGCGCGGTCACGTACGACCTCGGCGCGGTCTCCGGGGCGAAGCTGCTGGCCGACGGCTACACCGGGCACGCGACGCTGGTGGTGGACACCGAGCGCCGGGTGGTGGTCGGCGCCACCTTCGTCGGGGCGGAGACCGCCGAGCTGCTGCACTCGGCCACCGTGGCCGTGGTCGGCGAGGTGCCGCTGGACCGGCTCTGGCACGCGGTCCCGTCGTACCCCACCGTCAGCGAGGTCTGGCTCCGCCTGCTCGAAACCTACGGCCTCTGACGCCGATCTTGGTTGAGTCAACGCCTCGCGGGTCGCCACGACGTTGACTTGACCAAGATCGGCGACGAGGGGATGGGGGCGGGGGGCGGGGTGGGGCGGGTCAGGGGGTGAGGTCGGTGAGGCGGTCGGCCAGGTCGGTGGCCTTGCGGGCGGCCGCGTCCCGGCGCCGGGCGATCCCGTCCCGGGTCCGCTGCGCCTCCCGCTCGTCGCGCAGCGCGTCCCGCTCGGCGTCCTCGGCCTCGGCGAGCCGGGTCCGCAGGTCCTCGGCCGCCTGCTCGGTCTCGGTCCGGTGCTGCTCGGCGGTGGCCAGCGCCTGCTCCGCCTCGGTCAGCGCCTCCTCCTGCTCGTCCCGGGCCTGCTCCGCCTCGGCCAGCTCGGTCTGCAGCCGCTCCCGCTCCAGCTCCCGGCGGCGCCGCTCCCGGACCACGGCCGGGTCCTCGGCGCGCTCGTCGTCGCGGACCGCGCGCAGCTGGCGGACCGGGGCGAGCCGCTCCGGCTTCGGCGGCGCCTCGGCCTCGAAGCCGGTCCGGCTCGCCGGCTTGGCCAGGCGCCCGGAGCCGACCTCGGCGGCCACGTCCGGGTCGGCCAGCGCGGCGTGCAGCGTCTGCTCCAGCTCGAAGCCGGTGGCCGCGCTGACCGGGTGCCCGGCCTCGGCGGCCAGCTTGCGGGCCGACCGGACCAGCGCCGACACCAGCCGCTGCCGCTGGGTGGCCAGCTCCCGCAGGGCCGGGCCGCTGAGCTGCTCCTGCGCCCGGCGCAGCTCGGCGCCGAGCTCGACCAGCTGCTCGGCGACCTCGGGCTGGTCGCGGATCAGCAGGTTGAGCACCCAGGCGCTGACCGTGGGCCGGCGCAGCTTGCCCAGCGCGGCGGCGAGCTTGCGGTCGCCGGCCTCCCGCGCCGCCCGCACCCGCTCGTCCCGGGCCCCGGTGAACTCCTCCGGCGGCAGCCCGTAGAGCTCGTCGGCCGCGCTGTCCACGCGGCCGGCGAGCTCGTCGGAGTCGGCGCCGGTCAGCTGTCCACCTCACCGCCGCCGGCCGGTTGCCCGGCCGGCACCGCCGGGGAGCCGTCGGTGTCCATGCCCTCCACCCACTCGCCGGTCTGCGGGTCCACGTGCGCGGTGCCCACCACCCGGCCGGTCTGCTTGTCCACCACGTACGCCTCGTCGGCGCGGCCGTCCGGGCCGGCGGCGCCGGTCTGGTTGTCCTCGGTGTCGGCGAAGATGATGACCTTGCCGTCCTTGGTCTCGGCCGCGGCGTCCGGCCGGCCGTCGCCGGTGTAGTCCCGCTCGGCCGGCAGCTCGCGGGTCTCGCCGCCGACGTCGACGGTCATGCTGCCGGATCCGGCCCCGGTCGTCCCACCCGGCTCGCCGGGATCCCCGGTGCCGCCGGTGCCGCCGGGATCCCCCGGTGCCGCCGGCGCCGCCGGTGCCCGGGGCCGGACCGTCCTCCCACTCGCCGGTCTCCGGGTCGACGTGCGAGACCTGGACCACCTGGCCGGAGGCCGGGTCGACCACGGTCGCCTGCTCCGCCGCCGGGTCCGCGTCCGTGCTGGTCAGCACGACCGCCCGGCCGTCCTGGTAGATCACCCCGCTGTCGGCCCGGCCGTCGCCGTCGGTGTCCACGGTGAGCGGGACGCCGATCTCCTGGCCGCCGACCTCGACGGTGACCACGTCCGGCGTCCCGGACCCGCCGCCGGCCGGCTCGGTGCCGGAGCCGGAGCCCGGCTCGCCCCCGCCGGCCGTGGTCGCGCTCGGCCCGTCGGTGTCCATGCCCTCCACCCACTCGCCGGAGGACGGGTCGATGTGGGCCGCACCGACCACCTGGCCGGTCTGCTTGTCCACCACGTACGCCTCGTCGGCGCGGCCGTCCGGGCCGGCGGCGCCGGTCTGGTTGTCCTCGGTGTCGGCGAAGATGATGACCTTGCCGTCCTTGGTCTCGGCCGCGGCGTCCGGCCGGCCGTCGCCGGTGTAGTCCCGCTCGGCCGGCAGCTCCCGGGTCTCCCCGTCCACCTCGACGGTGATGGTGCCGCCGGCCGGCTCGGCGTCGCCGGCGCCGTCCGCCCCGGAGCCGCTGCCGTCGCCGGGCCGCCGTCGCGAGCCGGGCCGCCGTCGCCGGAGCCGGGCCCGCCGTCGCCGGAGCCGGACCCGCCGTCGTCGTACCCGCCCGAGCCGCCGTCGTCGTACCCGCCGGTGCCGGAGTCGTCGTACCCGCCCGACCCGTCGTACCCGCTCGGGTCCGCGGAGCCGTCCGCGGACCCGGCGCCGCCGTGCGCCTCCTCGAAGCCCGGGGGCTCCCACATGCCCTGCTCGCCACCGCCGCCGAGCCCGTCCTGGACGTCCATCGCTAAAAATCTCCCCTGTCGTGATTGGTCCTGTATGCGCCGAGGCAGACGCTATGGGTCACCGGGACGGGTCAGTACCCCCTAACTGTGCCAGCCCATTTCGTCGCGGAGCGTGTCCGAAGTAGGCCCGTAATTCCCTTCTCGCGCCTGTGGCGGCTACTCTCTGCACATCCACTCGTTCGCGGGGACCGGCGGCGGGTCGAGCAGTTCGGTCCCTCCCCGTGACGGTAAGGAGCCCCCCATGTCCGCTCTCCTCGATGGCAGCAGCTGGAACCTGACCGACGGCAGCAGCTGGAACCTTCTCGACGGGAGCAGCTGGAATCTGCAGGACGGCAGCAGCTGGAACCTGGCCGACGGGAGCAGCTGGAACCTGGTCGACGGCAGCAGTTGGAACTGAGCCTTACCTCCGGTCCTCCCCTCCCCCGAGCGGCCCTGCCTGGGTAGCCCGAAACGGATGATCCCGCTCGCGACTCGTGGCATGCTGTCCGTTGAGCCGTCGAGACGGAGCGACGCGTGTCAGATTCATCCACAGCGCGAGCGGCGTCCTCCGGGACCCGACCGGTGCCCCGAGCTCCGGTGACGATCGCGTCTGTGCTCGCGGTCGTCGCCGCGGTCTGCTGGATGGTCGACCCGGACCTGTGGGCGCTGCCGACCTCCGCCGACCTGCTGCCCGCCCTCGTCCTCGCCCTCGTCTTCATCGCCGCCGAGACCACCCAGCTGCATCTCGAGTTCCACCGGCAGACCCACTCCATCTCCGCGTCCGAGCTGCCGCTGGTGGTCGGCCTCTTCGTGCTCGATCCGGTCACGCTGCTGGCGGTCCGGCTGTTCGCGGCGCTGGTCGTCATGCTGGCGCGGCGAAGACCGCCGATCAAGATCTACTTCAACCTCTGCCTGTTCGCCGCCGAGACGACGCTCGCCCTGGTGGTCTTCCACGCGGTGCCGGCCGCCGGGGCGGAGGTGACCGACCCGCGCACCTGGGCCGCCGCCGCGGCCGCCGCAGCGGTCGGCTCGCTGGTGTCGTACCTGTCGGTGCTGGCCGTGATCGCGGCGGAGGACCGCCTGCCGCCGTGGCGCGACACCGCCGGGTCGCTCGCCCTGGCCTGCCTGACCGCACTGCTCAACACGGCCATCGCGCTGCTGGTGGTGCTCAGCCTGTCGGTCGCGGCCTGGTCCGCGGTGCTCATCGCCATCCTCGGTGCCGTGCTGTACGCGGCGTACCGGGGGTATGCGCGGTCCCGCAAGCAGCACCAGGTGCTCGACCGGGTCTACCGCTTCAGCCGGCTGCTGGAGCAGGTGCGCGGCATGGACGGCCCGCTCGCGGTGGCGCTGCAGGAGATCCGCGCCGGGGTGAACGCGGACGTGGTCCGGCTCGGCCTGCTGCTGGACGACGGCGACCTGGTGGTCACCGAGGTCAGCGACGGCCCGGTCGTCACCCGGCCGGCTCCGCGGACGGACGCGCTGACCCGGCGGGTGCTGGACAGCCGCGGCGGGCTGCTCTTCGACCGCCGGCGGGCGCCGGACCTGGTGCAGGCCGCTATGCACGAGCGGGGCGCCGAGGAGGTCATCGCGGTGCCGCTGCGCAGCGGCAGCCGGGTCCGCGGCTATCTGGAGCTGCAGGACCGGCAGGGCGAGATGACCTCGTTCTCCGGCGAGGACGTCTACCTGGTGGAAAACCTCGGCGCCCACCTCACCGCGGCCCTGGAGAACCAGGAGCTGGTCGCCCGGCTGCGGCACGCGGCGTACCACGACCAGCTGACCGACCTGCCCACCCGGACCAAGCTGAGCCAGCACATCGACGGCGCGATCGAGGCCGGCGGCGACGGCGTGGTGGCGCTGGTGCAGCTCGACCTGGACCGCTTCAAGGAGGTCAACGACTCGCTCGGGCACATCTGGGGCGACGAGCTGCTGGTCCTGGTCGGCGGCCGGCTGAAGACCTCCTCGCCGGCGGACGCGATGGTCGCCCGGGTCGGCGCGGACGAGTTCGCGGTGGTCACCCGGGTGCCGGACGCGGCCGCCGCGGCCGAGCTGGGCCGGTCGCTGCGGGCGGCGGTGTCCACGTCGTACCCGCTGGCCGGGCTGACCATCGACGCCGCCGCCACCGTCGGCGTCGCGCTGGCGCCGGACCACGGCGACGACGGCTCGACCCTCATGCGCCGGGTCGACGTGGCCCTGTCCAACGCCAAGAACGTGGGCCGGCACGTCACCGTCTACGACCCGTCCATGGAGCAGGAGAGCCTGCAGCGGCTGCGGCTGATCACCGAGCTGCGGGCCGCGCTGGGCGAGGGCCAGGTGGTGGTCCGCTACCAGCCGAAGGTCAACCTGCGCTCCCGGGAGCTGGTCGGCGTCGAGGCCCTGGTCCGGTGGAACCACCCGGAGTTCGGCGAGGTCGTGCCGGACCGGTTCGTCCCGCTGGCCGAGGTCACCGGGCTGATCGGCATCCTCACCGACCACGTGCTGCGGATCTCCCTGGAGCAGTGCCGGGCCTGGCTGGACCGGGACCTGCGCATCCCGGTCGCGGTCAACCTGTCCGCCCGGACGCTGCTGGACGCCGAGTTCCCGGACCGGGTGGCCGCGCTGCTGGCCGAGCACGAGGTGCCGGCGGAGATGGTCAGCTTCGAGCTGACCGAGTCCAGCGTGATGACCGACCCGGACCGGATGAAGCCGGTGCTGCACCGGCTGCACGAGCTCGGCACCGGGCTGTCCATCGACGACTTCGGCACCGGTTACTCGTCGCTGTCCCAGCTGCGCCGGCTGCCGGTGGACGAGGTCAAGATCGACAAGGAGTTCGTCTTCAGCATGGGGACGGACCTCGGCGACCTGGCCATCGTCCGGGCGATCATCGAGCTGGGCCACAGCCTCGGCCTGCGGGTGGTGGCCGAGGGCGTCGAGGACGAGCTGGCCCGCGACCTGCTGGCCGGCAACGACTGCGACGTGATCCAGGGCTACCTGGTCAGCCGGGCGCTGGACCCGGACCGGCTGGACGCCTGGCTGTCCGCCCGGACCGCGATCCGGCCGGGGCAACCCGGGGTCCGCGGGCGCCGGCTGCACCTGCTCACCGCGTGAGCGCGGGGGCGCCGATCCGGTTTCCGGAGCGGCCGGGGCGCCGTGTACCCTTGCTCCCGCTCGCCCCCTTAGCTCAGTCGGCAGAGCGTCTCCATGGTAAGGAGAAGGTCTACGGTTCGATTCCGTAAGGGGGCTCTGCGCGGCGGTCGCCACCGCCGCGGGGGCGGGGTAGCTCAGTCAGGCAGAGCAAGCGGCTCATAATCGCTGTGTCGCCGGTTCAAGTCCGGCCCCCGCTACCACCGTCCGAACGACCGCATTCCAGAGAGGCACCGCCCCGTGGCCGCCACCGATATCCGCCCGAAGATCACCATGGCCTGCCAGGTCTGCAAGCACCGCAACTACATCACGCGGAAAAACCGGCGGAACGACCCGGACCGGCTGGAGGTCAAGAAGTTCTGCCCCAACTGCGGGCACCACACCGACCACCGCGAGACCCGCTAGACCAGGTCGCGCTCGTCGGGCGGGCACGCCGCGCCGCTGACTCGCCCGTAGGTCGACCGGGGGCGGCCCCGGACCCCCGGAAGGCCGTACTCGCCGGTAGGGTTCGCACTCGAGGATCCAGACTCGAGGAGGCGCCGGTGGGCAGGCTCGACGGCAAGGTCGCGATCGTCACCGGCGCGGGCCGCGGCATCGGCCGCGCCACCGCCCTCCGGCTGGCCGCCGACGGAGCCACCGTGGTGGTCAACGACGTCGACCCGGAGCCCGCGCACGAGACCGCGGACCTGGTCAAGCAGGCCGGCGGCGTCGCCAGCGTCAGCCTCGCCGACGCGGTCGGCCTCGCCGCCGCCCGGGAGCTGGCCGACAGCACCGTCGCCGAGCACGGCTCGCTGGACATCCTGATCAACAACGCCGGCATCACCCGGGACCGGATGTTCCACAACCTGGACGACGACCTCTTCGACCTCGTCCTGGACGTCAACCTGAAGACCGCGGTGCACGCCACCCAGGCCGCCATGCCGCACATGCGCGAGGTGGCCAAGGCCGAGCTCAAGGCGACCGGCAAGGTGGCGTACGTGCGGAAGATCGTCAACACCAGCAGCTCGGTCGCCTTCACCGGCAACCCCGGCCAGGCCAACTACACCGCCGCCAAGGGCGCGATCATCTCGCTGACCCGGACGCTGGCCCGCGAGCTGGGCCCGTTCGGCATCACGGTCAACGCGGTCGCCCCCGGCTTCATCGAGACCCGGCTGACCGCGGCCAAGGGTGACGGTGACGAGCTCGGCGTGCCGGAGCAGATGCGGCAGATGGCGGTCGCGATGACCGCGCTCGGCCGGGCCGGGCGCCCGGAGGACGTGGCCGCCGTGCACGCCTTCCTGGCCGGCCCGGACAGCGACTTCGTGACCGGCGTGACCGTCCCGGTCACCGGTGGACAGCTGGGAGTGATGTAGGTGGCGCTCGACCAGTCCTTCGTCGGCCGGAAATACCCGCCCACGGCGCCGTACGAGGTGGGCCGGGAGAAGATCCGCGAGTTCGCGGACGCGATCGGCGACCAGAGCCCGGTCTACCGGGACCCGGAGGCGGCCCGGGCGCTCGGCCACCCGGACGTGGTCGCGCCGCCGACCTTCCCGATCGTGCTGTCCATGCGGGCCGGCGCCCAGGTCGTCTTCGACCCGGAGCTGGGCCTGGACTACAGCCGGGTGGTGCACGGCGAGCAGCGCTTCGTCTACACCCGGCCGGTGCGGGCCGGCGACCGGCTGACCGTGACCGTGTCGGTGGAGAACATCCGCTCCGCGGCCGGCAACGACATCCTGACCACCCGCGGCGACGTGGCGACGGTGGACGGCGAGGCCGTCCTGACGGTGTATTCGACGCTGGTGGCGCGCGGCACGGCGGGAGGCTGACATGGCGGTCCGGTACGACGAGGTCGAGGTGGGCACCGAGCTGCCCGCGCAGACCTTCCCGGTGCAGCGGGTCAACCTGGTGATGTATGCGGGGGCCTCCGGCGACTTCAACCCGATCCACTGGAACGAGCGGTTCGCCAAGCAGGTCGGGCTGCCGGACGTGATCGCGCACGGCATGTTCACCATGGCCGAGGCGGCCCGGGTGCTCACCGACTGGACCGGCGACCCCGGCGCGGTGGAGGAATACGGCGTGCGCTTCACCCGGCCGATCGTGGTGCCGGACGACGACACCGGGGCCACCCTGGAGGTCGGCGGCAAGGTGCTGGAGAAGCTGGACGGCAACCGGGTCTCGGTCGAGCTCAGCGCCCGCTCCGGCGGGGAGACGGTGCTCGCCCGGGCCCGGGCCGTGGTCCGGCTGGCCTGAGCCCGGTCCCGCGCGGCGGGCACCTCCGCGCCCGCCGGCTCGTTCGCAGCACGATGGCCTCACCGTTCCCGCGCCGGGCCGCCGCCCGGGCGCGCCGTCTCGCCGCCCTCGCGCTGGCCGCCGCGCTCGCGGCCGGCTGCTCCGCCAGTGCCGGCACGTTCCTGGACGCCCGCGGGACGGCCGGCCCGTCCGGCTCGTCCAGCGCGCCGCCCCCGGCCGCCGGCACCGCCAGCTGCCCGGCGAGCTACGCCGCGCCGGACCCGGGCCGGCCCCGGATCGCGCTGACCTTCGACCTCGCCGAGGACCTGGCCACCGTCCGCGGCACCGAGAAGGTCACCTTCACGCCCGACCTGCCGGTGACCGAGGTGGTCTTCCGGCTGACCGCGAACACCGCGCCGTCGGTGGCCGAGGGCAACGGCATCCAGGTGACCTCGGCGACCGCGACCCCGGCCGGCGGGGCGTTCCGGGTGGAGCCGGCCGGCGCGGCCGGCAGCACCCAGGGCGGCGTGCTGGTGGTCCCGCTGGGCCGCGAGGTGCCGGCCGGGCAGCAGGTCACCGCGGAGGTCGGCTTCACCCTCACGCTCGGCCGGCAGGCGTTCGACCGGTTCGGCCGGCTCCAGCAGTACGCCTGGTGGGGCAGCGGGCAGCCGCTGCTCGCCTGGGAGCGCGGGGTCGGCTGGCACCGGGAGCCGATGCTGCAGTTCACCGCCGAGAGCGCGACCAGCGAGGCCGCCGCGGTGGACCTGACCGTGACCGCGCCGGCCGCGTACTCCGTGCTCAGCAGCGGCACCCAGGACCCGCCGGCGGCCGCCGGCAACGGCCGCCGGCGCTGGCACGCGGTGGCCGACCGGGCCCGGGACGTCAGCGTGGCGGTCGGCCCGTTCACGCTGGCCGAGCGGTCGGTGGCGGGCACCAAGGTGGTGGTCGGCACCCCGCAGGGCACCGCGCCGGCCACGCTGCTGGCCGAGGCCGAGCGGGCCGTGCGGGAGCTGTCCCGCCGGTTCGGCCCGCCGCCCTACCCGGTGATCAACCTGGCCCGGCTGCCGCTCGGCGGCGGCGGCATCGAGTATCCGGGGTCGATCCTCATGCTCGACGACAGCCGGCTGGTCACCGTGCACGAGGTGGCCCACCAGTGGTTCTACGGCATGGTCGGCAACTCGCAGGTCCGCGACCCGTGGCTGGACGAGGCGTTCGCCAGCTGGGCGCAGGAAGTGGTGGACGGCAGCTCCAGCGACCGGGCGCTCGCCCTGCCCGGCCGGGTCGGCGCCTCGGCGACCTCGTACGGGTCGGACGAGAACTCCTACTACACGACCACGTACGGCAAGGGCTCGGCCGCGATCGCGGGCGCCCGGGAGGCCGCCGGCGCGGCCCGCTTCGACGCGGCGATCCGCTGCTACGTCAACGCCAACGCCTGGCGGATCGCCCGCCCCGCCGACCTGCAGCGCGCCCTCGCCGACCTCCCCGCCGCCGTGGAAGTGCTCCGGACCGCCGGCGCCCTGCCCTAACGAGCCTCCGCCGCCAGCTTCTGGAGGCGGGTGATCCCCTCGGCCAGGTCGTCGTCGCCCAGCGCGTACGACAGCCGGAGGTAGCCCGGGGTGCCGAAGGCCTCGCCCGGCACCACCGCGACCTCGGCCTCGTCCAGGATCAGCTCGGCCAGCTCGGCGCTGGTCGCCGGCGTGCGGCCGCGCAGCTCGCGGCCGAGCAGCCCGCGCACCGACGGGTAGACGTAGAACGCGCCGAGCGGCTCCGGGCACTCCACCCCCGGCACCTCGCGCAGCATCCGGACGATGGTCTGCCGGCGCCGGTCGAACGCGGCCCGCATCTCGTGCACCGCGGTCAGGTCGCCGCTCACCGCGGCCAGCGCGGCCCGCTGCGGCACGTTGGCCACGTTGCTGGTCAGGTGGGACTGCAGGTTGGCCGCGGCCTTGATCACGTCGGCCGGGCCGAGCATCCAGCCGACCCGCCAGCCGGTCATCGCGTACGTCTTCGCCACCCCGTTGACCACCACGCACCGGTCCGCGATCTCCGGCGCGACCACCGGCATCGACACGTGCCGGGCGTCGCCGTACGTCAGGTGCTCGTAGATCTCGTCGGTGACCACCCAGATCCCGGCCCCGGCCGCCCACCGGCCGATCGCCTCGACCTGCTCGGGCGGGTAGACCGCGCCGGTCGGGTTGGACGGCGAGCAGAACAGCAGCACCTTGGTCCGCGGCGTGCGGGCCGCCTCCAGCTGCTCGACGCCGACCAGGTAGCCGGTGGACTCGTCCGCCGGCACCGCCACCGGCACCCCGCCGGCCAGCGCGATCGCCTCCGGGTAGGTCGTCCAGTACGGCGCCGGGAGCAGCACCTCGTCGCCCGGGTCGAGCAGCGTGGCGAAGGCCTGGTAGACCGCCTGCTTGCCGCCGTTGGTGACCAGGACCCGGCTGGCCGGCACCCTCAGCCCGGAGTCCCGCGCGGTCTTCGCCGCGATCGCCTCGCGCAGCTCCGGCAGCCCGGCCGCCGGCGTGTAGCGGTGGTTGCGGGGGTCGAGGCAGGCCTCGGCCGCCGCGGCCACGATCGGCGCCGGGGTGGGGAAGTCCGGCTCACCGGCGCCGAAGCCGATCACCGGCCGCCCGGCCGCCTTGAGCGCCTTGGCCTTGGCGTCGACGGCGAGGGTCGCCGACTCCGCGATCGACCCGATCCGGTCGGACACGCGTGCTCCCATGACCCCATCCTGACAGCGCGCTCGCGACTTGGTGCGCCGGGGGACGGTGCGTACACTGTCCGATCTGGGGTGGCAGGCCCCTGCGCCAGCATGGGCAGGACCGGCCGGTCCGGAGGGGCGTAGCTCAATTGGCAGAGTCCCGGTCTCCAAAACCGGTTGTTGCAGGTTCGAGTCCTGTCGCCCCTGCGCTCGCGGTGCCCACCGGCGCCGCCGGCCCGCACGCACACCGACCGAGGAGACCCTCGTGACCCAGACCCGGGACGCTTCGCCGGACAAGCCGGCCAGGCCGTCGAAGGCGGCTGCCCGGACCCGGGGCGGCCCGGTCGCCCGCCTGTCCCGGTTCTTCCGCGAGGTCGTCGCAGAGCTCAGCAAGGTCATCTGGCCGACCCGCAAGGAGCTGGTGACCTACACGACGGTGGTCATCGTGTTCGTCTCGGTCATGGTGGCGCTGGTGACCGGCATGGACATCGGGTTCGCGAAGCTGGTGACCTGGGTCTTCGCCTGACCGCCCCCGCAGCACCTGACAGCAGCGCACCGGCGCCCCGCGCCCGGCCCGCACCGACGGAAGAGAGTTCCCGCGTGTCCCAGCTCGACGAGACCGGCCTCCCGGTGGAGGACGAGCAGCTCGACGCTGCCGGCGCGCCGCCGGCCGGCGACCCCGACGCCGCGGCGGACGCGACCGCCCCGACCGAGCCCGAGGCCGAGGTCGAGGCCGACGTCGAGGAGGACCCGGCCGCCGAGCTGCGCCGCGCCCTGCAGGTCGCCCCCGGCGACTGGTACGTCGTGCACTCGTACGCCGGCTATGAGAACAAGGTGAAGACCAACCTGGAGAGCCGGATCGCCTCCCTGGACATGGAGGACTTCATCTTCCAGGTCGAGGTGCCGACCGAAGAGGTCACCGAGGTCAAGAATGGCAAGCGCCAGCAGGTCCAGCGCAAGGTCTTCCCCGGCTACATCCTGGTCCGGATGGACCTCAACGACGAGTCGTGGGGCGCGGTGCGCAACACCCCGGGGGTGACCGGGTTCGTCGGCGCGACCTCCCGGCCGTCCCCGCTGTCGCTGGACGAGGTGGTCAAGATCCTCGCCCCGGCGACCCAGAAGAAGGCGGAGCGGCCGCAGGTCAAGGTCGTCGACTTCGAGGTGGGCGAGTCGGTCACCGTCATGGACGGCCCGTTCGCCACCCTGCCCGCCACCATCTCGGAGATCAGCCCGGACGCGCAGAAGGTCAAGGTGCTGGTCTCCATCTTCGGCCGCGAGACGCCCGTCGAGCTGTCGTTCAACCAGGTTTCCAAGATCTAGGAAAGAGAAGACGTGCCCCCCAAGAGGAAGCTCACCGCGGTCATCAAGCTGCAGATCAAGGCCGGCGTGGCGACGCCCGCCCCGCCGGTCGGTCCGGCGCTGGGCCAGCACGGCGTCAACATCATGGAGTTCTGCAAGCAGTACAACGCGGCCACCGAGGCGCAGCGCGGCCAGGTCGTGCCGGTCGAGATCTCGGTGTACGAGGACCGCTCGTTCACCTTCGTGACCAAGACCCCGCCGGCGGCCCGGCTGCTGCTGGCCGCGGCGGGCGTGGAGAAGGGCTCCGGCGAGCCGCACAAGACCAAGGTCGCCACGGTCAGCCGGGACCAGGTCCGGGAGATCGCGCAGACCAAGCTGCCCGACCTCAACGCGACCGACCTCGACCAGGCCGAGAAGATCATCGCCGGCACCGCCCGCTCGATGGGCATCACCGTCCGCGACTGACCGTTCCACCCCCCGCCGATCTTGGTTGAGTCAACGTCCCGGGAGCGTTCTCGACGTTGAGCTGACCAAGATCGGCGAGCAAGCGTGGGAGGGCCCCGACCGGGGTCCGCCATGACCACTGAGGAGAGACAGTGAAGCGCAGCAAGGCGTACCGGCAGGCGGCCGAGCAGGTCGACAAGAGCCGCCTGCACACCCCGCTCGAGGCGGCGAAGCTGGCCAAGGAGACCTCGACGACCAAGTACGACGCGACCGTCGAGGTCGCCATGCGGCTCGGCGTCGACCCCCGCAAGGCCGACCAGATGGTCCGCGGCACGGTCAACCTGCCGCACGGCACCGGCAAGACCGCCCGGGTGATCGTCTTCGCCGCCGGCGACAAGGCCGCCGAGGCCGAGGCCGCCGGCGCCGACGTGGTCGGCGCGGAGGACCTGATCGCCCGGGTCCAGGAGGGCTTCCTGGACTTCGACGCGGCCATCGCGACCCCCGACCAGATGTCCAAGGTCGGCCGGATCGCCCGCATCCTCGGCCCGCGCGGCCTGATGCCCAACCCGAAGACCGGCACCGTGACCATGGACGTGGCCAAGGCGGTGGCCGACATCAAGGGCGGCAAGATCACCTTCAAGGTGGACAAGCAGTCCAACCTGCACCTGGTGATCGGCAAGGCCAGCTTCCCGGTCGAGCGGCTGGTGGAAAACTACGCGGCCGCCCTCGACGAGGTCACCCGGGCCAAGCCGGCGACGGCGAAGGGCAAGTACCTGAGGAAGGTCACCTTCACCACCACGATGGGCCCGGGCATCCCGGTCGACCCCAACCAGACCCGCAACCTGCTGGCCGAGGACGCCGCCTCGGCCTGACCGATCGGCTCCGCGCCAGGCGCCCCCGGATGTCCGGGGGCGCCTGTCGCGTTCCCGCGGTGCCCCCGGGATCTGACCGCGTGCCCTAGCCTGGCCGCGTGCAGGCGCCCGGGGAGGCCGACCGGACCCCGGCCCGGCGCGCCCGCCGGCGGCTGGCAAGGGTGCTGCTGCCCGCCGCCGTCCTGGTGGTGGCCGGCTGCGGCGGCGACGACCCGGCCCCCGCCCCGCCGCCGGCGGCGACCACGGCGGCCGCGCCGAGCACGCCCGCGCCGACCACCCCGAGCCCGACGCCGCCGCCCCCGCCGACCGTCACCGTCGGCTGGTCCGGCGACGCGGTGCCGGCCAGCGTGGACCGCGGGCTGCCGCCCGACCCCGGCCGGCTGCTGCGCGACGTGACGCCGTTGCTGCGCCGCCCGGACGTGATGATCGGCAACCTGGAGGGCACGCTCACCCGGGTCACGACCAGCACCAAGTGCGAGCCGGGCAGCGAGGACTGCGTCGCCTTCCGCAGCCCGCCGGAGTACGCGCGGCTGTTCGCCGACGCCGGCTACGACGTGCTCAGCGTGGCCAACAACCACAGCCACGACTTCGGCCCGGCCGGGCTGGCCGAGACCCGGGCCGCGGTCCGCGGGGTCGGCCTCGCGGTCACCGGCGGCCCGGACGACGTCGCGGTCCGGACCGTGCGCGGGATCCGGGTCGCGGTCGTCGGCTTCGCCCCGTACGGCTGGGCCGCGCCGCTGAACGACCCGGCCGCGGTCCGGGAGCTGGTCGGCCGGGCCGCCGCGGCCGCGGACGTGGTGGTGGTCGTCTTCCACGGCGGGGCCGAGGGGGCGGGCGCGCTGCACGTGCCGGCCGGCCGGGAGACCGCCTTCGGCGAGGACCGGGGCGACCTGCGCGCCTTCGCCCGCACCGCGATCGCGGCCGGGGCGCACGCCGTGCTCGGCGCCGGCCCGCACGTCGTGCGGGGGATGGAGACGGTCGAGGGCCGGCCGGTGGCGTACTCGGTGGGCAACCTGGTCGGCTACCGCACCCTGTCCTCGGCCGGGGTCACCGGGACGACCGCGGTGCTGCACCTGACCTTCGCGGCGGACGGGGAGTGGCGGGCCGGGCGGCTGCTGCCGACCCGGCAGGTCGCGCCCGGCTACGCCGAGCCGGACCCGGAGCGGGCCGCGGTCGCGCTGGTGGCCCGGCTGTCCCGGGAGGACTTCGGCCGGACCGCCACCCGCATCGCCGCGGACGGGACCCTCCGCCCGCCCGTGTAACATGTGCTGCTAGTTCCACCGAAGACCGCCGGTCGCTGGGTCCGCCCAGCCGAAGGTCCCGTCGCGAGACGGGCGACCCGCGCAGGATGGACGGTGCCGCCGCGGCCCAGCCGCGCCACGCCCCGTGCGCCCTGCGCCGGGGCGTCTCTCGTTCCCGGGCCCGAGCCGACCGGCCCGAGCACAGAGAGGAGGCACGTGGCGAACCAGGAGAAGACCGCGGCGGTCGCCGAGCTCACCGAGCGGTTCCAGGGCTCGTCGGCGGCGGTGCTGACCGAGTACCGCGGGCTGACCATGGCCCAGCTGACCCAGTTGCGGCGGTCGCTCGGCACCGACACGACGTACGCGGTCGTGAAGAACACCCTGACCAAGCGGGCGGCGTCCGAGGCCGGCTTCCCGGTCCCGGACGAGCTGCTCACCGGGCCCACCGCGATCGCCTTCATCAGCGGCGACCCGGTCGAGGCGGCCAAGGGCCTGCGCGAGTTCTCGCGCACCAACCCGCTGCTGGTGATCAAGGGCGGCGTGCTGGACGGCAAGGCGCTGTCCCCGGACGAGATCCGCCGGCTGGCGGACGTCGAGCCGCGGGAGGTGCTGCTGGCCAAGCTGGCCGGCGCCATGCAGGGCTCGCTGGCCAAGGCGGCCGGCCTGTTCCAGGCCCCGCTGTCGCAGGTCGCGCGGCTCGCCGCCGCCCTGCAGGAGAAGAAGCAGGCCGAGGGCGGCGCCGCCCCGGCCGACACGACCGACCCCGCCGACTCGGCGACCGAGTAAGAGGAGAGGACCGCCGACATGGCGAAGATCAGCACCGACGACCTGCTCGACGCGTTCAAGGAGATGACGCTGCTCGAGCTGTCCGAGTTCGTGAAGCAGTTCGAGGACACCTTCGGGGTGACCGCGGCGGCCCCGGTGGCCGTGGCGGCCGCGCCGACCGCCGGCGGTGGCGGCACCGACGCGCCGCAGGCCGAGGAGCAGGACGAGTTCGACGTCGTCCTCGAGGCCGCCGGCGACAAGAAGATCCAGGTCATCAAGGAGGTGCGCGCGCTGACCAGCCTCGGCCTGAAGGAGGCCAAGGACCTGGTCGACGGTGCGCCGAAGGCCGTCCTGGAGAAGGCCACCAAGGAGGCCGCGGAGAAGGCGAAGGCGCAGCTCGAGGCCGCCGGCGCCACCGTGACGCTCAAGTAGCCCGACCCGATCGCTGCCCCGCCCGGCCTGCCGGGCGGGGCAGCGGCGTCCCCGGGCTCAGCGGGCGTCGCCGCCGGCCAGCCCGAGCCGCTCCTGCAGCAGCGCGGGGGTCAGCGGCCTCCAGCGGGCGCAGCGGGGTGAGCCGGCCGGCCGCCTCCAGCTCGAGGAAGACCCGGACCACGTCCGCGTCCCGACCCGCGGAGCCGGACCGCCGCCCGTACGGCGGCCGGCCGGTCCCACCCGCTCTCACCGGGTCTGACCAGCGCCGATCGGGCCGCACCGGACCGGTCGCGGGGCCGTCGGGAGGCGGACTCCGGGCCCCGGAACTGCCCTGTTCGGGGGAGTCCGCAACACGCCGTCGCGTCCGCTCTTGACGTCCCGCGCCCGGCGAGTCACTCTGACGCACGAAGTGGACGTCAGGGGAAGGGCGGCGGCCTCGACAGCAGTGTGCGTTACGGCTACACTGCCAGTTTGCGCTGCCCTCTGACCTCCCGCTCCGTCCAGGGCTCTGTCCTCCGGCGAAGTCCGGGGGGTCCGAGGCTGCGCGCGCACTGACGGCGCCTGTCCTTGGAAGGACGCATCTTGGCAGTCTCCAGCCCCGGCACTGGCACGACCACGCGCACCACCGGCCCTGACCGAAGGGGGATCCCGGGTTCGCCCGAGCGGATCTCCTTCGCCAAGATCCGGGAGCCCCTGGAGGTCCCGGACCTGCTCGCTCTGCAGACCGACTCGTTCGACTGGTTGGTCGGCAACGACAAGTGGCGCGCCCGGGTGGCGACCGAGACGGACCCCCGGTCCGGTCTGGACGAGATCCTCGGGGAGATCTCGCCGATCGAGGACTTCTCCGGCTCGATGTCGCTGTCCTTCTCCAACCCTCGCTTCGAGGACGTCAAGGCGTCCGAGGAGGAGTGCAAGGACAAGGACATGACGTACGCGGCTCCGCTGTTCGTCACCGCGGAGTTCATCAACAACACCACCGGTGAGATCAAGAGCCAGACGGTCTTCATGGGTGACTTCCCGATGATGACCGTCAAGGGCACCTTCATCATCAACGGGACCGAGCGGGTGGTGGTCTCGCAGCTCGTCCGCTCGCCGGGCGTCTACTTCGACCGCACCCTCGACAAGACCTCCGACAAGGACGTCTACTCCTGCAAGGTCATCCCCAGCCGCGGCGCGTGGCTGGAGTTCGACGTCGACAAGCGGGACACCGTCGGCGTCCGGATCGACCGCAAGCGCCGCCAGCCGGTGACCGTGCTGCTCAAGGCCCTGGGCTGGTCCGCGGACCGGATCCGGGAGCGCTTCGAGTGGTCGGAGACGCTGCTGGCCACCCTGGAGAAGGACCACATCCAGACCCAGGACGAGGCGCTGCTGGACATCTACCGCAAGCTCCGTCCGGGCGAGCCGCCGACCCGGGAGTCCGCGCAGACGCTGCTGGACAACCTCTTCTTCAACCAGAAGCGGTACGACCTGGCCAAGGTCGGCCGCTACAAGGTCAACAAGAAGCTCGGCCTCGACCTCGCGGTCAACCAGGGCGTGCTCACCGAGGACGACGTCGTCGCGACGATCGAGTACGTGGTGAAGCTGCACGCCGGCGAGGAGGGCTACGAGGTCGACGACATCGACCACTTCGGCAACCGGCGGCTGCGTACGGTCGGCGAGCTGATCCAGAACCAGATCCGGGTCGGCCTGTCCCGCATGGAGCGCGTGGTCCGGGAGCGGATGACCACCCAGGACGTCGAGGCGATCACGC
The DNA here is from genome assembly GCA_963849885.1 of uncultured Actinomycetota bacterium. Classification (GTDB taxonomy): domain Bacteria; phylum Actinomycetota; class Actinomycetes; order Mycobacteriales; family CADCTP01; genus CADCTP01. The sequence goes on along the minus strand of CAWKIV010000006.1, from coordinate 849,653 downwards.
CGCAGACCCTGATCAACATCCGGCCGGTGGTGGCGTCGATCAAGGAGTTCTTCGGCACCAGCCAGCTGTCCCAGTTCATGGACCAGACCAACCCGCTGGCCGGGCTGACCCACAAGCGCCGGCTGTCCGCGCTCGGCCCGGGCGGCCTGTCCCGGGAGCGGGCCGGCTTCGAGGTCCGCGACGTGCACCCGAGCCACTACGGCCGGATGTGCCCGATCGAGACCCCGGAGGGTCCGAACATCGGCCTGATCGGGTCGCTGTCGTCCTTCGGCCGGGTCAACTCGTTCGGCTTCGTGGAGACGCCGTACCGGAAGGTCACCGCCGGCCAGGTCACCGACCAGATCGACTACCTGACCGCGGACGAGGAGGACCGGCACGTCATCGCCCAGGCGAACGAGCCGCTGGACGCCGGCGGCCGGTTCGCCGAGGCCCGGGTGCTGGTCCGCAAGAAGGGCGGCGAGGTCGAGCTGATCGACCCGGCCGAGGTCGACTACATGGACGTCTCGCCGCGCCAGATGGTGTCGGTCGCGACGGCGATGATCCCGTTCCTCGAGCACGACGACGCCAACCGCGCGCTCATGGGCGCCAACATGCAGCGCCAGTCGGTGCCGCTGCTGCGCAGCGAGGCGCCGCTGGTCGGCACCGGGATGGAGCTGCGGGCGGCGGTCGACGCCGGCGACGTGATCGTGGTGGAGAAGGCCGGCGTGGTCGAGGACCTCTCCGCCGACTACGTCACGGTGATGGCCGACGACGGCACCCGGCAGACCTACCGGCTGCACAAGTTCCGCCGGTCCAACCAGGGCACCTGCATCAACCAGCGCCCGGTGGTGGACGAGGGCGACCGGGTCGAGGTCGGCCAGGTCCTCGCGGACGGCCCGTGCACCGACGAGGGCGAGATGGCCCTCGGGAAAAACCTGCTGGTCGCGTTCATGCCCTGGGAGGGGCACAACTACGAGGACGCGATCATCCTGTCCCAGCGGCTGGTCCAGGACGACGTCCTCACCTCGATCCACATCGAGGAGCACGAGGTCGACGCCCGGGACACCAAGCTGGGCGCCGAGGAGATCACCCGGGACATCCCGAACGTGGCCGAGGAGGTGCTCGCCGACCTCGACGAGCGCGGCATCGTCCGCATCGGCGCCGACGTGGTCCCGGGCGACATCCTGGTCGGCAAGGTGACGCCGAAGGGCGAGACCGAGCTGACCCCGGAGGAGCGGCTGCTGCGCGCGATCTTCGGCGAGAAGGCCCGCGAGGTGCGGGACACCAGCCTCAAGGTGCCGCACGGCGAGTCCGGCAAGGTCATCGGCGTCCGCGTGTTCAGTCGCGAGGACGGCGACGAGCTGCCGCCGGGGGTCAACGAGCTGGTCCGGGTGTACGTCGCCCAGAAGCGCAAGATCCAGGACGGCGACAAGCTGGCCGGCCGGCACGGCAACAAGGGCGTGATCTCCAAGATCCTGCCCCAGGAGGACATGCCGTTCCTGGAGGACGGCACCCCCGTGGACGTCGTGCTCAACCCGCTCGGCGTGCCCGGCCGGATGAACATCGGCCAGGTGCTGGAGACGCACCTCGGCTGGGTGGCCAAGTCCGGCTGGCAGGTCGAGGGCAAGCCGGCGTGGGCCGGGCGGCTGCCGGAGGCGGCCCGCCAGGGCGACGCCGGCACCCGGACCGCCACCCCGGTCTTCGACGGCGCCCGCGAGGAGGAGATCGTCGGCCTGCTCGGCTCCACCCTGCCCAACCGGGACGGGGCCCGGCAGGTGGCCGAGACCGGCAAGGCCCGGCTGTACGACGGCCGGTCCGGGGAGCCGTTCCCGGAGCCGATCTCGGTCGGTTACATCTACATCCTCAAGCTCCTGCACCTGGTCGACGACAAGATCCACGCCCGCTCGACCGGGCCGTACTCGATGATCACGCAGCAGCCGCTGGGCGGTAAGGCCCAGTTCGGCGGCCAGCGGTTCGGCGAGATGGAGTGCTGGGCGATGCAGGCCTACGGCGCGGCGTACGCGCTGCAGGAGCTGCTCACCATCAAGTCCGACGACGTCCTGGGCCGGGTCAAGGTCTACGAGGCGATCGTCAAGGGCGAGAACATCCCCGAGCCGGGCATCCCGGAGTCCTTCAAGGTGCTGCTGAAGGAGCTGCAGTCGCTGTGCCTCAACGTCGAGGTGCTGTCCAGCGACGGTGTCTCCATCGAGATGAAGGACAGCGACGAGGACGTGTTCCGGGCGGCCGAGGAGCTCGGCATCGATCTGTCCCGGCGGGAGCCGAGCAGCGTCGAAGAGGTCTGACGGCGGCGCCGGCCGGTCCCTGAGCGGGACCGGCCGGCCTCCCACCCGACGGCCATGGATCTACAACCCTGAAAGAGGGACAAGTGCTCGACGTCAACTTCTTCGACGAGCTGCGTATCGGCCTCGCCACCGGTGACGACATCCGTCAGTGGTCGCACGGCGAGGTGAAGAAGCCCGAGACGATCAACTACCGCACTCTCAAGCCGGAGAAGGACGGGCTCTTCTGCGAGAAGATCTTCGGTCCGACCCGGGACTGGGAGTGCTACTGCGGCAAGTACAAGCGGGTCCGGTTCAAGGGCATCATCTGCGAGCGCTGCGGCGTCGAGGTCACCCGGGCCAAGGTGCGCCGGGAGCGGATGGGCCACATCGAGCTGGCCGCGCCGGTCACCCACATCTGGTACTTCAAGGGCGTCCCGAGCCGGCTGGGCTACCTGCTCGACCTGGCTCCCAAGGACCTCGAGAAGATCATCTACTTCGCGGCGTACCTGATCACCGCCGTGGACGGCGACGCCCGCCACCGTGACCTCTCCACCGTCGAGGCGGAGATGTCGGTGGAGAAGAAGCGGGCCGAGGACAAGCGGGACGCCGACGTCGAGGCCCGGCAGAAGAAGCTGGAGACCGACCTCGCCGAGCTGGAGGCCGAGGGCGCCAAGTCCGACGTGCGCCGCAAGGTGCGCGAGGGCGGCGAGCGGGAGATGCGGCAGATCCGCGACCGCGCGCAGCGCGAGATCGACCGGCTCGAGGAGGTGCTCGACACCTTCCGCAAGCTGGAGCCGAAGACGCTGATCGCGGACGAGATGCTGTACCGGGAGCTGCGCGACCGGTTCGGTGAGTACTTCAGCGGCGGCATGGGCGCCGAGGCGCTGCAGCGGCTGCTGGAGGGCTTCGACCTCGACGCCGAGGCCGAGTCGCTGCGGGAGACCATCCGGTCCGGCAAGGGCCAGAAGAAGCTGCGCGCGCTCAAGCGGCTCAAGGTCGTCGCGGCGTTCCTCAACACCCGCAACTCGCCGATGGGCATGGTCCTCGACTGCGTGCCGGTGATCCCGCCGGACCTGCGGCCGATGGTCCAGCTCGACGGCGGCCGGTTCGCCACCAGCGACCTGAACGACCTCTACCGCCGGGTGATCAACCGGAACAACCGGCTCAAGCGGCTGCTCGACCTCGGCGCGCCCGAGATCATCGTGAACAACGAGAAGCGGATGCTGCAGGAGGCCGTCGACGCGCTGTTCGACAACGGCCGCCGCGGCCGGCCGGTCACCGGCCCGGGCAACCGCCCGCTGAAGTCGCTGTCCGACATGCTCAAGGGCAAGCAGGGCCGGTTCCGGCAGAACCTGCTGGGCAAGCGCGTCGACTACTCCGGCCGGTCGGTCATCGTGGTCGGCCCGCAGCTCAAGCTGCACCAGTGCGGCCTGCCCAAGGACATGGCGATCGAGCTGTTCAAGCCGTTCGTGATGAAGCGGCTGGTCGACCTCAACCACGCGCAGAACATCAAGTCCGCGAAGCGGATGGTGGAGCGCGCGCGGCCGGTCGTCTGGGACGTGCTCGAGGAGGTCATCACCGAGCACCCGGTGCTGCTCAACCGGGCGCCGACGCTGCACCGGCTGGGCATCCAGGCCTTCGAGCCGCAGCTGGTCGAGGGCAAGGCGATCCAGATCCACCCGCTGGTCTGCACCGCGTTCAACGCGGACTTCGACGGCGACCAGATGGCGGTGCACCTGCCGCTGTCCGCCGAGGCGCAGGCCGAGGCGCGGATCCTGATGCTGTCCAGCAACAACATCCTGTCCCCGGCGGACGGCCGGCCGATCACCGCGCCGACGCAGGACATGGTGCTGGGCATCTTCCACCTCACCGCGGTCCGCGAGGGCGCGCAGGGCGAGGGGCGGGCGTTCGCGTCGGTCGCCGAGGCGATCATGGCGTACGACGCGCACACGCTGTCGCTGCAGGCTCCGGTGTCGGTCCGGCTGCGCGGTTACCCGTCGGTCGACAACGGCCGCAAGGGCGAGGAGTGGACCGCGCCGGAGGACTGGCAGGAGGGCGACGCCCTGCTGGTGCAGACCACGCTGGGCCGGTGCCTGCTCAACGAGGCGCTGCCGGAGGACTACCGCTTCGTCAACTACGAGGTGACGAAGAAGGAGCTCGGCGCGATCGTCAACGACCTCGCCGAGCGGTACCCGAAGGTGCAGGTCGCGGCGACGCTCGACGCGCTCAAGGCGGCCGGCTTCCACTGGGCGACCCGGGCCGGCGTGACCATCGCCATCGACGACGTGGTCACCCCGCCGCGCAAGCAGGAGATCCTGGACCGGTACGAGAAGGACGCCGAGAAGATCGAGAAGCAGTACCAGCGCGGCGTGATCACCGACGAGGAGCGCCGGCAGGAGCTCATCGAGATCTGGACCAAGGCGACCAGCGAGGTCGCGCGGGAGATGGAGGCCAACTTCCCGCGCACCAACCCGGTCTGGATCATGGTCAACTCCGGCGCCCGCGGCAACATGATGCAGATGCGCCAGATCGCCGGCATGCGCGGCCTGGTGGCCAACCCCAAGGGCGAGATCATCCCGCGGCCGATCAAGACCAACTTCCGCGAGGGCCTGACCGTCCTGGAGTACTTCATCGCCACCCACGGCGCCCGCAAGGGCCTCGCGGACACGGCGCTGCGGACCGCCGACTCCGGCTACCTGACCCGCCGGCTGGTCGACGTCTCCCAGGACGTGATCATCCGCGAGGAGGACTGCGGCACCGAGCGGGGCGTGACCATGCCGGTCGCGCACCGCACGCCGGACGGCGTCCTGGTCAAGGACGCGCACGTCGAGACCGGCGTGTACGCCCGGGTGATCGCCGAGGACGCGGTCGACGAGTCCGGCACCGTGATCGTGGCCCGGGGCAAGGACCTGGGCGACGTGCTGCTCGACCAGCTGGTCGCGGCGGGCATCTCCCAGGTGCGGGTGCGCTGCGTGCTCACCTGCGAGTCGACGATGGGCACCTGCGCGACCTGCTACGGCCGCTCGCTGGCCACCGGCAAGCTGGTCGACGTCGGCGAGGCGGTCGGCATCATCGCCGCCCAGTCCATCGGCGAGCCCGGCACCCAGCTGACCATGCGGACGTTCCACACCGGCGGTGTCGCCGGCGAGGACATCACGCACGGCCTGCCCCGGGTGCAGGAGCTGTTCGAGGCCCGCATCCCGAAGGGCAACGCCCCGATCTCCGAGGTCGAGGGCCGGGTGCGGATCGAGGACGGCGACCGGTCCCGCAAGATCGTGGTCACCCCGGACGACGGCTCGGACGAGATGCCGTACACGGTGTCCCGGCGGGCCCGGCTGCTGGTCGGCGAGGGCGACCGGGTGGCGGTCGGCCAGCAGCTGATCGTCGGCTCGGTCAACCCGCACGAGGTGCTGCGGATCATGGGCCCGCGGGAGGTGCAGCTGCACCTGGTCCGCGAGGTCCAGGAGGTCTACCGCTCGCAGGGCGTGTCGATCCACGACAAGCACATCGAGGTGATCATCCGGCAGATGCTCAAGCGGGTCACCGTCATCGACTCCGGCTCGACCGAGTTCCTGCCCGGCCAGCTGGCCGAGCGGGCGCTGTTCGAGGCGGAGAACCGGCGGGTGGTGGCCGAGGGCGGCGAGCCGGCGTCCGGCCGGCCGGTGCTCATGGGCATCACCAAGGCCTCGCTGGCGACCGAGTCGTGGCTGTCGGCGGCGTCCTTCCAGGAGACGACCCGGGTGCTCACCGACGCGGCCATCCAGGCCAAGTCGGACGCGCTCGTCGGCCTCAAGGAAAACGTCATCATCGGCAAGCTCATCCCGGCCGGCACCGGCATCAGCCGGTACCGCAACATCCGGGTCGAGCCGACCGAGGAGGCGCGGGCGCAGGTCTACTCGATGGCCGGGTACGACGAGTCGGACTACTACGGCGGCGCCGGCTTCGGTGCGGGCACCGGGCAGGCCGTCCCGCTGGAGGACTACGACTACGGCGACCCCCGCTACCGCTAGGCCGTACGACCGCCGAGGGGCGGCTCCCACCCGGGAGCCGCCCCTCGCGGCGTCCGGGCCCGGCGCCGAGTGACGGATGCCGGCGCCGAGTGACGGATGCCGGCGCCGAGTGACGGCGCGTACGACGTCACTCGCGGGCTGAGGGCGTCACTCGCGGGCTGGGGGCGTCACTCGCGGGCGGGGCCGCTAGGGGGTGGCGCGGGCGCGGGCGCGGAAGGCGGCGACCTTGGTCCGGTTGAGGCAGGCCTCGGAGCAGAACCGGCGGGACGCGTTGCGGGACACGTCGACATACACCCGGTCGCAGCCGTCGGCCCGGCAGACCCCGAGCCGGCCGGTGGCCTGGCCGTCCACCACCACGGCGAGCCCGGTCGCGCAGGCGGCGCCCCACTCGGTGCCGGCCACCGCGCTGGTGAAGTGCAGGTGCCACGGCTCGCCGTCGTGCCGGGACAGCCGCGGCTCGGACCGGTAGTCGGCCAGCAGCGTGTTGACCAGCTCGGCCACCCGGTCGGCGGCGCCGTCCTCGGCGGCCAGGAAGACCGGTCGCAGCCGGGCGGCCAGCCGGGTCAGCTCGGCCGCCTCGTCCGGGCCGACCGGCCGGCCCAGCACCGTGGCGGCGCGCTCGGGGTCGACCCGCACCGGCCGGCCGCCGTGCTCGCCCGGGGTCAGCGCGTTGACCAGGGCCGCGGCGACGCCGACGACGCGGTCGGTGTAGCTGTCGAACTTCACCGCCCGCCGCCTCCGTCCGCGCCCGTCGTTCCGCCCGAGACCCGCCAGGCTACGCCGGACCGGGCGTTCCGGAATCTTCCGGCAGGACACGGCGTTCCCTCTCGCGGAAGCAGCCTGCGGCGGCTTACTCTGCGGAGGACGGCGCTGCTGGTGCCGCCAGCGGTTCCGGCCGGTTTTGACCCGCCGGATCGCAGTAGGTACCCTCTTCCTTCGTGCCCAGGGTGACCTGGGCCCGTGCCGCGCGCCGCCGCGCCGCCCCTGGGCAGCCGGAGCGCACGGCCCGCCGATCCAGCACTCCGCAGCAATTCGCCGCGGGTGAACCTCGGCCGGGCGACACGCCCGACCGCGGGGGTCGGAGGGGCAGGACCCGACCGCGCACGACCTGACAGGGAGATCCAGGCCGCCCATGCCCACGATCCAGCAGCTGGTCCGTAAGGGCCGCCAGGACAAGGTCGAGAAGACCAAGACCCCGGCGCTCAAGGGGAGTCCGCAGCGCCGCGGCGTCTGCACGCGCGTCTACACGACCACGCCGAAGAAGCCCAACTCGGCGCTGCGCAAGGTCGCGCGGGTCCGGCTGACCAGCCAGATCGAGGTCACCGCGTACATCCCGGGCGTCGGGCACAACCTGCAGGAGCACTCGATGGTGCTCGTCCGCGGCGGCCGGGTGAAGGACCTGCCCGGCGTCCGCTACAAGATCATCCGTGGCTCCCTGGACACCCAGGGCGTGCGGGGTCGCAAGCAGGCCCGCAGCCGGTACGGCGCGAAGAAGGAGAAGAGCTAGTGCCTCGCAAGGGCCCCGCCCCGAAGCACCAGGTCGTCATCGACCCGGTGTACGGCTCGCCGCTGGTGACTCAGCTGGTCAACAAGGTGCTGATGGACGGCAAGCGGTCCGTCGCGGAGAAGATCGTCTACGGCGCCCTGGAGGGCTGCCGGGACAAGTCCGGCAACGACCCGGTGGTCACCCTCAAGCGGGCGCTGGACAACGTGAAGCCGGCCATCGAGGTGAAGAGCCGCCGGGTGGGTGGCGCGACGTACCAGGTGCCGGTCGAGGTCCGCACCCCGCGGCAGACCACGCTCGCGCTGCGCTGGCTGATCCAGTACAGCCGCGGCCGCCGGGAGAAGACGATGACCGAGCGCCTGATGAACGAGCTGCTCGACGCCAGCAACGGCCTGGGCGCGAGCGTCAAGCGGCGCGAGGACACCCACAAGATGGCCGAGTCCAACAAGGCTTTCGCGCACTACCGCTGGTAGGGCGCTGCGCCCCGCCGCTGGCGGGGCGCGAGACGAGACGACGATGCGAAGAGAGACAGCAGTGGCTACCGCCGACGCGAACCTGGCCAGGACCCGCAACATCGGGATCATGGCTCACATCGACGCGGGCAAAACCACGACGACCGAGCGGATCCTTTACTACACGGGGATCAACTACAAGATCGGCGAGGTCCACGAGGGCGCCGCGACGATGGACTGGATGCCGCAGGAGCAGGAGCGCGGCATCACGATCACGTCTGCCGCGACCAAGACCTCGTGGCGCGACCACACCATCAACATCATCGACACCCCGGGCCACGTCGACTTCACCGTCGAGGTGGAGCGCTCGCTGCGCGTCCTGGACGGCGCGGTGGCCGTGTACGACGCGGTCGCCGGCGTCGAGCCGCAGACCGAGCAGGTGTGGCGGCAGGCCGACAAGTACGGCGTGCCCCGGATGTGCTTCGTCAACAAGATGGACCGCACGGGGGCCAACTTCTTCCGCACCGTGGACATGATCCGCGACCGGCTCAACTCGACCCCGCTGGTGCTGCAGCTGCCGTGGGGCGTCGAGGCCGACTTCGTCGGCGTCATCGACCTGGTGCAGATGAAGGGCCTGCGCTGGACCAGCGAGGACAAGGGCGCGACGTACGAGACCGTCGACATCCCGGCCGAGCTGGCCGAGGAGGCGGAGACCTGGCGGGCCGCCCTGCTGGAGACCCTCGCGGAGAACGACGAGCAGGTCCTCGAGGCCTACCTCGGCGGCGAGGAGCTGTCCGCGGACGAGATCAAGGCCGGCGTCCGCCGGGCCACCATCGCCCGGGCGCTCACCCCGGTGCTGTGCGGCACCGCGTTCAAGAACAAGGGCGTCCAGCCGATGCTGGACGCGGTGGTCGACTTCCTGCCCTCGCCGCTGGACGTCCCGGCCATCTCCGGGACCGCGCTGGACGGCGAGACCGAGGTGATCCGGCACGCGAGCGAGAACGAGCCGTTCTCGGCGCTGGCCTTCAAGATCCAGACCGACCAGCACCTCGGCAAGCTGACCTACATCCGGGTCTACTCCGGCAGGCTGGACGCCGGCTCCCCGGTCCTGAACTCCACCAAGGACCGCAAGGAGCGGGTGGGCAAGATCTTCCAGATGCACGCGAACAAGCGTGAGGAGCGCCACGGCGTCGGCGCCGGCGAGATCGTCGCGGTGAACGGGCTGAAGCAGACCACCACCGGCGACACCCTCACCGACTCCGACAAGCCGGTGATCCTGGAGTCGATGTCCTTCCCGGAGCCGGTCATCCAGGTCGCCATCGAGCCGAAGACCAAGGCGGACCAGGAGAAGCTCGGCACCGCGATCCAGAAGCTCGCCGAGGAGGACCCGACCTTCCAGGTCCACAACGACGAGGAGACCGGGCAGACCATCATCGCCGGCATGGGCGAGCTGCACCTCGAGGTGCTGGTCGACCGGATGAAGCGCGAGTTCAAGGTCGAGGCGAACATCGGCAAGCCGCAGGTCGCCTACCGGGAGACCATCCGCAAGACGGTCACCAAGGTCGAGTACACCCACAAGAAGCAGACCGGTGGGTCCGGCCAGTACGCGCGGGTGATCATCGACCTCGAGCCGCTGGCGAAGACCGAGGACGGCGCGACCTACGAGTTCGAGAACAAGGTCACCGGCGGCCGGGTGCCGAAGGAGTACATCCCTTCGGTCGACCAGGGCGCGCAGGAGGCCATGCAGTACGGCATCCTCGCCGGCTACCCGCTGGTGGGGATCAAGGTCCGGCTGACCGACGGCGCGTACCACGAGGTGGACTCGTCCGAGATGGCCTTCAAGATCGCCGGCTCGATGGCGTTCAAGGAGGCCGCGCGGAAGGCCAGCCCGGCCCTGCTCGAGCCCATGATGGCCGTCGAGGTCGTCACCCCGGAGGACTACATGGGTGACGTGATCGGCGACCTCAACTCCCGGCGCGGCATGATCCAGGCGATGGAGGAGCGCGGCGGAGCCCGCGTCGTCCGGGCCCTGGTGCCGCTGTCGGAGATGTTCGGCTACGTCGGCGACCTGCGGTCGAGGACCCAGGGGCGGGCGAGCTACACGATGGTGTTCGACTCCTACGCCGAGGTCCCGACCAACGTGGCGAAGGAGATCATCGCGAAGGCCACCGGCCAGTAAGCACCTTCTGGCCGGGGGCCACCCCCGCGCCCGACAGCACGACCCAGACCACGACGCAGAAGAACCAGCAGTCCACAGGAGGACCCAAGTGGCGAAGGCGAAGTTCGAGCGGACCAAGCCGCACGTCAACATCGGCACCATCGGTCACATCGACCACGGCAAGACCACGCTCACCGCGGCGATCTCGAAGACCCTGCACGACAAGTACCCGGCGCTGAACCCGGACACCCAGGCCTTCGACCAGATCGACAAGGCCCCGGAGGAGCGCCAGCGCGGCATCACCATCTCGATCGCGCACATCGAGTACCAGACCGAGAAGCGGCACTACGCGCACGTCGACTGCCCCGGGCACGCCGACTACATCAAGAACATGATCACCGGTGCGGCCCAGATGGACGGCGCGATCCTCGTGGTCGCGGCGACCGACGGCCCGATGCCGCAGACCAAGGAGCACGTCCTGCTGGCCCGCCAGGTCGGCGTGCCGTACATCGTGGTCGCGCTGAACAAGGCCGACATGGTGGACGACGAGGAGATCCTCGAGCTGGTCGAGCTCGAGGTGCGCGAGCTGCTCACCCAGTACGAGTTCCCGGGTGACGACGTGCCGGTGGTGCGGGTGTCGGCGCTCAAGGCGCTCGAGGGCGACCCCGAGTGGAGCGCCAAGCTGATGGAGCTGATGGACGCGGTCGACGCCTCCATCCCGCAGCCGGAGCGCGACACCGAGAAGCCGTTCCTGATGCCGATCGAGGACGTCTTCACGATCACCGGCCGCGGCACCGTGGTGACCGGCCGGATCGAGCGCGGCATCGTCAAGGTCAACGAGACCGTCGACATCGTCGGCATCCAGGAGCGCAAGCAGACCACGACCGTCACCGGCGTGGAGATGTTCCGCAAGCTGCTCGACGAGGGCCAGGCCGGCGACAACGTCGGTCTGCTGCTGCGCGGCATCAAGCGCGAGGACGTGGAGCGCGGCCAGGTCGTCATCAAGCCGGGCACCACCACCCCGCACACCGAGTTCGAGGCGCAGGTCTACATCCTGTCCAAGGACGAGGGTGGCCGGCACACGCCGTTCTTCAACAACTACCGGCCGCAGTTCTACTTCCGCACCACCGACGTGACCGGCGTGGTGACCCTCCCCGAGGGCACCGAGATGGTCATGCCGGGTGACAACACCGAGATGTCGGTGTCGCTCATCCAGCCGATCGCGATGGAGGAAGGCCTCCGCTTCGCGATCCGGGAGGGTGGCCGCACCGTCGGCGCCGGCCGAGTCACCAAGATCAACAAGTAGTTCGCAGTCCGGTGGCCCCGGATCCTCGGATCCGGGGCCGCCGCACGGCAGCCCGAGCACCGAGCAGCGGCAGAGACGAGAAGGACACGATGGCGGGACAGAAGATCCGCATCCGGCTCAAGGCCTACGACCACGAGGCGATCGACGCGAGCGCGCGGAAGATCGTGGACACCGTGACGCGCACCGGCGCGCGGGTGGTCGGCCCTGTGCCGCTGCCCACCGAGAAGAACGTGTACTGCGTCATCCGCTCGCCGCACAAGTACAAGGACAGCCGCGAGCACTTCGAGATGCGCACGCACAAGCGCCTGATCGACATCCTCGACCCGACGCCGAAGACGGTCGACGCGCTGATGCGCATCGACCTGCCGGCCAGTGTCGACGTGAACATCCAGTAGGGACGAGATGGCTACCGAGAACCGCGCCGTCCGCGGCGTACTGGGCGAGAAGCTGGGCATGACCCAGGTCTTCGACGACCGCAACCGGATCGTGCCGGTGACCGTCGTGAAGGCCGGGCCGTGCGTGGTCACCCAGGTGCGTACGCCCGAGCGGGACGGCTACTCCGCGGTCCAGCTCGCCTTCGGGTCGATCGACCCGCGGAAGGTGACCAAGCCGGTCACCGGCCACTACCGCGCCGCCGGGGTCACCCCGCGCCGGCACCTGGTGGAGCTGCGCACCGAGGCGGCGAGCACGTACGAGGTCGGCCAGGAGGTCGGCCCGGACGTCTTCGCCGCCGGCACCGTCGTCGACGTGGTCGGCACCAGCAAGGGCAAGGGCACCGCCGGCGTGATGAAGCGGCACGGCTTCCACGGCCTGGGCGCCTCCCACGGCACCCAGCGCAAGCACCGCTCGCCCGGCTCCATCGGCGGCTGCGCCACCCCGGGCCGGGTGTTCAAGGGCCTGCGGATGGCGGGCCGGATGGGCAACGCCCGGACCACGGTGCTCAACCTGACCGTGCACGGCGTGGACGCCGAGAAGGGCCTGCTGCTCATCAAGGGCGCGATCCCCGGCCCGACCGGCGCCCTGGTGCTGGTCCGCAACGCGGTCAAGCGGCCGATGCCCGCCGGCGACACCGCTGCCGAGACCGGAGGTGCGTGAGCATGGCGACCGTTGACGTCCGGACCGCCGACGGCGGCACCGACGGCACCGTGGAGCTCCCGGCCGCGGTCTTCGACGTGCAGGCGAACATCTCGCTGATGCACCAGGTCGTGGTCGCCCAGCAGGCGGCCGCCCGGCAGGGCACCCACGACACCAAGACCCGCGGCGAGGTCAGCGGCGGCGGCAAGAAGCCGTACCGGCAGAAGGGCACCGGCCGGGCCCGGCAGGGCTCCACCCGGGCGCCGCAGTTCGCCGGCGGCGGTGTCGTGCACGGCCCCACGCCGCGCGACTACTCCCAGCGCACCCCGAAGAAGATGAAGGCGGCCGCGCTGCGCGGTGCCCTCTCCGACCGGGCGCGCGACGGCCGGGTGCACGTGGTCGCGTCCTTCGCGGACGGCGACGCGCCGTCCACCCGGACCGCGCTGGCCGCGCTGCAGGCCGTCACCGACGCCCGCAAGGTCCTGGTCGTGCTCGACCGGGACGACGTGGCGGGCTGGAAGAGCCTGCGCAACGTGGGCTCGGTGCACCTGATCGACGAGGGCCAGCTGAACACGTACGACGTGCTGGTCAGCGACGAGGTGGTCTTCACCCGGTCCGCGCTGGACGCCTTCCTGGCCCGGACCGCCGGCCGCCCGACCGAGAACAAGGAGGCCTCGGCGTGATCCCCGACCCGCGGGACGTCCTGCTCGCTCCGGTCATCTCGGAGAAGAGCTACGGGCTGCTGGACGAGAACAAGTACACGTTCGTGGTCCGCCCGGACGCCAACAAGACGCAGATCAAGATCGCCGTCGAGCAGGTCTTCAACGTGCGTGTGCTCGACGTCAACACGCTGAACCGGCAGGGCAAGCGCAAGCGCACCCGGTCGGGGTTCGGTCGCCGCAAGGACACCAAGCGCGCCATCGTGAGCCTGGCGCCGGGCGACCGGATCGAGATCTTCGGCGGACCGGTGAGCTGAGGGATTGACTGATGGGCATCCGTAAGTACAAGCCGACCACCCCGGGTCGCCGTGGGTCCAGCGTCGCCGACTTCGTCGAGGTCACCCGCGACGAGCCGGAGAAGTCGCTGGTCCGCCCGCTGCACTCGCGCGGCGGCCGGAACAACACCGGCCGGATCACCACCCGCCACCAGGGCGGCGGGCACAAGCGCGCCTACCGGGTGGTGGACTTCCGCCGCGCGGACAAGGACGGCGTGCCGGCGAAGGTCGCGCACATCGAGTACGACCCCAACCGGACCGCGCGGATCGCGCTGCTGCACTTCGCGGACGGGGAGAAGCGCTACATCATCGCCCCGGCCCGGCTGCGCCAGGGTGACCGGGTGGAGAGCGGCGCCGGCTCGGACATCAAGCCGGGCAACAACCTGCCGCTGCGCAACATCCCGACCGGCACCGTGGTGCACGCGATCGAGCTCCGCCCGGGCGGCGGCGCGAAGATCGCCCGGTCCGCCGGCTCCAGTGTCCAGCTGGTGGCCAAGGACGGGGCGTACGCGCAGCTGCGGATGCCGTCCGGCGAGATCCGCAACGTCGACCTGCGCTGCCGCGCCACGGTCGGCGAGGTCGGCAACGCCGAGCAGTCCAACATCAACTGGGGCAAGGCCGGCCGGATGCGCTGGAAGGGCAAGCGCCCGTCCGTCCGCGGCGTGGCCATGAACCCGATCGACCACCCGCACGGCGGTGGTGAGGGCAAGACGTCCGGTGGCCGGCACCCGGTCAACCCGGCCGGCAAGCCGGAGGGCCGCACCCGCCGGGCGCACAAGCCCAGCGACAAGATGATCGTGCGCCGCCGGCGTACCGGCAAGAACGCCAGGAGGGGCTGACCATGCCGCGCAGCCTGAAGAAGGGCCCGTTCGTCGACGACCACCTGCTCAAGAAGGTGGACGTGCAGAACGAGAAGAACACCAAGCAGGTCATCAAGACCTGGTCGCGCCGCTCGACGATCATCCCGGACATGCTCGGGCACACGATCGCCGTGCACGACGGCCGCAAGCACGTCCCGGTGTTCGTCACCGAGGGCATGGTCGGGCACAAGCTCGGCGAGTTCGCGCCGACCCGGACCTTCCGGGGCCACATCCGCGACGACCGGCGCAGTCGCCGCGGCTAGACCACCGGCGGGGCCGGCCGAGCCGGCTCAGCGGCAGAGCAGATACCGAAACGCGAGGGGTAGCGAGAGATGGCACAGGGCACCGCGGTCGCCGACGAGCGACGCGCCCGGGCGACCGCCCGGTACGTGCGCATGACGCCGATGAAGGTCCGGCGCGTGGTCGACCTCATCCGCGGCATGGAGGCGCGCGAGGCGCTGGCCGTGCTCCAGTTCGCCCCCCAGGCGGCGAGCGAGCCGGTCGCCAAGGTGCTGGCCAGCGCCGTGGCCAACGCCGAGCACAACCAGCAGCTCGACGGGGACTCGCTCGTCATCGCGGTCGCGTACGTGGACGAGGGGCCGACGCTGAAGCGGTTCCGGCCGCGGGCGCAGGGTCGCGCGTTCCGGATCAACAAGCGGACCAGCCACATCACCATCGAGGTGGAGAGCGTGGCGGCCGCGCCGGTGGCCAAGGCCCCGGCGAAGGCGGCAGCCAAGAAGGCCCCGGCGAAGGCGACCAAGGACGCGCCGGCGAAGAAGGCCCCGGCCAAGGCGGCGAAGGCCACCAAGGCGACCAAGGCCAGCAAGGCGACCGAGGCCACCGAGGCCACCGAGGCCACCGAGGACACGCCGACCAGGCGACCAAGGCGACCAAGGCGGCGAAGGAGACGCCGGCCAAGGCGGCCAAGGCCACCAAGGACGCGCCGCGCGGCCGGAAGGCCACCAAGGCCGCCCCGGCCGACGCCGACGCGGCCGCCGACGCGACCGAGGCGCCGACCACCATGACCGCCGACACGGACACGCCGGCCGAGACCGAGGCGCTCGGCACCGACGCCCCGGCGCAGACGACGGATTCCGAGACGACTGAGGAGGGGACCCGCTAGTGGGTCAGAAGGTCAACCCGCACGGGTTCCGGCTCGGTATCACGACCGACTGGAAGTCCCGGTGGTACGCGGACAAGCTGTACAAGGACTACGTCAAGGAAGACGTGGCGATCCGGCGCATGATGAGCAAGGGCATGGAGCGCGCCGGCATCTCCAAGGTCGAGATCGAGCGCACCCGCGACCGGGTCCGGGTCGACATCCACACCGCCCGGCCGGGCATCGTCATCGGCCGCCGCGGCGCGGAGGCCGACCGGATCCGCGGTGAGCTGGAGAAGCTCACCGGCAAGCAGGTGCAGCTCAACATCCTCGAGGTGAAGAACCCGGAGGCGGACGCGCAGCTGGTCGCGCAGGGCGTGGCCGAGCAGCTGTCCAGCCGGGTCAGCTTCCGCCGCGCGATGCGCAAGGCGATGCAGTCCGCGCTGAAGAGCCCGGGCGTCAAGGGCATCCGGGTGCAGTGCGGTGGCCGCCTCGGCGGCGCCGAGATGTCCCGGTCCGAGTTCTACCGCGAGGGCCGGGTGCCGCTGCACACGCTGCGCGCGCTCATCGACTACGGCCAGTACGAGGCGAAGACCACCTTCGGCCGGATCGGCGTGAAGGTCTGGATCTACAAGGGCGACGCCATCGGCAGCCGGACCGAGCGGGAGGCGGCGGAGGCGGCGATGCGGCAGCAGCGCCGCGAGCGGCCGCAGCGGCCCCGCCGCTCGGGCTCGTCCGGCACCACCGGCACCAGCACCGAGGCCGGCCGCGCCGCGGCCACCGCCCCGGAGTCGGCCCCGGTCGCCGAGGCCCCGCTCGCGGAGGCTCCGCTCGCGGAGGCTCCGGTCGCGGAGGCTCCGGTCGCGCCGGAGTCGGTGGACACCGCGGTCGGCACCGTCGAAGCGGGCGCCACGGCGGAGACCGCACTGCCGATCGGGGACCCGTCGGTCGCCGAGGCCATGCCGGCTGAGGCTCCGGCGGCTGAGGCTCCGGCGGCTGAGGCTCCGGCGGCTGAGGCTCCGGCGGCTGAGGCTCCGGCGGCTGAGGCTCCGGCGGCTGAGGCTCCGGCGGCTGAGGCTCCGGCGGCTGAGGCTCCGGCGGCTGAGGCTCCGGCGGCTGAGGCTCCGGCGGCTGAGGCTCCGGCGGCTGAGGCTCCGGCGGCTGAGGCTCCGGCGGCTGAGGCTCCGGCAACCGAGGCTCCGGCGGCTGAGGCTCCGGCAACCGAGGCTCCGGCGACCGAGCCGCGGCGGCCGAGGAGACCACGGTCGCCGAGGCGGTCGACGCCCCGGCCACGGACGCCGGCACCGGCGAGCCGACCACGACGGAAACGACGGAGGGCTGAGACATGCTCATCCCCCGCAGGGTCAAGCACCGCAAGCAGCACCACCCGGACCGCAGCGGAGCGGCCAAGGGCGGCACGCGGGTCAACTTCGGCGAGTACGGCATCCAGGCGCTGGAGCCGGCCTACATCACGAACCGGCAGATCGAGTCCGCCCGGATCGCGATGACCCGGCACATCAAGCGTGGCGGCAAGGTGTGGATCAACATCTACCCGGACCGGCCGATCACCAAGAAGCCGGCGGAGACCCGGATGGGCTCCGGCAAGGGCTCCCCGGAGTGGTGGGTGGCCAACGTGAAGCCGGGCCGGGTGATGTTCGAGCTGTCCGGCGTGCCGGAGCCGATCGCCCGCGAGGCGCTGCGGCGGGCGATCCACAAGCTCCCGATGAAGTGCCGGTTCGTCAAGCGCGAGATTGGTGACGTGTGATGGCGGCAGGGACCGTGCCCGGTGAGCTCCGCGAGCTCGCCGACGACGAGCTGATGTCCCGGCTGCGGGAGGCGAAGGAGGAGCTGTTCAACCTCCGCTTCCAGGTGGCCACCGGGCAGCTGGACAACAACCGGCGGCTGCAGACCGTGCGCCGCGACATCGCGCGGATCTACACGATCATGCGCGAGCGCGAGCTCGGCCTGTCCGTCGCCCCGAACGAGGGTGTGGCATGAGCGAGCAGGCGACGGGCCCCGCCGAGACGGCGCGGACCCGCGGCTCCCGCAAGGTCCGCGAGGGCCTCGTGGTGGGCGACAAGATGGACAAGACCGCGGTGGTCCAGGTGGAGGACCGGGTCATGCACCCGCTCTACCGGAAGGTCATCCGGCGCACCAGCAAGCTGAAGGTGCACGACGAGCAGAACGCGGCCGGTGTCGGTGACCGCGTGCTGGTGATGGAGACGCGCCCGCTGTCGGCCACCAAGCGGTGGCGGATCGTGGAGATCCTGGAGAAGGCGAAGTGATCCAGCAGGAGTCCCGGCTGCGGGTCGCCGACAACACCGGTGCGAAGGAGATCCTCTGCATCCGGGTGCTCGGCGGCTCCGGCCGGCGCTACGCCGGGATCGGCGACATCATCGTCGCCACCGTCAAGGACGCGCTGCCGGGCGCCGGCGTGAAGAAGGGCGACGTCGTCAAGGCGGTCGTGGTGCGCACCGCGAAGGAGCGCCGGCGGCCGGACGGCTCGTACATCCGTTTCGACGAGAACGCCGCGGTGCTGATCAAGAACGACAACGAGCCGCGCGGCACCCGCATCTTCGGCCCGGTGGGCCGGGAGCTGCGGGACAAGCGGTTCATGAAGATCATCTCGCTGGCCCCGGAGGTGCTGTGATGGCGGGCCCGTCGATGAAGGTGAAGAAGGGCGACACCGTCCAGGTGATCTCCGGTCCGGACCGCGGCGCCAAGGGGAAGGTCATCGCGGCCTACCCGAAGGAGCAGCGGGTCCTGGTCGAGGGCGTCAACCGGATCAAGAAGCACACCCGGGTGTCGCAGACCCAGCGCGGCGCCCGGTCGGGCGGCATCATCACCCAGGAGGCCCCCATCCACGTGAGCAACGTGATGGTGGTCGACTCCGATGGCAAGCCGACCCGGGTGGGCTACCGCAAGGACGAGGACGGGCGCAGCGTCCGCATCGGGCGCCGCTCCGGTAAGGACATCTGATGACCACCCCCACCACGACGACGCCGCGGCTGCGGACGCGCTACCACGAGGAGATCGCGCCGGGCCTGCGCGAGCATTTCCAGTACGGCAACGTCATGCAGGTCCCGGGCGTGGTCAAGGTCGTCGTCAACATGGGCGTCGGCGAGGCGGCCCGGGACGCGAAGCTGATGGACGGCGCGGTGCGCGACCTGACCGCGATCACCGGCCAGAAGCCGCTGGTGCAGCGGGCCCGCAAGTCCATCGCGCAGTTCAAGCTGCGCGAGGGCATGCCGATCGGCGCCAAGGTCACCCTGCGCGGCGACCGGATGTGGGAGTTCCTGGACCGGCTGCTGAGCATCGCGCTGCCCCGGATCCGGGACTTCCGGGGGCTGTCGCCGGCCCAGTTCGACGGGCACGGCAACTACACCTTCGGGCTGACCGAGCAGTCGATGTTCCACGAGATCGACATGGACCGGGTGGACCGGCAGCGCGGGATGGACATCACCGTGGTCACCACCGCCCGCAACGACGAGGAGGGGCGGGAGCTGCTGCGGCGGCTCGGCTTCCCCTTCCGCGCCGACTCGGCACCGACCCAGCCGACCACCGTCACCCGCCGTCGAAGGAGCTGACTGACATGGCGAAGAAGGCGCTGGTCGTCAAGGCCGGCCGCAAGCCCAAGTTCGCGGTCCGCGCGTACACCCGCTGCCAGCGGTGCGGGCGGCCCCGAGCCGTCTACCGCGCGTTCGGCCTGTGCCGGATCTGCGTCCGCGAGATGGCGCACGCCGGCGAGCTGCCGGGCGTGACCAAGTCCAGCTGGTGACTCCGTCACCAGGCCGTCCAAGCTGGTAGCACCACCCCTAGCCACCGAAGGCCCACGGGAACCACGGTGAGAGAGGCACAGACCTCATGACGATGACCGACCCGATCGCGGACATGCTGACGCGCATCCGCAACGCCAACTCGGCGTACCACGACACCGTGGCGATGCCGCACTCCAAGCTCAAGGTGCACGTCGCCGAGATCCTCCAGCAGGAGGGCTACATCGCCGGCTGGTCGGTGGCCGACGCCCCCGGCGACGCACCCGGCAAGGTGCTCACGATCGACCTGAAGTACGGCCCCAACCGGGAGCGCTCGATCGCCGGCCTGCGCCGGGTCTCGAAGCCCGGGCTGCGGGTCTACGCCAAGGCCACCGCGATGCCGAAGGTGCTCGGCGGCCTGGGCGTGGCGATCATCTCGACGTCCACCGGCCTGCTGACCGACCGGCAGGCCACCAAGCGCAGGATGGGCGGGGAAGTCCTCGCCTACGTCTGGTGAGGAGGGGTAACCGTGTCTCGCATCGGTAGGATGCCGGTCCCCGTCCCCGCGGGCGTGGACGTCACGATCGACGGCCGCAACGTCCGGGTGAAGGGCCCCAAGGGCGAGCTCTCGCACACCGTGGTCGAGCCGATCTCGGTGGAGCGCGGCGACGACGGCGCGCTGGTGGTGACCCGGCCGGACGACGAGCGGGAGTCCCGCTCGCTGCACGGCCTGTCCCGCACGCTGCTGAACAACATGGTCGTCGGGGTCACCCAGGGCTACTCCAAGACCCTGGAGATCGTCGGCACCGGCTACCGCGTCCAGGCGCGCGGCCGGGACCTGGAGTTCGCGCTCGGCTTCAGCCACCCGGTGCCGGTCCCGGCGCCGGAGGGCATCACCTTCCGGGTGGAGGCCCCGACCCGCTTCGTGGTCGAGGGCATCGACAAGCAGCAGGTCGGCGAGGTCGCGGCGAAGATCCGCAAGCTGCGCAAGCCCGACCCGTACAAGGGCAAGGGCGTGCGCTACCAGGGCGAGGTCATCCGCCGCAAGGCCGGGAAGACGGGCAAGTGATGAGCACTCAGACCATCGGCACCGGGGTCTCGGCACAGCGCCGCAAGTCCCGCACCCGCCGGCACGTCCGGCTGCGCAAGCGGATCCGCGGCACCGCGATCCGACCGCGGCTCGTCGTCACCCGGTCCACCCGCCACCTGTACGCCCAGGTCGTCGACGACGTGCGCGGCGTGACGCTGGCGTCCGCGTCGACGTACGGGCTGGAGGTCGACGGCGACAAGACCGCCGCCGCCCGCCGGGTCGGCGAGCTGGTCGCGGAGCGGGCCAAGGCGGCCGGGATCGACGCGGTCGTCTTCGACCGCGGCGGCGACAAGTACCACGGCCGGCTGGCCGCGCTCGCGGACGCGGCCCGGGAGAACGGGCTGAGCTTCTGATGAGCACCATCGACTACGGAAAGGACGCCTGATGCCAGGGCAGCAGCGCCGAGGCGGCGGCGCCGGCGGAGACCGCCGGGACCGTCGGGACGGCGGCGGCCGGGGCGGGGCGGGCGCCGAGAAGACGCCGCACGTCGAGCGGGTCGTCGCGATCAACCGCGTGGCCAAGGTCGTCAAGGGCGGCCGCCGGTTCAGCTTCACCGCGCTGGTCGTGGTGGGCGACGGCGACGGCACCGTCGGGGTCGGCTACGGCAAGGCCAAGGAGGTGCCCGCGGCGATCGCCAAGGGCGTCGAGGAGGCCAAGAAGCACTTCTTCAAGGTGCCGCGGATCCAGGGCACCATCCCGCACCCGGTGCAGGGCGAGGCGGCCGCCGGGGTCGTGCTGCTCAAGCCGGCCAGCCCCGGTACCGGCGTCATCGCCGGCGGCCCGGTGCGCGCCGTGCTGGAGTGCGCCGGCATCCACGACGTGCTGTCCAAGTCGCTCGGCTCGGACAACCCGATCAACATCGTGCACGCCACCGTGACCGCGCTGAAGGCCCTGGTCCGTCCGGAGGAGGTCGCGAGCCGTCGCGGCCTGCCGCTGGAGGACGTGGCCCCGGCCGGCATGCTGCGGGCGCGGGCGCTCGGGGGGGTGTGACGGGTGGCGCGGCTCAAGGTCACCCAGGTCCGGTCGGTCATCGGGTCGAAGGACAACCAGCGGCAGACGCTGCGGTCGCTCGGCCTCAAGCGGATCCACGACGTCGTGGTGAAGGAGGACCGGCCGGAGATCCGCGGCATGGTCGCGACCGTGACCCACCTGGTCACGGTCGAGGAGGTCGAGTAACACATGGCTCATCAAGGTCCATCACCTCCGGCCGGCGCCGGGCTCGCACACCGCGAAGACCCGGGTGGGTCGGGGCGAGGGCTCCAAGGGCAAGTCGGCGGGCCGCGGCACCAAGGGCTCGAAGGCACGCAACCAGATCAAGCCCGGTTTCGAGGGCGGGCAGATGCCGATCCACATGCGGCTGCCCAAGCTCAAGGGCTTCAAGAACCGGTTCAAGGTCGAGTTCCAGGTGGTCAACGCCGGCCGGCTGGCCGAGCTCTTCCCGTCCGGCGGCACCGTCGGCGTGGACGAGCTGGTCGCGGCCGGCGCGGTCCGCCGGGGCAACCCGGTCAAGGTCCTCGGCAACGGCGACCTGGCCGGTGTGAAGATCGACATCACGGCGCACGCGTTCTCCGACTCGGCCCGGGAGAAGATCACCTCGGCCGGCGGTTCGGTGACGACGCTCTAGGCCGGTAGGTCGGTGGCCGGGCGATGATCGCCCGGCCACCGGCTGTTACAGTCGCATTCTGCGGTCCGTGTGCCCGCACCGGCCCGCGACACCCCGTCAGGCGCAGGAGGATCCGTGCTTTCCGCGTTCGCGTCCGCCTTCCGGACGCCCGACCTGCGCAAGAAGCTGCTCTTCACGCTGGCCATGATCGCGGTCTACCGGCTCGGCTCGAACGTGCCGACGCCCAACGTGTCGACCGCCAACATCAACGCCTGCATCGACCAGGCCGCGACGGGTGCGTCCCGCGACCTCTACTCGCTGGTCAACCTGTTCAGCGGCGGCGCGCTGCTGCAGCTGGCGGTCTTCGCGCTCGGCATCATGCCGTACATCACGGCCAGCATCATCATCCAGCTGCTGGTCGTGGTGATCCCACGCTTCGAGCAGCTGAAGAAGGAAGGCCAGTCCGGCCAGACCAAGCTCACGCAGTACACGAGATACCTGACGATCGGGCTGGCCGTCCTGCAGTCCACCGGCATCATCGCGCTGGCCCGCAACGAGCAGCTCTTCCCGTCCTGCGACCGCCCGGTGCTCTACCGGGAGGAGATCTTCCCGCTGGTCACCATGGTCATCACGATGACCGCCGGCACCGCGGTGATCATGTGGCTGGGCGAGCTGATCACCGACCGCGGCGTGGGCAACGGCATGTCGGTGCTGATCTTCACCTCGATCGCGGCCCGCATCCCGGCCGAGGGCGGCCGGATCCTGCAGACCCGCGGCGGCTTCGTGTTCACCGCGATCTGCGCGCTGGCGCTGGCCATCATCGCCGCGGTGGTGTTCGTCGAGCAGGCCCAGCGGCGGATCCCGGTGCAGTACGCGAAACGCATGGTCGGCCGAAGGATGTACGGCGGGACCTCGACCTACCTTCCACTCAAGGTCAACCAGGCCGGCGTCATCCCGGTCATCTTCGCCTCGTCGCTGCTCTACCTGCCGCAGCTGATCAGCCAGCTGTCGAGCAACGAGACCAGCGGCTGGCGGCGCTTCATCAGCAACTACGTGATCGACCAGAGCAGCTGGTCGCACATCGCGCTCTACTTCGCACTGATCATCTTCTTCACGTACTTCTACGTGTCCATCACGTTCAACCCGGAGGAGCGGGCGGAGGACATGAAGAAGTACGGCGGGTTCATCCCGGGCATCCGGCCCGGCCGCCCGACCGCGGAATACCTGTCGTACGTGCTCAACCGGATCACGTTCCCCGGCGCGCTCTACCTGGGCGTCATCGCGGTCCTGCCCAACTTCTTCCTCGGCCTGACCGGCGACGGCAACAACCAGAACTTCCCCTTCGGTGGCACCGCCGTGCTGATCATGGTGGGCGTCGGCCTCGACACCGTGAAACAGATCGAGAGCCAGCTCATGCAGCGCAACTACGAGGGGTTCCTGAAATAGTGCGGCTCGTCCTGGTCGGGCCGCCGGGGGCTGGGAAGGGGACCCAGGCGCAGTTCATCGCGGCGCAGTTCGCGATCCCCAAGATCAGCACCGGGGACATCTTCCGGGCGAACGTGAGCGACGGCACCGAGCTCGGCATGACGGCGAAGAAGTACATGGACGCCGGCGACCTGGTCCCCGACGAGGTGACCAGCGCGATGGTCCGGGAGCGGCTGAAGGAGGGGGACGCCGGCGACGGCTTCCTCCTCGACGGCTACCCGCGCACGGTGCCGCAGGCCGAGACGCTGGACGAGATCCTCACCGTGATGGACGTCGGCGTGGACGTGGTGCTCGAGCTGGTGGTCGACGACGAGGAGGTCATCCGCCGGCTGTCCGGGCGGCGCACCTGCCGCAACTGCGGGCACATCTGGCACGTCGACTTCGACCCGCCCAAGCAGGAGGGGATCTGCGACGACTGCGGCGGCCGGCTGTTCCAGCGCGACGACGACAAGCCCGACACCGTCCGGCACCGGCTGGAGGTGTACGCGGAGCAGACCGCGCCGCTGATCGCCTTCTACGCCGAGAAGGGCGTGCTGGTCGGCATCGACGCGACCGGTCCGGTGGACGACGTGACCGAGCGCGCGATCGCCGCCCTGCGGCCGTTCGACTGACCCCGCCCGCCGCCGGACCGGACCTGACCACGACCGGCGGGAATTGCGTATGGTCGGGTGGGGAAAGGGCGGCCTCGATGCGGGTATGGGTGCGGAGGAAGCGGGACCGGATGATCCAGATCAAGACGCCGGACGAGATCGCGCTGATGCGGGAGGCCGGCCTGGTCACCCAGCGCGCGCTGGACCGCATCCGGGCGGCGGTGGCTCCCGGCGTGACCACCGGCGAGCTGGACCGGCTGGCCGAGGAGTCGATCCGGTCCGAGGGCGGCATCCCCTCCTTCAAGGGCTACCACGGCTTCACCGGCACCATCTGCGCGTCGATCAACGACGAGGTGGTGCACGGCATCCCGTCCCGCCGGCGCAAGCTGCGCGAGGGCGACATCATCTCGCTGGACTGCGGCGCGATCGTGGACGGCTGGCACGGCGACTCGGCGGTGACCGTCCCGGTCGGCGAGGTGCGCCCGGAGCTGACGGAGCTCATCGAGGTGACCGAGCGGTCGCTGTGGGCCGGGCTGGCCGCGGCCGTCGCCGGTGGCCGGCTCACCGACATCAGCGCCGCGGTCGAGGGCTCGATCCGGGCCAACCCGCGCCGGTACGGGATCGTGGACCACTACGGCGGGCACGGCATCGGCACCGAGATGCACCAGGACCCGCACGTGCTCAACCACGGCCGCCCCGGTCGCGGGCCGAGGCTGGTGCCCGGCCTGGCGCTGGCGGTGGAGCCGATGGTGACCCTGGGCGAGCCGGGCACCCGGGAGCTCGACGACGGCTGGACGGTGGTGACCCTGGACGGGTCGTACGCGGCCCATTGGGAGCACACGGTGGCGATCACCGAGGACGGCCCCTGGGTGACCACCGCGGAGGACGGCGGCTTCAGCCGGTTCGCCGAGCTGGGCCTGAAGGTGCCGCAACGAGCATGACCGGTCCGGTCGAACCCGAGTCGCTGCGGGCCGGCAACGCCGACCGCGAGCAGGTGGTGGCCCAGCTGAACAAGGCGTTCGCCGAGGGCCGCCTGGACGTCCGCGAGCTGGACGAGCGGGTCGCGGCGGCGTACGCGGCGAAGACCATGGGCGAGCTGGTCCCGCTCACCGCGGACCTGCCGTCCGACCGGGCGCTGGCCCCGCGGGCCGGGGGACCGCCGGCCCGGCCGGCCGCGGACCGGCAGATCGAGCAGGGCTCCCGCAAGGCGGCGCTCACCGGCACGTTCGGGCTGTTCCTGGTCAACGTGCTGATCTGGGCGGCGGTCTCGCTCGGCAGCGGCGACGTCGTCTACTTCTGGCCGGTCTGGACCGCGATCCCGTTCGTCCTCGCGGTGCTCAGCGCCGCCGCGGGCGGGCACCGGGACCGCTGACCGGCCGTTTTTGCCGTCCCGGGCCGGCCTGCGTACACTGTGACGTCGGCGTTCGCGCCGCCTTCTATCGTGCTGTGGCCGCACCGCGGAAGGCGCCCTCGAGCTGTGACCGCCGTGACCGGAAGCAAGCCAGGCTAGTAGTTAGCGGAGGACATGCCCAAGAAGGACGGAGCCATCGAGGTCGAGGGCCGCGTCGTCGAGCCCCTGCCCAACGCGATGTTCCGGGTGGAGCTGTCCAACGGACACCGGGTGCTCGCCCACATCAGCGGCAAGATGCGACAGCACTACATCCGCATCCTGCCCGAGGACCGCGTGGTCGTGGAGCTCTCGCCGTACGACCTGTCCCGCGGACGCATCGTCTACCGCTACAAGTAAGCCCGCCCGCTGGCCCCGCGGCTGGCAGCACCGAGGAGAAGGCACAGCCGTGAAGGTCAACCCGAGCGTCAAGCCGATCTGCGACAAGTGCAAGGTGATCCGCCGGCACGGGCGGGTCATGGTGATCTGCGAAAACCTGCGCCACAAGCAGCGCCAGGGCTAGCAGCACCACTCTCAACGCCTCCCACTCTGGGGCCCCTCACCGGGCCGCAGGCCACCCCCGGTCGGAGGCCGGGGCCACACCCGGGCGGGTGTGGGCGGGAGCGCGGCAGACCTCCGCGTACGACGAAGGAGCACCCGCCCGCATGGCCCGTCTCTCCGGCGTCGACCTCCCCCGCGAGAAGCGGATGGAGATCGCGCTCACGTACATCTACGGCATCGGCAAGACCCGCGCGCACGCCACGTTGGCGGCGACCGGGGTCAGCCCCGACCTGCGCGCCCGCGACCTGACCGACGAGGACCTGGTCCGGCTGCGCGACCACATCGAGTCCAGCTACCGGGTCGAGGGCGACCTGCGCCGCGAGGTGGCGCAGGACATCCGCCGGAAGATCGAGATCGGCACCTACCAGGGCATCCGGCACCGCCGCGGCCTGCCCGTGCACGGCCAGCGCACCAAGACCAACGCCCGGACCCGCAAGGGGCCGAAGAAGACCATTGCCGGCAAGAAGAAGGCCGGACGGAAGTAGGAGACGCCAAGACATGCCTCCCAGGGCTCGTACGGCCGCCGGCGTCAAGAAGGTCCGGCGCAAGGAGAAGAAGAACGTCGCCCACGGGCACGCCTACATCAAGAGCACGTTCAACAACACCATCGTGACCATCTGCGATCCGATGGGGAACGTCATCTCGTGGGCGTCGTCCGGCCACGTCGGCTTCAAGGGTTCCCGCAAGTCGACCCCGTTCGCGGCCCAGCTGGCCGCGGAGAATGCGGGCCGCAAGGCGCAGGAGCACGGCATGCGCCGGGTCGACATCTTCGTCAAGGGCCCGGGCGCGGGCCGCGAGACGGCGATCCGCTCGCTGCAGGCGACCGGCCTCGAGGTCGGCCAGATCCAGGACGTCACCCCGCAGCCGCACAACGGCTGCCGGCCGCCCAAGCGGCGCCGGGTCTGACGGGCTGAGGACGAAGGAGAGACACGAATCATGGCCCGTGACACCGGACCCGACTGCCGCCGCTGCCGGCGGGAGAAGATGAAGCTGTTCCTCAAGGGCAGCAAGTGCGAGAGCCCCAAGTGCCCGATCGAGATCCGGCCGTACCCGCCGGGCGAGCACGGCCGGGGCCGCACCAAGGACTCCGAATACCTCCTGCAGCTGCGCGAGAAGCAGAAGGCCCGCCGGGTGTACGGCGTGCTGGAGAAGCAGTTCCGCGGCTACTACGAAGAGGCCAACCGCAAGACCGGCAAGACCGGTGAGGTCCTGCTGCAGATCCTCGAGTCGCGGCTGGACAACGTGGTCTACCGGGCCGGCTTCGCGCCGTCCCGGGACGCCGCCCGCCAGCTCGTCCGGCACGGGCACATGCTGGTCAACGGCAAGAAGGTCGACATCCCGTCGTACCGGGTCAGCCCGAGCGACATCGTCGAGGTGCGCGAGAAGTCGCGCGAGCTCACCCCGTTCGTGATCGCCCGCGAGCTGGCCGGCTCCCGCCCGGTGCCGGCGTGGCTCGAGGTGCTCACCAACCGGATGCGCATCCTCGTGCACTCCGTCCCGGCCCGGCAGGTCATCGACACGCCGGTCCAGGAGCAGCTCATCGTCGAGCTCTACTCCAAGTAGCGCTCCCGTTTCGGTCGTCATATAGCGGTCGGCCGGAGAGGAAGAAAAAGACATGCTGATCACTCAGCGCCCCACGCTCACCGAGGAGTCGATCTCCGACTTCCGCTCCCGGTTCGTCATCGAGCCGCTGGAGCCGGGCTTCGGCTACACCCTCGGCAACTCGCTCCGGCGCACGCTGCTGTCCTCCATCCCGGGGGCGGCGGTCACCAGCATCCGGATCGACGGCGTCCTGCACGAGTTCACCACCGTGCCGGGCGTCAAGGAGGACGTCACCGACCTCATCCTCAACCTCAAGGAGCTGGTCGTCAGCTCCGAGAGCGACGAGCCGGTGACCATGTACCTGCGCAAGCAGGGCCCCGGTGAGGTCTCGGCCGCGGACATCGCGCCGCCGGCCGGCGTCACCGTGCACAACCCCGACCTGCACCTGGCGACCATCAACAAGAAGGGTCGCCTGGAGATCGAGCTGGTGGTCGAGCGCGGCCGCGGCTACGTGCCGGCCTCGCAGAACAAGCAGCCCGGCCAGGAGATCGGCCGCATCCCGGTGGACTCGATCTACTCGCCGGTGCTCAAGGTCACCTACCGGGTGGAGGCCACCCGGGTCGAGCAGCGCACCGACTTCGACAAGCTGGTCGTCGACGTCGAGACCAAGCCGTCGATCCTGCCCCGGGACGCGATGGCGTCCGCCGGCAAGACGCTGGTCGAGCTCTTCGGCCTGGCCCGCGAGCTGAACATCGACGCCGAGGGCATCGAGGTCGGCCCGTCCCCGCAGGAGCAGGAAAACCTGGCCAACTTCTCGATGCCGATCGAGGAGATGGAGCTGACGGTCCGCTCGTACAACTGCCTCAAGCGGGAGGGCATCCACACCGTCGGCGAGCTGATCTCGCGCAGCGAGGCGGACCTGCTGGACATCCGCAACTTCGGGGCCAAGTCCATCGACGAGGTCAAGATGAAGCTCGCGCAGATGGGCCTGGCGCTCAAGGACAGCCCGCCCGGGTTCGACCCGGCGAACGTCGTGGACACCTACGGCACCGACGACTACGACGGCGCGGGCGACTCCGACTACGCCGAGACCGAGCAGCTGTAACCCCGTAGCGACCCTGCTAGGAGATTTCCCGTCATGCCTCAGCCCACCAAGGGTGCCCGCCTCGGCGGCAGCCCGGCGCACCAGCGACTGATGCTGGCGAACCTGGCGACGTCGCTGTTCGAGCACGGCAAGATCACCACGACCGAGGCCAAGGCGAAGCGGCTGCGCCCGCTCGCCGAGCGGCTGATCACCTTCGCCAAGCGGGGCGACCTGCACGCGCGGCGCCAGGTGATGACCGTGGTCCGGGACAAGGACGTGGTGCACACCCTGTTCGCCGAGATCGGGCCGCGGTTCGCCCAGCGGCCGGGTGGCTACACCCGGATCGTGAAGACCAACCCGCGCAAGGGCGACAACGCCCCGATGGCGGTCATCTCGCTGGTCGAGGGCCTGACCGTGGCGCAGGAGGCGGTCGGCGAGGGCGAGCGGGCGCGGGGCACCCGGTTCGCCTCGCGGCGGGCCCGGACCCGGGCGGCGGCCGGTGCCGGCGCGGCGGGTGCGGCGGCCGCGGCCGACACCGAGGCGGCGGAGTCCGCCGAGGTCGAGGGCGACGAGCCGCCCGGCCCGGTCGCGGTGGAGGCGGCGGAGGCGGAGGCCGCCGACGCCGACACCGAGGCGGCCGAGGACGACGGCGAGGAGACGGAGCTCGCCGAGCAGCTGGACGCGACGCCGTCCGATGAGGACGGAGACGCCGCCGGCAAGGCCTGACATGCCGTACGACGACGAGCCCGCCGCTCCCTCCGGGGACGGCGGGCTCGTCCGTGCTGTCGACGGCGGCTCCGCCGTCCGCGTCCGGCTCGAGCTCGGGTACGACGGGGGTGGCTTCTCCGGGTGGGCGGCGCAGCCGGGCCGGCGGACCGTGCAGGGCGTGCTGGAGGAGGCGCTGGCCCGGGTGCTGCGCGCGCCGGTGCCGCTGACCGTGGCCGGCCGCACCGACGCCGGCGTGCACGCCACCGGGCAGGTCGCGCACGCCGACCTGCCGGCCGCCGCCTGGGCGACGACCGGGTCGACGCTGGTGCGGCGGCTGGCCGGGGTGCTGCCGCCGGACGTTCGCGTGTGGACGGTGGCGGCGGCGCCGGCCGGCTTCGACGCGCGCTTCTCCGCGCTGTGGCGCCGGTACGCCTACCGGGTCACCGACGCCCCGGGCGGCGCCGACCCGCTGCGCCGGCACGACACGCTGGCCTGGCCGCGGCCGCTGGACCTCGACGCCCTGCGGTCGGCCGGGGCCGGGCTGCTCGGCGAGCACGACTTCGCCGCGTACTGCCGGCGCCGGGAGGGCGCGACCACGATCCGCGCCCTGCAGCAGCTGGACTGGGACCGGGACCCGGCCGGGGTGCTGGTCGCCACCGTCCGCGCGGACGCCTTCTGCCACTCGATGGTGCGCAGCCTGGTCGGCGCGCTGCTCGCGGTCGGCGACGGCCGCCGCCCGCCGGGCTGGCCGGCGGCGCTGCTGGCCACCGCCGCCCGCAGCGGCGAGGTCATGGTGGCGCCGGCGCACGGGCTGACCCTGGTCGAGGTGGCGTACCCGCCGCCGGGCGAGCTGGCCGCCCGCGCCCGGACCACCCGCCGCCGCCGGGACCTCTTCCCCGCCGACTGACCGGTCCTCCCGCCGACTGACCACTTCGGCCGTCGACTGAGGACCTACTGGTCATCAGTCGACGGCCGGGAGCATCAGTGGGCGTCGGGAGTCAGTGGTCAGTGGGCGTCGGGAGTGGTCAGGAGATGGCGCGGCGGCGGGTGACGACCGCGCCGGCGACCGTGGTCGCCAGGACCCAGCCGGCCAGCACCGCGACCGCCTGCCGGCCGCCGTCCTGCCCGATCAGGTTGAAGGTCGCCCCGAGCGGGTCGACGGCGCGGCCCCACTCCGGCTTGACCCCGTTGAGGATGCTCATGCCGACCAGCAGCACCAGGTAGGTGCCGGTCAGCGCGGCCGGCGCGTTGGCCACGGCGGCGCCGATGCCGGCGCCGACGACGGTGAGCGCCGCGCCGGTCAGGACGGTCGCCAGCGCGGCCGGGACGGCGCCCTGCCAGCCGAAGCCGGGGTCGGTGCCGACGGCGGCCACCGCGTAGACGCTGCCGACCACGACGGTGGCGAGCACCGCGCCGAGCAGGGCCATGCCGGCGTACTTGGCCGCCAGCACCCGGCCTCGCCGCGGCACGGTGAGGAAGGTGGTCTGCACGGTGCCGTGCGTCCACTCGCCGGCGGTGGCCAGCACGCCGACGGCGATCAGCAGCATGCCGACCAGGGCGCCGAGCACGGCGAGCAGCATGGCGGCGTTCGGCGGCTGCTCGCCGAGCGCGAACATCAGCCCGGCGCCGCCCGCGGGCAGCAGGCCGGCGGCGAGGGTGAGCGACCGGCCGGAGCGGGTGGACAGCGACTTGCGGATCTCCAGCCCGGTGAGCCGGGCCAGCGACGCGCGGCGGGTGGCCGGGCGGGCGGCGACCGCGGGGGCGCGGTCGAGGACGGCGGCGGTCATGACGGTCTCCTCGGGTTCTCTGCGGGTCATCGGGTTGTCGGGTCGTCGGGTCAGGCGGCGGTGAGCTGGAAGAACAGCTCCTCCAGCGGCCGGTCGGCCGGGCGCAGGCCGGTGAGCACGTGGCCGCCGCGGGCGGCGACCAGGCCGACCTGCTCCGCGGTCACCCCGGTCACCCGCAGCTCGGCCGGGTCGGCGCCGGCGGCCACGACGAAGCCGGCGGCCCGCAGCGCGGCGGCCAGCGCGGCCGGGTCGGCCGCCCGGACCAGCACGCCGTCGCCGGCCAGCAGCTCGCCGATCGGACCGTCCGCGACCACCCGGCCGGCGCCGATCACCACCAGCCGGTCGACGGTGTGCTCGACCTCGCCGAGCAGGTGGCTGGACAGCAGCACGGTGCCGCCGCGGGCGGCGTGCCCGCGCAGCAGCCCGCGCATCCACCGGATGCCCTCCGGGTCCAGCCCGTTCGCCGGCTCGTCGAACATCAGCACCGGCGGGTCGGCCAGCAGCGCGCCGGCGATGCCGAGCCGCTGCCGCATGCCGAGCGAGTAGGCGCCGATCCGGCGCCGGCCGGCGGGGCCGAGGTCGACCTGGTCGAGCACCTCGTCCACCCGCCGGGCCGGTACGCCGACGGTGTCGGCCAGGATGCGCAGGTGCGCCCGCCCGGTGCGGCCCGGGTGCACGGCGCCGGCGTCGAGCAGGGTGCCCATGACGGCGGCCGGGTTGGGCAGGTCCGCGTACCGCCGGCCGTCCACCCGCGCCTCGCCGGCCGTCGCCGGCACCAGGCCGGTGACCATCCGCATGGTGGTGGTCTTGCCGGCGCCGTTCGGGCCGAGGAAGCCGGTCACGGTGCCGGGCTCGACGGTGAAGCTCACGCCGTCGACGACGGTGCTGTCGCCGTA
Organism: uncultured Actinomycetota bacterium; assembly: GCA_963849885.1. Taxonomy (GTDB): domain Bacteria; phylum Actinomycetota; class Actinomycetes; order Mycobacteriales; family CADCTP01; genus CADCTP01. The sequence goes on along the minus strand of CAWKIV010000006.1, from coordinate 817,447 downwards.
CCGCTTGGTGAGGCCGGTGACGGTGATCATCTCGGGTCCTTCCGGAGGTTCGGGTCGACGGCACCGACCCTGCCGGCGCGGGCCGCCCGCCGCCGTACCCGGACGGCGTCGCGGGTGTCTCCGAAAGTGGACTCCGCTGTCGCCGTTCGGCCGACCGGCCGGCCCGCTGGGCGCGCCTACGCTGCGTCCATGCGCAGGCGGTCGAGGGTCCTGGACGCCGCCCTGGCGGCCGCCGTGGCGCTGGCCGTGCTGCTGATCGTCACCGTGGCCCTGCCGCCGGACGACGACCTGCGGACCGGCGTCCGGCTGGTCACCGGACTGGCGGCCGCGGCCGGCCTGCTGGTCCGCCGCCGCCGGCCGTTCTGGCTGCTCGCCGCGGCCGTCCTGGACGGGCTGGCCGGCGGCGAGGTGTCGGTGGCGATGCCGTTCGCCGCGTACGCGGTCACCCGGTACGGCCCGGCCGGCCGGGCCCGCTGGATCGCGGTGGCGGTGGCCGCGGCGGTGACGCTGGCTCCCTGGCAGTTCACCTCGTTCAGCGAGGGCCTGAACAACGTGCTGCTGGTCGGCTTCTTCGTGGTCCTGCCGGCGGTGCTCGGGGCGTGGGTGCGGACCCGGGCCGAGCTGGTGGCCGCGCTGGTCGACCGGGCCGAGCGGGCCGAGCGGGAGCAGCAGCTGCGGGCCCGGGAGGCGGTGCTCGGCGAGCGGGACCGGATCACCCGGGAGATGCACGACGTGGTCGGGCACCGGGTGAGCCTGATGGTGCTGCAGTCCGGCGCCATCGAGATGGCCGCCGACGACCCGGTCCGGGTCCGCCAGCTCGCCGGGCAGCTGCAGGACGCCGGCCGGCGGGCGCTGGAGGAGCTGCGCCAGCTGATCGGGCTGGTCCAGGAGGAGGACGCGCCGCTCGCCCCGCAGCCGACCCTCGCCGACCTGGACGAGCTGGTCGCGGACGCCGCCCAGGCGGGGGTGGCGGTCACGCTGGCCCGGCTCGGCGCGGACCGGGAGGTGGACCCGACGGCCGGGCGCACCGCGTACCGGGTCGTGCAGGAGGCGCTGACCAACGCCGGCAAGCACGCGCCGGGCGGCGAGGTGACCGTGACCCTGGACCTGCGGGCCGAGGACGTCGTGGTGACCGTGGTCAACCGGCGGGCCACCCGGCCGGCGGCGGCGCTGCCCAGCGGCGGGCTCGGCCTGATCGGCCTGCGCGAGCGGGTCCGTACGGTGGGGGGCACGTTCCGGGCGGAGCCGCGGCTGGACGGCGGCTTCGGGGTGGAGGCGGTGATGCCGGGATGACCGTGCGGGTGCTGCTGGCCGACGACGAGGAGCTGGTCCGCTTCGGCCTGCGCACCGTGCTGGAGGCCGGCGGGCTGGAGGTGGTCGGCGAGGCCGCCGACGGGGCCGAGGCGGTCGCGCTGGCCGGCGAGCTGCGCCCGGACGTGGTGCTGATGGACGTGCGGATGCCCCGGGTGGACGGGCTGGCCGCGACCCGGACCATCCTGTCCCGGCCGGACCCGCCCAAGGTCGCCGTGCTCACCACCTTCCACACCGACCAGTACGTGGTGGCCGCGCTGGCCGCCGGCGCCAGCGGCTTCCTGCTCAAGGACACCCCGCCGCGGCAGATCCTGGCCGCGGTGCGCGCGGTCGCGGACGGCTCGGAGATGCTCAGCCCCGCGGTGACCCGCCGGTTGATCAGCGACTACGTCCGGGAGCGGGACGACGACTCGCGGCGGGCGGTGGCCCGGCGCCGGCTCGAGCCGCTGTCCGAGCGGGAGCGCGAGGTGCTGGTGCTGGTCGGCCGCGGCCTGTCCAACGCGGAGGCGGCCCGGGCGGTCTTCATGAGCGAGGCGACGGTGAAGACGTACGTGTCCCGGATGCTGGCCAAGCTCGGGCTGACCAACCGGACGCAGGCGGCGATCCTCGCCTACGAGGCCGGGCTGCTGGACGAGTGAGCCGGGGTTAGGCTCCGCACGCGCGGGAAGGGGAGCGGCCGTGGGCGTGCGGACCTGGATCGAGAGCTGGCCGGTCTACCGGCAGCTCACCGGGTCGGACCCGCTCGGCCGCGGCGCCGCCGCCCAGTCCCCGCGATCCCGGGCGCTGACCCCGCGCACCGCCACCGCCGACCGGGTCGCCCGCTCGGTCTGTCCCTACTGCGCGGTCGGCTGCGGCCAGCGGGTGTACGTCAAGGACGAGAAGGTCGTGCAGATCGAGGGCGACCCGGACTCGCCGATCAGCCGCGGCCGGCTCTGCCCGAAGGGCAGCGCGAGCAAGCAGCTGGTCACCGGCCCGCAGCGGGAGCAGAAGGTCCGCTACCGCGCGCCGTACGCGACGGAGTGGACCGAGCTCGACCTCGAGACCGCGATGGACATGGTCACCGACCGGGTGCTGGACGCCCGCCGGCGCGGCTGGCAGGACACCGACGCGAACGGCAACCGGGTCAACCGCACGCTCGGGCTGGCCAGCCTCGGCGGCGCCACCCTGGACAACGAAGAGAACTACCTGATCAAGAAGCTCTTCACCGCCCTGGGCGCGGTCCAGATCGAGAACCAGGCCCGTATTTGACACTCCGCCACGGTCCCCGGTCTGGGGACCTCGTTCGGGCGCGGCGGCGCCACCAACACGCAGCAGGACCTGGCCAACGCGGACTGCATCGTCATCATGGGCTCGAACATGGCGGAGGCGCACCCGGTCGGCTTCCAGTGGGTGATGGAGGCGAAGGCGCGCGGGGCCACGCTCATCCACGTCGACCCGCGCTTCACCCGGACCAGCGCGCACGCCGACGTCTACGCGCAGCTGCGCGCCGGCAGCGACATCGTCTTCCTCGGCGCGGTGGTCAACCACATCCTCACCGAGGAGAAGGACTTCCGGGAGTACGTGCTGGCGTACACGAATGCGAGCACGATCGTCGGCGAGGGCTTCCAGGACGCCGAGGACCTGGACGGGCTGTTCTCCGGCTACGACCCGGAGACCGGCACGTACGACCCGGAGACCTGGCAGTACGCGGGCACCCGGCAGGCCTCCGAGCAGTCCGGTGTGGAGGCGCGGGAGACGGCGGCCGGCCTGCAGCACGAGTCCGGCGGGCCGGCCATCGAGGGCGACCCGGAGACCGACCCGACGCTGCAGCACCCGCGCTGCGTCTGGCAGCTGCTCAAGCGGCACTACGCCCGCTACACGCCGGAGCTGGTCGAGCAGGTCTGCGGGTTGCCGGCCGAGCAGTTCCGCCGGATCGCCGAGACCTGGACGGCGAACTCCGGCCGGGAGCGCACCACCGCGGTGGTCTACGCGGTCGGCTGGACCCAGCACAGCGTGGGCGTGCAGTACATCCGGACCGCGGCGATCATCCAGCTGCTGCTGGGCAACATGGGCCGCCCGGGCGGCGGCATCATGGCGATGCGCGGGCACGCCAGCATCCAGGGCTCCACCGACATCCCGACCCTGTTCAACATCCTGCCCGGCTACCTGGCGATGCCGTCCGCGACCGCCCACCGCTCGCTGACCGAGTGGGTCCAGAGCCTGCGCGGCGCGGACCAGAAGGGCTTCTGGCACAACGCGGACGCGTACGCGGTGTCGCTGCTGAAGGAGTACTTCGGCGCGGCGGCCACAGTGGACAACGACTTCTGCTTCGACCACCTGCCCCGGCTGACCGGTGACCACGGCACGTACCGGACGGTCATGGACATGATCGACGGCGAGGTCTTCGGCTACGTCCTGCTCGGGCAGAATCCGGCCGTCGGCTCCGCACACGGCAAGCTGCAGCGGCTCGGGCTGGCCAACCTGGACTGGCTGGTGGTGCGCGACCTGGCCATGATCGAGAGCGCCACCTTCTGGCGGGACTCGCCGGAGGTGGCCACCGGCGAGATCGTGCCGGAGCGGTGCCGCACCGAGGTGTTCTTCTTCCCGGCCGCGTCGCACGTGGAGAAGGACGGCACCTTCACCCAGACCCAGCGGATGCTGCAGTGGCGGGAGAAGGCGGTCGAGCCGTCCGGCGACCAGCGGTCCGAGCTGTGGTTCTTCTACCACCTGGGCCGGCGGATCAAGGCCCGGCTGTCCACATCGGACGACCCGCGGGACCGGCCGGTGCGCGACCTGGCCTGGGACTACGAGGTGGACGGGGACGAGCCGAGCGCGGAGTCGGTGCTGAAGGCGATCAACGGGTACGGGCCGGACGGGCTGCTGTCCGGCTACCTGGACCTGAAGGCGGACGGCTCCACCTCCTGCGGCTGCTGGATCTACAGCGGGGTGTACGCGGACGGGGTCAACCAGGCGGCCCGGCGCAAGCCGCGCACCGAGCAGGACGAGACCGCGCTGGAGTGGGGCTGGGTCTGGCCGTACAACCGGCGGGTGCTCTACAACCGGGCCTCGGCCGACCCCGAGGGCCGGCCGTGGAGCGAGCGCAAGAAGTACGTCTGGTGGGACGAGGCGGCCGGCCGCTGGGTCGGCAGGGACGTGCCGGACTTCGAGGCGACCAAGCCGCCGTCGTACCGGCCGCCGCCGGACGCGGTCGGGCCGGCCGCGCTGCGCGGCGACGACCCGTTCGTCATGCAGGCCGACGGCAAGGGCTGGCTGTTCGCCCCCAACGGGCTGCAGGACGGCCCGCTGCCCACCCACTACGAGCCGCACGAGTCGCCGTTCCGCAACGCGCTGTACGGCCAGCAGGCCAACCCGACCCGCAAGGTCTACGGGCGGGCCGACAACCCGTCCAACCCGGCGCCGCCGGAGGAGCACGCCGAGGTCTTCCCGTACGTGCTGACCACCTCCCGGCTGACCGAGCACCACACCGCCGGCGCGATGAGCCGGCAGCTGCCCTACCTGGCCGAGCTGCAGCCGGCGATGTTCGTCGAGGTGTCCCCGCAGCTGGCCGGCGAGCTGGGGCTGGAGCCGGGCGGCTGGGCCACGCTGGTCACCAGCCGGAGCGCGATCGAGGCCCGGGTCATGGTCACCGACCGGCTCCGGCCGCTGCGGGTGCAGGACCGGACCGTGCACCAGGTCTGGGTGCCCTACCACTGGGGCTACACCGGGCTGGTCACCGGCGACGCGGCCAACGACCTGTTCGGCATCGCGCTGGACCCCAACGTGCTGATCCAGGAGTCCAAGGTGGCCACCTGCGACGTGCGGCCCGGCCGCCGTCCACAGGGGAGGGAGCTGCTGTCGCTGGTGGACGGTTACCGGCGGCGGGCCGGCGTCACCCCGAGCACCGGCACGATGCTGGCCACCACCGGCCCGGGAGCCGGCCGGCCGCACCTGGACACCGCGCACGACCCGTCCGCGGAGGGGGAGGGCCAGTGAACCCGCTGGACGACGTCGCCGGGGCGGCCGGCTACCCGGCCGACCACCCGCCGCGGAAGGGCTTCTTCACCGACACCTCGATCTGCATCGGCTGCAAGGCCTGCGAGGTCGCCTGCAAGGAGTGGAACCTCGTCCCGGACGACGGCTTCGACCTGCTCGGGATGTCGTACGACAACACCGGCGCGCTCGGCGCCTCGACCTGGCGGCACGTCGCGTTCGTCGAGCAGGAGCCCCCGACCGCGCGGACGCCGGTCGACCTCGGGATGCCGTCGTTCTCCCCGCCGGGTGCGGAGACCGGGGCCGAGACCCGGCAGGAGTTCCGCTGGCTGATGGCCTCGGACGTGTGCAAGCACTGCACCCACGCCGGCTGCCTGGACGTGTGCCCGACCGGGGCGCTGTTCCGCACCGAGTTCGGCACGGTCGTCGTGCAGCAGGACATCTGCAACGGCTGCGGCTACTGCGTCTCCGGCTGCCCGTACGGGGTGATCGACCGGCGGGAGGGCGACGGCCGGGCCTGGAAGTGCACGCTCTGCTACGACCGGCTGCACGACGGGCTGGAGCCGGCCTGCGCGCAGGCCTGCCCGACCCAGTCGATCCAGTACGGCGACCTGGACGAGCTGCGCGAGCGGGCGCGGGAGCGGGTGGACGCGCTGCAGGCCGCCGGCGAGACCGGGGCCCGGCTCTACGGCGAGGACCCGACCGACGGCGTCGGCGGCAACGGCGCGTTCTTCCTGCTGCTGGACGAGCCGGAGGTGTACGGGCTGCCGCCGGACCCGGTGGTGCCCACCCGGGACCTGCCCGGGATGTGGCGGGTGGCCGGCGCGGCCGCGCTGGCGCTGGCGGCGGCCGCGGCGGCGGTCTTCGGCGGGCGCGGGTGAGCGGGCCGGACGAGCACCGGCGGCGGCGCGGAGGCGGCGGCCGGGGCGGTGGTGGCCGGGGCGGTGGTGGCCGGGGCGGTGGTGGCGGCCGGGAGCAGTCGATGGTGCCGCCGGCCGAGTTCCGCTCGTACTACGGGCGGCAGATCCTCAAGACCCCGGTCTGGGACGAGAAGATCGCGTACTACATCTTCCTGGGCGGGCTGTCCGCCGGCAGCACCCTGCTCGGCGCCGGCGCCGACCTCACCGGGCGGCCCGCGCTGCGCCGCGGCAGCCGGGTCACCGCGCTGGCCGCCCTGCTCGGCGGGACCTACTTCCTCATCGCCGACCTGGGCCGGCCGGAGCGCTTCCACCACATGCTCCGGGTGGCCAAGCCGACCTCGCCGCTGAGCGTCGGCACCTGGCTCCTGGTCGCGTACGGCCCCGGGGTCGGGGTGGCCGCCGTCGCCGAGCTGCTGCCGGCCCGGCTGCGCGGCACCCCGGTCGGCCGGCTGGCCGGCGCGCTGGCCCGGCCGGGCAACCTGGCCGCGGCCGGGATCGCGCCGGCGCTGGCGTCGTACACCGCGGTGCTGCTGTCCCAGACCGCGGTGCCGGCCTGGCACGAGGCCCGGCACGAGCTGCCGTTCGTCTTCACCGGCAGCGCGGCGGCCAGCGCGGCCGGGGTCGGCCTGCTGGTGGCGCCGGTCGCCGAGGCCGGCCCGGCGCGCCGGCTGGCCGGCTACGGCGCGCTGGTCGAGCTGGTCGCCGGGGCCCGGATGGAGCACCGGATGGGGCTGCTGGGCGAGCCGTACCGGACCGGGACGGCGGGCCGGTACGTCCGGGCCGCGCAGCTGCTCACCGCGGCCGGCGGGCTCGGCGCCACGCTGCTCGGCCGGCGCAGCCGGCTGGCCGCCGCCGCGTCCGGGGCCGCCCTGGTGGCCGGCGCGCTGTGCGAGCGGCTCGGCGTGCTGCACGCCGGCATCCAGTCCACAGAGGACCCGAAGTACGTGGTCGAGCCGCAGCGGCGGCGGATCGCCGAGCGCGGCCCCACCCGTACCGGGGTGCCCGATGGGGCAGAAGCTGAGTAGCCGCCGGCGAAACCTGGGTCCCGGGCGCCGATGTGCCGGTGCGCCCGACACCGGACCGTGCGGGGATGGCTACCACCGATCGCGACCAGGAACTGCTCGATGCGTACGTGGCGGCGTCGCCGCTGCTGGACGGGGCACTGACCGTCCTCACCGACCGGAGCGCGGTCGAGGCCCGCGCCCGGGACCTGCAGGCCAAGCTCGCCGGGCTGGGCGTCACGGACGTCAGCGCGGAGGGTGAGCTGGTGCTCGGCGGCACCGTGACGGTGCCGCCGGGCCTGCGCACCGGCCTGGCGGGGCTGCCCCGGCTCGACACCTTCGTCGAGCTCGACCTGGACACCCTGCCGGAGCTCTTCGACTACACGACCGCCGGTCCGCTGTCGACGGTCGAGGCGATCCGCCTCCCCGGCGTCCGGCTGCCGACCGGTCCGGTCGCGCCCGGCCCGATCCCCGGCGGCGCGCTCCCCGGCGGCCCGACCCCCGGCGGTCGTCCCGGCGGCGCGGCTCCCGGCGGCGCCGCTCCCGGAGGTACGGCTCCGGGCGGTCGTCCCGGGGGCGGCCGCCCGAACGGCCCGGCTCCGAACGGCCCGGCTCCGAACGGCCCGGCTCCGGGCGGTGCGGCTCCGGGCGGTGCGGCTCCGGGCGGTGCGGCTCCGGGCGGTGCGGCTCCGGGCGGTGCGGCTCCGGGCGGTCGTCCCGGGGGCGGGCGCCCGAACGGCCCGGCTCCCGGCGGCCGCCCGGGTGGCGGCGGTCCGGGCGGGGCGGCCGGCGGGCGCCGGGCCGGCGCCGTCCCGACCGCCGCGACGGCGGTGACCGCCCGGATCGCCGCACCGGCCGCCGGCATCGGCTCGCCGGTGCTCAGCGGCCGGCTCACCGACGGCCGCCGGCTGACCACGATGTCCCTGCCGACGCTGCTGGTGGACGAGTCGATCATCGTCGCCGACCACCTCCAGCTGCAGGACGGCACCACGGTCATCATCGCCCCCGAGGTCAAGTACCTGACCATCCTGGCCCGGCGGATCACCGTCGGCGCCGACGTCACGATCATCTGGCAGCCGGCGGACGCGCCGGAGCGCGGCCGGGCCGATGACGGCGATCCCGCCGACGAGGACTACGACCCGACGACGCAGACAACCCAGTCCAGCTACCACAGCCCGGACGGCGGGCCGGGCCACCCGGGCGACCTCGGCGACCCCGGCTTCCCCGGCGACGACGCGCCGACCCTGGAGATCTGGGGGCTGGACGTGACCGCGCTGCCGCGGATCGAGCTGCCGGGCGGGCGCGGCGGCCCGGGCCAGCCGGGCGGCAACGGCGGCCGGGGCGGCGACGGCGCCAAGGGACTGGAGTCGCACTCCATGGCCTGGGGCTGCGACCGGCAGGTCGGCTACGGCGGGGACGGCGGGCGCGGCGGGGACGGCGGCCGCGGCGGCCGGGGCGGCCCCGGCGGCCGGGGTGGGGACCTGCGCCTCTACCTGACCGACCCGAGCCACGAGGCGGTCCTGGCCGCCGGTCTCCACGACGACCGGGCGGGCGGGCCGGGCGGCGACGGAGCGGCCGGCGGTGCCGGCGGCCCGGGCGGCCGCGGCGGCGACGCCGGCGACCCGTCCGGCCTCTTCTGCCACCCGAAGGACGACCGGGCCGGCACCAGCGGTGCGGAGGGCCCGGACGGCGCCGAGGGCAGCACCGGCCAGCCGGGCGACATCGGCGTGCTGACCGCCGTGGTCATCACGCCGGCCGAGTTCCGGGCCGAGTGGATCGCCCCGCAGGTCCGCACGGTGACCCCGCCCGAGGCGCAGATCGGCGACGTGGTCACCGTCGACGGCGCCAACTTCCCGGCGGTCCCGACCGTCACCTTCGACGGGGTCCCGGGGGCCACCACCCGGATCGCCGACACGATCCTGCAGGCCGAGGTGCCGACGGTCGGGACCGGCTGGGTCGAGGTGGTGGTGACCTCGCCGGGCGGCAAGGACAGCAACCCGGGGTCGCTCAAGGTGCTGCCGAGCCTGTCCTCGGTCACGCCGTCGCCGGCTGCGGTCGGCACCGCGGTCACCATCACCGGGTCCGGCTTCGCGCCGGACTGCCACGTGCTCTTCCGTGGCCGGGAGCTGGACCCGACCACCGTGGCCGCCGACGGGCTCACGGTGACCGTGACGCTGCCGGCGCCGGACGGCCCGTTCGAGGACCTCGGCGGGGTCGAGCCGATCTCGGTCCGCAACCCGGACGGGGTCGCCACCGCGCCGGTCGACCTGGTGCTCCGGCACGTGCTGAGCACCGGCTTCGACGTCACCCGGCACGGCTACGCCTTCCGCAACACGCCCCCGCTGCAGGGCCTGGCCGACCTCGGCACGTTCGAGGAGACGTACGGGGCGGTCGAGGTGGCCCTGGCCTTCCTGGTCGACCCGGTGCTCACCGGGGCCTGGTTCCTCTTCTACCAGCACTTCTTCAACCAGCAGCAGCCTCCCGGCTACTCCAGTGGGTTCTCCACCACCGCGGCCGACGAGTACTGGTCCGGCAACCCGGACCTGTTCACCGACCACGCCGCCCTGCCGGAGGTCGAGCGGCTGCTCACGGTCGCCCAGGGTCACGTGCTCAGCCAGGAGATGCTGGTCCGGCTGGCCGGGCAGGCCGCGGCGGGGGTCGGCCGGGCCGAGACGTCGCTGACCGAGGTCGAGGACGCGTTCCGGGCCATGCTGGGGATGAGCGAGGAGGGCCGGCGGCGCACCGCGCCGATCATGCAGCTGATGCCGGCCGGGACGATCCTCACCCCGGGCTTCGTCACCAAGCTGGGGCAGAGCCACGGCCTGCTGCCGGTCCGGGTGGAGTGGCCGGCCGACGGCGACAGCTGGGAGCGGCGCCTGGTCGTCTACGACAACGCCGGCACGCTCGCCGTCGAGTCGGTGATCACCTTCACCCGGACCGACACCGGCCTCGACTTCGTGCTCAGCCCGGATCCGTTCAACCGCACGTCGGCCGCCGGGTGGACGCTGAGCCAGGGCACGCTGAAGGACAACTGGCTCGACCCGGTGACCATGCCGGTCGACTACGTCTTCGTGCTGTCCCCGGTCAGCGTGCTGATCGAGGACGAGGAGGGGCGCCGCTTCGGGGTCGCCGGCCGGCGGGTCTTCGGCGACCTGCCCGACGTGGTCCCCGCGATCGGCGCGGAGAAGCTCTACCTGCTGCCGCTGGACCGCCGGCTGCGCGTCTCGCTGTCCGGGACCGGCTCCGGCACGTACACCCTGGGGATCGTGTCCGGCTCCCTCGGCCGGTCGGTCACCCTCACCGACGTGCCGGTCACCCCGGACACCCGGGACACGGTCGAGATCGGCGACGGGCTGCGGGAGGTGACGGTGAGCTCGACCGACCCGGAGAAGACGGCCGCGCTGCACTACGGAGTCGGCGGCGTGCGCCAGGCCCGGGCGCTCAGCGTGGCCGACCTGCGGATGGGGCAGGGCCGCACCCTGCGGCTGCGCTCGGCCGACAACCTGGCCAGCTTCGAGCTGACGGCCGACGGGCCGCGGCAGCGGGTCCGGGTGGGGCTCGCCGGCGCCGGCCGGACCGAGGTCCGCCGGGAGCGGGTGCCGGACGTCGAGCTGGGCGAGGAGCAGGCCCGGACGTTCCAGGTCGCCGACTGGGCCACGCTCGGCCCGGGCAGCCTGCGGCCGGTGGAGGGGTAACGGGTCCGCCGCTCCGCGCCGCCGTACGTCCCGGTCGTACGGTCGGCGCGGAGCGGTTTCCGGCACCGGCGGCATCCCCGAGGGCATCCCGGACGCGAAGACCCGCGCCGCCATCGAGAAGAAGCTCAACATCACCTGCGGCGCCGTCCCGGACTGACGGCGCCGGCGCCGGCGTCGACGCCGGCCCGCTCAGAGCGGGAAGGCCAGGTTGGGCCGGGAGCACCAGCGCTCCACCGCTGGCCACGGCCCGTAGCCGGCCTCGACGTTGAGATGCCCGCCGCCCGGGACCACCGTGGTGGGCAGCTTCAGCGGCAGCCCGTACGCGGAGCGGGCGCCCTCCGGGCAGAACGGGTCGTCGTCCGCGCACACCAGGATGGTCCCGCCGGCGGCCCGCCGGACCGCGCCGGCGTCCAGCGGCGGCGGCAGGAACGGGGCCAGCGCCGGCTCCGGCGCGCGCGGCGACGGCGGCGCGACCAGCAGCACCCGGGCCGGCGCCGGGCCGGTCCCGCCGCGGGTGGTGTGGTGCAGCCACAGCGGCACCGCCAGCGAGTGGCAGACCACGTCGAAGCCGTCCGCCGGCAGCCCGGCCAGCACCTCGTCCAGCGCGGCCAGCCAGCCGTCCAGCCGCGGCGCGTCCGCGTCCGGCAGGTCGGGGAAGCGCACCTCGTGGCCGCCGGCCAGCCGCTCGGCCAGCCAGCGCTGCCAGTGGTCGGGGCCGGAGCCCAGCCAGCCGTGCAGGATGACCACCGGCTGGGTGGTCGGCGGCGTCCTCGGCACGCCCCGCAGCCTAGGCGCGGCGGAAACCGGATGACGGCACCGGCACCATGGACGGCGTGGGGTTCGTGGACGTGGCGCACGTGTCGGTCGTGCTGCCGGACGGGCGGGTGCTCCTCGACGACGTGAGCTTCCGGGTCGGCGAGGGGGTCAAGGCCGCGCTGGTCGGGGCGAACGGGGCCGGCAAGACCACGCTGCTGCGGGTGGTCGCCGGCGACCTGGCGCCGTCCTCCGGCGCCGTCGCCCGGTCCGGCGGGCTGGGCGTGATGCGCCAGTTCATCGGCTCGGTCCGGGACTCCACCACGGTCCGCGAGCTGCTGCTCGGGCTGGCGCCGCCGGCCCTGCGGGCGGCCGGCGAGCAGCTGGAGGCGGCGGAGTGGGCGCTCGCCGAGGTCGAGGACGAGCCGACCCAGCTGCGGTACGCGGCCGCGCTGGCCGCCTGGGGCGACGCCGGCGGCTACGACGCCGAGGTGCTCTGGGACACCGTGACCGTCGCCGCGCTCGGCGCGCCGCTGGACCGGGTGCAGCACCGCACCGTACGGACGCTGTCCGGCGGCGAGCAGAAGCGGCTGGCCCTGGAGGCGCTGCTGCGCGGCCCGGACGAGGTGCTGCTGCTGGACGAGCCGGACAACTACCTGGACGTGCCGGGCAAGCGCTGGCTGGAGAGCCGGCTGCGGGAGACGACGAAGACCGTCCTGTTCGTCAGCCACGACCGCGAGCTGCTCGCCCGCACCGCCGACCGGGTGGTCACCGTCGAGGCGCGGTCGGCCTGGGTGCACGGCGGCGGCTTCGGCACGTACGCGCAGGCCCGGGACGACCGGCTGGAGCGGCTCGACGAGCTGCACCGGCGCTGGGAGGAGGAGCACGCCCGGCTCAAGGAGCTGGTCCGCACCCTGCAGCAGCAGGCCAAGAACAGCGACGGGATGGCGTCCCGCTACCACGCGATGCAGACCCGGCTGGCCAAGTTCGAGGCCGAGGGGCCGCCGCCGGAGCGGCCGGTCGAGCAGAAGGTGACCATGCGCCTCGGCGGCGGGCGCACCGGTGTCCGCGCCCTGACCTGCGTCGACCTCGAGCTCACCGGGCTGATGCGGCCCTTCGGGCTGGAGGTGTTCTACGGCGAGCGGGTGGCGGTGCTGGGCTCCAACGGCTCCGGCAAGTCGCACTTCCTGCGGCTGCTGGCCGGCGAGCCGGTCGCGCACACCGGCGGCTGGAAGCTCGGCGCCCGGGTGCTGACCGGCCTGTTCGCGCAGACCCACGAGCGGCCGGACCTGGCCGACCGGGCGCTGGTCGACATCCTCTGGCGCGGCGACGAGCGGCGGGCCGGGCTGGACCGCGGCCGGGCGATCGCGGCGCTGCGCCGTTACGGCCTGCACGAGCAGGCCGACGAGCGTTTCGACGTGCTCTCCGGCGGCCAGCAGGCCCGGCTCCAGGTGCTGCTGCTGGAGCTGTCCGGCGCCACCATGCTGCTGCTGGACGAGCCGACCGACAACCTCGACCTGGTCAGTGCGGAGGCGCTGCAGCAGGCGCTGGCCTCGTACCAGGGGACGGTGCTGGCGGTGACGCACGACCGCTGGTTCGCCCGCTCGTTCGACCGCTTCCTGGTCTTCCGGGCCGACGGCGCGGTGGTCGAGTCGGCCGAGCCGGTCTGGGACTCGGCCCGGGTGGAGCGGGTGCGCTGAGCCGGCTCAGGCGGCGGTGACCCGGGCCAGCGCGTGCTCCACCAGACCGATCAGCGTGACCAGGGCGGCGCCCGGGTCACGGGCGTCGGTGCGCAGCAGCGGCTGGTCCGGGCGCAGCGCGAGCGCCTCCCGCACCGTCGCGTCGTCGAAGTCGCGCGAGCCCGGGAAGTCGTTGATCGCCACCACGAACGGCAGCTTCCGGTCCTCGAAGTAGTCGATCGCGGCGAAGCAGTCGTCGATCCGGCGCAGGTCGAGCAGCACCACCGCGCCGACCGCGCCGCGGGAGATGTCGTCCCACATGAACCAGAAGCGGTCCTGGCCCGGGGTGCCGAAGAGGTAGAGCACCAGCTGGTCGTCCACGGTGATCCGGCCGAAGTCCATCGCCACCGTGGTGGTGGTCTTGCCGGCCACCAGGGTCAGGTCGTCCACGCCCTCGGACAGCTCGGTCATCAGCGCCTCGGTCCGCAGCGGCGGGATCTCCGAGACGGCCCCGACGAAGGTGGTCTTGCCCACCCCGAAGCCGCCGGCGACGACGATCTTCAGCGGGATCGGAGGCTCACGGTCGTCAGCGCGCACGCAGTCCCTCCAGCAGTCGTTCCAGGATCTGCGGGCTCGGCCCGCCGTCCGCCTGGTGGGGGAGGTGGACGGCCAGGTGGCCACCGGCGGCCAGGTCGCCGACCAGCACCCGGGCGACCCCGAGCGGGACGCCGAGCTGCGCGGCGACCTCGGCCACCGACGCCGGCCGGGCGCAGAGGTCGAGGATGGTGCGGCGCTCCCTGGGCATCCCGGCGTACCGCTCCAGGCCCTGCTGGGTGATCACGGCCAGCGCCTCCAGCGGCAGGTCGCCGCCCTGGGCGTGGGTGCGGCCGCGGGTGAGCGCATACACCGGGACCACCCGGCCGCCGTCGCCGGCGGTGGTCATCGGAACCCGGCGCCGCGGGCCGCCGGGGTGAGCAGCTGGCCGACGCGGGCCACCAGCAGCGTCATCTCGTAGCCGACCATGCCGATGTCGCAGGTCGCGTCGGCGAAGACGGTGAGCGCGGCGCCCTCCGCGATCGCGGTCACGAAGAGGTAGCCGCCGGCCATCTCCACGATGGTCTGCCGGACCGGCTCGGCGCCGAAGCACTGCGCCGCGCCACGGGTCAGGCTGACCAGCCCGGAGGCCACCGCGGACAGCTGGTCGCCGAGGCCCGGGTCGACCCCGGCGGACGTCGCCAGCCGCAGGCCGTCGCCGGACACGACCAGCGCCTGGCGCACCCCGGAGACGCGGCGGGCGAAGTCGTCCACCAGCCAGTCCAGCTGCCGTCCGGCGCCGGTCACCGGCCCTGCTCCTCGTCGAGGGCCGAGCGGGCGGCGCGCTGGGAGGCCTGGAAGCGGGACAGCGCGTCCCGGGCGGCGACCGGGTCGCGCACCGCGGCCGGCTCGGCCGAGGCGGGCGCGGCCGGGGCCCGGCGCAGGCCGGCGGCGAGGTTGGCCTGCGGGACGCGGCGGGACAGCTGGGGTGCGCCGCCGCGCCGGTCCGCCGGCCGGCCCGGTGGCCGGCGCCGGTCGGGCGGCGCGGCGGCCGGCGCCGCCGCGCGGGCCGGTGCCGGCGCCTGGGCGGGGACCTGGTCGGCGGGCGGGCGCGGCTCCGGCAGCTCGACCGGGTCCGCAATCGGCGCCGGGTCCGGCGCCCGGCCGTTGCCCGCCGCCCGGCCGGGCCCACCAGTCGGACCAGCCGCTGTCCGCGGTGTCGCCGGGGGCCGCGAAGGGGGCGGGGGCGGTGAAGGGGGCGCTGCCGCGGTCCGGGACGGGCGGTGCCGGCTGCGCGGTCGGGGCGCCGGTGGCGGCGTCCCGGTACAGGTGGCGACCGGGCGCCCGCCGCGGCAACGGCGTCCCCTCCCGCGCCGGGCCGCCGCCGCCCGCGCCGGGCCGGCCCGGGTACGGGCCGCCGGCCGGCGCGGGGAAGCCAGGCGGCCGCGCCGCCGGTGCCATGGGAGCCGCGGAGGCCGCCGGTGCCATGGGAGCCGCCGGTGCCGCCGGGAGCCGCCGGTGGCCGCCGGTGCCGCGGCTACAGCGGGGGCAGCGTGGGGTGCGGCGGCGGGCGGTCGGGCGGCGCCGGCCAGGTCGCCGCGGGTGGCACCGACCGGCGCCGGCCGGCGGTCCGGGACCTCGTCCGGGCCGGCCGCCGGCAGCACCGTGCTCGGCGGCGCCGCCGGCCGCCCGGGGATGGCCGCCGCCGAGCGGACCGGCGCGCCGACCCCGACCGGGTCCGACCCGGGCTTGGTGAACATCTTGTGCGGCAGCAGCACCACCGCGGTGACCCCGCCGCCCGGCGTCGCGGTCAGCTCCACCGCGATCCCGTACCGCTGCGCGAGCCGCGCGACCACGTGCAGCCCGAGCCGCTGGGACACCGACAGGTCCACGTCCCGGGGCCGGCGGAGCAGGTCGTTGGCGTGGGCCAGCTCGGCCGGCGTCATCCCGACGCCCCAGTCCTCGATGGTGATCACCTGCGCGCCCGCGGCCTGCTGGTACGGCCGGCTGCGCAGCATCACGCTGACCCCGGGCGGGGAGAAGTGCACCGCGTTCTCGATCAGCTCGGCCAGCAGGTGGGTGAGGTCGGCGACGCCCCGGCCGGACACCGCCAGCGACTCGTCGACGGCGAAGTCGACCCGGTCCATGTCCTCGATCTCGGCGATCGCCGCCCGGACCACGTCCACCAGCGGCACCGGCCCGCGCCAGGTCCGCGGCGAGTCCTCGCCGGAGAGCACCAGCAGGCTCTCCGCGTTGCGCCGGATCCGGGTGGCCAGGTGGTCGAGCCGGAAGAGGTCGGCGAGCGCGTCCGGGTCGTGCTCCTTGTCCTCCAGCTGGTTGAGCAGGGAGAGCTGGCGGTGCAGCAGGTTCTGGTTGCGGCGGGCCAGGTTGACCAGCAGGTCGGAGGTGAACCGGCGGCGGCTCAGCTCGGCCGCGGACAGCTGCTCGGTCAGCCGCAGCGACCGCTGCTGCTCCTCCTCGGTGGTCCGCCAGAACAGGACCACGCCGACGCAGGCGGCCAGCACCGCGACGCCGTGGATGAGCGACCAGGTCCAGGGCTGGTGCTGCGCGGCCGGGTGGTTGAACATCAGGTCCGGCACGAGGCTCGACCCGATCCCGTGGCTGAGCACGGTGAACACGATGTTCAGCAGGAACGGCACCCAGTCCTGGTAGAGCGCGATGAAGCCGATGATGATGAAGAAGTGGAAGTGGGCCTCGATCGCCCCGTCCGAGAAGGCCACCAGCGCGGCCGAGCAGTAGACCAGCCCGGCGGTGATGAACAGCGACGCCGGCCGGCGGCTGCGCAGCAGCCGGCCCATCATCAGGCAGATCAGCGGCGCGGCCAGCGTCTCGGCGGCGGCGGCCACCCCGAAGCCGCGGGCCAGCCCGAAGGCGAACAGCAGCGGCAGGTGCAGCGCCAGCACGGCCTGGAGCAGGTGATGCCGGCGCTGCCAGGCGGCGTCGCTGAGCGTGTTGCCTCGCGGCAGGTAGTCCAGCAGCGCCGACACGTACGTCCCCCCTTGCCCGGTGGTCCGGCCCGTCGGCCTGGCATCATTCGCGAGGGCAGGGAGGCGTGCAAACCGTCGGTATGTTCTGCTCCGGTCCGTGCCCGAGCGGGCGCGGGCCGTGCTGGACGTTCGGGCGAAAGCGGGTCAGGCCGCGGACGAGCGGGCGAGGGCGTGCTCGACCAGGCCGATCAGGGTGACCAGGCAGGAATGCGCGTCCGGGGCGTCCATCCGGACGAGCGGGCAGCCGGGCCGCAACGCGAGCGCCTCAGGCACCATTCGCCGCACCCATGGTCTGTCTCTTGACTCGGCGCTAGTCGGATGCGGATACTCGGCGGCGAGTAATCGGCTTCGAGGAGGGTGCCGTGGGTCGCCGCCGGGTCGCCAACCCGCTCGCCCTGGCCGTGCTCGGCTGCCTGGCCGAGCGCCCCATGCACCCGTACGAGATGAGCGCGACCATGCGCGGCCGGGGCAAGCACGAGAGCATCAAGCTCAACTACGGCTCGCTCTACACGGTGGTCGAGAGCCTGCAGAAGCACGGCCTGATCGCGGTCCGGGAGACCGTGCGGGAGGGCCGCCGGCCCGAGCGCACCGTCTACGAGATCACCGACGCCGGCCGGCTGGAGTTCACCGACTGGCTGTCCGAGCTGATCAGCACGCCGGTGAAGGAGTATGCGGCCTACGAGGCCGGCCTGTCCCTGATCGGCGGGCTCGGCCCGGACGAGGCCGTGCAGGCGCTGCGGGGCCGCACGCTGCGGCTGCGGGCCGAGCTGGAGGCCGGCCGGGAGATGCTCCGGCAGACGGCCGGGCTCGGCGTGCCGCGGCTGTTCCTCATCGAGGGCGACTACCGGCAGGGCCAGCTCGCGGCCGAGCTGGCGTTCACCGAGGAGCTGCTCGGCTCGATCGAGGACGGCAGCCTCGGCGGCGTCGAGGCCTGGCGCGAGGCGCACCGCCGCTTCGTGGCCGGCGAGGAGGTGGAGCCCTTCCCGCTGACCCCCGAGTGAGCGAGTCCGGCGGGGTGCGGCAACACCCCGCCGGACCGGAACCCACCGACCCATCTCCACCGGAGCGGGGCCAGGCCGGCGAGGCCGCACCTCGAACGATAGCCACCCGCGCTCCGGTCGCACGAGCGAGGAGCGTGAGCATGTCCGACCCTGCGGTCGTCGCGGACGACCTGGTCAAGACCTACCCGGGCGGCGTACGGGCGCTGGCCGGCGTCAGCCTGGCCGTCCCGGCCGGCACCGTGCTCGGCCTGCTCGGCCCGAACGGGGCCGGCAAGTCGACCACCGTCAAGATCCTCACCACGCTGGCCCGGGCCGACTCCGGCACCGCCCGGGTGGCCGGCCACGACGTGGCCCGCGAGCCGGACCGGGTGCGCCGGGCGATCGGCTGCGTGTTCCAGAAGCACGCCGTCGACCCGGAGGCCACCGGCCGGGAGAACCTGGCCCTCCAGGCCCACCTGTACGGGCTGCGCGGCGGCACCGGGCGGGCCCGGGTCGGCGAGCTGCTGGACCGCTTCGGGCTGGCCGACGCGGCCGGCCGGCTGGTCCGGACGTACTCCGGCGGCATGCAGCGCAAGCTCGACGTCGCGATGGGGCTGGTGCACCGGCCGCGGGTGCTCTTCCTGGACGAGCCGACGACGGGGCTGGACCCGGAGGCGCGGGCCGAGATGTGGACCCGGATCGCCGGGCTGACCCGGGACGAGGGCCTGACCGTGCTGCTGACCACCCACTACCTGGAGGAGGCCGACCGGCTGGCCGACCAGGTGGTCTTCGTCGACCAGGGCCGGGTGGTCGCGGCCGGCACCGCGGAGGAGCTGAAGAGCAGCCTGCGCGGCGACGCCCTGGTGGTGGAGCTGGCGGCGGCGGCCGCCCCGGCGGCGGTGGCGGCCGCGCTCGGGCGGCTGCCGCTGCGCGAGGTCGCGGTGGAGGGCCGGACGCTGCGGGCGCGGGCCGACGACGGCGCCCGGGCGGTGCCGGCGGTGCTGGCCGAGCTGGAGTCGGCCGGGCTGGCGGTGGTCGCGGCCACCGTCGCCCGGCCGTCGCTGGACGACGTCTACCTGCGGCTGACCGGGCACGCCTTCGACGCCGCCGGCGAGCCGGCCCGGGCCGGGGCGGTGGCCCGGTGACCGCGGTCCTGCTCGAGCCGGGCTGGTTCGCCGCCCGCGGGGTCCGGGCGCTGCTCCGGCAGCCCTGGTACGTCGCCTTCACGCTGCTGCAGCCGGTGGTCTGGCTGCTGCTGTTCGGCGCGCTCTTCGAGGGCGTGGTGCCGTCGCCGACCGGCGACTACCTCGCGTACCTCACGCCCGGGATCGCCGTGATGACCGCGCTGTTCTCCAACGGCTGGGCCGGGATGGGCTTCATCACCGACGCGGAGCGGGGGGTGATGGACCGGTGGCTGGTCTCGCCGGTCCGGCGCGGCTCGCTGATCGCCGGCTCGCTGCTGCACCAGCAGGTCACCACGCTGGTGCAGACCGGGATCATCCTCGGGCTGGGCCTGGCCACCGGCGCGCGCTTCCCCGGCGGGGTCGCGGTCACCGCGGCCTTCGTCGGCTGCGTGGTGCTGCTCGGCGCCGCCTTCGCGTCGTACTCGAACGCGCTGGCGCTGCTGCTGCGCACCCAGGAGTCGCTGATCGGCGCGGTGAACTTCGTCGTGCTGCCGCTGTGCTTCCTGTCCGCGATGCTGGTCCCGGCGGACCTGCTGCCCGGCTGGATCGCCGCCGTGGCCCGGTGGAACCCGGTGAACTGGGCGGTCGAGGTGGGCCGGCAGATGCTGGCCACGGACGTCGACTGGGGCGTGGTCGGCAGCCGGGCGGCCGCGCTGGCCGCGCTCGCGCTGGTCGCCGGCTGGGCGTCCAGCCGCGCGTTCCGCGCCTACCAGCGCTCGGCCTGACCGGTCCGGGCCCCACCGGCTTTGCCTTGGCCGGTGGGGCCCGGGTACCCTCGACCGCTGGCGCGCGTTGTCCGACCTTGTGCGTGCCTCCCCGCTTCGAGCAGAGAAGGCAGTCCTGTGCGCACGTACAGCCCCAAGCCCGCCGAGGTCACGCGCCAGTGGCACGTGATCGACGCCTCCGACGTCGTCCTCGGCCGGCTGGCCAGCCAGGTGGCGATCCTGCTGCGGGGCAAGCACAAGCCGCAGTTCGCGCCGCACGTGGACACCGGTGACTTCGTCGTGGTGGTCAACGCGGCCAAGGTCGTGATGACCTCGGACAAGGCGGAGCGGACGTTCGCCTACCGGCACTCGGGCTACCCGGGCGGCCTGCGCAAGGAGACCTACGCGAACCTGCTGCGCAAGCGCCCCGACCGGGTGGTCGAGCAGGCGGTGCGCGGCATGCTGCCGAAGACCACGCTGGGTCGGAAGATGCTCTCCAAGCTCAAGGTCTACGCGGGCCCCGACCACCCGCACGCCGCGCAGCGCCCGGCCCCCTTCGAGATCACCCAGATCGCGCAGTAGAGGATGTCCGTGACCGAGCCCATGACCACGACGTACGTGTACGACAGCACCCGGCCGGTGCAGACGGTGGGCCGCCGCAAGGAGGCGATCGTCCGGGTCCGGCTGCTGCCGGGCACCGGTCAGTTCACCCTCAACGGGCGGACCATGGATCAGTACTTCCCCAACAAGGTGCACCAGCAGCTCATCCGTGAGCCGCTGGTCACCCTGGAGAAGGGCGAGCAGTTCGACGTGATCGCGCTGCTCAAGGGCGGCGGTGTGACCGGTCAGGCCGGCGCGCTCCGGCTCGCCATCGCCCGGGCCCTGATCGAGGTCGAGGCCGAGGACCGGCCGGCGCTGAAGAAGGCCGGCTTCCTCACCCGTGACCCGCGGGTCAAGGAGCGGAAGAAGTACGGCCTGAAGAAGGCCCGCAAGGCCCCGCAGTACTCCAAGCGGTAGTCCCCCCTCCGCCGCGTCATGCCACCGGGCGACCTCGCCGTCGCCCGGCCGATGAAGGGTGGGCAGTGGGACGGCTGTTCGGCACTGACGGGGTGCGCGGGCTGGCGAACGCGGAGCTGACACCGGAGCTGGCGCTGTCGATCGCGCTGTCCGCGGCGCACGTGCTCGGAGAGCACAGTGGGCAGGGCCTCGGAGAGCACGGTGGGCAGGGCCTCGGAGAGCGGGCGCAGCAGGGGCGGCCGCTGGCCGTCGTCGGCCGGGACGGGCGGGCCAGCGGCGAGATGCTCGAGGCCGCCGTGGTGGCCGGGCTGACCAGCGCCGGCGCGGACGTGCTGCGGGTGGGCGTGCTGCCCACCCCGGCGGTGGCGCACCTGACCGCCGAGCTGGACGCGGACCTCGGCGTGGTGCTGTCGGCCAGCCACAACCCGATGCCGGACAACGGCGTCAAGCTCTTCGCCCGCGGCGGGCACAAGCTCGCCGACGCCGTCGAGGACGAGATCGAGCGGCGGATCGGCGAGGCCTGGGACCGCCCGACCGGGGCCGGCGTCGGCCGGGCCCGGGACCTGCCCGACGCCACCGAGCGGTACGCGCAGCACCTGCTCGGCACGCTCGCGCACAAGCTGGACGGCCTGCGCGTGGTCGTCGACTGCGCGCACGGGGCCGCGTCCGCGGTCGCCCCCCAGGTGCTGTCCCGGGCCGGCGCCGAGGTCGTCCCGGTGGCCGCCGCGCCGGACGGCTGCAACATCAACGACGGCGTCGGGTCCACCCACCTGGACGGGCTGGTGGCCGCGGTCCGGGAGGCCGGCGCGGACGCCGGTGTCGCGTTCGACGGGGACGCCGACCGGTGCCTCGCGGTCGCCGCGGACGGCGGCGTGGTCGACGGGGACGCGATCCTGGCGATCTGCGCGCTCGCGCTGCGCGAGCAGGGCAAGCTCCGGCAGGACACGGTGGTCGCCACCGTGATGAGCAACCTCGGCTTCCACCACGCGATGCGGGACGCCGGCATCCGGGTGCTCACCACCCCCGTCGGCGACCGGTACGTGCTGGAGGCGCTGCGCGCCCACGACCTGTCGCTGGGCGGCGAGCAGAGCGGGCACGTGGTCTTCCCGGCCGCCGCCACCACCGGCGACGGGCTGCTCACCGCGCTGCAGCTGCTGGCCCGGGTGGCCGGCACCGGCAGCGACCTGGCCGCGCTGGCCGGGGTGCTGCGGCGGCTGCCGCAGGTGCTGCTCAACGTGCCGGTCGCGGACAAGGACCGGGTGGCCGCGGCGGACGGGGTCCGGGCCGCGGTGGCGGCCGCGGAGGCCGAGCTCGGCGACGACGGCCGGGTGCTGCTGCGGCCCTCCGGCACCGAGCAGATCGTCCGGGTCATGGTCGAGGCGCCGACCGAGCAGGCGGCCGAGGAGGTCGCGCAGCGGATCGCCCGGGCCGTCGCGGCGACCTAGCGCCGCACCGGCCCGGGCGACCAGCCCGCCGGTGCGCTCGTGGTCGTCATCGATCCCCCGATCCTGGGCTCGTCTAGGCTCGTCCCCATGTGCGGGATCGTGGGGTACGTCGGCCATCAGCAGGCCCTGCCGCTCGTGCTGGCGGGGCTGCGGCGGCTGGAGTACCGGGGGTACGACTCGTCCGGGATCGCGGTGCTGGACGGCTCCGGCGGCCTGGTGGTGGAGAAGCGCGCCGGCCGCATCGAAAACCTGGACAAGGCGCTGGCCACCGACCACCCGGGCGGGATCGCCGGCACCACCGGCCTCGGCCACACCCGGTGGGCCACCCACGGTGCCCCGACCGACCGCAACGCGCACCCGCACCTGGACACCGCCGACGCGGTCGCGGTGATCCACAACGGCATCATCGAGAATTTCGCGCCGCTGCGGGCCGAGCTGGAGGCGGCCGGGGTCGAGCTGCGCAGCGAGACCGACACCGAGGTGGTGGCCCACCTGCTCGCGGCCGCGCTGCCGGCGGTGGACGACGACCTGGCCGAGGCCATGCGAGTGGTCTGCCGCCGGCTGCAGGGCGCCTTCACGCTGGTCGTCGCGCACCGCGACCAGCCCGGCCGGGTGGTCGCCGCCCGGCGCAACTCGCCGCTGGTGGTCGGCGTCGGGGCCGGGGAGACCTTCCTGGCCAGCGACGTGGCCGCGTTCGTGGAGCACACCCGGCAGGCGGTCGAGCTCGGCCAGGACCAGGTGGTGGAGATCACCGCCGCCGGCTACACGGTCACCGACCTGGAGGGCTCGCCGGTCGAGGTCAACCCGTTCACGGTCACCTGGGACCTGGCCGCCGCGGAGAAGGGCGGCCACCCCTACTTCATGCTCAAGGAGATCCAGGAGCAGCCGGCGGCGGTCGCGGACACCCTGCTCGGCCACTTCGCCGGCGGCCGGATCGTGCTGGACGAGCAGCGGCTGGACGCGCAGGAGCTGCGCGACGTGGACAAGGTCTTCGTGGTCGCCTGCGGCACCGCGTACCACTCGGGCCTGATCGCGAAGTACGCCATCGAGCACTGGACCCGGGTGCCGGTCGAGGTCGAGATGGCCTCCGAGTTCCGCTACCGGGACCCGGTGCTGGACCGGGACACGCTGGTGGTGGCGATCTCGCAGAGCGGCGAGACCGCGGACACGCTGGAGGCGGTCCGGCACGCCCGGGAGCAGAAGGCCCGGGTGCTGGCGATCTGCAACACCAACGGCGCGCAGATCCCGCGCGAGTCCGACGCGGTGCTCTACACCCGGGCCGGGCCGGAGATCGGGGTCGCGGCCACCAAGACGTTCCTGGCCCAGATCGTCGCCACCCACCTGGTCGGACTGGCGCTGGCCCAGGCGAAGGGCACCAAGTACGGCGACGAGGTGGAGCGGGAGCACGCCGCGCTGGAGGCGATGCCGGACCGGATCGCGCAGGTGCTCGGCGTGGTCGAGCCGGTCCGGCAGCTGGCCCGGGACATCGCCGACTCCAAGGCGGTGCTCTTCCTCGGCCGGCACCTCGGCTACCCGGTGGCGCTGGAGGGCGCGCTCAAGCTCAAGGAGCTGGCGTACATGCACGCCGAGGGCTTCGCGGCCGGGGAGCTCAAGCACGGTCCGATCGCGCTGATCGAGGACGGGCTGCCGGTGGTCGTGGTGATGCCGTCGCCGTGGGCCCGGCCGGTGCTGCACGCGAAGCTGCTGTCCAACATCCAGGAGGTCCGCGCCCGCGGCGCCCGCACCATCGTGATCGCCGAGGACGGCGACGAGACGGTCCGGCCGTACGCGCACCACCTGATCCCGGTGCCGCCCACGCCCACCCTGCTCAGCCCGCTGGTCACCACGGTGCCGCTGCAGGTGCTGGCGGCCGAGATCGCCCAGGCCCGCGGCTACGACGTGGACAAGCCCCGCAACCTGGCCAAGTCCGTCACCGTCGAGTAGCGGCGGCCCGCCGCCGGCGGTGGACCGTCCGCCTGGCCGACCCTGCTCGGTGAACCTCGGTGGACGTACGCCTCGAGCTGCGTCCGAACCGGCCCACCCTCGCGACGGTGCGGGCGGTGCGACCGCTCGTCCGTCAGCGGTCCGCGCGATCGCAGTCGAGGCGCGCAGCGGCGGCCGAGGAGCTGCGACCGCTCAACGGCCCTTGTCGTTGCGGGCACGACCAGCGAGGCCAGTCAGCCGTCGGACGAGGTTGTAGACGAACGAGTCGTAGTTGTCGATGCGCAGATCATCCGGCCGGGCCCCCGCGTCACGCCGAGCGCGCGTCGGCTGCGCCTGACCGCGGCGTCAGAGCCGCTCCACCGTCCAGTGGCCCGGGTTGAGGCGGTCGATCACCGCGACCACCATGTCGGCGAGGTCACCGGCCCGCGGCGGGGCGAGCAGCCAGCTGGACTCGCCCCGCTCGGCGTCCATGGTCCGGCTGGCCACCCCGCCGACCGCGACCAGGACCGCCTCCACACCGGCGTGCAGCTGCTCGATCAGGTCCTTGACCTGGGGATCGTCGATCGGCCCGTGCGCGACCGTGACGACCAGGTACGCGTACGGGTCGTCCGGCGGGCGCGCCTGGGACCAGAAGTCCTTGTCCGGTGGCATCGGTCAGCGGGCGTCCAGCGCGTCGACCACGGCCCGCAGCCGGGTCAGCCCGGCGGCCACCTCGGCGGTCAGGTCGGCGGCGGCCGGGTCCGCGGCCGCCAGCTTCGCGACGGCGCGCTCGACCGCGGCCAGCCGCTCGGCCAGCTCGGCGGCGATGTCCCCGGCGGCGCCGTCCCCGGTGCCGGCCAGCCGCCGGCGCAGCAGCGCGGCCTGCTCCTGCAGCTGCTGCCGCTTGCAGTAGAGGTCGACGAACACCGCCACCTTGGCCCGCAGCACCCACGGGTCGAACGGCTTGGCCACGTAGTCGACCGCGCCGGCCGAGTAGCCCCGGAACGCGTGCTCGGCGTCCGGGTGCACCGCGGTGAGGAAGATGATCGGGACGTCCCGGGTCCGCTCCCGGCGCTTGATGTGCGCGGCCGTCTCCAGCCCGTCCATCCCGGGCATGCTCACGTCCAGCAGGATCACCGCGAAGTCCTCGGTGAGCAGCGCCTTGAGCGCCTCGTCGCCGGAGCTGGCCCGGACCAGCTCGTGGTCGAAGACGCTGAGGATCGCCTCCAGCGCGAGCAGATTCTCCGGCCGGTCGTCCACCAGCAGGATCCTCGCCATCAGCCCTCCCCCCGCGCCGCTTGGCCCGCTGCCGGTGAGAGATCGGCCCGGGTCGGCGGCGGGTCGCTCACCGACGCCGGGTCGGGCGGGGGACGGAGGTGGTCGCGGAGCAGGTTGAGCAGGTGGTCGGTGTCGACCGGCTTGGTCACGTAGTCCGACGCGCCGGCCTCCAGGCTGCGCTCCCGGTCGCCCTGCATCGCCTTCGCGGTCACCGCGATGATCGGCAGCTCCGCGTGCTCCGGCTTGGCCCGGATCGCCGCCATCGCCGCGTTGCCGTCCATCCCCGGCATCATCACGTCCATCAGCACCGCGTCCACCGGCGGGTCGCCGTTCACCGCGGCCAGCGCGCCGTCGCCGTTGTCGGCGTAGCAGACCTCCAGCCCGTTCAGCTCCAGCGCGCTGGCCAGCGCGAAGACGTTGCGCACGTCGTCGTCCACGATCAGCACCCGCTTGCCGGTCAGCACCGCGTCCGGGGCGGAGCGCGCCGGCGCCGGCTCGACCACCGCCGCCGCCCGCGCCGGCGGGTCCGGCTCCACCGCCGCCAGGTACGCCGCCGGCGGCCGGACCGCGGCCGGCGCCCCGCGCCGGGCGGGCAGGTAGAGGGTGAAGGTGGAGCCGCGGCCGATGGTGCTCTCGGCGTGGATCTCGCCGCCGAGCAGGTGCGCGATCGACCGGCTGATCGACAGCCCCAGCCCGGTCCCGCCGTACCGGCGGCTGGTGGTGCCGTCGGCCTGCTGGAACGCCTCGAAGATGATCTTGAGCTTGTCGGTCAGGATGCCGATGCCGGTGTCGATCACCTGGAAGGCGACCACCGGGCCGCGGCGCAGCCCCGAATTCTGGAACCGGTTGCGCTCGGCCAGCGAGACCACCAGCCGCACCTCGCCGACCTCGGTGAACTTCACCGCGTTGGACAGCAGGTTGCGCAGGATCTGCTGCAGCCGCCGCTCGTCGGTGTGCAGGCTCTCCGGCACCGCCGGGTCCACGTCGACGGTGAAGCCGAGCCCCTTGTCCGCGGTCAGCGGGCCGCACAGGTTGGCCACGTAGTCGAGCAGGCTGGCCAGCGACACCTCGGTCGGGTTGGAGTCCATCTTGCCCGCCTCGACCTTGGACAGGTCGAGGATGTCGTCGATCAGCTGCAGCAGGTCGCTGCCGGCGCCGTGGATGACCGAGGCGTACTTCACCTGCTCGGTGGTCAGGTTGCCGGACGGGTTGTCGGCCAGCAGCCGGGCCAGGATGAGCAGGCTGTTCAGCGGCGTGCGCAGCTCGTGCGACATGTTCGCGAAGAACTCGGACTTGTAGCGGGAGGACAGCGCCAGCTCGGTGTTGGTCTCGCGCAGCTCCTCCTGCTGGCCCTGCAGCTGCTCGGAGCGCTCCTGCAGCTCGTCGGTCAGCCGGCGGGACTGGGTGAGCAGCTCCTCGGTCCGGGAGTTCGCGATGATCGTGTTGACCGTGACCCCGATCGTCTCGGTGATCTGGTCGAGGAAGGCCAGGTGCACGTCGCCGTACGGGCTGAAGGAGGCCAGCTCGATGACGGCCAGCACGCGGCCCTCGAAGAGCACCGGCAGCACCACGATCTCGGCCGGCGGCGCGGCCCCCAGCGACGAGGAGATCTGCACGTACCCGGCCGGCACCGTGGTGAGGTGGATCCGCTTGCCCTCGGCGGCGGCCTGCCCGACCAGCGTCTCGCCGAAGGCGAACCGGTCGGCCGCGCCCGGCGGGTAGCCGTAGCTGGCGATCATCCGCAGCTGGGCCCGGCCGTCCGGATCCACCTTGTCCGCGGCGGTCACCTCGGCCGCCTCGGCCAGGAAGAACGCGCCGCACTGGGCCGCCACCACCGGGGTGAGCTCGCTCATGATCAGCCGGGCCACCGCGGGCAGGTCGCGCTGGCCCTGCATGCGGCCGGAGATCCGGGCCAGGTTGGTCTTCAGCCAGTCCTGCTCCTGGTTGGCCCGGGTGGTCTCGCGCAGGGTGGCGATCATCTGGTTGATCGTGTCCTTCAGGCCGGCGACCTCGCCGGCGGCGTCCACGGTGATCTTCCGGGTCAGGTCGCCGCGGGTCACGCCGGTGGACACGTCCGCGATCGCCCGCAGCTGGATGGTCAGCGTGCTGGCCAGCTGGTTCACGCTCTCGGTCAGCCGCTTCCAGGTCCCGGAGACGCCCTCCACCTCGGCCTGGACGCCGAGCTTGCCGTCGGTGCCGACCTCGCGGGCGACCCGGGTGACCTCGTCGGCGAAGGCGGACAGCTGGTCCACCATGATGTTGATCGTCGTCTTCAGCTCGAGGATCTCGCCGCGGGCGTCCACGTCGATCTTGCGGCGCAGGTCGCCGCGGGCGACCGCGGTGGTCACCTCGGCGATGTTGCGGACCTGGCCGGTCAGGTTGTTGGCCATCGAGTTGACGTTGTCGGTGAGGTCCTTCCAGGTGCCGGCGACGCCGGGCACCCGGGCCTGGCCGCCGAGGATGCCCTCGGTGCCCACCTCGCGGGCGACCCGGGTGACCTCGTCGGCGAACGCGCGCAGCGTGTCCACCATCGTGTTGATGGTCTGGGCCAGCGCGGCCGTCTCGCCCTCGGCCTCGATCATGATCTTCTGCGACAGGTCGCCCCGGCCGACGGCGGTGGCGACGGCCGCGATCGACCGCACCTGGCTGGTCAGGTTGCCGGCCATCGAGTTGACGTTGTCGGTGAGGTCCTTCCAGGTGCCGGACGCGCCCCGGACCCGGGCCTGGCCGCCCAGCTTGCCCTCGGTGCCGACCTCGCGGGCGACCCGGGTGACCTCGTCGGCGAAGGCGGACAGCAGGTCCACCATGATGTTGATCGTCGTCTTCAGCTCGAGGATCTCGCCCCGGGCGTCCACGTCGATCTTCTTGGTCAGGTCGCCGCGGGCGACCGCGGTCGTCACCTCGGCGATGTTGCGGACCTGGGCGGTCAGCGTGCCGGCCATGAAGTTCACCGAGTCGGTGAGGTCCCGCCAGGTGCCGGACGCGCCGCGGACCGCGGCCTGGCCGCCGAGCCGGCCCTCCGAGCCCACCTCGCGGGCCACCCGGGTGACCTCGTCGGCGAAGCCGGACAGCTGGTCGACCATGGTGTTGACGGTCGTCTTCAGCTCCAGCAGCTCGCCGGCCACGTCCACGGTGATCTTGCGGGACAGGTCGCCGCGGGCGACCGCGGTGGTCACCTGGGCGATGTCGCGCAGCTGCGCGGTCAGGTTGCCGGCCATCGAGTTGACGTTGTCGGTGAGGTCCTTCCAGGTGCCGGCCACCCCGGGCACGGTCGCCTGGCCGCCGAGCTTGCCCTCGGTGCCGACCTCGCGGGCCAGCCGGGTCACCTCGTCGGCGAAGTCGCGCAGCTGGCCGACCATCCGGTTGACGGTGACCTTCAGCTCCAGCATCTCGCCGGCCACGTCCACGGTGACCGTCCGGGACAGGTCGCCGTTGGCCACCGCGGTGGTCACCGCGGCGATGTCGCGGACCTGGCCGGTGAGGTTGTTGGCCATCGAGTTGACGTTGTCGGTCAGGTCCCGCCAGGTGCCGGACACGCCGCGCACCCGGGCCTGGCCGCCCAGCTTGCCCTCGGTGCCGACCTCCCTCGCCACCCGGCTGACCTCGTCGGCGAAGTCGCGCAGCTGGGCGACCATGCCGTTGACGGTGCGGGCCATCCGGAGGAACTCGCCGCGCAGCCGCTGGTCGCCCGAGCGCAGGTCGATGGTCTGGGTCAGGTCGCCGGCGGCCACCGCGCCGAGCACCCGGCCGACCTCGACGGTCGGCCGGACCAGCTCGTCGACCAGGTCGTTGGCCGCGGTCACGGCGCCGGCCCAGGCGCCGGTGCCGGTGCCCGGCCGGAGCCGCTCGTCCAGCCGGCCGTCCCGGCCGACCACCCGGCGGACCCGGTCCAGCTCGCCGGTCAGGTGCCGGTTGCGCTCGACCACCTCGTTGACCACGGTGGCCAGCCGGGCCATCGGGCTGGTCGGGTCGCCGGGCACCCGCAGCCGCACCTTGAAGTCGCCGTCCCGGACCGCGGTGAGCGCGGTGAGCAGCCGCTCGACCTCGGCCGCGTCCAGGCCGCGGGCGGCCGGCGCCGGCTCCGGGCGGCGGCGCGGCACCGGCTCCGACCGGCGGCGGGCGCCGCGGTCGGGGCGGCGGCGGGTCCGTCGCTCGGGGGTCGCGGACGGTTCGGCCGGGACGGCGGGTGCGGCCACGGGACCTCCTCGGCCCGGTCCGGGCGGTCCGGGTCGCCGGCCAGTCTGGCACGCGACGCGGACGATCACCTTTGCGCGTCGGCTCGTCCAAGAGGCCGGCTGGTACGGCGTGTCGGAACGAGAACACGCGCAAAGGTGATCGGTCGTACGATCGGGCGCGTGACGCTCCTGGAGCGTGACGTGCAGCTGGCGACCGCGGCCGGCTACCTCGCCGACGCCGCCCGCGGACACGGTCGGCTGCTCTTCGTGGCCGGGGAGGCCGGCGTCGGCAAGACCACGTTCGTCGGCCGGGTCGTCGCGGACGCGGCCGGGGCCGCCTGCACCGCCGCCGGCCGCTGCGACGGGTCGGCCACCCCGGCGCCGCTCGGCCCGCTGGCCGAGATGCTGCCGGCGCTGCCGGCCGGGCTGTGGCCGCCGGGCGCCGCCCGGCACGACGTCTTCACCGCGCTGACCGCCGCGCTCCGGGAGCCGCCGCGGCCGGAGCCGTACCTGCTGGTGGTCGAGGACGCGCACTGGGCCGACGAGGCGACCCTCGACCTGGTCCGGCACCTGGCCCGGCGGGTGCACGACTGCCGGGCGCTGGTGCTGGTGACGTACCGGCCGGAGGACGCCACCGCCGGTCACCCGCTGCGGCTGGTGCTCGGCGACGCGGCCACCGCGGCCGGCACCCGCCGGCTGGACCTGGCCCCGCTGTCGCTCGCCGCGGTCCGGGCGCTGGCCGCCGGCGGGGACGTGGACACCGAGCGGCTCTACCGGACGACCGGGGGCAACCCGTTCTTCGTCACCGAGGTGCTCGCGGCCGGCGGCGACGTGCCCGGCACCGTCCGGGACGCGGTGCTGGCCCGGGTCGCCCGGCTGTCCGCCGCGGCCCGGGAGGCGCTCGACGTGGTCGCGCTGGCCGGTGCCCGGGCCGAGCTGCCGCTGCTGGAGGCGGTGCTCGGCGCCGGCTTCGCCGCCCTGGACGAGCCGCTGGAGCACGGCGTGCTGCGGCTGGTCGACGGCGACGTCGCGTTCCGGCACGAGCTGGCCCGGCTGGCGGTCGCCGAGCAGGTGCCGCCGGTCCGCCGGCACGCGGTGCACCGGCGGATCCTGGCCGCGCTGACCGCGACCGGCGCCGACCCCGACCCGGCCCGGCTGGCGCACCACGCCGAGGAGGCCGGCGACGGGGCCGCGGTCCGCGCGCACGCACCGGAGGCGGCCGCCCGGGCGTCCGCGCTGGGCGCGCACCGGGAGGCCGCCCAGCAGTACCGCCGGGCGCTGCGGCACGCCGGCCCGCTGCCGCCCGCCGAGCGGGCCGAGCTGCTCGGCCGGCTCGGCTACGAGGGCTACCTGACCGACCACATCGAGGACGCGCTCGCCGCCCGGGGCGAGGCGCTGCGGATCTGGACCGAGCTCGGCGACCGGGTCCGGGTCGGCGACACGCACCGCTGGCTGTCCCGGCTGCACTGGTTCGCCGCCCGCAACGAGCTGGCCGAGCGGCACGGCCAGCTGGCCGTCGAGGCGCTCGCCGGCAGCGAGTCGGTCTCGCTGGCGATGGCGTACAGCAGCATGTCCCAGCTGCGGATGCTCGACTCCGACCTGACCGGCTGCCGGCACTGGGTGGGGTTGACCATGGAGCTGCTGGACCGCCTGCCGGCCGGGCCGGAGGCGGCCGAGATCCGGGTGCACGCGCTGAACAACATCGGCACCGCGGAGATCGTCACCGGCGACGCGGCCGAGGGCATCCGGCTGCTCACCGACAGCCTGGCCCGGGCCAGGTCCGCGAACCTGCAGGAGCACGCCGCCCGGGCGTACTGCAACCTGGCCTCGACGGCGGTCGAGCAGCACCGGCACGCGGACGCGGCGGCCGCGCTGGACGAGGGCACCGACTACTGCCGGGAGCGCGACCTGGACTCCTGGACGCTCTACCTGGCCGGCTGGCGGACCGCGCTGCAGCTGCACCAGGGGCAGCTGGCGGCCGCCGCCGCGGGTGTCGAGGAGCTGCTGAAGCGGCCGGACAGCGCCCCGATCAGCCTGATCATCCCGCTCACCGTGCTGGCCCGGGCGCGGGCCCGGGCCGGCCAGGAGGACTGGCGGGAGCCGCTGGACCGGGCCGGCGCCCTGGCCGACGGCACCGGGGAGCCGCAGCGGCTGGGCCCGGTCGCCGCCGCCCGCTGCGAGATCGCCTGGATCACCGGCGACGACGCGCGGGCCGAGGTCGAGGCCGAGCGCGGCCTGCGGGTGCTGACCGAGGACGACTGCCCGTGGCTGCGCGGCGCGGTGGCCACCTGGCTGCCCGGCGCCGCGGCGGACGGCCTGGCGCCGCCGTACGCGGCCGAGGTCGCCGGGCGGTGGCCGGACGCCGCGGGAGCCTGGGAGCGGCTGGGCAGCCCGTACCAGCAGGCGCTGGCGCTGGGCCGCGGCGGCGACCGGGACCGGATGGGCCAGGCCGTGCAGCTCCTGGACGGCCTCGGCGCGCCCGCGGCCGCGGCCCGGGTGCGGGCGCTGATGCGGGCGCGCGGCTGGGCGCCGCCGCGGTCCCGGCGGGCCAGCACGGTCAGCCACCCGAGCGGGCTGACCGCGCGCGAGGCCGAGGTGCTCGATCTGGTCGGCGAGGGGCTGTCGGACGCGGCCATCGCGACCCGGCTGGTGCTGTCCCGGCGCACGGTGGAGCACCACGTGGCCGCGATCCTGGCCAAGCTGGGCGTCGCGACCCGGCAGGAGGCGGCGGCCCGACCTGGGTAGCCGGCGGCGCCCGACATGGGTGGCGGCTACCGATCCCCGGCCGGCCGCGGCTGCGTAGACCTGAGCCGTCACCTCAACCCGGCGCCGCGGGCGCCCACCGGAAGGAACGGCGATGCCTCTCTTCATGGACGTCCACGAGCTGGGCGGCGGCGTCACGATGGACGACGTCGCGAAGGCCCACCAGGCCGACCTGGCCACCCAGGGCCCGTACGACGTCAACTACCTGCGCTACTGGGTGGACGAGGCCGGCGGCCGGATCTTCTGCCTGGTCGAGGCGCCGGACGTCGAGGCGGCCAACCGGGTGCACCGGGAGGCGCACGGGCTGGTCGCCGACCACGTCCACCCGGTGCAGGAGGGCAGCTCAGCGCGGATCTGACAGAGTGGGCCGGTGCGTGGGGCGTGGCCGGTCGCGGCGGTCCGGGCGGCCGAGGAGGCCCTGATGGCGGCCGTCCCCGAGGGCGCGCTCATGCAGCGGGCCGCGGCCGGGCTGGCCGCGCAGTGCACCGCCCTGCTCGGCCGGGTCTACGGCGCGCCGGTGGCGCTGCTGGTCGGCGCCGGCAACAACGGCGGGGACGCGCTGTACGCCGGCGCCCGGCTGGCCGCCCGCGGCGCCGCGGTGACCGCGGTGCTGCTGGCGCCCGAGCGCACCCACGCCGGCGGGCTGGCCGCGCTGCGGGCGGCCGGCGGGCGGGCGGTGCCGGCCGAGGAAGGGGGCGCGCCGGCCGCGGTCCGGGCGGCCCGGCTGGTGCTGGACGGGATCGTCGGCATCGGCGGGTCCGGCGGGCTGCGGCCGGCGGCGGCCGCGCTGGTGGACGCCGTCGACGGCGCCACGGTGGTGGCGGTGGACCTGCCCAGTGGGGTGGACGCGGACACCGGCGCGGCGCCCGGTCCGGCGGTCCGGGCCGACGTCACCGTCACCTTCGGCGCGCTCAAGCCGGGCCTGCTGGTCGGCGCCGGGGTCGAGCACGCCGGCGACGTCCGGCTGGTCGACATCGGGCTCGGCCCGCACCTGCCGCCGCCGGAGGTCCGGGTGCTCGACCGCGCGGACGTGGCCGGGCTGCTGCCCCGGCCCGGCCCGCGGGACGACAAGTACACCCGCGGCGTGGCCGGCGTCGCGGCCGGCTCGGCCACCTATCCCGGGGCCGGCGTGCTGTGCACCGGGGCCGCGGTGCGCGGCGGCGCCGGGATGGTCCGGTACGCCGGCACCGCGGCCGAGCACGTCCGGTCCCGGTGGCCGGAGGCGGTGGTGACCGAGGGCCGGCCGAGCGAGGCGGGCCAGGTGCAGGCGTGGGTGGTCGGCCCCGGCATCGGCACCGACGACGCGGCCGCCGAGCTGCTGCGCGACGTGCTCGGCACCGACGTGCCGGTGCTGGTCGACGCGGACGGGCTCACCCTGGTCGCCCGGCGGCCGGAACTGGTCCGGGACCGGGCCGCGGCCACGGTGCTCACCCCGCACGACCGGGAGTTCGAGCGGATCGCCGGGCCGGTCGGCGACGACCGGGTCGGCGCGGCCCGCCGGGCCGCGGCCGACCTCGGTGCGGTCGTGCTGCTCAAGGGCAACGCCACGGTGGTGGTCGGCCCGGACGGGCCCGCGTACGTCAACACCACCGGCACCCCGTGGCTGGCCACCGCGGGCAGCGGGGACGTGCTGTCCGGGCTGGGCGGCGCGCTGCTCGCCGGCGGGCTGCCGCCGGCGCTCGCCGCCGCGGCGGCCGCGCACCTGCACGGGCTGGCCGGCCGGCTGGCCGCCGACGGGGTGACCACCACCGCCGCCGGCGTCCTCGACGCCCTCCCCGCCGCCCTCCGCGCGGTGGGCCGCTGATTCTCCACCCTGGCCGCGCTGTGCGACGCGCTCGAGTGCCAGCCCGGCGACCTGCTCAGCGTGGCGCCGGGCTGAGCCCGCCGGCGGCTCAGCTGGCGGTGCGCTCGAAGTGGTCCAGGTTGCTGGCCAGCTCCGCCGCCGGCCCGCGGGCCGGCCCGATCCGGTCCAGCGTGCGGCGCAGGTCGGTGGCCCGGCTGGTGATGAGCGTGACCCGCTTCTCCGGCGGCAGCTCCAGCACCGGGGCCAGCCGGTTCGCCGCCTCGGTCACGTCGCCGGTGAGCACGTGCGCGATGGCCGAGTCGAGCAGCGCCAGCGACTCGGCGCCGTAGAAGCGCTCCTCCGGGTCGGCGATCTCGTACAGCCAGACCGCCCGGTCGGCGGCCCGGGCCGCCCGCTCCGGGTCCTGCAGCCACAGGTGGGTGGTGCCGGCCAGGTAGTGCTGCTGCGCCTCGCTGAAGCCCCACACGCCGCCGACCTCGTCGCCGCCGGCCACCTTCTCGCGCTCGGCGGTGACCACGGTCAGCGCGCCGCGGGCGCGGTCGGCGTCCCCGGTCCGGGCCCAGCCCCGCGCGGACAGCCCGGCCAGCAGCACCCGGCCGCTGTCCCGGACCCCCTGCCGCAGCCCGTCGTCGGCCAGCTGCGCGGACGTGCTCGGCTGGCCGTCCCAGTAGGCCAGCTTGCTCTGCGTCGCCCGCGCCCAGCCGCGCAGGCCGGGGTGGTCGGCCAGGTCGGCGCACAGCCAGGCGATCCGGGCGTGCGTGCCGGCCTCGGCGGCGTAGCCGAGGTCGCCGACCATCCAGCCGGCCAGCCCGCACAGCCGGCCGGCCAGCAGGTAGAGATCGCGCGCCTGGGCCGGCCGCACCCGGCCCTCCAGCAGGGAGAAGACCCGGCGGCGGTGGTGCAGGGTGCGGCGCAGCAGCGGGTACGGCGGCTGGGTCAGGTAGTCGCGGGCGATCGCCCGGACGTCCTGGTGGAGCTGCTCCAGCGTGATCGGCCCGACCGAGCTGGTCTCGGCCCACTCGCCGAACTCGACCGCCTCGTCGGCCGCCCGGGCCATGAAGTCGGCCTCCGCGGTCCGGCCGGGTGGCGGCTCGGCCTCCTCGGCCAGCCGGGTCCAGCCCGGCCGGCCGGTCACGGTCGGCACCAGCGGCGGCGGGCTGACGGGCGCCCGGACCGGTGCCGCGACCTCCGGGTCCGGGGCGGCGGGCAGCGATTCGGGGACCGGCCGCGGCAACGGCCGGTCCGGCCGGTTGGTCAGCGCGGCGAGCACCGCGCGGTCCTGCTCGGGCATCCCGGCCGTGTCGGCGTCGTCCAGCAGCCGGGCCAGGTCGGTGCCGTACACCTCGGCGAGCACGGTGAGCACGTACGGCGAGGGTCGGCGGCCGCCGACCGGCCACCGCTCGTACTCGCCGATCCGGGTGCCGACCATCGGCGCGGACCGGGTGCCGGGCGCCAGCCCGGCGGCCACCTCGGTGAACCGGGCGGCGACCTCGTCCTGGCTCCAGCCGTGCGCGTGCCGGTAGGACTCCCGGGGGCGGAAGCGCCAGCGCCGGTGCATCTCCGCAGCGACGTCGTCGAGCGTCCGGCCGGCATCGAACAGCTGCTGGCGCAGCGCGGCCCGATCCGCCTTGGCCCCGCTCTTCACCGACTGTTCACCACGTCATGACAGTGTTGAGCCTACCTTCCGGTAGCGCATCGTCACCGGACAAACTCCGGACACCGCCCTCGTTACTTCCGTAGTCGGCCTGGTGGACCGCAGGTTGGCTGCGGGTCGAGCGGCCCGTCCCGGCCGACCGGTCAGCTCTGCGAAACTGAACGCATGCTGCGGTCTGAGGCGATCATCGACCTCGGCGCGATCCGGCGCAACGTCGCGCGGCTCCGCGCGGGCACCTCGGCCGAGGTGATGGCGGTGGTCAAGGCCGACGGGTACGGGCACGGCCTGGTGCCCGCGGCCCGGGCCGCGCTCGCCGGCGGCGCCGGCTGGCTGGGGGTGGCCTTCCTGGAGGAGGCGATGGCGCTGCGCGCCGCCGGCATCCTGGCGCCGGTGCTGTCCTGGCTGGCCGTCCCGGGCGAGGACCTCGCCGCCGGGGTGGCCGCCGACGTCGACCTCTCGGTGAGCGCGCCGTGGGCGCTGGCCGAGGTGGTGGCCGCGGCCCGGGAGGCCGGCCAGCGGGCCCGGGTGCACCTCAAGGTCGACACCGGGCTGTCCCGGGGCGGCGCGACCGCGGCCGACTGGCCCGAGCTGGTCACCGCCGCGGCCAAGGCGGCCGCCGCGGACGAGGTCGAGGTGGTCGGCGTCTGGAGCCACTTCGCGTACGCGGACGCGCCCGGGCACCCGACCATCGCCGGCCAGGTCGCCGCGTTCACCGAGGCGGTGGCCGCGGCCCGCCGGCTCGGCGTCGACCCGCCGCTGCGGCACCTGGCCAACTCGGCCGCCACCCTCACCCTGCCGGCGGCGCACTTCGACCTGGTCCGGCCGGGCATCGCGGTGTACGGGCTGACCCCGGTCCCGCCGGAGCCGTACGGGCTGGAGCCGGCGATGACCCTGCGCAGCCGGGTCGCGCTGGTCAAGCGGGTGCCGGCCGGCGCCGGGGTGTCGTACGGGCACGTCCACGTCACCGATCGGGAGACCGGGCTGGCCCTGGTCCCGCTGGGCTACGCGGACGGCGTGCCGCGGGCGGGCACCTCGGTCGGGCCGGTGTGGCTGGCCGGGCGGCGGCGGACGGTGGCCGGCCGGGTGTGCATGGACCAGTTCGTGGTCGACGTCGGCGACGACCCGGTGGCCGCCGGGGACGAGGTGGTGCTCTTCGGGTCCGGCCGCGCCGGCGAGCCGACCGCGCAGGACTGGGCCGACGCGCTCGGCACGATCTCGTACGAGATCGTCACCCGGGTCGGCGCCCGGGTGCCCCGCACCCATGTCGGGGCCGGCCCGTGAGGCCCGCCGCCCGCCGGGCCGGCCTGCTCGCCGGGGTGGCCGGCCTGATCGCCGCCGGGGCCGCGGTCGGGCTGGCCACGGAGCGGTACGCGATCGGCCGGATCCGCGGCGGGCTGGACCCGGAGGCGGACGAGCCGTTCGGCCGGCTGCGGGCCGACCGGCAGCGGACGGTGACCACCGACGACGGGGTGCCGCTCGCGGTCGAGGAGGTCGGGCCCCGGGACGCGCCGCTGACCGTGCTCTTCGCGCACGGCTACTGCCTGTCCATGGGGTCCTGGCACTACCAGCGGCTGGGCCTGGGCGACATGACCCGGCCGCGGATCCGGATGGTCTTCTACGACTGCCGCTCGCACGGGCGGTCCGGACGGGCGCCGACCGAGACGGCGACCATCGACCAGCTCGGCGACGACCTGTTCCAGGTGCTCACCGACCTGGTGCCGACCGGCCCGGTGGTGCTGGTCGGTCACTCGATGGGCGGCATGACGATCATGGCGCTGGCCGACCGGCACCCGGAGCTGTTCGCGTCCCGGGTGGTCGGGGTGGCGCTGCTGTCCACCTCGACCGGGCAGCTGGCCGACGTCACGCTGGGCCTGCCGGCGATCACCGCGAAGCTGCGGGCGCCGGTGCTGCCGCTGGCGCTGCGGGTGATGCGGTCCCGGGCCGCGCTGATCGAGCGCAGCCGGCGGATCGGCAGCGACATCGCCTGGCTGCTCACCCGGCGCTACTCGTTCGGCTCCACCGACGTCAGCCCGGCCCTGGTCGAGTACGTCGGGCAGATGATCTCCGCGACCCCGGTCGAGGTGGTGGCGGACTTCTTCCCGGCGCTGAACGCGCACGACAAGCTGTCCGCCCTCGGCCGGCTGCGCGACCTGGAGACGCTGATCGTGGTCGGTGACAAGGACCTGCTCACCCCGGTGGCCCACAGCAAGCGGATGGCCGAGGCGCTGCCCGGCGCGGAGCTGCTGGTGCTGGAGGGCGCCGGGCACCTGGCGATGATGGAGCGGCCGGAGCTCGTCACGCTCCGGCTGCGGGCCTTCCTGCACCGGGCCGCCCGCGCGGCGTACGGCGGCTCGGCCTCCCGCGGGGCGCGGTAGTAGTGCCGGGTCTGAAGGGGCCGGGGCAGCCGGCCGGGCCGCGGGTGCGGCTGGTGCCGGGGTCGGTCGAGGTGGCCGCGGCCGCCGCGGCCTGCCGGTCCTGGGACGAGCTGGTGGCGGCGTCGTCGTCCTGCACCGCCTGCCCGGAGCTGGCCGCGACCCGGACCACGGTGGTGGTCGGGGAGGCCCCGCCCGGGGCCCGGCTGGCCCTGGTCGGGGAGGCGCCGGGCGCGGACGAGGACCGGGCCGGCCGCCCGTTCGTCGGGCGGGCCGGCCGGCTGCTGGACGAGCTGCTGGCCGAGGCCGGGCTGGACCGGGCCGGCGTCGCGGTGGTCAACGTGCTGCAGTGCCGGCCGCCGGGCAACCGCACCCCGGCGACCGCGGAGGCGGCCCGCTGCCGCGGCTGGCTGGACCGCAAGCTCACCCTGGTCGGCCCGGAGCTGGTGGTCACGCTCGGGCTGACCGCGGCCGCCTGGTTCCTCGGCCGCGGGGTCCGGCTCGGCGCCGTCCGCGGGACCGTGCACGAGGTGGACGGCCGCCGGGTGCTGCCCACGTACCACCCCTCCGCCGCGATCCGCTTCGGCCCGGCCGGCGCGCCCCTGGCGGCGCTCCGCGCCGACCTCGCCGCGGCCGCCTCGCTCCTCGCCGCCCCGCGAGTGACGGCGTCGGGAGCCGAGTGATGGCCCCTACGCCGTCACTCGCGGACGGGAGCCGTCACTCGCCGGGGCTCGAGCTGGTGCTGCCGGGGGTGGAGGACACCCGAGGGCTGGGGAGGGCGCTGGGGGAGGTGCTGCGGGCGGGGGACCTGGTGGTGCTGGCCGGGCCGCTGGGGGCCGGGAAGACGGTGCTGGCGCAGGGGATCGGCGCCGGGCTCGGGGTCCGCGGCGCGGTCACCTCGCCGACCTTCGTGCTGGCCCGGGTGCACCGGGGCGGCCGGCTGCCGCTGGTGCACGTGGACGCGTACCGGCTGGGCTCGGTGGAGGAGGTCGACGACCTGGACCTGGACGCGGACCTGCCGGAGTCGGTGACCGTGGTCGAGTGGGGGCACGGCCTGGTCGAGCAGCTCGCCGACGCGCACCTGCTGGTCCGGCTGGACCGGGCCGTCGACCGGGAGGAGCGCACCGCCGAGCTGGTCGGCTCCGGCGGCGACTGGGCTCAGCGGCTGGCCGGGCTGGGGCTCACTTCACGCTCTTGAACTGCAGCGACTTCAGCACCGCCTGGCAGCCCTTGCCGATGTCGGACTCCTTCTCCTTCCACTGGCAGTTGACCTGGATCTCGTTCTTGCCGCGGAAGAGGAAGTAGACGTCCGACTCGAGCATCTCCTTCTCCTGCGAGGCGTGGTACTGGAAGCTGCGGGCGCCGTCCACGGTGCCGCGCTCGGCGGTGGTCGACTCGAAGGTGAAGCCCTGCTGGGCGAGCT
Source organism: uncultured Actinomycetota bacterium (assembly GCA_963849885.1). GTDB lineage: Bacteria > Actinomycetota > Actinomycetes > Mycobacteriales > CADCTP01 > CADCTP01. Next base: position 777,855 of record CAWKIV010000006.1, on the reverse strand, counting down.
GGCCGAGCACGGTCTTCAGCTCGCCCTCGAGCGTCTCGTCCGCGATCGGGTCGGTGTCCACCGGCAGCTCGTACACGGTCACGATGATCAGGTCGCGGTCGCCGACCGCGACGGCCGACCGGTATTTCTCCCGGCCGATGCTCGCGTCCACGGTGACCGAGGAGGACACGTCCTGGAAGCCCTCCGGGGCGGTGAAGCAGTAAGGCGAGCCGGTCGGCGAGATGACCTTGCCGGAGCACTTCAGCGTGGTCCGCCCGGGGCTGGCCGAGGCGCTCGCCGACGGGTCCGGCGTCGGGGAGGCGGCGGCGCTGCCGCTCGGCTTGCCGGCGTCGGCCGCCACCGACCCGGTGCCCTCGACGGTGGTCGCGCAGCCGGCGAGCAGACCGGACAGGCCGAGCAGGACGGCGGCGAAACGACGGCGCATGGGGCCCACCGTAGCCGGGCGCCGGGCCGGAGCGGGAATCTCCGGGACCCGGCCGTCCCCCGTTCGGCGTACCGCGTCGCGGTCAGGTCGCGGACCGTCACCGGAGCCGGCCGGGGCCCCGGCGTCCGGGCCGGTCCGGGCCGGTGGCCTACCCTCGTCGCGTGCCCGAGGCGGCTGCTCCCGTGCTGGTCCTGGACACCGCCACCCCGGCGGTGACCGCCGCCGTCGTGCGCGTCTCCGGCACCGCCGTGGAGCCCGTGTCCGTGCAGGTCGCGACCGGCGCCGCGGGCCCGCGGCGGCACGGCGAGCTGCTCGCCCCGGCGGTCTCGGCGGTGCTCGCCGAGGCCGGGCTGACCCCGGCCGGAGCTGGTCGCGGTGGTCGCCGGCACCGGGCCCGGCCCGTTCACCGGGCTGCGGGTCGGGCTGGTCACCGCGGCCGCCCTCGCCGACGCGCTGGCCATCCCCGCGTACGGGGTGTGCTCGCTGGACGGGCTGGCCGTCCGGGGGGTGGGCGGGGAGCACGGCCGGGTGCTCGCGGTCACCGACGCGCGGCGGCGGGAGGTCTACTGGGCCGCGTACGCGGACGGGGTGCGGATCGCCGGCCCCGCGGTGGACCGGCCGGCGGACCTGGCCGGGCGGGTGGCCGACCTGGGCGTCGAGGTCGCCTGCGGCGCCGGCGCCCGGCAGTACGCCGAGCTGCTCGGGCTGCCGGTCACCGGCCCGGACTCGCCGGACCCGGTGACGCTGGCCCGGGTCGCCGCCGACCGGGTGCGGGCCGGGGCGCCGGCCGACCCGCTGACCCCGCTCTACCTGCGCTCCCCGGACGCGGTCGAGCCCGGCCGGCCGAAGGCGGTGACCCCGGCGTGACCGCGGTGCGGACGCCGGTGCTGACCCGGATGCGGTGGTGGCACATCCCCGCGGTGATGGTGCTGGAGGACGAGCTCTTCGGCGCCGAGGCCTGGTCGGCCGCCGCCTACTGGAACGAGCTGGCCGAGCCGGCGACCCGGCACTACGTGGTCGCCGTGGCCGGCGACGACGTGGTCGGCTACGCCGGGCTCGCGGTCTTCGGCGACGAGGCGCACGTGCTCACCATCGGGGTGGCCGGTGCCGCCCAGGGCCGCGGGCTGGGGGCCACGCTGCTGCGCGACCTGCTGGCCGCGGCCGGCGACCGCCGGGTGCTGCTCGACGTGCGGGCCGACAACGAGGTGGCGCAGCGGCTCTACCGGCGGCACGGCTTCGTGCCGGTCGGCCGCCGCCGGCGCTACTACCAGCCGAGCGGGGTGGACGCGGTGGTGATGGCCCGTGACTGAGCCCCTGGTGCTGGGCTTCGAGACCTCCTGCGACGAGACCGGGGTCGGCATCGTCCGCGGCCGCACCCTGCTCGCCGACGCGGTCGCGTCCAGTGTGGACGCGCACGCCCGGTTCGGCGGGGTGGTGCCGGAGGTCGCGTCCCGGGCCCACCTGGAGGCGATGGTGCCGACCGTGCACCGGGCCTGCGCCACCGCCGGCGTACGACCGTCCGATGTGGACGCGATCGCGGTCACGGCCGGGCCCGGGCTGTCCGGGGCGCTGCTGGTCGGGGTGGCCGCCGCGAAGGCGTACGCGCTGGCGCTGGGCAAGCCGCTCTACGGCGTCAACCACCTGGCCGCGCACGTCGCGGTGGACGCCCTGGAGCACGGCCCGCTGCCGGAGCCGTGCATCGCGCTGCTGGTCTCCGGCGGGCACTCCTCGCTGCTGCTGGTCGCCGGACCTGGCCGAGGAGGTCCGGCCGCTCGGCGCCACCATCGACGACGCCGCCGGGGAGGCCTTCGACAAGGTGGCCCGGCTGCTCGGGCTGCCGTTCCCGGGCGGGCCGCCGATCGACCGGGCGGCGCGGGACGGCGACCCGGCCGCGGTGCACTTCCCGCGCGGGCTGACCGGGCCGCGCGACCCCGCGTACGACTTCTCGTTCTCGGGGTTGAAGACCGCGGTGGCGCGCTGGGTGGAGGCGCGGCAGCGGGCCGGCCTGGCGGTGCCGGTCGCCGACGTGGCCGCGTCGTTCCAGGACGCGGTGGTGGACGTGCTCACCGCGAAGGCGGTGCGGGCCTGCCGGGACACCGGGGTCGACCACCTGCTGATCGGCGGCGGGGTGGCGGCGAACTCGCGGCTGCGGGCGGTCGCGGCCCAGCGCTGCGAGGCCGCCGGCATCCGGCTGCGGGTGCCGCGGCCGGGGCTGTGCACCGACAACGGGGCGATGGTGGCGGCCCTGGGCGCCCGGCTGGTCGCCGCCGGGAAGGAGCCGTCCGGGCTGGACATCCCGGCCGACTCGGCGCTGCCGGTGGACGAGGTGCTGGTGCGGTGATCGTGCGGATGTGGGAGGCGAAGGTCGTGCCGGGGCGGCTGGAGGAGGCCGTCGACTTCCTGGTCACCGAGGTGGTGCCGGACGCGCTGGCCACCGAGGGGTGCCTCGGCGCCGAGGCCTTCACCGGGGTCGCCGAGGAGCGGGTCGTGCTCATCACCCGATGGGCGGACGAGCACGCCGAGGGCTGGGAGGAGGGGTCACCGCCGGTCCGGCTGTGGACCCGCGAGCACGCCTGGTATTTCGAGCCGGCAACCTGATCGCCGTCCCGAGTGGTCCTTCCTGCTGACCGCGAGGAGGACGCGATGGTGGATCGCAGCGAGTTCGACGACTTCGTCGCCGGGCGTTCGGCTGCGTTGCTGCGGACCGCGTTCCTGCTGACCGGTGATCACGCGCTGGCCGAGGACCTGGTGCAGACGGCGTAGCCGACTGCGACCCGCTGCCGCGGAACCGGATGATCGACGGCGTGGTGACGACCGGCACCGACCGGGCCGGGCTGGACCGGCTCGGGCTGCGGACCGGCCAGCGGGTGCCGCTGACCATCCGGTCCGTCGGGCGGGACACCGAGGAGTGGATGGTCACCCCGATCAACTAGACCAGGCGGCGGTCGGTGGCCCAGCGGGACAGCTCGTACCGGTTGGACAGCTGGAGCTTGCGCAGGACGGACGACACGTGCGTCTCCACCGTCTTCACCGAGATGAAGAGCTGGGAGGCGATCTCCTTGTACGCGTACCCGCGGGCCAGCAGCCGGAGCACCTCCCGCTCCCGCTGGGTCAGCTGGTCCAGCTCCGGGTCGTGCACCGGGGTGTCCGGGTGTCGGGTGAACGCGTCCAGCACGAAGCCGGCCAGCCGCGGCGAGAACACCGCGTCGCCGTCCGCGACCCGGCGGATCGCCGCGGCCAGGTCCGGCCCGGAGATCGTCTTCGTCACGTAGCCGCGGGCGCCGGCCCGGATCACCCCGATCACGTCCTCGGCCGCGTCGGACACCGACAGGGCGAGGAAGCGGACGTCCGGCTGCGCCGGGCGGACCCGCTCCAGCACCGCCTTGCCGCCCCCGTCCGGCATGTGCACGTCGAGCAGCACCACGTCCGGCTGGGCCCGGGCGATCGCGGCCACCGCCTCGGCCACCCCGCCGGCCTCGCCGACGATCTGCACGCCCTCGGTCCCGGACAGCTCGGCCCGCACCCCGGACCGGAACATCGAGTGGTCGTCCACCAGGAAGACCTTGACCGGCGCCGTCTCCGTCATGTGCCGTTCCTCGCCATCGTCAGCTCGACCTCCGTGCCCGCGCCGGGCCGGCTGCGGATCGCCGCCTTGCCCCCGTGCCGGTCCATCCGGCCCATGATCGACCCCTGCACGCCGTGCCGGTCGGCCGCCACCGCGTCCGGGTCGAAGCCGCTGCCGCGGTCCCGGACGAACACCGTGACCTCCTCCGGCTCGACCTCCGCGTACAGCGAGATCGTGTCCACCCCGGCGTGCTTGGCCGCGTTGACCAGCGCCTCGCGGGTCGCCTGGACCACCGCGCCGAGCCGGTCGTCCACCTCGGCGTCGCCGACCACCACGCTCTCCACCTGCACCGCGTACGCGTCCTCGACCTCGCCGGCGACCGCCTCCAGCGCGGCGGCGAAGCGGGAGGCCTGCCGGTCTTCCGGGCGGTAGAGCCAGGTGCGCAGCTCCCGCTCCTGCCCGCGGGCCAGCCGGGTCACCTCCCGGGGCTGGTCGGCGTGCCGCTGGATGAGCGCGAGCGTCTGCAGCACGCTGTCGTGCAGGTGGGCGGCCAGGTCCGCGCGCTCCTGGGAGCGGATCCGCTCCCGGCGCTCCTCGGCGAGGTCGGCGACCAGCCGCCACCACAGCGGCGCGGTCATCAGGGCCAGCCCGGCCAGCACCGCGACGGCGGCGACCAGGCCGTCCCGGGCCGCGGACAGCGTGCCGGAGAAGAGCAGGAACGAGGCGACCCCGGCGGCGACCAGCACGGTGCCGCCGGCGACCCGGGCGGCCGCGGTCCACCGGGACCGCTCGGTCTCCGCCGGCGCCACCTCGAAGCCGGAGATCCGCCGCCAGCGCACCCGCTGGCTGGCGTCGGCCTGCCGCCACATGACGGCCAGCCCGGCGCTGCCCAGCAACAGCGGGACGAGCAGCGGGTTGCCGTCGAACAGCGTCGTGCCGCGCACGGCGAGCAGGCCGCCGGCGACGAGCACGGCCAGCGCGATGGCGGTGCCGCGCTCGACGGTGCGGCGCGGCCGGCGCGGGGCGTCCGCGGCCACCGGCTGCTGCGGCACCACCGCCCACAGCGCCAGGTAGAGCAGGATGCCGAAGCCCTCCAGGAAGGTGAGCAGCGCGAAGGCGATCCGCACCCGGGTCGGCGTGATGGCCAGGTGCGCGGCCAGGCCCTGGGCGACGCCGGCGACCACGCGGCCGTCGGCCGCGCGGTAGAGCCGGGGCGGCGCGGGCGCCGCGGTGTCGGTGATCGGTGCTCCTCTGCTCGGGCTGCTGACCTCGATGGTTGCATCGCGGCGCGGGTGGGGACCACGGGGACGTCCCCGGTGTTCGCCGGCCGGCGCAACCAGGGTCGGGTCAGGGCCATCCCCCATACCGGGGGCGGCGCGGCGGCGACACCATCGGTGCCATGAGCGAGCACGATCCCCTCCGCGGTACGCCGGGTGCGCCGCCGGACGATCCTTCCGCGCCCGGCGAGCCGTCCCCGGCCGATCCGTCCGCCGGCGCTCCGCGCCGCCGCCGAGGCTCCGGGCCCGTCCGGCGGCGCTCCGCGCCCGGACGTCGGCGGGGACGCGACCGCTGACCGGCCCGGGGACGATGCCGGTCCGACCGCTGACGGGGACGGCGACGATGCCGGGACCGCTGACCGGCCGGGGACGATGCCGGGACCGCTGACGGGGCCGGGGACGATGCCGGTCCGACCGCTGACGGGGCCGGGGACGATGCCGGCCGACCGCTGACCGGCCCGGGGACGATGCCGGTCCGACCGCTGACGGGGACGGCGACGACGCGGACGCGCCGCCCGCGCCGGGGGAGGAGCGGACCGCGATCCTCTCCGATCCCGCGGACCAGCCGGCTGTCGACGAGCCCACGGTCGAGCGCGCGGCCGGGCTCACCGGGCCGGCGGCCGACGAGCGCACGGCGGTCATCGCCGACGCCGGGGGTGGGCCGGCTGCGGCGAGCACGACCGGTCCGCCGGCGGGTGAGCCGGCCGCGGAGGAGCGCACGGCGGTGGCCGGGGAGCCGGTGGGGTCCGGCGCCTGGTCGGCTGCCGGGGGTGGCGGCGCGTCCGTGCCGCCGGGCGGCGGTGGTGCCTACGTGCCGCCGGGCGGCGGTGGTGGCTACGTGCCGCCGGGCGGCGGTGGTGGTTACGTGCCGCCGGGCGGCGGTGGTGGCTACGTGCCGCCGGGCGGGGGTGGCGGGGGTGGGTATCCGCCGCCGGGTCCGCCGCCGGGTGGGTCGGTGCCGCCGGGCGGCCAGCCGCCGCCGTACCAGGGGGTCCGGCGCATCCGCCGCAGCCGCGACCGCAAGGTGATCGCGGGCGTGGCCGGGGGCCTGGGCGAGTACACCGGGGTGGACCCGGTCCTGCTCCGCGTGCTGTTCGCGGTGCTGGCCGTCTTCGGCGGGGCCGGCATCCTGCTCTACCTGCTCTGCTGGCTCTTCCTGCCGGCCGACGACGAGCCGTCGTCGCCGGTGGAGTCGCTGATCGGCCGCGGCAGCGGCGGCCGCCGTGCCGGCGACGTCGTCCAGGCCGCACTGCTCATCGTGGTCGGCCTGATCCTGGCCGGCGTGCTGGCCCGCGGTGACGGCGGCGACGTCTTCCTGCTGCTGGTCGTCGTGGCCGGGATCGTGCTGCTGGTGCGCAACCTGGACGAGCGCCGGGAGGGCCGCCCGCCGCCCCCGCCGCCGGTGACGCCGCCACCAGCGGCATACCAGGCGTACCAGCAGGATCCGTACCCGTACGACCCGACCCGGACCGCCGCGATGCCCACCGGGCCGGCGCCGACCGCGACGGCCGTGCAGCCGCCGGTGGTCCCGCCGCCCCCGCCGGTGAAGCCGCGCAAGGAGCGGTCGATCCTCGGCCGGCTCACGCTCAGCGCGCTGCTGCTGGTGCTCGGCATCACCGCGGCGCTGGACGCCGCCGGCGCGGACCCGCAGGCCCGGCACTACTTCGCGCTGGCGCTCGGCGTGGTCGGCATCGGCCTGGTGGTCGGCGCGTGGCGCGGCCGGGCCCGCGGGCTGATCTGGCTGGGCGTGCCGCTCGCCGTCGCCCTGGTCGCGGTCAGCACCGCCGAGGTGTCGCTGGAGGGCGGCACCGGCGACCGGCAGTACCGGCCGCAGTCGGTGGGGGAGGTGCAGGACGAGTACCGGGTGGGGATCGGCAACCTCGTGCTCGACCTGACCGACATCGACTTCGCCGAACGGACCGTGGTCACCTCCGCGTCCGCCGGCCTCGGCAACGTCGAGGTACGGGTCCCGCGGGACGTCGACGTGGAGGTGGTGGCGAGGGCCGGCATCGGGGAGGCGGACCTCTTCGACGAGCGGGTCAACGGCGGATCGCAGCAGCGGACCGTGGTCGACAACGGCCTCGGACGGCCCGGGCGGCGGCGACCTGCAGCTGACCCTGGAGGTCGGGGTCGGGCGAGTGGAGGTGGACCGTGCGACGTCATGAGGTGGACGTGCTCTCCCTGGTGGCCGGGCTGCTCTTCATCGGCGCCGCGCTGATCTGGGGCCTGGCCGGCGACCCGGGCGCCGCGCTCGAAGGCTGGCCGCTGCCGGTGCTGCTGATCGCGGTGGGCGTCGCCGGGCTGGTGACCAGCCTCGCCGGGTGGCGGGGCCGGGACCGGGCGGACGGGAACGGCGGCGGGTAGCGGACGGCTTAGGCTGGGCGGGCCGCGGGCGAGGTGCCCGCGGCCCGCTGGCGTCCGTGGGGAGGGTCGATGGCGTCGCAGGACGACCTGACCCTGCTCAAGCAGATGTACCAGCGGGGAGAGATCAGCGACGAGCAGTACGACGTGCTCCGGCGGCACGTGCTGTGGGGGACCCCGCTGCCGCAGCTGATCGACGAGGTGCCGGCGCCGCGGGCGCCGGCACCGCCGGTCTCGGCGCCGCGCGCCGCGGTCCGCGCCGCCCCGGGCCGCGCCGCCTCGGGCCGCGCCGCCTGGTCCGCCTGGTCCGTCTGCTCCGGTGGCGTCGGCGGCGGATCGGTACGGCGGGTCGGCCGGATACGTGCCGGACGACCCGCTGACCGCGCCGTGGCGGCCGGACACCGGCTTCGTGCCGGTGCCGGACCGGGCGCCGCCTCCGGGGCCGGCATCGCGGGCCGCGCCGCCGCCTCCCGGGCCGGCGTCCCGGCCGCGCCGCCGCCCCGGCCGGCGTCGTCGGCCGCGCGCCGCCCAGGCCGGCGTCGTCGGCCGCGCCGCCCCGCGGGGGACACCGCGCCGGCGCGGACCGGGCCGATCCGGACCGCCGTCCCGCCGCTCACCCGCCGCCCTCGGCCTACCGCCCGGACGGCGAGCCGCCCACGGCGACTCGCGCCCCGGCCGGCTACCCACCTCCGGCCTACCGCGCGGAGGGCGAGCCGCCCACGGCGACTCGCTCCGGCGGCTACTCACCCTCGGCCTATCGTGCGGACGGCGAGCCGCCCACGGCGACCCGCTCCGGCGGCTACCACCCCGGCCTATCGCCGGACGGCGAGCCGCCCACGGCGACTCGCTCCGGCGGCTATTCACCCTCGGCCTATCGTCCGGACGGCGAGCCGCCCAGGTCGACCCGCGCTCCGGCCGCCTCCCCACCCCCGGCCTACCGCGCGGACGGCGAGCCGCCCACGGCGAGCCGCCACGCCTCCGCCCCACCTCCGGCCTACCGCCCGGACGGCGAGCCGCCGGCGTACCGGCCGGAGGGCGACCCGCCGGCGGCGTACCGCTCCGGCGGTGGCCGTCCCCAACCGGACCGCGGCGACGCCTACCACCGGCTGGACGAGCCGCCGGCGCCGAGCGGGGCGTACCGGGGCGAGGCCGAGCCGACCTCCCCGTACCGTCCGGACGGCGAGACGCCGGGCCTCGGCCGGGGCGCCTCCGCGCGCCACCCCGAGCTGGCCCCGGAGCACTCCGAGGTGGCCGACCCGGCGCCCCGGCGCCGCCGCCGCGAGGCCGCCGACCCGTCGGACCGCCCGCCGCCGGCGCCGAAGCGCCGCGGGCGGGGCCTCTTCGCCGTGCTCACCTCCGTGCTGCTGGCGCTCGCGTTGATCGCCGCCGGGGTGTGGTGGTTCGCGCTGCGGGAGACCGGCGTGGACGCGCAGACGTACGCCCGGTCGATCTGCGGCAGCGTCCGGGACTGGCAGCGCGGGGTCGACGCGGCCAGCAGCGCGCTGGTCAAGACGATCCCGCGGGAGCAGGACCGGACCAAGGTCCGGACCGCGGTGCAGCGGTACTACACCGACCTGGCGACGCGCACCGACGGCTTGCGCGGCGCCATCGACGCGGCCGGGCCGGTGGACGTGGCGGGCGGCCAGGCGTACGCGGACTCGCTCACCGCAGCGGTGGGGGACCAGTCGGCCGCCCTGCGCGAGCTCGCCGACCGGGCCGGCCGGCTCGACGTGGCCGCCGCGACGGTCTTCCAGATCTCCCTGCAGAGCCTGCTGACCGGCGCCGAGAGCGCGGTCAGCGAGGTCACCGCCGCGCTGGCCCGCCCGGCCGCCGGCACGCCGGCCGCGCTGCGGCTCGCGCTCTCCGACGAGCCGGCCTGCGCACCGTACGTCGGCTGACCAACCCCGCCCGCCCGGTCACCCGTCCTCTGGCGGGCCGCCCACGCCCTGCGTGCTGACCCTCACGCCGATCGCGCCAGCGAAGCCTCCGCCGCGTCCTCGACCCGCTCCATCCGCATGATCTTCGCGTGTGGGAGGGCCCGCTCGATCGCGAGCACCGCGCTGGCCACCGCCGCGGCGAACGACGCCGCCTCGCGGTGGAACACGACCTTCACGACCGGCCCGTCCTGGACCGGCACCGTGTCGGCGCCGCCGGCTTCGTGAGCGCGTCGGCGTCATCCGACTCCTCGCTCACGAAATCGGCGCCCTCGATGGTGATCTCGAACCAGTGGATCATCGGCCGTCCTCGCTCGTCACCTGATGCGGGCACGTCCGGAGGAACTGGCGAATCTTCGCCCCGCTGGCCGGGTCCTTCGGCTGGGAGCGCCCACCCGGGACGCGTGCTCGGCGCCTGCCCGAGAGAGGTGAGCGCCTTCGCCTCACCGTGATGCCATACTACATCAAGGGTTACTCCCACTCGATGGTGCCGGGGGGTTTGCTGGTCACGTCGAGGACGACGCGGTTGATCTCGCGGACCTCGTTGGTGATGCGGGTGGAGATGCGCTCGAGCACCTCGTACGGGACCCGGGTCCAGTCCGCGGTCATCGCGTCCTCGGAGGAGACCGGGCGGAGCACCACCGGGTGGCCGTACGTGCGGCCGTCGCCTTGGACGCCGACGGAGCGGACGTCGGCGAGCAGCACCACCGGGCACTGCCAGATGTCCCGGTCCAGCCCGGCCGCGGTCAGCTCGGCCCGGGCGATCGCGTCGGCCGCGCGCAGCACGTCCAGCCGCGCCGCGGTCACCTCGCCGACGATGCGGATCGCCAGCCCGGGGCCGGGGAACGGCTGCCGCCAGACGATCGCGTCCGGCAGCCCGAGCTGCGCGCCGACCCGGCGCACCTCGTCCTTGAACAGCGTGCGCAGCGGCTCGACCAGCGAGAAGGCGAGGTCGTCGGGCAGCCCGCCGACGTTGTGGTGGGACTTGATGGTGGCCGCGCCGGACCCGCCGCCGGACTCGACCACGTCCGGGTAGAGCGTGCCCTGCACCAGGAAGTCGACCCCGTCGTGGGCGGCGACCGACCGGGCCGCCCCCTCGAACGCGCGGATGAACTCCCGGCCGACGATCTTCCGCTTCTGCTCCGGGTCGGCGACCCCGGCCAGCGCGGTCAGGAAGGTCGACGCGGCGTCGACGACGTGCAGCTTGACCCCGGTGGCGGCGACGAAGTCCTGCTCGACCTGCTCGGCCTCGCCCGCCCGCAGCAGCCCGTGGTCGACGAAGACGCAGGTCAGCTGGTCGCCGACGGCGCGCTGCACGAGCGCGGCGGCGACCGCGGAGTCGACCCCGCCGGACAGCCCGCAGATCACCCGCTTGCCGCCGACCTGGGCCCGGACGGCCGCGACCTGCTCCTCGACGATGTTCGCCTCGGTCCACAGCGGACGGCAGCCGGCGCCGTCGTAGAGGAACCGCTCCAGCACGCGCTGCCCGTTCGCGGTGTGCAGCACCTCGGGGTGGAACTGCACGCCGAAGAGCCCGCGGGAAGGCGACTCGAACGCCGCGACGGGACTGTCCGGAGTGGACGCCGTGACCGCGAACCCGGGCGGGGCGGCGGCGACCGCGTCGCCGTGCGACATCCAGACGGTGTCGGTCCCGGTGAAGCCGAGCACCCCGCCACCGTCCACCACCGACAGCGGGGTCCGGCCGAACTCGGACCGCCCGGTCCGCGCGACCGACCCGCCGAGCGCCTGCGCCATCGCCTGGAAGCCGTAGCAGATGCCCAGCGTCGGCACCCCGGCGGTGATCAGCTCGGTCGGGGCCTGCGGGGCGCCCGCCGCGTACACCGAGGAGGGGCCGCCGGACAGGATGACCGCCTTGGGCCGGCGGGCCAGGATGTCCGCCACCGGGGTGTCGTGCGGCACGATCTCCGAGTAGACCCGCGCCTCCCGGACCCGGCGGGCGATGAGCTGCGCATACTGCGCGCCGTAGTCGACGACGAGCACCAGGTCCGCGGTCGGGTCGACGGTCACCCGTCCGAGCTTAAAGGCAGGTCCAGGCGCACCTGACCCGCCCGTCCGGTGTGGCGCAGAATGAGAGAGGGTAAGCCCCTCTTCTGACGAGGGAGGTATGCGGGATGAACATCGGTGTGAGCCTCTTCCTGCTCACTATCGGCGCGATCCTGACGTTCGCCGTGGACGTCTCGATCCGCGGGCTCGACCTGACCACGGTCGGCATCATCCTGATGATCGTCGGCGGTGTCTGGTTCCTGCTGTCGCTGATCCTGCTGGCCAACCGGCGCGGCCGGCCGGTCGAGGGGGGGATCGTCGAGGAGCGGCGGATCTACAACGACGACCCGCTGGCCTGAGGGAGGGCGGCCCCGCGCCGCGCGTACGAGGGTCAGAGCCGGCTGAGCGTCCTCCCGCCCCGGCCGGGTCCACACTGGGCGCATGTCACGCACCCGGGTCTGGCGCCGAGGTGTCCTCGCCGACGAGGACTTCCCGATCGAGAAGGTGTCCGACTACCTCGAGCAGGACGACTGCGTCGTCTGGGCCGACCTCTGCGTGCCCGACCGCGACGACCTGGACGAGGTCGCCGAGGAGCTCGGCCTGGACCCGCTCGCGGTCGAGGACGCGCTGGAGCACCACGAGCGGCCCAAGATCGAGCGCTATCCCACGCACAAGTTCCTGACCACGTACGGGCTGAGCTTCGCCGCCGACGGCACCCTGCAGCTGGCCAAGGTCTCCGCCTTCCTGCTGCCCCGCGCGCTGGTCACCGTGCGCCGGGAGGACTTCGACCCGGAGCCGGTCGTCCGGGCCTGGGACAGCAGCCCGGAGCTGCTCCAGTACGGCGCGATCGCGCTGCTCTACGGGCTGCTGGACGTCGTCGTGGACGGCCACCTGGACGCGATCCAGCAGCTGGACGACCGGGTGGACGACGTGGAGGAGTCGCTCTTCGACGAGCAGCCGAAGTCCATGGACGTGCAGCGCTCCACGTACGAGCTGCGCCGGTCCATGACCGGCGTGCGCAAGGTCGTGGTGCCGATGCGGGAGCTGCTGGACTCCATGATCCGGCACCACGACCCGGTCCCGGTGGAGCTGGCGGAGCACTTCCGGGACGTGTCCGACCACGTGGTCCGGGCCAACGAGTGGGTGGACAGCCTCCGGGACACGGTGACCGCGATCTTCGAGACCGGGCTGTCGCTGGCCGACGCCCGGCTCAACCAGATCGTCCGCAAGCTGTCCGCCTGGGCGGCGATCATCGCGGTGCCGACCGCGGTCACCGGCTTCTACGGGCAGAACGTGCCCTATCCGGGCTTCGGCGAGAAGTACGGCTTCTGGCTCAGCACGGTCGCCACGCTCCTGCTGGCCGGCGGAGCGTGGATCGGGTTCAAGAAGAAGGGCTGGCTCTAGCCCGCCACGGTCAGCTCCACCTTCTGGAACTCCTTGACGCTGGAGTAGCCGCACTTCGCCATGGCCCGCCGCAGCGCGCCGAAGACGTTGCGGCCGCCGGACGCGTCCGCGGTCGGCCCGAGCAGCACCTCGGACAGCCCGGGGGCGTCGGCGTCCGCGTCCATGTCACGCCGGTGGCCGCGGGACCAGTGCAGCCAGGACCGCGGCAGCTTGGGGTGGGACACGGTGGGATCCCAATACCAGCCCTGCCCGGGCGCCTCGGCCGCGGCGGCGAGCGGCTCGCCGAGCATCACCGCGTCGGCCCCGCAGGCGATCGCCTTGGCCGCGTCGCCGCCGGTGGTCACGTCGCCGTACGCGACCAGGTGCACGTACCGCCCGCCGGTCTCGTCCAGGTAGTCCCGCCGGGCCGCCGCGGCGTCCGCGATCGCCGTCGCCATCGGCACCTCGATGCCGAGCACCTCGTGCGTGGTCGAGCCGGGGTGCGCGCCGTAGCCGACGATCACGCCGGCCGCGCCGGTGCGCATCAGGTGCAGCGCGGTCTGGTAGTCGCCGCAGCCGCCGACCACCACCGGGATGTCCAGCAGCGCGATGAAGGTCTTGAGGTTGAGCGGCTCCCGGCCGGCGGCCACGTGCTCGGCGGAGATGACCGTGCCCTGGATCACCAGCACGTCCACGCCGGCGTCCAGCGCCGTGTTCGCGAAGACCAGCGCGTGCTGGGGGAGAAGCGCACCGCGGTGCGCGCCCCGGTGCCACGGACCTCCTCGATCCGGGCGGCCACCAGCTCCGGCTGCACCGGTGCCGCGTACGCGTCCCGGATCACCCGCTGCGCCGCCAGCCGGTCGCCCTCGGCCGCCTCGACGATCCGGGCCAGCACCGGCTCCGGCTCCTCGTACCGCGTCCACAGGCCCTCGCCGTTGAGCACGGCCAGCCCGCCGAGCTTGTCCACCAGCGTCGCCGTGGTCGGCGAGACCACCGCGTCCGACGGCGCCACCATCAGCGGCAGGTCCAGCCGGTGGGCGTCCAGCTGCCAGGCGATCGACACGTCGGCGGAGCCCCGGGTGCGCCGGGACGGCACCAGCGTCAGGTCGTCCAGGTGATAGCCGCGGCGGGCAATCTTGCCCATGCCGATCTCCACCACGTTACGCACGTCCCAGTCCTCCTGCCCGTACCGCTGTTCAGCGGCCGGGGTAGTTGGGCGCCTCGATCGTCATCTGGATGTCGTGCGGGTGGCTCTCCTTCAGCCCGGCCGCGGTGATGCGGACCAGCTGGGCCTTCTCCTGCAGGTCCGTGATCGTCGCACACCCCGCATAGCCCATCCCGGCCCGCAGCCCACCGACCAGCTGGTGGGCGACCGCGGCCAGGGGCCCCCGGTAGGGCACCTGGCCCTCGATGCCCTCCGGCACCAGCTTGTCCTCGTCCAGCACGCCGGCCTGGAAGTAGCGGTCCTTCGAGTACGACCGGATCGAGCCGCGGGACTGCATCGCGCCGAGCGATCCCATCCCCCGGTACGACTTGTACTGCTTGCCGTTGATGAAGATCAGCTCACCCGGCGACTCCTCGCAGCCGGCCAGCAGGCTGCCCAGCATCACCGTGTCCGCGCCGGCCGCGATCGCCTTGCCGATGTCCCCGGAATACTGCAGGCCGCCGTCGCCGATCACCGGCACCCCGGCCGGCCGGCACGCCTGCGCCGCCTCGAAGATCGCGGTCACCTGCGGCACGCCGACCCCGGCCACCACCCGGGTGGTGCAGATCGAGCCGGGCCCGACGCCCACCTTCACCGCGTCCACGCCCGCGTCCACCAGCGCCTGGGCGCCGGCCCGGGTGGCGATGTTGCCGCCCACCACCTGCACCGCGGTCTCCCGCTTGAGCCGGGCCACGGTCTCCAGCACGGCCCGGGAGTGGCCGTGCGCGGTGTCCACCACGACCAGGTCGACGCCCGCGTCGATCAGCGCCATCGCCCGCTTGTAGCCGTCGTCGCCGACCCCGACCGCCGCGCCGACCACCAGCCGGCCGTCCGGGTCCTTGGTGGCCAGCGGGTAGGCCTCGCTCTTGGCGAAGTCCTTGACCGTGATCAGCCCGCGCAGCCGGCCGGCGCCGTCGACCAGCGGCAGCTTCTCCACCTTGTGCCGGCGCAGCAGCGCCAGCGCGTCCGCGTTGGACACGCCGACCGGCGCGGTCACCAGCGGCAGCCGCGTCATCACGTCGCGGACCAGGCGGGTCTGGTCGGTCTCGAAGCGGGTGTCCCGGTTGGTCACGATGCCGACCAGGACGCCGGCGGCGTCGATCACCGGCACGCCGGAGATCCGGTAGCGGGCGCACAGCGCGTCCACCTCGGCCAGCGAGGCGTCCGGCCCGCACGTCACCGGGTTGCTCACCATGCCGGCCTCGGACCGCTTGACCAGGTCGACCATCGAGGCCTGGTCCTCGACGCCCACGTTGCGGTGCAGCACCCCGACGCCGCCCTGCCGGGCCATCGCGATCGCCATCCGGGCCTCGGTCACCGTGTCCATGGCCGACGACACCAGCGGGATCCGGACCGAGATCTCCCTGGTCAGCCGCGCGGAGGTGTCCGCGTCCCCCGGCATGACGTCCGAAGCCGCCGGCAGCAGCAGCACGTCGTCGAAGGTGAGGCCCAGCGTCGCGAACTTCTCCGGGGGGACGTCCATGGCACCTCTCCGGTCGGCGGGCGGTGACCCATCGTACCGGCGTACGGGTGAACGGTTACCCCACCGGTTCGCGGAGCGGCTACCGTGAGCAAGGTGACGGACGACTCGCCCCTGGACCCGTTCTTCGGCGACCCGGCCGACCCGGCCGCCGCCTTGCAGGACCTGGACGACGCCGACGGCATCGACGCCCCCCTCTCGCCCACGGAGCGGGAGGACGTGCTGGCCGACATCGAGGATCTCGACGTCTTCCAGGCGTTGCTCTCCCCCGCGGGGTCCGCGGGATCGTGGTCGAGTGCTCGGACTGCGGGGAGTCCCACTACTTCGGCTGGGACCTGATGCGCAGCAACCTGCGCCACCTGCTCGACGTGGGCCGCACCCGGGTGCACGAGCCGGCCTTCGGCCCGGACCCGGCGCGCTACGTCAGCTGGGAGTACGCGCGGGGCTTCGCGGACGGCGCGTTCGCCGCCGCCGAGGCCGACGCCGAGTCCTAGCCCCGCGGCCCGCCCGCGACTGACGCCCTCGCTCCGCGACTGGCGGGCTCGCCCCGCGACTGGCGGGCGGTGCGCCGCCGCGAGTGACGGGCTCGCCCCGCGAGTGACGCGCACCGCCCGCGAGTGACGGGGTCGCCCCGCGAGTGACGGCGAAGGCGACGTCACTCGCCGCGGGGGAGTCCGTCACTCGGCCGGGGGCGGCGTCACTCGGCCGGGGCAGGCGGGATCGGGCGGGAGGTACGGCCGGCGGCGGGACGGACCGCTCAGGAGACGAGGCCGCGGCGGAAGCCGTGCGCGACGGCTTGGGCGCGGTCGTTGACCCCGAGCTTGCGGAACAGCCGGCGGGCGTGCGTCTTCACGGTGTCCTCGGACAGGAAGAGCTCCCGGCCGATCTCGCCGTTGCTCTTGCCCTCGGTCATGCCGACCAGCACCTGCAGCTCGCGGGCGGTCAGCCGCACGTCGGTGTCCTGCCGCAGCGGCCGCGGCCCGGCCAGCTCGACGCCGGCCAGCGCGTGCGCCAGCGCTGCGCAGACCTCCGCGTGGGACGCGTCCCAGCGCAGGTAGCCGCGGGCGCCGCAGGCCACCGCGGCGACGATGTTGGCCGTGTCGTCGGCGGCCCCGAAGACGAGCACGCAGGCCCGCGGGTGCCGCGAGACGAGCCGGCGGGTCAGCACGATCCCGGTGTCCACCGCCCGCTGCGTGCCGACCAGCACCACGTCGGGGCGCTCCCTCGGGAAGCGCTCCAGCATGTCGTCGCCGCTGGCCACGGTGTCGACCCGGTCGACCCCCGGCACCACGGACATGAACTGCGCGAGACCGTCTCGGACCCCCCGTCGCTCGTCGCAGATGAGCACGCTGGTCACCGGATTTCCTCCTCAGCGCAGGCCGCGTCGGTCGTACATCACCCCCCGTGATGTTGAACGCCCCCGTGACTGTAGACCGTCCGGGTGACTCAAGGGGAGGACCTGGACGGGACCGCGATGCCGCCCGGGTCGGGGGACGAACGCGCTGTCCGGCGTGCAGCCTATCGGGTTGTGCAACCGTCGGCGTCGTCTTCGATGATGCTTTGTATGGCATCGGCCCGCTGCCGTTCGCGCGCGGCGGCCGCCGGCGCCCGTGGGTCGAGGGTCCGCGCCAGCAGCGCACGGGCCGGCCAGCCCAGGGGCAGCAGGCCCAGGCGGTCGGCGCCGGCCGCTGCCGTGCGGAGTATCCGGGCGGCCGGGCGGGCACGGCCGGCCGCCTCCAGCGCGGCCCCGAGCACCAGCTGAGATTTTACGGCGTGTCGACACGCCATGGCCGCCTGTGATCGACGCCACGCGATCCGGCCGGCGGCTACGGCGGCGGTCGGGTCATCACCCAGCAGCGCGACCTCGGCGGTCACCCAAGCCAGTCGGACCACCGGCCGCCACGGACCGTCACGGTCCGGGCCTGGCGCCAGCTCGGCCCGGGCGGCGGCGAGCCGGCGCTCGGCGGTGGGCCGGTCCAGCCGGCCGACCGCGTCCGCGACCAGCCCGACCAGCGCGTCCGCGCGGGCCTCGGGGTCGGTGGCGGCAGCCAGTGCGGCCAGGTCCAATGGCTCGGCGGCGGTGTGCCGACCCAGCTGGCGGAGGTGGCTGGCCCGGCAGGTCAGCGCGAGCGGGTCCGGTGCTGACGCTCGGGGGCCGGCGCGCAGCCAGCGCTCGGCGGTCCGGTAGCGGCCGAGCGCGCCGAGGCAGACGCCGGCCAGCCAGCGGGTGCGGGCCGGCAGTGGGTCGGCCGGGTCGAGGCCGGCCAGCGCCGGCAGCGCGTCCCGCGGCGAGCCGTGGAACGCCGCCACGGTCAGCACCGCCGCGAGCCGCTCCGCAGCGGGCGTCCTGGGCCGCGCCGGGGGCGGGTGCGTGGTGACCTGGTCCGCGGCGGGCGTCCTGGGCCGCGCCGGGGGCGCCGCGGGCGTGCCGGACGGCGCGCCCGGTGGTGGGTCGGGGTGGCTCATGTGTTGACCGCGCGGCCGATCAGGGTGACCGCGGCGGTCAGATCCGAGGCGTACGTCACCTTGGCGGGCAGGTCCCGGCGGGCCCAGCCGGCGCCGCCGGCCAGCACGGCCACCGGCGGGCGGAGCAGCGGCAGCCGCTCCAGCACGATCGGGTCGGCGTGCTCGGCCAGCTGCGCCCACACCAGCAGCGCCGCCGGCCCGGTCCGCCGCACTGCCGCGGCCAGCGCGCGGCCGGGCAGATCGCTGCCCAGCATCCGTACCCCGATGCCGTGCTCGGCCAGCGCGGCGGCCAGCGCGGACAGCGGCAGGCTGTGCAGCTCGCCGGGCGTGCAGGCGAGCAGCACCGGGCGGCCGTTGCGCGGCTCCGGCGCGTTCGTCACGCCGCGCAGCACGCCGGCCGCGGTCTCGGCCAGCAGGTGCTCCACCTCGACGCCGTCCCCGGTGGCCGCCCACCGCTCGCCGATCGCGACCAGCACCGGGCCGAGCAGCTCCTCCCACAGCGCGACCACGCCCTGGTCCCGCAGCGTCCGCTCCAGGGCGCCGCGGACGGTGCCGGCGTCCAGCGCCATGGCCGCCCGGGCCAGGCCGCGTACCTCGGCGGACGCGCCGGGCAGCGCGAGGACCCGGCCGCCCGGACCGCCGGCGGCCGGGTCGGGTGGGGCGGCGGCGGGCTCCAGGTCGGCCAGGTGGCCGGTCGGCCCGGGCGGCCCGGGCCGCCGGTCGTCGCCGCCCCCGGCCGGCTGCCCGAGCGCGATCCGCGCCGCGTCCGCCGGCGGCACCCCGTCCAGCACCAGCCGGCGCATCGCCTCCAGCCGGGCGATGTCGGCCCGCGAGTAGCGCCGGTGTGCACCGGCCGCGTGCAGGGTAGGACCCAGCCCGTAACGCCGGTCCCAGGTCCGCAGCGTCGCGGGCGCGACCCCGAGCCGCCGGGCGACCGCGGCCACGGTCAACCGGGCGTCGGAGGGGCCGGAGACGCCGTCCGGCATGGCGTCGCCTGACACGGCCTCATCTTCGGCGGGGGCGGCGGGGGCAGCAACCTGAGTGATCATATTCCTCCGGGGGTTGAACAACCTACGGCGCGGTTGTACGGTCGACCAGGGACGCACGGAATCGGGCCGGCGCCCCGGCAGGCGGAGGGATCACGGTCATGGCGGACATCCGGAGACTGCCCGGGCCCAACGCGGACCTCTGGGAGTGGCAGCTGCGCGGTGCCTGCCGCGGCGAGGACAGCAGCCTGTTCTTCCACCCGGAGGGGGAGCGGGGACCGGCCCGGGCCGCCCGCGAGGCGGCCGCCAAGGCGGTCTGCGCGCGCTGCCCGGTCGTCGACCCCTGCCGCCGGCACGCGCTGGCGACCCGCGAGCCGTACGGCGTCTGGGGCGGCATGTCCGAGGCCGAGCGCGAGGACGCCGTGCTGGCCGGTCGCTCGCTGACCCGCCCGGCTGAGACGCGCGCCGGCAGCGCCGGCTGAGCGACGCGCCGGCCGCGCCGGCTGAGCCGCGCGCTGGCAGCGCCGGCAGCGCCGCAGCGCCGGCGGAAGACGCCAGCGGCGGCCGTCCACGGGGACGGCCGCCGCTCGCGTGTCTCAGCTGCTCAGAAGCCCGGGCCGTGCCGGTGGCCGTGCGAGTGGCCGCCGTGCGAGTGCCCGTGTCCGTGCGAGTGCCCGTGCCCGTCCTCGTCGGACTCCTCCGGCTTGTCCACCACCGCGCTCTCCGTGGTGAGCACCATGGTGGCGATCGACGCCGCGTTGACCAGCGCCGACTTCGTCACCTTGACCGGGTCGACGATGCCGCGGGCGGCCAGGTCGGCGTACTCGCCGGCCGCCGCGTCGAAGCCCTGGCCCGGGCCCAGCTCGCGCACCCGGGCGACCACGACCGCGCCCTCGAAGCCCGCGTTCCAGGCGATCTGGCGCAGCGGCTCGTCCAGCGCCCGGCGCACGATCGCCACGCCCGTGGCCTCGTCGCCGGTCAGGTCGAGCCCGTCCAGCGCGCTGGTCGCGTGCACCAGGGTGGCGCCGCCGCCGGGGATGATGCCCTCCTCGACCGCGGCGCGGGTCGCCGAGATGGCGTCCTCGATGCGGTGCTTGCGCTCCTTGAGCTCGACCTCGGTGGCCGCGCCGACCCGGATCACGCCGACGCCGCCGGCCAGCTTGGCCAGCCGCTCCTGCAGCTTCTCCCGGTCCCAGTCGGAGTCGGTCTCCTCGATCTCCTTGCGGAGCTGGGCGATCCGGCCGGCGATGGCCGACTGGTCGCCGGCCCCGTCGACGACGGTGGTGTCGTCCTTGGTGACGGTGACCCGGCGGGCCCGGCCGAGCACCTCGAGGCCGACCTGGTCGAGCTTGAGGCCGACCTCGGGCGCGACCACCTGGCCGCCGGTGACGGTGGCCAGGTCCTCCAGGAAGGCCTTGCGCCGGTCGCCGAAGAACGGCGCCTTCACCGCGACCGCGGGGAAGGTCTTGCGGATGGCGTTGACCACCAGGGTGGACAGCGCCTCGCCCTCGACGTCCTCGGCGACGACCACCAGCGGCCTGGACTCCTGCACGACCTTCTCCAGCAGCGGGAGCAGGTCGGCGATGCTGGCGATCTTCTGCGAGGTCAGGAGGATGTACGGGTCGTCGTAGACGGCCTCCATCGCCTCCTGGTCGGTGACGAAGTAGGGCGAGATGTAGCCCTTGTCGAACTGCATGCCCTCGGTGAACTCGAGCTCGGTGGCCATCGTGTTCGACTCTTCGACGGTGATCACACCGTCCTTGCCCACCTTGCTCATCGCCTCGCCGATGAGCTTGCCGATCTCCGGGTCCTGACCGGAGACGGCCGCGACGTGCGCGATCAGCTCCTCGGTGTCGACCTCGGTGGCGACCTCGTCGAGCCGGGCGGTGACCGCGGCGACCGCCGCGTCGATGCCCCGCTTGAGCGACGCCGGGCCGGCCCCGGCGGTGACGTTGCGCAGGCCCTCCTTGACCAGGGCCTGGGCGAGCACGGTCGCGGTGGTGGTGCCGTCGCCGGCCACGTCGTTGGTCTTGGTCGCGACGTTCTTGGCCAGCTGGGCGCCGAGGTTCTGGTACGGGTCGGTCAGCTCGATCTCGCGCGCGATGGTGACGCCGTCGTTGGTGATGACCGGCGCGCCGAACTTCTTGTCCAGCACCACGTTGCGCCCGCGCGGGCCGAGCGTGACCTTGACGGTGTCCGCCAGCACGTCGACGCCGTGCTCGAGCGAGTGCCGGATCTCGTCGGAGAAGGAAAGGATCTTGGCCATGGGTGTCCCTTCACGCCGCCGCCCCGGTGTCCGCGAGCGGACGCCGGGGCGACGGGCAGTCGGTGGTGCCGGCGGCTAGCGCTCGACGACCGCGAGGACGTCGCGCGCGGACAGGATCAGGAACTCCTCGCCGGAGTACTTCACCTCGGTGCCGCCGTACTTCGAGTAGAGGACGACGTCGCCGACGGCGACGTCGAGCGGGATCCGCTTCTCCCCGTCCTCGTCCCACCGGCCGGGGCCGACCGCGATGACCGTGCCCTCCTGCGGCTTCTCCTTGGCGGTGTCCGGGATGACGATGCCGGACGCGGTGGTGGTCTCCGCCTCGTTGGCCTGGACCACGATGCGGTCCTCGAGCGGCTTGATGGTGACCTTGGTGGCGGTCGTCACGAGCTGACTCCCCCTCCTGAGCTGGGGTCGAGTGGATGCCTGAGTGGTGGAGCGCGTCCCGACCCGCCGTCGCGGGTGTCGGGCCGGTGCCGCGGCTCTCGGTTGGCACTCTAGACCGTCGAGTGCCAAACCCTCAAGGCGGGCACACTGGGCCGGTGGACGCGCTCCGCAGTCCGGCCGGCGAGCGGCTGCTGGCCGAGGTCGCCGCGCGCGGGACGGGCGACGACGAGCTGCTCGCCACGGTCGCCGCGCTGCGCCTACGGTACGACCCGGAGCTGGTCGCCGCGGCCGTCACCCAGGTCCGGCTGCGGGTCCGGGCGCGGGCCAAGTTCGGCCCGGACGCGGACCGGATGTTCTTCACCGCGGACGGGCTGGAGCAGGCCACCCGGGCCGTGGTCGCGGCCCGGCACGCGGATCGGTTCGCGGCCGCCGGCGCCGACCGGGTGCTCGACCTGTGCTGCGGGATCGGCGGCGACCTGGTCGCCTTCGCGCGGGCCGGGCTCGCGGTGACCGGGGTGGACCGGGACCCGGCCACGGTCGAGGCGGCGCGGGCCAACCTGGCCGCGCTCGGCCTGCCCGGCACGGTCCGGGTCGGCGAGGCCGCGGACGCCGCCGCCGAGCTGGCCGCCGCGCCGCCCGGGGCCGCGCCGCCCGGAGCCGGGTCGGGTGTGGCCGGGGAGGCGGCCTGGGTCGACCCGTCGCGGCGGGCCGGGGGCCGGCGCGTCTTCGACCCGCGGGCGTACTCGCCGCCGCTGTCCTTCGTCACCGAGCTGGCCGCGGCGGTGCCGCTGACCGGGGCCAAGGTCGCGCCGGGGATCCCGCACGAGGCGGTGCCGGCCGGGGCCGAGGCGGAGTGGGTGTCGGTGGGCGGGGAGGTGAAGGAGGCGGCGCTGTGGTTCGGCCCGCTGGCCACCGCGACCCGGCGGGCGACCGTGCTGCCGGCTGGTGCGGGTCCAGCAGCCACCCTGGTGCCGGGCGGCGACGGCCCGCCGCCGGTCGGCCCGCCCGGCGAGTGGCTGTACGAGCCGGACGGTGCGGTGATCCGGGCCGGGCTGGTCGGCGAGGTGGTCGCGGCGCTGCCCGGCGGCCGGCTGCTCGACCCGACGATCGCGTACGTGGCCGCGGACCGGCCGGCGCCCACCCCGTACGCGCGGGGCTGGCGGGTGACCGACGTGCTGCCGTTCTCGGTGGCCCGGCTGCGGGCGCTGCTGCGGGCCCGCGGCACCGGCCGGGTGACGGTGAAGAAGCGCGGCTCCGCGGTCGACCCGGAGCTGCTGCGCCGGCAGCTGCGGCTGACCGGCGACGGGCCGGCCGCGGTGGTGGTGCTGACCCGGGTGGCCGGGGCGCGGACCGTGCTGGTGTGCGAGCCGGCGGTCAGCCCGGCAGCCGCAGCACCCAGTCCAGCCACGCCGTCCGGTCGGTGAGCGCGGCCCGGTCGAGGTGGTGCCCGGCCCGCGGGTAGACCTTGGGCTCGGTCGCGGCGGTGCCGAAGCGGGCCCGGACGGTGGCGTCGACGTAGCCGTCGTCGTCGGCGAACTGCAGCAGCACCGGCCGGTGCGCGGCCACCCGGGCGACCGCGTCCACCGGCTGCAGGTCGGCGAACAGCTCCGGGTACGCCGCCGCGGCCGGGCTGTCCCGGCCCAGCCAGTAGGCCAGGAACCAGTGCTCCCAGGTCGCGTCCGGGGCCAGCGCGGCCAGTCCGGCCACCCGCGGCTCGCGGTCGGCGAGCAGCGCGCCGTACATCGCGCCGTAGTCGTGGCCGACCACCACCACCTGGTTGTCGTCCACCTCGGGCAGCTCGGCGAGCGCGGCCAGCGCGGCGGCCACCCGGGTCAGCTCCCGCTCGATCGCGGCCACGTCCCGGCCGTCGCCGACCGGGTCGGCGGTCCACGGGAAGCCCTGCTCGGGCAGCAGCGAGACCACCCCACGGGCGGCCAGCCGGACCGCCTCGGCGACGAACTCGGTGCGGTCGCCGTTCGCCGCCTGCCGGTCGAACCAGTGCAGGAAGAGCACCGCCGGGGCGCCGTCCGGGATGACCTCCCGGGCCGGGCGGACCAGGTACGCCGGGAGGTCGGGCAGGTCCGGGACCGGCACGGTCACGTCCAGGACCTCCGCGCCGGTGCGGCGGTCGGTGTCGATCGGGACCGGCGCGGGCGGGCGCATCGGCGGCTCCTCGGGCACTGTCGTCGCGTCAGGAGTCAGAGTCCCCGAGCCATAAGACGCCGGACTCTTGCCGTCGCGTTGCTCCGGCGTCAAGAACGTTGTCATCCCGTGATCGGGAGCGCGGGCCGGGACGCCGCCTCAGCCCGGCAGCCGCAGCACCCGGTCCAGCCAGGCGGTCCGGTCGGTCAGCGCGGCCAGGTCCAGGTAGTGGCCAGCACCCGGGTACACCCGCAGGTCCGCCGCCGGCGCCGCGGTGGCGAAGCGGTCCCGGGTGGCCGCGTCGACGTAGACGTCGTCGTCGGCGAACTGCAGCAGCACCGGCCGGCGGCCGGCCACCCGGCCGACCGCGTCCACCGGCTGCACGCCGGCGAAGAGCCGGGCGTACGCCTCCGCGGCCGGTCCCTCGTAGCCCAGCCAGTAGGCCAGGAACCAGTGCTCCCAGGTCGCGTCCGGGGCCAGCGCGGCCAGCGCGGACACCCGGCGGTCCCGGGCGGCGAGCAGCGCGCCGTACATGGCGCCGTAGTCGTGCCCGACGACCGCGACCCGCCGGTCGGTCACCTCGGGCTGCGCGAGCAGCGTGTCCAGCACACGGGTCAGCCGGGTCAGCTCGCGCTCGATCGCGGCCACGTCGCGGGCGTCGCCGACGGGGTCGCCGGTCCACGGGAAGCCCTGCTGGGGCAGCAGCGAGAAGACCCCGCGGGCGGCCAGCCGGACCGCCTCGGCGACGAACTCGGTGCGGTCCCCGTTCGTCGCCCGCGGGTCGAACCAGTGCAGGAACAGCACGGCGGGCGCGGTCTGCCGGGGGACCCGGCGGCCGGGCCGGACCAGGTACGCCGGGACGGCCGGCAGGCCGCGGACCGGGACCGTGAGGTCCCGGATCACCACGTCGCCGGCCGGGTGGCCCTCGGGCGGGGCGGCCGCGGCCGGCGCCGGCCGGGTGAGCGCGCCGGCCAGCCCGGCGGCGGGGGCGGCGGCCAGCAGGCCGAGGACGGAGCGGCGGGTGGGCAGCGGCACGGCGGTCTCCTCGTCAGTGCATCGATGGGATGCGTCAGTGCTAAAAAGCATTGAACTCCTGACGGCGTACTGTCGGCCCCAGCGGGTGGTGCCGTCAAGAGCCGTTCTCGTACCGTGACCGGAGGGGCGATGACCGAGGTGGAGCCGGCCGCGCCGGTCGACCTCGCGGTCGCGCTGGTCAACACCTGGGACCGGCTCGAGGACCCGCCGGACCGGCTCCGCGACGACGCCGCCGGGCACCGCTTCCTGCTGCGGCACGGCTACCCGGACGACGCGGCCGCGACCGGGGTCGCCGAGCTGCGCGCGGTCCGGGACCGGCTCCGGGCGGTCTTCCACGCCGCCGACCGGCCGGCCGCGGCCGCGCTGCTCAACCAGCTGCTGGCCGACAGCGGGGCGGTGCCCCGGCTGGTGCCGGCCGGGGACGGGTGGCGGCTGACCGCCGGGCCGGCCGAGCCGGGCGCCCGCCGGGTCGCCGCGCTGGCCGCCACCGGGCTGGCCGGCTTCGTCGCCGAGCGCGGCTTCGACCGGCTCGGCACCTGCGCCGCGGCGCCCTGCGACTGCGCCTTCGTGGACCGCAGCCGGGCCGGCAGCCGGCGCTACTGCTGCGGCTACTGCGCCGACCGGGTGGCCGCGTCCGCCTACCGGGCCCGCCGCCGGAGCTGACCGGTCAGGCGGTGGAGAGGATCTGGAAGGCCTCGGCCAGCCGGCCGTCGGGCAGGCCGCCGGCCAGCGCGTTCGCGGCGTTCCAGGTGCGCAGCACGGTCTCCAGGTCCTCCATGTGCGAGGTCTGGCTCACGTGCGCCCGCAGCGCCTCGACCTTGCGGCCGAAGGTGTCGGTGATGTCGGCGTAGTGGTCGGCCTGCGGCCCGCCCATCAGCCACACCTCCGGCACCGTCCAGGCGGCCAGCCCCTCGTCGGCGAGCAGCTCCGGGTGCGCGAACGGGTTGCGGGCGTCCGGGTAGACCGCGCACAGGGTGGCCTCGCCGGCGGCGAGGTGGTCCGGGTGGGACGGCGCGATCCGCTGCCAGTTGCGCTGCGGCGACTGGGTCAGCACCCGCTGCGGCCGGACCCGGCGGATCTCCCGGGTGATGTCCCGGCGCAGCTCGTGGGTGACGTAGAGCCGGCCGTCCGGGTAGCCGAGGAAGGCCACGTCGGTCACCCCGAGCACCTTCGCCGCGGCCCG
This sequence comes from uncultured Actinomycetota bacterium, assembly GCA_963849885.1. GTDB lineage: Bacteria > Actinomycetota > Actinomycetes > Mycobacteriales > CADCTP01 > CADCTP01. Next base: position 751,758 of record CAWKIV010000006.1, on the reverse strand, counting down.
CTGCTCGGCCTCCCGCAGCCCGGCCATCCGGTCCCGCGGGGTGTCGTCGAAGCCGCCGGCGTCCCCGTACGTGGCGATGCAGTAGGACACCTCGACGCCGGCGTCGGTCCAGGCGGCGATGCTGCCGGCGGCGCCGAAGTCCACGTCGTCCGGGTGCGCCGCGACCACCAGCACCCGCTCGACGTCCGCGGCCGGGCGCTGGTCGGGACGGGTCACGACCAGCGATGGTAGCCGCAGGCAACCGTCCGCGGGCGGAGACCGTACGGATGCCGGCTGGTGCCGGAGGGGTGGATTGGGCTATCACCTACCCGTGCGCACCCTGTCGGCGGTCGCGCGGCGGGTGTCCGAGGCATCCGCCGTGCCGCGGCGGGTCGTGGTGGCGGCGGTGGCCGGCGGGCTGCTGCTCGCGGTGCTGGCCGTCTGGCTGGGCGCCCGGCTGCCCGGCTCCCGGGCGGCCAGTGACCTCGGCGCGGTGCTGGTCGCCGCCGGCGCGGCCGGCACGGCGGCGTACGCGGCCCGCCACCGCGCCGGCCGGGCCCGCCGCGGCTGGACGCTGCTCGCGCTGAGCAGCGGCGTGTGGGCGCTCGGCCAGCTGGCCTGGATCGTCCGGCAGGTCGCCGACGGCGCGGCGCTGGAGCTCGACCCGGTCACCGCCGCGCTGGTGCTGGTGTCCACCCCGCTGGCGCTGGCCGGCCTGCTGCTGCTGCCGGGCGCCCGGCCGGACCGGCCAGGCGGTGCCCGGCTGGCCCTGGACGTGCTGCTGGTGCTCACCGCACTCGGCGTCGCCACCTGGGCGCTGGTGCTGGCGCCGGGGCTGTCCGAGCCGGACGGGCCCCGGATGATCCGGGAATGGGGGCTCACCTTTCCGGTCGCGGGTGTGTTGATGCTCACCGTGGTGGTGCTGGTCGCCGCCCGGGCGGGCGGCCCGTGGCTGGCGCCGATGCTGCTGGTCGCGTCCGGGCTGGCGCTGCGCACCGTCGGCGACCTGGCCGTGATCGGCGTGCTGCTGCGGGACCGCTACACCACCGGCGGCCCGCTGGACCTGCTCTGGGTGGCCGGCTTCGTGCTGCTCATGGTCGGCGCGCTGGTGCCCCCGGCCGAGCCGGCGGTCCGGTCCCGGGAGCGGCTCGCCGACCGGCCCGGGCCGGCCCGGGTGCTGCTGCCGTACCTGCCGGTGGCGGTGGCGCTGGTCGTGCCGGCCGCGGCCGGGCCGGGCCTGCAGGGGCCGGGGCTGGTCGTCGGCGGGCTCGCGGTGGTGCTGCTGCTGCTGGCCCGGCAGGTGCTCACCGCGCTGGACAACGCCACGTTCGCGGCCGAGGAGGCCCGGCTGGCGTACTCGGACCCGCTGACCGGGCTGGGCAACCGGGCGCTGCTGGCCACCGAGGTGGCCGGCGCCCAGCGGCTGCGGCGCGGCGGCGGCCGGCTGTCCCTGCTGCTGCTCGACCTGGACGGCTTCAAGGCGGTGAACGACTCGCTCGGGCACGCCGCCGGCGACCGGCTGCTGGTGCAGCTGGCCCAGCGGCTGTGCGACGCGGTCGGCCCGCGGGACGTGGTGGCCCGGCTCGGCGGCGACGAGTTCGCGGTGCTGGTGGACGACGAGACCCCGGGCGCCGGCCTGCGCGCCGCCCGCCGGGTGCTGGACGCGCTGTCCGCGCCGGTGGACTTCGAGGGCCGGGTGGTCCGGGTGACCGCCAGCATCGGCGTGGTCGAGCAGGCCGCCCGCAGCCCGGAGGACGTGCTGCGGGACGCCGACGTGGCGATGTACGCGGCGAAGAGCGCCGGCAAGGCCTGCGTCCGGCTCTTCGAGCCGGCGATGCGCCGGGCCGTGGTCGCCCGGGCCGAGCTGGAGGCCGACCTGCGGCACGCGCTGGACCGGGCCGAGTTCGTGGTGCAGTACCAGCCGGTGGTCGACCTGGACTCCCGCGAGGTGACCGGCGCGGAGGCGCTGGTCCGCTGGCGGCACCCGCGCCGCGGGCTGCTCCAGCCGGGCGCGTTCGTGCCGCTGGCCGAGGAGACCGGGCTGATCGGCCAGCTGGACCGGTGGGTGCTGGAGGAGGCCTGCCGGACCGCGGCCGGCTGGCAGCAGCTGCGCCCGGGGGTGACCGTCGGGGTCAACGTCACCGCGGACCGGTTCGCGCACACCGACCTGGTCGGCGCGGTCGCCGACGCGCTGGCCGACACCGGCCTGCCGCCGCACTGCCTCACCCTCGAGCTGACCGAGACCGCGCTGGTCGCGGACGCGGAGGCGACCATCAGCCGGCTCGGCGCGCTGGACGCGCTGGGCGTGCAGGTGGCCATCGACGACTTCGGCACCGGCTACTCGTCGCTGGCCTACCTGCACCGGCTGCCGGCCAGCATCCTCAAGATCGACCGGTCGTTCGTGGAGGGGCTGGGCGTCAACGCGGAGTCGACCGCGCTGGTCCGGGTGATCCTCGGGCTGGCGGAGACGTTCGGGCTGCGGACCATCGCCGAGGGCGTGGAGACGGAGTCGCAGCGGGCGCTGCTGCGGGCGCTGGGCTGCGTGACCGCGCAGGGCTACCTCTTCTCCCGGGCGGTGGACGCGGAGGACTTCGAGGCGATGCTGACCGGGCCGGCGCGCGGGGTGGGCCGGGCCCGGCTGCGCCAGCTGGACGCCGCGGTCGCGGACGACGGCGAGCCGGTCGCGCTGCCGGAGCTGCCCGAGCCGCCGGAGCCGGCGGAGGAGGCGGTGTCGGCGGCGGAGCCGACCGCGCGCGGGGTCGGGCCGGCCCGGCTGCGGCTGCTGCCCGGGTCCGGACCCGAGGCCGGGAGCGCAGCGGGGTCTGCGGCCGGGTCTGCGTCCGTGGCCGCCGCTCCCGCGGTCGGGTCCGAGCCGGAGTCCGAGCCGGGCGGGGGCACCGTGCCGGCTGTCGTCGCGGCGGCGGAGCCGGCCACCGCGGCGGAGGCGCCGGCCGCGGACGGCGCCGCGCCCGCCCAGTAGGGTCAGTCGCGGGGCAGCTCGGCCGCGCCCTGCGGCGAGCGGGGCAGCGGCCGCCGCGGCTCCCGCACCCCGGCGCCGCCGGGGTCCTCGCCGCCCCAGCCGCCGGGCGGACCGTACGGCGGGGCGGAGACCAGCTTGCGCAGCTTGCGGCGGACCCGCAGCCGCCGCAGCGGGCCGAGCTTCTGCCCGGTCAGCCGCATCTGCTCGTACACCTGCCGCCGCCGCTGGAGGAACTCGTCGCGCTCGCCCATGAGCCGACGGTACGCCCGGCTACAGCGGCCCGCGGCAGAGCCGGAGCACGGCGTTGCCGAGCGGCACGCCGTCGTCGCCCAGGTGGTCCCGGTAGCCCGCCAGCACCAGCCGCTCCCGGCCCAGCTCGACCCGGACGCCGCCGGCGGCGATCCGGGCCGACTGGACGCGGGCGGACAGCCGCGCCCGCTCGGCCACCAGCCGGGCGATGCCGGCGTCGATGGCGTCGATCTGGGTGCGCAGCAGCGGGATCAGCTCGGCCTCGACGGCGGCCGGTGAGGACGGAAGCAGGGTGGTCATCGGTTCGGCTCCTGGTCGGTATCGCGAGGCCAGGCCCGGAAAACACGAAACCCCGGGCGGCTGGGCCCGGGGCGTCGGTAGGTCTGAGTGGTCAGACGGCGACGGATACCGGACACCGGTACCCATAGAAAAATCGCCGCGTGGTCTGCACGAGCGAGACAGTAGCAGCCGGACCGGCACGCCGGTAGCCGGAACGAAAACTGTCGGTCTCGGTCGTACGCTTGTTCGGACATGAGCAGCAGCCAGATGGAGCTCCCCACGGTCGAGCCCACACCCGAGGCCCGCCGGCCCCGCCCGGTCCGGCTCGCCGTCGACGCGGACAAGCTGCTCGACGACCTCAACCCGGCCCAGCGGGCGGCGGTCGAGCACGCCGGCCCGCCGCTGCTCATCGTGGCCGGCGCCGGGTCCGGCAAGACCCGGGTGCTGACCTACCGGATCGCCCACCTGCTCGCGCACCGCGGCGCGCAGCCCGGCGAGATCCTCGCCATCACGTTCACCAACAAGGCCGCCGGCGAGATGAAGGAGCGGGTGGCCGCGCTGGTCGGCCCGCGGGCCCGGGCGATGTGGGTGTCCACCTTCCACTCGATGTGCGTGCGGATCCTGCGCGCCGAGGCGAAGACGCTCGGGCTGAAGTCGACCTTCTCGATCTACGACCAGGCCGACTCGCAGCGGCTGATGACGATGGTCTGCCGCGACCTCGACCTCGACCCCAAGCGCTACCCGTCCCGGGGCATGCTGGCCCAGATCAGCAACCTGAAAAACGAGCTGGTCGACGCGGACGCCTGGGCCGCCAAGGCCGGCAGCGGGCTGGAGAAGGTGCTGGCCGAGGCCTACACGGCCTACCAGACCCGGCTGCGGCAGGCCCACGCGCTGGACTTCGACGACCTGATCATGACCACGGTCAGCCTGCTGCAGGCCTTCCCGGCGGCGGCCGAGCACTGGCGGCGGCGCTTCCGGCACGTGCTGGTGGACGAATACCAGGACACCAACCACGCGCAGTACGTGTTGGTGCGGGAGCTGGTCGGGCCCGCGGGCGGCGATCTGCCGCCGGCCGAGCTGGCCGTGGTCGGCGACGCCGACCAGTCGATCTACGCCTTCCGGGGCGCGTCGATCCGCAACATCCTGGAGTTCGAGCGGGACTACCCGGACGCGACCACGATCCTGCTGGAGCAGAACTATCGCTCCACCCAGACGATCCTGTCCGCGGCCAACGCGGTGATCGCCCGCAACCCCAACCGCAAGCCGAAGAACCTGTGGTCCGAGGCCGGCGCCGGGCACAAGATCGTCGGGTACGTCGCCGACAACGAGCACGACGAGGCCGCCTGGGTGGCCGGCGAGATCGACCGGCTGTCCGACACCGAGCAGGTCAACCCGACCGACGTCGCGGTCTTCTACCGGACCAACGCGCAGTCCCGGGTCTTCGAGGAGGTGTTCATCCGGGTCGGCCTGCCGTACAAGGTGGTCGGCGGGGTGCGCTTCTACGAGCGGCGCGAGGTCCGCGACATGCTGGCCTACCTGCGCCTGATCGCCAACTCGACCGACGTGGTCAGCCTGCGCCGGATCCTCAACACGCCCCGGCGGGGCATCGGCGACCGGGCCGAGGCGTGCGTGGAGGCGCTGGCGTCGCGGGAGCGGATCGCGTTCGGCGACGCGCTGGAGCGGGCCGCCGAGGCGCCCGGCATCGCCACCCGCTCGGTCGCCGCGATCGACGACTTCGTCGCGCTGATCACCGAGCTGCGCGCGGTCGAGGCCGGCGAGGGCAACGGGCCGGCCGCGGTGCTGGAGGCGGTCATCGACAAGACCGGCTACCTGCGCGAGCTGGAAGCCAGCGACGACCCGCAGGACGAGTCCCGGGTGGACAACGTGCGGGAGCTGGTCGCGGTGGCCCGGGAGTACGAGGAGACCCGGGCCGGCGGCACCACCGACGGGGTCACCCTCGCGGACTTCCTGGAGCAGGTCGCGCTGGTCGCGGACGCCGACTCGATCCCGGACGCGGACGGCAGCGGCGGCGTGGTCACGCTGATGACGCTGCACACGGCGAAGGGCCTGGAGTTCCCGGTGGTGTTCCTGACCGGGATGGAGGACGGCGTCTTCCCGCACCTGCGCACCCTGGGCGACCCGGTCGAGCTGGAGGAGGAGCGCCGGCTCGCGTACGTGGGGATCACCCGGGCCCGGAAGCGGCTGTTCGTGTCCCGCGCCGTGACCCGGTCGGCCTGGGGGCAGCCGTCGTACAACCCGGCGTCGCGCTTCCTCGACGAGGTGCCGGACGAGCTGGTCGACTGGGAGCGCACCGCGTCCACCGGTCGCGGCGGGTCGGCGCCGGCCCAGGCGCGGGTGGCGGCGGCCGGGCTGGCCCGCGGGTCGCTGCGCGGCGGCACCGGCAACCGGCCGATCCCGTCGCTGGACCTCGGCGACAAGGTGTCGCACGACGCGTTCGGGCTCGGCACCGTGGTCGCGGTGCGCGGCGAGGCGGAGAAGGCGCAGGCCCAGATCGACTTCGGCGCGGACATCGGGCTGAAGTGGCTGCTGCTGCGGTACGCGCCGGTCGAGAAGCTGTGATCACCGTCCGGCCGGCGAACGAGGCCGGCTGGGACGACCTGCGCGCGGTCTTCGGCACCCGCGGGCCGGCCGCCACCTGCTGGTGCCAGCGGTACAAGCTGCCCCGCGGGGAGGCGTTCAAGCACCACCCGCGGGAGGTGCGGGCGGACCGGCTGCGGGAGCAGGCCGGCTGCGGCGGGCCGGGGCCGACCAGCGGGCTGGTCGCGTACGCGGGCGGCGAGCCGGCCGGCTGGTGCGCGGTCGAGCCGCGGCCGGCGTACGACGGGCTGGTCCGCAACAGCAGCCGGGCGGCCTGGGTCGGCCGGGACGAGGACCGGACCGACCCGGGCGTGTGGGCGGTGACCTGCGTGCTCGTGCGGGCCGGCCACCGGCGGCAGGGGATCGGCCGGGCGCTCGCCGCCGCCGCGGTCGACCACGCCCGCGCGGCCGGCGCCCGCGCGCTGGAGGCGTACCCGATGACCACGACGGAGACGGCGCTGCTGGAGGAGCTGCACGTCGGGACGGCGGCGATGTTCGCCGCGGCCGGGCTGACCGAGGTGCACCGGCCGTCGCTGCGCCGGGCCGTCTACCGCATCGACTTCTAGCCCGCCGGGGCCGCCGGGCACGCTGGCCGACCGTCCGAGGGTGCCCGAAGGGGCCGGTGCCGCGGAGAGCGGTCCCGGGCCCCGCGATGATCGCTACGGTCCGCTGCTCGCCGCCGTCGTCATCGGGCTGTCGTCCGGCGCCGGACGACACGTTGTCCGGATCCAGGGTGTCGGCTGGCTTCCAGAGGAATCAGCAGTGCATCAGCGAGTCTCCGCTCTGGAACTCGCCTGACGTAGCACACTGAGTCCGTGGCCGACTTCCCCCCGGACGAGTTGCTCGCCGCGACGCCAAATACCGCCGCGCACCTCACCGGTGTGACCGTTCGCCAGCTCAACTACTGGCGAGAGATCGGGCTGATCCCTCCGGCGGTCGTCCAGCGGATTTCCGTTCGCAACGAGGTGCGGCTGTACGACTTCACCGGGCTGGTCGAGCTACGCATAGTCGGTGCCCTCCGGACCAGGCTGAGCCTTCAGCACATCCGGGAGGTGATCGATCGGCTGAGATCGAGCTACGACCGGCCGCTGACGGAGCTCCGTTTCGCGGTTCAGGGAACCGCAGACCTGCGGTACCTCCGAGCACCCGGACCGGACCTGGGAGGTCGGCCAGCGGCCGGGGTCAGCTCGGTCCGCGCGGAGGTCGATCATCGCTGGACCAGGTCCGGGCGTACTGACGGTTCGGCGCGGCCGACCTGCCGCAGCAGCCGGCTCGCGTCGGGCTCGGTACGGGACGGTCGGACGCGCCAGATCGGATCCACCGCGCGCGCGGACTCGCCGACCTTCGCCGGTGCAGACAGGATGCGCCGGTCGTCGTCGGGACAACGGCTCTCGTCACCGGGACGGGGCCTCGGAGCCGACGGCAGACGGGTCGATGCGGGGCTCGGAGACCCGCCGCGGGCTCCCGCTGACGTCGACTCGATCCGCGGCCGGCCTCGTGCGACGCGCGAGTTCGCCTGCCGTCATCCGGCCCGCTGCTGCTGACGGCGCGTCCTCGAGCTGTGCGTCCGGCCGGGTGAGCCGGACGACTCGAGTGCTCGGCCGTCCGGACGTGGTGATCGACGGCCAGGGAGCGTGTCGGTAGCGCCGCCTCGCTGGGAGTGACCGTCCGCTGGATCGCCGTCCACCGGATCCTTGCGACTAGGGATGCCAGGGTGTGGTGAGGAGCAGGGCGAAGAGGTCGACGCCGTACCAGAGGTTGCCGAGGCGCAGGTTTTCGTCCGCGGCGTGCTGGTTGTTGTCGGGGTTGGCGATCGGCAGGATCACCGTCGGCGTGCCGAGGGCCTCGCCGAAGTGGTGCAGCGGCACCGAGCCGCCGAGCGTCGGCAGCGCGATCGCGTCCGCGCCGGCCGCGCGGGTGGCGAGCTCGCGCAGGTGGGCGACCACCGGCAGGTCCAGCGGAGCGCGGGCGGCCGGGTAGCCGACCCGGGCGTCCAGCCGGGCGACCGCCCGGTGCGCGCGCCGCTCGGCCGTGGTCGGCTCCCGGTCCAGCACCAGGTAGCCCTGGGCGCGCACATGCTCGCGCACCCGGTCGAGCATCCGGTCCGGGTCGTCGCCGGCGGCCAGCCGGATGTCGATGGACGCGGTCGCGGACGCCGGGATCACGTTGCGCGCGGCCGGGCCGACGTCGGCCGCGCGCAGCCCGCGCACGTTGAGCGACGGCAGCATCAGCCGGTCCAGCAGCCGGCTGCCCGGCACCTCGGCCGCGGCCAGCCCGAGCCGGTCCAGCAGGCCGTCCTCCACCGGCGGCATCCCGTCCAGGACGGCCTGCTCGGTCGCCGACGGCGGGCGGGTGTCCGCGGTGAAGCCGTCGATCGTGACCCGGCCGGCGGCGTCCTTCATCGACGCCAGCAGCCGGGCCAGCTCCAGCGCCGGGTTGGGCGCCCAGTTGCCGTAGTGGCCGCTGTGCAGCTCCCGGGCCGGGCCGTAGACGGTCAGCTCCAGGTCGGTGAAGCCGCGGACGCCGAGCACCACCTGCGGCGCGTTGCCCGGCTGCACCGGCCCGTCGCAGATCAGCCAGGCGTCCGCGGCCAGCCGGTCGGCGTGCGCGGCCAGCAGCTCGCCCAGGTGGGTGGAGCCGGACTCCTCCTCGCCCTCGAAGCAGAGCACCAGCTCCACCTCCCGCTCGGCGCCGGCCGCGGCGACCGCGTCCAGGGCGGCGAGCAGCGCGACCAGCGGCGCCTTGTCGTCGGCGGCGGCGCGGGCGTGCAGGCGCCACTCGTCGTCGACCGGGGCGCCGGCCGCGGGGAAGGGCACCGGCGTGCCGTCCGGGCCGACCAGGGTCGGGGTGAACGGCGGCGTCGCCCAGTCCGCCGGGGTCACCGGCTGGCCGTCGTAGTGCACGTAGACGCCCAGCCGGGGCGCCCCGGGCCGGGCCGGGATCCGGCCGACCACCAGCGGCGCGACGCCCTCCGGGCCGACCGCCTCGACCTCCGCGCCGCGGGCCCGGAACCGGGCCACGATCTCCGCCGCGTTGCGGCGCAGCGCGGGCACGTCACCGGTCACGTTGTCCAGCGCCAGCAGCGTGCCGAAGTCGGCGAGGATGGCGGCGGCGTGCTCGCGCCGGTGCGCCCGGGCCGCCGCCAGCACGCCGGTCACGCCGCTGTCCCGGGCCGGGAGACCAGCCAGCGGAAGACCTCCGCCATGACCTCGTCCGCCGCGTCGAGGTCGGCGCCCAGCGCGTGCCCGGCGTCGGGGAGCAGGGTCAGCTCGGCTCCCGGGATGCGCTCGGCGAGCCACCGGGTCGAGTCCGCGAGCACGTTGTTGTCGTCCTCGCCCTGCCAGACCCGGGTCGGCCGGGCCAGCCGGGGGAGCAGGTCGCTCCACGCACCGCCGACGATCAGGTGGTCCTCGACGTACGCGTCGGCGCCCTGGCGGAACGCCTCCCGGAACGTCTCGGTGGCCCGATCCAAGGTCGCCCGGTCCATCGCCTCCTCCAGCTCCCGGTCGGTCTCGGAGAGGTCGGGGGCGACCAGCGCGTAGAAGCCGGCCGGGTCGTCCCGCAGCAGCCGGGCCATGGTCTCGCCGCGCTCCCGCAGCGCCGCCGGGTCGCGCGGCACGAAGCCGTGCGCCGGCGCGTCGTCGGGCTCGGCCGGCGCGACCAGGGCGACCCGGCTCACCCGGTCGGCGAGCGCGACCCCGCAGGCGACCGCGTACGGCCCGCCGCCGGAGGCGCCCACCACCGCGAACGGGCCCACGTCGAGCGCGTCGAGCAGGCCGGCGGCGTCGGCGGGCCAGTCGAGGAGGCCGCGGCCGGGCTTCGGGTCGGACTGCCCGAAGCCGGGCCGGTCCGGCACCAGCAGCCGCAGGCCCAGGCGGCCGACCAGGTCGACCAGCCGCGAGTCGATCAGCCGGCAGTCCGGCGTGCCGTGACAGCTGAGCACGACCGGCCCGGTCGGGTCGCCGTGGTCGGCGTACGCGACCTGCCGGCCGTCCGGGAGCCTGACGAGGTGGGTGTCGCCCATGGGCTGACGCTAGCCCGATCCGGACCCCCGCGGCGGGACCGGCCCGAACCGGGCCGGCCCCGCCGTATCCGGGTCAGGCGGCGCGGACGATCCGCCCCTCGCCACCCTCCGGGTAGTCGGCCGCGGTGATCTGCCCACCGAGGCCCTCCGCCAGGTATTCGGCCAGAGCCGCCTGGTACGTGGTGCCGACCGAGGTGAACGGCAGGCCGCGGAACGGGTACTGGTCGCCGCCGCGGGCGCTGAAGTCGTTCGTCGCCACCGAGATGCCCGGGCCGGCGACCACGGCGCCGTCCTGGACGATCACCGTGCCGTCGTCCAGCACCACCGAGCGGACCCGGCTGCCCGGGGTGAGCACGGTGCCGGCGTCGTCGACCACCTGGGCCGGCTGGGTCGCGTCGTAGGTGAACCGGAAGCCCGCCACCTGCGCGAACCGCCCGTCCGCGACCGGGACCCGGGACACCGCGTTCTCCAGGATCTCCTTGAACTGCGCCCGCGGCACGTCCGGCACCACCGAGACGAAGTTGGAGAACGCCGCGATCGAGAAGGTGTCCAGCTCGCTGACCGGTCCGGCCGGGATGAGCGAGTTGTTCCGGATGCCTCCGCCGTTCTGCAGGGCGACCTGCGGCGGGGCGACGCCGAACTCGGCGGCCCGCTGCTGTCCCGTGTAGAGCAGGGCGTCGGCGAGCAGGTTGCCGAGGTTGGTCTCCTGGGTGCGGACCCCCGGATCCCGGCGGCCCTCCAGGGCGACCGCGGACTGCGCCACCACGTTGGTCGCCAGCGTGTCGACGAAGGCGCTCACCGGCGCGACCACGGTCTCCTGCACCACCGGGTCCGGCGCCACCGCGTCCGGCGCCACGCCGGAGACGCGCACCGGGCCGCTGTCCGTGCCGAGCTGGAGGATCTTGCCGGTCGGGTCGAACGTCACCTCGAGGCGGCCGACGTACTTGTAGTCGCCCGCCGTGGTCACGATCGGCACGGCGGCACCGGTGCTGTCGGTGGCCGGGATCGGGTACGGATAGGGCTGGCCGGTCGTGGGGTCGGTCGTGCGCACGTCGCCGGGCACCAGCAGGTCGCCGTCGTTGGCGAGCAGCTCGTGGCCACCGCCGGCGATCGCGACGTCGACGTTGCGCAGCTGCGGGACGAGCGCGCGGTCCTCCTCGACGCTCTGCAGGTGGCTGACCAGGATGATCTTGTTGACGCTGCGCCGGGTGAGCGCATCCACCTGGCGCTGCACGATGCCGGCCACGTCGGCGAGCACCCGGACGTTGCGCGGGCTGGAGATCGCCGGCAGCAGCGGCGTGGTGGCACCGACGATGCCGATCCGCTCGCCGCGGTCACTGAGCACCGTGCTGGACACGATGTCGCCGGAGCGGGCCAGCGCCGCCAGCCTCGGCTCGCCGGAGAGGTCGAGGTTCGCCGACACGAAGGGGGGCGCGTCGTCGCCGAAGCTCTCGATGAAGTCGGCGAGCACCTCCGGCCCGAAGTCGAACTCGTGGTTGCCGATGGTGGTCGCGTCGTAGCCGATCTCCTTGAGCGCGAGCGCGTCGTAGAACGGGACGCCCTTGCGGAGGCTGGCGGTGAACTCGGGCCCGGCCAGGAAGTTGTCCCCGGACGACAGCATGATCTCGCCACGCTTGCGGGCCTGGCCCGGCTTGTGATGCCCGGTGGTGGCCTCCCGGCGCAGCTGGTCGACCAGCGCGGCGAACCGGCCGATGCCGCCGTAGTCCGGCTGGTCCTGGGCGCTGATCAGCTGTGACTCGCCGTCGTTGTTGTGCAGGATCGTCAGCGTGTAGTCGGGCTGCCCGGGGACCGTCTCGGCCTGCGCCGGGGCGGTGGTGACCACCGGGGCGAGGAGAGCGGTCGCGAGGACGGCGCCGGCGGTGGCCAGTCGCCGTCGGCGCGGGATCGTCCGGATCATCGGTGCTCCTGGGTCGGGGGTGGCGGAACCACCGGGGACATTAGAGGGAGCCCCCGACATTCCGCAGCCCCTCCGCGCGGCCGGGCGGTCGGGGTGGCCGGGGCGGCCCCGGCCCGGCTCCCGGAAGTGCCGGGAAAGTGCCGGTGGATCTTCCTGTCGGGATCGCGGCCGGGATGGTCGGATCATGCGCGGTGGTGGCGCCGGCACGTCCCTGTCGGTGCCACCGCCATCAGCTCCCGGCGACCGCCCGGGCCGTCCGGGCCGCCCGGTCGAGCAGGTCGGCCAGCTCCGCCGCGGCCGGCCGCGCCCGCAGCGGGTCCCCCGCGGCGAGGTCGAGGCCGAGGTCCCGCGCGGCCGCCCGGTACCCGACCGGGACCGGCCGGCCGAGCGCCAGCCGGACCCGCTGCCAGTCGGCGGCCAGCTCCGCCGCCGTGGCGTCCCCGGCGTCCTGGCCGACCGCCGCGGTCACCAGCACCGCCGCCAGCCCGACACCCAGCAGCCGGTCGGCCCGCACGGCCTCCAGCCCGGCCCGCAGCGCCGCGGCCGCGCCGGGACGGCCGAGCCGGCGCAGCGCCTCGGCCCTCGGCACCTGCAGGGCCTGCGTCCGACGGTGCAGCTCGGGCGCCTCCGCCTCGGGCGCGCGGAGCGCCACGGACGTGTGCTCGTACGCCGCCTCGGGGGAGTCCAGCGCGAGCAGCACCTCGGCGACGGTCATCCGCAGCCGGGACCACCGTGCCGGGCCGATGCCGGTGGCCGCGGCCACCGCCTGCCGCAGCGCCTCCCGGGCCGCGGCCACCTCCCCGCGCTGCGCGGCCAGCTCGGCCCGCTGGGCCTGGTGGCCGGCGGCCAGCCAGCCGCTGGTCGTCCGCACCAGCTCGGCCACCCGGTCGCAGCCGGCCGCGGCCCGGTCCAGCCGGCCCCAGTCCAGGTCGATCTGGACGGCGGTGCCGAGCGCCGCGGCGAGCTGGTCGCCCGGCGGGCCGCCGGCCGTGGCCGCGACCAGCTGGTCGGCCCGGGCCACCGCGGCCGGGTCGAGCAGGCTGTTCTCCACCTGGGCGGTCATGCCGAGCAGGTCCAGCCGTTCGTCGGCGGTGAGCGCGGCCGCGTCGGCGAGGCCGGCCTGCAGCTGGGCGAGGCCGCCCGGCCGGTCGCCGAGCAGCGACAGCAGCTGGCCCCGGCCGGTCCGGGCGAGCGCCCGCAGCCGCGGCGGGCAGCGGTCGCCGAGCCCGTCGACGGTGGCCAGCCAGCGCTCGCCGTGCGCGGCGTACCCGGGGGCGACGTTCCAGCAGTCCAGCAGCAGGTGGGCCAGCTCGACCACGGCCACCCCGCGGTCGAGGTCCAGGCCGCCCGCCATCGCCTGCTCGGCGTCGGTGAGGTCGGCCGACAGCAGGTGGGCCGCCTCCAGCCGGTCGCCGAAGCCGGCGACCGCGGCCAGCCGGCGGCCGCGCTCCAGCCAGTGGTCGAGGTGCCGGCCGCGGGTGGCGGGCAGCTCGCCGGACTCCGCCAGCCGCCGGGCGGCGTAGCCGCCGATGGTGCGGAGCATCGCGTACCGGCCGCCGGGCTCGACCAGCAGCATCGACCGGTCCACCAGCTGGGCGGCGATCGCCACCGGGTTGCCGCGGACCGAGACCACCGCCTCGACCACCTCGGGCCCGAACGCGCCGCGCAGGACCGACAGCTGGGCCAGCGCCCGCTGCTCGTCCTCGTCCAGCAGCCGGTACGACCAGTCGATCGTCTGCTCCAGCGTGCGCCGGCCGCCCGGCCCCGGCACCGCGGAGGTGAGCAGGTCGTCGCCCCGCTCGAGCCGGTCGGCCAGCTCGGGCACCGGCAGCGCCCGGACCCGGGCGGCGGCCAGCTCCAGCGCCAGCGGCAGCCCGTCCAGCCCGCGACAGATCCGCCCCACCGCCGCGGCGTCGGACAGGTCGGCGCTCGGCAGCGCCGCCCGGGCCCGGCGCCGGAACAGCTCGGCCGCCGGCGCCCGGTCGTCCGCGTCGCCGGTCGGGGCCTGCAGCGGCAGCAGCCGCCAGACCAGCTCCTCCGACAGCCCCAGCGGCACTCGCGAGGTGACCAGCACGGTCAGCGCCGGGCAGCCGCCGCGCAGGCGCAGCAGCAGGTCGGCGACCGGACCGGCGAGGTGCTCGGCGTTGTCGACCACGAGCAGCTGCCGGCGGCCGGACAGCGCCTGCTCGACCGCGTCCGGCATCGCCGCGGCCGTCGCGACCCGCAGCTGCAGCGTCGTGGTCAGCGCCGGCAGGATCTGCTCGGCCGCGGCCAGCGAGGCCAGGCCGAGCACGGTCACCGGCTGCCCGCTGCCGGCGGCCGCGGCCAGCGCGAGCACCGTCTTGCCGCAGCCGGCCGGGCCGGTGACGGTGACCAGGTCGTGCTCCCGCAGCGCCCGGCCCAGCTCGGCCAGCTCGGCCTGCCGGCCGACGAGCTCCCGCAGCGGGCTGCGCGGTCCGTGCCACTCCGGCGCCGTCCCGCCATCCGGCGCGGCCCGGTAGCTGTCGATCAACCGCCGGCGGTCCCGCTCGGTCAGCCCGAGCGCGGTGGCCAGCGCCTCCAGCGACGACCGGCGCGGCCGGGCCACCAGGCCGCGCTCCAGGTTGCTCAACCCGCGGACGCTCAGGCCGGCCCGGGCGGCCGCCTGCTCCTGGGTGAGTCCCGCGGCGTCCCGGAACGCCGCGAGCAGCGCCGGCCGCGGCGGGCCCGGCCCGGTCCCGGACACCGGCTAGTCACCGCCCCGGGACCCGGGGACGGTCTCGGCGCTGGGCAGCGGGACGGTGCGGGTCGGCCGGGTGCTCGCGGCGACCAGGCTGAGGCCGGCCACCACCAGCTGGGCGGCCAGCAGCCACTGGTTGAGGAAGCTCTGCTTGTTGGCCAGCGCGAAGGCGGCCAGCACCAGCCCGGAGCCGAGCAGCAGGCCGCCCGGCGTGCGGGGCAGCCCGCGCACCGCGAGCACGTACGCGACCGCCACCAGCGCGAGCACGGCGAGCGTGCGCAGCGGGCCGGGGACCAGCTGCCACACCGACAGCGAGTCGTCCCGGGCCGGCAGGTCGACGAAGAAGTCGACCACGCAGTGCCAGAAGCGGCCCGGGTCGGCCAGGAACCAGGGCAGCATGACCGCGCCCGCCCCGGCCGCGGCGGCCACCGCCCGGCGCGGGCCGAAGGCCGGCCACAGCGCCCACAGCGGCAGCAGCAGCACCACGTGCTGCTTCGTGCACAGCGCCACCGCCAGCGCGGCCGCGGCCCACCACGGCTTGCGCACCGCGACCAGCACGCCGGCCGCGGCCAGCGACCCGAAGATGATCGTCTCGTTCCACGCCTGCTGCACGTCGTAGAGCGAGCCCGGCAGCACCCCGGCCAGCACGGCGAGCGCGGTCGCCGTCCCGGACCGGCGCCGCACCGCGTACCAGACCAGCGCGGCGACGCCGGCCAGCAGCACCGCGGCCTCGGCGTACCGGACGTCGCCGGTCAGCAGCCGCCCCGGCAGCGGCACCAGGAACGTGCCGGGCAGGTAGTTGAAGCAGTCGTCCACCTGCCCCGGGGGGACGCCCACGAACGTCATCTCGTACGGGTTGCGGCCCTCGACGACCCCCCGGGCCGCGCCCTGCAGGATCGGCCAGACGTCGATCAGCGGCTCGCTGCCGGCGATCACCAGCCCGTACGCGACGCCGGTGGCGCCGACCGCGGTCCAGGCGACCGCCGCGCTGCGGCGCAGCAGCGGGACCGCGGCCAGCACCGTCACCGCCATCGCGACGTAGATGCCGGCGCGCAGCGCCCAGGTGCGGTGGTCCACGTTCATGTACGGCGGCTTGAGCACCTGCGCGACCAGCGCGCCGGCCAGCGCGACCAGGACGCCGAGCCGGGACGGGCCGCCCCGGCCGGCGCCGAGCCAGACCGCCGCGGCCAGGCCGGCCACCGAGAGCACCAGGATGACCACGCCGACCGGGTTGTAGACGGCGTGCCGGCTGACCGAGCCGGCGACGAGCACGGCCAGCAGCAGCGCGGCGTCGGCGGCGCGGGAGCCGGCGGTCCAGCGGTCGTCCCTCATGCCCGCCTCGTCAGGCGCACCACCCGGGCGATGACGAGCACGGTGATGGCGATCAGCAGCCCGTTGCGGGCGGTCAGCAGCGCCGCGCCGATCGCGTTGGACCAGTGCGGGCCGGTCAGCATCCCGTACCCGAGCGGGTAGAGCACCTGGGTCAGCAGGCAGCTGACCACGACCAGCAGGTTGAGCCGGGGGAGCAGCGGCTCGTCCGGCACCACCGCGCCGAGCGCGGCCAGCAGCCCGCCGATCCAGAGCAGGTACTGCGGGCTCAGCGTCTTGTTCGGCAGGATCAGCAGGCAGGCGGCGGCGAGCCCGAGCAGGCCGACCAGCGCGAGGCCGGCCGGGGTGCCGGTGCGCCAGGCCCGCCACCACAGCCAGCACAGCAGCCCCACCGCGGCCACCGTGGCGACCGTGGACAGCGTGATCAGCGCGGCGGCGCCCGGTCCCTCCACCTGGAAGGCGAAGAAGCGGGTGTACGGCGTGGACCAGGTGTCCGGGCTGAACGCCCGGCCCCACAGCAGCGGCACCGCCCAGATCGTCTCGATCTGCAGCCCGCGGTCGCCCTGCCAGGTCAGCGGGGACAGCAGCCGGGTCGTGCCGCCGCCGGCCACCGTCGCCGCCACCGCGACGGCGCCGAGGCCGGCGAACCCGGCGAGCACCCGCCCCGGGCGGTCCCGGTGCAGCAGCAGCGCCGGGGCCAGCACGGCCGGCCACAGCTTGACCGCCGCCCCGGCCGCGGCGAGCAGGCCGGCGCCGAGCGGCCGGCGGGCGGCCAGGGCGAGCAGCGCGGCCCCGGCCAGCGTGGCCGACACCAGGTCGAAGCGGGTGAAGACGAGCGGGCCGAGGCAGGGCACCAGCACCAGCCAGACCCGGACGCCGGGGCTGGGCCGGCGGCCGGACGCCCGCCACAGCGCGACCGTGAAGGCGATGTCGATGGCCACCATGAGCAGCACGAAGCCGGCCTGGTACGGCTTCTCGCCGCCGCCGCTGAGCCACCAGGGCGGGGAGAAGACGGCCAGCGCGGGCGCCGGATACTCGCGGAGCACCTCGGTGACCGGGGTGGCGCCGAAGAGCGACTCCAGCTGGCGGCCGTAGTAGCGGACGTCGCCGAGGATGTTCCGCTCCGGGATCAGGAGGAGGAAGGTCAGCGCCCGGCTGACCAGCCAGCCCCGGACGAGCCAGGCCCACCCCGGCGGCGGTCCGGGCTCCGGTCCGCCACCGATGGCCGCCCGACCGGCTCGTACGGCCCGGGCCCACCACCCGCCGGACCCGTCGCCGGCGCCGGCGGCGCCAGTGGCGTCGGCGGCCCGGTCGGTGGCGGTGGTGTCGTCGGTGGGGCCGGGCGCCGCGGCATCGCCGGACCCGTCCGCGGACGCGGAGGCGCCGGACGCGCGCAGCCGTGCCGAGGAGTCCACGTCCACCATCCTGCCGGGGCCGTCCCGCCGGCCCGCGCCGCGGGGTCCGTCGCCCCGGCGGCGGGCGGTCAGAGCCCGCAGCCCGCGAGCCGGATGCCGCGCTCCTCCAGCCAGTCGACCGGGTCCATCTTCTCCCCGTTGACGTCCCCGACCCGCACCTCGAAGTGCAGGTGGTAGCCGGTGCTCTGGCCGAGGTTGCCGACCTGGCCGATGAGCTGGCCGGCCTTGACCTTCTCGCCCTTCTCGACGAAGAGCCGCTCCTCGTGGCCGTACACCGTGATCGTGCCGTCCGGGTGCTCGATCATGATCACGTTGCCGTACCCGCCCATCGGGCCGGCCTCGAGCACGACGCCGTCGCCGGCCGCGTAGAACGGGGTGCCGCCGGGCGCCGCCATGTCCAGCCCGTAGTGGAAGCTGCCCCACCGCGGCGCGAAGCAGGAGGAGACCCGGAAGGCGGTCTTCGGCAGCGGCAGCAGCCACTTCGGCCGGGCCGCCTCGATCAGCGCGATCTGCCGGGCCCGGGCGGCGCGGGTGGCCTGGATCGTCGCGACCCGGCCCTTGGCGGCGGTGGCGGCCAGCAGGGTGCGCCCGTTCATCGGCACCTCGGCGGCGACGTCCGCCGGCAGCGGCTCCGGGCCGCCCATGCCCAGGGCGGTGTCCGGCACCGGCGCCTGCAGCGCGGTCACGCTCGCGGCCATCGCCTGGATGCCGTCACCCGACGCGGCGGCGGTGGACAGCGCGGCGGCGGTCGCGCCGACGACGGCGGACGCGAGGACCGCAGGGGCCTTGTTGGCGGGCGGCTTGTGCGCGCGGTGTCGGCCCTCGGGCCGGCGGTGACGCGACAACGAGACAACCCTTCGTCCGAGAGCCCGACCGGTGACGCCGTGTGCCGATCTTGATCCGGCTGAGCGCCGAGACCGGACCGTAATCGGGAGCCGTCGGGAAGGCAAACATCCGTAAGGGTTGTCACCCGAATGGCGCTGCCGACATGCCCTTCCGTGCGCATTCGGCTGCTGGGCGTGTCCGATCGGGCCGCAGAGGTATGTCGACCCCGTCCGCCCGCCGGCGCGCCGAGCCGTCCTGGTCGAGGTGCGTGAGGGCGCGCGCGACCACCCGGGCGACCCGCCCGTCGGCGGGCAGCGAGGTGTGCCCGATGCCGCGGATCAGCACGTTGCGGGAGTCCAGGTCCGGGTGGGCCAGCCGGGCATGCCGCTTCGGGTAGATCAGCTGGTCCAGGTCGCTCCACACCGCGACGAAGCGGGTCCCGCAGCCGGGCGCCGGCCGGTCCAGCTCGGCCAGCAGCGCGGAGCCGGGACGCAGCTGCCGGCACAGCGGCAGCGGGAGCAGCCGCGCGGACCGGGTGCCGCCGTGCGGTGCGCCGAGGGTGACCAGCGTGTGCACCCGGGCGTCGCCGCCGAGCCGCTGGACGTAGTAGCGGGCGATCACGCCGCCCAGCGAGTGCGCGACCACGTGCACCCGCTCGTAGCCCGTCTGCTCGCACAGCTCCTGCACCGCCCGGCCCAGCGCGCCGGCGGCGGTCCGTACGTCGGAGGTGAACACGCTGTAGTTGACCGTCCGGATCCGGCCGAACCCGCGACGGCGCAGCGACCGGCGCAGCAGCGTGAACACCGACCGGTTGTCGCCCAGGCCGTGCACCAGCAGGATCGGCGTGGCCGCGGCGGTCAGGTCGTGCAGGACCAGCCCGCGCTGCCGCGGCGTGAGGTGGTCGGTCCGGTGCGGGTCGAGGTCGGTCGGCGGCCGGCCGGTGCCGAAGCCGAGCGGGTAGAGCAGAGCGTGCGCGGCGAGCCAGGCGACCTCGGTGCCGCAGCCGCGCAGGCCGGCGAGCGAGGCCACGCTGCGCACGCCGCGGGAGGCCGCCTGCGTCGTGGCGACCACCCGCTCCAGCCGCTCCAGCGCCATTGCCGCCTCGCTCGAGTACGTATCCGGGATGTCCCCGTACCCGCGGAAGGTCTCGATCATCCCTTGTCCGCGGCCGATCCGTCCCCATCCGGGACACGGATCCGCTCGAACGGGCACGCAGCCTGCACTTCTGGCGACTCAGCGTGATCGAGGGCCGGTACGGCGCGCGGGCCGGGTCGCCGGGCTTGCTAGCGTCGGCGCCCGTGAGCACGCCCCGGAAGGCTCCCCCGGCCGCCTCGCGGCCACCCGGCGGCCCGGACTCCCGGCCCCCACCCCGCCTCCCGCGGCCGCGGCGGAGCGCGAGTCGGCGGCCGACGGCGGTGCGGCCGCGGCGGGCGGGTCGACCGGCCGGAGGCCACGCCGCCGGCGCCGCCGACGGCGAGGCGGGCGCGGCGGGAGGCAATGCCGGCGCGGCGAAGGCGGGGCGCGGCGCGGCCAAGGCCGGCGCGGCCGAGGCGGGCGCGGGCGAGGCGGACGCGGGAAGGCGGGAGCCCTGCGGGCGAGGCGGCGGGCGCGGCGAAGCCGGTCGCGGCGGACGCCGCCGGAGCGAAGGCCGGCGCGGTGAAGGCCGGCGCGGCGAAGCCCGGCGCGGTGAAGGCCGGCGCTGCGAAGCCCGGCGCGGCGAAGCCCGCCGGGACGAAGGCGGCGGGGGCGAAGCCTGCCGGAGCGAAGACAGGCACGGCGAGGCCCGCCGGGCGAAGGCGGCGAAGGCGGGCGCGGCGAAGGCGGGCGCGGCGAAGCCGGGCAAGAAGGGTGGCCGGCCGGCGATCCCGCCGCCGCCCGGCCCGGGGCTGGTCGTCGGCCCGGTGCCGGCGCTCGCCCGCGCGGCCGGCGCCGCCGCGCTCGGCGCCGCCGTCCTGCTGCTGGTCGCCCCCGCCTTCCCGCTGGCCCGCTCGGGCGGCCAGGACCTCGGCGGCGCCGGCAACCTCTTCGGCTTCGTCCCGGTGCTCCCGCTGGTCGCGGTCGCCGCCGCGGCCGGCGTGCTGGCCGTCCGGGGCCGGCTGCCCCGGCTCGCCCTGGCCGCGCTGTTCCCTGCCGGCACGCTCGCCGCCGGCCTGCTGCTGCGCACGCTCGCGCTCACCGACACCGGCTCGCGCACCACCCTGGACCTGCCGCTCGGCATCGGCACCAGCGCCCGCTACGAGGTCGCCGCCGGGCTGCTGGTGCTGGCCGCCGGCTACGCGCTGCTGGTCGTCGCCGCGGTGCTCGCCGCCGCCGCGTGGCCGCGCACGGTGATGGAGGACGACGGCGGCCTCGACCCGCTCCGGCCGCGGCTGGCCGCCTGGGGTCTGGCCGTCGGGGTGCTGGCCGCGCTGGTCCTCGGCATGGCGCCGTACGCGTCGAGCATCGCGCCGGGCACCCCGACGCTGCCGGAGCGCTCCGGCCTGGACCTGCTGGGCGCGCTCGTGGTCGCGCTCGGCGCGATGATCTGGGCCGTGATCTCCGCCACCCTGCGGCCGCGGCTCGCGGTCGTGGGTGCCTACGCCGGGCTGGCCGCGGTGCTGCTCTCCGAGGGCCTGGCCGCCTGGCTGCTGGTGGCGAGGTCGCCGGTCATCGGGCCGAGCGCGGGTGGGGTCGGCACCCTGCTGGCCGGCCTCGCGATGGCCGTGCTGGCCTGGACCGCGCTCGGCGGGCGGGGTGCGCGCCGACCGGCGGCAGTGGGCGGCTAGGTACGCTGCGCGGCAGGGGCGCGACCCCACCGTGGTGGCGCGCCCGGGCGACGGAGGACACGTGAGCGGACGGATCCGGGTGGTCGTGGCGAAGCCGGGCCTCGACGGGCACGACCGGGGTGCCAAGGTGGTCGCCCGCGCGCTCCGCGACGCGGGCATGGAGGTCATCTACACCGGGCTGCACCAGACGCCCGAGCAGGTCGTGGAGACCACCATCCAGGAGGACGCCGACGCGGTCGGCCTGTCCGTGCTGTCCGGTGCGCACATGACGCTCTTCAAGCGGGTGGTCGAGCTGCTGCACGAGCGCGGCGCGGACGACGTCGTGGTCTTCGGCGGCGGGATCATCCCGGCCGACGACATCGGCTCGCTGGAGGAGCTGGGGGTGGCGAAGATCTTCACCCCGGGCGCGACCACCGCCTCGATCGTCGACTGGGTCCGCGAGCACGTCGCCACCCAGCCGGTCTAGGTCAGTCCGGCTCGGCCAGCCACAGCTCGATCGACAGCGGCGCCAGCTCGCTCGGCGGGCGGCGCAGCAGCCGCTGGTGCTCCTCGGTGTCGAGGTCGACGACCTGCCGGGCCGGCCGGTCGGTGAGCCGGGGCAGCGGCTCGGCCGACTGCGCGACCAGCACCGGGCGGTGGCCGGCGGCCCGGACCCGGGCGGCCACGTCCATCACCTCGCCGCGGGTCGCCGAGCGGTCGGTCGCCAGCCCGGGGAGGGCGAAGGCCGGCACGT
This sequence comes from uncultured Actinomycetota bacterium, assembly GCA_963849885.1. Lineage (GTDB taxonomy): Bacteria > Actinomycetota > Actinomycetes > Mycobacteriales > CADCTP01 > CADCTP01. Next base: position 729,945 of record CAWKIV010000006.1, on the reverse strand, counting down.
CGCAGGCCTCCCGCAGCACCGCGGTCCACTCCTGGCGGGCCCGCGCGTCCACCAGCAGCGCCACGTCGCCGGGCGCGAACGCGGCGCAGGCCCGGTCGACCGCGGCCGGCTCGCCCGCCTCGGTCCGGGCGTCGTACAGCCCGCGGGAGCCGAACCCGGCCGGGACCAGGACCAGCAGCAGGCCGACCACCACGACGGCGACCCCGGCCCGCCGGCCCGTCGCCGGGGACAGCCGGCGCCGCCGGGCCCCGCCGGCGCCCGGCTCGCCGGCAGCGCGCAGGGCGCGCGCCAGCGTGGCCACGCTCCACAGCGCCAGCAGCAGCACGACCGGGAGCACGGTCGGCACCAGCCGGCGGTCCGCCCACGGGTGGTCCGGCGTGATCGCCGGGTTGTCCAGCACCGACAGCGCCGACCCGAGCGGCAGCCCGAGCCCGAGCGCCCACCAGCCCGCGGCCGCGTCGCCCCGCACCGCCCGCCAGGTCAGCAGCACCGCGGCGACCGCGGCCAGCGCCAGCACCGGCCACCCCACATACCAGCTCGTCCAGCGCACCGACTGCTCGGCGTAGTTGCGCGGCCCGTCCACCGGGATGCCCTGCTCCCGCTGCAGCGCCTCGATGAACTTCCGGGCCGCGAAGGTGCCCCGGCCCTCCCACAGCAGTGGGCGGACCAGCAGCCAGCCGAGCACCCCGGCCACGCCGGCCGCGGCCAGCCCGGCCGCCGCCGTCCGCGCCCGCGGCCACCACGACCGGGACAGCAGCCAGGGGGTGACCCGCCGGGCCAGGGGCACCGCGACCGCGGCCAGCACGACCAGCCCGAACAGCGCCGCGGCCACCGGCCGGATCCGCTCCAGCAGGTCGGCCAGGTAGGGCTGGGCCGGGCCGAAGGCGTCCACCACGCCGTACGCCGCGCCGGCCAGGGTGCCGAGGGCGAGCGGCCACCAGCAGGGGTGCCGGCGCAGCGCCAGCCAGGCCACCACCACCACGACCAGCGCCAGCTCGCGCAGGGCGTCGATGCGGATCAGCAGGTTGAGCCCGATGAGCAGGCCGGCCAGCGCGGCCAGCGGCCGCTGCCGGGAGCGCACCGCGTCGACCAGCAGGCCGGCGCCGGCGAAGAGGAGCAGCTGGGTGACCGGCTCGCTGTACGTCGACCGGCTGGTGAGCAGCATCGGCTGGGTCAGCGCGAGCGCGGCCGCCGCGGCCGGCGCCCAGCGCGGCCCGAGCAGCCGGCCGGCGAGCCCGGCCACCGCGAGGATCCCGCAGCCGCCGATCAGCGCCGGCATGGACAGGATCGCGCCCCAGCCGGCGCCCCAGCCGGCCGGCGCGAAGGTCAGCGCGGTGCCGGACATGAACTGGGCGGTCAGGTCGCCGCCGTCGGCCAGGTAGAGCCCCTGGGCGGTGGCCGTCACCGCGCCGTCGGCGCCCCCGACGAGGTCGAGCCGGGCCGGGATCAGCAGCGCGCCGGAGTCGGCGATCCAGCGGGCGAGCAACCCGTACACCGCCGGGTCGCGGCGCAGCACGACGTGACCGGAGGCGTGGGCCAGCGTGAAGCCGGTGAAGGCGGCCGCGATCGCCACCGTGCCGAGCACCGGCCCCCAGGTGGCGCCGGCGATCGGCGGCAGCCGCCGGGCCGCGACCAGCACCAGCCCGACGACCGGCACCGCGGCCAGCAGCGCGAGCAGCGGCGTCGCGCGCCCCGCGTAGGCCAGCGGGTAGACCGCGACCAGCCAGCCGGCGACCAGCAGCGCCGGGCCGACCGAGGCCCAGGCCAGCACCGCGCCCGGCCCGGGCCGGCGCCGGTCGCGGTCCGGGCGCGGCGGCCCGCCCGGCTCCGGCGCCCCCACCGGAGCCGAGGTCACGTGCGACACGTCCAGGCCCACGGTGCTGCACCCTAGGCGGTGACCCTGACAGTCCCGGCGGGACCGCCCGGACCTGCACGAATCGCTGCGGTGTGACGCAGCCGACGGGGTCATCGGACCGTCCGGTCGCTACCCTCCCGGGCGGGAGCGCGGCAGGGTGCCCCGGCGACAATGGTGTCCGCACGAGAGATGGGTTCCGGTGGACCTCTACGAATTCCAGGCGAAGGAGCTCTTCGCTGCGCACGGCGTGCCCGTGCTGCCCGGGGAGGTGGCCGACACCCCCGAGCAGGCGCAGGCGGCGGCCGCCCGCATCGGCGGCCCCGTGGTGGTGAAGGCTCAGGTCAAGACCGGCGGCCGGGGCAAGGCCGGTGGGGTGAAGCTGGCGGAGACGCCGGACGAGGCGGCGCAGAAGGCGAGCGGCATCCTCGGCCTGGACATCAAGGGCCACGTGGTCCGCCGGGTGCTGGTCACCGAGGCGAGCGACATCGCGGCGGAATACTACGTGTCGTTCCTGCTCGACCGGGCCAACCGGACGTTCCTGGCGATGGCCTCGGTCGAGGGCGGCATGGAGATCGAGCAGCTCGCGGTGGAGCGGCCGGAGGCGCTGGCCCGGATCCCGGTCGACCCGCTCGACGGCGTGGACGCGGCCAAGGCGGCCGAGATCGCGGACGCCGCCGGCTTCCCGGCCGACCTGCGCGACCAGATCGTCGACGTGCTGGTCAAGCTGTGGGAGACGTTCACCACCGAGGACGCGACGCTGGTCGAGGTCAACCCGCTGGTCCGCACGCCGGAGGGCCGGGTCGTCGCGCTGGACGGCAAGGTGACGCTGGACGGCAACGCCGACTTCCGGCACGCCGAGACGGTCGCCGCGTTCGCCGACCCGGGCGCCGACGACCCGCTGGAGCAGCGGGCCAAGGAGAAGGACCTCAACTACGTCAAGCTGGACGGCGAGGTCGGCATCATCGGCAACGGCGCCGGCCTGGTCATGTCCACCCTCGACGTGGTGGCGTACGCGGGGGAGCGGCACGGCGGCGTCCGCCCCGCCAACTTCCTGGACATCGGCGGCGGCGCCGACGCCGACGTGATGGCCAACGGGCTGGAGATCATCCTGGCCGACCCGGCCGTCCGCGCGGTGTTCGTGAACGTCTTCGGCGGCATCACCGCCTGCGACGAGGTGGCGAACGGGATCGTCCAGGCCTTCCGGCTGCTCGAGTCCCGGGACGAGGCGGTGACGCTGCCGCTGGTGGTCCGGCTGGACGGCAACAACGCCGAGGAGGGGCGGCGGATCCTCACCGAGGCCGCGCTGCCCCGGGTCGAGCAGGTGGACACCATGGACGGCGCCGCCGAGCGCGTCGCGGAGCTGGCGGGAGCGCGCTGATGTCGATCTTCCTGACCGAATCCTCCCGGATCATCGTCCAGGGCATGACCGGCTCGGAGGGCATGAAGCACACCCGCCGCATGGTCGCCGCCGGCACCACCATCGTGGGCGGGGTCAACCCGCGCAAGGCCGGCGAGCAGGTCGACGGCATCCCGGTCTTCGGCACGGTCGGGGACGCGGTGAAGGAGACCGGCGCGGACGTGTCGGTGGTCTTCGTGCCGCCGCGCTTCGCCCGGGCCGCGGTGGAGGAGAGCATCGACGCCGCGGTGCCGCTGGTGGTGGTCATCACCGAGGGCATCCCGGTGCACGACACCGCCGCGTTCTTCGCCCGCTCGCAGCGGGCCGGGACGACCCGGATCATCGGGCCCAACTGTCCCGGCCTGATCACCCCCGGCCGCTCCAACGCGGGGATCATCCCGGCGGACATCACCCAGGCCGGCCGGATCGGGCTGGTCTCCAAGTCGGGCACGCTGACGTACCAGATGATGTACGAGCTGCGCGACATCGGCTTCTCCACGGCCGTCGGCATCGGTGGCGACCCGGTCATCGGCACCACCCACATCGACTGCCTGGCCGCCTTCCAGGACGACCCGGAGACCGAGGTCGTCGTGATGATCGGCGAGATCGGCGGGGACGCGGAGGAGCGGGCGGCCGAGTTCGTCCGGGCCAACGTGACCAAGCCGGTGGTCGGCTACGTGGCCGGCTTCACCGCGCCGGAGGGCAAGACGATGGGCCACGCCGGCGCGATCGTGTCCGGCTCGTCCGGCACCGCGCAGGCCAAGCAGGAGGCCCTGGAGGCGGCCGGGGTGCGGGTCGGCCGGACGCCCAGCGAGACCGCCCGGCTGGTCCGGGAGGTCGTCGGCGGCTGACCCGGCCGGCGGGCCAGGCTTGGCGCCCGCCGTCCCCGGGTAGGGTGTCGCCCGGTCTGTGCCACCCCTTCGAGAGGATGTCCATGAGCGGGTACGGAACGCCCCCCGGACCGCCGTCGAGCACGCCGCGGTCCCGCCGCTCGGCTCCGGCGCTGCCGGTGCTCGAGCTGGTCGGGCTGGGGCTTGCCGTCCTGGCCTTCATCGTCGCCTTCCTGCCGTGGGCCGGCTCGGAGCTCTCCGACGAGCTGTCCGTGCAGGGCTGGGACCTCGCGGTGCCCACCGCGGCGACGGTCCTGCTGCTGGTCGCCGGGCTGCTGATCGCGGCGCGGCTGCTCACCGGGACCGACGCGGACGGCGGAGCCGACAGCGGGGTCGACAAGGCCGCGTCGCCGGTGCCGGCGCTGCTGGCCGTGCTGGCCGCGGTGCTGCTGGTCGTGCACACGCTCACCGGCGGCGAGATCCTCGGCGGCGAGGTCCAGCGCGAGATCGGTGTCTGGCTCGGCCTGGTGGTCGGGCTCGGCGCGGCCGCGGTGCTGGTGCTGTCCTGGCTGCAGCGGACCGGCCGGATGCGCAAGCCGGCGCCGGCCGCGCCGACCGGCGGGCCATGGAGCCAGCAGCAGCCGCCGCAGGGCTGGGGCCAGCAGCAGCCGGGATACGGGCAGCAGGCGCCGGGGGGCTACCCCGGCGGCACCCCGGGATACGGGCAGCAGCAGCCGGGGTACGGGCAGCAGCAGCCCGGCTACGGCCAGCCGCAGGGCCCGGCGACCGGCGGCCAGCCGGCGCAGGGCGGCCCGTACGGGCAGGAGTACCCGCCGGCCGGCGGCCAGCCCGGGCACCCGTCCCAGGGCCAGGGCTACCCGTCCCAGGGCGGCTACCCGCAGGGCTGACCCGCCTCGCCCGCCCGCTCCCGCCGCCGGGTGACGGCGTACGCCGGCGAGTGACGGCTTCTGCTGGCGGGTGACGGCGTACGCCGGCGAGTGATGCCGCTCCGGGCCCTGGTCGGGGTCGCTGGTCGTCACTCGCGGGCGGGAGCCGTCACTCGGCGGTCGGCCCGTGCCCGGCGAGCCTGAGCAGGGACGGGCGGAGCCGGTGACAGAGTGGGTCGCCGTGACGGACGTGCTGCGTGACCGGCAGCGGCCGGCCCCGCCGGGTCCGGCCGCGGGATCCCCGTCCGTGGTGGTGCACGGCGCGCTGGCCGCGTTCGCGGCGGCGCTGTCCGGGCTGGCGGTGCTCGCCGCCGTCGTGCTGATCGCCTGGGTGGCCGACGCCCGGTCCAGCTCCGCCGGGGCGGACGCGGTGCGGGCGGCCGCGGACGCCTGGCTGCTCGCCCACGGCGGCGGACTGAGCCTGCCGGATGGCCGGGTGGCCGGCGTACCGCTCGGGCTGACCCTGCTCGCCGCCGTCGTGCTGCACCGGGCCGGCGCCTCGCTGGCCCGGGCGGTGACCGTCACCGACCTGCGGGCCGCCGCGCGGGCGACCAGCGCGCTGGCGGTGGTCTACGGGCTCACCGCCGCGGTGGTGGCCCGGATCGCGGCCACCCCCACCGTCTCCGCCGCCGCGGTGCTCGCCGGCCTCGGGGCCACGCTGCTGGCCGCGCTGGCCGGCGGCCTCGGCGTGGTCCGCGGCGCCGACCTGACCGGCGCGCTGCGCGCCGTGCTGCCGGCCCGGGTGCCGGCGCTGGCCGCGGCGGCCGGGGCGGCCGTGCTCGGGCTGGCCGGCGCCGGGCTGCTGCTGGTGCTGGTCTCGCTCGGCGTGCACGCCGGCCGGGTCGGCGAGCTCACCGGCGCCCTGGACGCCGGCCCGGTCGGCACCGTGGTGCTGGTCCTCGGCTGCGTGCTGCTGCTGCCGAACGCGGCGCTGTGGGCGGCGGCGTACGCGGCCGGGCCGGGCTTCGCGGTCGGCGTGGGCACCGGGGTGTCGCCGTTCAGCGCGGTGCTCGGGCCGGTGCCGGCCTTCCCGCTGCTGGCCGCGCTGCCGCAGGACGGTACCCCGCCGGAGGTGGTCCGGGCGGTGCTGCTGCTGCCGGTGCTGGCCGGCGTCGCGGCCGGCGTGGTGCTGGTCCGGACGCTGCCGCCGGAGCCGGCCGGCGGGGCCGGCACGCTGCCCCGGATGCTGCGCGCCGCCGGCTGGGGGCTGGCCGCCGGGCTGGCCGCGGCCGCGGCGCTCGCGCTGCTCGCGGCGCTCGCCGGCGGCCGGCTGGGCGACGGCTACCTCGCCGCGGTCGGCCCGTCCCCGTGGCGGGTGCTGCTGGCGCTGGCGCTCGAGATCGGCGCGCCCGCCGCGATCACCGCCGCCCTCCTGCCGCCCCGGATGATCCCCTCCACCCCATCACCCCCGTCCCCCAAGCCCACCCCGCCGGCGAAGTCCACCCCGCCGGCCAAGTCCACCTCGCCGGCGAAGCCCACCTCGCCGGCGAAGCCCGACCCCGCCGGGCAAGCCCGCCCCGTCCGCGTCCGCTGCGGCCGCCAAGCCCGCTCCGGCCGCTGGGTCGGCTCCAGCGGACCAGTCCGGTCCGGCTTCGAAGCCGGCCGGGACCGCCTGAGTCGGCGGCGTCCCGACCCGGACCGCCGACGCCGGCGCGCCCTGACCACCGCCGGACGCCGGCGCGCCTGCCGCGAACCGCCGGACGCCGGCGCGCCTGACCACGGCCGCCGGACGCCGGCACGCCCGACGGACCGCCGGACGCCGCGCCGTGACCGCGCGGCTCAGAGCTCGGGGCGGCGGTAGTCGAAGAACCCGCGCTTCTTGATCAGGTCGGCCACCGCGGTCGGCACCTGCGTCTCCCAGACCTCGTCGCCGGTCGCGATCCGCTTGAGCACGTCCCGGCTCAGGATCGGCAGGTAGTCCGGCTTGTAGGTGTCCAGGTCCACGAAGCTGCCGCGCCCGTTGAGGTAGTCGTACAGCGACTGCAGCTCGGGGCCGACCTGCACCGTGTCGACGGTGACCACCTCGTCGCCGCGCAGCACCGGGTAGACGAAGAACTTCAGCTCATTTTTGAACATCCGGCCGAAGCTCTCCAGGATGCCGCCGGCCATGTGCGCGTAGTTGCTCTCCTTGAAGACGTCGACGAGGCTCGGCACCCCCATCACGATCCCGATCCGGCCGGTGGTGCGCTCGAAGAGATACTGCGCCAGCCGGTGGTATTCGACGTAGTCGCTGATCAGCGTGGTCATCCCGCAGGCCGCGAGCAGGTCGGCGCGGGCCAGGAAGTCGCGCCGGTTGACCGTGCCGCTGGTCGCGGTGGCCATCAGGTTGGCCATCGTCAGCTCGGTGAGCAGCAGCGGCTCGGAGCCCGTCACCGCCGGGTCCTGGCCGAACTTCGCCACCGCCGACTCGAGCATGTCGATGTTCACCAGCGTCGGCGGCCGGAAGCTGCCCCGCTCGACCAGGATGTTGCGCTTGCGCAGCACCTCGCTGGGCTGCAGCACGTCCCCGTCGGGCCCGAACATGGCCACCCCGGACAGGCCGAGCTGGACCAGCTTGAGCGCCATCAGCCGGTTGTCCACCGACCGGAACTCGATCCCCTTGAACTGGATCATGTCGATCTCGATCCGGCCGATGGTCAGCCGGTCGAGCAGGCTCTCGATCATGATCTCGGGCTCGTGGTGGTGGAAGAACGCCCCGTAGAGCAGGTTGACCCCGACGACGCCGAGCGCCTCCTGCTGCAGCGCCGCCTCGGCGTCGAGCATCCGCACGTGCAGCACGATCTGGCTGGGCTCGTCCCGGACGTGCGACTGGAACTTCACCCCGATCCAGCCGTGGCACTCGTTGCCGCCCTGGTAGCTGCGGGCGACGACCGTGTCGGCGAAGGCGAAGAACGCGTTCGCGTCGCCGCGGCTGTCGTCCAGCCGCTCCATGTTCAGCTGGAACTCGTGGTCGAGCATGGCCTGCAGCCGCTGGCTGGAGACGTACCGCCCGGACCGGCCGTAGACCGCGTCGCTGACGGCCATGTCGTACGCGGAGATGGTCTTGGCCACGGTGCCGGCGGCCCCGCCGGCCCGGAAGAACCAGCGCGCCACCTCCTGGCCCGCGCCGATCTCGGCGATCGTCCCGTACCACCGCGGGTCGAGGTTGATCCGCAGCGCCTTCTGCAGGGTGTCGGCAGCAACCTCCACGGTGACCACTCCAGTCCTCGCCGCCCGCGTCCTGAGAGTGGAGTCTGACCGGTCGGCGGCCGCGGTGCACCTCCACCCGGCACAGCCTGTGGACGGCGTACGCGGCGACCGGGCCGGAGACCCTAGGCTTCGCCCCGTGTCCGCCCGACTGGTCGTCCTCGCCTCCGGCGAGGGCAGCACGCTGCAGGCCGTGCTCGACGCGGCCGCCGAGGGGAGCCTCGGCGGCTGCGTCGTCGCGGTGGGCAGCGACCGGCCGGGCTGCCGGGCGCTGCAGCGGGCCACCGCGGCCGGGGTGCCGACGTTCGCCCGGGCGCTGGCCGACTTCCCCGACCGGGCCGGGTGGGACGCGGAGATCGCGGCCGCGCTGGCCGAGTGGGAGCCGGACCTGGTCGTGCTGGCCGGCTTCATGCGGGTGCTGGCGCCGGCCGTGGTCCGCCGCTTCCGGATCGTCAACACCCATCCCTCGCTGCTGCCCGACTTCCCCGGGGCGCACGCGGTGCGCGACGCGCTGGCCGCCGGGGTGCCGACCTCCGGGGTGACGATCCACCGCGTCGACGAGGGGGTGGACACCGGGCCGGTGCTCGCCCAGGAGCCGGTCGAGGTCCGGCCGGACGACGACGAGGCCAGCCTGCGCGCCCGCATCCAGGCGGTGGAGAAGCCGCTCTACGTCGACACCATCCGCCGCCTGCTCGAGGAGCTCCCCACCGTGACCGCACCTTCGGCGACCGCCGGCCCGACCGCCCGGATCCCGGTGCGCCGGGCGCTGGTCAGCGTGTCCGACAAGACCGGCCTGACCGAGCTGGCCCGCGGGCTGCACGAGGCCGGCGTGCAGCTGGTGTCCACCGGGTCGACCGCCGCCCGGATCGCCGAGGCCGGGGTGCCGGTGACCGCGGTGGAGGACGTGACCGGCTTCCCCGAGGTGCTCGGCGGCCGGGTCAAGACGCTGCACCCGGGCGTGCACGCCGGGCTGCTGGCCGACCCGCGGGAGGCGGAGCACGCCGAGACGCTCGACCGGCTCGGCATCGAGCCGTTCCAGCTGCTGGTGGCCAACCTCTACCCGTTCCGGCAGGCGCTCGCGGCCGGCGCCCGCGGCGACGACCTGGTCGAGCAGATCGACATCGGCGGCCCGGCGATGGTCCGGGCGGCGGCGAAGAACCATGCCGGCGTGGCCGTGGTGGTCGACCCGGCGGGCTACGGGGAGGTCGTCGCCGCGGTCCGGGCCGGCGGCTTCGACGCGGCCGACCGGCGCCGGCTGGCCGCCGCCGCCTTCGCGCACACGGCGGCGTACGACACGGCCATCGCCACCTGGATGGGCCAGGAGCTGGCGAGCGAAGGGACGGCGGCGGAGGACTTCTGGCCGCAGTACGCGGGGCTCGCCCTGGAGCGCGCCGCGGTCCTGCGCTACGGGGAAAACCCGCACCAGCGGGCCGCGCTCTACCGCGACCCGGCCGCCGCCGGCGGGCTGGCCACCGCCCGCCAGCTGCACGGCAAGGAGATGTCGTTCAACAACTACGTGGACGCGGACGCGGCCTACCGGACGGTGTCCGACTTCGCCGACCCGGCGGTGGCGATCGTCAAGCACACCAACCCGTGCGGCATCGCGGTCGGCGGCACCGACGCCGACGACCCGGTGGCCGACGCGCACCGCAAGGCCCACGCGTGTGACCCGGTGTCCGCGTTCGGCGGGGTGATCGCGGTCAACCGGCCGGTCAGCCGGGGGCTGGCCGAGCAGATCGCCGAGGTGTTCACCGAGGTGGTGGTCGCCCCGGGCTACCTGGAGGGCAGCCTGGACGTGCTGACCGCGAAGAAGTCGCTGCGGCTGCTGGTGGTGGCCGGCGCCCGCCCGACCGGGGTGGAGTTCCGGGAGATCAGCGGCGGCGTGCTGGCGCAGACCGCGGACCGGGTGGACGCGCCGGGTGACGACGCCGCCGCGTGGCGGCTGGTCGCCGGCTCGCCGGTGGACGACCGCACCCTCGGCGACCTGGTCTTCGCCTGGCGGGCGGTGCGCTCGGTGAAGTCCAACGCGATCCTGCTGGCCGCCGACCGGGCCACCGTCGGGGTCGGCATGGGCCAGGTCAACCGGGTCGACTCGGCCCGGCTGGCGGTGACCCGGGCCGGCGACCGGGCGGCCGGGGCGGTCGCCGCCAGCGACGCGTTCTTCCCGTTCGCGGACGGGTTGCAGGTGCTGCTGGACGCCGGCGTGCGGGCGGTGGTGCAGCCGGGCGGCTCGGTCCGGGACCCGGAGGTGATCGCGGCGGCGGAGGCGGCCGGCATCCCGCTCTACCTCACCGGCACGCGCCACTTCGCTCACTGAGGGACCGGGCCGGGTCTGGGAGCATGGGCGCCGTGACGGCGACCCTCCTGGACGGCAAGGCGACCGCGGCGACCATCCGCGGCGAGCTCAAGGCCCGCATCGAGGCGCTGCGCGAGCGGGGGATCGAGCCCGGTCTCGGGACGGTGCTGGTCGGCGACGACCCGGCCAGCCACGCGTACGTGCGGGGCAAGCACCGCGACTGCGCCGAGGTCGGCATCCGCAGCATCGGCGTCGAGCTGCCCGCGACCGCGACCCAGGCCGAGGTCGAGGCGGTGGTGGACCAGCTCAACGCGGACCCGGCCTGCACCGCGTACCTGGTGCAGCTGCCGCTCCCGCCCGGCCTGCAGCCCAACCCGGTGCTGGCCCGGATCGACCCGGCCAAGGACGCCGACGGGCTGCACCCGACGAACCTCGGCTGGCTCGCGCTCGGCCGGCCGGCGCCGCTGCCGTGCACGCCGCGCGGCTGCGTCGAGCTGCTCCGCCGGTACGGCGTGCCGATCGCCGGCGCCCGGGTGGCCGTGGTCGGCCGGGGCATCACCGCGGCCCGGGCGCTGCCGCTGCTGCTCACCCGCAAGTCCGAGAACGCGACCGTGACGATCTGCCACACCGGCACCCGGGACCTGCCGGCGGTGCTGCGGGAGGCGGACATCGTGGTGGCCGCCGCCGGCTCGCCCGGGCTGGTCCGGCCCGAGCACGTGCGGCCCGGCGCGGCCGTGCTCGACGTGGGCATCACCCGCACCGACGCCGGGCTGGTCGGCGACGTGGACCCGGCGGTCCGCGAGGTGGCCGGCTTCCTCGCCCCGGTGCCCGGCGGGATCGGGCCGATGACCCGGGCCATGCTGCTGACCAACGTGGTCGAGGCCGCCGAAGCGGCCTGACGGCGGTCCGCGTGGCGATGCACGCCGACCAGCTGACCGTGCCGCCGGAGACGGTCCGCGAGCTGGTCGACCGGCAGTTCCCGCAGTGGCGGCCCCTGCCGGTACGGCGCGTCCGCTCCGAGGGGACGGTCAACGCGATCTTCCGGATCGGCGACCGGCTCGCCGCCCGCTTCCCGCTGCAGCCCGGCGACGTGGCGGCGACGCGGCAGTGGCTGGAGTCGGAGGCGTCCGCCGCCCGCCGGCTGCTCGGCCGCACCCGGTTCCCGGTGCCCGAGCCGGTGGCGGTGGGGGAGCCCGGTGCCGGCTACCCGCTGCCCTGGTCGGTGCAGACCTGGCTGCCGGGGAGCACGGCCACCGAGCAGGACCCGGGGGAGTCGGCCGGCTTCGCCCACGACCTGGCCGAGCTCATCGGCGGGATCCGGGCGATCGGCACCGGCGGCCGGACGTTCGCCGGGACCGGCCGCGGCGGCGACCTGCGGTCCCACGACGGGTGGATGGAGACCTGCTTCCGGCGCAGCGAGCGGCTGCTCGACGTGCCCCGGCTGCGCCGGCTCTGGCAGGGCCTGCGCGAGCTGCCGCGCCGGTCTCCCGACGTGATGACCCACGGGGACCTGATCCCGGGAAACGTGCTGGTGTCCGAGGGCCGGCTCGCCGGCGTCCTCGACGTCGGCGGCCTGGGACCGGCCGATCCCGCCCTGGACCTGGTGAGTGCCTGGCACCTGCTCGAGGCGGGTCCCCGCCGGCTGCTCCGGGACGACCTCGGGTGCGACGACCTGGAGTGGCGGCGCGGCCGGGCCTGGGCCTTCGCGCAGGCCATGGGTGCCGTCTGGTACTACACCGACAGCAACCCGGCCATGAGCCGGATGGGCCGGCGCACCCTCGACCGCATCGTCGCCGACGAGACCGGCGCCCCGGGTTAGGCTGCCTGCCGTGACCGAGGGCAGCGGCGAGCGGGCGGACCTGCGGCCGGCGCTCGACCCGGCGCTGCTCGCGGTGGCCCGCTACCCGGCCGGCTGGTGGCCGCCGGTCGCCGACGGCCCGTTCCTGGCCGCGGTGTCCGAGCCGGGCGAGACCACGGTGGTGCTGCCGGAGGAGATGCTCGACACGCTGCCGGTGCCGGCGGCGGTCGAGCGCGGCTGGCAGCGGATCACCTTCCCGGGGCCGCTGCCGTGGGAGCTGATCGGCTTCCTGGCCGACATCGCCGGCCGGCTGGCCGGGGCCCGCATCCCGTTCACCTCGGTGTCCGGCTTCACCACCGACCACGTCCTGGTGCGCAGCGCCCAGGCCGAGGTCGCGCTCGCGGTGCTCCGCGGCGAGCCGGCCCCGCCGCAGCGCGCCGACGTCATCAACCCATGAGCCACGCCGCGCCGACCCACCCGCCGCGCCGCCGCACCGGCGGCCGGAGCGGCCTGCGCACGGTCGACCTGCGCAACCTGCCGATCGTGCTGGTGCTCGCGCTGGGCGCCACCGGCATCGCGTACTCCGCCGTCGTCCCCACGCACTGGCTGCGCGGGGTGCTGCTGCTCGCCGTCGCCTGCGGGCTGGCCGGGGTCTTCCGGCTGCTGCTGCCGGCCCGCCAGGCCGGCCTGCTCGCGGTCCGCGGCCGGCTCGTGGACGTGCTCTGCTACGGGGGCCTGGCGGTCGCCATCGTGGTGCTCGGACTGGCCCTGCCCGCCTGATCAGGCGGCGGAAACGGCCGGGTAACCTCCGGCCATGACCACCCACCGCGTAACCCTCATCCCCGGCGACGGCACCGGACCGGAGCTGACCGAGGCGACCCGCCGGGTGCTGGAGGCAGCGGCCGCGACCAGCGGCTCGACGTTCGACTGGGACGTCCAGCAGGCCGGGGTCGACGTCATGGAGTCGGCGGGGACCCCGCTGCCGCCGGAGACCCTCGAGTCGATCAAGCAGACCAAGGTCGCGATCAAGGGGCCGATCACCACCCCGATCGGCACCGGGTTCCGCTCGGTCAACGTGGCGCTGCGGGGCGAGCTCGAGCTCTACGCCTGCCTGCGCCCGTGCAAGACCTACCCCGGGGTCCGCACCCGCTTCGACAAGGTCGACGTGGTGATCGTCCGGGAAAACACCGAGGACCTCTACGCCGGCATCGAGTACGAGCACGACACCGACGAGGCCAACCGGACCATCGAGTTCCTCAACGGGCTGCAGAAGAAGCAGATCCGCCCGCACTCCGGCATCTCGATCAAGCCGATCAGCGAGGAGGGCTCGGCCCGGATCATCCGGTACGCCTTCCAGTACGCGAAGGACAACGGCCGCCAGCGGGTGCACTGCATCCAGAAGTCCAACATCATGAAGTTCACCGACGGGCTGTTCCTGTCGACGTTCCGCGAGGTGGCCAAGGAGTTCCCGGACATCGAGCCGTGGGAAAACCTGGTCGACGCCACCTGCATGGGCCTGGTGCAGCGGCCGGAGGAGTGGGACGTGCTGGTCCTGCCCAACCTCTACGGCGACATCCTGTCCGACCTCACCGCCGGCATGGTCGGCGGCCTCGGCGTCGCCCCGGGCGCCAACATCGGCACCGACACCGCGGTCTTCGAGGCCACCCACGGCTCGGCCCCGAAGTACAAGGGCCAGAACAAGGTCAACCCGACCGCGATGATCCTGTCCGGCAAGCTCATGCTCGACCACCTCGGCGAGGCGGAGGCCGCCCAGCGGCTCGAGGACGCGGTGGCGGCCGTGATCGCCGAGGGCAAGTCGGTGACGTACGACATGAAGCCCACCCGGACCGACCCGTCCGCGGTCGGCACGAGCCAGTACGCGGACGCCATCATCGAGAAGCTGGAGGCGTCGAAGTGAGCGGCAAGGTCTCGGTGGTCGGGGCCGGCTTCTACGGCTCCACCACGGCCCAGCGGCTGGCCGAGTACGACATCTTCGACTCGGTCGCGCTGGTCGACATCATCGAGGGCAAGCCGCAGGGCATCGCGCTGGACATCAACCAGTCCCGCCCGATCGAGGGCTTCGAGACCAAGCTGCTCGGTTCCAACGACTACGACGTGACCGAGGGCTCGGACATCGTCGTGATCACCGCCGGGCTGCCGCGCAAGCCGGGCATGAGCCGGATGGACCTGCTGGAGACCAACGCGAAGATCGTCCGCGAGGTCACCGAGAGGATCGTGGCCGGCTCGCCGGACGCGGTGATCATCGTGGTGTCCAACCCGCTGGACGAGATGACCGCGCTCGCCTCCGCCGTCTCCGGGCTGCCGAAGGCGCGGGTCATGGGGCAGGCCGGGATGCTGGACACGGCCCGGTTCAGCCACTTCGTGGCCGAGGAGCTCGCGGTGCCGGTGGCGTCCGTGCGGACCCTGACCCTCGGCTCGCACGGCGACACGATGGTGCCGGTGCCGTCGGCCTGCACGGTGGACGGCAAGCCGCTGTCCGACCTGCTGCCCGCGGACAAGATCGAGGAGCTGGTCGCCCGCACCCGCAACGGCGGCGCCGAGGTGGTGGCGCTGCTCAAGACCGGCTCGGCCTACTACGCGCCGTCCGCGGCGGCGGCCCGGATGGCCCGCGCGGTCAAGGAGGACTCCGGCGCGGTGCTGCCGGTGTGCGCGTGGGTCGACGGGGAGTACGGCATCGCCGGGGTCTACCTGGGCGTCGAGGCGGAGATCGGGGCCGGCGGGGTCAAGCGCGTGGTCGAGCGCGACCTCACCGACTCCGAGCGGGCCGCGCTGGCCGAGGCGGCCGAGGCGGTCCGGGCCAAGCAGGCGGACGTCGCGGGCATGTAACCGGTGCGCGCCCCCGGCTCGACCGGCCCGCGCTGCTGCGCGGGGTCCGGGGGGCGCTGGTCATCCCGGCCGTCTTCGGCCTGGCCGACAGCCGGTACGGGCCGCACACCGCGACCTTCGCGGTGTTCGGTGCGTTCGCCCTGCTCTACCTGGCCGAGTTCACCGGGCCGTGGCGGGCCCGCACGCTGGCGTACCTGACCCTGGGCGCGGTCGGCGCCGGCCTGATCGTGATCGGCACGCTCTGCGCGGCCCGGGTCGGCACCGCGGTGGCCGGGATGGTGGTGGTCGGCTTCGCCGTGCTGTTCGCCGGCGCGGTGAACGGCTACTTCGCCGCCGGCACCACCGCGACGCTGCTCGCCTTCGTGCTCGCGGTGATGGTCCCGGTGCCGGGCGCGCCGGTGGGCGACCGGCTGCTCGGCTGGCTGATCGCCTGCGTGGTCTCGATCCCGGCGGTGCTGCTGCTGTGGCCGCCGCATCCCGGCGACGCGCTGCGGGCCGCGGCCGCCCGGGCCTGCCGCGCGCTCGCCGCCGAGCTGACCGCCGTCGCGGCCGGCACGGACGCCGCGGCGGCCCGGTCGGAGACGGCGGCGGCGATCTCGGCCCTGGCCCGGCGGGCGGTCGCCACCCCGTACCGGTCGACCGGGCCGACCGGCCGCGACCTCGCGCTGGTCAGCCTGCTGGACGAGATCCGGTGGCTGCACCCGTTCGTCGAGCGGCTGTCCGCCGAGCCGCCGCGCTGGGGCCCGGAGCGGGAGGCCGCCTACCGGGAGGTCGCCGCGGCCGGCGCGGCCGCGCTGGAGGCGACCGCGGACCAGCTCACCGGGGGAGCCGGCCGGCCCAGACCTGGACCGGCTGCGGGCCGCCCGGGACACGCTGATGGGCACCGTCGCCCGGCACGCGCCGGAGATGCTCCGGGCGGACGGCAGCGCGGTGCCGGAGCTGGACATCGCCTTCCGGCTGCGGGTGGTCACCTACCTGGTCCGGTCGGTCGCCGAGCACGCCGCCACCGCGACCGGCGGCCGGGCGCCGGACGAGACCGTCACCGGGCTGCCGCCGCCGGTCCGGGTGGCCGCCTCGGCGCTGCGCGACACCGCGGCGGCGCTGCGCACCACCGGCAGCCTCGCCGCGGACCTGGCCAGCCCGCGGACCGTGTGGTTCCGCAACGCCGTGCGCGGCGCGATCGGGCTGGGCCTCGCGGTGGGCGTGGCCCAGGTGGTGGAGCTGCAGCACGCCTTCTGGGTGGTGCTCGGCACGCTGTCGGTGCTGCGGTCCAGCGCGGTGGGCACCGGCACCACGGCGCTGCGGGCGCTGGCCGGGACGCTGGTCGGCCTGGTCGTCGGCAGCGCCCTGATGCTCGCGGTCGGGTCCGACGAGGCGCTGCTGTGGGTCGTGCTGCCGGTGGTGGTGCTGCTGGCCGGCTACGGCCCGGCGGTGTCCTTCGCGGCCGGCCAGGCCGCCTTCACGGTGACCGTGGTCGTGCTCTTCAACCTCATCCAGCCGGCCGGCTGGCGGGTCGGCCTGATCCGGATCGAGGACGTCGCCGTCGGCGTCGGCGTCAGCGTGCTGGTCGGCGTGCTCTTCTGGCCGCGCGGGGCGGCCCGGGTGCTCTGGGGCAGCCTCGCGGTGGCGTACGAGGCCGGCGCCGACCTGGTCCGGGCCGCCGGGCGCCGGCTGCTGGACGAGCCCGGCGCGGCCGCGGCCGCCGAGCAGGCGGAGCGGGCGTCGCTGACCGCCGCCCGGCGGGTCGACGACGCGCTGCGGCAGTACGTGGCCGAGGGCGGCGGCCACCCGGTGGAGGTGACCACGGTGTCCCGGGCGGCCAGTGCGGTGAGCCGGCTGCGGCTGACCGCGCGGTCCCTGGACCGGGTCCGGCTGGTCGCCGACGGGCAGGTGCGGCCGGCCGGCTGCGCCGAGCTGCTCGCCGGCGACCTGGCCGAGGTGCACGGCTGGTATCAGGAGGCCAGCGCGGCGCTGGCCGGCCGCGGCCCGGTGCCGCCGCCGGACCGGGCCGGCCCGGAGCGCTCCGCCCGGCTGCGGGCCTGCGTGGTCGGCGTGTCCACCACCGGGGACGACGCCACCGTGCTGTCCGGGCTGCTGCTGGTCTGGGCCAGCGAGTACGTCGAGGAGCTGCGCCGGCTGCAGGACCGGCTGGCCGGGCCGGCGGCGGAGATCGCCCGGCAGGCGACCGCCCCCTGGTGGCGCTGACCTCCGTACGGGGCAGGAATGGGGCAGTGACGCCCGGGGCGTGCGGTGGCAGGCTGCACAGTGCCCCCGAGTCGGAAGGGACCCCTGATGCGCAGATCCCGGACCACTGTGGCCGTTCTCGTCGCGGCGCTGGCGCTGACCGCGTGCGGCGGTGAGCGGGAGGACGCCGCCACCGGGGAGGGCGGCCGGCTGTCCATCGCCACCGGCAACACCACGGGGGTCTACTACGTCATGGGCGGCGGGCTGGCCCGGCTCATCGGCGACGGGCTGCCCGGCTACTCGGCCACCGCCGAGGTCACCGGCGCCTCGGTGGAGAACGTCCAGCGGGTGGTGAAGGGCGACAGCGACATCGCCTTCACCCTCGCCGACACCGCCGCCGACGCCACCAACGGGAAGGGCGCCTTCGACGGCCCGCAGCCGATCCGGGCGCTGGCCCGCATCTACTCCAACTACACGCACGTGCTGGTCCGCACCGACGCCGGCATCACCTCGATCGAGGGCATGAAGGGCAAGACGGTGTCGACCGGCTCGGCCAACTCCGGCACCGAGGTGATCGCCGAGCGGCTGCTCACCGCCGCCGGCGTCGACCCGGAGGCCGGGATCAAGCGGCAGAAGCTGTCGCTGCCGGAGACCGTGCAGGGCATGAAGGACGGCGCCATCGAGGCGATGTTCTGGTCCGGCGGGCTGCCCACCGCCGGCATCAGCGACCTGGTCAGCTCGCTCGGCGGCAAGGTGCGCTTCCTCGACCTGTCCGCCTACCTGCCCAAGCTCCAGGCCGAGTACGGCGAGGTCTACCAGCCGGCGACCATCGCGCCCGACGTCTACAAGCAGCCCGCGCCGGTGGCCACCATCGGCGTGCCCAACCTGCTCGTGGTCAAGGACACGATGAGCGACGACCTGGCCTTCAAGCTCGCCGAGCTGCTCTTCACCCGGCAGGCCGACCTGGTCAAGGTGCACCCGGAGGCGGCCAACATCAAGCGCGACCTGGCGCCCCGCACCGAGCCGGTCCAGCTGCACCCCGGCGCCGAGCGCTACTACGGCGGCTCCTAGGACGCCGCCACCGGCAGCCGCACCGGCATCAGCAGGGACCAGTCGGGCCGGCCGGGCACCCGCAGGGCCAGCGGGGTGACCGGCCCGTCCAGCTCCAGCACGAGCTGGCCGGTGTGGCCGACCGCGTCGAGCAGGAAGTCCCGGTTCACCGCGACCTCCAGCGCGTCGCCGGCGCCGGCGACGGTGAGCTCGCCGTCGGTGCCCAGCGTCAGCACCACGGCGTCGTACGGGACCCCGTCGCGCTCCTGGCGGATCGCCGGGCCGGCCGCCACCGCGGCCCGGAGGTCGGCCGCGGTCAGCTCGACCCGGTGCCGGCCGGGCGCCGGCTCCAGCGCCCGCCAGTCCGGGAAGTCGTCGCCGGCCGGCCCGCGCACGGTCCGCCCGCCGGCGGTCACCTCGACCGAGCCGCCGGCCACGGCCACCACCGCGTCCCCGGCCGCGCCGGCGAGCAGGCCCCGGACCTCGTCCACCAGCGCGACCGGCAGCACCGCGCGCCCGCTGCCGGTGACCGCCGCCGCGGCCACGGCCAGCCGGTAGCGGTCGGTGGCGACCGCGTGCAGCGTCGGCTCGGCCGCGTCCAGGAGCACGCCGTGCAGCCGCGGGTGGGCCGGGTCGATAGAGGCGCTGACCGGCAGCCCGCTCGCGCGGGCCAGCTCACCGATGCCCAGCAGGTCGCTCTCCACGTCACCGGACCCTTCCGCCTCGACCTCCTCGAGAGTCAACTCCGGTCGGCGGTCTGCCGGGCCCGTACGCCGGCGACGTTGGCCCGGCAGATCTCGTCCCACGGGGTCGGCCGCAGCCCGAGCGCGGCCTCGCTGGCCGCGGAGTCGAGCACGTACGGCCGGACGAACTGGTAGCGGGTCTCCTCCAGCCCGGCCAGGTGCGGCTGGACCAGGCCGGCGGCCCGCAGCGCCAGGTGCGGCACCGTGCGGACCGGCACCGGGTCCACGCCCGCGGCCCGGCAGTGGTCGTGCACGGCGTCGCGCTGGCTGCGCGGCGGGTTGGTCGGCACGTGCCAGACCCGGCCCCAGGCCGCCGGCGAGCCGGCCGCGGCGACGATCGTGCGGGCGACGTCCTCGACGTAGGTCCAGGAGTGCGGCTGGTCGACCGCGCCGATCATCCGCACCGACCGGCCGGACAGCGCCCGGGGCAGCACCCGGTCCAGGTGGCTGTCGGCGGCCGCGCCGACGAAGTCCGACGCGCGCACCTCGACCGTGCGGATCCGGCCGGCCGCGTGCCGGTCCAGCGCCTCGGCGGTGAGGGCGGCGCGCAGCTTCGCCTTCGCGCCCGGGGCGCGGTCCGGCATCCCCTCCCGGATCGGCCCGTCCACCGGCCCGTACGGGTAGAGGTTGCCGACCATGGCCAGCACCGCGCCGGTCGCCTCGGCCGCGGCGAGGAAGCCGGCGGTCATCGGCGGCCACTGCTCGGCCCACTGGTCGTACCGGGGCGGGTTGACGCACAGGTAGAGCACCTCCGCCCCGCGCGCCGCCGCGGTGAGCGCGGCGCCGTCCCGGGCGTCCACGGTGCCGCGCCGCACCCCGGGCAG
Source organism: uncultured Actinomycetota bacterium (assembly GCA_963849885.1). Classification (GTDB taxonomy): domain Bacteria; phylum Actinomycetota; class Actinomycetes; order Mycobacteriales; family CADCTP01; genus CADCTP01. The sequence continues at coordinate 709,989 of CAWKIV010000006.1, read as the reverse complement.
CTCGGGCCCGCGGCCGGACCGGCTCAACAGGCTCACCGCGGCCCCCTCGCCGGCCAGCCGGCGGGCGACCGCGGTGCCGACCGGACCGGCTCCGACCACGACGTGCTCGGTCATCACGTCCTCCTCCGCTCGATACGAGAGCACTGCTCTCGTTTGCGAGCACCAGTCTCGCTGTCCGGTGCGCAGCTGTCAAGAGCACTGCTCTCGTTTCTTGCCAGTGCTCTCCAAAGCGGCGTACGGTCGGCGCCATGGCGTCCGTGCGGGAGCGGGTCCGGCAGGAGCTGACCCAGGAGATCCTCGCAGCGGCGCGGCGGCAGCTGGCCACCGTCGGCCCCGTCGCGCTGTCCCTGCGCGCGGTGGCGCGGGACGTCGGCCTGGCCTCGTCGGCGGTCTACCGCTACTTCCCGAGCCGCGACGAGCTGCTCACCGCGCTGATCGTGGAGGCGTACGACGACCTCGGCGAGACCGTCGAGCGGGCCGAGGCGGCCGTGCCGCGGGCCGAGCCCGCCGAGCGCTGGCAGACCGTCTGCCGGGCCGCCCGGGACTGGGCGCGGGCCCGTCCGCACGAGTTCGCGCTGGTCTACGGCACGCCGGTGCCGGGCTACGCGGCCCCGGAGCGCACCGTCGCCGCCGCCACCCGGGTGCCCGTCCTGCTGATCGCGCTGATCCGGGACGTGCTGGCCGCCGGGCGGGAGCCGCCGGCCCCGCCGGTGACCGGCCCGCCGGCGGCGTACGCGGAGCTGCTGGCCAGCATGGGCCCGGAGGTGCCGGCCGACCGCGCGGTGCTCGGGATGATGGCCTGGACCTGGCTCATCGGCCGGATCGGCTTCGAGCTGCACGGCCACCTGGTCGGCGTGGTCGACCCGGCCGCGGCCGACGCCGCCTTCGGCTGGGAGGTCACCGCCGTCCAGTCGGCCTTCGGCCTCGCCTGACTGGACGGCCGGACCGCTCAGTGCAGCTTGGCGCCGACGGCGAGCAGCTTGGCCCGGAAGTTCTCGTAGCCGCGGTCGAGCAGCGAGGCGCCGCTGATCGTCGACGTGCCCTGGGCGGACAGCGCCGCCAGCACGTACGAGAAGCCGGCGCGCAGGTCGGGCACGTGCAGGTCGGTGCCCTGCAGCTTGGCCGGGCCGACGATGACCGCGGAGTGCCGGTGGTTGCGCGAGCCGAAGCGGCACGGCGTCGAGCCGAGGCACTCGGTGAAGACCTGGATCTGCGCGCCCAGCGCGCGCAGCGCCTCGGTGTAGCCGAGGCGGTCCTCGTACACCGTCTCGTGCAGGACGGTGACCCCGTCGGCCTGGGTGAGCGCGGTGACCAGCGGCGGCTGCCAGTCGGTCATGAAGCCGGGGTGCACGTCGGTCTCGATGACCAGCGGCCGCGGCATCGGCCGCTCCCGCCAGAAGGTGACCTCGCCGCCGTCGGAGGAGAACTCGAAGTCGCCGCCGGCCCGGCGGTAGACGTTGAGGTAGGTGGACAGGTCGCCCTGGCGGACCCCGTTGACCGTGATCCGGCCGTCGGTGGCCAGCGCCAGCCCGGCCCAGGACGCGGCCTCCAGCCGGTCCGGCACCGCGGTGTAGTCGACGCCGCGCAGCGTGTGCACACCGGTGACCTGGATCGACCGGTTGGGCTTGACCGTGATCAGCGCGCCCATCCGCTGCAGCATCCCGATCAGGTCCATGATCTCCGGCTCGACGGCCGCGTTGTGCAGCACCGAGTCGCCGGCCGCGACGACCGCGCCGAGCAGGAACTGCTCGGTGGCGCCGACGCTGGGGAAGGGCAGGTCGATGACCGCGCCGCGCAGCCCGCCCGGCGCGGTCAGCTTGTAGCCGGTGTCGGTCCGCTCGGTCGCCGCGCCGAACGCGCGCAGCACCTCCAGGTGGAAGCCGACCGGCCGCTCGCCGATCGAGCAGCCACCGGGCCGCCAGATCTCCGCCTGGCCGGTCCGGTGCAGCAGCGGCGCGCAGGTGAGCACCGGGATGCGGCTGCGCTCGTGGAACTCGGCCAGCTCGCCCTGGCCGGCGACGTGCACGTCCCGGGCGGTGATGGTGACCACGCCGCCGGCCGGGTCGGACGTGGTGGTGGAGCCGAGGGCCTCGAGCAGGTCGGCCACGATGCCGATGTCCCGGACGAACGAGACGTTGCGGATCGTCACCGCCCGCTCGGTCAGCAGCGCGGCGACCATGAGCTTGGGGACCGCGTTCTTCGAGCCGCGCACCGGGACCGTCCCGTACAGCGGGGATCCACCGGTGATGTGCAGCGTGTCGTCGACGGTCATCGAGGTGCGTGCTCCGTTTCCGATCCGGGGGGTGCCGGCACCGTGTCCGCCAACCTCGTCCCCTGACGTGATGTTCCCGCCCTCCGGTGATGACGCCGGGACGGTCGCCCGGGTTGCCGCCGCGCCGGAGCCTACCCGGCCCCCGGGGTTGCTCCCGGGAGGCGGGAGCCCACTACCCTCCTGCGGGGCTCGGGACGCGGGCCACGACACGGGGGGAACGCTCGACGACCGGGATCAGTGCGAGCCAGAGGGGACCGATGTCGCACAGCACGCTGCCGGGGACCGGACCGTGGTCCTGGCTGGAGCCGGGCCTCTGGGTCTACCGGGCCCGCGAGCTGGACCTGCTCGGCCAGGCCGACGAGCTGCTCGCGGACGCGGCGCCGGCCGCCCGGGCCGGTGGGGCGGCGCTGCTGGAGGCCAAGCGCCGGCTGCACGCGGCCGGGGTGGGCGCGGCGACCGCGCCGGCGGCGGTCGGCGGCGGCGGGCACCGGTTCGTGGTGCAGGTGGCGATCCAGTTCCTGGCCGGCTACCGCGACCTCAACCTGCGCGACGCCGCCCACGTCGGGCACGGGGCGGTGCTCTGCCACGACCCGGAGTGGCACGGCCGGCGCGAGCTGGCCGCGGTGATCCGCGGCGCGCTGGTCGGGCTGGCCGCGACCGAGGAGCCGGTGCGGCCGGCCGGGGAGCCGACCGGGTCGGACCTGGCCGCGGTGGCGACCCGGGCGGTGCGTACGGCCGCCGGCTGGGAGATCACCGGCCGCAAGGCGTGGGTGTCCCGGGTGCTGGAGGCGGACGCGTTCGTGGTGTTCGCGCGCAGCCCGGAGCACCTCAGCGCGTTCTACGTGCCGGCCGGCTCGCCCGGGCTGTCCACCACGCCGGCCGCCCGGCCGGGCGACGGGGACGGCTGGTCCTGGGGGGAGCTGAGCCTGCAGCGGGTGCCGGTGCCGGCCTCCGCGGTGCTCGGCGCCGCGGTCGGCGGGGTGGCCGTCTTCCGCCGGCACTTCGCCGAGTACCGGCCGCTGGTCGCGGCCACCTGCCTGGGCGCCGCGGCGGCGGCCGTGGACGGCTGGGTGGAGCGGGTGCTGTCCGGGACCGTGCCCACAGCCGCCGGCCGGCTCCCCGACGGCACCGTGGAGCGGCTCGGCGACCTGCGCGGCCGGGTGCTGGTCGCGCTGGGCGGGCTGTTCACCGGCGCGGCCCGGCCCGGGGGCATCGACAGCTCGTGGTCGAAGATGGTCAAGGCGCAGGCGGTGCAGACCGCGATCGAGGTGGTCCGCGCGGTCGAGCACGCGATGCTGGACAGCGGCGCGGCGCCGGACGCCGGCGCCGACGCGATCCGCCGGACCCGGGAGGAGCTGTCCGCCTTCGAGGCCGCGGACGGCGCGCCGGCGTCGCTGCTGCGGTCGGCCGGGGAGCGCTTCGTGCAGTATTCCGCGGCGATCCTGGACGAGATCTCCGAGCCGACGTCGACCATGCCCCGGCCGCGGCTGCCCGACTGAGGGTGACGGGACAGTGACCGGGGTTTGTACCCCCGGGAACAGCGTGTAGTCAAGACTTTACTTTCCGACGTAAGGCGGGCAGGCTCTCCTCCGCACGGGGGTACGGCGACCACCAGCGCAATGGGCGTCGGACATACATCTGAATCTGACTTCCCCGCGAGACGGGGGCGGCTTCCCAGTGCCGGGCCCGCCCCCGTCACCCAATTCCGGCGCAGGTCAGAGGCGGTGTGCGCCCGCCGAGGGGATCGCCTCGAAGAAGCCGGGCGCGCCGAAGCCGGCGTCCGCGTACGCCCGCAGCACCGCCTCCCGCACGCCGTCGGCCCGGTCCGCGGCGACCAGCGCGAGCACGCACCCGCCGAAGCCGCCGCCGGTCATCCGGGCGCCGAGCGCGCCGGCCGCCTCGGCCGCCGCCGCGGCCACGTCGAGCTGCGGCACGGTCACCTCGTAGTCGTCCCGCAGCGACGCGTGCGACGCGGACAGCAGCGGGCCGATCTCCGCGGTCCGGCCCGCGTGCAGCGCCTCCACCGTGCGCAGCACCCGGTCGTCCTCGGTGACCACGTGCCGGACCCGGCGGCGCTGCTCGTCCCCGTCCAGCCGGGCCAGGGCCGCGTCCAGCTCGGCCACCGGCACGTCCCGCAGCGCCGGCACGCCCAGCCGGCGGGCCGCCGCCTCGCAGACCTCCCGCCGCCGCCCGTACGCGCTGTCGGTGAGCTGGTGCGGCGTGCGCGTGTCGACGACGAGCACGGTCAGCCCGGCCGCGGCGACGTCGAGCGGCACCTGCTCGGTGGCCAGGCTCCGGCAGTCCAGGAAGAGCGCGTTCGCCGCCGTGCACAGCATCGAGGCCATCTGGTCCATCACGCCGCTGGGCATGCCGACGAAGCCGTTCTCGGCCCGCTGGGCGACCAGCGCGAGCTCGGCCGCGGACAGCCCGAGCCCGGTCAGGTCGGCCACCGCGGCGGCGACCGCGCACTCCAGCGCGGCCGAGCTGGACAGCCCGGCGCCCTCCGGCACGTCGCCGTCCACCTCGACGTCGAAGCCGCCGGACACGTCGTGCCCGGCCTCCCGCAGCGCCCACACCACCCCGGCCGCGTACGCGGCCCAGCCGTCGACCCCGCCCGGTGCCAGCCCGGCGACCGCGAGCCGGGTCTCCTCGCCGGGCCGCTGGGCCGAGCGCAGCCGCAGCTCGCCGTCGCTGCGCGCGTCCACCGTCGCGGTCGTCGCGTACGGCAGGGCCAGCGGGAGCACGAAGCCGTCGTTGTAGTCGGTGTGCTCGCCGATGAGGTTGAGGCGCCCCGGCGCCCGCCACGTGATGCTCACGGTGTCCGCTCGCGCTGCGAGCCGCCGCGCCCGCTCATGACCGGCTCTGCACGAAGGCCCAGGCGTCGGCGACCATCTCGTCCACCGTGGGCTTGCGCGGCACCCAGCCGAGGTCCTCCCGGATCCGGGCGCTGCCGGCGACCAGCACCGCCGGGTCGCCGGCCCGGCGCGGCCCGACCGTGGTCGGCAGCGGGTGCCCGGTGACCCGGCGGACCGCGTCCACCACGTCCCGCACCGAGAAGCCGGCGCCGTTGCCCAGGTTGTAGATCCGGTGCTCGCCCGGCACGGCCCCGGCCAGCGCCAGCAGGTGCGCCTCGGCCAGGTCGTCGACGTGCACGTAGTCCCGGATGCAGGTGCCGTCCGGGGTCGGGTAGTCGTCGCCGTACACCGCGAAGGTCTCCCGCTGCCCGGTCACCACCTGCAGCGCGATCGGGATGATGTGGGTCTCCTGGACGTGCCGCTCGCCCTGCCCGCCGGACGCGCCGGCCACGTTGAAGTAGCGCAGGCTGATCGCGCCCAGCCCGTGCGCCCGGGCCTCGGACGTGATCATCAGGTCCACGGCGAGCTTCGAGGCGCCGTACGGGTTCGTCGGCCGGGTCGGCGCCGTCTCCGGGATCGGCACCTCCTCCGGCTCGCCGTAGGTGGCCGCGGTGGAGGAGAAGACCAGCCGGGGCACGGCGGTGGCCCGCATCGCGTCCAGCAGGGCCAGGGTGCCGCCGACGTTGGTGTGCCAGTAGCGCTCCGGGTGCTCGGTCGACTCGCCGACCAGCGCCTTCGCCGCGAAGTGCAGCACCCCGTCGTACGCCGGGCCGTCGGCCAGCACCGCGGCCGCGTCGTCGGCCAGGGTGCCGTCGACCAGCCGGGCGCCGTCCACCACCGCGTCCGCGTGCCCGGTGGACAGGTCGTCCAGCACCGTCACGTCGTGCCCGGCCCGCACCAGGTGCGCGGTGACGACGCTGCCGATGTAGCCGGCGCCTCCGGTGACCAGCAGCCGCACGCTGCCCCCTCCCCGCCCGTCGATCTTGGTTGAGTCAACGTGTCGAGCCGTCCCCGGGCGTTCACACGGCCAAGATCGGCGCGGAAGGGGAGGCCGGCTGCGACCGTACACTGACCCGGATGAGCGGCACGCTGGTCGACGCCCTGCTGGTGCTGGCCTTCGTGCTGCTCGGCGGGGCCTTCGCGGCCGCCGAGATCGCGCTGGTCTCGCTGCGCGAGGGGCAGGTCCGGGTGCTGCGCGAGCGGGGCCGGAGCGGGGAGCGGCTGGCCCGGCTGACCGCCGACCCCAACCGGTTCCTGGCCGCCGTGCAGGTCGGCGTCACGCTGGCCGGGTTCTTCTCCGCGGCGTTCGGCGCGGCCACCCTGGCCGGGCCGCTGGCCGACCGGCTGCTCGCCTGGGGGGTGCCGGACGGGCTGGCCGACACCCTCGCGTTCGTCGGCGTCACGATCCTGATCTCGTACTTCTCGCTCGTCCTGGGCGAGCTCGCGCCCAAGCGGCTGGGCCTGCAGCGGGCCGAGGCGGTGGCGCTGGTCGCGGCCGGCCCGCTGGACCGGATCGCCACCATCGTCCGGCCGCTGATCTGGCTGCTGTCCCGCACCACCGACCTGGTGGTGCGGCTGCTCGGCGGCGACCCGCGGGCCAACCGGGAGGCCATCACCGAGGAGGAGCTGCGCGGGCTGGTGGCCGCGCACGAGTCGCTCACCGGCGAGGAGCGCAAGCTCATCGACGACGTGTTCGCCGCCGGCGAGCGGCAGGTGCGTGAGGTGATGCTGCCGCGCACCGAGGTCGACTTCCTCGACGTCGGCACCACGGTGAGCCGGGCCGCCCGGCTGGCCATGGAGGCGCCGCACTCGCGCTACCCGGTGGTGCGCCGCGACTCCGACGACGTGGTCGGCTTCGTGCACATCCGCGACCTGCTCGCGCCGGACCTGCCCGGCGGCCGGGCGGCCAGCGTCGGCGACCTGACCCGCGAGGTGAAGCGGCTGCCCGGCACGAAGAAGGTGCTCGCCGCGCTGTCCGAGATGCGCCGGGAGGGCCACCACCTGGCCATCGTCGAGGACGAGTACGGCGGGACCGACGGGATCGTCACGCTGGAGGACCTCATCGAGGAGGTCATCGGCGAGATCCGGGACGAGTACGACGAGGCCGGCGCGGCGCCGGCCCGGCCGGGCGGGCCGGCCGAGGTGGACGGGCTGCTCAACCTGGACGACCTGGCCGAGCAGACCGGGCTGCGGCTGCCCGAGGGGCCGTACGAGACCGCGGCCGGCTGGGTGATGTGGCGGCTGGGCCGGCTGCCGGCGCGCGGCGACGTGATCCGGGTGGACGGCTGGAGCGTCGAGGTGCTCGACCTGGACGGCCGGCGGGCGTCCCGGCTGCGGGTGGTGCCGCCGGAGCCGGACGCGGAGCCCCCGGCGGCGACCGCGGCCGGGTCCGGGCTGACCACGTCCGACCAGGTGGGCGACCTGCCGCCGGAGCGCCGGCCGGCCGGCGGCGCGACCCGCACCCCGGCCGCCCGCGGCTGACCGGCCCGTCCACAGGGGAGCCGGTGCGGCGCGGGGCGACCGGGCCGGGCTGACACAATCGGCGCCGTGCCCACCGAGTTGCGCGCCCAGTCCCGCCCGCGGGTCCTGTCCGGGATCCAGCCGACCGGCGAGTCGTTCCACTTCGGCAACTACCTCGGCGCGATCCGGCACTGGGTGGCCCTGCAGGACACCCACGACGCCTTCTACTGCGTGGTCGACCTGCACGCGCTCACCGTCGACTTCGACCCGGCCGCGCTGGCGCAGCGGACCCGGATCGCGGCCGCGCAGATGCTCGCCGTCGGGCTCGACCCGGAGCGGTGCACGCTCTTCGTGCAGAGCCACGTGCCGCAGCACACCCAGCTCAGCTGGGTGCTGGAGTGCCTGACCGGCTTCGGGCAGGCCAGCCGGATGGTCCAGTTCAAGGACAAGTCGAGCCGGTCGGAGTTCGTCAGCGTCGGGCTGTTCACCTATCCGGTGCTGCAGGCCGCGGACATCCTGCTCTACCAGGCCGACGCGGTGCCGGTCGGCGAGGACCAGCGGCAGCACCTGGAGCTGACCCGCGACCTGGCCGAGCGGTTCAACTCCCGCTTCGGGCCGACCTTCACGGTGCCGGCCGCGCACATCGTCCGGGAGACCGCGAAGATCGCCGACCTGCAGGACCCCAGCGCGAAGATGAGCAAGTCGGTGCCGGGCGCCGGCCTGATCGACCTGCTGGAGCCGGAGGCGTCGCTGCGGAAGAAGATCCGCTCCGCGGTGACCGACACCGAGCGGGAGGTCCGGCACGACCCCGAGCGCAAGCCCGGTGTGAGCAACCTGCTGGTCATCGCGTCCGCGCTGTCCGGCCGGACCATCCCGGAGCTGGAGGCGTCGTTCGCCGGCCAGGGCTACGGCGACCTCAAGGCCGCGGTGGCCGAGCTGGCGCTCGACTTCGTCCGGCCGATCCAGCGCCGGGTGACCGAGATCCTCGGCGACCCGGCCGAGCTCGACCGGATGCTGGCCATCGGGGCCGAGCGGGCCGAGGCGGTCGCCGCCGACACCCTCGCCCGGGCGTACGAGCGGGTCGGACTCCTGACCGGCCGGAAGGGCTGACCCCGGCGTGCCCCGGGTCAACCTGGGCGTCGCCATCTCCGTCCCGTCGCCATGGCGCGAGGAGCTGTCGGCGTGGCGGCTGCGGGTCGGCGACCCCGAGGGCAGCAGGGTGCCGCCGCACGTCACGCTGCTGCCGCCGACGCAGGTCGCCGCCGCCCGGCTGGAGGAGATCGACGCGCACCTCGCCGCCACCGCGGACGAGTGCGCGCCGTTCGAGATGCACCTGTCCGGGACCGGCACCTTCCGGCCGGTGTCCGACGTCGTCTTCGTCGTCGTGGCCAGCGGGATCGCGCACTGCGAGCAGCTGGAGCGGCGGGTCCGGTCCGGGCCGCTGGACCGGGAGACGAGGTTTCCCTACCACCCGCACGTGACGGTGGCGCACGACATCCCGGCGGCCGGCCTCGACGCGGCGTACGAGGGGCTCGCGGCCTTCGACGCACGCTTCCCGGTCACCGGGTTCACCGCGTTCGAGCAGGTGGACGGCGGGGTATGGCTCCCGCGGAGAGACTTCTCGCTGCGGGGGAGGTGACGCGTGGCCGGCTCCGGCGGCCTCAAGGACCGCGCCACCGGCACTCTGCGCCGGCTGCGGCAGCGCCTCCCCTGGCTGGACCACCTGGTCCGGGCCTACCAGCGCTACAGGTCCACCAACGGCGACCACCTCGCCGCGGCGATCACCTACTTCAGCTTCCTCGCGCTCTTCCCGCTGATCCTGCTCGCCATCTCGGTCGCCGGCTTCGTGCTGGCCAACAACGACGCGCTGCAGCAGGACCTGCAGGAGCTGATCCGCGACAACGTCCCCGGCGACCTGGGCACCCAGCTGTCCGACTCGGTCACCTCGATCATCGCCAACCGGGGGGCCATCGGCCTGATCGGTCTCGCCGGTGTGGCCTTCGTCGGGCTCGGCTGGATCGGCAACCTGCGCACCGCGCTGCAGGTGGTGTGGAGCTGCGAGCGGACCGAGGAGAAGTTCCTCAAGGCCAAGCTGGGTGACCTGCTCGTGCTGGCCGGGCTCGGGCTGGGGATCCTGCTGTCGATCGGCCTCACCGCGGGCGGCACCGCCGCGGCCGACCAGCTGGTGAAGGCGGTCGGGCTGGACGGCGTGTGGGGGATGGGGACGCTGGTCACGGCGGTCGGCCTCGCGCTGGCGCTGGCCGCGGACACGCTGATCTTCGCCTGGTTGTTCGTCCGGCTGCCGCGGCGGCCGGTGCGTTACCGGACGGTGCTCAGCGGAGCGCTGCTGGCCGCGGTCGGCTACGAGGTGCTCAAGGTGGTCGGCACCTTCTACCTGACCCGGGTGACCGGCAACCCGACGTACGGGGTCTTCGCCAGCGCGGTCGGGCTGCTGATCTGGATCGACCTGGTCTCCCGCTTCATGCTGCTGGCCGCGGCCTGGACGGCGACCGGCCGGCAGCCGGCGGCGGCGGACGAGTGCACGGACACGCCGGAAGAGGGCATCGCCGTGGGCGTCGACGACCGCCCGCCGGGCGGGCGCGGCCTGGTCGGCCCCGCCCCCACGATCGGCCGGACCGCCGCGGCCGGCGCGGGCGCCGCCGCTGGCGCGGGAGCCGCCGGCGATGCGGCGCCGGTGCCGGTGCCGGAGCCGCCGACCGGCGCAACGGCTCGCCGAACCCCGCCGCGGTGGCCGGCGTGCTGGTGGGCACCGGAGCCGCCCTCGGCGCCGGCGCCGCCGCGGCCGGATCCCGCTACCTCCGCCGCCGCCGCTGACCCGCCGCTGACCCGCCGGGTCGGCGGTTTCCGGCTGCGCGGGTCCGGCTGCGCGGGTCCGGCTGCGCGGGTCGGCTGCACGGGTCCGGCTTGCGGCGGGGCGGTGGCTGCGCGGCGGCGGGCGCGCTGCCGGTCTGCTGCCGGTCAGGTGCGGCGGCGGCGGGTGGTGACGGCGTAGCCGGTGGCGAGGACCAGGAGCCCGGCGCCGAGGGCGGCGGCGACCGGGAGCAGCGGCGGGCCGTCCCCGCCGGAGTCGGACGGGCCGGCCGAGGCGGGCCGCAACTCGGGCACCGGGCTGGACGTGGGCGTCGGCATCGCGGCGGGGTCCACCGGATCGACCAGCGCGCCGACCGGCACCGCCGACCGCTGCGCGAAGCCCCAGTCGAGCAGGCGCGCCGCCTGCACCGACATCCGCACCGGCGTCTGCTCGCCGAACATCAGCGTGACCACCAGCCGCCGGGTCCCGCGCTTGGCGGCCCCGACGAAGGTGTGCCGGGCCGCGTCGGTGAACCCGTTCTTCCCGCCGATCGCCCCTTGGTACTCGTACAGCAGCCTGTTGCCGTTGGCGAACTCGAACCGCTTGTACTTCGGCTTCTGCGCCGGGATCCACCCCCGCAGCTGGGCGGTGTACTTCCGGAAGTCGGACCGGGCCAGCGCCGCCCGCGCGATCAGCGCCAGGTCGTACGCCGAGGTCAGCTGACCCGGACCGTCCAACCCGGACGGCGTCGCCGCGTGCGTGTCGAAGGCCTGCAGCCGGTGCGCCACCTCGTCCATCTCGGTCAGCGTGCGGGCGGTGCCGCCCGCCGCCCGGGCCAGCGCGTTGGCCGCGTCGTTGGCGGAGGCCATCAGCATCGCCTGGAACAGCACGTCCAGCGTGTAGCGCCCGTTGACGACCAGGCCGACCCGGGTGCCGTCGACGTTGACGTCCGAGCCGGTCGCGGTCAGCAGCACCCGCCGGTCCTTGATCTTCGGCAGCAGCGTCAGCGCGGTCAGCATCTTCAGCGTGCTGGCCGGCGGGTAGCGCCCGTGCGCGTCCCGCGCGCCGAGCACCTCGCCGGTGTCGAGGTCGGCCACCAGCCAGCCGTGCGCGGTCAGGTCCTTGGGTGGCTTCGGCGCGCCCGGCGCCAGCACCAGCCCCCGGCTGGCCAGCCGCGGGCCGCCCACCGTCTGGCCGTCGGCGCCCTGCCCGGGCAGCGGCGGCTCCGGCGTCGGGGTGGCCGTCGGCCTCGGCTGCGGCGCCACCGCCGGCGCCGCCCAGGCCGGGCCCGCCGCGCCCACCGCCACCACGCCGACCGTCACCGCCGCGGCGACCGCGACCGCCCGCACTGCCCTCACTCCGGGCAGGTTACGTCCTGCCGCCGCGCCGCCGTGCACCGCCGCCCCCTCGCTCTGCCACACCGCTGCGCCGCCGGTCAGGGGCGGATCAGGTCGGCCGGGCTGAGCAGCACCGGCACCGGCTCGGGCACGGCGGCCGCGCTGCTCCGCCCGGCGCGGGCGACCTCCACGTAGCCGTCGCCGCGCAGCTCGTGGACCGCCAGCGTGACGGCGTCCGGGTCGACCACGAGGAAGAGTGGCACCCGGGCGTCCGCGTAGACCCGCGCCTTCAGCGCCACGTCGGTCCGCCGGCTGCGCGGCGACAGCACCTCCGCGACCAGCCGCACGTCCCGCGGGTAGCGGGGGAGCGGGTCGTCGACGGCGACCACGGCGACGTCGGGCAGCAGCTCGGTCTCGCCCTCCAGCCGCAGCGTGAACGGGGCGAAGACCTCCAGCGGCGGCTCGCACGCCGCCTCCAGGGCCCGGCCGAGCCGGCGCGCGGCCCGCGCGTGCGGCGCCGACCCGGCCGGCGTGGCCAGCAGCACGCCGTCGACCAGCTCCACCAGCCGGCCGCCGGCCCGGGCGGGCGGCGGCAGCACCTCCGGCGGCCGGCCGGGCGGCTCACCCGGCGGGCCACCGGGCGGGCCACCGGCCGACCAGCCGGGCGGCCGCAGCAGGATCGGCGGGACCGGCGCGGCATCGGTCCGGTCAGCGGGACGGGCGACCACGGCAACCACCTCCAGGACGGGGGGAACGGGTCCAACCCTGACCCATCCGGCCACCGCGTGCCGGCGGCTGTCCACAGGCCCGCCCGTCGTCCACAGATGTGTCGGGTCCGTTGACCCCGGTAGCGATCAGCCACCACCGTGGGTCCCGCGTACAACGATGCGGTGACGAGAAGGCGACCTCCCCGACGGTCATGGTCACTGGCGGTTTACCGTGTCGGCCGACACCGGGCGGCGGATCCGGAGCAGGAGAGGAGATCCCTTTGCGCCGAGCGCGTGGGATGGGGCTGGTGGCGGCCGCGCTGATCGGCGCGATGTCGCTGACGGCCTGCGGCGATGACAGCGACGACGGCGGCGGTGGCGGTGGCTCCGCCGGTCCGAGCAGTGACATGAAGGTCGGCCTGGCGTACGACATCGGCGGGCGCGGCGACAAGTCCTTCAACGACTCGGCCGCGGTCGGGCTCGACAAGGCGAAGACCGACCTGGGCATCCAGCCCGACAACGTCCGGGAGCTGTCCGCCCGGGCCAACGAGACCGACGCCGACCGGGCGACCCGGCTGGACCTGCTGGCCAAGGGCGGGTTCAACCCGATCATCGCGGTCGGGTTCGCCTACGCCAAGGCGCTCGGACAGGTCGCCCCGAAATACCCGGACGTCAAGTTCGGCATCGTCGACGCGACCACGTTCGACGTGAAGGGCGCCAACATCACCAACCTGGTCTTCGCCGAGGAGCAGGGTTCCTACCTGGTCGGCGCGGCTGCCGCACTGAAGAGCACGACCGGCAGCGTCGGCTTCATCGGCGGCTGCTCGGTGCCGCTCATCGCCAAGTTCGAGGCCGGCTTCAAGGCCGGCGCGGAGAAGGCCAAGCCCGGCACCAAGGTCACCTCGAAGTACCTGTCGACCCCGCAGCAGGGCTGCACCGGGTTCAACGACCCGGCCGCGGGCACCGAGGCGGCCAAGGGCATGTACGACAGCGGCGTCGACGTGATCTTCGCGGCGGCCGGCGGGTCCGGCACGGGCGTCTTCCAGGCGGCGAAGGCGGCCAACAAGCTGGCCATCGGCGTGGACTCCGACCAGTATCAGAGCGCGGACGCGGCGGTGCGGGACGTCATCATCACCTCGATGATCAAGCGGGTGGACGTCGCGGTCGGCGCCTTCCTCACCGATGCCCAGGAGGGTGGCCTCAAGGCCGGCGAGGAGCGCTTCGACCTCGCCGCCGACGGCGTCGGCTACTCGACGTCGGGCGGGAAGATCGACGACATCAAGGGCCAGCTGGACGAGCTGAAGAAGCAGATCATCGACGGCACGATCAAGGTGCCGACGACCGTCTGACGTCGTCTCGACGGATCGGACCGGACCCGGGGTGCGCGCGGTAGCGTCACCCCGGGTTCGGCCGTCGAAGGGAGCGAGCGTGTCCTCCGCAGCGACCGCCGGGCAACCGGCCGCACCGGCGCGAGCCCCCGCGGTCGAGCTGCGCGGGATCACCAAGCGCTTCCCCGGCGTGGTGGCCAACTCCGACGTCGATATCGTCGTCCAGGCCGGCACCGTGCACGCCATCGTCGGGGAAAACGGCGCCGGCAAGTCGACCCTGATGAAGATCCTGTACGGGATGCAGCGCCCGGACGAGGGCACCATCGCCGTCGACGGTCGACCGGTCGCCTTCCACTCACCGGCGGAGGCGATCGCCGCCGGCATCGGCATGGTCCACCAGCACTTCATGCTGGCCGACAACCTGACCGTCCTGGAAAACGTCGTGCTCGGCGCGGAGCCCGGGACCTTCGGCCGCCTCGACACCCGCGCCGCCCAGCGCCGCATCCGGGAGATCTCCGACGCGTACGGGCTCGGCGTCCAACCCGATCGCCTGGTGGAGGAGCTCGGCGTCGGCGACCGGCAGCGCATCGAGATCCTCAAGGTGCTCTACCGCGGCGCCCGCATCCTCATCCTCGACGAGCCGACGGCCGTGCTGGTGCCGCAGGAGGTCGACGAGCTGTTCGCCAACCTCCGCGAGCTCAAGTCCGAGGGCATCACGGTGCTGTTCATCTCGCACAAACTCGACGAGGTGCTCGCCGTGGCCGACGAGATCACCGTGATCCGGCGCGGCACGACCGTGGCCACGGTCGATCCTGGTGAGGTCACCGCCCGGCGGCTGGCCGAGCTGATGGTCGGCGGGGAGCTGCCGTCGCCGGAGACCCGGGAGTCGACCGTCCGCGACCAGGTGGTGCTGGCCGTCGAGGGGCTCACGGTCCGCTCGCCGGACGGCCGGGCCGTGCTGGACGACGTGTCGCTCAGCATCCGCTCGGGCGAGGTGCTCGGCGTCGCCGGCGTCGAGGGCAACGGTCAGGCCGAGCTGGTGGAGGCGATCATGGGCCTGCGGCCGGCCAGCGCCGGCCGGGTCGTGCTCGCCGATGCCGACCTGACCGAGCTGGACACCCGGAAGCGGCGGGAGGCCGGCATCGGCTTCATCCCGGAGGACCGGCATCGGCAGGGACTGCTGCTCGAGGCGTCGCTCTGGGAAAACCGGGTCCTCGGCCACCAGACCCGCCCGCCGAACGTGTCGGGTCCGTGGATCAACCGGGCGGGTGCGCGCGCGGACACCGAGCGGATCGTCCGCGACTACGACGTCCGTACGCCGGGCATCGACGTCCTCGCGTCCGCGCTGTCCGGTGGCAACCAGCAGAAGCTGATCGTGGGCCGGGAGATGAGCGGCGATCCGGTGCTGCTGCTCGCCGCCCACCCCACCCGCGGAGTGGACGTCGGCGCGCAGGCGGCCATCTGGGACGCGCTGCGGACCGCACGGGCCGCGGGGCTGGCCGTGCTGCTCATCTCGGCCGACCTCGACGAGCTGATCGGCCTGTCCGACACGATCCAGGTCATCCTCCGCGGCCGACTGGTCGCCGGTGCGGACCCGCGGTCGGTCACCCCCGAGGAGCTGGGCTCGGCAATGACCGGCGCCACCGAGCACACCGACCAGACCGAGGCCACCGAGGCCACCGAGGCCACGGACCGGGCCCACCGAGGCCGACCGGCCCGGCTCCCGGGGTCCCGGGCTGACCGGCACGGGCACCACCGGGACCGGCTCGGCGACCTCCGACCCGACCGGCCCCCGGCCCGGGGAGGAGGGGGCGTGAAGCGCTTCGACTGGCAGCGCACCGCGCTGGTGCTCGCCGCGCCGACGCTCGCGATCATCGTCGCGGTCCTGATCTCCTCGGTGGTGCTCCTCATCTCCGGCAACTCGCCGCTGACGACGTTCGAGAGCATGATCGAGTTCGGGGTCGACCCGGACAGCATCATCCAGATCCTCAACAAGACCTCGACCTACTATCTCTCCGCGCTGGCCGTCGCCATCGGCTTCCGGATGAACCTGTTCAACATCGGGGTCGACGGGCAATACCGCATCGCCGCGTTCTTCGCCGCCCTCGTCGGCGGCTGGCTCACGCTGCCGGGGCCGCTGCTGATCGTGGTGATGGTCGTGGTCGCGGTCGTCGTCGGCGCCCTGTGGGCCGGCATCGCCGGACTGCTCAAGGTGACCCGGGGCGTCAGCGAGGTCATCTCGACGATCATGCTGAACGTCATCGGTGCCGGCCTCGTGGCCTACCTCATCGACCCGAGCCGGCTCGGCGTGCTGATCGGCAGTCAGCAGGTCAGCACCGAGCCGATACCGGAGAGCGCGTGGCTGCCGGGCATCCCCTTCGGCGAAGGGGAGATCTTCGGGTTCTCCGTCGTCGCGGTCGCCTGCGGCGTGGGCTACTGGCTGCTGCTCGGCCGGACCCGGTTCGGCTTCGACCTCAAGGCGACCGGCCTGTCCGAGACCGCCGCCGTCGCCAGCGGGGTGGACGTCAAGGGGATGGTCCTGCGCACGATGCTGCTCTCCGGTGCGGTCGCCGGCCTGGTCGGCATGGCGCTGCTGCTCGGCGAGAGCCACGCGTACGGGCAGGACTTCCCGGCCGGCTTCGGCTTCGCCGGCATCGCCATCGCGCTGCTCGGCCGCAACCACCCGGTCGGGATCGCGATCGGCGCCCTGCTCTGGTCGTTCCTCGAGCAGTCGTCCCAGATCCTCGACCTCGAAGGCGTCCCGAAGGAGATCGTGACGATCATGCAGGGCGTCGCGGTGCTCTCGGTCGTGATCGCGTACGAGCTGGTCCGCCGCTTCTCGCTGGCCCAGCAGCAGCGCCAGGTCGGTGCCGAGCTCCGAGCCGCGGCCGCCGCCCGCACCGGCGAGGGGACCCCGGCATGAGCACCGGCCTCATCGACCAGGAGATCGTGCCGCAGGCGCCCGGCCGGCGCCGGCCGCGGATGACGCTGCCGGTGGTCCTGCTCAGCATCGCCGGGCTGCTGGCGCTGGTCTCGATCGTCCGGCTGGTCACCGGCGCCGACGACATCACCTCCAGCGGCACCACCGGCGCCGCGCTGCGGCTGGCCGTGCCCATCGGGCTGGCCGGCCTCGGCGGCCTGTGGTCGGAGCGGGCCGGCGTGGTCAACATCGGCCTGGAGGGCCAGCTCATCCTCGGCACCTGGTTCGGCGCCTGGGGGGCGTTCGAGTTCGGCGCCTGGTGGGGTGTCCTCGCCGGCATCGTCGGCGGCGCCCTCGGCGGACTGCTGCACGCGCTGGCCACCGTCACCTTCGGCGTCGACCACATCGTGTCCGGCGTCGCGATCAACATCCTCGGCGCCGGGATCACCCGCTTCCTGTCCGCGCTGATCTTCGTCGACACGCCGGGCGGCGGCGTCACCCAGTCGCCGACGTTGCCGCCGATCGACACGATCACCGTGCCCGGCTCCGGCGCGCTGCGGGACGTGGAGGCCAAGGGCTGGTTCCTGCTCTCCGACGTCTCCGGCCTGCTCGGCGGGCTGGTGACCCAGGTGTCGCTGCTCACCGTGCTGGCGATCGCGCTGGTGCCGATCTCGTACGTGCTGCTCTGGCGGACGAAGTTCGGCCTGCGGCTGCGCTCCTGCGGGGAGGCGCCGTCCGCGGCCGAGTCGCTGGGCGTGAACGTCTACCGGATGAAGTACGCCGCGGTCGTCATCTCCGGTGGGTTCGCCGGGCTGGGCGGGGCGTTCCTCGCCCAGGTGGCGACGAGCATCTACCGGGAGGGCCAGACCAACGGCCGCGGCTACATCGGTCTGGCCGCGATGATCTTCGGCAACTGGCGGCCGGGTGGGCTGGCGATGGGCGCCGGGATCTTCGGCTACACCGACTCCCTGCAGCTGCGCAGCGGCGGCGAGTCCGTGCATGCGCTGCTGCTCCTGCTCGCCATCGTGCTGGCCGGCCTCGGCGTGTGGAACCTGGTGCGCGGCCGCCGGCTGGGCGGCCTGATCGCGCTGGGGGTCGCCGCGATGGTGCTGGTGTGGTATTTGGCGTCCGACACCGTGCCGGACGAGTTCGTCGGCTTCGCGCCGCACCTGACCACGCTGCTGGTGCTGTCGCTGGCCGCCCAACGACTACGACCACCCGCGGCCGACGGCCGGCCATACCGCCGCGGCGAGGCTCGATGACCGAGCCGGACTGGGCCGCGCTGCGGGCGGCCGCCCGGGAGGCGATGACCCACGCGTACGCGCCGTACTCGCGATTTCCGGTCGGCGTGGCCGCGCTGGTGGACGACGGCCGGACGATCGTCGGCTGCAACGTGGAGAACGCGTCGTACGGGCTGGGCCTGTGCGCGGAGTGCGGCCTGGTGTCCACCCTGCACGCCACCGGCGGCGGCCGGCTCGCCGCGCTGGCCTGCGTGGACGCCGACGGCACGGCTCTGCTCCCGTGTGGACGGTGCCGGCAGCTGCTCTGGGAGCACGGCGGGCCCGGCCTGCTGGTGGACACCGCGACCGGTCCGGTGCCGATGACCGAGCTGCTGCCGCGGGCCTTCGGCCGGGAGGACCTGGACCGGGTCGGGGGCGCCGGGCCGTGACCGGGGGGCCGCAGACCGAGCAGGCCCGGCCCGAGCCCTTCGACGCGGTCGAGGTGATCCGGGTCAAGCGGGACGGCGGCCGGCTCGGCGACGAGCAGGTCGACTGGGTGGTGGACGCGTACACCCGGGGGGTGGTCGCCGACGAGCAGATGTCCGCGCTGCTGATGGCGGTCCTGCTGCGCGGGCTGGAGCCGGCCGAGCTGGCCCGCTGGACCCGGGCCATGATCGAGTCCGGCGAGCGGCTCGACCTGTCCGGAGTGGACCGTCCCACCGTGGACAAGCACTCCACCGGTGGCGTCGGCGACAAGATCACCCTGCCGCTCGCCCCGCTGGTGGCCGCGCACGGGGTGGCCGTGCCGCAGCTGTCCGGCCGCGGGCTCGGGCACACCGGCGGCACGCTGGACAAGCTGGAGGCGATCCCGGGCTGGCGGGCCCGGCTGGACGCCGCCGAGTTCCGGGCCCAGCTGCGCGACGTGGGCGCGGTGATCTGCGCCGCGGGGGAGTCGCTGGCGCCGGCCGACCGCAAGCTCTACGCGCTGCGCGACGTCACCGGCACCGTCGAGTCGGTGCCGCTGATCGCCTCCTCGATCATGTCGAAGAAGATCGCCGAGGGCGCGTCCGCGCTGGTGCTGGACGTGAAGGTCGGCTCCGGCGCGTTCATGAAGGAGCTCGCCGACGCCCGCGAGCTGGCCGCCGCGATGGTCGAGCTGGGCGGCGCGCACGGGGTCCGCACGATCGCCCTGCTCACCGGGATGGACACCCCGCTCGGCCGCACCGCGGGCAACGGGCTGGAGGTCGCCGAGTCGGTCGAGGTGCTGGCCGGGGGCGGCCCGGCCGACGTGGTCGAGCTGACGCTGGCGCTGGCCCGGGAGATGCTCGCCGCCGCCGGACAGCCGGACACCGACCCGGCCGACGCGCTGCGGGACGGCCGGGCGATGGACGTGTGGCGGCGCATGATCGCGGCCCAGGACGGCGACCCGGACGCGCCGCTGCCCACCGCCCGCGAGGTGCACGAGGTCCCGGCGCCGGCGACCGGCGTGCTCACCCGGCTGGACGCGTACGGGGTGGGCGTCGCCGCCTGGCGTCTCGGCGCCGGCCGGGCCCGCAAGGAGGACCCGGTGTCCGCGGCGGCCGGGGTGGAGATGCTGGCCAAGCCCGGTGACCGGGTGACCGCCGGCGCCCCGCTGCTGCGGCTGCACACCGACGAGCCCGCGCGCATCGAGCGTGCGCTGGCCGCGCTGGACGGCGCGGTCGAGGTCGGCGACAGCGCGCCGGCCGCCGGCACCCTGGTGCTCGACCGGATCGCCTCCGACTGAGCGCCCACCCCAGCCACCCGAGCACCCGAGCGACCTGAGCGGAGGACCGAGCGTGCCCCAGCACATCGCGGCACCGACCACCATCCCGGTGCCCGGCGGCAAGCAGATCGACGAGTACGTCGGCCGGGTCAACTCCGGCACCGCGACGGTGTCGGTGGCCCGGATGACCGCGCCCGGCGGGTGGGAGGAGCCGGCGCAGGCGCCCGACTTCGACGAGGTCACGCTGGTCCTGCGGGGGACCGTCCGGGTGGAGCACGACGGCGGCGCGCTGGACGTCCGCGCCGGCGAGGCGGTGCTGACCCGGGCCGGTGAGCGGGTCCGCTACACCACGCCCGACCCGGACGGCGCCGACTACGTCGCGGTCTGCGTCCCCGCCTTCGCCCCGGACACCGCCCACCGCGACGAGTGAACTAATCTTGCATCTTCATGGTGCTGGATGACATCATGATCGTGTGACAACCCCCGCACCGGCGGTAGGAGCCGGCGAGCCCCAGTCCTCGCGGATCAGCTATCGATCCGAGGCCGACCGTGTGGACGGCTACCTCAACTTCAGCCACCTCTCCGGGCCGGTGTTCGTCGGCGGCGAGGTGCCCATCCTGCTCGGCCCGGACGGGCAGGAGATCGAGGTGCCCCGCAGCTCGGCGCTGCTGCGGCATGTCCTGGATCGGGTGCGGCTCGGCGGGCGGGTCTACCTCACACTCGACGGCGAGCGCGTGGCCGGGGTGGTGCCGGCCGACGTCGCCGAGTCGATCGATCCCGTGGAGCCGGAGCGCGCGCGGCGCCGGACGCTCGACGAGCTGCGCTGGGAGCAGGGCATCGAGCCGGTCGAGGACCCCGCTGAGCTGCAGGGCGAGATCCTCGACGAGGCCGACTTCGCCGGCTTCTACGCGGCGGTCATGTCCTCGAGGACGCTGTGAAATACACGATCCTCGACAGCGACGTCTTCTCCGACGTCTTCAAGTCCCCGGAGAGCGCTCGTTACCCGCGCTACGTCCGCGGCGTGGTGCCGGCGCTCACCTTCGTCTCGGTGGCCGAGGTCTACTTCGGGGCGTACAGCGCGCAGTGGGGCGACGCCAAGATGCGGGAGCTGGAGACCCGGCTCGGCCGGATGCTGGTGCTGCCCTACGACGAGGACCTGCCCCGCGCCTGCGCCGGCCTGCGGGCAGAGGCGCTCCGGCGCGGACACCCGCTCGCCCAGGCGGTGCACGCGAACGATCTGTGGATCGCGGCCTGCGCGGTGCACTACGGCGCGCCGGTGCTGACCGGCAACGTCCGGCACTTCGCCGGGCTGCCGGGTCTGGACGTGATCGCGGCCTAGGGTCCGTCGACCGGTGGACGGGAGGACCGGTCGACCGGTCGTAGCGGCGGCTGCCCGCATTCGGCAAGCTGAACTCCGTGACCGACTACGCCATCCAGGTGAAGGGCCTGCGCAAGTCGTACCAGGGCCGGGCCGCCGTCGACGGCATCGACCTGGACGTCCGGCGCGGCGAGGTGTTCTCCCTGCTCGGCCCGAACGGCGCCGGCAAGACCACGACGGTGGAGATCCTCGAGGGCTACCGCCGCCGGGACGGCGGCGAGGTGCGGGTGCTCGGCGACGACCCGGCCAACGGCTCGGCCGCCTGGAAGTCCCGCATCGGCATCGTGCTGCAGCGGGTCGACGACCTCGCCCAGTCCAGCGAGCTGACCGTCCGGGAGTGGGTGGGCGCGACGGCCGCGTACTTCCCGGACCCGCGGCCGGTGGACGAGACGATCGAGCTGGTCGGCCTCGGCGACAAGCGGCACGCCCGGGCGAGCTCGCTGTCCGGCGGCCAGCGCCGCCGGCTGGACGTCGCGCTCGGCATCGTCGGCCGGCCCGAGCTGCTCTTCCTGGACGAGCCGACCACCGGCTTCGACCCGGAGGCGCGCCGCCAGTTCTGGGGGGTGCTCGAGGACCTGACCGCCCAGGGCACCACGATCCTGCTCACCACCCACTACCTGGACGAGGCCGAGCACCTGGCCGACCGGGTCGCGGTGATCAACGCCGGGCGGATCGTCGAGGTCGGCACCCCGCAGTCGCTCGGCGGCCGGGCGCAGGCCGCGGCGACCGTCCGCTGGGTCGGCCCGGACGGCCCGCGCGAGGCCACCACCGACACCCCGACGCAGGTGGTGACGGAGCTGGCCGCCCGGTTCGGCGGGGAGGTGCCGGAGCTGGTGGTGGAGCGGCCCAGCCTGGAGGACGTCTACCTGCGGATGATCGGAGCGGGCACGTGACCACCGAGACCACCACGACCAGCTCCACCGCCGCGCGGGAGTTCCGCCCCCCGCCGCTGAGGTCGGTGTACGCCGTCCGCGCCAAGGTCGAGCTGCTGAGCTTCGTCCGGGAGCGGGAGGCGATGGTCTTCACCTTCGCCTTCCCGATCCTGCTGCTGGTGATCTTCGGCGCGGTGTTCGGCGATCAGGAGCTGGAGGGCGGGATCAGCTTCGCGCAATACTTCGTCGCCGGCATGATCGCGGCCGGCCTGTTCGGCTCCAGCTTCCAGAATCTCGGCATCGCCATCCCGATCGAGCGGGACAGCGGGGCGCTGAAGCGGCTGGCCGGCACGCCGATGCCGCGCTCGGCGTACTTCGCCGGCAAGATCGCCGTGGTCGCGGTCGTGGCCGCGGTGCAGAATGTGCTGCTGCTGGCCATCGGCGTCCTCTTCTACGACCTCGACCTGCCCAGCACGGGACAGCTCTGGCTGACGTATGCGTGGGTCACCGTGCTCGGGCTGACCGCCTGCACGCTGCTCGGCATCGCGGTGACCGGCTTCGTCAAGAACGGGCGGACCGCGCCGGCGATCATCTCCCCGATCTCGATCGTGCTGCAGTTCATCTCCGGCGTCTTCTTCGTCTTCTCCGAGCTGCCGTCGTGGATGCAGGAGATCGCCGCGATCTTCCCGCTGAAGTGGATGACCCAGGGCATGCGGTCGGTCTTCCTGCCCGAGGACTACCAGACGGTCGAGGCGGCGGGCAGCTGGGAGCACGGCCGGATCGCGCTGGTGCTGGTGGCCTGGTGCGTGATCGGCCTCCTCGTGGCGGTGCGCACGTTCCGCTGGCGCAACAAGGCGGACGGCTGAGCCGTGACCGAGCAGGGGCACGCCTGGGAGAGCGGCCGCGCCGTCTGGCACGCGGGGTACGCGGTGCTGGTCGTGCTGGTCGCGGTGCTCGCCACCGCGGTCGACGACTTGTCCACCGGGCGCCGGCTGGTCGTGCTGGGGCTGCTCGCCGCCGGCGCGGCCAGCTACGTCCTGCTCGGCGTGCGCGCCTTCTCCTGTGCGGGGCCGACCGGCGGCGGCCGGGCCCACATCGCGATCGCGACGGCCGTCGCGGTCACCGGCTTCGCCGTCTACCCGTTCTTCTCGCTGCTCTTCTTCGTCGCCTACGCCCAGATCTGGGCCTTGCTGGAGTATCGCGAGGCGGTGGCTGCGGCGGCCGTGCTGACCGTCGGGATCGGCGTGGTCGGCGTCCTCGTGCTGGACGTGCCGGTGGTGGTGGCGGTGCTGCAGACCGTGCTCGCGCTGGGCGCGTCGGTGCTGTTCGGCACCTGGATCCGCCGGATCATCGTGCAGAGCGGCCAGCGGGCCGACGTCATCGCCGAGCTGGAGCGCACCCGGGCCGAGCTGGCCGCGGTCAGCCACCAGGCCGGCGTGCTGGCCGAGCGGGAGCGGCTGGCCCGGGAGATCCACGACACGCTGACCCAGGGCTTCACCTCGGTGCTCATGCTGGTCGACCTGGCGGAGTCCGATGTGGACGCCGATCCGGCCGCGGCCCGGCGGCGGCTGGCGGTGGCCCGGGAGACCGCCCGGCAGAATCTGGCCGAGGCCCGCTCCCTGGTCGCCGCGCTCACCCCGGTGGACCTGCAGGCGGCGCCGCTGCCGCAGGCGGTCGGCCGGCTGGTGGACCGCTTCGGCGGGGAGACCGGGCTGCCGGCGGCGGTGGAGGTGGCCGGCGAGCCGCGGCCGCTCCCGGCGAACCAGGAGGTGGTGCTGTTGCGCGCGGCCCAGGAGGCGCTGGCCAACGTGCGGCGGCACGCCGGGCGGTGCGCGGTCACCGTCTGCCTGCGGTACGGCGCCGCCGGCACCGAGCTGACGGTCGCCGACGACGGGGCCGGCTTCATGCCGGACGGCGCGCCCGCCCGCGGCTACGGGCTGGCCGGCATGCGGCGGCGGGTCGAGGAGGTCGGCGGCACCCTGCTGGTCCGCAGCGCGCCGGCCGCCGGCACCACCGTCCGGGTGACACTGCCGTGATCAGGGTGCTGGTGGTGGACGACCACCCGGTCGTACGGGAGGGCCTGCGGGCCATGCTCGACGCGGAGCCCGACCTCGACGTGGTGGGCGAGGCCGGCTCCGGGCAGGACGCGGTCCGGCTGGCCGCCGAGCTGGGTCCGGACGTGGTGCTGATGGACCTGCGCATGCCCGGGGTGGACGGCGTCGCCGCGACCGGGCAGATCACCGCGGCCGGGTCGGCCCGGGTGCTGGTGGTGACCACGTACGACACCGACGCGGACATCCTCCGCGCGGTCGAGGCGGGCGCGACCGGCTACCTGCTCAAGGACACGCCGCGCCGGGACCTGGCCGACGCGGTCCGGGCCGCCGCGCGCGGCGAGACCGTGCTGGCGCCGCCGGTGGCGGCGAAGCTGGTCACCCGGGTGCGGTCGGCCGGCGCCGACCCGCTGACCCGGCGCGAGGTGGAGGTGCTGGCTCAGGTCGCGCGCGGGCTGTCCAACGCGGAGATCGGCCGGGTGCTGCTGATCAGCGAGGCGACGGTGAAGACGCACCTGCTGCGCACCTTCGAGAAGCTCGGGGTCGGCGACCGGACCGCGGCGGTCACCACCGCCATGGCCCGCGGCATCCTCCGCCCCGACTGACTCCCCGACGCCGCCACCGCCCGAGTGACGTCCCGACCGCCCGAGTGACGTCCCGACCGCCCGAGTGACGCCACCACCGCCGTCACTCGCGCGCCAGCGCGCCGTCACTCGCGCGCCACCGCCGTCACTCGCGCGCCACCGCCGTCATTCGCGCGCCGGCGCCGTCACTCGCGCGCCAGCGCGTCCGTCGACTCGGCGGAGGGTGCCCACTCGGGAGGGCGGGTCAGTCGGGGGAGGGGGTGGGTGGGGGGCGGCGGGCCAGCCAGTCGGCGAGGCCGGCGGCGCCGATCACGCCGACCGGGCCGACCACCTCGTCGATCTCCCGCCGGTCCACCGGCCCGAGCGCGCCGAAGTCGGCCTGGGCGGCCACCCGCGCGGCGATCACCGCCGCGGTCCGCGGACCGTCCACAGGCGACTGTCCGGTGGCCACGGCGGCGACCTGCTGCACCACCGCGGCCGACCCGGAGCCGCCGGAGCCGAAGGTGCTGACCAGCTTGCCGGCGGCGAGCACCCCGATCCGGCCGGCCGCGGCCGAGTCCGCCGCGGTGCCGGCGGCCACCGCGGCCGCGATCATCGCCCGCACCGGCCCGAGCATCGCGTTGCCGGCCTGGTTGTGGACCGGGTTGGGGTTGAAGACGTCGCCGCTCGGGGTGACCACCAGGCCGACGCCGTGCGCGGTCGCCACCGCGGTCCGCAGCGACGCCTGCGCGGCCGCCAGCGCCTGGCCGAGGGTGACCAGCGTCTGCCCGGTCTGGTCGGCCTCCTGCCCGCCGGCCGCCAGCCCGCCGTCGAGGTGCCGGCTGCGGCCGAGCACGGTGTCCTTGGCCACGCCCACCCAGTTGGCGTCCAGCACCGCCATCCCCTGCTGGAACGCGGCCCGCACCCGGCCGAAGCCCTGCGCCATCCGCTGGTAGGCCTGCCCGGCGGACACGAACGCCTGCGGGTCGCAGGCGACCAGCTGCGCGTACGACGGCATCAGGACCGCCAGGACGTGTCGGTCGGCACCACCGAGGTGATCGCCGCGTTCTGCTGGTCGCGGTCGACCGCCTGGTAGGTCTGGGCGGCGCCGGCGAGGTCCTGCCCGTGCCGGTCCAGCTGGTCGCCGAGCGTGGTGAGCGCGGCGAGGTGGGCGGCGGTCAGCGCCGCCATCGCCGGGGTGGTGAGGAAGCCGGCGTTGCCGGAGCCGGCCAGCTTGATGGTCGCCGCGCCCGCGGACACGATCGAGCCGAGGTCCTGGGACAGCCGGACCGCGGCCTGCCCGACCTCCCGGACCTGCTCCGGCACGACGTCGAAGCCCGACCCTGCCACCGGCCCGCCCCCTGCCGCATAAGACCGAATAGTACGTTTCGCGGCGGTAGCCTAGGCCACCCCGGGCGTCCACGCCACCACCCCCCGTAAGACGCCCGCGCCCGGTAAAGTCTCGTCATGCCGACCCCGATCACTGCCGAGTCCCTGCTCCGCGCGCCCAAGGTGCTGCTCCACGACCACCTCGACGGCGGGTTGCGGCCGGCGACGGTGGTCGACCTGGCCCGCGAGTCCGGCTATGCGGACCTCCCCAGCACCGACCCGGCCGGGCTGGGCGCCTGGTTCCGGGACGCCGCCGACTCCGGCTCGCTGGAGCGCTACCTGGAGACCTTCGCGCACACGGTCGGGGTGATGCAGAGCTCGACCGCGCTGCACCGGGTGGCGGCCGAGTGCGCCGAGGACCTGGCCGCGGACGGCGTGGTCTACGCGGAGGTCCGGTTCGCCCCCGAGCTGCACGTCGAGGAGGGCCTCGACCTGGACTCGGTGGTGGAGGCGGTGCTGGCCGGCTTCGCCGCGGGCTCGGCGACCGCGGCCGCGGCCGGGCACCGGATCCGGGTCGGCGCGCTGCTCACCGCGATGCGGCACAACGCCCGGTCGATGGAGATCGCCGAGCTGGCCATCCGGTTCCGGGATCGCGGGGTGGTCGGCTTCGACATCGCCGGCGCGGAGGCCGGGCACCCGCCGACCCGGCACCTGGACGCGTTCGAATACCTGCAGCGGGAAAACGCGCACTTCACCATCCACGCCGGCGAGGCGTTCGGGCTGCCGTCGATCTGGCAGGCGATCCAGTGGTGCGGGGCCGACCGGCTCGGCCACGGCGTGCGGATCATCGACGACATCACCGCGCACGAGGACGGGCGGGTCGACCTCGGCCGGCTCGCCGCGTACGTGCGGGACAAGCGGATCCCGCTGGAGCTGTGCCCGTCGTCCAACGTGCAGACCGGCGCGGCCAAGTCGATCGCCGAGCACCCGATCGGCCTGCTCCGCCGGCTGAGCTTCCGGGTCACGGTCAACACCGACAACCGGCTGATGAGCGGCTGCTCGATGTCCTCGGAGATGGCCGCGCTGGTGGAGGCGTTCGGCTACGGCTGGGCCGACCTGCAGTGGCTCACGGTCAACGCGATGAAGTCCTCGTTCCTGCCGTTCGACGAGCGGCTGGCGATGATCGTGGACGTGATCAAGCCGGGGTACGCGCCGCTGCTCGACTAATCCCGTTCCCGCCCCCACCGGCCGGCGGCGCGCTACGGTGCGCCCCAATCGTGACGCGAGGGGGGCGGCGGTGGCGGGCGGAATGCCGAGCATGCAGATATTCGGCACCTGCGGTCAGACGATCAAGATCCCGGTGAACGGGGTGCTGGTCAGCTTCACCTGCGTGCCCACCGAGCCGGCGACGCCGGATGATCCGGAGGGCGCGGTCCCGCCGGACCCGGAGGCCTCGCCGGTCGACCCGGTGCTGCTGGGCCCGATCGAGCTCGATCCCGGTGGCGTCGCCTACGCGACGGTCGACACCGTCACGATCAACCCGCGGGTGCTGCACCGGGAGCTGTTCACACAGCCGGACGAGGTGGTGGCCGGGGCGAGGCCGGTGGTCATCACCATCCCGACCGGGGTGGCGCTGGACATGGCGGAGGTGGTCGACCGCCTGCAGGCGGCCCGGGCCGAGCGCCGCCCGGTGCGCTTCCAGGTGGAGGCGGTCACCGACCGCCTCGAGGGCCGGTAGCTCCCGGTGGCCTCGGCGCCGGGGAATGCCGAGGAGGAGCCGGCGGCACCGGCCTCCCCGCTGGCCGCCGCGGCGGAGCGGATCCGCGACTCCGCGAAGTGGCTTCTCGGGAGCTTCGCCGCGGTCGGTGCCATCCTGGTGGCCGGCCTCCAGCTCACCGGGCTGGGCGAGCTCGAGGACGGGCGGCTGCGCTGGGCCCTCGGTGGCCTCGCCGTCGCGGTCGTCGGCGTCGTGATCGCGATCGGGGCGGCCGGGGCGGTGGTCACCAAGACCTTCGTGACCCTCAAGTGGCTCGCCCAGCGCCCGGACGGTGACCCCGCGCTGGACCGGATCGCCGGGGACAAGGTCGTCCTCGGCGGCTACGGGTCGGTGGGCGCGCTGTACGAGGCGTACCGGGACGCCGTCGAGGGGCGCCGGGACACGTACAGGGCGCACGCCGAGGACCCGACGGACCCGGCGAAGAAGCAGGCCGCCGACGCGGCGCAGCACTGGGCGCTGCTGCTGAGCGGGACGCAGCGCCACGTGCTGGAGCGGGCCAGCTTCTCGCTGCTGCGCCACGCCTACCGCACCGCGCGGCGCGCCATCCTCGCCGCGGCCGTCCTCACCGCCGCCGGGATCGCCGCCTTCGCCTGGGCGGCGAACCCGCCCGACCAGCCGACGGCCCCGGTCGCCGTCCGCACGCCGACGCCGGTCACGGTCGTCGTGGACGAGGAGGACCGGCCCGAGCTGCAGCAGCGCCTCGGTGCGGACTGCGACCTGTCGGACCTCGACGCGGTGGCCGTCGCAGCGGTGGGCGAGGTCTACGAGATCGTGGCCGTGCAGACGGCGACCTGCACTCCGGTGCTCTTCCGGCTCGGCCCCGACCAGGGCCGGGTCACGGTGGGCGCGGCCCCGGCCGCGGACTCCGCCGGCGACTGAACGCTTGTAGTTGACGCAGCGTCAACTCGTACCGTGGCTGTCGTGCGGGACGGGAGCTGGTCGATCGCCGAGGTGGCGCGGATGTCCAAGGTGACATCGCGGACGCTGCGCCACTACGACGCGATCGGGCTGCTGCCGCCGGCCCGGGTCGCCGACGACGGTCGGCGGCACTACGGCCGGGCGGAGCTGCTGCGGCTGCAGCGGATCCTGCTGCTGCGCGAGCTCGGGCTGGGCCTCGACGCGATCGGCGAGGTGCTGCGCCGGTCCGACCGCGACAGCACGGTCGCGGTGCTGCGCAAGCACCGCGAGTGGCTGCTGGCCGAGCGCGGCCGGCTGGCCCGGCTCGCCCGCACCGTGCAACACACCATCGACAGCATCGAGGAAGGAGGGGACATGGCCGCGGAGAGGATGTTCGAGGGCTTCGAGCACAACCCGTACGAGGCGGAGGCGCGGGAGCGCTGGGGCGACGAGGCGGTCGACGCGTCGTACGAGCGGATCCGGGGCTGGTCGCCGGCCGACGCGGAGAAGGCGAGGTCCGGGTACGAGCGCGTCCACAGTGGACTCGCGCCGCTGCTCGCGGCGGGCGTGCCGGTGGACGACCCGCGGGTGCAGGAGCTGGTCCAGCTGCACTACGAGGTGGTCAGCCTGTTCTGGACGCCGGACGCGGCGGCGTACAACGGCCTGGGCCGGATGTACGTCGACGACGAGCGGTTCCGCCGCACCATCGGCGGCGGCAACGACGAGCTGGTCGCCTACCTGCGGGACGCGATGGCCGTCTACGCCGAGACCCGGCTGAGCTAGCGCCCACCTCCGCGAGTGACGTCCGGCTTCCGCGAGTGACGTCCGGCTTCCGCGAGTGATCGTGCAGTAGCCGCCGTCACTCGCGGGGGCCGCCGTCACTCGCGGGGGGCCGCCGTCACTCGCGGCGGGGCCCGGGGATCAGAGGACCGGCTGGAAGCCGCAGCGCAGCCGCAGGGTGAGGGTGACCACGCGGCCGCTGGCGCTGCGGACCGGCAGCAGCAGGTAGCGGCTGGTGTCCGCGCGGGCCATCCGGGTCCGGACCACCACCGGGTCGACGCCGGGGGTCCGGGACACCACCTTCATGCCGAACGTCGGGGCGCCGGCCGGGACGGTCCGGGTCACCACCTGCGCGTCGGTGAAGAGCCCGTCCCGGATGATGAACTGGTCCACCCCGGCGGCCCACTGGGCCTGGGTGAGCGGCCGGTTGGGGTCCCGGTCGTTGACCGCCGCGTCGATCGCCGCGAACAGCCGCCGGTCCGGCCCGCGCACCGGCCCGCCCGGCGTGGTCGGGCCGCCGCAGAGCCGCTGGATCAGCACGCCGTTGACCGCCGCGGCCGAGCGCGGCCCGGTCGGCTCCACCGGCGGGCCGAAGGCGAGCGGCTCCACCACGCCCGGCGCGGCCGCGTACGAGTACGGCACCGTGGTCGGGCCGACGCAGGTCGGCGCCGGCGCGGCCCGGGCGGCCGCGGCCGGCTGCACCTGGGCGACCGGTCGCACCGCGAGCACCTCGGTGACGGGCTCCGCGTCGCTCTCGCGGGCGATCCGGGCCCCGGTGAGCGAGATGAGCAGCACCAGGTATCCGAGCGTGGCGACGAGGACGGCCTCGGCCGTCGACAGAGGTCGCGCCGCCCGCGCTGTCGCCATGAGAGAAGTCCCGCCGCCGTCACCTGGTCAAAGCGTCCCCCGGGAACCGTCCGGTGGGCAAGCCGGGGCCCCGGGGCCGCCGGGGCCGGACCGGTCGGCCGCGCGCGTTAGAGTCCTGGCTTTCGAGCGAGGGAGCCCGGCGTGGGTGGGGTGGTGGCGGCGGGGCACCCGCTGACCGCGGCGGCGGGCGCCGAGGTGCTGCGCGCCGGCGGCAACGCGGTGGACGCGGCGGTGGCCGCGATGCTGACCTCGGTGGTGGTCGAGCCGATGATGACCGGGCTGGGCGGCGGGGGCTACCTGATGGTCTCGCCGCCGGACGCGGACCCGGTGCTGCTCGACTTCTTCGTCGAGGCGCCGGGGCGCGGCGCCGACCCGGCCGACCGGGCCCCGCTGCGCACCGCGGACGTGTTCTTCGGCGAGGTGCTCCAGGTCTTCGGGGTCGGCGCGGCGTCCTGCGCGGTGTACGGGGTGCCGGCCGGGGTGGCCGTCGCGGTGGACCGCTTCGGCACGGTGCCGCTGGCCGAGCTGGCCGCGCCGGCGGCCCGGCTGGCCCGGGACGGCGTGCGGCTGACCGAGCAGCAGGCCGGGATGTACACGCTGCTGGCCCCGATCCTGCGCTCCGACCCGGTGGCCGCGGCGACCCACCTGGTCGACGGCCTGCCGCCGGTGGCCGGCTCGGTGGTGCGCGACCTGGCTCTCGGCGACGCGCTGGAGCGGCTCGGCACGGAGGGGCCGGCGCCGTTCTACACCGGCGAGGTCGGGCACGCGGTGGCCGACGCGGTACGGGCCGCCGGCGGCCTGATCACCCGGGCCGACCTGGCCGCGTACCGGGTGGTCGAGCGGGAGCCGATGACGATGCCGTACCGGGACCGCGAGGTGGTGACCAACCCGCCGCCGAGCGCCGGCGGGGTGCTGCTGGCGTACGCGCTGGCGCTGCTGGACCGCCACCCCGGGCCGCCGGACGCGCTGGGCCTGGTCCGGGCGATGGAGACCGCGCAGGACGCCCGGGACGCGGCGTTCTTCGCCGGGCTGCCCACCGAGGGCTTCGGGCCGGCGTTCCTGTCCAGCAAGGTCGGCTCGACCACGCACATCTCGGTGCTGGACGGCGCCGGCTGGGCGGCCACCGTCACCTGCACGAACGGCGAGGGCTCGGGGGTCCTGGTGGCGGGCACCGGGCTGCACCTGAACAACATGCTGGGCGAGCAGGACCTGTCCCCGCTCGGCTTCTTCACCCACCCGCCGGGCAGCCGGCTGCCCTCGACGATGGCGCCGACCGTGGTCCGCCGGGACGGGCAGGTCGAGCTGGTGCTCGGCTCCGCCGGGTCGAGCCGGATCCGCAGCGCGCTGCTCCAGGTGATCGTCAACTCGGTCGACCTCGGGCTGCCGGTGCAGGCCGCCGTGGACGCGCCCCGGCTGCACGCCGAGGACGCGGTGGTGCACATCGAGCCGGGCGTGGACGGCGCCGCGCTGGCCGCGGCCGGGCACGTGGTCAGCCGCTTCCGGGGCCGGCACACGTTCTTCGGCGGCGTGCAGGCGGTCGAGCGGCGGGACGGCGGGCTGGCCGGCGGCGGCGACCCGCGGCGCGGCGGCGCGGTGGTGCTCGCGTAACTCGGTTGACCCCCGGGGCCGGCGGGCCCGACCCTGCCGGCATGGTGAAGTGGGACGGCACCGAGATCATGCGCACGCCGCGGCTGCTGCTGCGCACGTTCCGGGAGGCCGACCTCCCGCTCTACGCGGAGCTCAACGCCCAGCCCGAAGTGGCCGAGATGCTCGGCGGTCCGCTCACCCGCGCGCAGTCCGACGACATCGCGGAGTGGGCGCAGGAGCGGTGGGAGAAGGAGCGGCTCGGCCTGCTCGCCGTCGAGCGGCTCGCGGACGGGCAGTTCCTCGGCATGTGCGGCCTGCACCACCTGCGCGACCGGCCCGCCGACACCGAGGTCGGTTGGCGGCTGGCCCACCAGCACTGGGGTCACGGCTACGCCACCGAGGCCGGCGCGGCCTGGCTGGACTACGGCTTCGACGTGCTCGGGCTGCCCCGGATCATCTCGGTGACCGACGAGCCGAACGTCCGCAGCCTCGCGGTGATGCGCCGGCTCGGCCTGACCTTCCTGGAGCACGACCGGATCACCGACAACGGCGAGACCTTCGACGTGCTGGTCCACGCGATCACCGCGGACGAGTGGCGGACCCGCCGCCCCGGCTGACCGCTCAGAGGTCCCTGCGGGCGAAGGACGCCGCCGCCAGCCCCCAGACCATCGCCGTCCAGAGCGCGGCCCAGGCGAGGTAGGTGACGGTGAGCGGCGCCTCGCTGAGGAACGGGAAGCCGTTGAGCGCGGGGCCGAACTCGATCAGCGCACCCGGGTCCTGCAGCGCGTGCATGGCCCCGCGCCACAGGCCGTCGGTGGGCAGGATCATCCGGGACACGGTGCCGACCCGGGCCACGCCCTCGTTGGCCAGCGACTCCCCGATGCCGCCGACCACCCCGGCGATCCAGGTGGCGCCGAAGAGGCCGACCGCGACCACGCCCGAGGCCATCGGCGAGACGACCGTGGACAGCAGCAGTCCGAGGGTGAGCAGCACGCTGGTCTGGGCGGCGAGCAGGGCCAGGGCGACCGCCGGATCCGGCGGCCAGTAGTCCACCGTCACCTTCACGATCAGGCACTGGGCCAGCCCGGCCACCACGACGAAGCCGCTGCCGAAGGCCACCAGCCCCAGCCACTTGCCCAGCAGCACCGCGGAACGGCGGACCGGGCGGGCCAGCATGGCCAGCGCGATGCCGGACTCGGTCTCCCCGGCCAGCGTGGGGCCGGCCAGGAAGGCGGTGCCCAGCGCCGCGATCAGGCTGAGCCCGAACATGGTCAGGTTGAGCAGCAGCGAGGCGGCCAGCCGGGCCTGGCCGCTGGTCAGGCCGAACTCGGAGCCGCCGGTCACCTTGGAGAAGCCCCACGCGCTCAGCCCGAGCAGCACGACGGTGAGCACGGCGAGCGCCGACAGCACCCGCCGCCGGGACGCCTCGCGCAGGGTGAGCGCGGCGACGGTCAGCACCGTCCGGGTCGTGGTCACCGGTCACCTCCGGAGTTGGCCCGCAGGATGCCGAGCAGGCGCTCCTCCAGGCTGATCCGCGCCGGCTCCACCGCGTGCAGCCGTACGCCCAGCGCGACCAGGTCCTGCACCAGGTCGGGGACGGCCGTGCCGTCGTCGTCGGCCGGCAGGGCGACCACGTACCAGCCGTCGGCGCGCTCGACCGTCCCGGTCGCGGCCAGCCGCGACTCGGCCGCGGCGGAGACGTCGGTCAGCTGCAGCCGCAGCTCGTGCCGGCCCAGCAGCTCGGCCAGGGTCCCGGCGGCGGCCACCCGGCCCTTGTCCAGGATCACCACCCGGTCGCAGACCCGCTCGACCTCGCCGATCAGGTGCGAGTTGAGCAGCACCGCGACGCCGCGGGCCTTGAGCGAGAGCACGATGTCGCGGACGTCGGCCCGGCCGAGCGGGTCCAGCGCGCTGGTCGGCTCGTCCAGGATCACCAGCTCCGGCCGGGCGACCAGGGCGACCGCCAGCCCGAGGCGCTGCTGCATGCCCTTGGAGAAGCCGCCCAGCCGGTCGTCGACCCGGGCGGCCAGCCCGACCAGGGCCAGGGCCTCGCGCCGCTCCGGCACCGGGACGTCGACCCCGGCCAGCCGGACGTGCAGCGTCAGCAGCTCGGCCGCGGTGAGCCAGGGCTGGTAGCGGAAGAGCTCCGGCAGGTAACCGACCCTGGCCCGGGCGGCCGGCTCGGCCGCGGGCCGACCGAGCAGCATCGCCTCGCCCGCGTCCGGCCGGACCAGGCCGAGCAGCATCTTGATCACCGTGGTCTTGCCGGCCCCGTTCGGGCCGAGCAGCCCGACCACCTGGCCGCGGCCCACCTCGAAGGACACGTCGTCCACGGCCAGCCGCCGGCCGTACCGGCGGCGCAGGCCCGAGCACCAGACGGCCGGCGCCGGCGGCAGCCCGGCGACCAGCTCGGCCGCCTCGCGCAGCGCCGCGTCGGCGGTCACCGCAGTCCCCGCGCCACCGACAGGACCTCCTCGGCGGTCAGCGCGCCGGCCACCGCGGTCACCACCCCGTCGTCCACCCAGACGGCGGCGGCCAGGGTCCGGTCGCGGGCGGCCAGCACCGTGGCCGGCACCCCGTTCACGTCGGCCGACGAGACGGCGATCTCGTCGGAGTTCACCGGCAGCGGCAGGGTGGAGCCGTCCGCGGTGAACGTGCGCAGCTGGGCCGCGACGCTCTCCGGCAGGCCGGGCAGCGAGAGCAGGTAGTCGCGGACCGTCGTGAACGGGACGCCGGTGGAGAAGGCCTTCGGCGCGACGGCCCGCCCGACGAGCAGGGAGGGCACGCCGGCCGACTGCTGCGACCACACCTGCGCCACCCCCGGGCCGGCGACGAGCTTCACCCGGCTGCCGTCCAGGCCCGGCGGGACGGCCGGCAGCGTCTCCCCGGACTCGGCCGCGGTCCGGGCGGCACGCGCGGCCGAGAAGGTGAAGGTGCCGCTGACCTGGCGGCCGACCTGGTAGTCCGGCTCGCCGCTGACGCCGGCGGGCAGGGTGGTCACCTCGGGCACGGCCAGCCCGGTCTGCTCCGCCGCGGCGGCCGCGTCCGGCACCTCGTGCAGGTCGGGGCCCTTGGCCACCGCGACCTCGCCGTAGCCGCTCAGGTCGGGCAGGGCGAGCACGTCGGCCGCGGTCAGGC
Organism: uncultured Actinomycetota bacterium; assembly: GCA_963849885.1. Classification (GTDB taxonomy): domain Bacteria; phylum Actinomycetota; class Actinomycetes; order Mycobacteriales; family CADCTP01; genus CADCTP01. Next base: position 675,095 of record CAWKIV010000006.1, on the reverse strand, counting down.
TGACCGGGGCGATCTGCTCGGTCCGGAAGATCTGCAGCCAGTCGTTGGCGGCCGCGGTCCCCGCGCCGGCCAGGACGACGGCGACCGCGAGGCCGGCGACGGCCGGGCGGCGCAGCAGCGCGCGGGCCCGGCCGGAGCGCGGCGGGGCAGCCGCCCGCCCCCGGCCCGGGGCGGCCGCCGACAGGCGCCGCCAGCCGGCGGCGACGTCGACGTCGGCCACCTCCTCGGTGGCCAACGCGGCGCCCACCAGGTCGGCGTCGGCGCGCATGGTGGCCAGCTGGCCGAGGCAGCGCGGGCAGCCGGTGACGTGGTCGCGGTCGGGCCCGGACACGCCGGCCGGCTCGTCGATCAGCCGGCGCAGGATGCCTTCAGTCGGATGCCGCATGCCGGTTCAACTCCTTCCGCAGGGCGGATTCGGCGCGCCGCACCGTGGTGCCGACGCTGCCGGGGGACAAGTCGAGGGCCGCCGCGACGTCGGCGTAGCTGAGGCCGCTGTGCCGCAGCACGAGCGCCACGGCGTGCTTGCGCGGCAGCCGGCCGAGCGCGGCGCGCACGCGCCGGCGCTCCTCCCGCGTGACCACGGTCTCGGCCACGTCGGAGACGACCGCGTCGTCCGCGGTGGCGGCGGTCTCCTCCCGGGACGCGCGGCGGCGCCCCGAGCGGAGCAGGTTGAGGGCGGTGTGGGCGGCGGCGACGGACAGCCAGCCGCGGGCCTCCCCGGCCGGCACCGACGAGCGCCCGAAGGAGAGGAAGACCTCCTGGGCGACGTCCTCGGCCTGGTCGCGCGAGCCCAGCACCCGGCTGGCCACACCGACCACCCGCTGGTAGTCGCGGCGGAAGACCTCCTCCAGGTCGGCGCGCACGGTCCCGTGGGGCGAACCCGACACCGCCATGCGCTCCTTCCTGCCGATCCGCCGCTCCGTGCCTACGGCGACCGCTCCACGGCTGGTCAGGACGGCCGTGGCCGCCGCTCCTGTGTCTCGGCTCAGGTGCACGTCTCTACAGCACCGCCGGGCCGGGGGATGTGACACCCCGGCCGCACCGGCGGTGGGGCGGCGGTCAGGGGAGGCCGCGGTGGGCGGCCCACAGGCCGCCGGCCCGGTCGGCGGCCGCGGCGACGAGGGCGGCCAGCTCCGGCCGGTCCGGGACGGCGAACGAGACGTAGGTGCCCCGACCGCCGCCGACCGGGCGTCCGTACGCCCGGGCCGCGAGGTGGCCGTCCGGGCGCAGCCGGACGTTGAGCGCGGTGAGCCGGAACGTCTCCCCGCGCCGGCTGTCGGTCCACTGCAGGGCCTCCGGGACGGCCACGTTGACCGCCAGCGCGGTGACCTCGACGCCGCTGTCGTCGCCCACGCCGCGCATGCTCCCAGATCCGCCGGCCAGCGGTAGTGCTCAGGCGCCGGCCGCCCGGCCAGCCTCGCGGATCACCGGGTCGGCGGGTCACCCAGGTGCTCGGCGGCGACGCGCTCAGCTCGCCGTCGCGGCCGGCCGCCGCCGGGACGCCCGGAACGCGGCCCGCCGCGGCGCCCGGCCGGCTCCCTCCACCGTGGCCGCCTCCACCGCGGCCAGGTCGACCACCCGGGTGGCGGCGTCCCGCAGCCGGTCGCTGAGCGCGTTGCCGCCCGGGCTGAGCACGGTGAGCGGGCCGCGGGCGGCCAGCCCGGCGAAGATCCAGTCGTTGCTGAGCACCACGAACTGGGCCGCGCCGGGCACCTCGGCCGCCGCGTCCAGCAGCACGTGGTCGGCCAGGTCGCTGCCGTCGGCGACCGCCCGGGCCCGCGACGCGAACTCGGCCAGGTGCGGCCGCGCCCGCCGTACCGGGCCGTCCTGGCCGGCCAGCGCGACCACGTCGGCCTGCCGGGCCAGCGCGATCACCATGGCCATCCGGTCCCGCCAGCGGGCCGGGTCGGCGCGCAGGTTGTCCAGGTCGACCAGCAGCACCCGGGTGCCCGCGCCGGTGGTCCACAGGCTGCGCCGGGCCAGCCGGGTCAGCACCGCGTCGGCCAGCGCCGGCGGGCCGGCCCGGCGGACCGGCGGCGGGGCCGGAGGCGGCGACGCGGGCAGGTCGGCGAGCCGGACCCACTCGTAGTCGTCCCACTCGCCCGGCCCGTCGCCCAGTCCCATCCCGGCATCTTGGCAGGTCCGCCGGGGCGGGCCGGCGCGGCGCGGGCGCCGGCCCGGGTCCGTACGGGGTCAGTACGGGGTCAGTACGGCGTCAGTACGGCAGGAAGCAGATGCCGGGGTGGTACTCCCGGCCGCACTGGGTGGCGGTGTTCTGGTCGTCGCTGCCGACCCACAGCCCGCCGAACGCGATCACCAGGTCGTCCGCGCCGGCGCCGCGGGAGCGGGTCGGGTTCCAGCTGGTGGCCCGGCCGGTGACCGGGTCGATGCCGCCGATGCCGGGCCGGTCGAGCGCCCCGCCGCCGGCCCGGTCGCAGATGTTCTCGCCGTTCAGCCAGCGCTGGTGGCCGCCGACGTACACGGTGCTCTCGTCCGCGACGACGGTGTAGAGCGAGTCGCAGCCGGTGTAGTTGACCCACTTGCGGGCGACCGTGCCGCCGGTGCTCGGGTACGCCGCCGTGGCGTCGCAGACCACCGTGTGCAGCGGGTCGAAGCGCGCCTTGTAGCCGGTGGTGGCGATGTAGACGGTGGTGTCGTCCGGCGAGTAGGTCGCGTCCTGGATGTAGAACGGCAGCGAGTCGGCGCAGTGCACGTAGAAGTCGGTCGACGTCCACGGGTTGAGCGTGGCCGCGGTCGGGCCGAGGTCGAGCTGGAAGACCTGCTCCCGGTGCACCCCGCCGACCGCGGTGAAGACGCCGGTGACCAGCATCCGGTCGCCACCGTGGCTGAGCGTGAAGTTGTACGCCCGGGTCGGGTTGGTCCGGCCCGGGTAGAAGCCGGTCAGGCCGAGCGTCAGGTAGTCGTCCGGCGTGCCGGTGACCGGGTGGAGGCTGGCCAGCTTGGCCCGGTCGACCCCGTTGACCTTGTTGAAGTAGCCGCCGACCAGCACCCGGCCGTGCGTGAAGACCAGCGCGCTGACCTGTCCGGTGGCGGTGTGCTTGAAGCCGGTCCTGAGCGCGCCGGTGGCCGTGTCGACCGCGGCGAGGTTGGTCGCCGGCTGGCCGCCGACGGTGCTGAACTTGCCGCCGATGTAGGCGGTGGAGCAGTCGGCCGGGTCCAGCGCGATGCTGTTGACGATGCCGTCGGTGTTGGGGTTGAACGCGGTCATCCGCCCGGTCGTCCCGTTGAACGACATCGCGTTGTTGCGGGTGAAGACCGCGCCGCCGTCAGCCGGGCTGCGGAACTGACTGAACGTGCCCACCGCATACATGTTCGGGCCGCACGGGGTGAGCTGGCGGACGTAGCCGGCACCGGCCGGCGCCACCATCTGCGGCGTCCAGTTGGCCGGGTTGGTGAGCACCGGCCCGGCGGCCCAGGACGGGCTCGCGGCGACCAGCATCACCATTGCCGTGCCCAGGGCGAGCAGCCCCCCGCGCGCGTACGACCTCATCGCGAATCCCCCCACCGGCCCCGAACGAACCCCACCGTCCCCTGACTGAGGCGGACCGTAGACCTCCTGAGACATCGGCTCCCTGACTCGAACGGATCAAAATCGCATGGTGATCATCGGGTCACCCATCGTGCCCGGCGCGGTCGACTCCGGGTGTCCGCCGGATGAACCGGTGGGGAATGCGGTTGACCGCCGACTGATGACCAGGAGTAGCGTTCGGCCGAGTCCTACGGGGAGGGTGAGCTCCGTGTCCAGCCTGTCCAGCCTGTTCACCGGTCGTCGGTCGAAGTTCCTGGTGCTGATCTTCTGGCTGGTGGTGGTCGGCCTGGCCGGGCCGCTGTCCGGCAAGCTGACCGACGCCCAGCAGAATGACACGGCCGCCTGGCTGCCCGGCAGTGCCGAGTCGACGAAGGTGCTGGAGATCCAGCAGTCCTTCCAGTCTCCCAACGCGATCCCCGCGGTGATCGTGTACGAGCGGGAGGGCGGGCTGACCGCGGCCGACAAGGCCAAGGCGGCCGCGGACGCGCAGCGCTTCGCCGGCCTGGAGGGCGCCCAGGGCCAGCCCACCGGACCGATCCCGTCCCAGGACGGGGAGGCGCTGCAGGTCCTGGTCACCTACGACCTCGGCGAAAACGGGTGGAACCAGGTGCCCGGCATCGCCGAGCAGATCCGGGAGATCGGCGCGGAGGGGGCCGACGGCCTCGCCATGCACATCACCGGGCCGTTCGGGCAGGCCGCGGACTCGGCGTCGGCGTTCGAGGGGATCGACGGCCGGCTGCTGTTCGCCACCATCGGCGTCGTCGTCATCATCCTGCTGGTGACCTACCGCAGCCCGATCCTGTGGCTGCTGCCGGTGCTCAGCGCCGGGGTCGCGCTCACCGTGTCCCAGGCCCTGATCTACCTGCTGGCCGAGCACGCCGGGCTGGTGGTCAACGGGCAGAGCGCCGGCATCCTCACCGTGCTGGTCTTCGGCGCCGGCACCGACTATGCGCTGCTGCTGGTCGCCCGCTACCGGGAGGAGCTGCGCCGGCACGAGGACCGGCACGAGGCGATGGCCTTCGCGGTGCGCCGGGCCGGCCCGGCGATCATCGCCAGCGCGGCCACCGTCATCCTCGGCATGCTCTGCCTGCTCTTCGCGGAGACCAACTCCACCGCCAGCCTCGGCCCGGTCGCCGCGATCGGCGTCGGCGTCGCCCTGCTGGTGATGATCTCGCTGCTGCCGGCGCTGCTGGTGATCTGCGGGCGGTGGCTGTTCTGGCCGGTCAAGCCGCGCTACGGCTCGGCCGAGCCGACCACCCGCGGGTTCTGGGCGCGGGTGGGCAACCGGATCGCCCGCGGGCCGCGCAAGGTCTGGGTGGTCACCGCGGTGGTGCTCGGCGTGCTCTCCCTCGGCATCGTCTACCTCGACGCCAACGGGCTGACCAACGCCGAGTCGTTCACCGGCCGGCCGGACTCGATCGTCGGCGAGGAGGTCGTCACCCGACACTTCCCGGAGGCCGGCGGGGCCGGCACCCCGGTGGCGATCGTCTCCGACGCCCCGGCGGCGGCCCGGGTGCGGTCCGCGCTCGAGGGCGTGGACGGCATCGGCGAGCTCACCGAGCCGGTCGTCCGCGGCGACAACGCGTACTTCCAGGGCACCCTCACCGACCCGCCGGACAGCCCGGAGGCGTACGCGACGATCGAGCGGCTGCGGGCCGAGGCGCACGCCGTGCCCGACGCCGACGCGCTGGTCGGCGGCGGCACCGCGATCAACCTCGACCTGCAGAACGCGGCCAAGCACGACCGCAACCTGATCGTGCCGATCGTGCTCGTGGTCGTGCTGCTGATCCTCATGCTGCTGCTGCGCGCGGTGCTCGCGCCGGTGCTGCTGATCGGCACCGTGGTGCTGTCCTTCACGGCCGCGCTCGGCGCCAGCGCGCTGATCTTCAAGTACGGTTTCGGCTTCGGCGGCGCGGACTCGTCGTTCCCGCTGTTCGTCTTCGTGTTCCTGGTCGCGCTGGGCATCGACTACAACATCTTCCTGATGACCCGGGTGCACGAGGAGGCCAAGCGGCACGGCACCCGGCGGGGCGCGCTGATCGGGCTGGCCGCCACCGGCGGGGTCATCACCTCGGCCGGCTGCGTGCTGGCCGGCACGTTCGCGGTGCTCGGCACGCTGCCGCTGGTCTTCCTGGCCGAGCTCGGCTTCGCGGTCGCGCTGGGCGTGCTGCTGGACACCATCGTGGTCCGCTCGGTGCTGGTCACCGCGCTCAACCTGGACATCGGCCGGCACATCTGGTGGCCGAGCGCGCTGGCGAAGAAGGGCGACGTGGAGCCGGACGAGCTGCTGGACACCGAGCGGGTCGAGCAGCCGGCCAGCTGAGTCACCCCGGGGGCCGCCCCGGACCCCCGGGGCGGCTGGTCCGGCCGGTCCGCGCGCCCACCCGGCGACGCGGGGGTCTCCGGCCGGCCTGGCCGCGGTGGTCCCGGCGGCAGGTCGGGCTCGGCCGCGCCGGCGGGTTACGGTCGGCGGGTGGATGCTGCCGCATCGCCGCCCTTCACCGGGATCGGCGTCGCCCTGGTCACGCTCTTCGACGACACCCGCGCGGTCGACGCCGCCGCCACCGCGGACCTGGCCGCCCGGCTGGTCGACGACGGCGTGCGCGCGGTCGTGGTCGCCGGCTCGACCGGCGAGGCCGACACCCTGGACGAGGACGAGCGCCGCCGGCTGCTGGACGCGGTGCGCGGCCGGCTGGACGGGGTGACCGTGCTCGCCGGCACCGGCGGTGGCTGGGCCGGTCAGGCCGCCCGGCGCACCGCGGCGGCCCGGGACGCCGGCGCGGACGCCGCGCTGGTGCTGTCCCCGCGCCGGGTGCCGGACCCCCGGCCGTACTACGCGGAAGTGGCCGCGGCGGCCGGCGACCTGCCGCTGCTGGCGTACCACTTCCCGGCCGCGTCCCCGCCCGGCATCCCGGTCGCGCTGCTGCCGGACCTGCCGGTGATCGGCGCGAAGGACTCCAGCGGCGACCCGGAGCGGCTGCTGCACACGCTGTCCGTCTGGGACGGTCACCTCTACCCGGGCTCGTCCGCGGTGCTGTCCTTCGCCGGCCCGCTCGGCTGCCCGGGTGCGATCCTCGCGCTGGCCAACGCGGAGCCGGCACTCTGTGCGGCCGCCTTCACCGGCGACCCGGCGGCCCAGCGGCAGCTGACCGCCGCCCACCTGGCCGCCGCCGCGTCCTTCCCGGCCGGCATCAAGTCGCTGGTCGCCGCCCGCTACGGCACCTCGACGGTGGCGCGGGTGACCTGACCCGTTGACACCAACTGGTCCGTCGATGGCGGTCGGGCCGTCCGGTTGCCGGCCGCTGCCGTCCGGTCAGCGGTAGCCGCCGTCTGGCGAGCGGCGGTCGGGCGGTCCGGTCAGCTGCGGCCGCCGAGCTGTCAGCGGCGGTCGGGCCGCACGGCGTGGAGCAGGCCGTAGTCGACGGCCTGCTCGGCGGTGAGCAGCCGGCCGGCCCGCAGGTCGTCGGCGATCTCAGCGGCGTCCCGCCCGGTCGCCGCGGCCAGCCGCTCGTGCAGCTGGGCGACCTGCCGGGCGTGCTGCTCGGCGTCCGCGGCCAGCCGGTCGGCCCGGCCGGCCGCGGTGCCGGTCGGCTCCCGCAGCCGGAGCAACGCGTGCCGGTGCGCCTCCCGGCGGCCGGCCGCGGCCAGCACGGCGAGCACCGGCCCGCCGAGCACGCCGGTGACCAGCGCGGTGGTGTCCAGGGTGAGCAGGTCGACGGTCTCGGCCAGCAGCAGCGCGGCGTCGAGGTCGCCGTCCGGGCAGCCGAGGTGCAGCCGGACCGGCCCGTCGTGCTCGGCGTCCAGCAGCATCAGGGCGGCCGCGGCCCGTTGGGCGGCGGCGCCGTCGAGGAAGCCGGACAGCAGCACGATCCCGCGCTCCCGCAGCCGGTCCTCGGCGGAGCCGGGCGACGGCGGCGCGACCAGCGGGAAGCCGGGCAGCGGCGACCGGGACGGCTCCGGGCGGCCGGGCTGCGGCGGGGTCCAGCGAGGCACGATCGGCTGCAGCGGCGGCCGGCCGGGCGGGAACTCCGGCGGCCCGTGCGGCGGCTCGTACGCGGCGCTCATCGCGGGTCCGGCGGGCGCAGCCGCAGCTCGAGGTCGCGGTCCACCGCGGCCGCGTACCGCTCCAGTGTGGACAGTCGCACGTCGATGGCGCCGGACTCCAGCCGGGCCACCACGGACTGGGAGGTCGCCATCCGGGCCGCGACCACCGTCTGGGACAGGCCCTGCTCGCGCCGGGCGGCCGCCAGCTCGTCGATCACCCCACGACGGCGCCGCTCGGCCAGCTCGCGCAGCCCGGGGAACACCGGCAGCGGCCGCTCCGCAGTCATACCTCCAACCCTATCGCATCAAAGCTATCGCGGCCCTCCGGTCGGGCGGCAGAAAGGCGTTCTTTACGGTACGATCGAACACATGTTCGACACCCGCGACTCGACGGAGCCCGGTCTTCACCGGCTCCGGATCGCGGTGTCGGCGCTGGCCGCCGAGGACTGGACGGACCGGCCCGCGACGGAGGTCGGCGAGGGCGTGGTCGAGCTGCGGCGGCTGATCGACGGCCTCGAGGGGGTCTGGTCCCGCTTGGTCGCCGTCCTCGATGGCTCGGGTTCCCTCCCGGCGGAGACCGGGACGGCGACCTGGCTCCGGTCCGCCTGCCGGCTGTCGCCCGGCGTCGCCCGGCGGCGGGTCGTGCTGGCGCGGCGCCTGAGCGCGAATTCCGCGGTCGATGCCGGCCTCGTCGCCGGCGACATCTCGGTGGACCATGCCCAGCTGGTCACGACCGCGCTCGCCGAGCTCGAGGAGGCTGCGGGAGCGCCGCTCGCGGCCGCGGCGACCGTGCCGCTGCTGGAGGCCGGCCGGCGGTGCGACCCCGCCCGACTGCGGCGGGAGATCGCGCACGCCAGGCATGCGCTGGTCCCGGAAGTGGCGATCGCCGCCGACGAGGCGGCGCACCGGCGCCGCCATCTCGACGTGGCGAGCACGTTCGACGGCACCGTGGTGGTCAACGGCGTGCTCGACGCCGAGGGCGGCGAGGCGCTGCTCACCGCGCTCGCCCCGCTGTGCGGACGCTCCGGCCCGGACGACGACCGCAGCCCCAGCCACCGTCGGGCCGACGGGCTGGTCGAGCTGTGCCGCCGGGCGCTCGACGGCGGCGCGCTGCCCGCGGCGGGCGGCGAGCGGCCCCACCTGACCGTGCTGGTCCCACTCGCCGCCTTGCCCTCCCGTCCCGAGCCCGGTGTTCCCGGGCGGGCGGGCTCGGCCTGCGACACCGCGAGCTGCCCCCCGACCGCCGCAGCGCTCCTGTCCGCCGCTGCGCATCCGGCTGCGGCGGGGAATCCGGCTGCGGTGGGGGATCCGGTTGCGGTGGGGAGTCCGGCCGCGGTAGCGCGCTCGGCCACCGCCCCCGGCATGGACGGCGGTCGGGCTGACGCCAGGGCCGGCGGTGATGGCTCCGGGCGGGGCTCCCGGATGACGGGCGGTCTGGCGGCGGGGAGTGCCGACACGGTGTGGGGGGGGTGATCGGCGCGGAGGCCGCTCGCCGGCTCGCCTGGACGCCTCCGTCACCCGCGTCGTGCTGGACCCGGCCAGCCGGCCGCTCGACGTCGGCCGGCGCAGCCGGGTGGTCCCACCCGCGATCCGGACGGCGCTCGTGGTCCGGGATCGGGGCTGCGCCTTCCCGGGCTGCGACCGCCCGCCGCCCTGGACCGATGCCCACCACGTCCGACACTGGGCCGACGGCGGCGCCACCAGCCTCGACAACCTGGTGCTGCTGTGCCGTCGTCACCACCGCACCGTCCATGAGGGACGGTGGAGGCTGGGCCGCGACCCGACCGGCCGGTGGACCGCCGCGCCACCGGGGCCGGCCGGCAGCACGCCACAACGGGTCGCCTGATCGCGGCGTTACGGTACGCGGGTGACGGTTCGCTACCGATCGCCCGAGGAAGACAGCGCGCGGTGGGAGGGCTTCCCGTTCCGGGCCGGAGACGTGGTGGTGAGCACCCGGTCGAAGAGCGGCACCACCTGGGTGCAGATGATCTGCCTGCTGCTCATCCTGCGGACGCCGGAGCTGCCGCGCCCGCTGATCGAGCTGTCGCCGTGGCTGGACTGGCTGGTCGAGCCGCGGGACGAGGTCGTCGCCCGGCTCGCCGCGCAGCCGCACCGGCGGGTGATCAAGACCCATACCCCGCTGGACGGCGTGCCGATCGACCCGCGGGCGACCTACGTCGTGGTCGGCCGGCACCCGCTGGACATGATCGTCTCGCTGGTCCACCAGAGCGACAACATCGACCGCGCCCGGGTCCGCGAGCTGGCCGGCCAGCCGCCGGCCGGCCAGCCGCCGGCCGCCGCTGGGCCGGCCGCACCGCCGCCGGCCGGCCGCCGCTGGGCGCCGACCCGCCGCCGGGCGCCGGCCCGCCGCCGGGCGACGGGCAGGGGCTGGAGGGCGGGTCGTCGGCGCCGCGGCGGTCGGTGGCCGAGGCGGTCGCCCGCTGGGTCGACCGGGACGCCGACCCGCGGGAGGAGCTGGACTCGCTGCCCGGCGTGCTGGCCCACCTGGCCGACGCCTGGCGGCGGCGGGACGAGCCCAACGTGGTGCTGGTGCACTACCACGACCTGTCCACCGACCTCGCCGGCGAGATGCGCCGACTGGCCGCCCGGCTGGACCTGGCCCCGCCCACCCCGGAGCTGGTCGACGCGGCCCGCTTCGAGCGGATGCGGGCGCGCGCCGACCAGCTCGCCCCGGACAAAGGGGGCGTGCTCAAGGACCGGGCCGCGTTCTTCCGCCGCGGCCGGTCCGGCGCCGGCCGGGAGGAGCTCGGCGCGGCCGGCACCGCCCGGTACGCGGCCCGCGCCGCCGAGCTGGCCCCGCCGGACCTGCTGGACTGGCTGCACCGCCCGCCGCTCGGCGCCGCGGGCAGCGGGGCGTAGCGCGGGTCAGGGCCGGACCTCGTACACGATGTTGAACGCGGTCTCGGCGGCCCGGCGGAACCGGGTGAAGCCGGCCGCCGCGGCGATCTCCCGCATCCTCGGCTCGCCCGCCTGGTTGCCGAGCGCGTCGGTGGCGTGCTCGGAGATGGCGTGCGGCACGCAGAGGAAGGTGGAGAAGCCGTAGTACAGCCGGCCCACCGGGCCGAGGTTGCCGGCCACGTCGTCCTCGGCGTACGGCTCGACCAGCATCCAGGTGCCGTCCGGCGCCAGCGCCTGCCGGATGTGCCGGGCGGCGCCGACCGGGTCGCCCATGTCGTGCAGGGCGTCGAAGGTCGCGACGAGGTCGAAGCCGGTGCCGGGGAAGGCGTCCGCGGCCGCCACCTCGAAGCGCACCCGGTCGGCCAGCCCGGCGTCCGCGGCCGCCTTGGCCGCCAGCCGGATCGACTCGGCGTGGTAGTCGGAGCCGGCCACCGTGCTGGCCGGGAACGCCTCCGCGATCAGCCGGCTCGACGTGCCGAGTCCGCAGCCGACGTCGGCGACCGTGCCGCCGGCGGTCAGCCGGTCCACCATCCCGTCCAGCGCCGGGATCCAGGACGACACGATGTTGGCCACGTACCCGGGCCGGAAGAACCGCTCGGTGCCGGTGAAGACCTCCGGGTCGTGCTGGTGCCAGCCGAAGCCGGCGCCGGTCCGGAACGCCTCGGTGATGACCGCCGCCTCCCGGAAGCACGCCGCGGCGAGCTGGAACGCGCCCGGCAGGGCCAGCCCGTCCGGGTCGGCGAAGGCCAGCGCCTGCTCCTCGGTCAGCCGGTAGCGGTCCGTCTCCGGCTCGTACGTCACGTAGCCGCCGGCCGCCTGGCCGCGCAGCCACTCCCGGACGTACCGCTCCGCCGTCGCGGTGCGGGTGGCCAGGTCCGCGGAGGAGGCCGGGCCGATCTCGGCCAGCCCGCGGTAGAGCCCGAGCCGGTCGCCCACCACCAGGTTGGCGGCGGTCACGGTCGCCCCCAGGTCGGCCACGAACCGGCCCATCAGCTCGGTCAGCTTGTCCTCGTCGATCGCCACGACGTCCCCTCTCGGTCCGGACCCTCGGGTCCGCTCGGGGGTCGCGGCGTCAGCCGACCACTTCGATCCAGCCCCGGATCTCCTCCGGTCCCTCGGTCCCGGCCAGATCGGGGTGGTCGCGGCGCACGTGCTCCAGGACGAGCTCGATCACCTCGTCGTCGCTCTCGCCCCGGGCCACGTAGCCGCACTCGCAGTGGACCTGCCTGCTCACCTGCGACCCCTTTACGCCGTTGAGGCTGCCGCCGGGCATTGCCACAATACCGACCACAACCTTGCCGGAAAGTTGCCGTGACGGACTCCAGCGCCAGGATCCAGCTCTGCGGCCGGTTCACCGTCGAGCTCGGCGGCCGCCCGGTCGATGCCGCCCTGCCCGGCCGACGGGCCCGGCTGCTGGTCGCCTTCCTCACCGTCCGCCGGCCGCACCCGGTCGACCGGGCCACCCTGGTCGACGCGCTCTGGCCGGACGCCGACCCGGACGCCGCCGCGGCCTCGCTCGTGGTGCTGCTCTCCAAGGTGCGCGCCGTGCTCGGCCGGGACGTGCTGGCCGGCCGGACCGCGGTGACCCTGCGGCTGCCGGCGGCGGCCCGGGTCGACGTCGAGCTGGCGCTGGCGGCCGTGCACGAGGCGGAGTCCGCGGTCGCCCAGCACCAGTGGCCGCGCGCCTGGTCCCGGGCGCTCGCGGCGCAGCTGGTCACCCGCCGGCGGTTCCTGCCGGAGGCGGACGGCGACTGGATCGACGAGTGGCGGGGCCGGCTCGACCTGGTGCACCAGCGCGCGCTGTCGTACTACGCCGAGGCCTGCCTCGGCATCGGCGGCAGCGAGCTCGGCGGCGCCGAGCGGGCGGCCCGCCGGCTGGTCGAGCTCGCCCCGCTGAGCGAGACCGGCCACCGGCTGCTCATGCGGGCCCAGGCCGACCAGGGCGACGTGGCCGCGGCGCTGGTCACGTACGAGCGGCTGCGCGCGCTGCTGCGGGAGGAGCTCGGCGTCGCGCCGGGCCCGGCGGTGCAGGAGCTGCTCGTCCGGCTGCTCCGGTAGCTACGCTCCCGGCGTGGCTGATCGACTGCGGGTGACCGGGGGCGGCGCCGGCGAGCCGGTGCTGCTCCTGCTGCACGGGCTCGGCGCGACCGCGGACGTGTGGGACGGCTGGCGGCCGCTGCTGGCCGAGCGGTGGCCGGGCCGCTGGCTGGCGCCGGACCTGCCCGGGCACGGCGGGTCGGCGCCGCTGCCGCGGTACTCGTTCGGCGGGCTGGCCGCCGCGCTCGCCGACCTGGTCGAGCCGGCCGGCCGCACCGTGGTGCTCGGCCACTCGCTGGGCGGCGTGGTCGGGCTGGCGCTGGGCAGCGGCTGGTTCGGCGCGCCGGTGGAGACCGTGGTCGGGCTGGGCATCAAGGTGGCCTGGACCGGCGCGGAGCTGGACCGGGCCCGGGCGCTCGCCGACCGGCCGGTGCCGGACTTCGCCACCCGGGACGAGGCCGCGGCCCGGCACCTGCGGGTGTCCGGCCTGGCCGGCCTGCTGCCGGCCGGCGGCGCCGCGGTGACCGCCGGCCTGCGCGAGCACGCCGGCGGCTGGCGGCTGGCCCTGGACCCGAAGGCGTTCGCGGTCGGCGCCCCGGACCTGCCCGGCCTGCTGGCCGCCTGCCGGGCCCGGGTGGTGCTGGCCCGCGGCGAGACCGACCCGATGGTCGGCGCCGACCAGCTGGCCGCGCTGCGGCCGGACGCGGTCACGCTGCCCGGCCTGGGCCACAACGCGCACGTCGAGGACCCGGCCGCGGTGCTGGCCCTGCTGGTCAGCTGAACGGCACCCAGCCCCGGTCGGCCAGGTCGGCGACCGCGACCGCGCGGGCGCCGAGGTCGGAGACCGTCCACAGGGTGTCGCCGACCACCAGCGACCGCCGGATCGTCACGTCCTGCGGGTGCCGGACGGTGCCGACCGGGTCGAGCCGGCCGTCGCCGACCCGCAGCACCAGCGCGCCGGCGCCGCGCTGCGGCCCGGCCGCCGTCCCCGGCAGCACCGGCAGCACCGCGAGCCGCGCGGCCGGCCAGTAGAGGAAGGCGTGCGGGTCGAACTCCACCTCGGAGTGCCCGTACGCCACCTGGTGCTGCGCGGTCCGCCGCGGCCGGGCCGGGTCGCCGACGTCGAAGAGGGAGACCTGGGTGCCGAGCGTGCGGCCCTGGTCGGTCGCCTCCTGGCCGACGCCGAGCAGGGTGGTCTCCCCGGTCGGGTGCAGGTACGCCGAGTAGCCGGTGATCTTCAGCTCGCCCACCGCCCGCGGCCGCGCCGGGTCGCTGAGGTCCACTGTGTACAGCGGGTCGGTCCGCCGGAAGGTGACCACGTAGCCGACCGGCCCGACGAAGCGGACCGCGAAGATCTGCTCGCCCTTGCCCAGGCCGCCGAGCCGGCCGACCAGGACCAGCCGGTCGTCCCGCGGCTCCAGCACGGTGACCGCGCTCTCGGTCCGCGGCGGCCCGTCGCAGCAGGTGTCCCGGCCGTTGCCGAGGTCGAGCGTGGTCGCCACCCGGAGCCGGCCGTCGTGCTCGGACAGCGCGTACTGGTTGAGCAGCCAGCCGGACACCGACCCGGACGCGGCGTACCGCGGCCGGCCGGCCCCGGGCAGGTCGAACTTGTGCACCTCGGTGCGCTGCGGCCGGGCCCGGGGCCGCGCCGGCCCGCGGAGCGGGCCGTCGGCCGTGGCCGGCCACTCCTGGGCGGCCACGTACAGGCTGGTGGCGGTGCCGTAGACCACGTCGCCGTCGGCCACGACGCCGACCGGGTCGCCGGTGCCGAGCCGGCCGGCCAGGTCGACGGTCAGCACGGTGAGCATCGAGGCCCCGGAGTACGCCGCCGGGCGGCTGACCCGGGCGCAGTCCACCAGCCGGCCCTGCTGCCGGCTGCCGCCGCCGTCGAGCTGGTAGCGGGGCAGCCAGTCGTCGATGGCCGACCGGGCCACGATCCGGCGGTTCTCCCGCTGGGCGGCGTCGGGGGACAGCCGCTCGTGCGGCTGGACGAACGTCAGCCGCGGACCGGACCGCACCACCAGCCGGGCCACCCCGCCGACCTGCCGGCCGTCGACGTACGCGCCGTCCACGGTCAGCGTCTCCAGGACCCGGCCGGCCCCGGTGAGGTCGACCAGCACGAAGCGGGCCCCGGCCGGGCCGCCGGCCCGGTCGCCCCCGCCGTACGGCACCACCACCAGGGCCCGGTCCCCGTGCAGCAGCAGCTGCGACATCGGGCCGGACGGGAGGCCGGGGACGGTGGTCACCCGCCGGTCGGCCAGGTCGACCACCCGCAGCCGGTCGCCGAGCACGCTGACGATCCGCCGGCCGTCGGTCTTGACCACGTCCGGCTCGTCCACGCCGGCCTCGTGAGCGGTCGTCGTCGAGTGCGCCGGCGGCGGCTGCGGTGCGCTCGGTGCGGCCGCGGCGTCGCCGGCCGCGACGCTGTCCGGCCCCCCGGTCCGCGCCCTGGCATCCCAGACGCCCGGCGCCGGCAGCCCGTACGGCCCGACGTACGGGTCCGCGGCCCGGGTCAGCTCGCGCAGCGCGGACCCGCAGGAGTCGAAGGCGACCAGCCGGATCGCCGGCGCCGGCTCGGGCGGCGACCCGGGGTCCGGCCCGGGTCCCGCTCCCGCTCCGGTGCAGCCGGCCAGCCCGACCGCCACCGCCGCCAGTCCCACCACCGCCCGTACCGGAGCACGCATGCCTCTCGGACGCGGCGCCGGCGGATCGGTTCCGGCCCGTCGAGATCCGGGCCGTCGGCGGAGATCCGGCCCGTCGAGATCCGGGCCGCGGCGCGCGGTCAGGACGCGCGGGCCAGGGCGCCGTCCACCTGCTCGTCGAAGCGGTCCAGCAGCTGGGCGACCTCCGGCTGGCGGAGCACGTCGGCGATCCGCCGCGCCCCGGCGGACACCTCGCCGCCGGGCTGCAGGTCCGGCTCGGTGCCCCGCTTGACGAACCAGCGCCGCGCGTACGCCACCGCGGCCGCGCTGAGGCCGCGGCCCTGGGACAGGCCGTCCCTGAGCCCGGCGCTGAGCATCCGCAGGTCCATGCCGTCCAGCGCCCGGTCCACCGCCTGGCGGATGTCGCGCGCCTGCGCGGCCAGCCGGTCCGGGTCGGCGTCCGCGGCCAGGTCGCCCCGGTCCAGCCGGCGGTCGACGGTGCGGGCCAGCAGCAGCAGCACCATCACGTCGGTCGGCACGCCGCGGACCGAGCCGAAGAGGGCGTGGTACCGGCGGACCGGGAAGAGCAGCACCTTCAGCGACATGTCCTTGACCCGCCGGCCGATCCCGCGGCCGTCGTCCGCGACCGCCCACAGCGGCTCCACCCGTTCGGAGGAGTAGGTCCGGCCGTGCGCGCGCAGCGTCCGGCTCACCGCGACCTGGGCCGCCCGCTCGCGGATCACGTCGTCGAGCATCGGCACCGGCACGAAGCGGGCCGCGGCGGCGGCGATCCCGCACGCCGCCCACTGGGCCACCAGGACGGGAGAAGCGGTCATGGTGGAGACCTACCCACCGGGCGCGCTTCTACTGGCTCGGCTGAGCCGGACGGCGGTACGGCGGAGGGGTGCCCGGGGTAGGAGGGGGCCATGCCGCTCATCGGATTCCACGCGCAGCACGAGCAGGCCCACCCGCGGGAGCTGTTGGCCTCCGCCGTGCACGCCGAGCAGGCCGGCTTCGACGCGGTGATGTGCTCGGACCACCTGGCGCCGTGGAGCCGCAGCCAGGGCCACTCCGCGCTCACCTGGGCCTGGCTCGGCGCCGCGCTGCAGGCGACCGAGCGGGTGCCGATGGGCTGCTTCCACGCCCCCGGCCAGCGCTACCACCCGGTCATCTCGGCGCAGGCCTTCGCCACCCTGGCGGCGATGTTCCCCGGCCGCTTCCCGTGGGTCGCGGTCGGCAGCGGCGAGGCGCTCAACGAGCACGTCACCGGCGACCCCTGGCCGACCAAGGACGTGCGGATGGCGCGGCTGCGGGAGTGCGTCGACGTGATGCGGGCGCTGTGGCGCGGCGAGGAGGTCACCCACCGGGGGCTGGTGGTGGTGGACCGGGCCCGGGTGTGGACGCTGCCGGACGAGCCGCCGCGGCTGGTGGCCGGCGCGATCAGCGCGGAGACCGCGGCCTGGGCGGCCGGGTGGGCGGACGGGCTGATCACCGTCAACCAGCCGCCGGAGCTGCTGCGCAAGGTGGTGGACGCGTACCGGGACGCCGGCGGCCGGGGCGACCTGCACCTGCAGGTGCACCTGTCCTGGGCCCGGGACGACGACGAGGCGCTCGCGGTGGCGCACGAGAAGTGGCGCAGCAACTGCCTGCCGACCAGCCTGGCCTGGGAGCTGGAGACGCCGGAGCAGTTCGAGGCGGCCACCCGGCACGTCCCGCCGGAGGAGGTGGCCCGCAACGTGCTGGTCTCCTCGGACGCGGGCCGGCTGGCCGACGAGCTGCGCTCGTACCAGGAGCTCGGCTTCTCCGAGCTCTACCTGCACCCGGTCGGCGAGGACGACGAGTTCATCGACGTCTTCGGCGCCGACGTGCTGCCCCGCCTCGGCTCGCCGTAGCCGCCGGGACCCTCAGCGGCCGGTGAGGAAGGAGACCGCCTCGGCCAGCGCGAGGTCGGTCAGGACGGGGTCGTGGCGGGCGCCGACGTCGCGCATGAAGGCGTGCTCGCCGCCCGCGTAGACGTGCAGCTCCACGTCCTCCAGGCCGGCCGCGTAGAGCGCGGTCACGATCTCGACCCGAGCGCCGGCCGGCACGTGCGGGTCGCGGGAGCCGAGGACGACCAGCAGCCGGCCCCCGATGTCGCCGGCCCGGGCCAGCGAGCCCGCGTCGGCGTCCGCGCCGAGCGCGCCGTCGTGCAGGCCGGTCGGGTAGAAGCACACCGTCGCCGCCACCCGCGGGTCGAACGCCGCCCGGAAGGCCAGGTGCCCGCCCAGGCAGAAGCCGGTGGCGAACAGCGGGTCCGCCCGCTCGGCCAGGAAGTCCAGGACCGCGACCCGGTCGGCGTCGAACTGAGCGGTGGTGGTGGCCTTCGCCGCGGCCAGGCCGGCCTGCTTGCCGGCGTCGTCGAACTCCAGCGCCACCCCGGCCAGCGGGCCGTGCGGGTAGATCTCCGGCACGCAGACCAGGAAGCCGGCCGCGGCCAGCCGCCGCGCCGTCCGCAGCGTCGACTCGGTCACCTGGAAGATGTCGGTGTAGAGCAGCACCCCGGGCCACCGGCCGGCGCCGGCCGGCCCGATCAGCACGGACCGGATGTCGCCGTCCGGCGCCGGCACCCGGACCTCGTCCTCACGCAGCTTCACGCCACCGGACCCTAGTGCCGCCGGGGCCGGTCACGCGTCCTGCCGCCGGGGGCCGGTCACGCGTCCGCGGCGACCGCCTTGGTGAAGCGGTCCACCGCGTCCTTCTTCTCCGGGGGCAGCGCCTCGACGTCGATGCGGTCGGTCTGCGGGCGGTCGTCGTGCAGGTTGACCCCGGCCTTGAGGTGCCGGACCACGGAGTCGGCCTCCTCGGCGGTGAAGCCGGCGTCGGTCAGGATGTGCAGGGGGAGCTCGGTCATGGTCGGCTCGGTACCCCGTTGTGCCGATCCCTACCCGCTCGCCCGAAGTGTCCACCGGTCAGGTGACGGTCCGCCGCGGCGGCGCGCCCTGGTACGCGGCGCGCAGCAGGCCGTCCAGCCCCGCCGCCGGCACCGAGTCGGCGACCTCCCGCCGGACCAGGTCGCGGACCTCGCCGAGCGCGCCTTCCGGCAGCCCGAGCGCGCGCAGCGAGAGGTCGCCGGCGGACCGGCCGAGCTCCCACACCACCCGCTCCGGCCGGTCGTCGCCGAGCGCGCCGGCCAGCAGCCGGTCGGCCCGGTCCGCGGCGGGCAGCAGGAGGGCCATGACGTGCGGCAGCACGGTCGCATGGGTCTCCGCGTGCGGCAGGTCGTACCGGCCGCCGAGCAGGTGGCAGAGCTTGTGGTGCAGCGACATGGTGGTCGCGCCCAGGCAGATCCCGCACAGCCAGGCGCCGTACTGGGCGGTGGCGCGGGCCTGGATGTCCTGACTGTCGAGCAGGTCGCGCAGCGCCCCGGTCACCGCCGCCGCGCCCTCGGTCGCCAGCAGGTCCACCAGCGGCGAGCCGTCCGGGGCGTACAGCGCCTCGACCGCGTGCGCCAGCGCGTTCAGGCCGCTGGTCACCGCGGTCGGCACCGGCAGGGACGCGAGCAGCTCGGGGTCGTAGACCGCGGTGACCGGCCGGACCCGCTCGTCCCGCCCGGTGGCCTTCCGGCCGCCCTCGGTCAGCCCCCAGATCGACGTCATCTCCGAGCCGGCCAGCGTGGTCGGGACGGCGACGTACGGCAGGCCGGCGCGCAGCGCCAGCGCCTTGGCCAGGCCGATGGTGGACCCGCCGCCGACGGCCAGGCACCCGTCCGGGCGGGCCCGCCGGACCGCCGCCTCGGCCGCGGCGACCGCCTCGACCGGGACGTGCCGGCGGGCGCCGTCGAAGGTGGCCACCGCGCCGGCCGCGATCTCGTCGGCCGCCGCCCGTCCCCGCGGGGTGCTGAGCACCAGCACCCGGCGGATCCCGGCCCGGGCCAGCTCGGCGCCCGCGTCCCGCCGGGAGCCAGGGCCGGCGACCACCCGGGTCGGCAGCGGCGGCACGACGAAGGACCGGCCCTCCCAGCCGCTCACCCCGGCCGCGGTCCCGCCTCGTCCGGGGCGAGCACCAGGTCGATCGAGGCGTGCCGGTACGGGTTGGGCAGCCCGTGCGCGGCGGCCGTGTCCGGGTCGTCCACCCGGGCGAAGTCGCGGACCAGGCTCGCCTTCACCGCGAAGACCGCGTCCGAGTCCAGGTACGGGCTGCCGGCCACGAAGAGGTGGGTGGTCAGCGGCGCGAAGCCGGCCGCGGTGACCAGGAAGTGGATGTGCGCCGGCCGGTACGGGTGCCGCCCGGTGGCCAGCAGCAGCCGGCCGACCGGCCCGTCGGTGGGGATCGGGTAGGCGCTGGGCACGACGGTGGTGAACCGGAACCGGCCCGCCCCGTCCGCGGTGAACAGGCCGCGGCCGTTGCCCGGCGGCTGCCGGTCGGGCTCCTGGACGTCGTAGCGGCCGGCCTCGTCGGCCTGCCACACGTCGACCTGGGCGCCGGCGACCGGCCGGCCGTCGATGCCGAGCACCCGGCCGCTGACCAGCCCGCGGTCGGCCTGGCCGAGCTCGTCCAGCGAGTCGCCGAGCGCCCGCGGCGGCGAGGCCACCTGGTGGAACGGCCCGAGCACGGTCGGCTCGGTGGCGCCCGGCGCCCGCCGGGTCAGGCTCTCCACCAGCGAGGAGACGCCGAGCACGTCGGACAGCAGGACGAACTCCTGCCGGACGTCGTCGCAGGCCTGGCCGGTCGCGGTGAGGAAGTCGAGCGCCGCCCGCCACTCGGCCAGCGTCGGCTCCAGCTCGCGGACGGCGTCGTGCAGGTGGCGGGTCAGCACCTCGAGACACTGCCGCAGCCGGGCGTCCCGGGTGCCGGCGAAGCTCCGCAGCACCTCCCCGGTCACCGTCGTCCGGTCGACCTCGCGGGCGACCCCGGCCTCGGTCATGGCACCACCTGTCCCGTCCGGGCCAGCCTAAGGCGCGTGGCCGGCGAGCCGGCGGAATCCCGGCGACGGACGGGCCGGGCCGTGCCATCCTCCCTCGGCATGAGCGCCATGACCCGCGTGCCGGAGCCACCCGACGGGGACGAGCGCAGCGTCCTGCTCGGCTGGCTCGCCTTCCACCGCAACGCCCTCGAGGCCAAGTGCGCCGGGCTCGACGCCGAGCAGCTGGTCACCCGGTCCGCGCCGCCGTCGCCGCTGTCCCTGCTCGGCCTGGTCCGGCACCTGACCGAGATGGAGCGGGCGTACGGCAGCTGGGCGCTGGGGCCGAAGGCGGAGCTGCACTGGGTCTGGGGCGAGTACACCGACGACGGCCCGGAGTGGGACATCGACGCGGACGCGTCGATGGCGGCGGACTCGATGGCCGCCTGGGCGCGGGAGAGGCAGGCCGCCGACGAGCGGATCGCCGAGCACGCCGAGCTGGGCTCCGTCGGCGCCGGCAACGGCTACAGCCTGCGCTGGAACCTGCAGAAGCTGGTCGGCGAGTACGCCCGGCACAACGGCCACGCCGACCTGATCCGGGAGCGGATCGACGGCCAGACCGGCGAGTGAGCCGGCGCCCGTGAGCTACGCCGACGTCGAGGACGCCCGGCCGGACGGGTCGCCTTCGAGACCCGCAACCCGGGCGCGCGGGCCTGGGAGGACTGGCACGGCACCGCCTTCGAGCTCACCTACGAGGGGGCGCGGGTTCGGGTGTCGTACGAGGTGGTGGCCGTCGAGGGGGACCTGGTCAGCTTCACCGAGACCACGGACGGCGGCCGCTGGCGCCGGCAGGTGGATCCGGGCGTGCTGCGGTTCCTCGGCCGGCCGGAGCTGGACCGGTTCCTGGCCGGGGCGGGGCTGGTCGTCGTCGAGTGCTACGGCGACTGGCAGCGCGGCCCGCTCACCGACACCAGCCCGGAGATCGTGGTGGTCGCCCGCCGCGCGGACGGGCCGGTCAGCCGGCGCGGGTGACCGCCCGACCGCGGTCAGCCGGCGCGGGTGACCGCCCGGCCGACCTCGGCGGCGAAGGCGACGAAGCCGGCGGGGTCGGGCTCGTCCTGGGTCGGCTGCAGGACCACGGTGTCGGCGCCGGCCGCGGCCCAGCGGGCCACCTGCTCGGCGACGTCGGCCACCGACCCGGCCGCGGACCCGTCCGGGCTCGGCGACCGGCCCCAGCGCTCCTGCTGGGCGTCGACCCGGGCCCGCGCGTCCGGCCCGCCGGCGGCGAGCAGGTAGACGATCACCTGGTGCGGGTCGGTCCGGCCGGCCTCCGCGCGGCCGGCCTCGATCAGCTCCCGGGCCCGGGTGACCTCCGCCGGGGACGTGCCGCCGGTGAGGATCGTGCCGTCGGCGTGCCCGCCGACCAGGTGCAGCGTGCGCGGGCCCTCGGCGCCGGCCAGCACCGGCGGCGCCGGGTCCGGCGGCCAGTCCAGCGCCACCCCGTCCAGCCGGACGTACCGGCCGGTCGTGCTGACCGTCTCGCCGGCCAGCAGCGCCCGCAGCGCGTCCAGCTGCTCCCGCAGCAGCGTGAGCGGCGACTCGACCCGCGCGCCGACCTGACCCATCCAGTCCTGCACGCCGTGCCCGACGCCGATGACGGGCCGACCCGGGAAGAGCCGGTGCAGCGTGGCCAGCTCCATCGCGGTGATCGCCACGTTGCGCAGCGGCACCGGCAGCAGCCCGACGCCGACCTGCAGCCGCTCGGTCCAGGCCAGCGCCGCCGCCGCGGCCGCGATGCCGCTCTCCCAGAAGCAGTCCTCCCACAGCCACAGCTGGGCCAGGCCGGCCGCGTCGGCCGCCGCGGCGACCGGGCGCAGCCGCTCGGGCGGGAACTGGGGCAGGAAGACCGCACCGACCGTCGTCACGGGCCCATCCTGCCCCGGCGGGCCTACGCTGCGGGCGTGTCGGACGGACTGCTCGGGTTCGCGGTGGTCGGGGCGGTGCTGGTGCTCACCCCGGGCCCGGGCTCGGCCGTGGTGCTGCCCGGCGGCGTCCGCCTCGCCTACGCCCGACGCCCGACGTGACCTCCCCGTGGGAGGTCGCCAGCGGCGTCCTGCGGTTGCCGTCGGGGCGGTTGGTGCGGGGGCGCGGGCTGAGTCGGCCGCTGCCGCCGGGGCCGCTGCCGGACTTCGGGCTCTACCTGCTGGGTCGGCGGCCGGAGCCGGTGGAGTGGGCGGCGCGGTGGGTGCGGTGGCCGGACTTCTCGCTGCCGGCGGACCCGGACGACGCCCGGGACGCGCTGGCCGAGGCGTGGCGGCGGGCCGCCGGCGAGCGGGTCGAGGTGGCGTGCGCCGGCGGGCGCGGCCGCACCGGCACCGCGCTGGCCTGCCTGGCCGTGCTCGACGGGGTGGACCCGGCGGAGGCGGTGGGCTTCGTCCGGGCGGGCTATCGCCAGCGGGCGGTGGAGACGCCGGCGCAGCGCCGGTTCGTCGCCCGGTTCCGGGCCTGACCGTGCGCCCGGCGGCGGGTTAGCGTGAGGGCACCGGAGGTGCAGCCGATGACCGAGAAGCCCGGGGCGGACCCGACCGTCCCGCCCGAGGAGCAGGCGCCGGAGCCGTCCACCGAGGTCGTGGTGCTCGACCGCCGGCCGGTGGCCGCGGCGCGGCGCTGGCCGGACGTGGTGGTCCAGGCCCGGAGCCGGCTGGTCGCGCTGCGGGACCACCCGGCCGCCGCGGTCACCGTGTCCGCGGCGGCGACGGTGGGCAGCGCGCTGCTCACCGCCGGCCTGCGGCGGGCGCTGCGCGGGTCGGCGCCGCCGGTGCCGGCCCGGACGGTCTCGGTGCGCGGCTACATCCGGCACGAGGTGCACGTCGTCCACCACGTCGTGCACCACATCGTGCCGCCCAAGCCCTAGCCGGCGGCGGTGCGTCAGCGGGGGGCGGGGAGGCCGGCGAGGTCGTCGAGGGCGGCGAGGAGCTCGTCCTGCAGGCGGGTCGAGGTGAGCTCGGCGGGCAGCCGGGCCGGCCGCGTGCCGGCGGTGTAGCCGCCGGGCCAGTCCGGGTCCGCCGCGGCCACCGCGACCCGCTCGCCGCCGGTGCGCACGTCGCCGGGCGCGCCGGGGGAGGCCAGCTTGGTCTTCACCCAGCCCGGGTCGACGGCGCCGACCCGCAGGTCCGGCAGCCGCCGGGCCCAGCCGAGGGCCAGCGCCACGTCGACCGCCTTGCTGTCCGCGTACGCC
Organism: uncultured Actinomycetota bacterium; assembly: GCA_963849885.1. Taxonomy (GTDB): domain Bacteria; phylum Actinomycetota; class Actinomycetes; order Mycobacteriales; family CADCTP01; genus CADCTP01. The sequence goes on along the minus strand of CAWKIV010000006.1, from coordinate 651,786 downwards.
TGCCAGCGGTCCTCGGCGGCCCCGAGCCGGCGCGGGTCGACCCGGCCGGAGCCGACCATGCCGCTGCCCAGGAAGACCAGCCGCTGCCGGACCCGACCGGCCAGCAGCGCGGTGAGCAGGTGCGGAGCCAGCACGTTCACCGCGAACGTGAGCTCGTGACCCTGGGCGCTGGCCGGTGCGCCGTCCGGCGGCCACACCCCGGCGTTGTGCACCAGCACGTCCACCTCCCCGACGGCCTCGGCCAGCGTGCGCACCTGGTCGAGGTCGGCCAGGTCGCCGACGGCGAGCCGGACGTCGCCGGCCCGGGCCAGCTCGGCCACCACCGGCTCGCCCCGCTCCGCGCTGCGCGCGTGCACCACCACCTGGTGGCCGCCGGCGAGCAGCTGCCGGGCCGCGGCCAGGCCGATCCCGTCGGTGGAGCCGGTGATGCAGATCGAAGCCATGTCCTCGCGCTACCCCCGCGCATCAAGGCGGAATCCTCCGCGCCGCCGACCCGGTGACGCATGCGACCGACGGCAACCGGAACTTCCGGACCAGCCCCGTCGCCGACGGGCCTGCTCGTCCACCCGCACCGGCCCGCCGCGGCCACCACGCGGTCTACCAGCGGCGACCGGAACTCGTCGTCGTGGACAACGCCGGCAGGGCGATCTGGAGCCGCGGGACCGCCAACGCGCCCGACCCGCCGAACCACACGGTCGACATCAACTTCTACGGCAAGCTCTTCGTCGGCCAGAAGCAGATGACCGGCACCTGCCCGTAGCGACCCGAGGACGCGGACCCGGCCCGCGGCGTGGCGGCCGGGTCCGCGTCCTCAGTCCTCCCAGCGGACGCAGGTCTCGATCTCGTTGATCGCCTGGATCCACTCGTCGAACGGGATGTCGCCCTTGCGGCGCCGGGTCAGCGCCGCGGTGACGCCCTCCAGCTCGCAGTAGTCGGCGATCTCCAGCGCCAGCTCGATCGCCTCCGGCGACGGGCTGCGCAGGTCGTACACCTCCTCGGGCTCCGGCTCCACCGGCAGCTCCTCGGCGTCCCGGATGTCCGGCCAGGTGACCATCTCGGCGAGGTCGTGCTCCTCCTCGTCGCGGGCGGCGTAGTTGGCCAGCCCGTCCGCGGTGCGGAACAGCTCGATGCCGAGGTCGGTGCCGAGGAAGATCGGGTCGTCGTCGTCGCCGTTGTAGGTGCGCAGCGTGTAGCCGGTGCCCGAGGGCAGCGTGACCGACAGCGGCAGGATGCCGGCGACCTCCCAGATCGAGTATTCCCCGCCCTCGGTCGGGTCGTCCGGCACCTCCTCGACGTCGCCGACCTCGCCGACGACCGGGGTGCCGGGCGGCGCCGGCCGGGGCTCCTCGGTCGGCTCGTCCTCGACCACCGCCGCGGTCGCGCCGCCCGCCTCGTCCTCGTCGTCGTCCTCGTCGTCGTCCTCGTCGTCCAGCGAGTCCGCGGACACCGTGCTGCCGCGCCACTCGACCAGGCGGGAGAAGCGCTCCAGCAGCGGCTCCCAGGACCGCTCGACCACCGCGCCGACCTCGGTCCACCGCTCGTCCCCGTCGGCGCCGGCGAACGACGCGTCGTCGGACAGCAGCATGGCGAACTCGGGGGTGTCCTCGACCAGCCGCAGCAGGGTGCCGTCGTCGCACACCTCGGCCACCCGCTGGACCAGGTCGACCAGGTCGGACAGCTCGGAGACGGTGTACGGGTCGGGGTCCGACGCGGCCAGGTCGTACGCCCCGTCGAGGTCGAAGACGTAGTCCTCGTCCGGCTCCAGCTCGGCCGCGGGGAGCTTGACCAGGTCCTTCCACCGGGGATGGTCGGTCAGGTCGTGCTCCTCGCCGGAGCGCAGGTGCTCGGCCATCTCCGCGGGCGTGCCGAAAACCAGCACGTGCTGCCCGACACCGAGGAAGGCCTGCCACTCCTCGCCGTCCTCGATCCACGGCGTCGCCCACAGAGTGACGCCGGTGCGCCCGTCCAGGGTGAGCCGGATGGGCACGACGGACGCCTCGCTCGGCCTGGTCACGGCCGGCAGCCTAAGGCATGGCTGGGGGGCTCTTCCGCGCCGGGGCGACGCCGGCCAGCGCCTCCCGGACGTACCGCCGGGCATGGTGGATGCGCGCCTTCAGGGGAGGTTGTCTCAGACGCCCAGCGGGTGCCAGACGGTCTTGGTCTCCAGGAACGCGGCCAGCCGCCGGGTGCCCGGGTCCGCGGTCCAGTCCGGCTGGCCGGCCGGCGCCGGCAGCACGCGCTTCACGTTCTCCGCCGCGGCCTGCTCCAGCTCGACCGCCTGGGCCGGGTCGGCGCCGGTCAGGTCGAGCGCGTTCACGTCGCGGTGGGCGGCCAGCCAGGGGGCCAGCTCGGCGGTGAAGCCGGTGAGCAGGTTGACCACGCCGCCCGGCACGTCGGAGGTGGCCAGCACCTCGGACAGGGTCACCGCCGGCAGCGGCCGCGCCTCGGACGCGACCACCACGCAGGTGTTGCCGGTCGCCACCACCGGCGCGACCACGCTGACCAGCCCGAGCAGCGCGGACTCCTGCGGCGCGAGGACGGCGACCACGCCGGTCGGCTCCGGCACCGAGAAGTCGAAGTACGGTCCCGCCACCGGGTTGGCCGAGCCGAGCACGGCGGTCACCTTGTCCGCCCAGCCCGCATACCAGACCCAGCGGTCGATCGCGGCGTCCACTTCGGACTCCGGCCGGGCCGTCGCCGGCGTCGGCCAGCTCGGCGACGAACTGCGCCCGCCGCCCCTCCATCAGCTCGGCCACCCGGTAGAGCACCTGGCCCCGGTTGTACGCGGTCGCGCCGGACCAGCCGCCGAACGCCTTGCGGGCCGCGACCACCGCGTCCCGGGCGTCCTTGCGGGAGGCCTGCGCCGCGTTGGCCAGGAACCGTCCGTCCACACCGGACACCGGATAGGACCGGCCCGACTCCGAGCGCGGGAACGCGCCGCCGACGTACAGCTTGTACGTCTTGCGCACGCCGACCCGCTCGCTCTCCGTCGCCTGCCGTGCTCTAGCCAAGGTAACCCTCCAGGCCGTGCCGGCCGCCCTCCCGGCCGAAGCCGGACTCCTTGTAGCCGCCGAACGGCGAGGTCGGGTCGAAGCGGTTGAACGTGTTGGCCCACACCACCCCGGCCCGCAGCCGCTGCGCCATCCAGAGGATGCGCGACCCCTTGTCGGTCCACACGCCGGCGGACAGCCCGTACGGCGTGTTGTTCGCCTTCTCCACCGCCTCCGCCGGGGTGCGGAAGGTGAGCACCGCGAGCACCGGGCCGAAGACCTCGTCCCGGGCGATCCGGTGCGACTGGGCGACGTCGGTGAAGACCGTCGGCGGGAACCAGAAACCCTTGTCCGGCAGCGGGCACGGCGGCGACCAGCGCTCCGCGCCCTCCCGCTCGCCGATGTCGGACAGCTCCCGGACCCGGGCCAGCTGCTCGGCCGAGTTGATGGCGCCGAGGTCGGTGTTCTTGTCCAGCGGGTCGCCGAGCCGCAGCGTGGTCAGCCGGCGGCGCAGCTTGGCCAGCACCTCGTCGTACACCGACTCCTGCACCAGCAGCCGCGACCCGGCGCAGCAGACGTGCCCCTGGTTGAAGAAGATGCCGTTGACGATGCCCTCCACCGCCTGGTCGATCGGGGCGTCGTCGAAGACCACGTTGGCCGCCTTGCCGCCGAGCTCCAGGGTGAGCCGGGTGCCGGTGCCGGCCAGCGTGCGCTGGATCTGCTTGCCCACCTCGGTGGAGCCGGTGAAGGCGACCTTGTCCACGCCCGGGTGCCGGACCAGCGCGGCGCCGGTGTCGCCGGCGCCCGGGATCACGTTGACCACCCCCGGCGGCAGCTCGGCCTGCTGGCAGATCTCGGCCAGCACCAGCGCGGTCAGCGGGGTGGTCTCGGCCGGCTTGAGCACCACCGTGTTGCCGGCGGCCAGCGCCGGGGCCAGCTTCCAGGCCGCCATCAGCAGCGGGAAGTTCCACGGGATGACCTGGCCGGCGACGCCGAGCGGGCGCGGGTCCGGCCGGCCGGGGACCGCGTACGCCAGCTTGTCGGCCCAGCCGGCGTGGTAGAAGAAGTGCGCCGCGGCCAGCGGGACGTCGACGTCCCGGGACTCCTTGATCGGCTTGCCGTTGTCCAGCGTCTCCAGCACGGCCAGCTCGCGGGCGCGCTCCTGGATGATCCGGGCGATCCGGAAGAGATACTTGGCCCGGTCCCGGCCGGGCATCGGCCCCCACACCTTCTCGTACGCCCGGCGGGCCGCGGCCACCGCCCGCTCGACGTCGGCCTCCCCGGCGACGGCGACCTCGGCCAGCACTTCCTCGTCGGCCGGGTTGATCGTCTTGAGCGTGGCGTCGCCCTCGCCGGCGGAGAACTCGCCGTCGACATACATCCCGTACGACTCCCGCAGCCGCGCGGTCTCGCGGGACTCGGGCGCCGGCGCGTAGGTCCAGTCGGGCATGCGCCCAGCATGCCACCACCGGCCGGCCGGGAGATCGGCCGGCCGGTGGCGGCCGCGCCTAGCGGAGGAGGTAGGCGCGGATGACGGTCTGCTCCAGCCGGTTGCCGGCCGTGTCGCCGACCACGGCCCGGAACGAGACCGATCCGCTGCGACGCCCGGGCCGGGGTGCCCGGTCGGGATCGTCCCGAACGGGTGACTTCTTGTCGTTTCCTCTCATGGAGGGCGAGAAACGGACACCGTGGGACTCCTTCCCCTCACCCCAGGAGCCCGGATGTCCCCTCCCTCCGGCAGGCGGCACCCCCGCCTCGCTCTGCTCGCGGCCGCCGCGGCCGCGTCCGTCACCGTGCTGGTGCCCGTGGTCGACCCGCCGGCGGGCAGCCCGGTGCTGGCCGCGGCCGCCGCCCCGGCCGGCCGCCCCGCGCCGCCGCAGGCCGGCTGCACGGTCGACCTCGGCCCGTCCACCTGGACCTTCGTGCCCTGCCTGGCGCCGGGCCGGCCGCTGCCCGCGGACGTCGTCCGCACCCTGGCGCGGGACGCCGCGCGGCAGGGCACGGCGTACCCGACGACCTTCCCGACCGGGTCTGCCGTCCCCGTCGCCGTCCTCGCCGTCCCCGACGCCGTGCGACACGCCGAGCGAGAGCCCCAGCGACAGCCCGACCCCCGGTCCGGTCACCGACACGCCCGCCGATCCCCGCGTACGGGACCGCGGCGCCGCGGGGGGTCCGGCGGTCGCCGACGAGCCGTGCGAGCCGTCCGGGTCGCCGTCGGAGTCCCCGTCGGAGTCCTCCTCCGAGTCGCCGTCGGAGTCTCCGTCGGAGTCCTCCTCCGAGTCGCCGTCCGAGTCCCCGTCGGAGTCCTCCTCCGGAGTCGCCGTCCGAGTCTCCGTCGGAGTCCCCGTCCGAGTCGCCGTCGGAGTCTCCGTCCGAGTCGCCCACCGGGCCGGGCGGCCCGACCGACCCGCCGCTGCCGCCGGACCCGCCGGACGACCCGCCCGGCGGCTGCCCGAGCCGCGGCCCGGAGCTCAACCAGATGGAGCAGTCGGCGGCCAACGAGGCCGGCAAGGACCTGGTCGGGCAGCGGAACCGGGCCGACATCCCGTGCGCCCGCCGGGTCTCGCTGGTCGCCATCGGCGACTCGGTGACCTCCGCGCACATCCAGACCGGCTTCGGTGACAACTGCGCGCACACCACCTCCGACACCACCCGCCGGCTGCGCGGCAACGACGGGCGGACCAGCTACGCCGGCCAGTACGTCGACCGGCTCAACGGCGACGTGGTGCGCTACTACAACGTGGCCCGGACCGGCTTCGACACCGCGCTGATGCGGCAGGTCGCGGCGAACAACACCGACGCCTGCGGCCAGCCGTGGGCCCGCAACGCCGCCCCGATCGAGCTGCTCTTCGGGGCGGTCCGGCAGGCCCGGCACGCCGGCGACCACGTCTACGCGGTCGGCACCGCCGGCGCCAACGACACCAACTGGGTCAAGATCATCGAGAACGCGCTGACCTGCCGGGCGCTGCAGTACGTCGACTCGAAGGTGCCGGCCGCGCTGGCCCGGCTGGTGTGGAGCACCCCGACCGAGGAGATGCCGGCGAACCTCATCCCGGACGGCGGCGCCTGCATCTTCCTCACCACGGTCGCCGGCGAGGACCTGCGGCTGCGCTTCGAGGTGCCGGCGTACAACGGGCCGATGAAGCTCGGCCAGGTCACCGAGAACGTCCGGGCGATGACCGACGCGATGCTGCGGGCCGGCGCGGACAAGGTGGTCTGGATGTCGTACCACGACATCTCGCCGGCGCAGATCGACATCGCCGGCTACATCGAGGCGCTGGTCCGGGCCCGGCTGCCGGAGAACGTGCGGAACGAGCTGCCGCACCTGGACGCGCACCTGGTCCACCTCATCGACCAGCGCTTCGCCGGCGCCGTGCAGACGATGATCAACGGGATGAACTCGGCCGTCTCGGCCGGTCTCCCGGACGACGACAAGGTCACCATGGCGGATCCGGCGGTGGGCGCGGGTGGCATCCAGGTGACGATGATCGGCGGCTCCCCGCACCCCAACCAGGCCGGGCACGGGCAGCTGGCCCAGGAGCTGAAGGAGACGCTCGACGACCTCTGACCCTCAGCCGGGCAGCCGGGCGGCGCGACCCTCCAGGTAGCGCCGCTCGGGCAGGCTGGTGGTGGCCCGGGCGGCGCGCTGGTAGGCCGCCCGGGCCGCCGCCGCGTCCCCGGCCAGCTCCAGCAGGTGCGCCCGGACCGCGTCCAGCCGGTGGTGGCCGGCCAGCCGGTCGGCCACCCCGTCGAGCAGCGCCAGCCCGGCCCGCGGACCGTCCACCATGGCCACCGCGACGGCGTGGTTGAGCGTCACCACCGGGTTGGGCCCGGCCCGCTCCAGCAGCTCGTACAGGCCGACGATCTGCGGCCAGTCGGTGTCCTCGACCTTCGTCGCCTCGGCGTGCACGGCGGCGATCGCGGCCTGCAGCTGGTACGGCCCCAGCGCGGTCGAGCGGGTGAGGGTGGTCGTGACCAGCGCGATCCCCTCGCCGATCAGGTCCCGGTCCCAGCGGCTCCGGTCCTGCTCGGCCAGTGGCACCAGCCCGCCGCCCGGCCCGGTCCGCGCGGCCCGGCGGGCGTCGGTGAGCAGCATCAGCGCGAGCAGCCCGGCCACCTCGTCGTCGTCCGGCAGCAGCCGGTGCAGCCCCCGGGTCAGCCGGATCGCCTCCCCGGTCAGCTCGGCGCGCTGCAGGTCCGGGCCGGCCGTGGTCGCGTACCCCTCGTTGAAGATCAGGTAGAGCACGTGCCGGACCACCCGCAGCCGCTCCGGCCACTCGGCCCGCGGCGGCATCGCGAAGGTCGCGCCGGCGGCCCGGATGCTCGCCTTCGCCCGGCTGATCCGCTGCGCCATCGTCGCCTCCGGCACCAGGAACGCCCGGGCCACCTGCGCGGTGGTGAGCCCGCCGACCGCCCGCAGGGTCAGCGCCAGCTGGGACGGCGCGGACAGCGCGGGATGGCAGCAGAGGAAGAGCAGGGTCAGCGTGTCGTCGTGCTCCGGCGGGCCGTCGTCGGCGGGAGCGGGCTCCAGGGTCGCCACCGCGACCTCGCGCCGGCGGCGGGCGCTCTCGCTCCGCCACAGGTCGGTGAGCCGGCGGGTGGCGACCGCGAGCAGCCAGCCGCGCGGGTTGCCGGGAACGCCCTGCTCCGGCCACTGCACCGCGGCCTCCAGCAGCGCCTCCTGGACCGCGTCCTCGCAGGCGTCGAACTGCCCGTGCCGGCGCGCGAGCACGCCGAGGACCTGCGGCGCGAGGTCGCGCAGCAGGTCCTCGACGCGCTCGCCGGAGCTCACATCTCCAACCCGGCCTCGGCCATCACCGGGCGCACCTCGACCCCCGCGTACCGGGCCTCGGGCATCTGCGCGGCCAGCTCCTGGGCCCGCTCGATGCTCTCGCAGTCCACCACGTAGAACCCGGCCAGGTGCTCCTTGGCCTCGAGGAACGGCCCGTCGGTGACCGCCGGCGCCCCGTCGGCGACCCGGACCACCCGGCTGGCCGCGGGGTCGGCCAGCGCGGCGAAGCCGACCAGCTCGCCGGAGGCCCGGGTGGCATCCTGGAACGGCCCGTGCGCGGCCACCATCGCCTCCGCCTCGGCCGGCGGCAGCGACTCCATCAAGGCCGGGTTGTTGTGGATGATCAGCAGGTACTTCACGTCGGCTCTCCTGTCTGGCGGGTCGCCCGGGGCGGGCGCACCGACCGGTCGGAGCCGGCGCGGCGATCTCGACATCCTTTCGAGCCGCGATGTCGAGCCGGCCGGGTCCGCTCCGACCTGGCGGTGGCCGGCGGCCGCCGGCGCACCGAGGAAGCAAACCAGGAGACCACCATGCAGACCATCACCTCCGCCGACGGCACCCCGCTCGCGGTCACCTCCGCCGGCACGGGTCCGGCGGTGATCCTCGTCGGCGGCGCGTTCAACGACCGGTCCACCGTCGCCGGACTCGCGGCCGCGCTGGCGCCGTCCTTCACCGTGCTCCGGTACGACCGGCGCGGGCGTGGGGACAGCGGCGACACCCGGCCGGTCGGTGGGCGGGCTGGGCGCGGCGCGGTGGGCGCGGTGGAGCGGGAGGTCGAGGACCTGGCCGCGGTGATCGCGCACGCGGGCGGGACCGCGCACGTCTTCGGGCACTCCTCGGGGGCGGTGCTCGCGCTGGAGGCCGCCGCCCGCGGGGTGCCGATCGACCGGCTGGTCGCGTACGAGCCGCCGTACGTGGTCGGGGACCGGTCGGCGCCCGCGGCGGACCTGCCCGACCGGCTGGGCGAGCTGCTCGCGGCCGGGCGGCGCGACGACGCGGTGGCGCTCTTCCTGACCGAGTCGGCCGGGGTGCCGGGTTTCGTCGTCGACGGCATGCGCGACTCGCCGGAGTGGGCCTTCCTGGCGGCGCTGGCGCCGAGCCTGCCGTACGACGTGGCGCTGTTCCCGCCGGGGCAGGGGCTGCCGGCGGAGCGGCTGGGCGCGGTGCGGGTGCCGACCCTGGTGCTGGACGGCGGGGAGAGCCCGGCGTGGATGCGCGCCGCCGCCGCGGCGGTGGCGGCGGCGGTGCCCGGGGCGGTGGCGGAGACGCTGCCGGGTCAGGACCACGGGGTGCTGCACCAGCCGGAGGCGCTGGTGCCGGTGCTGCGGCGGTTCCTGGGCTGAGATTGGGCGGGCGGTGCCGCCGTGATCGGCGGCACCGCCCTTTGCTGCAAGCCTGTGCGGTGGTCAGCTCACCAGCCGCTGTCCCCGCTGTCGGTCCCGCCGTCCCGCTCGTCCCGCCGTCCGTCCCGCCGTCCGTCCCGCCGCTCCCGCCGTCCGTCCCGCCGTCCGCTCCCGCGCAGCTCCCGCGTCCCCTCCCGATCGCACCACTCCCGACGGAGGTAGGTATTGACGCCGGAGGGCGGTGGCCAAACAGGGCCGAACGGGGGATTCGCGGAGTAAGGACCGTCTAGTCGAGAGTCACGTAGTCCGGGCCGGAGTAGGCGCCGGTGCGCTCCTTCTGCCGCTGCAGGACGAGGTCGTTGAGCAGGCTGGACGCGCCGAACCGGAACAGGTCCGGGTCCAGCCACTCCGGCCCGGCCACCTCGTTGACCTGGACCAGGTAGCGGATCGCCTCCTTGGCGGTGCGGATGCCGCCGGCCAGCTTGACCCCGCGGCGGTCGCCGGTGGACAGCTGGAAGTCGCGCACCGCCTCCAGCATCACCAGCGAGGTCGGCGGCGCGGCGGCCGGCGAGATCTTGCCGGTCGAGGTCTTGATGACGTGCCCGCCGGCCAGCAGCGCCAGCCAGGACGCGCGCCGCACGTTGTCCAGTGTGGACAGCTCGCCGGTCTCCAGGATCACCTTGAGGTGGGCGGGCCCGCACGCCTCCCGGACCGCGACGATCTCCTCGTACACCTGCTGGTAGCGGCCGGACAGGAAGGCGCCCCGGTCGATGACCATGTCGATCTCGTCCGCGCCGGCGGCGACCGCCTCCCGGGTGTCGGCGAGCTTCACCGCCAGGCTGGCCCGCCCGGACGGGAACGCGGTGGCCACGCTGGCCACCTTCACCGTCGACCCGGCCAGCTCGGCCTTCGCCACCGGCACCAGGTCCGGGTAGATGCAGATCGCGGCGACCGGCGGCGTGCTCGGGTCGGTCGGGTCCGGCTGGCGGGCCTTGGCGCACAGCGCCCGCACCTTGCCGGGCGTGTCCGCGCCCTCCAGCGTGGTCAGGTCCACGCACCGGATCGCCAGGTCCAGCGCCCACTGCTTCGACTGCTTCTTGATGCTCCGGGTCGCCAGCGCCGCGGCCCGCGCCTGTGCGCCGACCTGGTCCACCCCGGGCAGCCCGTGCAGGAAGCGGCGCAGCGTCGAGTCGTCCCGCACCACGTCCGCGTACGACTCCACTGTCGCCGTCACCCCCTGACCCTAACCCCGCCCCACCCCCTTGCGCCGCGCCCGTCCGGCGCTGCTCGGCGGCTGGTCGGACGACTTCCGCGCGCTCGAGGCCGAGCGCGGCACTACCCGGCCCTGCATGCGCCTGGTCCGGGCGGCCCTGCTGGCGTACGAGCGAGGAGAGACGAGAGCTCCTCCTGCACCTCGAGGTCGGAAATCGGGCCGTACTTCCGCTCGTGGTGCGTGAGGAACTCCCGGAGCGCCGCCTGGCGCCGCTTCTCCTCGACCGTCTCGGCCACGTGCCGTAGCGGGTTGCCGGCGCCGACCGTGGCCCGGATTTCGTCGATCAGGTCGGCGGGCAGGGCGGCCATCATCTTCCGGAAGGGCCGGCCGAGCCGGTGTCCGCGCCAGTTTCGGGCGGATTCAGAAGATGCAGCCATGCATCAAAGAGTAGCAGCTCAGCGGCCGCCGCGGGCCCAGGCTTTGACGACGGCGTAGGCGAGCGGGAGGGGGACCGTGCCGGAGCCGAGGCCGACGTCGACGAGCAGGTCGAAGACGTCGCTGCGGCGGGCCGCGGTGCTGATCGCGGCGTCGATGAAGCGCGGCGACTGGGCCGCCCGGGCCAGCACGTCGGTGGTCCGCAGGTGGTCGCCGAGCGCCTCCCGCAGACCGCCGCGGTACGCCCCCAGCGGGTCGGTCGGCGCGCCCACCGCGGCGGTGCCGGCGATCCGTCCGGAGACCAGCGCGTAGTAGATCCCCTCGCCGGTCAGCGGGTTGATCAGGCTGGCCGCGTCGCCGGCCAGCAGCACCCGGCCGCGGCCGGGCACCGCCGGCCGGCCGGGGGACAGCGGCAGGTGGTGCGCCTTGAGGTCGCGGGCGGGCAGGTCGGGCAGCAGCGCGGCCAGCCGGCCGTGCAGCACCTCCCGGCCCGGCCGGCCGGTCTCGTGCAGCTTGGGCAGCAGCATGCCGAAGCCCACGTTGGCGGTGCCGTCGCCGATCGGGAACGACCACGCGTACGCCGGCCAGCCGGCCTTCTGCATGGCGATGAACTGGGCGCCGTCGGAGCGCTCGCTGCCCGGCGGCAGGTCGGCGTAGCCCCGGACGGCGATCGCGATGTGCCGGTCGGCCGGCCCGCGCACCCCGATCAGCCGGCGGACCGTGGAGTTGGCCCCGTCCGCGGCCACCACCGCGCGGGCCCGGATGCCGTCGACGACCACCTCGCCGTCCTGCTGGGCCAGCTCGCGCACCCGGTGCCGGCGCACCTCGACGCCGGCCTCGCGCGCCGCCTCCACCAGCCGGGCGTCGAAGACCTTGCGCGGCACCACGTGGTTGGGCCGGGCCGCCTCCGCCGCCACCGCCGCGCCGCCGGGGGAGACCACGGACAGCCGGTCGGTCGCCTTGTAGTCGGCGATCAGGTCGGGCACGCCGAGCCGCGCCAGCTCGTCCCGCCCGTGCGCGGCGATGCCGTCGCCGCACGCCTTGTCCCGGGGGAAGTCGGCCTTGTCCAGCAGCAGCACCCGGGAGCCCGGGCGGGACCGCCGCGCGGCCAGCGCCGCCGCCGCCCCGGCCGGTCCGCCTCCGACCACCAGCACATCCCACGTGTCGTCCACGGTGCTGAGCCTGCCATGGCACCCGTTACCGTGTCGGCCCGTGCAGACCCTCGTCGTGGACCACCCGCTCGCCGCCGCCCGGTTGACCACCATGCGGGACGAGCGGACCGACAACACCGCCTTCCGGGTCGCGCTGCGGGAGCTGGCCTCCATGCTGGTGTACGAGGCCACCCGCGGCCTGCCGGTCGAGCCGGTGCCGATCCGCACGCCGGTCGGCGAGGCGGTCGGTGCCCGCCCGGCCAACCCGCCGCTGCTGGTCCCGGTGCTGCGCGCCGGCCTGGGCATGGCCGAGGCCGCGCTCGGGCTGCTGCCGGAGGCGCAGATGGGCTTCGTCGGGCTGGCCCGGGACGAGGTGACCTTCCAGCCGCGGGCCTACCTGGAGTCGCTGCCGGCGACGCTCACCGGCCGGCCGGTGCTGGTGCTCGACCCGATGCTGGCCACCGGCGGCTCGCTGGTGCACTGCTGCCGCCTGCTCACCGACCGCGGCGCGGACGACATCACGGTGGTGTGCGCGGTGGCCGCTCCGGAGGGGCTGCGCCGGCTGGAGGAGAGCGGGCTGCCGCTGCGCGTCGTCGTCGGGGCGGTGGACGAGGGGCTCAACTCGACCGCGTACATCGTGCCGGGGCTGGGCGACGCCGGCGACCGCCAGTTCGGCGCCGTCTGAAAACTGTCACACCCGGCTGGTACGCCTGCCGCATGCGACTTCCTCCCTTCACCGTGACCCCGCCGGCCATCGACCAGATCGAGGCGGTCGGCGGCTGCGTCCGGGTCGACCTGGAGCCCGGCGGCTGCTCCGGCCGGGCCTACGCGTGGTCCATGCCGACGCCCGCGCCGGCGACGAGGTCTACGGCTGCGACGGCGCGTGGCGGTGGTGAGCGCGGACGCCGGCCCGGTGCTCGACGGGTCGTGGTGGACTACGGGGCGGCGCTCCGGCCGCCGCGCTTCCGGGTGATCCGCAACCCCAACACGGCCGAGCGGTGCGCCTGCAACCGGTCCTTCGGCCGGCCCTGGCCGGGGCGGGGCCATCCGGACTGCCGGGCCCGCGACCCGATGCCCTGGGCGGACGGCTGACCAGTCGACCGGGAGCCGGCGCCCGCCGGGCTAGCCGGTCAGCAGGGGGGCGAGCTCCCGCTTGAGCTGGTCCAGCCGGGCGGCTGCCTCGGTCCGGGCGGCCGGGACGTCGGCGCCGGAGACGACGACCTCGAGGTAGGCCTTGAGCTTCGGCTCGGTGCCGCTCGGTCTGACCGCGACCCGGACGCCGTCCGCGTGCAGCCGGACGACGTCCGCGCCGGGGAGCAGGTCCTCGACGGCGGTGACCGGGCGGTCCAGCAGCGCGGTCGGCGGTGCGGCCCGCAGGCGGGCCATCGCGGCCCCGATCTCGGCCAGGTCGGTGACCCGGATCGTGAGCGGCGTGGTGGCGTGCAGACCGACCTCGGCGGCCAGCTCGTCCAGCCGGTCGAGCAGGGTGCGGCCGTCCGCCCCGAGCGCGGCGGCCAGGTCGGCGGCCAGCAGCGCCGCGGACACCCCGTCCTTGTCCCGGACCGCGTCCGGCAGCACGCAGTAGCCCAGCGCCTCCTCGTAGCCGTAGGCGAGGTCGTCGGCGCCGCGGACGATCCACTTGAAGCCGGTCAGCGTCTCCGCGTAGGGCACCCCCCGGGCCCGGCAGAGCGCGCCCAGCATGGACGAGGACACGATGGTGGTGGTGTACGTGCCGGGGCGGCCGCCGCGGATGAGGTGGTCGGCGAGCAGCACGCCGACCTCGTCGCCGGTCAGCGCCCGCCAGCCGCCCGGGGTCGGCACCGCCAGCGAGCAGCGGTCCGCGTCCGGGTCGTTGGCGATCAGCAGGTCCGCGCCGGTGTCCACGGCCAGCGCCAGGGCCAGGTCCAGCGCGCCGGGCTCCTCCGGGTTGGGAAAGGCGGCGGTCGGGAAGTCCGGGTCCGGCTCGGCCTGCTCGGCCACCTCGGCCGGCTCCGGGAAGCCGGCCCGGGCGAAGGCGGCCCGCAGCACGCCGGCGCCGACCCCGTGCAGGGCGGTGTGCACCGTCCGCAGCCGGCGGTGCGGGGTGAGCGGCACGGCGGCCACCCGGTCCAGGTACGAGTCCAGCACCTCGCCGCCGAGCACCGCGTACCGGTCGGACAGCGGCACGGTCGACAGTGGACCGACGGCGGCGATGGCCGCCTCGATGCGGGCGTCCGCGGGCGGGGCGATCTGCGCGCCGTCCGCGCCGTAGACCTTGTAGCCGTTGTCCTCCCGCGGGTTGTGCGAGGCGGTCACCATCACGCCGGCCGCGGCGCCGCGCAGCCGGACGGCGTGGGCGAGGACCGGCGTGGGCAGCGCCCCGGGCAGCAGCTCGGCGGCGAAGCCGGCGCCGGCCAGCACGGCGGCCGAGTCGCGGGCGAAGTCGGCGCTGCCGTGCCGGGCGTCGTAGCCGATCACCACCGGGCCGGGGACGCTCCCGGCGCGCAGGTACGCGGCCAGGCCGGCGGCGGTGCGGCGGACCACGGCACGGTTCATCCCGTTGGGGCCGGCCCGCAGCGGGCCGCGCAGGCCGGCGGTGCCGAAGGCGAGCCGGCCGGCGAAGCGGTCGGCGACGGCGGGCTCGTCGTCGGCGTCGAGCAGCGTCCGCAGCTCGGCCCGGGTGGCCGGGTCCGGGTCCTCGGCCAGCCACGCCTCGGCGGCGTCCCGCAGGTCGGCCCTCACCGGCCGTCCGCCGCGCCGGGCTGCCCGGCCGCTCCGGGCTGCCCGGCCGCTCCGGCCGGGCCCGGGGCACCGGCGGCGGTGGCCGGGGCCCTGGCGGCCGCCGGGGTGGCGGGCCCGCCGCCGTCGGGGAGCGGGGCGTCGTACTCGGGGCCGGCGAAGTCGCCGCCCAGGAAGGCGTGCTCCGGGTCGGCCGGATTCGCCTCGCCGTGCTCGGCCAGGATCTCCTCGGCGTAGTCCTCGGCGTCGTCCACGGACAGGTAGCCGAGCGCCCGGGCCGGGGCCAGGTCCCACCAGGCGCGGGTGTTGGCCGAGATCCCGTACACCACCGTGAAGCCGACGTCCGGCGCGCTGAGCGCCGCGTGCAGCAGTCGCACCCCGTCGGCCGGGCTGAGCCAGGTGGACAGGTGCCGCGGCGTGGTCGGCCGGTCGTCCCAGCTGCCGATGCGCAGGCAGACGACCTCGAGCCCGTACCGGTCGACGTAGAGCCGGCCGAGCGCCTCGCCGAAGGCCTTGCTCAGCCCGTAGTACGTGTCCGGGCGGGGTGGCACGTCGACGCCGGCGAGCTCGCTGCGCGGGGTGAAGCCGACCGCGTGGTTGCTGCTGGCGAAGACGACCCGCGGCACCCGGGCGCGGCGGGCGGCCTCGAAGACCTGGTACGTCCCGTCGATGTTGGCCCGGAGGATGTCCCCGAACGGGGCCTCGGTCGAGATGCCGGCCAGGTGCACGACCGCGTCCATCCCGGCGGACGCCTCGGCCAGCGCCGCGGTGTCGCCGAGGTCGGCGACCACCGGCGGGTCGTCCAGGCCGGCCACCCCGTCCAGCGGCCGGGCGTCCAGCCCGCGCACCCGCCAGCCGCGGGCGGCCAGGCCCGGGCAGGCGGCCCGCCCGATCCGGCCGGCCGCGCCGGTCACCAGCACCCGCCGGCCGGCACCCGGCCGGGCCTGCGGGTGCGCGCCGAAGTCGGTCATGCCGCCTCCCGCCGCGATCGTCTGTGTGCCCTCCGGTCGTCCGGGCGACCGCACGCCGTCCCGGGCCGGCGGGCCCGGCTCACAGGGACCCGATCACGGCGGCGAGCAGGCCGCCCATCCGGGTGGCCGCCGCCTGCCCGGCCGCGAGCACCTCGGTGTGGTCCAGCGGCTCGCCGGTGATGCCGGCGGCCAGGTTGGTCACCAGCGACACCCCCAGCACCTCGGCACCCTCGGCCCGGGCCGCGATGGCCTCCAGCGCGGTGGACATGCCGACCAGGTCCGCGCCGAGCGTGCGCAGCATCCGGATCTCGGCCGGCGTCTCGTAGTGCGGGCCGGGGAGCGCCGCGTACACCCCCTCGGCCAGCGACGGGTCGACGTCCCGGGCCAGCCCGCGCAGCCGGGCCGAGTAGAGGTCGGTCAGGTCGACGAACCGGGGGCCGACCAGCGGCGACCGGGCGGTCAGGTTGAGGTGGTCGGAGATCAGCACCGGCTGGCCGACGGTCATGCCCTCGCGCAGGCCGCCGGCCGCGTTGGTGAGCACCACGGTGCCGCAGCCGGCCGCCGCGGCGACCCGCACGCCGTGCACCACCGCGCCGACGCCGCGGCCCTCGTAGAGGTGGGTGCGGCCGAGCAGCACCAGCACCCGCTTGCCGGCGACCGTCACCGAGCGCAGCCGCCCGGCGTGGCCGGCCACCGCGGGCGGCAGGAAGCCGGGCAGCTCGGTCACCGCCAGCTCCGCGTCCGGCCGGCCGAGGACGTCCGCGGCGGGCACCCAGCCGGAGCCGAGCACCACCGCGACGTCGTGCCGCTCGGCACCGGTGGCGGCGGCGAGCGCGCGGGCGGCGTCCTGCGCGGGGACACCCGGCTCGGCGGGATCGAGGTCGAGGCCGGTCACGCCGGAAGACCTTAGGGGGTGAAGCGCGGCGGCGGGCAGTCGGCAAGCCGGCGGTCAGCCGCCGGGGGTGAGCCGGAACGTGTCCGCGGCCACCTGGAACGCGCCCCGGCTCTCGTCCCACCGGTCGGCCGGCACGGACAGGTAGAGCCCGTACGTCTCGCCGTCCACCACGATGCCCCGGTAGAGCACGTGCCGCTGCTGCTGGCCGAACGTGAACTCCCAGTCCGCGGCGTCGTACCCGCGGTAGGACACGTTCTCCAGCCGGATCTGGCGGTACGGCGCGTACGAATCGTCCGCCGCGAACTGGCGCTCGGCCCCGGTGAGCTGGGCCAGCGCGGGCTGCGAGCTGCCGACGGTGATCAGCCGGAGGAACCGGCGGTCGGCGCCGGGCTCGGTGATGTCGACCACGCCGGTCCGGCCGGGCTCCACCTTCCAGCTGGCCGGGACGCCGACGGTGAAGCCGTCGCCCTCGTACGTGGTGTAGCCGGCGGGCAGCTCGGCCGGCCCGGTCGGCGCCGCGGTCGGCTCGCCGCCGCCGCTGCCGTCGGTCCCGCCGTCGCGGCCGATCCCGGACAGCAGCAGGGCGCCGCCGAGGACCGCGACCACCAGCAGGAGGACCGCGGCGAGCAGCGCGGCGACCGTGCGCCGGCGGCGGTCGGCCGGCGCCCGTTCGGTGAGCAGGCCGCCGGGCAGCATCGGGTCGTGCTGCGGTCCGGAAGCCGGCCCGAAGGCGCGGCGGGGCGGTTCCGGGGGCGGGCCGCCGAACGGGAGCGGGGCGATCCGCTGGGTCGCGTCGTCGGCGGGCGGCGGCTCGCCGGCCCCGCCGTAGGTGCCGAGCACCGTGGTGGCGCCCGGGCTGTCGGGGAGCCAGCTCGGCAGGGCCGTGGTCGGCCCGGCGTCCGCCGGCTCGCCGCGGGCGGCGCCCGGCTCGCCGCGCTTGGCTCCCGGCTCGCCGCGGGCAGCGGCCGCCTCGCCGCGATCGGCGCCGCGCTGCGACCACGGCTCGGCCGGCGGGACGGCGCGGGTCCCACCCACCTCCACGGTGGCGCCTTCGCGGCGGGCGGCCGGGTCCACCGGCCGGGTCAGGTCCGACCCGCCGCCCTCCCCGGCCGGGGTCACCGCCGCGCGGTGCGCCCCGCCGGCCGCGCCGCTCCAGTGCGGCGCCTCGCCGGCCCGGCCCCGGTCGGCCTCGTGCCGGCCGCCGCCGGTCCCGGCCCGGTTGGCGCCGGGCCGGTCGCGGGGGACCGCTCGGTCCCCGAGCTCGGCGTCGGCGCCTGGCCGGTCCGCCGGCCGGTCGGCCTCGGCTCCGCCTCCCCGTGCGGCCGCCGCCCCGGCGGCACCCGCCGCGGCCGCCGCCAGCCCGCCGCCACCCATCGCCGCCGCCGCTCCGCCGGCCGGCTCGGCGGATCCGGCGGTGCCCCGTCCGGCGGTGCCTGCCTCCGCGGTGCCGGCTCCCGCCGTCGATCCGGTCGTGCCGGGGCCGCCGGGGCCGCTGGGGCTGCTGGGCCCGCCGGGGCTACCGGGGCTGCCGGGGCTGCCGGGCCCGCTGGGGCTGCCGGGGCCGCTGGGGCTGCCGGGGGCGGCGCTGGGGCTGGCGGGGCTGCCGTGGGCGGCGCTGGGGCTGCCGGAGCTGCCGGGGCCGCCGGGGCCGGCCATGGCGGTGCCCGTCCCGGTCGCCGGCGACCCGGCCGCGGTGCCCGGCCCGCTGGTGGCGGCGTCGGCCTCCGATGCGGCGACGCCGGCGCTGGCCGCCGCCGCGGCGCCCGCCGGTCCGAAGCCCGTCCCGGTGGGGTCGCCGGGGGTGGCCTCGGAGGTGGCCGCGGCACCGCCGAGCCCCCCGGCGCCGAGCTCCCCGGCGCCGAGGTCGGCGGCCGACCAGCTCGGCTCGTCGTCCGCCGGGTCCGGGACGTCGTCCAGGTGGACCGGTCCGGCGTCGGCCGTCGAGGCGCCGGCCGGCGCGGCCGGAGCGGGAGAGCCGCCCGGAGCGCCCGGAGCGCCCGGAGCGCCCGGAGCGGCCGGAGTGGGAGGGCGGCGGGGTGCAGGCGCCGGCGGCGGCGCACCGTCGCGGTCCTGCCGCCACACCGGGACCAGCAGGTCGGCCAGCCCGGGCCCGGCCGGCCGAGGCACCGGCGGCGCGACCGGAGCCGCCGGCGCCGGCCGCTCCACCTCGTCACCCCCGCGCAGCACGTCCAGCAGCAGCCGCCGCGCGTCCACCGGCCGTGCCCGCCGACCCGGGTCCTTGTCCAGCATCGCGGCCAGCGCCGGCACCAGCGTGCGGGACCTCTCGTACGGCGTCGGCGGCTCCTGCACCACCTTCGCCAGCGTCTCCATGGCGTCCCCGCCGGAGAACGGCGCCCGTCCCTCGGCCGCCGCGTACAGCGTCGCGCCGAGGCCCCACAGGTCCGCCGGCGGCCCGGCCTCCTGGCCCTTGATGATCTCCGGCGCGATGTACGACGGCGAGCCGACCAGCAGCCCGGTCCCGGTGATCGTGTCGTCGCCGGCCGCCCGGGCGATGCCGAAGTCGGTGAGCTTCACCCGCCCGTCGTGGCCGAGCAGGATGTTGCCGGGCTTGACGTCCCGGTGGGTGATGCCGGCCGCGTGCGCCGCCTCCAGCGCGCCGAGCACGGCCAGCCCGACGGTCGCCACCCGCAGCGGGTGCAGCGGGCCGTCCTCCTTGATCACGTCGGCCAGCGACCGGGACGGGACCAGCTCCATGACCACCCAGGGCCGGGCGTCCTCGTCCAGCACGTCGAAGAGGGTCACCACGTTGGGGTGGCCGAGCCGGGCGATCGCCCGCGCCTCCCGCAGGGTCCGCTCGCAGGACACGGCGCGCTCCTCCGGGGACAGGCTGCCCGGGAGCACGACCTCCTTCACGGCGACGGTCCGGCGCAGGAAGGTGTCCTCCGCCTCCCACACCGCGCCCATCGCGCCGCGGCCGAGCACGCGCAGCAGGTGGTAACGCCGGGCGAGAACCCGACCGCTGCGCGGAGCCCCTGGTGTGACCACGATCTCCCTTCCTACCCCGTTACCCCGTTACCCGGACATCGGGGCGTCCGGGCACCCCCCTAGCATCGGTCACACCGGTGACCGGAGGGAAACCGGCACGCGAGAGGCGGTGTTCATGCCCGAGGCGCGGCCCCCCCAGGCGGACGGAACGCGGCGGTCCGAGTCCGGCTTCCCGGTGCGCCCGGTCTATGCCTCCGGCGACGTCGCCGACGGGCTCGACCAGCGGGTCGGAGAGCCGGGTGACTACCCGTTCACCCGCGGTGTCTACCGCACGATGTACACCCAGCGGCCCTGGACCATGCGGCAGTACGCCGGGTTCGGCACCGCCCGGGAGTCCAACGCCCGCTACCACCAGCTGCTGCGGGCCGGCACCACCGGGCTGTCGGTCGCGTTCGACCTGCCGACCCAGATGGGCTTCGACTCGGACAACGCGGTCGCGCACGGCGAGGTCGGCAAGGTCGGGGTGGCGATCGACTCGGTCGAGGACATGCACCTGCTGTTCGACCGGATCCCGCTCGGCGAGGTGTCCACCTCGATGACGATCAACTCGCCGGCCGCGCTGCTGCTGCTGCTCTACCAGCTGGTCGCGGAGGAGCAGGGCGTCGCCGGCGGCAAGATCAACGGAACGATCCAGAACGACGTCCTGAAGGAGTACATCGCCCGCGGCACGTACATCTACCCGCCACCGGAGTCGCTCCGGCTGGTGACCGACACGTTCGCGTACTGCGCGGCCGAGATCCCCCGCTGGAACACCATCTCGATCTCCGGCTACCACATGGCCGAGGCCGGCGCGACGCCCGTCCAGGAGATCGCGTTCACGCTGGCCAACGGGGTGGAGTACGTCCGGGCGGCGGTCCGCGCCGGGCTGGACGTGGACGCCTTCGGCCCCCGGCTGGCGTTCTTCTTCGTGTCCCGGACCACGCTGCTGGAGGAGGTCGCGAAGTTCCGCGCGGCCCGCCGGATCTGGGCCCGGATCATGCGCGAGGAGTTCGGGGCGACCAACCCGAAGGCGCAGATGCTGCGCTTCCACACCCAGACCGCCGGGGTGCAGCTGACCGCCCAGCAGCCGGAGGTCAACCTGGTCCGGGTGACCGTCCAGGCGCTCGCCGCGGTGTTCGGCGGGACCCAGTCGCTGCACACCAACTCCTTCGACGAGGCCATCGCGCTGCCCAGCGAGAAGGCGGCCCGGCTGGCGCTGCGCACCCAGCAGGTCCTCGCGTACGAGAGCGACGTGACCGCGACCGTCGACCCGTTCGCCGGGTCGTACGCGGTGGAGGCGCTGACCGACGAGGTCGAGGCCGAGGTGGTCGCGCTGATGGGCAAGGTGGAGGACCTGGGCGGCGCGGTCCGGGCCATCGAGGCCGGCTTCCAGAAGCAGGAGATCGAGCGCTCCGCGTACACCACCGCGCAGCAGGTGGACTCCGGCGACCGGGTGGTGGTCGGGCTCAACCGCTTCACGGTGGAGACCGAGGAGCGGTACGAGCCGCTGAGGGTCGACCCGACGATCGAGGAGGAGCAGCGCAAGCGGCTGGCCGCCTTGCGGGCGGACCGGCCGGCCGGCGACGTCGACCGGGCGCTGGGCGACCTGCGGCGGGCCGCGGAGGGCGGCGACAACGTGCTCTACCCGATGCGGGAGGCGCTGAAGTCGCGGGCCACCGTCGGCGAGGTCTGCGACGCGCTGCGCGAGGTCTGGGGCACCTACCGCCCGCCCGACCTGTTCTGAGTGCCCCCGGCTGACCGGGCCGGCGAGGTATGGTGGTAATGCGGAGATCGTGGCGGCCACCCGAGCGATCATGGTGTGGCCTCCTGCCCGCCCTGGATGCACGCTGTCGAGTTCGGAGATGCGGGTAGGGCTGTCCCTGTGACGTCAAGATCGTTGACCTCGGTGCCGAGACGGATCGAGGCCCCGTGGCTGGACCGCTGGCTGGCCGGCCACGCGACCGAGCTGGTCGCGGTGCGGCGCCGGCTGCACAGCCGGCCCGAGCTGGGCTACGCGGAGCACGAGACCAGCGCGCTGCTGGTGGAGCGGCTGACCGCGGCCGGGCTGGCGCCCCGGGTGCTGCCCAGCGGCACCGGGGTGACCTGCGACATCGGCTCCGGCAGCCGGGTGGTCGCGCTGCGGGCCGACATCGACGCGCTCCCGCTGACCGACGTGAAGCAGGTGCCGTACGCGTCGACCGTGGCCGGCGTCTGCCACGCCTGCGGGCATGACGCGCACACCGCGATCGTGCTCGGCGCCGCGCTGGCCCTGGCCGGCGCGCCGGACCTGGGCGGCCGGGTGCGGGTGGTGTTCCAGCCGGCCGAGGAGTCGGTGCCCGGCGGCGCGCTGGACGCCATCGACGGCGGCGTGCTCAAGGACGTGGAGCGGATCTTCGCGCTGCACTGCGACCCGCGACTGGCCACCGGCCGGGTGGGTGTGCGCACCGGGCCGATCACCGCCGCCTGCGACCAGATCACGGTGGGGCTCAGCGGCCCGGGCGGGCACACCGCCCGGCCGCACAACACCGTCGACCTGGTGTATGCGCTGGGTCAGCTGATCACCGAGGTGCCGGCTCTGCTGTCCCGCCGGGCGGACCCGCGGCACGGCATGTCGCTGGTCTGGGGCGCGGTCGAGGCCGGCGTCGCGCCGAACACGATCCCGCAGGCCGGGGAGCTGCGCGGCACCGTGCGGATGCTCAGCCGGGACGCCTGGGACGGCGCCGAGGCGCTGGTCCGCGGGCTGGTCGCGGCGGTGGTCGCGCCGACCGGCGCGGTCGCCGACGTGCAGTACGCGCAGGGCGTGCCGCCGGTGGTCAACGACGCCACCTCGATCGGTCTGCTGCGGGCCGGCACCCAGTCCGCGCTCGGCCCGGACGCCGCCGACGACACCGAGCAGAGCCTGGGCGGGGAGGACTTCGCCTGGTATCTCGACCAGGTCCCGGGCGCGCTGGCCCGCCTCGGCGTCCGCGGCCCGGCCGCGCAGGGCCCCCCGCTGGACCTGCACCAGCCGACCTTCGACATCGACGAGGACGCCATCCCGGTGGGGGTGCGGTTGCTCGTGCACACCGTCCTCACCGTGCTCAGCTGACCGGCTCCGCCAGCCGGGTCGGCTTTCCCCGGCCTGGGCTGTTTCGCGGCGGTATCTGACGTACGGATGGGCGTAACCGTTCCCGCCCGAACGGGTGATTGTTCTTGTGTGCCAGGAGTAGGGCGTCGTTTACTGCCCGCGGCTGGACAGTGGTAAACCTTCTCGACCGTTCGGCGCTTTCCCCTCAGGCGTTCGGCCGGTCGGCGGACCAGTGCCAGCCGACCCTCGGCACGCCGACCGGCGTGCCGTCCCCGCCAAGGGAGGCACGATGTTCAGAGGGTCTCTGGCCCGTCGCGCGGCGCTCACCGGTGCCGCCGCCGGACTCGCCGTCGCCGCGGCCGTCGCCGCCCCGTCGGCCTCTGCCGCCCCGGCCACCACCGGGCCGGCCGCCACCGATGCCATCGCGACCAGCTCCTCGCTGGTGACCCGCCTCGGCGCCCGCACCGGCGGCAGCTACGTCGACGGTGCCGGCAAGACGGTCGTCACGGTCACC
Source organism: uncultured Actinomycetota bacterium (assembly GCA_963849885.1). Classification (GTDB taxonomy): domain Bacteria; phylum Actinomycetota; class Actinomycetes; order Mycobacteriales; family CADCTP01; genus CADCTP01. Next base: position 628,712 of record CAWKIV010000006.1, on the reverse strand, counting down.
GACGCCGCCGCCGCCGGCTCCGTCCAGGCCGCCGGCCTGACCGCCAAGGTGGTCACCCGCAACGCCGACGCCCTCAACGGGATCGTCAGCACGCTGAACCGGCACTCGGCCGCCGTGGGCACCGCCTGGGGCGTGGACACGGCCACCAACCAGGTCGTCGTCACCTTGACTCCGCAGGCCAAGGGCGCGAAGACGGCCGCGCTGCTGGCCACCGCCAAGCGCTTCGGCACCGCGGTGCGGGTGGAGCGACAGTCCACCAACTTCACCAGCTACATCACCGGCGGTGACGCGATCTACACCGGCGGCTCGCGCTGCTCGCTGGGCTTCAACGTCCGCAACAGCTCGGGGGTCTACTACTTCCTGACCGCCGGCCACTGCACCAACATCGGCAGCTCCTGGTACGCCAACAGCTCGCAGACCACCTTCCTGGGCACGCGGGCCGGCACCAGCTTCCCGGGCAACGACTACGGCATCGTCCGCTACAGCACCAGCTTCACCAACCGCCCGGGCATGGTGGGCAGCCAGGACATCACCAACGCACGCACCCCGTCGGTCGGCGAGCCGGTCACCCGGCGCGGCAGCACCACCGGCACCCGCACGGGCACGGTGACGGCGCTCAACCAGACCGTCAACTACTCGCAGGGTTCCGTGTTCGGGATGATCCGCACCACCGTGTGCGCGCAGCCCGGTGACAGCGGTGGCCCGCTCTACCGCGGCACCTCCGCGCTCGGTCTGACCTCCGGCGGCAGCGGCAACTGCACCACCGGCGGGACGACCTTCTTCCAGCCGGTGACCGAGCCCCTGGGCGTCTACGGGGTGAGCGTCTACTAGGCCGAACAGCCCAGCTCGACCAGGGCGCCCGCCGCGATCGCGGCGGGCGCCCTGTCATGCTGTGCGCGCTCCCATTGATCACTCAGCGCAGTATTTGCTGCGCCGATCGGGTGGTGATCAGTTCGTCATGGTTGACCTCTCCGGTGATCGATGATGAGGGTGGATTCCGTACCTCGAGGGCCTGATTGAGCCGAACAGCCCAATCGACTGGCCCTCCGAGATGCCCCGGACGCGCTGCCAACCGGCGGTGCGCGTGACTCTCGAGGAGGTTCCGGGTGAGGAAGAGCCATACCACGCGAGGGAGTCGGGCCCTCGTGACGCTGGCCGCGGCGGTCGCGGCCGGCGGCGCGCTGGCGTTGCCCATGGCTGGCCCTGCCAGTGCCGCACCGGTGGCCAATCCCGCATCGGCGAGCCCAGCCGGGCCCGCAGACGCCGGCAGCGCCACCGTTCGGCAGGCAGAGGCCAAGGCCTTGGCCGCCAGCACGGGTACCGACGCCGCCACCGCGGCGACCCGGGTCGCCGCCCAGCGCGACCAGGGCACGCTCGCCACGACGCTGAGCCGCAAGCTCGGCGCGAAGGCCGCCGGCTCGTACATCGCCGACGGCAAGCTCGTCGTCAACGTGACCGACGCGACCGCCGCGGCCGCCGTCACCTCGGCCGGCGCGACGGCGAAGGTCGTCACCCGGTCCGCCGCCGACCTGGCCGCCGTCACCGGCGCGCTGGCGAAGGCCAAGGTCGCCGGCACCGCCTGGGGCGTCGACCCGCGCACCAACCAGGTCGTCCTCACCGTGACCTCAGCCGCTCCGGCGGCCAAGGCGGCCACCCTGCTGGCCACCGCGAAGCGGTACGGCAGCGCGGTCAAGGTGCAGCGCTCCGGCGTCGGCTACACCCCGCAGCTGCAGGGCGGCGACGCCATCTACACCGACACCGGCGGCCGCTGCTCCGCCGGCTTCAACACCACCGGTGGCGTGGTCACCGCCGGGCACTGCACCGCCGGCTACCCGAGCTGGACGGTCAGCGGCGGCGGCTACCTCGGCGAGTCCGCCGGGTCCTCCTTCCCGGGCAACGACTACGGCCTGATCAGCAACTCCGGCCAGCCGGCGTCGCCGTCGGTCAACCTGTACGGCAGCGGCAGCCAGACCATCACCGGTGCCGGTGACGCGGTCGTCGGCCAGTCGATCTGCAAGAGCGGCAGCACCACCGGGCTGACCTGCGGCACCGTGCAGGCGGTCAACGTGACGGTGAACTACGCCGAGGGCTCCGTCTACGGCATGGTGCAGACCAACGCCTGCACCCAGCCCGGCGACAGCGGCGGCTCCTGGTTCTCCGGCAGCACGGCGATCGGGATCACCTCCGGTGGCACGATCGGCGGCTGCGGGGCCGGCTTCCAGTCCTTCTTCCAGCCGGTCACCGAGGCGCTCGGCGCGTACGGCGTCTCGCTGATCTGACCCCGACCCCGGAGCGGACCGGGTCCGTCGCCCATCTCTCCCGGGCGGCGGGCCCGGTCGGCTGTCCGGGTCAGGCCGGGATCGGGAGGTCCCAGGCCAGCACGGCCCCGTCCCGGCGGGGCACCCGGCCGGGCCAGGTGCGGCGGACCAGCCGGCCGACCCGGTCGTTGTCGGCCAGCGCGTGCAGCCGGACCAGCCGGGCGCCGCGGGCCGCCGCCAGCTCGAGCACCGTGCGGGCCAGCCGCGGACCGAGGCCCTGGCGCTGCCAGCGGTCGGCCACCACGACGCCGAGCTCGACGGTCGACCCGTCCGGCAGCCGGGTGCAGTCGGCCAGCCCGATCACCTCGCCGCCGCGGACGGCGACGACGGCCTCCCGGCGGTCGTGGTCCACCTCCACCAGGTGCCCGACCAGCGTCGAGGACGGGGAGCCGAGCCCGGTGAAGAAGCGCCGGTAGGCCGAGTCGAGGGACAGCCCGGCGAGGAAGGCTCGGACCGCGGCCCGGTCGGCCGGGGTGACCGGGCGGACGGTGAGCAGGGGAGCCGGCCGCTCCAGCAGGCCGGTCACCGCCCGGCCTCCGCCGGGGAGCCGGCGCCCGCGCGGGTCTCCGGGCGGGCCGCGCGGGTCTCCGGATGGGCCGCGGCCTCCGGGTGGGCCGCGCGGGAGTCCGCGCGGGCCTCCGGGCGGGTCGATCCGATGCGCAGGCCGAGGATCACCGCGTCCTCCCTGGGTGTGAAAGTTGGACCCAGCCTTGTCCTCCCTTGCTCCGTCTGTCAAGCGAACCTAGCCTGGACGCATGCCGGAGCTCGAAGCCCTGCGGTACGACCCGGACGCCTGCTCCATCGCCCGCACCCTGGAGCTGGTCGGGGAGAAGTGGTCGCTGCTGGTGCTGCGCGAGGTCTTCTCCGGGGTCCGCCGCTTCGACGACCTCCGCCGCCGCACCGGCGCCCCGCGCCAGGTGCTCTCCGCCCGGCTCGGCACGCTCGTCGACGCCGGCCTGCTGCGCCGCCACCCGTACCAGGAGCCCGGCCAGCGCACCCGCGACGAATACCGGCTGACCGCCGCCGGGATGGACCTCTACCCGGTGCTCGTGGCGCTGCTGCGCTGGGGCGACCGCTACCTGGTGCAGCCCACCGGCGGGCCCTCGGTCGAGCTGACCCACCGCGACTGCGGCGAGCCGGTCCACCTGGTGCTGCGCTGCCGCGGCGGGCACGAGCTGACCTCGGCCCGGGAGGTGGCGCCGCGGCCCGGCCCGGGCGCCCGGCTGCTCGACCCCGACGACCCCCGGGCGGTGCCGGTCGCCCGGCTCACGACCACGCCCGCCGGCACGGCCGTATCCGCAGCCCGGTGACGTAGTCGTCCGGCGCGCCGGCGGTCTCCGCCGCGTCGGCCAGCACGCCCAGGTAGCGCGCCGACGGCAGCCCGCCCTCGAAGGCGTCCAGCACGTAGGTCCAGGCCAGCACGTCCGCGTCGAGCGTGTGCACGCGCAGCTTGATCTTCCGGTAGAGCCCGGTGTCCGCGCCCTCCCAGGAGTCCAGGTGGGCCGCGTCGTACGGCGTCACGTCGTAGAGCGCGACGAAGACGTGCTCACCCGGCGCCTCCACCAGGGTGGCCAGCGCGCCCTCCCAGCCCAGGTCCTCGCCGCCGAAGGTGAGCCGCCAGTCGGTGATCCAGCCGGTGCCCGCGGCCGGCGAGTGCGGGCAGCGCTGGGTCATCTGGGCGGGATCCAGGTTGGACCCGTAAGCGGCGTAGAGGGCCACGGCCGGCCATCGTACGGCTCCCCGACCCCGCCGCCGTCCCCGCCCGCCCGCCGCTCCCACCAGGCCGGCCACCGAGCGGCTGCCGTCGGCCCGGCTCCGGCCGCCCGGCCCGGGGCGGCTACGGCTGCGCCGGCGGGTCGATCTCGGCGAGCACGTCCTCCAGCACGTGCCGGGTCTCCTCCCGGTCGCCGCGGGCGACGTCGACGCCCTCGGCCCGGAGCAGGTCGTGCGTAGCCCAGGTGTCCAGCCCCAACACGCGCCCGAGCTCCCGCAGCGTCACCCGGCCCGCCCCGTACGCCGCCAGCGCTTCGCGCTTCTGCAGCTCGCGCAACGCGAAGTCGAGCAGCTGGCGGACCGCGGTGGAGCGGTCCTCGAAGTGGCTCCGCGCGTACGCGTCGACGCGGCGCAGCAGCTCCTCGTCCATCGTCGCGTTCACCCGCACCGCTCGGCTCATCCCAGCTCCTCCAGGTAGGCCCGCGTCAGGCTGTCGGTGAGCCGGCCGGCGCTGCGCAGCGCCCGGATGGCGGCCACGCCGCGGGCCGGGCTGATCCGTCCGGTCCGGACGCACAGCACGACCAGGTCGGCGGTCCGCAACCAGCGCACCGAGAGGTTGGCGGCGCGGCGGCCGAGCGCCGCGTCGTTGGTGACCACCAGACCGTGCCGCACGCCGATCCGCAGCACGGACTCGTCGGCGGTCCGGCCCCCGGCCGGCTCGGCCCGGGTGAGCCCCTTCGTCGCCGTCTCGATCGCCGCCGCGTCCGCGTGGCCGAGGTCGAGCCCGTCGAGCACGGTCTCCTGGATCACCTCGGCCGGCACGACGAGAGTCAGCGGCGCGACCTCGAGGAGCTCCAGGGCGCCGGCCCACGCCAGGGAGATCAGTGTCGAGGAGTCGAGCACCGCATCCACGCGCCGACGCTAGCACATCCAGTGTGCAGCTCCTGGAGGGAGACAATGGTCGGGTGACGCGGATCGTGGTGGTGGGTGGGGGACCGGCCGGGTATGAGGCGGCGCTGGTGGCCGCGCAGCTGGCCGGCGAGGTGACAGTGGTGGAGCCGGACGGGCTGGGCGGGGCCTGCGTGCTCTACGACTGCGTGCCGTCGAAGACGCTGATCGCCACCAGCGAGACGATGACCACCTTCCGGGCCGCGCCGGCGCTGGGGGTGCGCACCACCGGCGGGCCGGACGGGGAGTCGGGCGAGGTGGTGGTCGACGCCCCGGTGGTCAACCGGCGGGTCAAGGACCTCGCGGTCTGGCAGTCCGAGGACGTGTGGCAGCGGCTGGCCGGCGAGGGGGTGCGGCTGGTCGAGGGGCGCGGGCGGTTCGCCGCGGAGCAGCCCGCGGCCGGGCGGCGGATCGAGGTCCTCGACGGCGCCGGGCAGGTCACCGCGACGGTGGATGCCGACGTGGTGCTGCTCGCCACCGGCGCGACCCCGCGGGTGCTGCCGGACGCGGTGCCGGACGGGGAGCGCATCCTCACCTGGCGCCAGGTGTACGACCTGGCCGAGCTGCCCGAGCACCTCATCGTGGTCGGCTCCGGGGTCACCGGCGCCGAGTTCGCCAGCGCGTACCTGGAGATGGGCGTCCGGGTGACGCTGGTCTCCAGCCGGCACCGGGTGCTGCCCGGGGAGGACACCGACGCCGCCGAGGTGATCGAGGAGGTCTTCGCCGAGCACGGCGGCGCGATCGTGAAGAAGGCCCGGGCCGCGTCCGTACGCCGGTCGGAGAAGGGCGTCGTCGTCACGATGGAGGACGGCCGCACGGTCGAGGGCAGCCACGCGCTGATGACCGTGGGCTCGGTGCCCAACACCGAGGGCCTGGCGCTGGACCGGGTCGGCGTCACCCTCGACGCCCGCGGCTTCATCGAGACCGACCGGGTGTCGCGGACCACCGCGGCCGGCGTCTACGCCGCGGGCGACGTCACCGGCGTGCTCATGCTCGCCTCGGTGGCGGCCATGCAGGGCCGGATCGCGATGTGGCACGCGCTCGGCGAGGCGGTCACCCCGCTGCGGCTGAAGACCGTGTCGGCGACCGTCTTCACCCACCCGGAGATCGCCACCGTCGGCATCCAGGAGAAGGCGATCACCGCCGGCGAGGTGCCGGCGCGGACGGTCACCATGCCGCTGGCGACCAACGCGCGGGCCAAGATGCAGGGCCTGTCGGAGGGCTTCGTGAAGCTCTTCTGCCGGCCGGCGACCGGCGTGGTCATCGGCGGCGTGGTGGTCGCGCCGTCCGCGTCCGAGCTGATCCTGCCGGTGACCATGGCGGTGCAGAACAGCCTGACCGTCGCCCAGGTCGCCTCGACCTTCTCCGTCTACCCCTCCCTCTCCGGCTCCCTCACCGAGGCCGCCCGCCGCCTCATGATCCACGACGACCTCGACTGAGTGCTCAGTCGGCGGGCGGGGTGCTCAGTCGGCGGGTGGGTGGAGGCGGGCCTTGATGTCGGTCTTGAGGACCTTGCCGACCTTGGAGCGGGGGAGGTCGGGCCAGAGGTGGATCTGCTTGGGGGTCTTCACGCCGCCGAGCTGGTCGCGGACGAAGGCGGCCAGCTCGACCGGGTCGACCGCAGACCCGGGCCGCGGCTGGACCACGGCCACCACCCGCTCGCCCCACTTCTCGTCGGGCAGCCCGACCACCGCGCAGTCGCCTACGCCCGGGTGCCGCATCAGCGCCTGCTCCACCTCGGTCGAGTAGACGTTGAACCCGCCGGTGATGATCATGTCCTTGGCCCGGTCGACGAGGAAGAGGAAGCCCTCGTCGTCGAGGTAGCCGATGTCGCCGGTGTGGTGCCAGCCGTGCGCGGACGCGGCCGCGGTGGCCGCCGGGTCGCGGAAGTAGCCGGCCATCACCAGCGACGACCGGATCACCACCTCGCCCCGCTCGCCGCGCGGCCGCAGCCGCCCGTCCTCGGCCATGATCGCCACCGTGACCAGCGGCGCCGGCCGGCCGGCGGAGGCGAGCCGGGTCCGGGCCACCGAGCCGTCCGCGGCGAAGTGGTCCGCCGGCGGCATCATCGAGATCATCATCGGCGCCTCGGTCTGCCCGAAGAGCTGCGCCATCACCGGCCCGATCCGGCCCAGCGCCTCCTCCAGCCGGGTCGGCGACATCGGCGCCGCGCCGTACCAGAAGCACTGCAGCGAGGACAGGTCGGTCCGGTCCAGCCGGTCGCTGTCGAGCACCATGTAGATCAGCGTCGGCGGCAGGAAGGTGTGCGTCACCCGGTGCCGCTCGATCAGGTCGAGGAAGCCGTCGACGTCCGGGGTCCGCATGATGACGATCTCCCCGCCGCGGGCCAGCACCGGGAAGCAGAGCACCCCGGCGGCGTGGGTGAGCGGCGCCAGCGCCAGGTAGACCGGCCGCCCGGACCACGGGTAGCCCATCAGCGTGAGCGCCGTCATCGTCTCCAGGTTGGTGCCGGTGAGCATGACGCCCTTCGGCCGGCCGGTGGTGCCGCCGGTGCCGACGATCATCGCCAGGTCGTCCGGCGGGACTCCCTCGCCCCCCGTGGTGGCGAGGAAGTCCGGCCAGGACGTCGCACCTGGTACGTCGCCGGCCCCGTCCGGGTCCAGGGACGGGTCCGGTGCCGGGCCCGCCGCCGGATGCGACGGGTCCGGTGAATCGGGCTGGTCCAGGCAGACCAGCAGCGCCAGCCGGGGCAGGTCCGGCGCGATCTTGGCCACCAGCGGCGCGAACCGCCGCTGGAAGAGCAGCGCCCGGCACTCGAACAGCTCGAGCAGCTCCCGGTTCTCGCCCGCCTCGTTGCGCGGGTTGACCGGGCACCACACCGCCCCGGCCGCCGAGATGCCGAAGACGCAGGTGAACGCGACCGGGTCGTTCGCGGACAGGATCGCCACCTTGTCCCCGGGCGCGATGCCGCGGGCGGCGAGCGCGCCGGCGACCCGGCCGGCCAGCTCCCGGACCTCGGCGTAGCTGGCCGACTCCCCGTCGGTGGTCAAGCAGGGCGCGTCCGGGTCCAGGGACGCGCCCTTGTCCAGGTAGTCGATCAGCCGCAGGCCCATCGACTCAGCCCCGCACCGTGAGCTCCGGCTCCATCACCAGCCCGAAGCTGCGCAGCGCGCCGAGCAGGGTGCGGTGCCCGAACGCCTGGCAGCCGGAGGCGAAGCCGGTGCGCAGCGGCGGCTGCTGGAGCAGCGAGTACGCCGCGTACGCCTGGAGCAGGCCGGTCTGCTTGTAGTTCTGGTTGCCGTGGATCACGCAGTGCGCGCGGCCGAGCGGGCCGGACGCGTACACGGAGTCGAGGGAGGTGTTGAGCCGCGGATTCTCCCGGGGCGGCATGGCCGCCTGCACCGACCCGGCGATCGCGGCGAGCTGCTCCTCCCGCTGCTCCGGCGGCAGCGGCTTGATCTGCTCCTCGTACATCTTCACCGTCTGGATGACGCCCTCCATGACGGCCCGGTCGAAGACGCCGCCGCAGGCCTTGACGTTGGCCACCCGCGGGTCGTCCTTGAACCAGACCGGGTGGCAGGTGCCGCCCCACGGCAGCGCCAGGCCGGTCTCGTGCTGGCCCGGCACGTCGACCGTGAAGACCTTGTCCATCGGCCACTGCACGTACTGGTTCTGCTCCAGGTAGAACCAGTCGGCCTTGAGGATGGTGAAGATCGTCTGGGTCGACGCGTACGTCGGGAAGCCCTTCCAGAGCACCAGGATGTCGAGGGTGTCCAGGCCGGGGGTCTCCAGGCAGAGGTTGGCGGCGATCTCGCCGGTCGTGTACATCTGCGCGACGCCCGGCGCGATGACCAGGCCCTTCTCCGCGTACGGGCGGTGCCAGCGGTCCTTGGCCTCGATCACCCAGTCCTGCTCGCCGGTGGTGTCGAGGTAGTGGCAGCCGGCGGCGAGCGCGGCCTCGGCGACGGTGTGCCCGTACCGGATGAAGGGGCCGACCATGTTCGACACGACCCGCGCGCCGGAGAAGAGCTCGGCCAGCGCGTCCACCTCGTGCGCGACCTCGACCACCTCGTAGTCCGCGGTCTCGATGCCGGGGATGCGGTCGACGACGTCCTGCACCTTGTTCTTGTCGCGGCCGGCGGCGACGAACGGGACGTTGTGCTCCCGCAGGTATTCGCAGACCAGGCGTCCGGTGTAGCCGGAGACCCCGTACACGACGACGGGCTTGTCGGTCATGGCTGCCTGCTCCCTCTCCGGGGTCCGCTCACATGCCCATGCCGCCGTCGACCGGGAGGCCGGCGCCGGTGATGAAGCGGGACTGGTCGGAGGCGAGGAAGACGACCGCGTCGGCCATGTCCTCGACGGTGCCGAGCCGGCCGCCCGGGGTCAGCTCGATCACCGCGCCGACGGCCGCCTCCGGGGACGGGAACAGCCCGATCGCGGCGACGTCCTGGGCCAGCCCGGCGCCCATCTCGGTCGGCACCAGCCCGGGGTAGACGCAGTTGACCCGGACGCCGTAGCCGAGCTTGCCGGACTCCATCGCGGCCACCCGGGTGAGCCGGTCGACCGCGGACTTGGTGGCCGAGTAGACCGCGATGCCGGGGAAGGCGATGGTGGCGGCGACCGAGGCGACGTTGACGATGCTGCCGCCGGCGCCGGCCGCGCCGCCCGGGCGCATGGCCCGCAGGCCGTGCTTGATGCCGAGCGTGGTGCCGAGGATGTTGACCTCCAGCATCGTGCGGATGTCCTTGGGGTCCACCTCGGTGAGCAGGCTGGTGATCTCGACGCCGGCGTTGTTGACCAGGATGTCCAGCCCGCCGAGCTGCGCCACGGTCTGCTCGACGGCGGCGGCCCAGCCGGCGTCGTCGGTGACGTCGAGGGCGACGAAGCCGTGGCCGTCACCCAGCTCGGCCGCCGTCTTCGCGCCGGCCTCCTCCTTGACGTCCGCGAGCATGACGCGGGCGCCGGCGGCGGCGAGCGCTTGGCCCATCCCGGCGCCGAGGCCCTGGGCGCCCCCGGTGACCAGTGCCGTGCGACCGGTGAGGTCGAGTCCGCCCATGTCCGCTCCTGCCCGCGTCGTCGAGGACTTCGGTGTGAGGCCACCCTCCTCCCACTTCTTGACAGTCGTCAAGACTTCTCTGGACGGTTGTCAAGAAGTCAGACAGAACTGGGTTAGGCTGAGCCGGTGACCTCGACCGGCGTGCGCCCGGCGGCGTCCCGGCGTCGCCCGGCCGACCGGTTCGACGAGCGCCGCGACGAGCTGGCCGAGTCCGCGCTGACCACGCTCGGGCAGCTCGGCTACGCGCGGACCAGCCTGCGCGAGATCGCGCAGAATTCGCCCTTCACGCACGGGGTGGTGCACTACTACTTCCGCGACAAGGTCGACCTGATCACCTACTGCGTGCGCTACTACAAGGCGCGGTGCGTGCAGCGGTACGACGAGCTGGTCGCCACCTCGACCAGCGCCGGGGAGATCCGCGACCGGTTCGCCGCGAAGCTCGCGGAGACGCTGCTCGACGAGGCCCCGATGCACCGGCTCTGGTATGACCTGCGCTCGCAGAGCATGTTCGAGGAGGCGCTGCGGGCCGACGTCACGGCGATCGACGAGGCGCTGTGCGCGATGATCTGGCGGGTCGTGGAGCGGTACGCGGCGCTGGCCGGTCGGGAGCCCGCGGTCGACCCGGCGACGGCGTACGGGCTGCTGGACGGGATCTTCGAGCAGGCCCTGCACGGCCTGCTGCGGGACGGGGCGGTCGCGGCGGAGCGGCTGGTCGCCCGCACCCGGCAGGTGCTCCCCCTGTTCCTGGAGCCGGCCGCCGACTGACCCGCCGGCGCCGGTGGGCTCGCTCGCCGGCGGCCGGGCCACCGCGGCGGACCGGACGGAAACTGTCGGTGGGGCGGGGCAGGATCGGGGCCGTGCTCCCCGCGTCCTACCGGCAGCTGCTGTCCACCCCGCATGTCGGCCGGGCGCTGGGCACGTCGCTGCTGGCCCGGACCGGGCTGCCCACCGGCGGGCTCGCGGTGATCCTGCTGGTGGTCGACCGCACGGGGTCGTACGGGGCGGCCGGGCTGGTCAGCGCGGTGTGGGTGGCCGGCGCCGGAGCCGGTGGGCTGGTGTCCAGCCGGCTGATCGACCGCGGCCGGGCGGCCGGCCGGGTGCTGCTGACCACCGCGACGCTGTCCGCGGCCGGCCTGGTGGTGCTGTCGCTGGTGCCGACCTCGTCCACGGCCGCGCTGGCCGGGCTGACCGCGGCCGCCGCGGTGACCACGCCGCCGGTCACCCCGGCGGTGCGCACGCTGTGGCCGGCGCTGCTGGCCGAGCCGGACACCCGCGCGACGATGTACTCGTTGGAGGCGACCGTCCAGGAGCTCACCTTCATCGTCGGGCCGTCGGCCGCCGGGGCCGCCGCCGCGCTGCTCGGGCCGGCGCAGTCGGTGCAGCTGGCCGCCGCGGTGACCCTGCTCGGGGTGCTCGCCTTCGCCGGCACGCCCGGGCTCGACCGGCTGGCCGCGGCCGAGCGGTCCGCGGTGCGCCGGGCCGACCTGCTCCCGCTGGTCCCGCTCTACCTGGCCGGCGGGCTGCTCATCTGCGGGCTGTCCTGGGTCGAGGTCGGCGTGATCGGGGCGGCCGGCGCGGCCGGGGCCACCGCCGCGGCCGGCCTGCTGCTCGCGGTCTGGAGCGCCGGCTCGCTGGTCGGCGGGCTGCTGGGCGGGCTGCGGCCGGCCCGGCGCGGCCCGGCCCGGCGGCTGCTGTTGCTGCTGACCGCGGTGGCCGCGGCCCACCTGCTCATCGCGGCCTCCCGCGGGCTGCTGATGCTCGGCGTGCTGCTGGTGCTGGCCGGCGGGCTGGTGGCGCCCGCGCTCGGCGGGATCTACACGCTGGTGCAGGCGCGGGCGCCGGCCGGTGCGGTGGCCCAGACCTTCGCCGGGCTGACCGTCTTCCTGCTCGGCGGGGCGGCGCTCGGCTCGGCGCTGGCCGGCGCGGTGGTGGACGCGCGCGGTCCGGCCGCGGCGTTCGCGCTCGGGGCGGCGCCGCCGGCGCTGGCCGCGCTGGTGGTCGTCGTCGGGCTGGTGCGGCGCCCTCGGCCGGCGGAGGCCGCGGGACCGGCGGCCGCGGGACCGGTGGCCGCGGACCGGCGGAGGCCGCGGGACCGGCGGGGGCGGGGGGCGTGAGGGCGGCGGGGGCGGCGGGGGCTGCGCCGGAGGTCAGCGCGGCGGGGTGAGGCCGTGCTGCCGGAGCCGGCGGGCCCGCAGCTCGTCGCCGTACGCGGCGCCGACGGACAGCGCCCCGATCAGCACCAGCGCCGCCATCAGCACCCGCAGCTCGCCCGGGGCCGGCAGCACCGCGATGACCAGGACCGGCAGCGCGGTCTGGATCAGCACCCGCAGCAGCTGCCGCCACCGCCAGTCGGCGTCGGTCAGGTCGTGCCGGACCCAGTCGTGCAGCGGCGCCGGCAGCCGGCCGCCGAAGGCGTACCGCAGCCACTGCAGCACCGAGGGCCGAGCGGACACCCTGCCGATTGTCCACCCCGCCGGCCGGGCGGGTCGGGCGCGGGGCGGGGCGGTCCTCGATCGGGACGGCGGCGGGTGGTTAGCCTGCGCGGGTGCGGTGGGCGGGATGGCGACGGTCCGGGGGCAGCGAGCCGGACCCGCGCTTCACGCTGGCCAACGAGCGCACCTTCCTGGCCTGGGTGCGCACCGCGCTGGCCCTGATCGCCGGCGGCATCGGGCTGGAGACGTTCGTGCCGCCGCTGGCCGTGCCCGGGCTGCGGCAGACCCTCGCGGTCGGCCTGGTGCTGCTCGGCGCCGCGGTCAGCGCGACCGCGTACGGGCGGTGGCGGCGGACCCAGTGGGCGATGCGGCTGGGGGAGCCGCTGCCGCCCCCGCGGCTGGCGCCGCTCCTGGCGTACGGGACCGCGGTCGTCGCCGTCGTCGCGGTGGTCCTGCTGGTGGTGGCGGAGCGGTGACGGCCGGCGCGCCAGGGGTGGCGCGGTGACGGCCGGCCCGCCGGGGGTGGCGCGGTGACGGCCGGCGTGCCAGGGGTGGCGCGGTGACGGCCGGCCCGCCGGGGTGGCGCCGGAGCGGACGCTGCTCGCCTGGACCCGGACCGCGCTGTCGGCCGGCGTGTGCGCGCTGCTGCTGCTCCGGCTCGCCGCCGGCTCCACGCCCCGGCTCGTCGTCGCCGCCGCGCTCGGCGTGCCCGCCGCGGCGGTCCTGGCCGGCGCCGCCCGGCACCGCAGCCGCCGCCTGCGCGCCGCCGCGCCCGGCGAGCCCGTCCGGGCCGCGGCCACCGCCGCCGTGGTGTCGGTCCTGCTCGCCCTGGCCGCCGCGGTCCTCATCGTGCTGCCCTAGGGTGTGTCTCCAACCCGCTGGCGGGCGGGCCGACGCCCAGACGCCGACCGGCGGCGTTCTCGTCGTCGCCGATACAACGACGGTATCGGACTCCTCCTCGGCCTTGGCGGACGACGTCTGGACGCCGTCCGCATCCACCACGGATTCAGAGACACACCCTAGGTGTTCTGCCCGGAGAGGTTGGGCGCAGGGTTGCTGGTGGTCCGCCGATGGCGGTGTGGCTGCGGTGGTGACTGTAGGAGTGCAGCCAGGTGGCGAGGGCTGCGGCGCGGGTGGTGTCGGTGGGGTAGGGGCGGGCGTAGACCCATTCGTCGGTGAGGGTGCGGTGGTAGCGCTCGATGCCGTTGGTCTGCGGTCGGTAGGGGCGGGTGCGCTTGGCCTCGCGACCGGCGCCGATCCGGACAGCCGGGCCAACCCGCCGTACGAACTCCTGGTCATGTGCTCTCGCGTGCACGGGGTCTTGGGTTCGGTGACGCGTCCGGCCTGCGGTCCAACTGAGGGCGTCGGTGTGCGTGGTGGAGCCCCTGTCGGACTCGAACCGACGACCGACCCGGGTCAGGGCGTCCCGGCCTCGAGGGACTGGCTCACGTTGAAGATGCTGCCGGGCACCGGGCCCAACCCGAGCAACTCGGTCGCCAAGTCGGCGAGTTCGCCGGTACGGATCGGCGGGATCGGTGCGGTGTACGCCGGCTGGGCCGTGCCGGGTCGAGCCGGTCCGGGTTGAGCGCGTAGAGGTCGGCGGCCGGATCGACGCCGGCGCCCCAGACGAAGATCGGCACGGTGTAGTTGTCAGCCAGCGTGGCGTTGTTGTGGATGGTGCCGATGCCGCCGTGGTCCGTCGTCACGATCACGACTGTGCGGCTCGGCGAGCGCAGGGGTGCCCGCGACCGTGTCCAGGATGCGCTTGATCTGCGTATCCGCGTCGCGCACCGCCGCCAGGTACTCCGGCGACAGCCAGCCGCTCGCATGGCCGGCCGTGTCGGTCTCGTGGTAGTGGATGAACGTGAAGTCCCTCGGCGCCCCGGCAAGTTCGCCGACCAGCCTCGCTCGTGGTCGCACTCGACGAGGCACGGAGGTACGAGTCGATCTTGTCCCGGCCATTGTCCGGACCGGTAGTGTCCGGCGCGCCGGTGGTCGCGGCCCAGCTGCGGTCGTAGAAGGCGAACTTCTCCTTGCCGGCGAACAGCGCCGTGCTGCCGCCGCGGTCGTGCACGAGGTCGAAGACAGACACGACGTACTGCCCGGCCGCGTCGTGGATCGTGGTGCCCGGGTCCTCGTTGAAGGTCACGCCGTGCCCGCCGGGCAGGTCGACCTTGCGGCCGCTCGCCATCGACGAGTGGTTCGGCAGCGTCTGGGTGCGCTCGACCGCCGTGCGGGCGTTCAACGTCGAGGCGCCCTCGGCCATGAGCCGGTAGAAGGTCGGCGCGCCGGACGGCCCGAGCATCGTGATCGCCGTCGGGTTCAGCCCGTCGACCGAGAGCAGCACGACGTGCTCGACCCCGTCCGCCGGCGGCGGCGGTCGTCGTCGGCGCACCCGTCCGCGGCCCACCCGACCGCCGCGTCGAACAGGGCCCATCCATGCGTGGTGAACGCGGTCGGCGCGTTGTTGAACAGCGGGAACGTGAGCCGGCAGCCGGCCGCCGGCTGGCCGTTGGCCAGCATGGCGCCGGCCGGGATGGTGAAGATCGTCGGATCGCTCCCGGCCGCGCGACGACGGTCGCCGACGCCGCCGGGCGGCCCCAGGAGACCCGGTTGCTGCCGGTCTGGACCTGGACGGTCCCGGTCCGGCCAGCGGCCATCCGGTGCCCGGCCGCCGAGATCGTCACGCTGGTGGCGACCTTGCTGTCGTAGTCGACGCCGGCCTGGGTGCCGGTCAGGCCGTAGTCGTCGAAGAGGTAGGGCTTCGCGATCCAGACCGGGACCGCGACCGTGCGGAGCTTGGTCCCGAGGTGGCCGAGTCGACCCCGCTGGAGACCAGCGCGAACGCCTTGCCGGCCGCGTCGGCTAGCCGTGACCGTGCCGTCGTCGGCCAGGACGACCTGGTAGCCGGCGCCGGCCAGGCGCGACCGGACGGCGGCGTCGCCGGGCGTCAGCGTGGCGGGTGCGGCGACCACGAACAGGACCGCGTCGGAGGCGGGGCTGTTCGCGACCGTCACCGAGACGCTCGTGGTTGCGGTCCTGCCCGCGGTGTCGGTCGCGGTCGCGGACACCACGTGACTGCCATCGGCTGCGGCGGCGGTGTTCCACGAGGCCGACCAGCCGTCGGCGCCGTTCTGGTCCAGGCCGATCGCGGTGCCGTCGACCGCGAAGCCGACGGAGGTGACTCCGACGTCGTCGGTCGCGGTCGCGCTGACGTCCGATCGTGCCGCTCACGGTTGCCCCGCCGGCCGGCGAGGTGATCGTCACGGTCGGTGGCGCGTCCACGGGCCCGCTCGCGCAGCCGGCGGCCGCCCACGCCGCGGCCGCGTCGAACATCGCCCAGCCGTCCGCGGTGAAGGTCGTCGGCGCGTTGCCGAAGATCGGGAAGCTCATCCGGCAGCCGGCCGCCGGCTGGCCGCCGGCGAGCGGCAGGCCAGCCGCGATCGTGAAGATCGTCGCATCCGAGCCGCTGCGCGCGACCACCGTCGCCGACGCGGCCGCCCTCGCCCACGTCACCCGGCTGCGCCGCTCTGGATGGTGACGGTGCCCGACCGGCCGGCCGCGAGCGGGTGGCCGGCGCGACCACGCTGACGGTGGTGCTCGGCCCGGCTGCCGTAGTCGACCTCGCCGATCGGCCCGGCCAGGCCGTAGTCGTCGAACGAGTACGGCTTCGCCACCCACAGCGGCGTCGCCAGCCCGCTCAGCCGGGAGCCGAGGATCGAGTTGTTGATCGAACTCGTGACGATCGTGAACGTCGTCGCGCCGGCGCCGGCGGCGGTGACCGTGTCGTCGTCGGCCACGGTCACGGTGTAGCCGGCGCCCTGCAACCGGCTCCGGACGGCGGCGTCCCCCGGGGTCAGGGACGTGGGCGCACCGACGACCAACGTGACTGAGGCCGGGGCAGCAGCCTCGGCCGAGCTTCCGACGACCAGCGCCGCTAGGGTCAGATCCACCGCCACGAGGGCGGCCCCCGTCGATCGAAGACCAGCCATAGCTCCCCCTGACCTGGCCGTCCTCGGAACATACCGGAGGCGGCCAGCCGACGAGGGGCGTATACGGGAGCCGCCTTCACCGAACGTCACGGACCATCGACCCGCCACCCCCCGCGTTCCCACGCACGGCGACCGGAGCAGCCTGTAGCTGCGGCGGTCCGCCTTGCCGGCAGGGCCCAGCTACCGAACCGGTCGGCCCAGCGCCGGGCGGTGGTCGCACAGACCTGGAACCGCTCCGCGGCCCGCCGGCAGGACCAGCCGCCCTCCACGACACACCGGGCCAGCCGCAGCCGTCCGGTCTCCGACAACGGCGCATTACGGTGGGACATGAGGACCTCCTGTCCGTCGGCGTAGATGTCGCGATCCACAGCGATGCCGGAGGTCTTCACCTACGTCAAGAACATCCGCAGGTGTCGCCGCCCGTCACCAACGTCCATGGGCAGAACACCTAGGGCCGTGTTCCCGCTCCGCCGGCGGGGCGGGCCCCGGCCGCACGCCGGTGGTGGCGGCCCGGGCGGGCCGCCACCACCGGACCGGGTCGCTCAGACGCAGCCCTGGAAGTCGGTGAGCCCGGCCGCTCCGGCGTCGAGCTTGCCCGCCGCCGCGCCGACCAGGCCGGCGTCACCGGTCAGGTTGGCCTCGGCGAGCAGGGTCAGCCCGTCGGCGAGGGTGCGCTGGTTCTCGTCCCACTGCGGCTTCGGGCCGGGGAACGGCCACGGCCGCCGCGGGCACAGGTCGCCGTCCCACTCCGCGGCCGACCAGGCCGCGTTGCCGGCCTGCGCCGCCCCGCCGGACAGCGTGCGGATCGCCACCTCGTGCAGCCGCTTGGCGACCACCGGGTCCTGCGCCCGGGACGCGGCGATCAGCCCGGCCAGGCCGTCCGCGACCGACTTGGTGACCGCCGCCTTGATCCGGCGGTCCAGCACGGACTGGACGTGGAAGAGCGGTCCGGGGCAGCCGTCGCACCCGTCCACCCACTCCGGGTGGATGACGGTCTGCGAGACGGCGCCGGCCGGCGCGGCGGTGACGGCCGGCGCGGCCACCGCGGCGACGGTGACGGCCACCGCGGCGCCGAGGCGACGCAGCCACCGGCGGCGGACGGGACTCTCGTTGGCGTGCATGACGACCTCGCTCCGGGTAGGCGATCTGTACCGATCACCATCCGGACGGGCCTTAACGCACCCTTCGGCTGCACTTAAGGCAATGCCGCGACAGCAGGATCAGTCGGCCAGCTCGCAGATGACCGCCCCGCTGGCGACGACCTCGCCGACGGAGGCGGTGAGCCCCTTCACCGTGCCGGCCTTGTGCGCGGTCAGCGGCTGCTCCATCTTCATCGCCTCGAGCACGACGACCAGGTCGCCGGCCTCGACGGTGTCCCCGTCGGACACCGCGATCTTCACGATCGTGCCCTGCATGGGGCTGGTCAGCGCGTCGCCGCCGGCCGCCGCGGCGCCGCCCCGGGAGCGGGACCGCTTCGGGGCCGCGGCCCGCCCGGCGCCGGCCACCGCGCCGAGCCCGGCCGGCAGGCTCACCTCCAGCCGCCGGCCGCCGACCTCGACCACCACGGTCTCCCGGGCCGCCGGCTCCTCGCCGTCGTCCGCGGCCGCCCCCGACCACGGCTCCAGCCCGCCGGCCCAGTCGGTCTCGATCCACCGGGTGTGCACCCGGAACGGCTCGTCGACGAAGTCGGCGTCCCGCACCACCGCCCGGTGGAACGGCAGCACGGTCGGCAGCCCGTCCACCACGGTCTCGTCCAGCGCCCGCCGGGACCGCTCCAGCGCCTCCTCCCGGGTCGCCCCGGTGACGATCAGCTTGGCCAGCAGCGAGTCGAAGGCACCGCCGACCACCGACCCGGCCTCGACCCCGGAGTCCACCCGGACGCCCGGCCCGGCCGGCTCGACGTACGCGGTCACCGTGCCCGGCGCGGGCAGGAAGTTGCGGCCCGGGTCCTCGCCGTTGAGCCGGAACTCGATCGAGTGGCCGCGCGGCGCCGGGTCCCGGTCCAGCCCCAGCGAGGCCAGCGTCGCGCCGGCGGCGATCCGGAACTGCGCCCGGACCAGGTCGACGCCGCTGGTCTCCTCGGTGACCGGGTGCTCGACCTGCAGCCGGGTGTTCACCTCCAGGAACGAGATCACCCCGTCCGCGCCGACCAGGAACTCGACCGTGCCGGCGCCGACGTAGCCGGCCTTGGCGCAGATGTCCCGGGCCGCGGTGTGGATCTGCTCGCGCTGCTCCGCGGACAGGAACGGCGCCGGCGCCTCCTCGACCAGCTTCTGGTGCCGCCGCTGCAGCGAGCAGTCCCGGGTGCCGACCACCACCACCGCGCCGTGCGTGTCCGCCAGCACCTGCGCCTCGACGTGCCGCGGCCGGTCCAGGTAGCGCTCCACGAAGCACTCGCCCCGGCCGAACGCGGCCTCCGCCTCGCGCACCGCGGACGCGTACAGCTCCGGGATCTCGGCCAGCGTCCGGGCCACCTTGAGCCCGCGCCCGCCGCCGCCGAAGGCGGCCTTGATCGCCACCGGCAGCCCGTGCTCCTCGGCGAACGCGAGCACCTCGTCCGGGCCGGTCACCGGGTCCGCGGTGCCGGGCACCTGCGGCGCGCCCACCTCGGCGGCGAGGTGCCGGGCGGCGACCTTGTCGCCGAGCACCCGGATCGCCTCCGGCGGCGGGCCGATCCAGGTCAGCCCGGCCTCGATGACCGCGGTGGCGAACTCCGCGTTCTCGGACAGGAAGCCGTACCCGGGGTGGACCGCGTCCGCCCCCGACTGCCGGCAGGCGTCCAGCACCTTGTCGATCCGCAGGTACGACTCCGCCGCGGTCGAGCCGCCGAGCGCGAAGGCGGCGTCGGCCAGCCGGACGTGCCGGGCGTCCCGGTCGGGCTCCGCGTACACGGCGACCCCGGTCAGCCCCGCGTCCCGGCAGGCCCGCAGCACGCGGACGGCGATCTCCCCCCGGTTGGCGACCAGCACTGAGCGCACGGGCGGCTCCCCTCTTCTCGGCCGGAGTCTAGGGACGTTGTTACCGGTGGGTCGCCCAGAGATCCGTCACACCGACCCCGAGCCGCCCGAGCAGGTCGCGCAGCAGCGGCAGCGACAGGCCGATGACGGTGCCGGCGTCGCCGTCCAGCGCGTCCACGAACCAGCCGCCCAGCCCGTCCACCGTGAACGCGCCGGCCACCCGGAGCGGCTCGCCGGAGGCCACGTAGCCGGCCAGCTCGGCCGCGGTCGGCCGGCCGAAGCGCACCGTGGTGGACGCCACCCCGCTCGCCTCGGCGGCCACCGCGCCGCCGCGGACGTCGAGCAGCGCGTGCCCGGTGCGCAGCACGCCGGCCCGGCCGGCCATCCGCTCCCACCGGGCCAGCACCTCGGGTCCCGAGGTCGGCTTGCCGTACGCGCGGCCGTCCAGGTCGAGCAGCGAGTCGCAGCCGAGCACGAGGGCGTCCTCGCCGGGCCGGACCACCCGGGCCGCCTTCGCCCGGGCCAGCGTCAGCACCAGCGCGGCCGGGTCCGGGGCGGTGACCGACTCCTCGTCCAGGTCGCTGACCCGCACCTCCGGCTCGACGCCGGCGGCGCGCAGGGTGCGCAGCCGGGCCGGGCTGGCCGAGGCCAGCACCAGCCGCCGGGCGGTCACCGGGGCAGAGCGGACCGGCGCCACGCGGCCGGGCCGGGCGCCAGCGGGGCCCGCACCCGGGCCGCCGGGTCGGCCCAGGCCGACCGGGGCCCGGGCCGGGCGGCGGCCGCCCCGGCGGCGGCCCGGGCGGCCAGCACCGCGACCAGCGCGGCCAGCTCCTCCGCGGTCGGCTCGCCGCGGACCACGCGCAGGAACGGCCGGTCGGTCACGCCGTCCATTCTGCACAGCGCGCCGCGCCGCTCCCGGGCGGACCCGGGGTGGGGCGCCCGCCGCCCGGTCAGGCGGCGCGCCTGGTCCGGGTGCCGACCCGGACCCCCGGCGACCGCGGTCACCACCGCGGTCACGGAGCGCTAGTCGGGCTCGCGATCACATCCTGACCGCAGGCTCACCAGGATCTGCAGCCCGGCGACGGTCTCCCGGTGCACGTCGGCGGCCGAGCAGCCGAGCAGCCGGGCCGTCTCCGCGACCGGGCACCGCTCCCAGTAGCGCAGCACCACGCAGCCGCGCTGCCGCGGCGGCATCCGGCCCAGCACGCGGACCAGCTCCGGCCCGCCCCGGTCACCCGGGTCACCCGGTCGCCGCCCGGGTCGGGCTCCGGCACCGAGGCGGCGTCCCGCCAGCGGCGGACCAGCGCGGCCCGGGCGGCGGCGTGGTCGGGCCGGCGGCGGCCGGCCGCCACCGCGGTGAGCGCGCGGTGCACGAGCTCGTCGGCGCGGGGCCAGTCGCCGCAGAGCAGGAACGCGGTCCGCCGCAGCCCCGGCAGGTCCACCGGCTCAGCCATCGGGACGTACCCAGATCTCCAGGGTGTCCGTCCGGACCACCCGGTAGCCGCGCGCCCGCGCCCAGTCCGCCGCCCGCCGGTCGGCGCCGCGCACCGTGCTCATCGCGTCGAGCACCACCGCGGCCGGCCGGGCCGCCGCCGGCAGCGGACGGGGCGGCGGGCCGAGCCGGTGCCCCGGCAGGTACGCCCGGGCGACCGCGGGCTGGCCGACCAGCCACACGTCGCCGGGCGGGACCACTGCCGGCAGCGCGGCGTAGCCGGCCGGCCGCAGCGTGAGCGTGGCCGCGGCGGTCCGGCCGGCGAGCAGCCCCACCGGCGCCAGCACCGCGGCCAGGACCGCGACCGCGACCCAGCCCCCGGCGTGCCGGCGCAGCCAGCCGGCGCCGGCCACCGCGCCCACCGCGACCGCGCCGATCAGCGGGCCGCGCCAGAGCACCGGGTAGTGCGGCAGCGCGAGGTCCGCCAGCGGCACCAGCAGGGTCAGCGGCAGCAGGCAGGCGGCGGCGAGGTAGCCGGTCAGCGCCGGCCGCAGCGCCAGCCCGGCCACGACGGCCAGCGCGGCCACCGCGGTCACCGCCGCCCCCCAGCTGGCGTGCTGCCACCAGCCGAGCGTCCACCACGGCGGGTGGAAGTACCGCTGCCCGGCGACCGTCACCAGGTGCCCGCCCCGCCCGTGCTCCCGCTGGATCCGCCAGCCCGCGGCGAAGGACGCCACCGCGCCGTCCCGGCCCATCGGCGCGTACGCGGCCAGCCCGGCGCCGGCGGCCGCGAGCGACCAGGTCGCGGCCTGGCCGCCGGCCCGCAGCAGCCGGCGGAGCGGGCGGCCCGGCCGGTGCAGGGCGGCCGCGGTGCCGGCGAGCACCGCGACCACGCCGACCAGGCCGGCCGGCAGCTTGGTGGCCACGGCGAGGCCGAGCAGGACGCCGCTGCCGGCGGCGGCGGTCCACCGGCCGGTGCGCACCCACCACCAGCCCACCGCCAGCGCGCCGAGCGCGAGGAAGCCGGCCAGCGGGTCGAGCAGCGCGTACCGGGTGGGCAGCGCGGTCACCGGTCCCGGCAGCGCCTCCGGGAAGGCGACCACGGACGGCAGCGACCACCAGAGCGCGGCGGCCAGCGGGCCGGCGGCCGGCGCCCCGGCGCGGGACAGCCACAGCCAGAGCAGCAGCCCGCCGGCCAGCGCGGCCGCGGCCGCCGGCAGCCGGGCCGCGGTCAGGGTCGGGCCGAAGGCGGCCTGCGCGGCGCCGATGATCTCCTTGCCCAGTGGCGGGTGCTGCGGGTTGAGCCGGAAGTCGCCGCGCCAGTACGCCCGGCCGGCGGTCGCGTAGACCTGCTCGTCGACGTGCCAGGCGGGCGTGCCGAGCCGCCGGAAGGACAGCAGCGCGCCGTAGCCGACCAGCCCGGCCGCCCCGGCCAGCCGGGCCGCGACGGCGAGGGTCGAGGGCCCGCCGTCGAGCACGGTGGCGAGGTCGACCGCCGGCTCGGGCAGCTGCTCGACCAGCCCGGCCAGCAGGTCGTACACCCACCGGTCGTCCACCGCGGCGCCGCCGGCCATCCCGTCCCCCTCCCGTTCCGGATCAGACGGAGAGGAAGACCATCGGGATGGCACTCCGGTTGTTGTCGTGACGCAATCGTGCCCGATGGGGCGATCGACTTGAGGTCACATCCTGACCGGAAGTACGGGATACTGGAGCCATGGACCCGACCGCGCGCATCCTCCGGCTGCTGTCCCTGCTGCAGACCTACCGGCACTGGCCCGGCGAGGAGCTGTCCGACCGGCTCGGGGTCAGCCCGCGGACGGTGCGCCGGGACGTGGACCGGCTGCGCGAGCTCGGCTACCCGGTGGACACCAGCCGCGGCACCGGCGGGGGCTACCAGCTGGCCGCCGGCACCCGGATCCCGCCGCTGCTGCTCGACGACGACGAGGCGGTGGCGATCGCGGTCGGGCTGCGCACCGCGACCGGCGGCGGGGTGACCGGCATCGAGGAGACCTCGGTGCAGGCGCTGGCGAAGCTGCAGCAGGTGCTGCCGCCGCGGCTGCGCCGGCGGGTGGACGCGCTGGCCGACGCCACCGAGACGACGGTCTTCCCCCGGCGTGGCCCGACCGTCCCGGCCGACGTGCTGGTCGCGGTGGCGCAGGCGTGCCGCGGGCAGGAGCAGCTCCGGTTCGGGTACGCGGCCGCCGACGGCACCGAGTCCTCCCGGCTGGTCGAGCCGCACCGGCTGGTCGCCCGCGGCCGCCGGTGGTATCTGGTGGCCTGGGACCTGCAGCGGGAGGCATGGCGGACCTTCCGGGTCGACCGGCTCACCCGCCCGTTCGCCAACGGGGTCCGCTTCACCCCGCGCGAGCTGCCGGCCGAGGACGCCGCGGCGTACGTGGCCCAGGCGCTCCGCTCGGTCCCGCAGCGGCACGAGGCGCTGCTCGCGCTGCCGCTGCCGCCGGCCGCGGCGCGCGAGCAGGTGCCGGCCTGGCTCGGCGAGCTGACCGCGGACGGGCCGGACCGCAGCCTGCTGCGGGTGGCCAACGACTCGGCCGAGTGGCTGGCGCTGACCCTCACCATGCTGGAGGTGGAGGCGACCCTGGTCGACGCGTCCCCCGAGGTGCGCGAGCAGCTGGCCAGGCTGCGCACCAAGGTGGACCGCCTGGCCGCCTAGACCCCCACCGCGACCGGCTGTCGCGCGTCGGTGCGGTCCGGGCGCCTGGCGGCGGGGCGCCGGTCCTCGCCGAGCTGGACCACCACGACGCCGGCGAGGATCAGCGCGCCGCCGACGGCCTGGACCGGGCCGGGGCGCTCGCCGAGCAGCAGCCAGGCGAAGCCGAGGCCGGCGAGCACCTCGGACAGCGCCACGAACGAGCCGAGCCGGGAGCCGAGCCGCCGGGTGGCCGCGATGCCGGCGACGTAGCCGAGCGCCGCGGTGACCAGGCCGAGCGCGAGCACCGGCAGCCACCACGGCACGGTGAACGCCGGGAACGCGACCGGCGCGGTCGTCGCGGCCAGCGGGACCAGCCCGGCGAGGCCGGCCACCAGCAGAGCGACCCCGCCGAGCAGCAGCCCGCCGGCGGCCAGCGCGGTGGCCGGCAGCCCGGTGTCCGGCCGCCCGGAGAGCACGAAGTAGACCGCCGCGCCGGTCATCGCGGCCAGCGCCCAGGCCGTGCCGACCGCGCTCACTTCGGCGCCGGAGAGCAGGTCGAGCACGAGCACCAGCCCGGCCAGGCCGAGCCCGGCGCCGGCGACGGTGAGCCGGCCCGGGCGCTGCCCGTGCCGCAGCCAGAGCCAGCCGACGACGGCGACCGGGGCGGTGTACTCGATCAGCAGCGCCACCCCGACCTGCAGGTGGGCGACCGCGTTGAAGTACGCGAGCTGGCAGCCGGCCACCGCGACCAGGCCGTACACCGAGATGAGCGGGACCGCGCGGCGCAGCGCCGCCCAGCGCCCGCGCAGCTGGACCAGCGCGACCGGCACCAGCACGGCCGCGGCCAGCAGGATCCGCACCACCACGGCGGCGGCGGCGGACCATCCGGCGTCCATCAGCCCGCGGGCGAGCGAGCCGGACAGGCCGAACGAGGCCGCCGACACCGCGGCGAAGCCGAGTCCGGCGAGCAGCGGGCGGGTCGTCGCCGCGGTGGCGTCATGAGTCAAGGTCGCCATGACACCTGACGCTAGGCGGAAGGGCGTAAGGTGTCAACGTGGTCTTCACTCATGACACCACTGCGGCGCTGGCCGCCG
Organism: uncultured Actinomycetota bacterium; assembly: GCA_963849885.1. Lineage (GTDB taxonomy): Bacteria > Actinomycetota > Actinomycetes > Mycobacteriales > CADCTP01 > CADCTP01. Next base: position 604,153 of record CAWKIV010000006.1, on the reverse strand, counting down.
CGGTGGCGCTGGTGAACTCCGGGGTCGAGCCGGACACGCTGACCACGGGGGCGCAGCTCGACGACTTCGTCGCCACCGGTGGCTACACCGGCGACCGGGCCCGGGACGCGGCCGAGCTCGAGTCGGTCCGGGCGCTGCGCGGCCCGCTCCGGGAGCTGCTGACCGCCGGCAAGGACGACGCGGTGCGGATCGTCAACGGCATCCTCGCCGACCACCACGTGCAGCCCCGGCTGGTCCGGCACGACGGGTGGGACTACCACCTGCACCTCGTCCCGGCCGCGGCGCCGCTGGCCGAGCAGATCGCGGTCGAGACCGCGATGGCGATGGGCGACGTCATCCGCGCCGGCGAGCTGAGCCGCCTCTCGGTCTGCGCCGACACGACCTGCGACGGGCTCGTCCTGGACCTGTCCCGCAACCGGTCCCGCCGCTTCTGCAGCACCACCTGCGGCAACCGCGTCGCCGCCGCCGCCTACCGCGCCCGCAGGTCCTGACCGGCTCCCCACTCTCGCCGATCTTGGTCATGTCAACGTCGTGGACCGCCGCGGGACGTTGACTCAACCAAGATCGGCGGGGGCTAGAGGGGGATGTTGCCGTGCTTCTTCGGGGGGAGGGTGGCGCGCTTGGTGCGGAGCATGCGGAGGGCCTGGGTGACGTAGCGGCGGGTGTAGGAGGGTGGGATGACCGAGTCGACGTAGCCGCGCTCGGCCGCGATGTACGGGTTGGCCAGCGTGTCCTCGTACTGCTGGACCAGCTCGGCCCGGGTCGCCTCCGCGTCGTCCGCGGCCGCGATCGCCCGCCGGTGCAGGATGTTCACCGCGCCCTGCGCGCCCATCACCGCGATCTGCGCGGTCGGCCACGCCACGTTGACGTCCGCGCGCAGGTGCTTGGACCCCATGACGTCGTACGCCCCGCCGTACGCCTTGCGGGTGATCACCGTGACCTTCGGCACCGTGGCCTCGGCGTACGCGTAGATGAGCTTGGCGCCGCGGCGGATGATGCCGCCCCACTCCTGCGAGGTGCCGGGCAGGAAGCCGGGCACGTCGACGAAGGTCAGCACCGGGACGTTGAAGCAGTCGCAGGTCCGCACGAAGCGGGCCGCCTTCTCCGACGCGTCGATGTCCAGCGTCCCGGCGAACTGCATCGGCTGGTTGGCCACCACCCCCACCGGCCGGCCCTCCACCCGGCCGAAGCCGACCAGGATGTTCGGCGCGAACAGCGGCTGCACCTCGAGGAACTCGCCGTCGTCGAGCACGTGCTCGATGACCTGGTGCATGTCGTACGGCTGGTTGGCCGAGTCCGGGACGAAGGTGTCCAGCTCCCGGTCGGCGTCGGTGACCTCCAGCGGCGGCGCGGTGAGGTCGTCGGCGGCCGGCGGGTCGTCCAGGTTGTTCGACGGCAGGTAGGACAGCAGCGCCTTGACGTAGTCGATCGCGTCGCCCTCGTCGGCGGCCATGTAGTGGGCCACCCCGGACTTCGTGTTGTGCGCCCGGGCCCCGCCGAGGTCCTCGAAGGCGACGTCCTCGCCGGTCACCGTCTTGATCACGTCCGGCCCGGTGATGAACATGTGCGAGGTCTGGTCGACCATCACGGTGAAGTCGGTGATCGCCGGGGAGTAGACCGCGCCGCCGGCGCACGGTCCCATCACCAGGCTGATCTGCGGGACCACCCCGGAGGCCATGACGTTGCGGTAGAAGATCTCGCCGTACAGCCCGAGGGAGACCACGCCCTCCTGGATCCGGGCGCCGCCGGAGTCGTTGATGCCGACCACCGGGCAGCCGGTCTTCAGCGCCAGGTCCATCACCTTGACGATCTTCTCGCCGAAGACCTCGCCGAGGCTGCCGCCGAAGACGGTGAAGTCCTGGGCGAAGACGCACACCGGCCGGCCGTCGACGGTGCCGTAGCCGGTGACGACGCCGTCCCCGTACGGCCGCTCGGCCTCCAGGCCGAAGTTCGTCGACCGGTGCCGGGCCAGCTCGTCCATCTCGATGAACGAGCCGTCGTCGAGCAGCAGGTCGATCCGCTCCCGGGCGGTCAGCTTGCCCTTGGCGTGCTGCCGCTCGACCGCCCGGGCGGAGCCGGCGTGCACCGCCTCGTCGTTGCGCCGGTGCAGGTCGGCGAGCTTGCCGGCGGCGGTGTGCAGGTCCGGCGGATCGGCGGGCCCCGCGGGGTCCTCAGCGACGCTGGTCACCGGCGGAGCCTATCCGGCGGTGCGGGGCACCGGAGCGGGTGAAATCCTCGCGGATGCCCGGACGATAAGTGTCGCTCTCGTCACATCAGAGCTACGGTCGTACCAGCAAGACCTGTCTGACCGTTTTGAGCCGGTCGAGCCGGGGTGGCGGAAGGGAAGACGCGCCTGCTGTCGCGGGTGGGTCGAGCAGACCCGTGGGGGTTCGAGGTGGACTGTCGCAGTACGGTGGCGATGGCGAGCTGGCCGCTGGCGGCCCAGCTCGGCGCTTCGTGTCGCGGCGCTCGACTCGGACGCCGCGTACTGGTTCCTCGCCGCCGGGGTCGGGCTGGCCGCCGTGCTGGCGGTGGCCGCGCGCCCGCGGGCGGTCGGTCAGAAGCGCTCGGTCGGCTGATCCCCGCCGCGCCGGTCGTCCTCGTACCCGGCCTCGTAGCGCGCCTCGTGCCGCGCGGCGTTGCGGCTGCGCCGGTCGTGGTCGCCCTCCACCAGCCGGTTGATCAGCTGCTGGGTCTGGTCGGCGTCCGGGATGTGCTTGAAGACCTGCTGGCCGTCCTCGCCGGCCGACTCGACCACCAGCGTGCCCGAGTTGATGATCCGCTCGAAGAACGACTGCTCGTACATCGCGTTGTTGATCCGGTTGAGCGGCACGTCCCGGCCGGTGTGGCTGAGGATGCCGACCCGGGTCATCAGCCGGTGCGTGGTCAGCACGTAGTGGGTCGTCCGCCAGCGCAGGTACGGCACCAGGAAGACGGCGAGGATGGCCAGCACCCCGACGGCGAGGACGATGATCCGGGTCAGGCCCTGCAGGGACCCGTCCGGGACGATCGCGGCGAGGAACGAGGCCAGGCCGACCACCACGAGCAGCAGCAGGGTCGGCACGACCAGCGTCACCCAGTGCGGATGCAGGTGCTTGACGACGCGCTCGTCGTCGGCGAGGAGCTGGTCCGGGTACGGCACGGGGCAAAGCATGGCCGACGAGGCGCCCGGACGTCACGGTCTTCCTCCGATCGGGGCCCCCGGCGAGTCGCGGCGGGTCAGGCCGGGCGGACGTGGGTGACGTCGCCGGCGGACACCGCCCGGGAGCCGGCCGGGGTGGTCAGCACCAGCCGGCCGTCGGCGTCCAGCCCGGTGGCGGTGCCGGCCAGCACGCCGCCGTCCGGCAGCAGCACCTGGACCGGGCGGCCGAGCGTGTCGCACACCGTCTCGTACGCGGTCCGGACCGGCTCCGGGTCGCCGCCGGCCGCGACCCAGGCCGCGTAGAGCGTGTCGAGCCGGCGCAGCACCGCCCGCAGCAGCGGGTCGCGGTCGGTGCACTGCGCCGCCTCGACGCCCAGCGAGGTGCCGCCCGGCGGCAGCTCGGCCCGGCGGGTGGACACGTTGAGCCCGATGCCGACCACCACCGCGCCGCCGTCGGCCTGCACCAGGATGCCGGCCGCCTTGCCCCGGTCGTCGCCGAGCAGCACGTCGTTGGGCCACTTGAGCCGGACCGGCACCTCGCCGAGCCGCTCGACCGCCTGCTGCACGGCCAGCCCGGCCAGCAGCGGCAGCCAGGTGCGCCGGGCCACCGGCACCGCCGGCGGCGGGCGGAGCAGCACGGAGAAGGTCAGCCCGGCCCGCGGCGGCGACCGCCAGCCGCGGTCCAGCCGGCCCCGGCCGCCGGTCTGCTCCTCGGCGACCAGCACCAGGCCCTCGGCCGCGCCGGCCCGGGCCAGCAGGGCCACGTCGTCGTTGGTGGACCCGGTCACCGGCACCACCCGCAGGTCGGTGACCAGCGAGCCGTCCCGGACCAGCGCCGCGGACAGCGCCCGGGCGGACAGCGGCGGCCGCCCGGTGTCCGTCCACCGCTCCCGCGCCGCGCTGGTCACCCGGCCACGCTACCCACCCGCTCTCCCCGCCGACTGCCCAGTCCCCCCGACGGGGCGGCGAGGACGCGTACGGCGCCGGCGCGGCGGGTGTCCGGTGTGGACACCCGCCGCGCCGGGTGGTCGCGGGTGGGGGGCGCCGCGACCCGCCGGTGACGGGGAGCGGCCGGGTCAGGAGACCGGTCGGCTCACGGGGCGAGCGGCAGCGGGCCGCGGGGACCGCCGCCGGGAGCGCCGCCGCCGTCACCGCCACCGGGGCCGCCGCCGGACCGCCGCCGGGACCGCCGCCCGGACCGCCGCCCGGACCGCCGCCCGGACCGCCGCCCGGACCGCCGCCCGGACCGCCGCCCGGACCGCCGGGGAAGGTGGTGACGCCGAGGCCGTGGCCGGTGAAGGTGATCAGGTCCGGCATGGTGAAGTCGCCGGAGCTGGTGAGGAACGGCCGCCAGCCGGGCTCGTTGCGCAGGTAGGAGGACGGGTCCTTCTCCAGCAGGCCGAGGAAGACCTCGGCCACGATCCGGCCGCCGACCTGGCCCAGGTGCCGGCCGCCGGCCTGCACCGAGGCCTCCTTGAGGATGTAGTACCAGAGCGGGGCCGGGCCGCCGCCGGGCAGCTCGAGCTCGGCGTCGGTGAGCACGTCGGCGCCCATGTGGTCGGCGACGTCCTGCCCGGAGGGCAGCAGCAGCCGGGCGCCGCGGGTGAGGTTGCGGTCGATCAGCGAGGGCCGGTTGCCGCCGATCTCCGGCGGCAGCGCGGCCAGCGGGTCGGCCAGCTTGGTGTCGATCAGCCGGGTCTGCTGGCGGGCGTCCGACCCGGCGCCGGCGACCTCGAAGAACCGGGCCCACTCGATCGTCCAGAACGGCGGCAGGATCCGGAACCCGCCGAAGTGCTGCAGCCGGGTGGCCGGGTCCAGCACGGAGGTCGACAGGAAGGTGGGCAGCGGGCCGACGAGCGTGTTGAGCTTGTACCGGCCGCGGATCTGGGAGTGCCCGAAGCGGTAGGCCGCGACCGAGAACTCCACCGGCATGTACGGGTTGTTCTTCCAGTCGTAGAAGTCCCGGGTCACCTTCGGCCGGCGGCCGCTCTCGTCCAGCACCGAGGCGAGCATCTCGGCCCCGACGGTCCGGCGGAGGAAGTCGTGCACGACCAGCCACTGGTAGTGCCAGCGGACGATCCGCTGCGCCGCCTCGAACCGGGTCTCGCTGCCCTTGCGCAGCGCCGCGTCCGCCTCGACCAGGTCGACCACCTTGTTGTGGAACTTCAGCATGGTCAGCTGCAGCTGCGAGACGAACGTGTTCTCGTCGTTGCGCGGGTCGCCGAGCAGCGCGACCTCTTGGGCGTTGCGGGGCAGGTCGTCCTCGTCGTCGTGCCGGCCGATCAGCAGCTTCTCGTTGCCGGTGGCCCGGTCGTAGAGGAACGGGTCGTCGACCGGCCCCCGCCCGTACACGCAGTCGAGGTCGAAGCGCGGGCTGCGGAAGTTGGTCAGCGCGTCCGGGTCGTTGGCCCGGTCCAGGCTGGACGCGGTGTCGAAGGTCAGGTCGTGGTCGATGAACTGGCCCAGGTACGTGTATCCGGACGGGATGTCCGGGTTGTCCTGCGGGTCCGGCTGCGGCGGCCGGCCGGACAGGTTTTCCGTCATCAGCGCGGCGATCTCGGCGATCCGCGCGTCGCTGGGCAGGAACGGCGGCAGCCGGAACATCCGGCCGAACCGGCCCTCGAACTGCCGCGACAGCGGCACGTAGGCCAACCCGCGCATCTCGTAGCCGTGCCCGCGGGCGGCGTTGCGGCCGTAGCCCAGGTCGTGCGCGCTCGCCGCCGAGGCGACGAGCTGCTCGGTGGTCCGCGGCGCCGGCCGCGGTGATGGCGCGGTCTCCGGTGGCGCCGGTCGATCCACGATGTCCGTCATCGGACTCTCCCCCGTCTCGCTCCGGGCGGACTCCCCGCACGGTCGCCGTTGACGGTATGACCCGGCTCACACCAGCTGGGCGTCGGCGGCGCAGCGTTGCCCTCCGGGGCAGCAAGCCGGCCCACCCGGACCGCCCACCTGGCGTAGCCGACGTGGCGGCCGGCCCGATCGGCCCTGGCAGGCCGGTCGGCTACTGGTACGAGATCATCACCGGGGTCGGCTTGCGCAGCATCGTCTGGGCCGGGTTGAGCATCGGGGAGTCTTCGTCGTAGAAGTTCTTCCAGCCGAGGGCGATGCCCTTCGGCGCGGCCCCGACCACCGCCCGCCAGGTGGCGTCCTTGCTGCCGGTCGGCCCCTGCCCGTCCATGTGGATGAGCAGCGCCACCTCGTCCCGGTCCCGCTGCAGCGGCTGGTCGTCGCCGATCATGTCCAGCCGGAACTGGTGCAGCACCAGCACCTTCTGCGGCAGCTTGGCCTTGGCGGTCAGGTCGGCCAGCCACCGGTAGACCGAGTTGACCTCGGCCGCGCGGACCGAGCCGATCTGGGTCAGGTGCTGCTGGCCCGGCTTGAGCCGCCACTCCGGGTCCAGCGCGAGCCCGACGTGCGGCAGCTTGAGCAGCGGCTCGTACCGCTTGGCCTGGGTGAGGAAGTCGGTCCGGCCCGGCTGCAGGTCGAGCACCACGTACACGCCGGCCTTGCCGGCCTTGTCCACCCACGGCTTGAGCAGCGAGATCGGGGCCTCGAACGAGTAGTTGCCGTCCGGTCCGGGCGGCCCGGTGGCCACCGAGGCGATGATCTCGAAGGCCGGCACCACCGGCGTGCTCCCGGACAGCGGCCGGTACGGCGCCGCCAGCTGCTTGGCCCGCGCGATCGCCGCGTCCACCGGCTGCTCGCCGAGCACGCCGAGGCCCGCGGTGCCGGGGTGGCCGTACATCGCCACCAGCCGCCGGCCGGGGAACATCACCTGGCCGCCGCCGGGCAGCTGGGTGCCGGTGGCGGCGACCGCGAGCCGGGCGCGCAGCCGGTCGACCGCGCCGAAGCCGGAGCCGGCGGCCAGCACGTGTGCCGGCTTCGCCGCCGCCAGCGCCTCGATGGCGTCCGGGTCGGCGCGCGGGTCCGCGGTGGCGACCGGCACCACGGTGGCCCCGGCCGCCCTGCCGGTCGCGGTGGCGGCGGCCACCGTCGCCTTGCCGGCCGCGTCCGGGCCGGCCCGGACCAGCACGGCCACGTCGGCCAGCCCGTCCGCGGGCGGCGCGCCGGTCAGCTCGCCGCCGTCGGTGACCACCTCGGCGGCGCCGCCCTGCAGCCGGCCGGGCACGTCCGGGCCGACCGCGAGCACGGTCCGCGGCTGCAGCCGGTCGATCTCGGTCCGGACGGCGGTGCCGGTGCCGTCGTCGAGCAGCAGCGGGGCGCCGATCCGCTCGGCCTGCCCGGCGGCGTCGGCGATGCCGGCCGGATCGGTCGCGGCGGCCACCACCACGGCCGGCGCGGAGTCGAAGAGCTGCCGGCTGACCGCGACCGAGACGGCGGCCGGGCTGCTGCCGGCGGCCACCGCGACCGGCGTGTCCGGCGGGCTGACCGTCGCCGCCGGCGGGGCCGCCGGCTCCGAGCCCGCACTGGTGCCGGTCGGCGGGTCGCCGGCCGCCGGGCTGCCGCCGGCGGTGCAGGCCGAGGCCAGCACGGCGGCCGCCGCCAGCGCGGCACCGAGCGCCCGCCCGGTGCGGGTCCGGCCGGTCGGCGGTGGCGCGGCGGGGCGGGGTCGGGTAGTCATCGCGCCGCAGTATCGCAACTCCCATGCCGCCCCGCGCGCCCGGCGCCTCCGGTGTGCCGCGGCACCGGTCCCCGGTGCGGGGCGCCGCGCGGGATAGAAAGGTGCCCATGACGCAGACCACCCCGCAGTCGGACAGCAGCTGGCTCTCCGGCGAGGAGCTGGACGCGGCCCGGGAGCGGCTGCCGATCCTCTACGTCGACGCGATCCCGGTCCGGGTGGACGGCCAGGGCGCGGTGACCGCGGTCGGGCTGCTGCTGCGGGTGACCGGGGAGGGCCGGATCACCCGGGCGCTGGTGTCCGGGCGGGTGCTCTACCACGAGCGGGTGCGCTCGGCGCTGCTGCGGCACCTGGAGAAGGACCTCGGCCCGCTGGCGCTGCCGAAGGTGCCGCCGGCGCCGCAGCCGTTCACCATCGCCGAATACTTCCCCACCCCCGGGGTCACGCCCTTCCACGACCCGCGCCAGCACGCGGTGTCGCTGGCCTACGTGGTGCCGGTGGAGGGCGACTGCGCGCCCCAGCAGGACGCGCTGGAGCTGACCTGGTTCACCCCGGAGGAGGCGCGCGACCAGCGGCTGCTGTCGGAGATGGCCGGCGGCCAGGGCACGCTGCTGCTGCAGGGGCTCGCCCACGTGGGGATGTGAGGGAAACCCGGTCGAGCGACCGGCGCCGCCGTCCGTAGGGTCCGGGGGGTGGGCGCGGACATCGAGGTCGACGAGCTCCGGAAGACGTTCAAGGTCCCGGAGCGGGAGGCCGGGCTGGCCGCCTCGCTGCGCAGCCTGGTCCGGCGCACGCACCGGGAGGTCGTCGCCGTCGGCGGTGTCTCCTTCGCCGTCGAGCCGGGCGAGGTGGTCGGCTTCCTCGGCCCGAACGGGGCGGGCAAGACCACCACCCTGAAGATGCTCTCCGGGCTGCTCTTCCCGACCTCGGGCACGGCCCGGGTGCTCGGCCACGTCCCGTCCCGGCGGGAGCACGACTACCTGCGCCGGATGACGCTCGTGATGGGCAACCGCAACCAGCTGCAGTGGGACCTGCCGGCGCTCGACTCGTACGAGATGAACCGGGCGATCTACCGGATCCCGGACCCGGACTTCCGCCGGGCCCGGGACGAGATGGTCGAGCTGCTGGAGATCGGCGACCTGGTCCGCAAGCCGGTCCGCACGCTCTCGCTCGGCGAGCGGATGAAGGCGGAGATCTGCGGCGCGCTGCTGCACCGGCCGCAGGTGCTCTTCCTGGACGAGCCGACGATCGGCCTGGACGTGACCATGCAGAAGCGGATCCGGGCCTTCCTCGCCGACTACAACACCCGGCACGGCGCGACCATCCTGCTCACCAGCCACTACATGGCCGACGTGCAGGCGCTCTGCCGGCGGGTGGTGCTCGTCGACGCCGGCACGATCCGGTACGACGGGAGCCTGCGCGCCCTGTCCGAGCGCTACTCGCCGCAGCAGACGATCACCGCCACCCTCGGCGAGGTGGACCCGGCCGCGCTGGACCCGGCCGCGTACGGCGACGTGGTCGCCGCCGAGGACGGCCGGATCACCTTCCGGGTCGGCAAGGACCGCTCGGCCCAGGTCGCCGGGCTGCTGCTGCGCGAGCACGGGGTGACCGACCTGACCATCGAGGACCCGCCGGTCGAGGACGTGATCGAGCAGGTCTTCGCGGCCGGCGCCGCGGCGGCGTCCGCGGAGGCGTCGGAGCGGCGCGGCGGAGGCCGGGGTGAGGCGACGGGTGAGTGAGCATCGCAGGGCGCCCCAGGCGCCCGAGGAGCGGAGCGAGCCCGGAGGCGAACCATGGGCACAGTGAGGCTCACCGGCCTGCCCGGGCTCTATCTCGCCACCGCGCGGGCCGCGGTGCAGGTCCAGTTCCAGTACCGGACGGCCAACTACGCGTACATGCTCGGCATGGTCGCCGAGCCGGTGATCTACCTGGTGGTCTGGTCCGCGGTGGCCGAGTCGCGCGGCGGCGAGGTGGCCGGCATCACGCCCGGCGAGTTCGCCGCGTACTACATCGTCTGGACGCTGGTCCGGAACATGAACATCGTCTTCACCCCGTACGGGTGGGAGGACCGGATCCGGCAGGGCCAGCTGTCCGGCATGCTGGTCCGCCCGGTGCACCCGATCCACTACGACCTGGCCTACTTCGCCGGCTGGAAGGTCGTCGCGGTGGTGCTGTGGCTGCCGATCGCCGCCGGGCTCACCCTGGTCTTCCGACCGACCTTCGACGTGAGCCCGCTCGAGGTCGTGGTCTTCGCGGTGGCGATCTGGGGCGCGTACCTGATCCGCTCCATGCTGCTGTGGGTGCTCGGCATGGTGACCTTCTGGACCACCCGGGTCACCGCCCTGTACGAGATGTACTTCACGGCCGAGCTGCTGCTGTCCGGCCGGCTGGTGCCGCTGGCCCTGCTGCCGGCCTGGGCGGCGGCCGTGGCCGACGTGCTGCCGTTCAAGTACACCTTCGGCTACCCGATCGAGGTGCTGGCCGGCGACCTGAGCACCCGCGAGCTGCTGACCGGGCTGGGCCTGCAGGCGGTCTGGGTGGCCGTGGGCGCGGCGCTGGTCGCGGCGGTCTGGCGGGTCGGCGTCCGCCGCTACTCCGCGGTGGGCAACTAACGGGTGGGCGGGTTCGGGGTGGTTAGCAGAGTGCGGGCCGCGGCCCGGCTGGCCGGGACGTTCCTGCGGATCGGCGTGCTCAACGAGCTGCAGTACCGGGTGAACTTCTTCTTCAGCCTGCTGCAGTCGGCGATCGCGGTCGGCACCTCGCTGGCGGTGCTCGCGCTGGTCTTCCGGCAGACCGAGTCGCTGCGCGGCTGGTCGGCCGGCGAGCTGCTGGTCGTGATGGGTGTGTACGTGCTGATGGGCGGCGTGATCCGGTCGGCGATCCAGCCGAACATGCAGCAGCTGATGGCCGACGTGCAGGAGGGCACGCTGGACTACGTGCTGACCAAGCCGGCCGACGGGCAGCTGCTGGTCAGCGTCCGGCGCTTCCAGCTCTGGCAGGCCGTGGACGTGCTGGTCGGCGCCGCGCTGGTGGTCTTCGCGGCGGCGCGGCTGCCCGGCTCGGTGGGCGTCGGGGCGGTGCTGGCCTTCGCCGCGGCGCTGGCGCTGGGCGCGGTCGCGATCTACTGCTTCTGGCTGCTGCTGACCGTGGGCTCCTTCTGGGTGACCCGGGTGGACTTCATCATCGAGCTGTTCGACGGGATGTACCAGGCCGGCCGCTGGCCGGTGTCGGTCTACCCGGGCTGGCTGCGGGTCGGCTTCACCGTGCTGGTGCCGCTGGCCTTCGCCATCACCGTGCCGGCCGCCGTGCTGACCGGCCGCTCGGCCGGCTGGCTGCTGGCCGCCTCGGTCGGCTTCACCACGCTGCTGGCGGTGTCGACGCGCTGGGCTTGGCGGCGCGCCCTGCGGCGTTACTCTGGAGCGTCAGCGTAGTTCGTTCGACAACTACCCGAGTACCGCCTGTAGTTGTCGCGTGACAGAGTGGCAGCGGCCGAGCGGCGGGGGCGCGCGGCCTTACCTGTCTGACGTGCGCCCCGGAGGTGTCGATGCAGATACCCGCCCCCCACGACTACGCGCGGGCCACCTCGGTGGCGGACGCGCTCGCGCTGCTCCGGCAGCACGGACCGGAGGCGCGGCTGATCGCCGGCGGCCACAGCCTGCTGCCGATGATGAAGCTGCGGCTGGCCCGGCCGGACTGCCTGATCGACATCAACGACCTGACCGAGCTGGCCTACCTGCGCCACGAGGGGGAGGTGCTGCGGATCGGTGCGCTGACCCGGCACGCGACGATCCTCGCCTCGCCGGTGGTCGGCCGGCTCTTCCCGATGTTCCACGACGCGGAGAAGGTGATCGCCGACCCGGTGGTGCGCAACCGCGGCACCCTGGGCGGCTCGCTCTGCCAGGCCGACCCGGCCGAGGACTCCACCACCGTCTGCGACGTGCTCGGGGCCGAGCTGGTCGTCGAGGGCCCGGGCGGCCGGCGGACCGTGCCGATCGCCGACTTCCACCGCGGGCCGTACGAGACCGCGGTCGAGCAGGACGAGATCCTGCTGGAGGTCCGCCTCCCGGTCCGGCCGCGGTCGGGCAGCGCGTACGAGAAGGTCGAGCGCCGGGTGGGCGACTGGGCCATCGCGGCGGCCGGCGCGGCGGTCTCGCTGTCCCCGGACAGCTCAGGCGGCGCGATCGAGCACGTGGGCATCGGGCTGACCGCGGTCGGCACCGAGGGGGTGGCCACCGCCGCGCAGGACGCGGTGCGCGGCCGGCGCCCGGACGAGCAGCTCTACGCGGAGGCCGGCCGGCTGGCCGCCGAGAGCTGCGACCCGACCTCGGACCAGCGCGGGTCGGCGGACTACAAGCGGCACCTGGCCGGCGAGCTCACCACCCGGGCGCTGCGCCGGGCCTGCGAGCGGGCGGCGGCCACCGGCGGGGCGACCAGCGAGGTGGGGGCATGACCACGAAGATCCCGGTGTCCATGACCGTCAACGGGGAGCAGGTGACCCGGGAGGTCGAGCCGCGCACGCTGCTCGTCCACTTCCTGCGCGACGACCTCGGCCTGACCGGGACGCACTGGGGCTGCGACACCAGCAACTGCGGCGTCTGCGTGGTGCAGGTGGACGGCGAGCCGGTGAAGTCCTGCACGGTGCTCGCCGCGATGGTCGGCGGGCACGAGGTGCGCACGGTCGAGGGGCTGGCCGTCAACGGCCGGCTGGACCCGATCCAGGAGGCGTTCATCGCCGAGCACGGGCTGCAGTGCGGCTTCTGCACGCCCGGGATGATGCTGACCGCCCGCGCGCTGCTCGACCGCGTCCCGGACCCGTCCGAGGCGGAGATCCGGGAGGCCATCTCCGGCCAGCTCTGCCGGTGCACCGGCTACGCCACGATCGTCCGCTCGATCCGGCACGCCGCCGGCCATCCGCACACCCCCGCCACCGCAGTGGGAGACGCCCAGTGACCGCGACCGAGGAGCGGCCGGTCGGCTTCGGCCGGCTGTCCCGCAAGGAGGACCCGCGCCTGGTGCGCGGCAAGGGTCGGTTCGTCGACGACATCACGCTGCCCGGGATGCTGCACGGCGCGCTGCTGCGCTCGCCGGTCGCGCACGCCCGGATCGTGTCCATCGACACCAGCCGGGCGCTGGCCCACCCCGGGGTCAAGGCGGTCATCACCGGCAAGGACCTGGAGCCGCTCAACCTGGCCTGGGCGCCGACCCTGTCCGCGGACGTGCAGGCCGTGCTGGCCACCGACAAGGTCCGCTTCCAGGGCCAGGAGGTCGCCTTCGTCGTCGCCGAGGACCGCTACGCGGCCCGCGACGCGGTCGAGCTGATCGACGTCGACTACGACATCCTGCCGCCGGTCGTCGACGCGAAGAAGGCGCTGGACCCGGGCGCCCCGGTGATCCGGGACGACCTCGAGGGCCGCACCGACAACCACATCTTCGACTGGGAGGCCGGCGACCGGGCCGCCACCGACGCGGTCTTCGACCGCGCCGAGGTCGTGGTGAGCCAGGACATGGTCTACCCGCGGTCGCACCCGGCGCCGCTGGAGACCTGCGGCGCGGTCGCCGACTACGACCCGGTCGAGGGCAAGCTCACCCTCTACGAGACCACCCAGGCGCCGCACGCCCACCGCACGCTCTACGCGCTGGTGGCCGGCCTGCCCGAGCACAAGATCCGGGTGATCGCGCCGGACATCGGCGGCGGCTTCGGCAACAAGGTCGGCATCTACCCCGGCTACGTCTGCGCGGTGGTCGCCTCCATCGTCACCGGCCGGCCGGTGAAGTGGATGGAGGACCGCTCCGAAAACCTCATGTCCACCTCGTTCGCCCGCGACTACCACATGCGCGGGGAGATCGCGGCCACCCGGGACGGGCGCATCCTCGGCATCCGGACCTCGGTGCTGGCCGACCACGGCGCCTTCAACGCGACCGCGCAGCCGACCAAGTACCCGGCCGGCTTCTTCCACATCTTCACCGGCTCGTACGACATCGAGGCCGCGCACTGCACGGTCACCGGCGTCTACACGAACAAGGCGCCCGGCGGGGTGGCGTACGCGTGCTCGTTCCGGGTGACCGAGGCGGTCTACCTGGTCGAGCGGATGGTCGACGTGCTGGCCGACGAGCTCGGGATGGACCCGGCCGAGCTGCGGCTGCGCAACTTCATCAAGCCCGAGCAGTTCCCGTACCCGAACAAGACCGGCTGGGAGTACGACTCCGGCGACTACGAGCGGGCCATGCGGCTCGCCCTGGACATGGCCGGCTACGACGAGCTGCGCCGGGAGCAGGCGGAGAAGCGGGCCCGCGGCGAGGTGATGGGCATCGGCGTCGCGTTCTTCACCGAGACCGTCGGTGCCGGGCCGCGCAAGCACATGGACATCGTCGGGCTGGGCATGGCCGACAGCGCCGAGCTGCGGATCCACCCGACCGGCAAGGCGGTGGTCCGCATCTCGGTGCAGACCCAGGGCCAGGGGCACGAGACGACGTTCGCGCAGATCGTCGCCGAGGAGATCGGCATCCCGCCCGAGGACATCGAGGTCGTGCACGGCGACACCGACCAGACCCCGTTCGGGCTGGGCACGTACGGGTCGCGCTCGACGCCGGTCAGCGGCGGCGCGGTGGCGATGGTCACCCGCAAGGTCCGGGACAAGGCCAAGCTGATCGCCGCGGCCATGCTGGAGGTGCGGCCGGAGGACCTGGACTGGGAGAAGGGCCGCTTCTTCGTCAAGGGCGATCCGTCCCAGGGCAGGACCATCCAGGAGGTCGCGCTGGCCGCGCACGGCACCGTCACCCTGCCGGACGGGGTGGACGGCAACCTCGGCGGCGAGGTGACCTACGACCCGCCCAACCTGACCTTCCCGTTCGGCGCGTACATCTGCGTGGTGGACATCGACAAGGGCACCGGCGTGGTCAAGGTGCGCCGGTTCGTGGCGGTGGACGACTGCGGCACCCGGATCAACGAGATGATCATCGAGGGCCAGGTGCACGGCGGCCTCGCCGACGGCATCGGCATGGCGCTCATGCAGATCATCGACTTCGACGAGGACGGCAACTGCCTCGGCGGGTCCTTCATGGACTACCTGCTGCCCACCGCGATGGAGGTGCCGGACTGGGAGACCGGGCACACCGTCACCCCCTCGCCGCACCACCCGATCGGCGCCAAGGGCATCGGCGAGTCCGCCACCGTCGGCTCCCCGCCGACGGTGGTGAACGCGATCGTCGACGCGCTGGAGCCGTACGGGGTGCGCCACCTGGAGATGCCGTGCACGCCGGACCGGGTGTGGAGGGCGATCGCCGCGAGGGCCCGGTGAGCGTCGACCTCGCCGCCCGGGCGGCGGAGCTGGAGGCCGCCCGGGTGCCGTTCGCGCACGCCACCGTGGTGCGGGCGCAGCACCCGACCAGCGCGCACGCCGGGGACACCGCCATCGTGCACCCGGACGGCGAGATCGTCGGCTTCGTCGGCGGCACCTGCGCCGAGGAGTCGGTCCGGCTGTACGGGCTGCGGGTGCTGCAGACCGGCGAGCCGGTGCTGCTCCGGGTGACGCCGGGCGATCCGTCCACTGTGGAGGAGGACGGCGCCGTCACGGTGGCCAACCCGTGCGTCAGCGGCGGCGCGCTGGAGATCTTCCTGCAGCCGCGGCGGCCGGCGCCGCGGGTGGTCGTGGTCGGCGACACCCCGGTCGCGCACGCGCTGGCGTCGCTGGTCGGGCCGGTCGGCTTCGCCGCCGTCGCGGGGTCCGAAGTGGACCCGGGACCGGACGACGCCGGGGTGGTGGTCGCCTCGCACGGGCGCGGGGAGACGGAGGCGCTGGAGGCGGCGCTGCGGGCCGGCGTGCCGTACGTGGCGCTGGTCGGCTCCCGGATCCGGGCCGCGTCGGTGCTGGCCGCGCTGGACGTGCCGGACGCCGACCGGGCCCGGGTGCGCAGCCCGGCCGGGCTGGACATCGGCGCCCGGACGGCCGGCGAGATCGCGCTGTCCATCGTGGCCGAGCTGGTCGCCGAGCGCGCCCGCCCCCGCGTCCCCCTCCCGCGTCCCCCTTCCGCCGATCTCGAGGAACGCGACACGCCGGCGATCGCCGGACCGAACCTCGAGATCGGCGCGGCCGGGCCGGAGACGGCGGTGGATCCGGTGTGCGGGATGACGGTGGTGGTGACGCCGGGTGCGCTGCGGGCGGAGGCCGGCGGGCGGCTCGCGTACTTCTGCGCGGAGGGCTGCCGGCGGGCCTTCCTGGCCGAGCCGGAGCGGTATGCCTGACCCGGCCGGGGTGTCTGACCCGGCCGGGGTGCCTGACCCGGCCGGTGTGCCTGACCCGGCCGGGGTGCCGGCCCGGGCCGGGGCCGAGGCCGAGGTCCGCGCCCGCGTCCCGGACGTGGAGACGCTGGCCGCGGCGCTGGACGCGGCCGGCTACCTCACCGACCCCGGGCTGGCCACCGCGCTCTTCCTGGCCGTCCGGCTGCCGCAGCCGCTGCTGCTGGAGGGCGAGCCCGGCGTCGGCAAGACCGAGGCGGCGAAGGCGCTGGCCCGGGTGCTGGACACCCCGCTGGTGCGGCTGCAGTGCTACGAGGGCATCGACGCCGCCGAGGCGCTGTACGAGTGGAACTACGCCCGCCAGCTGCTCGGCATCCGGCTGGCCGAGTCGCGGGGCGCGCCGGTGTCCGAGGAGGCCCTGTTCGGCCCGGACTACCTGCTGCGCCGGCCGCTGCTGGCCGCGCTGGAGCACCCGGGGCCGCGGCCGGCGGTGCTGCTGCTGGACGAGCTGGACCGGGCCGACGACGACTTCGAGGCGTTCACCTTCGAGCTGCTGGCCGAGTCCGCGGTGACCGTCCCGGAGCTGGGCACGATCCGGGCCACCCACCCGCCGGTGGTGGTGCTCACCTCCAACCGCACCCGCGACCTGCACGACGCGCTGAAACGGCGCTGCCTCTACCACTGGATCGACTACCCGGCGCCGGAGCGGACCGTGCAGATCATCCGGCGGCGGGTGCCGGACAGCGCCGGGCCGCTCGCCGTCGCCGCGGCCACGGCGGTCACCCGGGTGCGCACCCTGGAGCTGGAGAAGCCGCCCGGGATCGCCGAGGCGATCGACTGGGTGGCCGCGCTCACCCTGCTCGGGGTGACCCGGCTGGAGCCGGCCGCCGCGGACGCGACGCTCGGCTCGGTGCTCAAGGACCGGGCCGACCAGGAGCTGGTCCGCCGGGCCGGGCTGCCCTGGCTGGTCGGCGCTCCGTGACCGCGGCGCTGCGGGTGGAGCCGGCCGCGCTGGCGGCCGGGCTGGCCGACCGGCTGCACCGGGCCGGCGTGCCGGCCACGCCGGACCGGGCGGCCCGGTTCGCCCGGATGCTCGCGCTGCTGCCGCCCACCGACGCCGGCCGGCTCTACTGGGCCGCGCGGCTCGCCTTCGTCGCCGACCGGTCCCAGCTGCCCGCCTTCGACCGGGTCTTCGCCGCGGTCTTCGGTGGCGGCGCCGACGTCGCCGACTCCCGCGGCGACCCGACCGCGCCGCCGCCGGTGCGCACGGTCCGCCGGTCGCCGGCGGTGACCTCCCGGCTGGACGACTCCGCGGTCCCGCCCGCCGGCGGCGGCCCGCAGCTCGGGCATCCGGGCGAGCCCGCCGGCGAGCCGGCCCGGGAGGCGGTGCTGGCGGTCGCGGCCCCGGACGAGCGGCTGCGGCACACCGCCTTCCCCGAGCTCAGCCCGGCCGAGGTGGCCGCGGCCCGCCGGCTGGTGCGCGGGCTCGTGCTGGCCGCCCCGCCGCGGCGCACCCGCCGGACCCGCCGCTCGGTGCGCGCCGGCGACCGGGTCGACCTGCGCCGCAGCATCCGCCGGGCGCAGCGCACCGCGGGCGACCCGGTCCGGCTGGTCCGCCGCCGCCGGCGGACCCGCCCGCGCCGGCTGGTCCTGCTCTGCGACGTGTCCGCGTCGATGGAGCCGTACACCCGGGTCTTCCTCACCCTGCTGCACGGCGCCGTGGTGGACGCCCGGGCCGAGGCCTTCGTCTTCGCCACCCGGCTGACCCGGCTCACCCGCGCGCTGCGCCGCCGGGACCCGGACGCGGCGCTGGCCCGGGCCGCGGCCACCGCGCCGGACTGGGCCGGCGGCACCCGGCTGGGGGAGAGCCTGCGCCGGTTCGTCGCCGAGCACGGCCGGCACGGCACCGCGCGCGGTGCGGTCGTGCTGATCGTGTCCGACGGCTGGGCCGGCGACGACCCGCGGCTGGTCGCCGAGCAGATGGCCCGGCTGCGCCGGCTCGCCCACCGGGTGGTGTGGGTCAACCCGCGCAGCGCCGCGGCCGGGTTCGCCCCGCTGGTGGGCGGGATGGCGGCCGCCCTGCCGTACTGCGACGCGGTGGTCAGCGGGCACACCGTGGCCGCCCTGGCCGACGTGGTGGCCGCCGTACGCGACGATGGAGGAGGGACCCGATGACGCACCCGGACCAGGACCCGGCCGCGCACGAGCGCAGCGGCGCCGACGTGGTCGAGGGGGTGGAGACCGCGGCCGCCGGCAGCGAGCACGCCGGCGTGCTCCGCCCGCCGGCCGAGTCGACGCCCGGCACCGCCCCGGTCGAGCAGACCCGCGACGACCCGGCCATGACCGGCGACGACGACGAGAGCCCCGGAGGGCGTCGAGGTCCCGGAGACCCGGATGCCCGAGGCCCCGGTCTCCGGCGGCGCCCAGTCCGCGCCGTCGGCCCGCGTCTCCGACCGCATCTCCGCCACCGACGACGACGCCGACGGCTGACGGCTGACGGCGTCAGGATCGCGTCACGATCGGCCGGGAACGGCGTCCGGTTCTCGCCACGCGGGGGCCGGATGCGAAGGAGCTCCCATGAGTCGGACCCGGTTGCTCGGCGCCGCCCTCGGTGCCGCGGTGCTGCTGCTCGGCTGCTCGGCGGTCGACAGCGTGACCGGAGACGGCGGGAGCAGCCCGACCCCCGCCTCGAACGGGGTGGCCGACAAGCCGCCGGCCGAGATCCTGACCGCGGCGCAGGACGCGCTGCGGAACGCCGGCTCGGTGCACGTGAAGGGCAACGGCACCGAGGACGGCCAGGTGTACGCGATCGACATGCGGATCAAGGGCACCCAGGGTGCCCGCGGCACGGTCACGGTCCGGCACAACCCGGCCGAGATCCTGAAGGTCGGCCAGGACGCGTACGTCAAGGGCAACGCCGAGTTCTGGCTCGAGCTCACCCGCGACCGGGCGGCGACCGAGCTGCTCAAGGGCAAGTACCTGAAGGCCAAGCGGGGCGACCCGAGCCTCAAGGCGCTGCTCGCCTTCACCGACACCGCGGCCTTCGCCGAGGAGTCGCTGAAGGCGGACGGCGCGGTGACCAAGGCCGACCGCCGCACGGTGGCTGGTGTCGACACCGTCGGCGTCACCTTCACCTCGGACGAGGGCAAGGCCACCGTCTACGTCGCCACCACCGGCAAGCCGTACCCGATGTACCTGTCCACCACCGGCAAGACCGCCGACGAGACCGGCACGCTGGACTTCCTCGAGTACGACCAGCCGCTGGAGGTGAAGCCGCCGCCGCCGGACCTCGTCGTGGACCTGTCGAAGGTGGGCAACTGACCGGTCAGGCGGCGAAGCGGCCGGCGGCGGTGAGGACGGTGAGGGCGTGGGCGGTGATCCAGTCGTTGCGGACGCCGGGCCGGACCGGGCCCCAGTCGACCCGGTCGCGCAGCGACTTGGTGCCGGCGGCCGGCTCCCAGTAGCGGCCGTCGGCGGCCCAGCCGCCGTCCGGGAGCCGCTTGGCCTCGAGGAAGTCGAGCGCGTCGGCGCACCGCGGGTCGCCGAGCCGGCCCGCCTCGGCGACCCCGCGCAGGCCGCCGAGCACGTCGTAGTTCCAGTACAGCGGGTAGCGGAGCTTGGTCGTCCGCGGGCTGAGCGGGGCGCCGGTGGACCGCCGCCAGCCGATCCGCCGGTCGAGCAGCACCTCGGCGGCGTCCCGGGCCGCGTCCCGGGCGGTCGGATCGCCGGTCGCGTCCGCGTACGCGGCCAGCCCGCGCAGCGGCAGCAGGGTCTCGGCCACCGAGGACATCCGGGCCTCGGCGCGCTTGTCGCAGTTCCAGCCGCCGTCCGGCCACTGCCAGTGCCGCAGCCGCTCCACCAGCGTCGCCGCCCGCTCGTCGGCCAGCCCGAGCCGGGTGACCGCGAGCAGCGCGGCGCCCTGCTGGGAGGCGCACCGGCGGTGCCGCCCGGCGACGACCAGGATCCCCTTGCCGGTCGGCGTCCGGGCGTCCTGGAAGACGGCGGGGGTGAGCCACCGGTCCAGCACCTGGTCGCGCAGCGGCACCAGGTCCTCGTCCCCGGGCGGGTAGCCCAGCTCGGCCAGCGCCAGCAGGATCCAGTGCGCGCCGCGCCACTTCGAGTAGGGCTGCTTCGGGTCGTCCACCCGGCCGTCCGGGCCGCGGGCGGCCAGCAGCTCGCGCACCCGCGGCGACTCGCGGATCTCCGCCCGCAGCCCGTCGCCGTCCGGCTCGCCGAGCACTCGGGTCCGGACGATCCACCGGACCGACGGCTCGGCGGAGGCCAGCAACTCCTCGACCACCCGCTCCATCAGCGCACCTCCACCAGCGCGGCGCGGCGGGGGACGAGCTCGCCGATGACCGGGTGCCCGGGGATCTCGCCGGCCAGCAGCAGCCCGCCGGAGGTCTGCGCGTCGGCCAGCAGCAGCGCCTCGTCCTCGCCCACCGCGTCGAGGTCGGCGTGCGGGCGCACCCAGTCGAGGTTGCGCCGGGTGCCGCCGGAGACGTGCCCGGCGGCCAGCGCCTCCCGGGCCCCGGGCAGGTAGGGCACCGCGGCCGCGTCCACCACCGCGGTCACCCCGCTGGCCCGGGCCAGCTTGAGCAGGTGGCCGAGCAGCCCGAAGCCGGTCACGTCGGTGGCCGCCCGGACGCCGGCGGCGACGGCGGCCGCGGCGGCGTCCCGGTTGAGCGTCGTCATCGCCGCCACCGCCTCGGCCGAGACCGCGCCGGTGGCCTTGTGCCGGCTGTTGAGCACGCCGATGCCGAGCGGCTTGGTCAGCGTCAGCGGCAGCCCGGGCCGGCCGGCGTCGTTGCGCATGAGCCGGTCCGGGTCCACCAGCCCGGTCACCGCCATGCCGTACTTGGGCTCCGGGTCGTCCACGCTGTGCCCGCCGGCGACGTGGCAGCCGGCCTCGCCGGCCACGGTCAGCCCGCCGCGGAGCACCTCCGCGGCCAGCTCGTACGGCAGCACGTCCCGCGGCCAGCACAGCAGGTTGAGCGCGACCAGCGGCCGGCCGCCCATCGCGTACACGTCGGACAGCGCGTTGGCGGCGGCGATCCGGCCCCAGTCGTACGGGTCGTCCACGACCGGGGTGAAGAAGTCGGTGGTGGCGACGACCGCGATCCCGGTCCCGGGCAGCCGGACCACCGCGGCGTCGTCGCCGTCGTCCAGCCCGACCAGCAGCTCGCCGGCCGGGTCCCGCGGGCCGGCGCCGAGCAGCCCGGCGATCGCCGCCTCCAGCTCGCCCGGCGGGATCTTGCAGGCGCACCCGCCGCCGTGCGCGTACTGGGTCAGCCGGTACGTGGTCGCGGTCACCGGGCTATGGTGCTCCGCGGAGGCGTACGGGCGCCTGGTGGCCCCCGCGGTCTTCAACACCGTCGTGGCCGAGTCTCTCGGTCAGGGGGGTTCGATTCCCCTCCGCCTCCGCTACCAGGGCCTACACGCCTCGTAATGCGCGCGACGGGAATTCCCGCGTCGATCATGCTGTCGCCCATGACCGGGCCTGCCGCACGGGTCGACCCGCCGGAGACGGCGGATGAGCTGACCATGCTCCGCGCGTACCTCGACTACCACCGCGAGACCTTCCGCTGGAAGGCGACGGGCCTGAGCCGCGAGCAGCTCGCGACCGCGCACCCGCCGTCGACGCTGACGTTGGCCGGGCTGACCAAGCACCTCGCGCTGCAGGAGGACTGGTGGCTCGGCGTCGTCCTGACCGGCCGCGAGCACAGCGCCCCGTTCGCCGGGGTGGACTTCGACTCGGATCCCGAGTGGGAGTTCCGCACGGCGACCTCCGACTCCCCGGAGGAGTTGGTCGCCCTCTGGGAGCGGACGATCGCCGCCTCCGACGCGGCCGTCGCCGCGGCGCCGGACGGCGTCGACACGGTCTCCACGAAGCGCAGCACGAGCACCGGGAAGGGGTCCAGCCTGCGCTGGATCCTGCTGCACATGATCGAGGAGTACGCCCGGCACAACGGCCACGCCGACCTGATCCGCGAGCACGTCGACGGCCTGACCGGCGAGTGACGTCCGTACCGGGCGCACCCCGGTACGTCGCCGGGCCGGGTCAGTGGATCATGCGGAGGTTGACCGGGTAGCGGTAGGCCTCGCCGCGGCCGGCGGCGATGCCGGCGATGATCGCCAGGACGACGCTCGCGATCCCGACGAAGAAGATCATGATCAGCCCGATCACCAGGATGATCAGGATCGCCGAGACGATGTACGCGATGATCACGGTGATCTGGAAGTTCAGCGCCTCCACCGCCTGGTCCCGGACGAAGCCGCTGGACCCGCCGCGGGCGAGCAGCACCACCAGCGGCGGGATGAACGAGAAGAAGATGCCGAGCACGTGCGCGAGCACGGCCCAGGTGGTGTCCTCCGGGCCGGTCCGCCAGGGCGCCGGGCCGGCGTAGCCGGGCGGAGCGGGCGGGTAGCCGGCGTACGGGTTCTGCCCGTACGGGTTGCCGCCGTAGGGCTGCTGGTAGGGGTATCCGCCGGGGGGCGGGTAGGCGCCCTGACCCGGCGGCGGGTACGCGTCCGGGGCCGGCGGGTAGGCGCCCGGGCCGGGCTGCTGGGCCGGGCCCGGCGGCGGGTCCGTGGGCGCCGGCGAGCCCGGGCCCGGGTACGCGTCCTGGCCCGGCTGCGAGCCCGGCGGCGGGTAGCCGCCGCCCGGCTGCTCGGGCGGCGCGGGCGGCGCGGGCGCTCGGGCTGCTCGGGCGGCGGCGGGGCCGGCGGGTAGCTCAGCCCGGGCGCGTCCGGCTCCCCGTACGCTCCCGCCGCGGTCGGGTCGTCGCCGGCCGGTCCGCCGGCCGTGGGATCCCGGGGCTCGCTCATGGCAGCAGGGTAGGGGACGGCCGGCCCGGCGGTAGCCTGCCGCACGTGCGCGACCTGTCCCAATTCAGCACCTTCCCCTTCGAGCTGCCGGTCACCGTCCGGTCGCTCGACCCGCCCGTGCCGCTGGAGCCGGCCCGGGAGGGCGAGAACGGGGTCGACTGCTGGCTCTGCCGCACCCCGGACGACGTCTTCCTGTGGACCGACGACCGGTGGCGGCTCAGCCTCTACACGCCGAGCCCGGTGCGCGGGGTGGTGCTGCTGCAGCCGCGGGTGCACGCGCAGTCCGTCGCCGAGCTGCCGGCCGTGGAGGCGGCCGAGCTCGGGCCGATGGTCGGCCGGGTGCAGGCCGCGATCGAGGCGCTCGGCGGGATCGGTCGGGTGCACCTGCACTACTGGGGCGACAGCAGCGCGCACCTGCACATCTGGTTCTACCCGCGGCCGTACGGGCAGCTGCAGCTGCGCGGCACGTTCTTCGGCATGTGGAGCGTGCTGCTGCCGGACCTGCCGGACGAGGAGGTCCGGCACGCCGGCGAGCAGATCGCGCGCACCCTCGCCGCCGGCTGACGGCCGGGTTTCGCCGATGGCATAAGGGACTTGCCCCGGGCCGCCCGCCGGGTCCTCACTGCGCCGGCCTGGTGCTGGACGGCTTCGCCGAGGGCGGCGAGCCGACGCCGACCGTGCTGGCCGTCCGGGCGCACAAGCCGGGATGACCCGCCGCGCCGGGTGTGGACAACGGGCGGATCTCGCTGGTCACGCCGGGCAGGACGATGGGTCGGCGGTGGGATGGGCGGACGGGATCAGGCGGGCGGGTGGGCGGCGAGCCAGTCCGCGGCGCGGCGTTTCGACGCTCGGCACAACCACGCGTCCTGGATCACCTCGGCCAGCTCCTGGCGGGTCAGCTCGCCGATCCGGCTGGCCCGCAGGAGCACCGACAGGTGCCCGTTGAAGTGCGGCGTGGTGAAGAACGGCGTCGACCCGTCCTGCACCAGGGCCAGCTTGTCCGCCTCGGACGGCACCCAGAAGACGATGACGTCCCGGTAGCGCTCGCCGGTCTCCGGGTCGACCGCGTCCGGCCGCGGGTTGCGGAAGAAGATGAACGACTTGCCGCCCACCTGGTAGACCGGGTTGTCCGCGGACCCCGGCCAGACGGTGACGTGCGGCATCGCCCGGGCCAGCTCGTGCACGTCCTCGACCCGCGCCCGCCGGCTCCGCCCGCCCGCCACGCGGCCAGCCTAGTGAGCCGGTCCGCTGGGGGAGACGGCCCACGCCGGGGCGGGCGGCGGGGCAGGATGGACCCGCACACCCTCGGGGAGGTTTCCATGGCCGTACGGGTGCGGGACGTGCTGACGGGCCAGCTCGGCGAGCTGCGCTGGGAGCCGACGGCGAAGCGGGTGCGCGCCGAGCTGGCCGGGCGGACCCTGCTGGACAGCCGGGACGCCCGGCTGGTGTGGGAGCCGCGGCGGGTGGTGCCGTCGTACGCGGTGCCGGTCGCGGACGTCCGCGCCGAGCTGGTGCCGACGTCCGCCGCGGCGCCGGCCGACGACACCATCGGGTTGCCGCTGCCGGAGGTGAGCCGGCGGCCGGTGCTGGACCCGTCGATCCCCTTCGAGGTGCACTCGACGGCCGGGGAGGCGGTGCTGCTGCGGTCCGGGGACGCCGCGGTGGCCGGCTTCCGGCCGGCCGACGCCGACCTGGCCGGCTGGGTGGTCGTCGACTTCGCCGGGCCGGACGCCTGGTACGAGGAGGACGAGGGGATCGTCTCGCACCCGCGCGACCCGTTCCACCGGATCGACGTGCTGGCCAGCTCGCGGCACGTCCGGCTGGAGCTGGACGGCCACCTGCTCGCGGAGAGCACCCGCCCGCGGCTGCTCTTCGAGACCCTGCTGCCGGTCCGGTTCTACCTGCCGGCCGAGGACGTGCGCGGCGAGCTGCGGCCGAGCGACACCCGGACGTGGTGCGCGTACAAGGGTGAGGCGTCGTACTGGTCGGTGGTGCTCGGCGACACGGTGGTGCCGGACCTGGTGTGGAGCTACCCGCAGCCGCGGCTGGACGCCGAGCCGGTGCGCGACCTGCTCTGCTTCTTCGACGAGCGGGTGGACGTGGTGCTCGACGGCACCCGCCGGGACCGGCCGATCACGCCCTGGTCGCGGCCCGCCTCCTGACCGGCCGGCCCGGGGCCCCGTCCGGATCCGCCGAAGCGGCACCCGCCGCCCGCCCGGACCGTACTGTCGGGCGATGGGGGTGCAGGACCTGCGGGGCGTCGCGATCTTCGACGGGCTCACCGACGACCAGCTGGGCGAGCTGGTCGCGGCCGGCGAGGAGGTCCGCTTCGGCGCCGGCGACGAGCTGTTCGTCGAGGGCCGGCCGGCCGAGTCCTGGTGGGTGCTGCTGGAGGGCTCGGTGAGCCTGGTCCGCCGGGCCGGCCACGACGAGACCGTGCTGGCCGTGATGGGCGCGCCCGGCCAGTGGGCCGGTGGCTTCCGGGCCTGGGACGAGCACGGGGTCTACCTGGCCACCGGCCGCGGCGCCGGGCCCGGCCGGATGCTCCGGGTGCCGGCGGCCGCGCTGCGGGGGCTCGCGGACGCCTGGTTCCCGTTCGGCGTGCACCTGATCCGGGGTCTGGTCGGCACCGTGCGCCGGATCGAGTCGGTGGCCCGGCAGCGCGAGTCGCTGGTCGCGCTGGGCACGCTGGCGGCCGGCTTCGCGCACGAGATCAACAACCCGGCGTCGGCGGCGACCCGGGCGGCGGGCGCGCTCGGCGACACCGCGCAGGCGCTGCAGTCCGCGCTGGGCCGGCTGGCCGGCGCGGTCTCCGCCGACCAGCTGGCCGAGCTGGATGCGCTGCGCCGGGAGATCCCGTCGCGGCCGCCGGAGCTCACCCCGGTGGCGCTGGCCGACCGGGAGGACGTCCTGTCCGACTGGCTCGACCGGCGCGGGGTGACCCGGGGCTGGCTGATCGCGCCGCCGTTCGCCGCCGCCGGGGTGGACGTGGCCTGGTGCGAGCGGGCCGGCGCGCTGCTCACCGGCGGCCCGCTGGAGGCCGGGCTGGAGTGGGTGGCGGCCTCGCTGTCGATGAGCACGCTGCTGGCCGAGGTGCAGGAGTCCACCGGGCGGGTGTCCGACCTGATCGGGGTGATCCGGTCGTACTCGCAGCTCGACCGCGCCGCGCTGCAGTGGACCGACGTCGCCGAGGGGCTGGAGAGCACGCTGGTGATGCTCGCCGGCCGGCTCCCGGCAGGGGTCACCGTGGTCCGCGACTACGGCGCCGACGTGCCGCGGGTCGAGGCGTACGCCGGCGAGCTCAACCAGGTCTGGACGCACCTGATCGACAACGCCCTCGACGCCCTGCGCGGCACCGGCACGCTGCGGGTCTCGACCCGGGCCGCCGCCGGCGCCGGCGTGCTGGTGGAGGTGGCCGACACCGGGCCGGGGATGTCCGAGGAGGTGCGGGCGCACGCCTTCGATCCCTTCTACACGACCAAGCAGGTCGGCCAGGGCACCGGGCTCGGCCTGGACGTCTCCTGGCGGATCGTGGTCGAGCGGCACGGCGGCGAGATCGGGATCGACTCCGCGCCGGGCCGGACGGTGCTCCGGGTCACGCTGCCGCGCCGCGCGGCCAGCTCCTGACCGCGCGGCGCGAGCGCTCAGGGCAGCGGCTGGTCGGTCCAGCTGCTCGGCCGGTCGGGGTCGTCCACCATCCGCAGCCCGCGGACCACTCGCTCCAGCATGGCCCGGTCGGCCCTCGCCGCGCTCACCAGCACGTGCATGCCGTGCAGGCCGAAGACATGCAGCTCGGCGAAGCCCTGGAACTCGGTGTACCGGACCGGCCGGCCGAGCAGGGTGCCGTTCGGGCGCACTCCCTTGTCCGTCCACAGTGCATCGTCAGTGGACACTCCGACGTTGAGGGCCGGGCCGACCGCCGGATCGCTGGACCGGACGCCGCCCGGGTCGAGCGAGACCCCGCTGTCCAGTCCGGGCGGGTCGGCCAGCCGGGCGCCACCGCTCGCGGTGCCGTACCAGTGGTGCGCGCCGCTGCCGGCGGAGGGCACCCGGTAGCCGGACGGCACCCAGGTCAGCCGGAAGGGGAAGGTGAGCCGCCGCGGCTCGCCGAGCTCGACGGAGGAGAGCAGCCGCTTCAGCCATGTCCTTCAAACTCCGCCGGCCCGCCGGCCGTTGCGCCGCCGGCCGTTGCGCCGCCGGTCGGCCGTTGACTGCGCCGGCCAGCATGCCGCGCACGAAGTAGCGCTGGAGCAGCAGGAAGACCAGCACCGGCACGCTGAGCACGAGCAGCGCGGCGCCGGAGACCGCCTGCCAGCCCCGACCGCCGACCTGGCCGATCTGGCCGCCGAGCGCCATGGTCGCTGTCTGCTTCTCGCCCTCGCCGAGGAAGACCAGCGCCATCGGCCGCTCAGCAGGCGCCGCCGCCGCCTGCCGCCGTCGCCGCAGCCGCCGCCGCCGAAGTCGCCGCCTCCGCCGCCGCCCCCGCTGCCCCAGCTCCCGCCGCCCCAGCCGCCGGCGCCCCAGAGGGCGGATCCGTAGTGGCGGGGGGACGAGTCGTACAGCGACGCGGTCGCGGCGACGTCCGCGGCCCGCCGGCGGCCGACCACCACCGGGCCGCGGCGCCGCATCCGCTGCGGCCGGCTGGACCCGAACAGCGCCGTGCGCAGCTCGGGGTCCGGCATGGCGGCCGGCCCGTGCACCGCGACCGCGGCCGCGCTGGTCCCCGCGGGCACGCCCTGCAGCGCCGCCGCGCCACCGGGCCCGTCCGCCGGCACGGTCCGCCGGAGCTGCCGGACCACCCGTCGCCCGGCCCGGGTCGGCGCCGTGCCGCCGCGCCGGCGGGGAGCCAGCAGCCCGGTCGCGACCAGCCGGTCGACCACCCTGGTCAGCCGCACGTCGGTGACGGCACGGTGGCGGACCAGCCCGGCCGTCCGGTAGCCGCGGGTGCCGATCGCGTCCAGCACGGCCGACTCCACCTCGTCCCGGCTGCGCCGGTCCAGCACGGTGAGCACGCCGTCGTGCCGCACCCGCACCCGGCCGGACTCGACCAGCACGGCGAGCGCGGTGTCCACCACCCGCCCGGGGCCGCCGGCCAGGCAGGCGGCGGTCCGGACGTCCAGCAGGCTGGTCCCGGTCAGAGTCATCGGAGCCTCCGATCGACGGTGCGGCCGGTGCCGCGGACCCCACCATGGACCCGGGGGCAGCGTTGCGCCTGAGCTGCCCGGCCCGCGGGGCCGGGACAGCTGCCCGACCGGGCCGGGACAACCGTGCTGGCCCCCAGGACAACGCTGCCCCCAGACTGGCGGCATGGGACGGGCCCGCGCCGGCGCCGTGGCCGCGGTGGCGTCCGCCGCCGCGGCGGTCGCGGTCGCGCTCGCGCTGACCGGCCGGCCGGTGTCCCAGCGGCTGTTCCTGTTCGCCATCCCGCCGTTCACCCCGGAGACGTTCGTGATCGCCTCCGGCTGCGTGGGGCTGGTCTGGGCGGTCACCGGCGCGGTGCTGGTCTGGCTCCGCCCGCGCAACGCGCTGGGTTGGCTGATCCTCGCCGCCGGGGTCTCGCACGCCTGGGCGGTCGGGCTGACGGCGTACGGCGGGGTCCGGCTGCAGGAGGAGGTGCTGTCCTGGCCGGTGTACGTCGGGCCGGCGCTCTACCTGCCCGGCTGGCTGGTGCCGCCGACGCTGCTGCTCGCGCTCTACCCGGACGGCCGGCTGCCGAGCCGCTGGTGGCGGTGGCCGGTCGGGATCGCCGCGGCCGCGATCGTGCTGCTCACCGTCTCGGTGCCGTTCCCCACCGTCGACCCGGCGGAGGCGTACGGCTGGGCGATGGTGCCCAACTTCCCGGCCCGGCTCGGCGACCTGCTGCTGCCGAGCAGCTCGGCGTACGAGGTGAACAACTTCGTGCTCGCCACCCCGACCGGCGCGCTGGTCGCGCCGCCGTGGTGGGCCGCCTTCACCGGGGCGGTGGCGGCGGTCTTCAAGCCGCTGCTGGTGCTGTCCATGCTGACCATCTGGATCGGCACCGTGGTCCGGCTGGTCCGGGCCCGGCCGCCGCGCCGGCAGCAGCTGGCCTGGGTGGTCTGCGCGGTCATGCCGCTGCTGGCCGCCTCCCTGGTCGCGCCGGTCGAGTTCGCCAACCTGCTGGTCCTCGCCTCGCTGCTGCTCGCCCCGGTCGCGGTCGCGGTCGGCGTGCTGCGCTACCGGCTGCTCGGCATCGAGACCGTGCTCCGCCGCGGCCTGGTCTACGGGACGATGACCGCCGGCGTGCTGCTGGCCTACCTGCTGGCCGCGGCCACCGTGGGCGCCGCGGTGGACAGCCCGCGGGTGCCCGGGGCGGTCGCCGCCGCGCTGGCCGCGGTCGGGCTGGCGCCGGCCCGGGAACGGCTGCAGCGGGCCGCCGACCGGCTGGTGTACGGGGAGCGGCACGACCCGCTGCGCGCGGTCACCCTGCTCGGCACCCGGGTGGCCACCGGCGGCGAGCTGGACCTGCTGCCGGGCGCGCTGGCCAGCGTGGTCGCCGCGGTGCACGCGCCCGGGGCGGCGGTGGCCGCGCCGGACGGCCGGGTGCTGGCCGCGGTCGGCACCCCGCCCGAGCCGCCGGCCGCCGGCGCGGTGCTGCCGCTGTCCTTCGGCGGCCAGCTGGTCGGCGAGCTGCGGGTGGCGCGCCGCCGCCCCACCGAGCCGTACGCGGCGGCCGAGACCCGGCTGCTGGCCGCCCTCGCCCTGCAGGTCGCGGTCGTGGTCCGCGCGGTCGGGCTGACCGAGGCGCTGGAGGCGGAGCGGGACCGGGTGCTCGCCGCCACCACCACCGAGCGGGACCGGCTGCGCGGCGACCTGCACGACGGGCTCGGCCCGTCGCTGTCCGGCGTCGGGCTCGGCCTGCAGGCGCTCGACGACCGGCTCGCCACCGGCGACGCGGAGGCGTCCACCACGCTGCTGGCCCGGATCCGGGACGAGGTCGACATCGCGGTGACCGAGGTGCGCCGGATCATCGACGGCCTGCGGCCGACCGCGCTGGACACGCTCAAGCTGCCGGACGCGATCCGCCGGCACGCCGAGACGGTGTCCGCGTCGGTGCCGGTCCGGGTGGAGGCCGCCGACCTGCCCGCGCTGCCGCCCCCGGTGGAGAACGCGGCCTACCGGATCACCACCGAGGCGCTGACCAACGCGGCCCGGCACGCCCGGGCCAGCGAGGTCCGGGTCCGGCTGGCCGCGCCGGACGGCGCGCTGGAGATCACCGTGTCCGACGACGGCTGCGGGGTGGGCCGCGCGGCCGCCGGCGTGGGGCTGACCTCGATGCGCCGCCGGGCCGAGACGCTGGGCGGCCGGCTCGGCGTCGCGTCCGCCGCCGACGGCACCACCGTGACCGCCACGTTCCCGCTGGAGCAGCCGTGACCGCACCCTCCGCGCCCGCCCCCCGCCCGGTCCGGGTGGTGATCGCCGACGACCACCCGATGTTCCGGTACGGGCTGCGCGCCGCGCTGGCCTCCGGCGACGAGGTGGAGGTGGTCGGCGAGGCGGCCGACGGCCGGCAGCTGCTCGCCCTGGTCAACACCACCCAGCCGGACGTGGTCATCACCGACCTGGCCATGCCGGCGCTGGACGGCGCGGCCGCGGCGACCGAGATCCTGGCCCGGCACCCGGGCACCGGGGTGCTCGTGCTGACCATGCACGACGACAACGAGGCGCTCTTCGGGGCGCTGCGGGCCGGCGCCCGCGGCTACCTGCTCAAGGGCGCCGACCGGGACGAGATCGTCCGGGCGGTGCTCACCGTCGCCGACGGCGAGGCGGTCTACGGCGCGGCGGTGGCCCGGCGGATCACCGACTTCTTCACCGGCGCGCACCGGGACTTCACCGCCACCGCGTTCCCGGAGCTGACCGACCGGGAGCGGCAGGTGCTCGAGCTGGTCGCGGCCGGCTGCGGCAACCACGACATCGCCCGCCGCTTCGCGCTGTCGGAGAAGACGGTGCGCAACCACGTCTCCGCGGTGCTGGTCAAGCTGCAGGTGCGGGACCGGGCCGCGGCGGTGGCCAAGGCCCGCGACGCCGGGCTGGGTCGGAGCCGGACGTGAGGCCCCGGCTGCTGCTGGTCGCGCTGCTCGCCCTCGGGCCGGCCGCGGGCTGCGGCGGCCCGGACCGGGTCGAGTTCCCGGCCGGCACCACCATGGCCCGGCTGCAGGCGGCCGGCACGGTCACCATCGGGGTGAAGTACGACCAGCCCGGGGTCGGTTTCCAGAATCTGGCCACCCGCAAGCTCGAGGGCTTCGACATCGAGATGGCGAAGATCGTGGCCCGCCGGCTCGGCATCGACGACGACCGGATCCGGTGGGTCCCGACCGTGTCCGACGACCGCGAGGACTACCTGCGCAGCGGCCGGGTCGACCTGGTCATCGCGTCGTACTCCATCACGCCGGAGCGCAGCGCCGAGGTCGGCCAGGCCGGGCCGTACTTCGTCGCCGGCCAGCAGCTGCTGGTCCGCAAGGGCGACGACCGGGCCATCGGACCGGAGCAGCTGGGCGACCGCAAGGTCTGCTCGGTCGTCGGGTCCACCTCCCTCAAGGAGGTCGCGGCCCGGCACGCGGAGCCGGTCGCGCGGGCGACGTACACCCAGTGCGTCCAGCTGCTGCTGGGCGGCGACGTGGACGCGGTCAGCACCGACGACGCGATCCTGCTCGGGTACGTCGGGCAGCAGCCGGACAAGCTCAAGGTGGTCGGGGAGCCGTTCACCAACGAGGAGTACGGGATCGGCTACCGGCTCGGGGACCGGGCGTTCTGCCAGTTCCTGACCGAGACGATCCGGCAGGCCAAGGACGACGGGAGCTGGGCGGACGCGTTCGCCCGGACGCTGGGCCGGGCCGGGGTGCCGATGCCGCCCGCGCCGGTGCCGCGGCCGTGCCCGGCGGACGTGGCCGGCTGACCGGCCGAGAATCTCTCGGGAAAGTTGTTGGAGTCGCCGCGGGTCGCGCCTCTCGGCTGTGGAGCTACCACCACCGAGGAGGACCCCATGAAGCGTCTGGTCACCCTGACCGCCACCACGGCCCTGTCCCTGCTCACCCTGCTGCCCGGCGTGGCGTCCGCGGCGCCGCAGTCGCCGGCGCCGCAGCCGACGGCCAGCAGCCCGATCACCCTGCCGCCGGTGATCATCTTCAACCAGAAGCCGGTGTTCAACGACTACCTCGCCTGCGTCGGCGGCTACGTCTACACCGACTTCCGCGACCCGGACGGCAACGACGCGCTGATGTCGGTCCAGATGGCGGTCTACCGGCCGAGCGTGGGCAACTGGACCTACCACGCGATGACCAACTCCGGCCCGAGCGTGCACGGCGTGTTCTGGTGGACCGAGCTGGCCGACCACGGCATCAACCCGGCGACCGTGACCTCGTACGCGTTCCGCGCCACCGACCAGGCCGGGCTCAGGTCCTCCTGGGTGTACGCCGACGGCGACTGCAACCTCGACTAGCGGGACAGGTCGGTGCGGGTCGCCTCCCCGGCGACCCGCACCGACTGCCGCGTCCGGGCGAGCGGTCCGGAACGCGATGGACGCGGCCGCCGGGAAGATCGATGATGGCGCCGTGACCGGGACCGGCTCGGGGAGCGACGAGGTCGACGCGGTGCCGGGTCTGTCCCCCGACCCGCCCGACGGGCCGCGCCTCGGCAGCCCCGGGTGGTTCACCCTCGAGGTCGACGGCGAGCTGTTCGCCGTCGGCCCGGACGGCCGCGGCGGGACGAGCTACAGCTGGCTGAGCGGGCCCAACGAGGGCTACGGGTACGGCGAGAGTCCCGCCGGCCCGGACCGGTCCCTGGCGGAGCACCGGGCGAGCATCCGCGGGTTCCTCGCCCAGATCGACCCGGCCACCGGCTACATCGGACCGGACTGAGGCCCCGGGGAGCCTGTGGCACGCTGCCGTCATGCCTCTCCTCGACGGCAAGGTCGTGCTGGTCAGCGGCGGCACCCAGGGCGTCGGCGCGGGCGTGGCGCGGGCCGCGGTCCGGGAGGGCGCGGCGGTGGCGGTGACCGGTCGGAGCCGCGAGCGCGGCGAGGCGCTGGTCGCCGAGCTGGCCGGGACCGGCGCGGCGGCCACCTTCGTCCGCACCGACGTCGCGGACCCGGCGCAGGCGCTGGCCTCGGTGGCCGCGGTGCTGGCCGCGCACGGCCGGGTGGACTGCCTGGTCAACGCGGCCGGGCTGACCTCGCGCGGCACGCTGCTGGACACCACGCCCGAGCTGTTCGACGCGCACGTCGCGGTCAACCTGCGCGGGCCGTTCTTCCTCATGCAGGCGGTGGTCCGCTCGCTGGTCGAGCGCGGCGACCCGGGCAGCATCGTCAACGTGATCTCGTCCTCGGAGCTGGGCGGCCAGCCCTACCTCGCCCCGTACGTGGCGGCCAAGGCCGGCCTGGCCGGGCTGACCCGCAACGCCGCGTACGCGCATGCCCGGGACCGCATCCGGATCAACGGCGTGGACATCGGCTGGACCGACACCGAGGGCGAGGACGCGACCCAGCGGGCGTTCCACGACGCCGACGACAGCTGGCGGGAGCAGGCCGCGCGGGCGCTGCCGCTGGGCCGGCTCGGGCGGGTGGACGAGATCGCGGACTTCATCGTCTTCCTGCTGTCCGACCGCAGCGGCGTGGTCACCGGGTCCGTGCTGGACTGGGACCAGAATGTCTTCGGCGCGCACGACTGACCGCGGGAGGTCCGGCATGCGTCTTGGGCTGCTCGGTCTCGGCCGGATCGGCGCCTTCCACGCGGAGACGCTGAGCACGCTGCCGGGGGTCGACTCCCTGATAGTGGCCGACGCCCTGCCGGAGGTCGCCCGGCGGGTGGGCGACCGCCTCGGCGCGGAGGTCGCCGGCTCGTCCGACGAGGTGCTCGCCGCCGGCGTCGACGGTGTCGTCATCGCCGCGGCCACGGACGCGCACCCGGAGTTGCTCCTGGCGGCGGTGGACCGCGGCGTGCCGGTGTTCTGCGAGAAGCCGGTGGCCCGCACCGTCGCGGCCACGGCGGAGGTGCTGCGCCGGGTGTCGGCCGGCGGGGTCCCGGTGCAGGTCGGCTATCCCCGCCGGTTCGACGCCGGGTTCGCCGCGGCCCGGGCCGCGGTGGCCGCCGGGGAGCTGGGCTGGCTGCACACCGTCCGCTCCACCACGCTGGATCCGGCGCCGCCCCCGGACGCGTACGTGGCCGCGTCGGGCGGCATCTTCCACGACTGCGCGGTGCACGACTACGACGCCGTCCGCTGGGTGACCGGGCGGGAGGTGGTGGAGGTGTACGCGACCGGCGGCAACCGCGGCGCGGAGATCTTCCGGGAGGTCGGGGACGTGGACACCGCGGCCTCCTTGCTCACGCTCGACGACGGCACCCTCGCGGTGGTGTCGAACAGCCGCTACAACGGGCGCGGCCACGACGTGCGGCTGGAGCTGCACGGCTCGACGGACAGCATCGCGGTCGGGCTGGAGGACCGGCTGCCGCTGCGGTCGGCCGAGCCCGGGGCCACCTTCCCGGCCGGCCCGCCGCACACGTTCTTCATGGACCGCTTCGCGGATGCGTTCCGGGCCGAGCTCGCCGCCTTCGTCGAGGTGGCCGCCGGCCGCCGGTCCTCGCCCTGCACGGTGGCGGACGCCCTGGAGACGGCGCTGGTCGCCGAGGCCTGCCACCGCTCCCGCACCGAGCACCGGCCCGTACGCGTCGACGAGGTCCGCCACTGAGCACGTCCCACGCGGACTGCTCAGTGGGGGGCGGGGCTGCTCAGTCGGGTGGGGCCGGGACGTTGAAGGGGGTGACGACCTGGATGGTGGAGGGCCAGGGCGGGGGGCGGTGCGGGAGCGCGCCCTGCGCCTGCATGATCACCCGGCAGGCCTCCCGGAGGTCCCGGCCGAGGTCGTGGTGCAGGACCGCGGACAGCCGGCCGGCGTGCAGCAGCCGCAGGTTGTCCTCGTCCAGGTCGTGGGCGACGAAGACGGCGCAGCGGCGGCCGACGGCGTCGAAGGCGCCGACGGTGGCGAGGTTGGCGCCGCCGATGGAGTAGACCGCGGCCAGCTCCGGGTCGCGGGCGAGCGCGGCGAGCACCAGGTCGCGCTGCACGCTGTCCAGGCCCTCGCTGCCGGTGACCTCGACCAGCGCGCGGGCCGGCTGCGCGGTCCGCATGGCGGCGCGGAAGCCCATCTCCCGCTCCTCCTCGCCGCGGAACGCGCTGCTGCTCACGGTCACCAGCACGTTGCCGGGCCGGTCGCCGAGCCACTGGCCCAGCAGGTACGCCGCGGTGGCGCCGGCCGCCCGGTTGTCCATGCCGACGTACGCCAGCCGGCCGCTGCCGGGCAGGTCGGTCACCAGCGTCACCACCGGGATGCCGGCCCGCCCGAGCCGCTGCACGGCGGCGGTGACCTCGGGCGCGTCCGGGGCCTTGAGCACGACCCCGTGCGAGCCGCGGCGCCCGACGCGGTCGAGCGTGGCCACCAGCCCGGCCACCGGCCCGGACTCCCGGAAGGAGAAGCGGGAGCGCACGACCGCCGGCGCCAGCGACGGCAGCTCCGCCTCCAGCGCGGTCCGCACCGCGGCGGAGAACCGCTCCGGCGCCTGCACGACGACGTCGACCATGAAGGTGCGCCCGCCCAGCCGCAGCTGCGTCCGCTGCCGGTCCAGGTCGGCGACGGCCCGCTCCACCTGGCGCACGGTGTCCGCGCGCACGCCGCCGCGCCGGTGCAGCACGCGGTCGACGGTCGCCTTGCTCAGGCCGGCCTGGGCCGCGATCTCCCGGACCTTGTACTCGTGGGCCACGCCGACCGATCCTGAGGCGTTCTTGAGGTCTTCGCAAGGTTTCCTGAGGCGATCGCGGCCGTACGCTCGGGACAGCCGCCGCCTCCGGGAAGGACGTCCCGCCATGACCCCGCCGAGCCTCGCCACGCCGGTCCGCTCCTGGTTCCGGCCGGAGGACTGCCGCCTGGACGACTTCCGGGCCGTGGTCGAGCAGACCACCGACCCGGCCGACTACCCGTACGCGGAGTCCGTCGAGCAGGGCGTGCTCGTCTACGGGTCGCGGCTGCGCGAGCGCGCCGGCACCGCGGAGCGCCGGGAGGTGCAGGCCGAGCTGGCCCGCGCCCTGCTCGACGGGCCCGGGATCGTGGTGTTCCGGGGGGCGTACCCGGACCGGTCCATTGTGGACCGAGCCACGGCGGTCTTCACCGCGATGATCGCGGAGCAGCGGGCGGCCGGCGGCACCGCCGGCGACCACTTCGCCAAGCCGGGGGCGAACGACCGGGTCTGGGGCGCGCTGGACAAGCTCGCGCTGCGGGCGCCGGAGGTCTTCGCCGACTACTACGCCAACGACGTGCTCGCCCTGGTCAGCGAGGCCTGGCTCGGCCCCGGCTACCAGGTCACCTCCCAGGTCAACGTGGTCAACCCCGGTGGGCAGGCGCAGGTCGCGCACCGCGACTACCACCTCGGCTTCATGTCGCTCGACCGGTCGCTGGCCTACCCGGCGGCCGTGCACCGGCTCTCCCCGCTGATGACCCTGCAGGGCGCGGTCGCGCACTGCGCCATGCCGGTCGAGACCGGACCGACGATGTACCTGCCGCACTCGCAGAAGTACGAGGCCGGGTACGTCGCGTTCCACCAGCCGGAGTTCACCCGCTACTTCGACGAGCACCACGTCCAGCTGCCGCTGCGGACCGGCGACGCGGCGTTCTTCAACCCGGCCCTCTTCCACGGCGCCGGCACCAACCGGTCCGCGGACGTGCGCCGGATGGCCAACCTCCTGCAGGTCTCCTCCGCCTTCGGCCGGGCGATGGAGAGCGTCGACCGGGTCGCGATGAGCCGGGCGCTCTACCCGGTGCTGGCCCGGCGGCGGGCGGCCGGCGCCGGTGCGCGGGAGCTGGACAACGTCGTCGCGGCGTCGGCGGAGGGGTACGCGTTCCCCACCAACCTCGACCGCGACCAGCCGGTCGGCGGGCTGGCCCCGCAGACCCAGGCCGAGCTCGTCCGGCAGGCGCTGGCGGAGGGCTGGGACACCGCGACGTTCACCGCCCGGCTCGATGCCCACACCGGGCGGCGCGCGCCGGGCCCGGCCTGACCGGCGCGCCCGGCCGCGGGTCGCGGGTCTGGGCCGGTCAGGTGGTGGGGGAGTCGGGGGTGAGGCTGGCCAGGTCGACGTGCCGGGCCAGCTCGCCGGCGGTCGGCACTCCCGGACCAGCCGGTCCCGGCCGGTCAGCCGGAGGACGTGCCGGGGCCGGCCGTCCGGCCCGATCCGGGTGCCCTGCTCGACCCGGACGCCGGCCGGGCCGACCAGGGCGACCTCGCCGGCCACGATCCGGCGGGCGGCGGTGAGCAGGCCCAGCACCACGTCCGAGGAGGGACCCCCGCCGAGGTTGGCGCCGGCCAGCCGCCGCTCCGTCTCGATCACCCGGTCGAGCAGCTCGAGCCGGCCCCGGGCGGCGAAGGCGATCCGGGCGACGGCGTGCGCGGCGTCGAGGCGGCCGGCGACGACCTGTTCGGCGGCGTCGCCGACCTGGGCGTCGAGGCGCTCGTACGGTTCCCGGTCGAGATCCAGCGGCGCGGCGGCCGCGGCGGTGGGGCCGGGCCGGGCCGGCTCGGTCGCGGGCGCCGCCGGGGCCGGATCGGTCCGAGCTGCCGGTGCCGGCGGGAGCGGGGTCGGGGCGGGGGTTGGCGGCAGAGGCGGCGGTCGGGGCGGGGGTTGGCGCCAGGGGTGGGATCGCCGTGCTCGCGCCGGGCCGGCGGCGCGGCAACGGTGGGAGCGGCGGGGTGAGCTCCTCCTCGATGTCCGCGGCCGGCGCGGGGCGCGGGTGCGGCAGCGCGGCCGGTTCCGGCTCGTCCGGCTCCGCTCCGCACCGGCGTCCCGGCCCGCCGCCGGACCAGCAGCACCGACCCGGCCGCGCCCGCCACCACCAGCACGACCAGCAGCACGAGCCACCACCGGGCCCCGGACCCGCCGCCCGGCTCCCGCTCGCCCGGCACCGGCGCGCTGACGACCGGCTGGACCGGCACCACCGCCGGCGCGCTCGCCGTCTGGTCGTCCACCCGCACCGAGAGCCGCATGGTGGCCGGCAGCACCGCCGGCCGCGGGAAGGTCACCGCGTACCGCCCGCGCAGCACCCCGGCGACCCGGTCGAACGCACCGAGCGTGGCCGCGCCGCGGCCGGACACCAGCACGCCGCCGGTGTCGGCGGCCACCTGCGCCCAGTAGCGCTGGTCGGGGCCGGTGGCCACCACCGCGAGCAGCACCCCGGCGGCCCGCAGCCGGCCGGCCAGCGCGGCCGCCGGCTCCCCGCCGGCGTCGGCCGCGCCGGTGTGCAGCAGCAGCACCCGGGGCCGGCCGCGCACCGCCGGCAGCCCGTCCAGCGCCACCTGCACGGCCGAGCCGGTCTCCCGGTCGCCGCCGGGCCGGACCGCGTTCA
Source organism: uncultured Actinomycetota bacterium (assembly GCA_963849885.1). Taxonomy (GTDB): domain Bacteria; phylum Actinomycetota; class Actinomycetes; order Mycobacteriales; family CADCTP01; genus CADCTP01. Next base: position 565,965 of record CAWKIV010000006.1, on the reverse strand, counting down.
TGGCGGCGATCGCGGTGGTCGCGCCCGGGGTGAGCGGCGCCAGCAGGGTGGCCGGGCCGCCGTCGGCGACCACCAGCGTGCGGGCCCCGTCGGGGAGCTGGAGCAGGAAGCTGGCCGCGCCGTTGACCCCGCCCTGCAGGGCGGCGGCGCCGGCCTCGGAGGTGTCCAGGACCAGCGCGGTGGCCAGCTCGCCGGACAGCACCGGCGCGGCGGTGGCGGCGACGGTGCCGCCGCCGGCGTCGCTGAGCCGGAAGTCGCCGGCCGGCAGCGCCGCGCCCGGCACCGGCGTCACGGCGGCGACGAGGGTGACCTCGTCGCCGGCCGGCTGCACCGCGACCACCGCCAGCGTGGGCGCCGCACCGGCCGGGGCGGCCAGGCCGAGCGCGCCGGTGACCGCGGCGGCGGTCAGCGCCGCCGCGGCCCACCACCGCCGGTCAGGCCGGCGCCGCGAAGACGATGACATTGTCCCGATAGCTCCCCGTACCGCGGTCGAAGCGTCCCCCGCAGGTGATCAGCCGCAGCGACGGCGCCAGGTCCGGCGCGTACACCTCGTCGGTGGGGAAGTCGCGCTTCGCCACCTGCTCCAGGCGCGTGACCCGGAACGTCGCGGTGCTGCCGTCCGCGCGGTCCACCAGCACAGTGTCACCCGGCCGCAGCCGGGACAGCCGGAGGAAGACCGCCGGGCCGGAGTCCCAGTCGACGTGGCCGATGATGACCGCCGGGCCGGGCTGGCCGGGCCGGGGCCCACCGGAGAACCAGCCGGCCAGCTCCGGCCGGCTGGGCAGCGCGATGCTCTTGTCCGGGGCGCGGCCGAGCTGCTCCAGCTCGGTGTCCACGCCCGCCGCCGGGATGCGCAGCCGGACCGGCCGGGCGACCGCGTCGTACGTGCGGACCGACTTGAAGTCGTCCGCGGCCGGGGACGCGACGGGCGACGGGGTGGCGCGCGTCGCCGCGCCGGCCGGGGACGAGCCGCCGCAGCCGGTCAGCGCGGCCAGCAGCACCGCGCCGGCCAGCGCGGTCGCCGCCGGGCCGGGCCGCACCTCAGCGCCCTCCGGTTACCGGAGCCGTCCCGCCGCGGCCGGTATCCGCCGCTCCGACCGGGAGCCGGGCCGCCACCTTGAGCCCGAACGCGTCGGCCAGCTGCTTGGCCAGCCCGAACATCTCCTGGTACGTCGCGTACGCCACGTCGTGCGCGGTGGCGTAGTCCTTGGCGACGAATGCGTCCACCTGCTGGCGGAGCATCGCGTCGTGCGACTGCAGCGCCCTGGCCAGCGCGGCGGAGGCGATCTTGTCGCCGGTCGCGGTGTTGAGGAAGGCGGCCAGCTGCCCCTCGAACGCGTTCAGCTTGCCGCCGATCGCGCCGCGCGCGCTGTCGTCGCCCTTGGCGATCGCGGCCGCGTAGCCGACCAGCAGGTCGATGTGGTCGGCCCACAGGGACTGGAAGCTGCGGGCCGCGGAGGCGCCGAAGAGCGTGTCGACGGCGCCGGCCAGGTCGGTGGTGTTGCCGTTGACCGCGGCCGCCGTGGCCCGGAAGCCGGCGGCGTCGGTGACCCCGGCGCGCATCGCGCCGACCACCAGCTCGACGTGCTCGCCGAGCAGCTGGGTGAGCGCCGAGCGCAGCCGCCAGCCCGGGGTGCCGAGCACGGCGGCCTGCTCGGGCGGCAGCAGCGTGGCGGCGAGCGACTTGCCCAGCTCGAAGGCGTGCGCGAAGCCCTGCCGGTAGAGCTGGTCGGCCCGGGTCCAGTCCTCCGCCGCGTACGCGTCGGCCTGGCCGACCAGGTGCTCGATGTGCGCGGTCACCGCGGCCACGGCGGCGGCGCGGGGCAGCCGGCCCTGGGCGGCGGCGACGAAGAACTCGGCCAGGTCGGTCTCGAACCGGGTGATGGTGACCTTCGCCTGGCTCTGCACCGTGGCGTCGCCGTCGGCCAGCCCGCGGGCGTAGTTGAACAGCGCGGTGACGTGGTTGGACCACAGCGGGGTGAAGGTGGTCGCGGCCTGGCTGCCGAAGGCGCCGCCGACCAGCTTGCCCATCGCGTCGGTGTTCTTGCCCAGCGCCGCGTTGGCCGCCTGGGCGAGGTCGGGGTCGTCGCGCAGCCGGCCGCGCATCATGTCGGCGGCGAGCACGGTGTGCTGGCCGAGCAGCGCCTGCAGCTGCAGGGCGAGCTCGCCCGGGCTGAGCGGGGCGGTCTTCGCCTCGACGACCGGGGCGCCGCCGTCCAGCGGCGCGGCGGCCAGCTCGGTCGCCGGGGCCGGCCCGGCGGCCGGGGTCCGGTCGCCGTTCCGGCCGGCGGTGACGACGGCACCGGCGGCGACCGCGATCGCGACGACCGCGGCGGCGATCAGCACCGGCCGGTACGAACGGCGGCGGGTCGGGTGGTCTGCGTCTGCACTGCTCGACGGCAACGCCGGTCTCTCCCCCATGGATCCGAAGCTCCGAACGCTCGATCAATCACTATCCGTAATAGATCGAAAACACACAGTAAAAAGATTGTGTGGTGACCGTCGTCACCATACTGAGTAATGCGGAGAGTCCGAGGCCCTGAGCTAATTCCCGGTGCCCGCGACGGCTAAGTACGGGCTCCGGGCCGGAGTCCGTCCGCCGCCGGTGCCGGCCCGACCGGTCGCACCGTCGCTGACCTGCCCGGCCGCCGACCGGCCCGGGGTCGTACCGTGACGGCGTGACCGCCCCGGAAGCGGAGCCGGACCCGCGCCGGCGGGTGCCGCGGACCGACGCCGTGCTGGGCGACCCGCGGCTGGACGGGGCGGTCGGCCGGCTCGGCCGCACGCTGGTCCGCGAGGCGGTGGCCGCGGCCCAGCAGCGGGTCCGGGCCGGCGCGCTGGAGCCGGACGCGGTGGTGCCGGCCGTGCTGGCCGACCTGCCCGCGGTGCCGGCCACGCTGCGGCCGGTGCTCAACGCGACCGGCGTGCTGCTGCACACCAACCTCGGCCGGGCGCCGCTGTCGGTGGCCGCGCGGGCCGCGGTGCTCGCCGCCGCCGGCACCACCGACGTCGAGCTGGACCTGGCCACCGGCCGGCGCGGGCGGCGCGGGCGCGGCGCGCTCGGGGCGCTGGCCGCCGCGGTGCCGGCGGCCGAGGCGGTGCACGTGGTCAACAACGGCGCCGCCGCGCTGGTGCTGGCGGCGACCGCGCTGGCCGCCGGCCGGGAGATCGTGCTCGCCCGGGGCGAGCTGGTGGAGATCGGCGACGGCTTCCGGATCCCGGACCTGCTGGTGTCGACCGGCGCCCGGCTGCGCGAGGTCGGCACCACCAATCGGGTCACCCTGGCCGACTACGCCGCCGCGGTCGGCCCGGAGACCGGTTTCGTGCTCAAGGTGCACCCGTCCAACTTCGTGGTCACCGGCTTCGCCTCCAGCGTGCCGACCGCGGAGCTGGCGACGCTGCCGGCGCCGGTGGTGGTGGACACCGGCTCCGGGCTGCTCGGCCCGCTGCCGGCGCTGCCGGCCGAGCCGGACGCCGCGTCCGCGCTGCGGGCCGGGGCCGCGCTGGTCACCGCGAGCGGCGACAAGCTGCTCGGCGGCCCGCAGGCCGGGCTGCTGCTCGGCCGGGCCGACGTGGTCGACCGGCTGCGCCGGCACCCGCTGGCCCGGGCGCTGCGGGTGGACAAGCTCACCCTGGCCGCGCTGGAGGCGACCCTGCGCGGCCCGGCCCCGCCGACCGCGCGGGCGCTGGCGGCCGACCCGGCGGCGCTGCGGGAGCGGGCCGACCGGCTGGCCGCGCTGCTGCGGGCGTCCGGTGTGGACGCCGAGGCGGTGGACAGCTCGGCCGCGGTGGGGGGCGGTGGCGCGCCCGGGGTGACGCTGCCGAGCGCGGCGGTGAGCCTGCCGGCGCCGTACGCGGACCGGCTGCGGACCGGCGACCCGGCGGTGCTCGGCCGGCTGGAGCGCGGCCGCTGCCTGCTCGACCTGCGCGCGGTCGAGGAGACCGACGACGCCGCGCTCCGCCGCGCGGTGCTGGCCGCATCCTCCACTGTGGACTGACATGCACGTCGTCGCCACCGCCGGCCACGTCGACCACGGCAAGTCGACGCTGGTGCGGGCGCTCACCGGGATGGAGCCGGACCGGTGGGCGGAGGAGCGCCGGCGCGGCATGACGCTCGACCTCGGCTTCGCCTGGACCACGCTGCCGTCCGGGGCCGGCGTCGCGTTCGTGGACGTGCCCGGGCACGAGCGCTTCGTGCCGACCATGCTGGCCGGGGTCGGCCCGGTGCCGGCCGTGCTGCTGGTGGTGGCCGCGGACGGCGGCTGGATGCCGCAGTCGGTCGAGCACCTCGCCGCGATCGACGCGCTCGGCGTACGGCACGGGCTGATCGCGGTGACCCGCAGCGACCTGGCGGACCCGGCCCCGGTGGCGGCCCGGGCGCGGGCCGAGGCGGCGGCGACCTCGCTCGGCGCGGTCCCGGCGGTCGCGGTCAGCGCCACCACCGGCGCCGGGCTGGCCGACCTGCGGGCCGCGCTGGACCGGCTGCTGGCCGGCCTGCCGGTGCCGGACCCGGGCGCGCCGGTGCGGCTGTGGGTGGACCGGGCCTTCACCGTCCGGGGCAGCGGCACGGTGGTGACCGGCACGCTCGGCGCCGGCACGCTGCGGGTCGGCGACGAGCTGGAGCTGGTGCCCGGCGGGCGGCGGGTGGGCGTGCGCGCCCTGCAGTCGCAGGGCGAGCCGGTCGGCACGGTGACCGGGACCGCGCGGGTGGCGGTGAACCTGCGCGGCGTGCCGGTCGACGCGGTGGCCCGCGGCGCGGCGCTGGTCACGCCGGGGGAGTGGGCGGCGCCGGCGCAGCTGGACGGCCGGCTGGCCGGCCTGCCGGTGGCCGAGCTGCCGGCCGAGCTGGTGCTGCACGCCGGGTCCGCGGCGGTGCCGGTCCGGGTCCGTCCACTCGGGACGGACACGCTCCGGCTGGGGCCGGCCCGGGCGCTGCCGCTGCACGTCGGCGACCGGGTGCTGCTGCGCGACCCGGGCCGGCGGCTGGTGGCCGGCGGGCTGCGGGTGCTCGACGTCGACCCGCCGCCGCTGCGCCGGCGCGGGGCCGCCGCCGCCCGGGCCGCCGAGCTGTCCACACTGGACGGCCGGCCGGACGGGGCCGGCGAGCTGCGCCGGCGCGGGGCGGTGCGGGCGGCGGCGCTGCGGGCGATGGGCGTGCCCGAGCCGGCCGGGGCGGTGCGGGCCGGGGAGTGGTGGGTCGATCCCGGCCACGCGGCGCGGTGGCGGGCGGCGCTGGCGGCTGAGGTGGCGGCGCACGCGGCCGCGCACCCGCTGGAGCACGGGCTGCCGGTGGAGGCGGCGCGGCAGCGGCTGGGGCTGCCGGACGCCCGCCTCGTCCCCGCCCTGCTCACCGCCCCGCCCGGAGCCGACCCGGCCGCCCCGCCGCCGGCGGGGGTGGGGTTGGTGGTGCGGGACGGGCGGGTCACGACCGCGGCCGCCAACGCGGTGCCGGCCGAGCTGCGGGCGGCGGTGGACGCGGTCCGGGCGGACCTGGCCGCGGCCCCGTACGCCGCCCCGGAGGCCCACCGGCTGGCCGGGCTGGGCCTCGGCCGCCGCGAGCTGGCCGCCGCGGTCCGGGCCGGCGCCCTGCTGCGGGTGGCCGACGGGATCCACCTGCTGCCCGGCGCCGACGACCGGGCGGCCGAGCTGCTGGCCGGCCTGCCCCAGCCGTTCACGCTGTCCGAGGCGCGCCGGGCGCTCGGCACCACCCGGCGGGTGGCCGTGCCGCTGCTGGAGCTGCTGGACCGGCGCGGGCTGACCGAGCGGCTGCCGGACGACCGGCGCCGGCTCCGTGCCGGCCCACCCGGAGCCGGACACGACTGAGCGCGACGCACGTCGGTGTGCGTCGCGCCCGGGTGGAGCTGCCTACCGCTTGGTGGGCAGCGGGTACTGCGGGTTGAACACGTCGAGCGTCCAGCGGTCGAAGCGGCCGAGGATCGCGCGGAGCTTGCGCACGTGCACTCCCTCCCTCCGGATGTGGTCGGACACCCCGTACAGCGGCCACGCTATCTGAATCGTTCCCGAAGCAGAGCGTGGGCCGAATCACGCCATGTCGTGACGGTCTGTCATGAGCGGGTTGCACGACCGGGGCCGGGGGAGACTGGGGAGGTGAGCGCCGAGCGGCCGGGGCCGTCCACCCGGGTACGGATCTGGACGCTGGACGGCGACACCGAGGTGCGGCGCCGGGACGCGCTGGTGACCGAGGAGCCGCTGGAGGTGCGGGTCGCCGCCGGCGGCCGGTCCGGCCGGATCGCGGTCACCATGCGGACCCCCGGGCACGACTTCGAGCTGGCGGTCGGCTTCCTGCACGGCGAGGGGCTGCTGGCCGGCCCGCCCCGCCAGGTGTCGTACTGCGCGGACGTGGACCGGCCGGACCAGCAGTTCAACGTGGTGACGGTCGAGATGGACGCGCCCGCCCCGCCCGAGCCGGCCCGGGTCGGGCTGGTGTCCAGCGCCTGCGGGGTGTGCGGATCCGCCTCCCTGGACGCGCTGCGGGAACGCGGGCTGCGCCCGGTCGCGCCCGGACCGACCGTCCCCGTCGAGACCCTGTACGGGCTGCCGGACACGCTGCGGGAGACGCAGGGGCTGTTCGCGGCGACCGGCGGGCTGCACGCGGCCGGGCTGTTCGAGCCGGACGGCACGCTGCTGGCCGCCCGGGAGGACGTCGGCCGGCACAACGCGGTGGACAAGCTGGTCGGCTGGGCGCTGCTCGGCGACCGGCTGCCGCTGGCCGGGGCGGTGCTGCTGGTCAGCGGGCGGGCCGGCTACGAGATCGTGCAGAAGGCCGTCGCCGCCGGCATCCCGGTGGTCGCGTCGGTGTCGGCGCCGTCGTCGCTGGCCGTCGCGCTGGCCGAGGAGTTCGGGGTGACGCTGGTCGGCTTCCTGCGCGGCCGGCACGGCAACGTCTACGCCGGCCGGGACCGCCTCGCGGTCGGCGCCGCGGTGCCCGGATGACCCGCCCGATCGACCCGGTCACCGGGCCGCTGCCGGGGCCGTACGACGCGGTGGTGCTGACCGGCGGCCGGGCCAGCCGGCTCGGCGGGGTGGCCAAGCCGAACCTGCGGATCGGCGGCAGCACGCTGGCCGAGCGGGTGCTGGCCGCGGTCCGGGACGCGGACCGCTCCATCGTGGTCGGGCCGTCGGTCCGGGACGTGCCGGTCGACCTGGTCACCCGGGAGGAGCCGCCCGGCGGCGGCCCGGTCGCGGCGCTGGTCGCCGGGCTGGTCGGGGTGCGCGCGCCGACCGTGGCGGTGCTGGCCGCGGACCTGCCGTTCCTGGACGCGGCGACGGTGCGCCGGCTGCGGGCGGCGCTGGCCGGGGAGCGCGGGGCCGCGGTGGCGTTGCCGGTGGACGCCGAGGGGCGGGACCAGCTGCTCTGCGCGGTCTGGAAGACCGCGGCGCTGCGGGCCGCGCTGGGTCGGGTCGGCGGGCCGGCCGGGGTCGCGCTGCGGGCGGTGCTGGCCGCCGCGACCGGGCCGGTGGTGCGGCTGACCGCGGACGGTGCCGGGCTGCCGCCCTGGTTCGACTGCGACACTCCGCGGGACCTGGCCACCGCGCGGGAGTGGCGGCCGGAGCAGGGGGGATCGGCGTGAGCACGCTGGAGGACTGGACCGCCGCGGTGGTGGCCGAGCTCGACCTGGCCGGCGCGGTCGACGGCGGCAGCCGCGACCTGGTGCTCGACCTGGCCCGGGACGTGGCGCACGGGGTGGCCCGGCCGGCGGCGCCGCTGACCGCGTTCCTGCTCGGCCTGGCCGCCGGCCGCGCCGACGAGCCGGTGGGGGCGGCCCGGGCGCTGGCCGCCCGGATCACCGCGCTCGCCACCGCCTGGCCCGCGTCCGGGGCGGCCGGGGCGGCCGGTGCGCTGCCCGACGCCGGGACGGCGGGGGCGGGACGGCGGGACCAGACGGCGGGGGACCAGGCGGGGTGAGGGTGGCCTGGGCCGAGGCCCGGCTCGCGGCGCACCGCGCGCCGACCCCGCTGCCCGCCGCGACGGTGCCGCTCGCCGCGGCGGCCGGCGTGCTGGCCGTGCCGCTGCGCGCCGCCACCCCGGTGCCGGCCTTCGACTGCTCGGCCATGGACGGCTACGCGGTCGGCTCCCTGGCCGGGCCCTGGCGGCTGACCGGCCGGGTGCTGGCCGGCCCGGGCACGCCGCCGCCGGTCGGACCCGGCGAGGCGGTCGAGGTGGCCACCGGCGCGCCGGTGCCGGCCGGCACGGTCGCGGTGCTGCCGGCCGAGCTGGCCGCGGTCGCCGGCGGCGAGCTCGTCGCGATCAAGCCGCCCGAGGCCGGAGCGGCACGTCCGCCGGGTCGGCGAGGACGTGCCGCTCGGCGCCGACCTGCTGCCGGCCGGCACGCCGGTGACGCCGACCGTGGTCGGCCTGGCCGCGGCCGGCGGCCTGGACGTCCTCGCGGTCCGGCCCCGGCCGCGGGTGGCCGCCCTGCTCACCGGCGACGAGCTGGTGCACGCCGGCGGGTCCGGCGGCGGGCTGGTCCGGGACGCGGTCGGCCCGGCGCTGCCCGGCTGGGTGCGCGCGCTCGGCGGCGAGCCGCTGCCGGCGGCGGCGGTGCCGGACACCGACGCGGCCACGCTGGCCGCCGCGGTCGCCGCCGCGGCCGGCGACGTGGTGCTGACCAGCGGCGGGGCCGGCGGCGGGCCGGCCGACCTGGTCGCCGCGGCGCTGCGCGAGCTGGGCGCCCGGGTGCTGGTGGACGGGGTGGACTGCCGGCCCGGCCACCCGCAGCGGCTGGCCGAGCTGCCCGGCGGGCGGTGGCTGGTGGCGCTGCCCGGCAACCCGTACGCGGCCCTGGTGGCGGTGCTGACCCTGCTCGGCCCGCTGCTGGCCGGGCTCACCGGCCGCCCGCTGCCCGACCTGGCCACCGCCCGGCTGACCGGAGTGCCCGAGCAGGACGGGCCGACCCGCGTGCTGCCGGTCAGCCGCGCCGGCGACACGGTCGAGCCGCTGGGGCGGGACCGGCCGGGGAACCTGTGGGGGGCCGCGCTGGCCGACGCCTTCGCGGTGGTGCCGCGCGGCTGGCGGGGCGAGCCGGTCCCGCTGCTCGCCCCGCCGGCCTGACTCCTCCTCCGGCCCGGCCGGTCACCCGGCCCGACCGCTCACCCGGCCCGACTGCTCACGCCTCGGCCGTGGTCCTGCCAGAGAGACCGGCCCGACGGCCCGGGAGGTTGCCGCTAGCCGGCCCGGCGGCCGAACAGGCCGCGGAAGGTCATCCGCACCACCGGGTCGGCGCCGCGCCGCAGCTCGCCCCGCAGCACCACGGTGCCGCGCCCGGGCCGGGTCTCCGACGGGGTCGCCTCCAGCACCACCAGCGTGCCGCGCAGCTCGTCGCCGGCCCGCACCGGGAACAGCCAGCGCAGCTCGGACAGCCCCGGCGAGCCCTGGCTGGTCGAGTCGGCCAGCACCGCGTCCACGTACAGCCGCATGAACAGCGACGCGGTGTACCAGCCGCTGGCGATCAGCCCGCCGAACGGGGTGTGCACCGCGGCCTCGGCGTCCACGTGGAAGGGCTGCGGGTCGAAGCGGCGGGCGAAGGCGAGCATCTCCGCCTCGTCCACCACGACCGTGCCGAGGTCGAAGCGCTCGCCCGGGTGGAAGTCGTCGAAGGTCCGGGTCACCCCCGGACCTTAGGGCGCCACCGCGGCCGGCTCGGCCGCGGCGTCCTGGGCGCCGAAGCCGGGGTGGTCGCGCAGCCAGGCCCGGTACGGCTCGTTGCGGGCCAGCAGCTCGGTGTACGAGGCCACCGCGTGCGCGAAGACCAGGTCGGCGGAGCTGGCCGCGGGCCCCTCGGCGTACCAGCCGAGCATCAGCCGCCAGCGCAGCGGCGCCCCGGCCAGCGGCCGGGCGACCAGCCCGGCGACCGGCCGGGTCGCGGCCTGGCACAGCCCCACCGCCTCGCCGGAGTCGACCAGGTCGAGGCAGCCGAGGGAGTCGGCCTCGTAGATGGTCCGCGGGGTGAAGCCGGCCCGCAGGCAGGCGGCGCCGAAGCAGTCGCCGAAGCAGCCGTCGCCGCGGGCCACCGCCCACTGCTCGCCGGCCAGGTCGGCCAGCGCGATCTCCGGCCGCGCGGCCAGCCGGTGGGTCTCCGGCAGCATCACGAAGACCGGGTCGACCGACACCGCCCGCCAGGCCATGCCGGCCTCGGTCGAGGGCACCGACTCGCCGCAGGTGCCGCACAGCGCGAAGTCCAGCCGGCCGCCGAGCACCATCCGGGCCAGCTCCTCGGCCGACCAGCTGCCGTACGTGCTCACCTGCGCCTCGGGCTGCTCGGCGGCGAGCCGGTGCACCAGCCCGCCGAGGATCGGGCTGTTCACGCTGCCGAACCGGTAGCGGGCCAGGGTTCCCCCGGCGCCGGCCAGCCGGGCCGCCTCGTCCTCCAGGCCCTTCATCGCGCCGAGCAGCACCCGGGCCCGGGACAGCACCAGCTCGCCCATCGCGGTCGGCCGGGCGCCGCGCCGGTCCCGGTCGAACAGCGGGCCGCCCAGCCGCCGCTCGATCCGCTGCAGCTGCGCGGTCAGGGCCGGCTGGGCCAGGCCGAGCAGCGCGGCTGCCTTGGTGAGGCTGCCGGTGTCGGCGATCGCACAGACCACCTTGAGGTGCCGAATCTCAAGGTCCATGGCCGAACGGTAAGGGTCGTCAGACCACTTGGTCCATGCCCCGGTGGGCCGGTCGCGGTAAGGGCGGACCGCCCGCACCGCGGCGACGGTGCGGGCGGCCCGGTCCGGGTTACGGGTTGCTGTAGCCGAGCGTGTAGCTGCCGGAGCCGCTGTACGCGTGCACGCGCCACCGGTAGTAGCCGGCCGTGCCGGTGTACGACACGGTCTCGTCCGGGGCGGCGGTGATGCCCTGGGCGACGACGGACCAGCCGAAGCCGTTCCACTTCTGCAGGTAGAGGTCGAAGTCGGTGCCGGTCGGCCCGTCCAGGCAGCCGCGGTGGCTGCCGGAGGCGGCGGAGTAGTAGTAGCTGCCGTTGGGCTGGTAGGCACTGCCGCCGCTGGACAGCGAGCCGCTCACCGTGAACTCGTAGCCCGAGCAGCCGGGCGGCGGGGGCGGCGGCTCGCCGCCGCCGCTGGTGACCAGCGTCCGGCCGTACGCGGAGAGGATCTCGTTGACCGGCTGGAAGTAGGTGGTGCCGCCGACGCTGCAGTTGCCGGAGCCGCCGGAGGTGACGCCCTGCGCCTGCTGGCCGCTCAGCCAGGAGCCGCCGGAGTCGCCCGGCTCGGCGCAGGCGTTGGTGCGGGTCAGGCCGCTGACGCTGCCCTCGGCGTAGTTGACCGTCTGGTTCTTGGCCTGGACGGTGCCGCAGCGCCAGCCGGTGGTGGAGCCGGACCGGCAGATCGCCGCGCCCACCGCCGCCTCGGTCGAGCCGGCCACCGTGACGTTGCCGCCGCTGTAGTTGTTCACCCACGGCTGCGGGGTCCAGTTGCTGTTCACCGCGACCCAGGCGTAGTCGTTGCCCGGGAACGAGGAGCCCTGGAAGGTGCCCTGCGCCACCTGGTTGTAGCCCTGGGTCGCGGTGCCCGGGGTGCCGCAGTGCCCGGCGGTGACGAAGCCGCCGTTGACCGAGAAGCCGACCGAGCAGCGCCCGCCCATGTAGTACGCGTCGCCGCCGCGGACGTCGTACAGCGTCCGCGGGGTCTCGGTGGAGGCGACCACCCGGACGGCCGCGGCGGTGACCCCGCTGGCCCGGATGAAGGCGCGCGCGGCCGCGGTGCCGCCGCGGGCGAGCACCACGACGGAGTTGGTCTGCACGTCGACGTACCAGCCCGGCACGGACGCGGCCGGGGCCTTGGCGGCGGCCCGGTCGAGGCCGGCCTTGACCGCGTCGAGGGTGGCGGCGTCCCGGGCGACGACCTTGGGGGTCGCGCCGGCCGCGGTCACCTCGGCGGCCCGGCGGGAGTCGGTGACCGCGACGACGAACGACGTCGCGTCGGCGGTCAGCCAGGCGCCGGCGAACGCCTTGCCCAGCTGCTTGCGGAGCTTGAGCTCGATCCGGCTGGCGTTGCTGTCGGTGGAGATCCGGGCGCGGGCCTGGGCCTCGGTGAGCCGGAGGTCGCGCTGGAGGGCGGTGAGCATCGCCGGCGAGGCGGCGTTCGCGGTCGGGGCCGCCGCCGGCGCGGCGGGTGCCGCGGCCGCGGGGGTGCCGAGGGCGGCGACGATGCCGGCCGGCAGCAGGATCGCCGCGGCGAGGCCGGCCAGGGTTCGCTTCATCCCATCACTCCTTGAGGGGGAGGGGTGCAGGGAACCCCACGCTAGGGAGGGAGACGCCCACCGCGGCAGATATCGGATAGCTCATACCGCGGTCGCGGGCCGCCGGCCGTCCGGTAGAACTGGGGTGTGGACGAGGTGCGGCTGGGCGAGGTGCGGGCGACCGTCGAGAAGGGCGGGGCGGCCCGTTACCACGAGGCCAACGCGGCCAAGGGCAAGCTGTTCGCCCGCGAGCGGGTCCGGCTGCTGGTGGACGAGGGCTCGTTCGTCGAGGACGGGATGTTCGCGAACGCGCTGGCCGGGGACCTGCCGGCCGACGGCGTGGTCACCGGGCAGGCCCGCATCGACGGCCGGCCGGTCTGCCTGATGGCCAACGACTCCACCGTCAAGGCCGGCTCCTGGGGCGCCCGCACGGTGGAGAAGATCATCCGGATCATCGAGCGGGCGTACGGCACCGGCGTGCCGATGGTCTACCTGGTCGACTCGGCCGGGGCCCGGATCACCGACCAGGTCGACCTGTTCCCGGGCCGGCGCGGCGCCGGCAGGATCTTCTGGAACCAGGTGCGCGCGTCCGGGTCGGTCCCGCAGGTGTGCGCGCTGTTCGGGCCGTCGGCGGCCGGCGGGGCGTACATCCCGGCCTTCTGCGACGTGGTCGCGATGGTCGACGGCAACGCCTCCATGTATCTCGGGTCGGACCGGATGGTCGAGATGGTGACCGGGGAGAAGACCACGCTGGAGGCGATGGGCGGGGCCAAGGTGCACACCACCGAGTCCGGGGTCGGCCACTTCCTCTGCCGGGACGAGCCGGAGGCGCTCGACGTCGTCCGCCGCTACCTGTCGTACCTGCCGTCGAGCTGGCAGGGCACCCCGCCGGCGGCCGAGGCCCGCCCGGCCGGCCCGGGCGACCTGCGGGCGCTGGTGCCGGCCAGCGAGCGGCGGGCCTTCGACATGCGCCGGTACGTCAAGGCGCTGGTCGACGAGGACTCGTACTTCGAGATCCAGGCCCGGTGGGCCCGCGAGGTGACCCTCGGCTTCGCCCGGCTGGCCGGCGAGGTGGTCGGCGTGGTCGCCAACAACTCGCTGCACAAGGGCGGCGTGCTCTTCGTCGACTCGGCCGACAAGGCGACCCGCTTCGTGCAGCTGTGCGACGCCTTCAGCGTGCCGCTGGTCTTCCTGTCCGACGTGCCGGGCTTCATGGTCGGCAGCGCGGTGGAGAAGCAGGGCATCATCCGGCACGGGGCCAAGATGATCAGCGCGATCTCCGAGGCCACGGTGCCGAAGTTCTGCGTGGTGGTGCGCAAGGCGTACGGGGCCGGGCTGTACGCGATGGCCGGGCCGGGCTTCGAGCCGGACGCCACGCTGGCGCTGCCCACCGCGAAGATCGCGGTGATGGGCGCGGAGGCGGCGGTGAACGCGGTCTACGCCAACAAGATCGCGGCGATCGCCGACGAGGCCGAGCGGGCGGAGTTCGTCCGGGCCCGGCGGGAGGCGTACGACCAGGACATCGACGTGCTCCGGCTGGCCGGCGAGCTGGTGGTGGACTCGATCGTGGAGCCGGAGGACCTGCGCGCCGAGCTGGTCGCCCGGCTGGGCGCGGCCCGCGGCAAGGACCGGCACTTCTCCCGCCGCCGGCACGGGATCACCCCGGTCTAGGACACGCTCTGGTCCACCCGGTCCGGCCGGGCTACGCGCCGCGGCCCACGGAGACCTGGGTGGCGACGGCCAGGGCACCCAGCAGCAGCGGGACGCCCAGCACCACCGGGAGCGCGCCGCCCGCATTCAGCGTGCGGCGGCCGGACACGTCCAGGTGCACGAGCGAGCTCGCCGCGACGGCACCGCCGCCGGTCGCCGTGCTCGGCAGCACCACCACGTGCAGGGCGAACCGGCCCGCGTTGACCGCCTGGATCTCCCAGACCACCTCGGTGCCCGCGCGCGGCGCCAGCGCCGGCACCTCCACCGTCCGCCGGGACGACCAGTCCTCCGGGTCGACGTCGGCGTCGGCGGTCAGGCTCACGACCGTGAGATGGGCGACAAGGCCGCCGGTGGCCGCCTCCCGCCGGTTCTCCAGCCGGGTCCGGACGGTGAACCGGTCGCCCACCACGACGCTCGCCCGGGACCGGTCCGACGTCAGGGTGACCGGCCGATCCGGTCCGCCTCCGGCTGCCGGCGGAGCGGGCGGTCCCGGCGCCGCCGCGCCGGCCGGGGCCTGGCCGAGCAGGGCGGTCAGCACCGCGGCGGCCGCCCCGACCGCCCACCGGGGGCTCATGCTCGACGCACACCTCCCGGGAGGCGGATCAGCCGGGGAGCCGCGCCGACCAGGATGCCGCCGGCGACGAGGGCGAGCGCGACCGGGGAGAGCAGCGACGGCAGGCCGGCGGTCCAGCTCTGCCCGGCCACCAGCACGGCGTCGAGATAGTCGATCCCGGCGGCGACCGGGTTGAGGTGGCCGCAGCCCGCTGCCGAACCAGCCGTGCGGCACCGTCGGGAGCTGGGTCGGGGTGAACAGGGCCAGCAGCAGGAGCAGGCTCGCCGACAGGCTGACCTTGTTCGAGCTCGACACCGAGCTGATCAGCAGGCCGACGCGCGGCCAGCCCGGCCGGCCAGCGCCGTGCCGACGAGCAGGCTGGCCAGCTCGGCCCGCACCCACACGGAGACACCGCGGCCCAGCACCCAGAGGTACGGCGCCGACACCAGGAAAATCCCGATCCACAGCGTGAGCGCGGCGACCAGCTTGCCGACCGCGATGGACCGGCGGGGGACCGACGTGAGCAGCAGGTTTTCCAGGGTGCCCCGCTCCCGCTCGCCGCTCAGCGCGTCCGCGCTGACCACCAGCGTCACGAGCACCCCGACGGCGACCGCGACCTGGGCGGCCAGGCCGACCGCCTCACGCTGCTCGAGGAAGTTCAGCTCGCTGGCTGGAGGCGGTGAGGTAGGTCAGCACGCTCATCAGCACGCTGAACCCGAACAGCAGCATCGGGCCCCGGCCACCGAACCACAGGTCGCGGGCCTCCTGCCCGGCCACCACCCGCCAGCTCGCCTCGCCGCGGGGACCCCCGGCGAGGTCCGGCCCCGGACCCGCCTCCGTCCTCATCGGACGGTCCCCGGCGCCGGGCCGGGCCGCATCGGCCAGCTGTGCGCTCACCTCGGCGACGGTTCCCGCCGCCACCGACCCGGCCCGCCTCCATGACCAGGGCCCGGGTGCAGACCTCCTGCACGTCCGACAGGGCGTGCGTGCTCAGCACCACGGTCGCCCCGGTGCGCGCCGAGATGCCGCTGACCAGGTCGAGCACCTGCCGCTGGCCGGCCGCGATCCAGGCCGAGGGTCGGCTCGTCCAGCAGCACGAGTGACGGCTCGTTCAGCAGCGCGCGGGCGACGCCGAGCCGCTGCCGCATGCCGCGGCTGTAGGTGGAGATTCGGGACCCGCCCCGGCCTCCCAGCCCGACCTCCACCAGCAGCCGCTCGGCCGCCCGAGTGGCGTCGACCCGGTTCATGCCGAACAGCCGCGCCTGGTAGACGAGGTACTCCAGGCCGGTCTGCCGGCCGGGGTAGCCCGCGCTCTCGGGCAGCACGCCGACCTGGCGACGGATCTCGGCTCCGCTGGTGTGCGGGACGCCGGCCACCGAGAACTCCCCTCCGGTCGGCTGTGAGCATCGTCGTCAGCAGCCGGATGGTCGTCGTCTTGCCGGCGCCGTTGGCGCCGAGCAGGCCCAGCACCTCCCCCCGCTCGGCGGTGAAGCTGAGCTCGTCGACCGCCGTCCGCGGGCCGTACCGCTTCGTCAGGCGGCGCGCCTCGACAGCGGGGCCGGCCATCGTCATGACGCCTCCCTGCAGCCTCCGGGCCAGCTGGGCGAGCCGGCTCCGGACCGCCGCACGGCGGCTCCGGCCGGTCTCCGGGCGGCTGTGCCGTCGCGGGCGGCGGCCCAGTCCGCGGCCGGCTGGTGGATGAGCTCGTCCGGCGGCCCGAGCACCCGGTCTCCCCGCAGGATGCGGAGGTAGAGCTCCTGGAGCGCCTCGTCCGGATCCAGCCCGAGATCGTCGACCAACCTCGACCGGGCGGTCAGGTACGTGCTCACCGCGTCCGGCCCGCGTGCGTCCCGGTAGAGCGCGAGCATCAGCTGGCCGACGAGCCGCTGCCGGTGCGGGTGCTCGGCGACCAGGTCGATGAGCTCGTCGAGGACCGCGCGGTGCCGGCTCAGCCGGAGCTCCGCGTCGAGGCGGTCCTCGACCGCCATCAACCGGATCTCCTCCAGACCGCGGCAGAGCCGGTCGGCGACCGCCGGCGGTGCGGTGCCGGTCAGCGCCGGCCCGCGCCACAGCGCGGCGGCCTCCCGGAGCAGGCCGACCTTCACCTCGTCGTCGGCCTCCACCCGGGCGCGCCGGACCAGGGCGCGGAAGCGGTGGGCGTCCACCGACATCGGGTCGGCGCGCAGGAGGTAGGCGTCCCCCCGCGTGACGATCTCGGTGTCGGCCGGGCCGTCGCGCCCGGCGGCGACCAGCGCGGCCCGCAGCCCGCAGACCCGTACGTGGATCGCGTGCTGCGCGCTCGGCGGCGGCGTGTCCGGCCAGGTCAGGTCGACCAGCTGGGCCACCGGCACCGGCCGGTTGACCTTCAGCGCCAGCACCGCCAGGAGCAACCGTTGCTGCCGGGGACCGAGGTCGATCGGGCTTCCGCGGCACGACGCCTCCACCGGGCCCAGCACCAGGACATCCATGGACTCGCCCCCTCGTCCAGGGACCCACGCCGTGGCGTCCCAGCTCAGTGATACACCTGGTGCGACCGATCCGGACCGGCTCGGCCAGATTCTCGATCCGCCTCAGGGGAATTTCCCGATCGCCCGGGGGACGGCGCCCGGCAGCCCACGCCGGCGGGCGGCTGTGAGTGATCGCTGAGCGGGCTGTGAGGCGCTGACGGGCGGCTGTGAAGCTGCCTGTGACCGCACGGCCCCACCGTTGTGCCGTCGAGGTGCGCCCCGACATCAGCTGGCAGGACAGGGGGGCCGGCGGGATGCGCTGGATCATCGGGTCGAGTCTGCGCTACCGGCGGCTCGTGCTGGCCGTGGCCGTCGTCCTGCTCGTCCTCGGGATCTCGCAGCTCAGGACGGCCGACGTGGAGGCGCTGCCGGACTTCAGGCCCACCCGCGTGGAGGTGCAGACCGAGGCGCTGGGGCTCTCCGCCGAGGAGGTCGAGAACCTCATCACCAACCCGATGGAGCAGGAGTTCTTCAACGGGATGCCCTGGCTCGCGGCGATCCGCTCGGACTCGCTGCCCGGCCTGTCCCGGATCGACCTGATCTTCGAGCCCGGCACCGACCCCATCAAGGCCCGGCAGGTCGTGCAGGAGCGGCTCACCATGGTGCGACGCCCTGCCCGCCGTGTCGAAGCCGCCCGCCGTGATCCAGCCGACTGTCGTCGACCAGCCGGCTCATGATGATCGGGCTCTCGTCGAGGGACGTCTCGCTGATCGACATGTCCGTGCTGGCCCGCTGGAAGATCCGCCAGCGGCTGATCGGCGGTCCCCGGCGTGGCCAACGTCGCCGTCTGGGGCCAGCGCGACCGGCAGCTGCAGGTGCAGGTCGACCCGGCGCGGCTGCGCGCAGCACAAGGTCACGCTCGACCCGGTGGTGACCTCCGCCGGGAACGCCCTGTGGTCGTCGCCGCTGACCTTCGTCGAGGCGTCCACCCCGGGCACCGGCGGCTTCATCGACACCGCCAACCAGCGGCTCGAGATCCAGCACATCCAGCCGGTCCGGACCGCGGCCGACCTCGCCCAGGTCGCCGTCGACGGCGCCGAGCAGCAGGGGCTGCGGCTCGGGGACGTGGCCACGGTGGTCGAGGACCACCAGCCGCTCATCGGCGACGGGCTGGCGAACGACGAGCCAGAGCCTGCTGCTGGTGGTGGAGCAGTTCCCGGGCACGAGCGTCTCGCAGGTCACCCGGGACGTCGAGGAGGCGCTCGACCGGCTGGCGCCCGGCCTGCGCGGGATCACGGTCGACACCAGCCGTCTACCGGCCGGCCAGCTTCCTCGACACCGTCCGCGACAACCTCGGCCGGTCGCTGGTCATCGGCCTGGTCCTGCTGGGCCTGGTGCTCGGCGCGCTGCTTGCCGGCTGGTGGCGGGCGGCGCTGGTCAGCCTCGTGTCGTTCCCGCTGTCGCTGGCCGTGGCGACGCTCGTGCTGTCCTGGTCGGGCGTCGCGTCTCAACGTGATGGTCGTGGCCGGCCTGGTGGTCGCCGTCGCCGTCGTGGCCGACGACGCGGCCGTCGGGGCGCTGCTGAGCGGA
This sequence comes from uncultured Actinomycetota bacterium, assembly GCA_963849885.1. Lineage (GTDB taxonomy): Bacteria > Actinomycetota > Actinomycetes > Mycobacteriales > CADCTP01 > CADCTP01. Next base: position 547,463 of record CAWKIV010000006.1, on the reverse strand, counting down.
CGCCGACCGGCGGGCGCCGCCGAGGACGGCCCGGACGGCCGGCTGGCCGCCGCCGTCGGCGGCCGCGGTCCAGCTGCGGGGCGACCTCGCCGTACGCCACGGTGGTCGCCGTCCTGGCGGTCGTGCCCGTGCTGGCGCTGGGCGACGTGACCGGGGCGCTCCTGCGGCCGCTGGCCCTCGGCTACGTCCTCGCGTCCTCGCCTCGATCGCTGGTCGCGCTGACCGTCACGCCGGCGCTGGCGCTGCTGCTGCTGGCCGGCGCGGTCGCCCTCCGGCGGAGTCGCCGCTGGCCCGCGCGCTGGGACATGCGCACGCCGCCGCGCTGCGGCGGCTGGTCGGCCGCGCCGGCCGGCGTCGCGGCCGCGGCCGGCGTCCTGGTGCTGGCCGGCCTCGCCGTGCTGCCGGCGCTGCGCCACCAGCCGGTCGCCCCGGCGCTGCAGGACCGGGACCTGCTGATCAGCTGGAAGGGCGCGCCGGGCACCTCGCTGCCGGAGATGACCCGGATCACCGGCCGGGCCAGCCGCGAGCTGCGGGCGATCCCGGGGGTGCGCAGCGTCGGCGCCCACGTCGGCCGCGCCATCACCGTCCGACCAGATCGTCGGCGTCAGACTCCGGCGAGCTGTGGGTCAGCATCGACGCCGGCGGCCGACTACGGCGCGACCATCGCCGCCATCGCCGTCGGTGGCCGAGGGCTACCCCGGCCTGCACGCGCGACGTGCTGACCTACCCGGAGCAGCGGCTCGAGCGCGGCCCGGCCGGCGCGGACGCCGCGCTCGTGGTCCGCGTCTACGGCCAGCGACCTACGACGTCCTGCAGGCGAAGGCCGAGGAGGTCGCGGGGCTCGTCGCCGGCGTCGACGGCGTCGCCGAGCCGCGGGTGTCGGTGCCGGAGGAGGAGCCGACCGTGGAGGTCGAGGTCGACCTCGTCAAGGCGCCGCGGTCGGGCTCAAGCCCGGTGACGTGCGCCGGGCGGCCGCCACCCTGGCTCTCCGGCATCACCGTCGGCCAGCCTGTTCGAGGAGCCAGAAGGTCTTCGACGGTCGTCGGTCTGGGGGACCCCGGCCACGCGGCACAGCCTGAGCAGCATCCAGGACCTCCTCATCGACACCCCGAGGGGCGGCCAGGTGCGCCTCGGCGACGTGGCCGACCGTGCGGGTCCGCCCCAACCCGACCGACATCCAGCACGACGCCGTCTCGCGGTACCTCGACGTGACCGCCGACGTGCGCGGGCCGCGGCCTCGGCGACGTGACGCGCGAGGTCGAGAACGCCGTCCGCGCCGTCACCTTCCCGCTCGAGCACCACGCTCGAGGTCCTCGGGCGATCCCGCGCAGCAGCAGGAGACCCGGCAGCGCACGGTGGCGTACGGCGATCGCCGCCGCCATCGCCCTGTTCTTCCTGCTGCAGGCCGCCTTCGGCAGCTGGCGGCTGGCGGCGCTGCTGTTCCTGCTGCTGCCGGTGGCGCCTCGCCGGCGGCCTGCTCGTGGCCGCGCTGCGGGACGACGGCATGTCGCTGGCCGCGCTGATGGGGCTGGTCGCCGTGCTCGCGATCGCCGTCCGCGGCGGGGTCGTGCAGATCCGGCAGCTACCAGCGGCTCGAACGCGAGGGCGGCGAGCCGGGACGCGACCTGGTCCTGCGCGGGCCCGGGAACGCAGCGGCCCGGTGCTGGTCGGCCGCGCTGGCGACGGCGGCCTGCTGGCTGCCGCTCGTGGTGCTCGGCGTCGCCGCCGGGCTTCGAGGTCGCTCCAGCCGCTCGCCGCCGTCGTCCTCGGCGGCCTGGTCACCACCACGCTGCTCAACCTGTTCGTCCTGCCGGCCTCGTACCTGCGCTTCGCGGGCCGGGCGCAGCTCGACACCGCGCGGACCCGCACGGACGACGACAGGGAGCCAGCCGATGCGACACGCTAGGCCCGGTGGGCCGAGGCCCTGCTTGTCGATCGGCGGGCTCGCCGTCGCGCTGGCGTGCAGCCAGTCGGCGGTGCGCGGACGGCCGCGCCCGCCGGGGACGAAGCCGGCCAAGGTCGAGGCCGTCGCCGGCTCCGACAGTCAAGCGCGTGACCCTGACCGAGCAGGCGGCCGAGCCGGCTCGGCATCCAGACCGCCACGGTGCCGGCGGCGGCCAGCCGACCGTCCCGTACGCGGCCGTGCTCTACGACGCGAACGGCGCCACCTGGGTCTTCGACGGTGACCGCGCCGCGGACGTACCTGCGGGCGAAGGTCGCGGTCAACGTCGTCGACCGCGACGACGGTGGTGCTGTCCAGCGGTCCGGCCGCCGGGCACGGACGGTCGTGACGGTCGGTGCGGCCGAGCTGTACGGCACCGAGCTCGGCGTCGGGGTACTGACCGAGCAGCCGGGCGGACCGCCATGATGCGCTGGATCGTCGGGATCGAGCCTGAAGTTCCGGGTCCTCGTGGTCGCCGTGGCCGCGATGATGATGTTCTTCGGCGTCGGCCAGCTCCGCGACATGCCGGTCGACGTGTTCCCCGAGTTCGCGCCGCCGCGGGTGGAGATCCAGACGCCGTGCCTGGGCCTGTCGGCCGCCGAGGTCGAGGAGCTGGTCACCGTCCCGCTGGAGCAGGCGCTCAACGGCATCGAGGGCCTGGACGTCATGCGGTCCAAGTCGGTCGCCGCAGCTGTCGTCGATCGTAGCTGATCTTCAAGCCGGGCACCGACCTGATGCGCGGCCCGGCAGCTGGTGCAGGAGCGGGTCAGCGCGGTCACGCCGACGCTGCCGACCTGGGCCGGCCCGCCGTTCATGATCCAGCCGCTGTCGTCGACCAGCCGGGTCATGAAGATCGGGCTGTCCTCCGAGGACAAGTCCACCCGTCGCTGATCGACATGTCGATGATCGCCTACTGGAAGATCCGGGCCCGCGCTGCTGCGGGTGCCCGGCGTGGCCAACGTGGCGATCTGGGGCGAGCGGCTGGTCAGTGCTGCAGGTCCAGGTCGACCCGGACCGGATGGCGCAAGCACGGCGTCACGCTGAACCAGGTCATGGAGGTGACCGCCGACGCGCTGGACGTCGGGCTGCTGCGGTTCTCCGAGCGGGCGCGATGATCGGCACCGGCGGGTTCGTCGACACGCCCGAACCAGCGGCTCGGCGTCCGGCACATCCTGCCCATCGTCACCGCCGGCCGGACCTGGCCGAGATGCCGGTCGACGCCGCGGGACGGCAGGCAGGTGCGGCTCGGCGACGTGGCCGACGGTGGTCCGGACCACCAGCCGCTGATCGGTGACGCGGTCATCAACGACGGCCTCGGGCCTCATGCTCATCGTCGAGAAGCTGCCCTGGGGCAACACGCTCGAGGTGACCCGCGGCGTCGAGGCGGCGCTGAAGGCGATGCGGCCCGGGCTGCCGGGCATCGAGGATCGACACCACGATCTTCCGGCCGGCGACCTTCATCGAGACCGCGATCGACAACCTCGGCCGGGCGCTGCTGCTCGGCTTCCTGCTCGTGGTGCTGATCCTGGTGTTCTTCCTCTTCGAGTGGCGGGTCGCGCTGATCAGCCTCGTCGCCATCCCGCTGTCGCTGGTGGCGGCCGGGCTCGTGCTCGCACCGTGCGGGGCGACGATCAACACGATGATCCTGGCCGGGCTTCGTGATCGCCCTCGGGGTGGTGGTCGACGACGCGATCATCGACATCGAGAACATCGTGCGGCGGCTGCGCCAGCACCGGCGCGAGGGCAGCACCAGGTCGACCGCGCGGATCATCCTCGACGCCTCGCTCGAGGTGCGCGGGCCCGATCGTCTACGCGACGCTGATCATCGTGGTCGTCGACCGTGCCGATCTTCTTCCTCGAGGGCCTGACCGGCGCGTTCTTCCGGCCGCTGGCCCTCGCCTACGCGCTGGCGATGCTCGCCTCGCTGGTGGTCGCGCTGACCGTCACGCCGGCGCTGGCCTGATCCTGCTCGCAGGGTCGCCAGCTCGAGCGGCGCGAGTCGCCGCTCGTGCGCTGGCTGCAGCGCGGCTACGCCGGCGTGCTCGCCCGCATCCTCCGCCGGCCGCGCGCGGGCCTACGCGATGGCCGGCGGTGATCGTGGTCGCGGGCCTCGCTGGTGCTGCCGGTCCTCGGGCCAGTCGCTGTTCCCGGCGTTCAAGGAGCGGGACTTCCTCATGCACTGGGTCAGCCGGCCCGGCACCTCCCAGGCCGAGATGGTCCGCATCACGGCGCTGGCCAGCAAGGAGCTGCGGGAGATCCCGGGCGTCCGCAACTTCGGCGCGCACATCGGGCAGGCGCATGCTGGCCGACGAGCTGGTCGGCATGAACTTCGCGCGAGAACTGGATCAGCGTCGACCCGAGCGGTCGACTACGACGAGACCCTGGCCGCGATCCAGAAGGTCGTCGACGGCTACCCGGGCCTCCAGCGCGACGTGCAGACCTACCTGAAGGAGCGGATCCAAGCGAGGTCCTCACCGGCGCCAGCGAGGCCATCGTCGTGCGCATCTACCGGCGACGACCTCGAGGTGCTGCGCGCCAAGGCCGAGGAGGTCCGCAAGGCGGTCGCCGGGGATCGAGGGCGTCATCGACGAGCACGTCGACCTCCAGGCCGACATCCCGCAGGTGTCGGTGCGAGGTGGACCTCGCCAAGGCCGCGCGGTACGGGATCAAGCCGGGCGACGTGCGCCGGGCGGCCGGCGTGTTCATGGCCGGCGAGGAGGTCGGCGACATCTGCGCAGGAGGGCAAGACCTACCGACGTGCACGTGTGGAGCACGCCGAAGACCCGCAACAGCCTCGACAGCGTTCAGCGAGCTCCTGCTCGACACCCCGGACGGCACGCCACGTGCGGCTGGCCGAGGTGGCCGACGTGAAGATCATCGCCGACCCCGAACGCGATCCTCCGGGAGAACGGCTCGCGCCGCATCGACGTCGACGCCAACGTCGCCGGCCGGGACCTTGGCTCGGTGGCGGGCGAGGTCGAGGACGCCGTGGACGGGGTCGAGCTTCCCGCTCGGGTACCCACCGCGAGTGCTCGGGCGAGTACGAGGAGCGCCAGGCCGCCCAGCGCCGCCTGCTGGTCTACGCGGTCATCGCCCTCGCTCGGGATCCTGCTGCTCCTGCAGGCGGCCTTCGGCAGCTGGCGGCTGGCGTTCCTGGTCGTCCTCACCCTGCCCATGGCCCTGGTCGGCGGGGTGCTCGCCGCGTACGCTCGGCGGCGGCGTCATCTCGCTCGGCTCGCTGGTCGGCTTCCTCACCGTGCTCGGGCATCGCCGCCCGCAACGGCATCCTGCATGATCAACCACTTCCAGCACCTGGAACGCGAGGAGGGCGAGCCGTTCGGCCCGGCGCTCGTCCTGCGCGGCGCGCGGGAGCGGCTCTCGCCGATCCTGATGACGTCGCTGGCCACCGGGCTGGCCCTGGTCCCGCTGGTGGTCGCCGGCACCATCCCCGGCCACGAGATCGAGCACCCGATGGCCGTGGTGATCCTCGGCGGCCTGGTCACCTCGACGCTGCTCAACCTCTTCTTCGTCCCGTCCCTCTACCTCCGCTTCGGGGGCCCTGCTGGCCTTTAAGGCAGTTGCCTCTGCTTTACCATTCTTCCCTGACACCTTTCAGACCGGCCGCACTGAGGCAGCGCAGAAACGCTCTACGCCCCGTCATGCGCGTGCTGGTCGTCGAGGACGAGCACGGCTCGCCGAGGGCTGCGGGCCGGCCTCGGGCCGAGGGCTTCGCCGTCGACGTCGCCGTCGACGGCGATCGGAGGGGCTCTGGCTGGCGCGGGAGCAGCCCTACGACGCCATCGTCCTCGACCTCATGCTGCCCGGCGTCAACGGCTACCGGTCTGCCGGACCCTGCGGGCGGAGCAGATCTGGACGCCGATCCTGATGCTCACCGCGAAGGACGGCGAGTGGGACGAGGTCGAGGGCCTCGACACCGGCGCCGACGACTACCTGACCAAGCCGTTCTCGCACGCCGTGCTCGTCGCTCGGCTGCGGGCGCTGCTGCGCCGCGGCGCCCGGGAGCGCCCCGCCGTGCTCGTCGCCGGCGACCTGCGGCTCGACCCGGCGCACGGCGGGCCTGGCGCGGCGAGGCCGAGTTGCCGCTGACAGCCCGCGAGCTGGCGCTGCTGGAGTTACCTCCTTCGGCGCCGCGGCGAGGTGGTCACCAAGCGCGAGATCCTCGACCACGTGTGGGACGTCCACTTCGACGGCGATCCCAACATCGTCGAGGTGTACGTGCGGCACCTGCGCGACAAGCTCGACCGGCCGTTCGGACGTGCGGCGATCGAGACGGTGCGCGGCGCCGGCTACCGCCTGGCCGCCGATGGCGGCTGACCGCCGGCCGGACCCTGCGACCGTCCCGCACGCGGTTGCGGCGGGCGTCCGGGGCGGTCCGCGTCCGCACCACCGCGGCCGCGGTGGTCGTTGTCGGTGTCGCCCTGCTCATCGGCGCGGTCGCCCTGGTCGTGGGGCTGCCACCGCGCTGGCGCGGCGAGGTCGCCGACGCGGCTCGCTCTGCGGGTCGAGGACGTCGCCGGCGTGCTTGCGGCCGGGACCCGCCCGGTCGTCCTGGCGATCGTTGGCGACGACGACGACGCTGGTGCAGGTCGTCGACGCCGACTGCCCCGTGGTCGCCGCTAGCCCGAACGTCGCCGCCGGCCCGCCGCCGGTCGCCAGCCTGCGTCCGGGCGAGTCCGCTCGGTCACCGTGCCGTTCGACGACGACCCGTTCCTGGTCGTCGCGTCGGCGCGCCGCGGGCGACGGGCGGACACGGTCCTGCTCGGCCGCTCGCTCGAGCCGGTCGGCCGGTCGTCCGGCATCGTCACCGCGCTGCTGGCGGTCGGGATGCCCGTGCTGCTGCTCGTCGTCGGCGTCACCACCTGGCGGGTCGTCGGGCGGCGCTGGGCCCGTTCGAGGCGATCCGGCCCGAGGTCGACGTGATCTCGGCTGCTGCCCTGGCCGGCGGGTCCCGGAGCCGCCGCGGCGACGACGAGATCGGCCCGGCTCGCCGGACGATCAACCGGATGCTCGACCGGCTCGAGGAGGCGCAGCACCGCCAGCGGCGGCTTCGTCGCCGACGCCTCACACGAGCTGCGCTCGCCCATCGCCACGATCCGCCAGCACGCCGAGGTCGCCCTGGCGCATCCGGATCTCAGCAGCTCGCCGGAGCTGGCCCGCACCGTGCTCGCCGAGAGCCTGCGGATGCAGGCGCTCGTCGAGGACCTGCTGCTGCTCGCGCGTGTCGACGAGACGCGCTGCGGCTGCGTCGACGCCGGTCGACCTCGACGATCTCGTCTTCGCCGAGGCGCGCCGGCTGCGTGCGGTCCCGGTGCGTCCCGGGTCGACACCACCGGGGTCTCCGCGGCCCGGGTGGCGGCGACCCCGACGCGCTGCGGCGCGTGCTGCGCAACCTGGTCGACAACGCCGCCCGGCATGCCCGCGGCAGGTCGCCTTCACCCTGACCGAGGGCGCGGCGAGGTGGTGCTGGCGGTCGACGACGACGGGCCGGGGATCCCGCCGGACCAGCGTTAGCGCGTCTTCGAGCGGTTCGTGCGGCTCGACGACGCCCGCATCGCGACGGCGGTGGCAGCGGGCTCGGGCTGGCGATCGTCGCCGAGATCGTCACCGCCCACGGCGGCACCGTGGCGGTCGCGGACGCCGCCGGCGGCGCTGCTCGCCTCGTGATCCGTACTTCCCCTCTGCTCTATCCCCTGGGCCGTTTCAGTCGCTGGTCAGCGTCTCCGTCGCATGGTGGGTCCGCTCGCCGCGAGCGGCGAGGTGCCATTCAGCGGAGCAGAAGATGATCCCTAGACCGCGTATCTGGCGTCCGGCTCTGTCGCCGCAGCGGCGCTCGCTGTCGGGGTCGCCGTATCCGCCTCGTTCGGCGACATCGCATCCGAGACCACCGTTCACCGGCGCCTCCCTTGTGAAGGCGATCGCGGCCGCGCTCTCGCACACCGGCGGCGGCCCCGTCATCGACACCGAGGCCGGTGACGACGGTGCGTCCTACGAGGTCGAGGTCAGCCTCCACGACGGGCGCCAGGTCGACGTGCTCTTCGACTGAGACTTCGCGGTCGTCCGCGCCAATTTTTTTTTTTTTTTTTTTTTTTTTTTTTCCCCCCCCCCCCCCGGCTCCGGGTGGCGGGGGAAGACGTAGCGCTTGTAGGACCAGAATCGGAAGATCGTGCCGATCCCGATGCCGATCACCTTGGCCACGTTGAGCGCGAACGGGTCGGTCGCGCTGACCACGTAGTAGGTGAAGGCGATCACCACGCTGGAGATCCCCAGCGCGAGCAGGTTGATCAGGATGAAGAGCGTGTACTCCCGGCGGAGCCCGGTGCGGGCCCGGTGGGAGAAGGACCAGTGCCGGTTGGCGAAGTAGGAGATCGTGGTGGCCACACCGGCGGACAGGATGTTCGACGTGGTCGGGCCGAGCCCGACCCGGAAGTGCAGCAGGTTGAACAGGCCCACGTCGACGAAGAGGTTGACCACCCCGACCACGCCGAAGGCCGAGATCTCCTTGGCCAGCACGTGCCAGGGCGTGCTGAGTCGGTCGAGCAGGCGCATCCGGAGGAGTGTACGTGGCCACCGACGGTGCGCCGCCGGTCCGGCGCCGTGACAGGATCGGGGGCATGCCCGACACCCCGCTCAACGACGAGCAGGAAGCCTTTCGTCGCACCGTTGCCGACTTCGCCCGGACGGTCGTCGCGCCGGCGGCGTTCGAGTACGACGAGCGCGCCGAGTTCCCGTACCCGGTGGTCAAGCAGATGGCCGGGATGGGCCTGTTCGGCCTGCCCTTCCCGGAGGAGTACGGCGGGATGGGCGGCGACTACTTCACGCTCTGCCTGGCCATCGAGGAGCTGGCCCGGGCCGACTCGTCGGTCGCGATCACGCTGGAGGCCGGCGTCTCGCTCGGCGCCATGCCGGTCCACCGCTTCGGCACCGAGGAGCAGAAGCGGGAGTGGCTGCCGATGCTCTGCTCGGGGGAGGCGCTCGGCGCGTTCGGGCTGACCGAGCCCGGCGGCGGCTCGGACGCCGGTGCCACCCGCACCACCGCCCGGCTCGAGGACGGGGAGTGGGTGATCAACGGCACCAAGGCCTTCATCACCAACTCCGGGACCGAGCTGACCAAGCTGGTCACGGTGACCGCGGTGACCGGCGAGCTGGCCGGCGGCAGGAAGGAGATCTCCGCGATCCTGGTGCCGGTGCCGCGGCCGGGCTTCTCCGCGTCGAAGAAATACTCCAAGGTCGGCTGGCACGCCTCGGACACCCGGGAGCTGGCGTTCACCGACTGCCGGGTGCCGGAAGCCAACCTGCTCGGCGAGCGCGGCCGCGGCTACGCCAACTTCCTGTCCATCCTGGACGAGGGCCGGATCGCGATCGCGGCGCTGGCCACCGGGCTGGCGCAGGCGTGCGTGGACGAGTCGGTGAAGTACGCGAAGGAGCGGGCCGCCTTCGGCCGGACCATCGGGTCGTACCAGGCGATCCAGTTCAAGATCGCGGACATGGAGGCGCGGGCGCACCTGTCCCGGCTGGCGTACTACGAGGCGGCCCGGCTCATGCTCGCGGGCAAGCCGTTCAAGCGGGAGGCCGCGATCGCGAAGCTCTACTCCTCCGACGCCGCGGTCACCAACGCGCGGGAGGCGACCCAGATCTTCGGCGGGTACGGCTTCATGAACGAGTTCCCGGTGGCGCGGCACTGGCGGGACGCGAAGATCCTGGAGATCGGCGAGGGCACCTCCGAGGTGCAGCGGATGCTGATCGCCCGCGACCTCGGCCTCGGCTGAGCGCCTCGTCCCGCCGGCTGAGCAGTTGGCCGGTCGGCTGAGGAGCTATTGCTGCTCAGTCGGCGGCGGAAGTGGTCAGTCGGTGGCGGACGTGCTCAGTGGAGCAGGGGCGGGCCGTCAGCGGGGGGTGACCGGGACGGTGGTGGTCGGGATCGACTTGGGGTCCGGCCGGCCGCGGTGATCTGGCCGCTGACCTCGCCGGACCGGGCGGTCGGTGAGCCGGACCCTGACCAGGACGGTGCCGGTGCCGCCGGCCGGCAGCTCGGTCACCCGGCAGGTGGCCACGTCGGCGTTGCCGGTGCACCTCCACTCGTCCGGGTCGTCGGAGCCGCTGGCCCGGACGGTCAGGCCCGCCGGCAGCGACACCACGGCGGTGAGGTCGGTGGCCGCGGGCGGTGCCGGTGTTGCGGACCGGGATGCCGACCTCGCCGGGCTGGCCCTGGCGCAGCGGGCCGACCGGCGCGGGAGCGCCGACCTGCAGCGCGGGCGGGCTGGCCGGGACGCCGTCCTGCTGGCCGGGGAGCACCCCGGGCAGGCCCGGGACGCCGCCGGGGACGCCGGACGGCGCGCCGGAGTTGCCGGGGACGCCGGGGCTGGTCCGGGGCCGCTCGGGCCGCCGCTGGAGCCCGGGCCGCCGCCGGCGCTCGGGTCGCCGCCGGAGCCGCGGCCGCTGGCCGTGGGAGCCGTCGAGCGGTCCGCGCGGCGCCGGGGCTGCCGGGACTGCCGGCGGCGCCGGGCGCGCCGGCGGGCCAGCGGCCGGGGACTGACCCGTCCGGGCCGGACAGCCCGGGGCTGGCCGTCGCGCTGGTGGCGGACCCGAGCGCCCGGGTGTCGTCGGCGGGGCCGGTGCTGATGCCGACCACGGCCGTCCCGCCGATCACCACCGCGGCGACCGCGGCGGCGCCGACCTGGCCGACCTGGGTGCCGAGCACCCAGCCGGCCGCGGTGCCCAGCAGCGAGCCGCCGCCGCCGGCTCCCGCCACCGCGCCCGCTCCGGCGGCGCGCCCCGCGCCGCGCCGCCGCCCCGCTCCGGCCGCGCCGCCGCCTCCCGCCGGCCGCCGCTCCGGCCGCTCCGGCCGCCTCCGGCGCCGCCGCGGCGAGGTAGGCGGCGACCAGCGCGCCCGCCGCCGAGCACCGCCGGAGCGATCAGCCCGCGCAGGCTGGAGTTGACGTCGGCCAGCTCGCGGGCCAGCAGCCGGCACTGCGCGCACGACTCCAGGTGCCTGTCGACCTGGGCCCGGCTCCGCCGGGACAGCCCGCCCCGGGCCCACGCGCCGAGCCGCTCGACCGTGTGCCGGCACTCCTTGCCGTCGGCGTCGGCGAGGTGTTCCTGCAGGTAGGCCTGCCGCAGCCCCTCGCGGGCCCGGTAGGCCAGCGCGGCCACCCCGTTGGCGGACAGCCCGAGCACCGGCGCGACCTGGGCCGGCGTCTCCTGCTCGACCTCGGTGTGCCAGAGCACGGTCTGCCAGCGCTCCGGCAGCCGGGCGAACGCCCGGGCCGCCATCGTCGTCTCGAAGTCGGCCACCGCGGTGTCCACCCACGGCTCGCCCGGGTCGTGCCGGGTCATGTCGTCGGACAGCTCCAGCCGGCGGTCCCGGCGGATCCGGTCGTACAGCGTGTTGCGCAGCGTGGTCAGCAGGTACGCCCGGAACGCGATGTCCGGCCCGCCGCCGGCCCGCATCGTGTCCAGCACCTTCGCGAACGCCTCCGCGACCAGGTCGTCACGCTCCGCGGTGGACCGGGTCAGCTGCCGGGCGAGGTTGTGCGCGGCCGCCACGTGCCGGCGGTAGAGGTGCCCGAACGCGTCGCCGTCGCCGGCCCGGACCGCCGCGATGAGGTGCGCATCGCTCGGCCCGTCCAGCTCGCCGGGCTCCACGCGCAGGAGCGGGACGGACATGCCGGGAACTCCGATCGGCCGGGAACGTCGGACGGTCGCCGACGATATGCCCGGGAGGCCGCGTCACCGAACCCGGCCGATTCCATCTCTGCACCGCCGGGCGCCTCCTGGCCCCCAGCAGGGGTGCCCGGCCGGCGGGCGCACCCGCCACCGCCGCTCCCGGTCCGTGGGGCGGGTGGGCCCCGCGGCCCACCCGGGACCGGGGCGGTGCCGCCGGCCCCGCCCCGTCCGGGGTCGCCGGTCGCGGCCACGACGGCGGGCCAGGTCCGCGGCCCGCCGGCTGGCATGGCCTAGTCTCGCCACATGCGTCCCGGCACCGGTCTGCCCGTGGTCGGCATGGTGGGCGGCGGGCAGCTGGCCCGGATGACCCACCAGGCCGCGATCGCGCTCGGCCAGTCGCTGCGCGTGCTGGCCGCGTCGCCGGACGACGGCGCCGCGCTGGTCGCCGCCGACGTCACGATCGGCGAGCACACCGACCTCGCCGCGCTGCGGCAGCTTCGCCAAGGGCTGCGACGTGGTCACCTTCGACCACGAGCACGTGCCGGCGGAGCACATGCGCCGCGCTGCCGCGGCCGGGCACACCGTCTCCCGGGCGCCGACGCGCTGCTGCACGCGCAGGACAAGCGGGCGATGCGCGAGCGGCTCGCCGAGCTGGGCGCTGCCGGTGCCGCGCTGGGCGCCGGTCGACCGGCGCGGAGCGACGTCGACCGCTTCGCCGCGGAGACCGGCTGGCCGGTGGTGGCTCAAGGCGGTCCGCGGCGGCTACGACGGCCGCGGCGTCTGGATGCTGGTCGGCCGCCGAGGCCGCGGCCGAGCTGCTCGCCACCGGGATCCGAGCTGATCGTCGAGGAGCGGGTGCCGCTGCGCCGGGAGCTGGCCGCGCTGGTGGCCCGCTCGCCGTTCGGGCAGGTCGCGGCCTATCCGGTCGTGGAGACGGTGCAGCGGGACGGCATCTGCGTCGAGGTGCTCGCGCCCGCGCCCGGGCCTGCCGGCGGGACTGGCCGTGCGCGGCCCAGCAGCTCGCCATCGACCTCGCCACGCGAGCTCGGCGTGGTCGGCCTGCTCGCGGTCGAGCTGTTCGAGACCGACGCCGGCCTGCTGGTCAACGAGCTGGCCATGCGGCCGCACAACTCCGGGCACTGGACCATCGAGGGCGCCCGGACGTCGCAGTTCGAGCAGCACCTGCGGGCCGTGCTCGACTACCCGATGGGCGAGACCGGGCTGACCGCGCCGGCCGTGGCGATGGCCAACGTGCTGCGGCGAGCCGGCGCCGGGCGCGCTCGGCATCGACGAGCGGCTGCACCACCTCTTCGCCGCGGACCCGGGCGCTCAAGCTGCACCTCTACGGCAAGCAGGCCCGGCCGGGTCGCAAGATCGGCCACGTGACCGCGCTCGGCGACGACCTGGCCGCGCTGCGGCGAGACGCGGCGGCCGCGGCCGCCTCCTGGCCTCGGGAGGGCAGCGATGACACCGTCGGTCGGCGTGATCATGGGCAGCGACTCGGACTGGCCGACGATGGCCGGCGCGGCCGAGGCGCTGCGCGAGTTCGAGGTGCCGTACGAGGTCCGGGTCGTCTCGGCGCACCGCACGCCGCAGGACATGATCGACTACGCCGGCCGGCCGCCGACCGCGGGCTGCAGGTGATCATCGCCGGCGCCGGCGGCGCGGCGCACCTGCCCGGCATGGTCGCCGCGCTGACCCCGCTGCCGGTGATCGGCGTACCGGTGCCGCTGAAGCACCTGGACGGCATGGACTCGCTGCTGTCCATCGTGCAGATGCCGGCCGGCGTGCCGGTGGCCACCGTGTCGATCGGCGGCGCGCGCAACGCCGGCCTGCTCGCCGTGCGCATCCTGGCCGCGGCCGACCCGGCGCTGCGGGCCCGGGTGATGGCCTTCCAGGCCGGGCTCGCCGAGACGGCCCGCGGCAAGGACGCCGCCCTGCGCGCCGCCTCGCCGCTCCCGGCGACTGACGGCATCCGGCGCTGAGTGACGGCACCCGGCGCCGACTGACGGGCGTTGCGGCGTCGACTCGGGCGCGGGCGGCGTCACTCGGGCGCGGGCGGCGTCACACGACAGCGCGGGCGGCGTCACTCAGCGTGGGCGGGCGTGCCGGGCGCGCCGGCGGGCTCAGCCGGGGCTCAGCGGGGGCCGTGCGCGGCCCACTCGATGGCCGGGCAGTGGTCCATGACCACGTCGAGCCCGGCCGCCGCGGCCCGCCCGGCCGCCGCCTCGTCGATGACGTCGAGCTGCAGCCAGACCGCCCTGGCGCCGGCCGCCACCGCCTCGTCGACGTGCGCGCCGGCCTTGTCGGAGCGGCGGAAGACGTCCACCACGTCCACCGGGAACGGGATGTCGGCGAGCGTCCGGTAGCCCGGCTCGCCGTGCACCGGCCTCACCGCGCGGGTTGACCGGCACGATCGTGCGGCCGTGCGCCTGCAGGAAGCGCGCCACCCCGTACGCCGGGCGGGCCCGGTTGCCGGTCAACCCGACCACCGCCCAGACCTGGTGCCGCAGTACCCGCTCGATCGTCTCGCCGTCCGCCATGCCCTCCATCATGCCCACCGCGCTGCGTGGTGGGATGGGCCGGTACGGCCGGCGGTGGGAGGCGATGTGGCAGGGATCGCAGTGGTGACCGGCGCGAGCAGCGGCATCGGGCCGGCGATGGCGCGGGCACTCGCCGCGGACGGCTTCGACGTCGTGATCGGGGCGCGCCGGAGGGACCGGCTGGACGTGCTCGCGGCCGAGACCGGCGCCCGTGCCGTGACGCTCGACGTCACCGACGACCTCGGTGGCGGCCCTCGACGCTGCGCTGGACGGGCTGCAACGTCCTGGTCAACATCGCGGGCGGCGCCCTGGATCGACCCGTCGCGGCGGCGTCGGCCGCGGACTGGCAGTGGATGTACGACGTCAACGTGCCGGCACGCTGCGGGTGACGAAGGCCCTGCTCCCCGCGCTGACGGCGAGCGGCCGCGGCACGTCGTCAACATGGGCTTGACCGCCGCGATGCGTCAACTACGAGGGCGGCGCGGGCTACAGCGCCGCGAAGCACGGGTGGCCGCGGTCGCCGGGACGCTGCGGCTGGAGCTGAACCGCCGGCCGGTCCGCGTCTTCGAGATCGCGCCGGGCATGGTGGGGACGGACGAGTTCTCGACGGTGCGCTTCCGCGGCGACGACAAGAAGGCCGCCACGGTCTACGAGGGCGTGGCCGGCCGCGGACGGCGGAGGACGTCGCCGCACTGCGTCACGCTCGCCGTCGGGCTGCGCCCGCACGTGGACGTGGACCTGCTGGCCGTACGGCCGCTGGCCCAGGCCGCGCAGCACAAGGTGTTCCGCGGACCGCTATTCAGCTGAGCCGGCCTGCATCGACGCCACCGCCGCCTGCACGCGCCGAAGGTACGTACGCCGTCCGCGTGCGGCGCTCCGGCCGCCCGCCGCGAGTGACGCTGTCGCCCACCAGTGACGCCGCCCGCCCACGGGTGACGCCGCCCGCCCACGGGTGACGCCGCCCGCCCACGGGTGACGCCGCCGCCCACGGGTGACGCCGCCCGCCCACGAGTGACGCCGGTGGCGCCGTCACTCGCCGGTGTGGGGCGTCATTCGCCGGTGTGAGACGTCACTCGCCGGGGAGTGACGCCGAGCAGACCGGCGGCGCGGTCGCGACCGTCGACGACCGTCTGGCGGCGGCCGCCAGCGAGCGCGGCCTCGGCGGGCGCTGACGACCCGCTCGGTCAGGGCCGGCCCAACGCGCGGTACTGCCAGCCGGCCGCCCGCCACGTCCGGGTCGAGAGCGTTGCGGCCGTCGACGATGCGCGGTGCGCGACCACCGCGCCCAGCGCCGCCGGGTCGACCTCAAGGAACTCCGGCCACTCGGTGAGCAGCAGGACGACGTCGGCGTCGCGGGCCGCCTCGAGCGCCGAGTCGCGCGTAGCCAGCTGCGGGAAGGCGCCGCGGCGTTCTCCATGGCCACCGGGTCGATAGACCCGTACCGCGCGCGCCGGCCGCTGCAAGCGGCGGCGACGTCGAGCGCCGGCGAGTCGCGCATGTCGTCGGAGTTGGGCTTGAATGCCGCGCCGAGCACCGCCACCCGCTTGCCGACGAAGGTGCCGCCGGTGAGCTCGCGGGCGAGCTCGACGGCCGCGGTCGCGGCGGCGCAGGTTGATCGCGTCGACCTCGCGCAGGAACGACAGCGCCTGGTCGACGCCGAGCTCGCCGGCCCGGGCCATGAACGCGCGGATGTCCTTGGGCAGGCAGCCGCCGCCGAAGCCGAGGCCGGCGTTGAGGAACCGCCCGCCGATGCGGGTGTCGTAGGCCAGCGCCTCGCGAGCTGCGTGACGTCGGCGCCGGAGGCTTCGCACACCTCGGCCATCGCGTTGATGAAGGAGATCTTGGTGGCGAGGAAGGAGTTGGCGGCGACCTTGACCAGCTCGGCGGTGGCGAGGTCGGTGACGACGACCGGCGTGCCGTCGTCGATGAGCGGGGCGTAGACCTCACGCAGCTTCACCTCCGCCGCGTCGCGGCCGACACCGAAGACCAGCCGGTCCGGGCGCAGCGTGTCCTGCACGGCGTGCCCTCACGGAGGAACTCCGGGTTCCATGCCACCTCGACGCCGCTGGCCGGCCGGGGCCTCTCGGTGAGCAGCGCGGTCATCCGCTCCGCCAGTCCCGGCCGGGACAGTCGACTTGCCCACCACCAGGCAGGGCCGGCGCAGGTGCGGCGCCAGCGTGGTGAAAGCCGCGTCGACGTAGGTGAGATCGGCGGCGTACTCGCCCTTGCTTCTGCGGGGTGCCCACGCAGACGAAGTGCACGTCGCCGAATTCGCCGACCTCCTCGAACGACGTGGTGAACCGCAGCCGTCCGCTGGCGAGGTTCTTGCGCAGCAACTCGGGCAGCTCCGGCTCGAAGAACGGCACGTCGCCCGCCGCCAGCCGCGTCGATCTTGTCTCGTCGACGTCGACCCCGAGGACCTCGAAGCCCAGCTCGGCCATGCACACGGCGTGCGTGGCGCCGAGGTACCCGGTACCGAGCACGGTCATCCGGGGCGTTGCCCGTGCTCACGCCACAGTCTGCTCCCTACCAGTCGGTGCTTGGGCCGGCGCCTACGATGGAAGCCGGTGGATCCCTCCTTCGGCGTGTACCAGTTGCCCGAAGAGCACGACGCTGCTCCGCGACGACGGTACGAGCAACTCGCCGAGGAGCGAATCGCCCCGCAAGCTGCCGAGATCGACGAGACTGGGGAGTTCCCCTGGGACGTCTACAAGTCCTTCGCGCAGGCGGATCTGCACGCGATCCACCTGCCCGAGTCCTACGGCGGCGCCGGCGCCGACTCCATCGCCACGGTGATCGTCATCGAGGAGGTGGCCCGGGTCTGCGCGTCGTCGTCGCTCATCCCCGCGGTCAACAAGCTCGGCACGATGCCGCTGTTGCTGGCTGGGTCCGAGGAGCTCAAGGCCTGCGCTACCTGCCGCCGGTCGCCCGCGGCGACGCGATGTTCTCCTACGCGCCTGAGCGAGCGCGAGGCCGGGTCGGACGCGGCGGCGATGAAGGACGCGGGCGGTGCGCGACGGTGACAGCTGGGTCCTCAACGGCACCAAGGCTGGATCACCAACGCCGGCGTCTCGACGTACTACACGGTGATGGCTAGTCGAATCCTGCCGCTGGGTCGCGCGGCATCTCTGCCTTTGTCGTGCACAAGGACGACCCGGGATTTGCAGTTGGTACGAAGGAACGCAAGCTCGGGATCCGCGGATCGCCCACCTGCGAGATCTACTTCAACGACTGCACGATCCCGGCCGAGCGGATCATCGGCGAGCCGGGCACCGGGTTCGGCACCGCCCTGCGCACCCTGGACCACACCCGGCTGACCATCGGCGCGCAAGCAGTCGGGATCGCGCAGGGCGCCATCGACGCCGCGCTTGCGTACGTGAAGCAGCGTGAGCAGTTCGGCCGGCCATCGCCGACTTCCAGGGGGTGCAGTTCATGCTGGCCGACATGGCGATGAAGACCGAGGCGGCCCGCCAGCTCATCTACGTCGCGGCGGCGCGGGCCGAACGGGGCGAGCCGAACCTCGGATTCGTCTCGGCCGCGGCCAAGTGCTTCGCTTCCGACACCGCAATGTCGGTGACGACTGATGCGGTGCAGCTGTTGGTGGTTACGGCTACACGAAGGACTTCCCGGTCGAGCGGATGATGCGCGACGCCAAGATCACCCAGATCTATGAGGGCACCAACCAGATCCAGCGGATGGTGATGGCACGGCAATTGCTGCGGTAGCCCGGCGGGCTCGATCCGCCGGTTCCGGTCGCTACGCTTCCGGAATGCAGCCCGACGCGAGCCCGACGGCCCGGGCACTGCTGGCCCTGGAGCTGGTCCAGGGCAGCCCGGGCATCACCGCCGACCGGCTGGCCGACAAGCTCGGCGTCTCCGAGCGGGCGGCCCGCCGCTACGTCGGGATCCTGCGCGAGGCCGGCATCCCGATCGAGTCGCTCCGCGGCCCCTACGGCGGCTACCGCGTCGGCCGCGGCCTCCGGCTGCCGCCGCTGATGTTCACCGCCGCCGAGGCGCTCGGCCTGGTGATGGCCGTGCTCGACGGTCACCACGACGGCGGCGACCCCACCGATCCGGTCGGCAGCGCGCTGGGCAAGATCGTCCGGGCGCTCCCCGAGCCGGTGGCCGCGCAGGCCGAGGCCGTCCGCCGGACCACCGCACCCGCCCCGGACCGCGCCGCCGCGCGTCCCGGCCCCGAGACCACGGCCACCCTGGTCCAGGCGTGCTCCGACCGCCGCCGGGTGCGCATCGACTACCGCTCCGAGGCCGGCTCGGAGTGGCACGTCGACGTCGACCCGTGGGCGGTCGTCGTACGCCACGGCCGGTGGTACCTCCTGTGCCGGTCGCACGCGCGGACGCCCTGCGGGCCTACCGGATCGACCGGGTCCGCGACGTCGCGCTGCTCGACGACACGTTCGTCCCGCCGGCCGACCTCGACCCGGTCGCCCTGCTCGAGGAGCACCTCGCGGTGGGCTGGGAGTTCGACGTCGAGGTCGTCATCGACGCGCCCGCCGACGTCGTCGCCCGGTGCCTGCCCCGCGCCCTCGGGCGGCTCGAGCCGCTCGACGACGGGACCAGCCGGCTGATCGGCAGCACCAGCAACCCGGGCTGGTACGCCGAGCAGCTCGCGGCGGTCCCGGCGCCGTACCGGATCGTCGGCGGCCCGGAGCTCCGGCGACGCCGCACGCCTCGGCCAGCGGCTGCTGGCGGCCGGTGGCAGCGGAGCGGAGGTGAGCTCGCGCAACCCGGCGTGCACGGCGTAGCGGTTGCCGCCGCTGCCCTTGGCCGCGTAGAGCGCGCGGTCGGCCTGGGCGAGCAGCCGGTCCACGTCGGCGGCCGGGTCGTCGGTCACCGTGACCCCGACGCTGGCGCCGGACCAGGCGGTCACCCCGCCGGGGAGCGAGTACGGGCTGCTGATCTCGGCCACGATCCGCTCGGCCAGCCGGGTCGCGCCGGCCTGGTCGACCCCGGCGCACAGCAGCACGAACTCGTCGCCGCCGAGCCGGGCCACCAGGTCCCGGTCCCGGACCACCGACCGCAGCCGGCGGGCGGTCTCCCGGAGCAGCTCGTCGCCGGTGGCGTGCCCGTGCGTGTCGTTCACCCGCTTCAGGCCGTCCAGGTCCACCGCGATCACGGCCACGTGCCGCACGCCGCGCGGTCCCGCCCCGTCCGGGCCGGCCAGCGCCGCCACCGACTTGCGCAGCCGGTCCACCAGCAGCAGCCGGTTGCCCAGCCCGGTCAGCGGGTCGGTCAGTGCGGTCCGGCGCAGCTCCTCCTGCACCCGGTGCCGCTCGGTCACGTCCTGCGCGCTGCCCCACACCCGGACCGGCCGGCCGTCCGCGTCGTGCTCCACCTCGCCGCGCAGCGCCAGGTGCCGCACCTCGCCGGTCGGCAGCACCAGCCGTTGCGCCAGCTCGAACGCGCCCGGCCGGGCGAACGCGGCCCGCAGCGCGGTGTCGACCCGCTCCCGGTCGGCGGGGTGGGTCACGGTCAGCCACAGCTTCGCGCTCACCATCACCGACTGCGGCACCAGGCCGGCCAGCCGGTACATCTCGTCGGTCCAGGTCAGCCGCTCGGTCGGGCCGGGCATGTCCCACTCCCAGCTGCCCACGTGGGCCAGCCGCTGCGTCTCGGCCAGCAGCTTCTCGCTGCGTCGCAACCGCTCGGCCGCGCCCCGCTCGGCGCCGACGTCGGTGAAGCAGACCACCACGCTGCGCCGGCCGTCGTCCGCCGGCGGCAGCGGGGAGGCGGTCGCGCTGATCCAGCGCAGCCGGCCGTCCGCGCGCACCACCCGCAGCACGTCGGCCGCCGCCACCCGCTGCTCGCGCAGGCAGATCGTGCTCGGGTACTCCTCGTACGGCAGCGGGGTGCCGTCCTCCCGCTGCAGCACCCAGGCCGTCGAGCGGAGCATCAGCTCGTAGCCCGGCTCGCCGAGGATCCGCTCCGCGGCCGGGTTGACCATGGTGACCCGGTCGTACTCGTCGATCACCAGGATGCCCTGCTCGACCGAGGCCAGGACGGTCCGGTACTTCTGCCGGCTCGCGGACAGCGCCTCCTCGCTGCGCCGGCGGGCGTCCCGGGCGAGCGCGAAGTCCAGCCGGCTGCTGGCCACCCGGGCCAGCCGGCTGAGCAGCATCACGTCGGTGTCGGTGAAGACGTCGGGCCGGTCGGAGCAGACCAGCAGCACCCCGATGCCGCGCTGCCGCTGCCGCAGCGGCAGCGACACGGTGGACCGGATGCCGAGCGCGCGGGCCATGTCCCGGTCGCCGCGCGGGTCGATGGTGGCGTCTGCGCTGCGGACCACCTCGCCGCGGGCCACCGCGGTGCCGCAGAGCGTGCCGTGCACCGCCTGCAGGGTGCCGAGCTGGTCGCGCAGCATGCCCGAGGTGGCCGCGAAGAGCAGCTCGCCGGAGTCCAGGCCGCCCTCCAGCAGCTGCACCGCGGCGCCGCCGGCGCGGACCAGCGCCCGGGCCCGCTCCACGCACAACTCCAGCAGCAGCGAGGGCTGGGCGGGCGCGCAGGCGATCTCCTCCACCGCGTCGAGCGCGGCGAGCTGGGGAGACACCGCGGACAACGCGGCCGGCTGCGCCTGGTCGCTCGTCACGGCACCCTTCTCCCTCGGCCCCGCCCGCAGCGTACCGCTACGGACGCCCGTCGTAACCGGGCTCACTGATTGGGTCCACGTCCGGTGGGCAGGTCAGACGTATGACCGTTCGTACTCCTGCCCCGCTCGCCGCCGCCGTCGGGCTGGCCGCCGAGGCCGCCGGGCAGCTGCGCAAACTGCCTACTCTGCTGGACGCGGCGCGGGAGCGGTACGACGAGCTGGCCCTGCACGGCCGGGACGTGCTGGCCGGGCACCGGAGCACCGCGCCGGCCGGTGCGGCCGGCGCCCCGGCGGTCGGGGAGCCGGCGGTCGGGGAGCCGACGACCGAGGCGCCGGAGGTCGGGGAGCCGGCGACCGAGCCGCCCGCGCCGGTCCCGCCGCTCGGCCGGACCGAGCCGGTGCGGATCCCGGACGACGTGCTCGACGAGGTCGCCCAGCTGACCCCGGGCGACGAGCTGGGCCACTCCGACCTGCCGCTGGCCGACTTCGACCACCAGACCGTGCCGCAGCTGCGCGGCCGGCTCCGCACGCTCGCGCTGCCGCAGCTGGTCCAGCTGCGCGACTACGAGCAGGCGCACGCCCGCCGGCTGCCGGTGCTCACCCTGCTCGACAACCGCATCGCCAAGCTCACCGGCGACGCCGGTTAGGGCGTGTCCCGGGGATCTTGGTGGATGCCAGCGCCGCCGAGGATTCCCGGGACACGACCTAGTAGCGCAGCAGCTCGTCGGTGGCGGGCAGGCGGCCGTTGACCCGCAGCCGGCGCAGCCAACCCTCCCAGCCCGGCCGCTCGCGCAGCGCCCGCAGCGCGTCCCGCGCGCCGACCCGGTCCCCGCGGGCGGCCGCGGCCAGCGCCACGTGCAGGTCCCGGACGCCCTCCGGGGCCTCCTCGGCGAGCAGCGCCCAGTCGCCGGTCTCGTACGCCCGCTGCAGCCGCAGCAGCCGGCCCAGCTCGGTCACCGGGTCCGCCGCGTCGTCCACCCGCAGGTCGACCAGCACGCCCTCCCACGGCGCCTCGTCGTCCCGGGTGCCGGCCACCACCAGCAGTGCCGCGGACTGCCGCCCGCGCAGGTCGCCGCCGGCGTCCTGGCCGGCCCGCAGCCCGGCCACCAGCCGGGCGGCCAGGTCGCCGGTCGCCTCCGCGAAGCCCTCCGCCAGCGTCGGCACCACCGACCGGGAGGCGAGCATGTTGCCCTGGGCGGTGAAGTCCGGGCCGGTCACGTGCCCGCACGCGGACAGGCAGTCGCCGCCGGTCCAGGCGGCCGGCGGGCCGGCCGGGCCGATCACCCCGACCTGCCGCTGGTCGGCGTCGGCGTCCGCGGCCAGCAGCTCGGCCAGCGCGGCGCCGGCCGCCGTGTCGCCGGCGTCGCCGGCGAGCCGGTCCAGCAGCCGCGGCCCGTAGCCGCGCTGGCTGGACGCCTGGGTGGCCACCGCGCCGACGCCGGCACGCGCCCACGGCGCCCGCCCGCCCGACCGCCAGCGTGCAGGTGGCGACGGCGACGCCGAGCTGGCCGGACGCGGGGTCCCGCGCGACGACGGAGAAGGTCATGCCGAGGCGGGCACCGCGCATCTGCCAGCGGCTCGCCCGCCAGCACGCACCGGCGGCTGGGTGGCCCTGCCGCACGTCCTCGACCGACACCCCGGGCGCAACTCCCGAAGGACCAGGCCGTCCGGCGGTGACGTCGAGCACCGCCAGGTCGGTGACGATCCGGTGCACGCACGCCCCCCGGTCAGCGGCAGCGTGCACTCGCCCACGATCTTGGGGGCGCCGTCCCGGGCGATGTGCTCCATCACGACGATCACCCGCTGGCGCCGTGGACCAGGTCCATGGCGCCGCCCATGCCCTTGACCATCTTGCCGGGCATCATCCAGTTGGCCAGGTCGCCGCTGGCCGAGACCTGCATCCCGCCGAGCACGGCGACGTCGATGTGGCCGCCGCGGATCATCGCGAAGGACAGTCGCCGAGTCGAAGAAGGACGCGCCGGGCAGGACGGTCACGGTCTCCTTGCCGGCGTTGATGAGGTCGGGGTCGACCTGCGTCCGCGTCCGGGTACGGGCCGACGCCGAGGATGCCGTTCTCCGACTGCAGCACCACGTGCACGCCGTCGGGCATGTGGTTGGGGATCAGGGTCGGCAGCCCGATGCCCAGGTTGACGTACTGAGCCGTCGAGGAGCTCCATGGCGGCCGGGCCGCCAGCGCGTCGCGTGTCAGATCTGGCCACCTCGTTCGGTGCCGGCGCGTCCGTCTGCTGGCGGGCGGTGGTCCGCCGCTCGATCCGCTTGTCGCTCCGTGGGGACCGGGCCACGAAGCGCCGGACGAAGATGCCGGCGTGGACCTCGTCGGGGGGGATCTCGCCGGGCGCGACCAGCTCCTCGACCTCGGCGATCGTGATCTGGCCGGCCATGGCCGCAGCAGGTTGAAGTTGCGGGGGGCTGCGGGAAGAAGAGGTTGCCGTGCCGGTCGCCGAGTGCGGCCCGGCACGAGGGCGAAGTCGGCGGGGATGGCCTGCTCCAGGACGCACGTCCGGCCGTCGATCGCGGGTCTCCTTGGCGGGGGACCATGGCGACACAGCCGGGAGCCGTCGTAGCGCCAGGGCAGGCCACCCTCGGCGACCTGGGTGCCGACCCCGGCCGGGGTGAAGAAGGCCGGGATGCCGGTGCCGCCGGCGCGCAGCCGTTCGGCGAGGGTGCCCTGCGGGGTCAGCTCCACCTCCAGTTCGCCCGAGAGGAACTGCTGGTCGAACTCCTTGTCTCGCCACGTAGGAGCCGGTCATGCGAGGAATCCGGCCCGGCCGCAGCAGCATCCCGAGCCCCCAGTCGTCCACGCCGCAGTTGTTGGACGACCGTCCCAGGTCCGGCGCCCCGGCCCCGCAGCGCCCGGATCAGCACGCGGGTATCCCGCACAGCCCGAACCCGCCGACTGCCAGCCGCCCCCTCGGGATGTCGGCGACCGCTGCCGCGGCCCAGTCCACGCGCTTGTCCACGCGCCCTCCTCGCGTCCCGGCGCGTCCGCCGACGCCGGTGCGCCGACTCTATCCACTCGCTCCGGCCGGATCAGTGGTCGTCCTGCCACCACTTCACCTCCCGGCGGGAGGGGAGGTTAGAGGCGGCGGATGCCGGGGACGTCGGTGCCGAGCGTTGCGGTCACCCGTTCGGCCAGCACCCGGCCCGGCAGCGCGCCCGGGTCCGCGTTCGCCACCAGCACGATGCTCGCGCCGGCGGCGAGCGGCACCAGCAGCCCGTCCACCCAGCCGGTCGGCCCGTCCCAGGGCTCCGTGCTCAGCAGCCGGTCGCCGGCCAGCAGGCCGAGCTCGGCCGCCCGGCGCAGCGCGATCTCCACCAGGTCGCCGCCGGTGACGGTCCCGTCCGCGGTCTCCAGCGCGGGCACCGCGTCCTCGACCAGCGGGCCGGGCCAGCGGTCGCCCTGGGCGCGGACGTCGACGGAGTAGTCGCGGGCGCCGGGCGGGGGGCCGTCGGGGAAGGCGCGGCCGAGCGGAGCGAGGGAGAGCGCGAAGACCTCGTCCGGCCGCCGGCGGCGGCGGCCACCCGGTCGCCGGACGCGAACGCGGCGGCGGCCCCGGCTCGGCCCTGACCGACCTCAGTGCCGACCACCGCGGCGGCCGACCAGGCGCCGAGCAGCACCGCGGCGGTCTGCCAGTGCGCCGGCAGCAGCAACGCGACCCGGTCGCCCGGCGCGGCGCCCACGTCGTCGCGGAGCAGGTTGGCCGTCTTGGCCACCCAGTTGGCCAGCGTGGTGGTGGACAGCTCGGTCCGCTCGCCGGTGGCGTCGTCGTAGTAGGTCAGCAGCGGGCCGGCCGGGTCGCGGGCCAGCGCGGCGGCGAGCAGCGCGTCGGGAGCAGGCACAGCCGTCCACCTTAAGGCGTGCAGCGGCTCCGTCCGGGTTATCTCCGGTTCAGGCGATTGATCAATGGGCACCGTCCGATTCAGACTGGACGCCCGCCCTCTGAGGAGGCCCCGCGATGCTCTCGACGCCGCAGCTTCGCCACCCTCGTCGCCGCCCTGCTGATCAGCCTGCTCGGGCTGGTCGGCGTGGCCCAACCCGCCGCCGCCGTCACCCACGCGCAGAAGCTCGCCGCCCTCACCAGCTGGACCCAGACCAGCGCCACCAGCTACAACGGCCTGGAACGCCGCCCGCTCAACCAGGGCGCCTGGGCCGAGTACGCCTTCGACTGGTCGACCGACTACTGCTCGTCCAGCCCGGACAACCCGCTCGGCTTCAACTTCACGCTTCCTGCTACCGGCACGACTTCGGCTACCGCAACTACAAGGCGATGGGCCAGTTCCCGGCCAACAAGTCCCGCCTGGACAGCGCCTTCTACGCCGACCTGAAGCGGGTGCGCCACGTACAACGTCTGGTCGTCCGGCCGGCCTGCTACAGCCTGGCCTGGACCTACTACCAGGCGGTCACGCGTCTTCGGCTCGCGTCGCCGTCGGCCAGGCCGACCTCGACCGGGCGCCGCGCGCTGCTGCCGGCCGGAGCGGTCGTTCCCCGCCGCCCCGCCTAGTTGATGCAGCTGATGTCGGCGGCGGTCCGGGATCCGCTCGCAGTCCGAGCCCCCGGACCCCGCCGGCGTCGTGCCGGCCGCCCCGGTCGAGCCGGACCCGCCGCCGGCGCCCTTCACCCCGGCGAAGCCGGAGCCGAGGACCAGCTGCACCGAGTCGCCGATCCCGGCCCGCTCCACCAGCGCCGCGCCGGCCACCGCCGCGGCCAGCGTCCGCGCCTGCGCCTCCCGGGACGGGTCGTACCGGATCTCCGTCCGGGCGTAGTCCCGCCGGTCCGCGTTGCCGGTGCTGCCGACGCCGAAGCCGGCCGTCCGCAGCGCGGTCGCGGTCGTGCCGGCCAGCCCGGCCCGGCCGGTGCCGTTGAAGACGTCGACCGTCACCTGGTCCTTGGGCACCAGCTTGACCGCGGCTTTCGCCGGTGGCGGGTCGGCGACGCGTGCGGAAGAAGTCCGGGCAGCTTCGCCTCGTCCAGCAGCACCACCGACTGGCCGTCCCGGAACCCGGTGCCGGTGGTCGGGATGGTCTTGAACTCGACGTTGCCGGCGGCCAGCCCGCGCACCTGCCGGGCCAGCTGCAGCGGGTCGAGATCGTCGTCCATCCGCATCGACGAGCCGACCGCGTCCAGCAGCCGCTTGAGCTTGATCGGGTTGGTGAGCACGCCGAGGCTGGTCACCTTGCGGAAGGTCGCGCCGAGGAAATACTGCTGGCGGACGATCCGGTCCAGGTCGCCGCGCGGCAGGCCCTTGCGCTGCCGGACGAAGGCCAGCGCCTGCTTGCCCTCGATGACCCACCGCCCGGCCGGCAGGTCGATCCCGGAGTCCGGCTCCTTCTGCGCCCGGTTCAGGCAGACCTCGACGCCGCCCATCGCCTTGGTGATCCGGTAGAAGCCGAGCAGGCCGACCTCGACGTAGTGGTCGATGTGCAGGCCGGACAGCTCGCTGATCGTCTGCACCAGCAGCTGCCGGCCCTGGTCCGGGTCGGCCTCGGTCTCGCCGCCGTCGGTGGCGCCGTTGATGTACGCCGCGTTGAGCTTGTGCTGCCCGTAGCCCGGGATGTCCACCTACGAGTCGCGGGGGAACGAGATCGCGGTGGCCCGGCGGCCGTCCGCGGGCACGTGCACCAGCATCATGGTGTCGGTGCTGTTGGACGAGACCCGGGTGGTGGACAGCTCCTTGAGCTCGGCCTCGCTCGCGGTGGACCGGTCGTCGCTGCCGACGAGCAGGATGTTCTGGTCGCGGCCGTCGACGTCGTCCGCGGTCCGGCCGATCGCGTTGACCCGGCCGATGTTGCCGGTGAAGTCCTTGTAGAGAAACCACATCAGCCCGCTGGCGACGAGCACGAGCACGGACAGCGCGGCGGCGCCGACCCGCAGGGCGGCGACGACGGGATGCCGGCGGTGGCGCGGCAGGTACGGCTCCGGGCCGGTCGGGCCGCCGCCGCGCGGGCCGAGGCGCTGCTCGCGGCCGTGCGGGTCCAGGTCCGGGGGCAGTCCCGGCCGGGCGCCGGCCGCCGCCCCCGCCGGCCCACCCCGGACCGGGGTCGCCGGGACCGCCGCCGCCCCAGCCGGCCGGGCCGTAGCCGCCCGGGCCGCCGGGCCGGGCCGCGCCGGGCAGGTCGGGGGGCGGGTTGGGCGCCGGCCGGAGCGGCCGCGCGGGTCCAGCTCGGGCGGCATCTCCCGGCGCCGGCGGTCGCCGTCGGCCGCCCCCACGGGTCCCTCGGCGTGCTCACCGTCCCCTGCGCTCCTCGTCTCGGTCCGCGCCCGCCGCCGGCGGGTCCTGATCGGGAGACGAGCGACGGCCGCCCGATGTTGCCCCGCGACCGCAGGTCGGCAGGCGGGTGCGAGGGTAACCCGATCGGCGGTATCCGGCCGATCGGACCCCATCTGTCACAATCGTCGGCGTGTCGCCCCCGCCCGGGAGGGTGCCCACGCACCCGGCCCGGCCCAGCCCAGACTCGGAGGTCCGCGCGCTGATGCTCACCGACCTGCTGCTGCAGGCGACCGGGCGGGACCGGGAGTCGGCCGACCACGTCTCCGACCGGCTCGGCCACGACCGCCGCCACTCGGGGTCGACGCGGTGAGCCGCTTCCTGGTCACCGGCGCCGGCGGGCAGCTCGGCGCGGACCTGCTCCGGGTGCTGGCCGGCAGCGGCCACCAGACGGTCGGGCTGACCCGGGCCGAGCTGGACGTCGCCGACCCGGCCGCGGTGGAGAAGGCCGTGGTGGACACCCGGCCGGACGTAGTGCTCAACGCGGCCGCGTACACGGCGGTGGACGCCGCGGAGGCGGACGAGCAGGCCGCCGCGGCGGCCAACGCGACCGGGCCGGCCACCCTGGCCCAGGTCTGCGCGCTGCACGGCGGCCGGCTGGTGCACGTCTCCACCGACTACGTCTTCGCCGGCGACGCCTCGTCCCCGTACGAGGTGGGCGCGTCGACCGGCCCGCGTTGGCGTACGGGCGGACGAAGCTGGCCGGCGAGCGCGCGGTCCGGGAGCTGCTGCCGGAGCGGTCCTGGGTGGTGCGGACCGCCTGGGTGTACGGCGAGACCGGGCGCAACTTCGTCCGCACCCTGGTCCGGCTGGCCGGCGAGCGGGACACCCTGGACGTGGTGGACGACCAGCACGGCTCGCCGACCTGGTCCCGGGACCTGGCCGCCGGTCTGGTCGCGCTGGCGACCTCGGCTGACGGCACGGTGCCGCCGGGGACGTACCACTGCACCAACTCCGGCAGCACCACCTGGTGCGGGCTGGCCCGGGCGGTCTTCGACGAGCTCGGCGCCGACTCGCGCCGGATCCGGCCGGTCGACACCGGCGCGGTCCCGCGGCCCGCGCCGCGGCCGGTCTACTCGGTGCTGTCCGACGCGTCCTGGCGGGCCGCCGGGCTGCCGCCGCTGCGGCCCTGGCGGGACGCGCTGCACGCCGCGTTCACCCAGGTGGGTGGGGCTTTCCGAGCGCCCTGAGCGTTGCTGAGGCAGTTGTGTGGCTCCGGCCGCGACGCCCTAAGCTGACTTTCTCCGCTTTCTCCGCCGTCTTTCGAGTCCGTCCTTCGAGAGGGTCAGGTGTCCGGTCTGCGCACCCGCCAGCTGGTGTGGCGCGCGGATGGCCGGCGGCACCGGCTGGACCCCGACCCGCTCGTAGCCGAGCGAGGGGAGGCCGCGGCGGTGCTCGCTTCGCCCGCGGTCGGCCGTGCGCTCGCCGACGTGCTCGCCGGTCTCGCCGAGCCGGAGGGCGGCGAGGTGTGCATCGACGGAGGTGCCGGGGTCGGGCGAGTGGCGCTGGTGCCGCCCGGCGGCGCCCTGCTGCCCGACCTCACGGTGGCCGGCAACCTGGCGCTCGGGCTGCGGGTCCGCTCCGACGCCGACCGGCTGGCCCGAGTGGCACCGGCTGCCCGGCTGCTGGAAGTCGACGGCGGGCTGGACCTGCACCCCGACCAGCTGTCCCCGGCCCAGCGGCTGCGGGCCGGGATGGCCCGCGCGCTCGCCGCCCGCCCGGACCTGGTCGTGGTGGAGGACCGGGCCGGGGTGCCGCCCTGCGGGCCGGCGGTGGCCGCAGCGGCCGGCCAGATCGCCGTGCTGGTCATCACCGACGATCTGAGCCGGGTGCGGCCGGTCCTCGGCCGGCGCTGGACCGCGGTGCCGCTGGACGGGCAGCCGCACCGGCACCGGCGCGCCGGGGGCGGGTGACGGTGCCGGTCAGCCGCCGGACCGCGCTGGCCGCGCTCGGCCTGGCCGCGCTCGGCCCGCTCGCCGGCTGCGGCAGTGACCTGCGCGGCACCGTCCGGGTCGGGGTGGTGTGGAGCGGGTCGGAGCTGGCAACCTTCCGGCGGGTGCTGCTCGGCTTCACCGAAAGCCAGCGGTTGGGCGTCTCGGTCGTCTCCCTCGGAGACGACGCCGGCGCCCTGCTCACCGGCAAGGTCGCGCGCGCAGTCGCCCCCGACGTGGCGATCTTGCCGCAGCCCGGTCTGATCACGGCAGATCCGGACCGGCTGGCTGATCTGTCCGACGTGCCTGGGTTGAGCGGAATACCACAACGCTGGCGCGATCTGGCCACCTGGAAAGAGCAGGAGCTCGGCGTCTGGTACAAGGCGACGCACAAGTCGCTGGTCTGGTATCGCCCGGACGTGTTCCGCCGGTGCGGCGTGGCGCCCCGGACACCTGGGAGGAGTGGTCTGCGGTCCGGAAGACGTTCGCCGACGCCGGGCTCGCGCCACTGTCGATCGGCGCCGCCGACGGCTGGGTGCTCACCGACTGGTTCGAACGTGCTGTGGGGGCTGGACCAGTGCACGTACGAGGAGCTCGCCGCCGGCCGGGGGTCCTGGCGCTCCCCGTCGGTGAAGTGCACGCTCGAGCTGCTCGCCGATGTGTGGTCGCCCTCCTGGGCTCTGCCGGGCGGGCCGGCCCGGTCGCTGCTGGTGCAGTTCGAGGACTCGGTGCTGGACGTCGCGGCCCGGGAGCGGGCCGCGATGGTGCTCGGTGCCGACTTCGTGCTGCCGGTGGTCCGCCGGCTGGCCCCCGAGGCCCCGCAGGTCGACTGGTTCCCGGTGCCGGCGCCGCCCGGCGGCGTCGCGCCGGTGGTGGTCGGCGGCGACTTGGCGGTGCTGCTGGTCGATGCCGGCCCGGGCGGCCGCGAGCTGATCGAGTGGCTCGCCACCGCCGACGCCGCCCGCGGCTGGGCCGCGACCGGCGGCTTCGTCTCGCTGCGCAAGGACGTGGTCGACTACCCCCCGCAATACCGTCCGCAAGACCGTTTGCAACTGCTCGACCAGGTCCGCCAAGGCGCCCCCGGCGGACCCGCTGACAGCACGGTCTCGCCGCCGCAGAAGTGCCCCCGCGCCTCCGACGCGCTCGGCTTCGACCTGTCCGACCAGCTGTCCGGCGGCCTGTCCGGCGGCGACGGGCGCGGGCTGTGGCGGCTGCTGCAGCGGTTCATGGCCGAGCTCGGCCGCGGCGGCGACCCCGGCCGGGTGGTCGACCGGACCGTCACCGACCTCGTCGCCGCCGCGGAGTCCGGCCGGTGACGGCAGGGCCGGACCCGGGCGGTTCCGGGCCGGCGGTGCTGTTCGAGATCGCCGCCCGCGAGGACACCCGGCCGCGGGTCGCCGGCCGCCCGGCCGTGCCGAGATGGATGCAGCTGGCGCCGGCCCCCGCCGTGCTCGCGATGCTGACCGTCCTGGTGGTGCCGCTGCTGGCGACGGTGTGGCGCAGCTTGCACCGGGACGGCCGCCTCGTCTGGCTGGCCGAGTACCGGGCCGTGCTCGACGACGACCGGGTGTGGCACGCGGTGTCGAACAGCGTCCTGTGGGTGCTCTTCGCGCTGGTCCTCGGCGCGGTCGCGCTCGGGCTGGCGGAGCTGTCCCGGCGGGCCGGCTGGTCGCGGACCATCCTGCTGGCCGTCCTCGCCGCGCCGACCGCGGTGTCGGCGCTGGTCGCCGGGATCGCCTTCCGGCTACTGTTCGACCCCGACCCCGACCGCGGCACGGTCGCCGCACTGGTGGCCGGGGTGCTGCCCGGGCCTGGACCGCGGGTAGACCTGCTCGGCCCGGACCGGATCGCGCTGCTGCTCGCCTCGGCGTTCGCCTGGTCGTGGGTCGGGCTCGCCGTCGTGGTCCTCGCCGCCGGGCTGCGCGCGGTGCCGACCGACCGGCTGCGGGTGGCCCGCTCGGCCGGGCTCGGGTCGCTGGCCCGGCTACGCCGGGTGTTGCTGCCCGCGCTGCGCCCGGTGTCCGCCGCCGTGCTGGTCATCCTGCTGGTCGCCGCGGCCCGGGTCTTCGACCTGGTGCTGGTCGCGGCGCCCGGGTCGGTGCAGGAGGCCGCCGACGTGGTCGGCCTGGAGTGGCTGCGCCGGGAGAGCGACCTCGCCGCAGGTCAGCGGGCGGCGCTGGCGGTGCTGTTCGCGGCGTTCCTCGCCGTCGCCGCGCTCGCGGCGTCCGCGGGCGGGTCCACCCGGCGGTCGCTGGCGGTGCCGGCACCGGGCGACCCCGACCCGGCGCCGCCGCGCCGTCGGGCATTGCGGTGGGCGCTGCGGGCCGGTGTGGTGCTGGTGCTCACGCTGTGGCTGGTGCCGTTCGTGGTGCTGGTGGCGAGCTCGCTGCGCGACCCGGCCCGGGCCGCGGTCAGCGGCTGGTGGTCCGGTGGGCTGTCGCTGCGGCCCTACCGGGTCGCCTTCGCCAGCGGCGAGCTCGGCGGAGCGCTGGTCGGCACCGCGGCCCGCGCCACCCTCGCCACCGCCGGTGTGCTGGTGCTGGCGGTGCCGGCCGCGTACGCGCTGGCCTGGGGCGGGCTGCGCCGGCGGGCGGCCCGCCGGGTCGCCGCCGCCTGCGCGGTGCTGGCCGTGCTGCCCGTGCAGGCGTACGCCGAGCCGCTCGGCGCCGCGCTCGGCGGTGTGCGGGGGCTGGGCTCGCCCACGCTGCTCGCCGGCGTGGACGCCGCGATCGGGGTGGCCTTCGGGGTGCTGCTGCTTCGCGGGGCGTTCGCGACGGTGGCGCCGGGGACGGTGGCCCGGGAGCGGCTGGACGGCGGGGAATGGCAGGCGGCGAAGGCGGTCTGCTCGGCCCGCTGGGAGTCGGTGGCGGCAGTCGCCGTGCTGGAGTTCGTGCTGGTCTGGAACGACCTGCTGGTCGGCCTGCTGCTGGGCGGCCCGGGCAGCCGGCTGGTCACGCTCGCGCTGCTCGGTGAGGCGCGGCAGTTCGCCACCAACTCCGCGACGCTGGCCGCCGGCGCAGTGGTGGTCACGGCGGTGCCGCTGCTGCTGGTGCTGGCCACCGGCCGGTGGCTGATCCGCGGGCTGGCGGCCGGGGTCGCTCGGTGAGGCCGCCCGGGCGCCGGAGCTGGATCCTCCTGGGCCTGACGGCGATGGGGTGGGTCGGCCTCCAGGTCGTCGGGGAGGTGGTCGGCGGCGGGCTGCTGAGCCTCGGCTGGGTCGGCGCGGTGGCGGTCCTGCTCGGCCTCGCCGCGTCGCTCGGCCGGTGGCTCATCCTCCGGCGGGCGGCCCGGGACACCTCGGACCCGGACGCCGCCAGGGCTGACCTGCCGGTGCCGCTGCCCCCGGTGCCGGACCTGGTCGGCCGGTCCGGCGAGCTGGCGGCCGCGGTGGACCGGGCCGGCCGGCAGGGCCTGCTGCTGGTGCACGGCCCGCGCGGGATCGGCACCTCCGCGGTGGCCGTGGCGGCGGCGCACCGGCTCGCTGCCGCCGGTCCGGCCGGCCCGGACGGCGGCGTGTACGCGGACCTGCGAGCCGGCGAGGCCGGCGGCCGGGAGCCCGCCGCGCGGGCGCGGGTCCGGGTGCTCGCCGCGCTCGGCCTGCTGCCGCCGCGGGCGCCGACCGGCGAGGCGGCGTACGAACAGGTGGCCCGGGAGCTCCGCGACACCGGCCGGGTGCTGGTGCTGGACAATGTACGGTCGGCCGAGCAGGTGGACTGGCTGGTCCGGCCGATCCCGGGCGCGTGCGTGCTGGTCGCCGGCGACCTGCCGCCGGTGCCGGGCATGCCCGACCTCCCGGTCGGCGTGCTGGCCGCCGAGGCCGCGCAGGCGCTGCTGGCCGCGGACCCGGCCGTCGCCGACCGGGTGCGGCCGGGTCGGGCCGTCACGACGCTGGCCAGGCACTACCTGAAGAGCCCGGTGGTGGTCCTCGCTCTGCGGTCGTGGCTGGCCACCAACCCGGAGGTCGGCGTGCCGGCGCTGCTGGCGGACCTGGACCGGTGGCCGCGCCCGGCCGGTCCCGGCACGGACGAGCCGTCGGCACTGCTGCGGACCGTGCTGACGCTGCAGACGCAGGGCGCCTCGGCGGCGGCGCGCCAGCTGGTCGCACTGCTTCCGCACGTGCCGCTGACCTGGCTGTCGAGCGCCGCGACCGCCGCGCTGCTCGACCGCCCGCGCGCGCAGGCGCAGCAGGTGCTGGACGAGCTGGCCCGCCGCGGCCTGCTCGTCGCGGTCAGCCCGAGCCGCTACCGGGTGCCCCGCGAGGCCAGGGCGCTCGGCCTCGCCGACCGGCCGGACGAGCGGCCCGCGGCGCTGGCCCGGCTGGTGGCTTACTACGCCGGCGAGGCGACCGAGTGGGTCGAGGCGCTGCGCGCGCCCGGGTCGGCGCCGACCGGGTCGGAGCGGCCTGCGCAGGCGTGGTTCCGGCGTGAGGACCTCGCGCTGCTCGCGCTGCTGAAGGTGCCCGACGACGTGCCGCTGCCGCGCTGGTCGGCATCCCGGCTGGCGCTCGTCGCGGACGCCCTCGACTGGTGGTTCACCCGGGAGGGCAGGCTGCCCGACCGCCGGGTGGCGGCGACCCGCGCCGCGGCGGCGGCCGCCACTGTGGCCGATCTGGACGGCCGGGTCACGGCGCTGCTCCGGCTGGCGGCGGTGTCCCGCGCGGAGGGCGAGCTGGACGAGGCGGCCGACCACCTGCGCACCGCCCGGGACCTCGGCGCGGCCGGCGACGCCCGGCTGCTCACCGGTCTCGGCGTGCAGGCCCTGCTCACCGGCGACCCGGCCGGCGCCCGGGACGAGTTCGAGCGGGCCCGGACCCGGCGGTCGCGCCGGGACGCGGTCGGCCGGGTGATCGACAGTGTCGACCTCGGCGGGGTGCTGATCGTGCAGGGCCGGCTGGAGGAGGCCGCCCGGCTGCTGGAGGAGGTCGGCGGTCTGGCCCTGGACGCCGGCGACCCGGCCGGGCGGGCGCACGTGCAGGAGCTGCTCGGCATCGTGGCGGCCCGCCGGCACCCCGACCCGGAGAAGGCGCTGGCCGAGTGGGCGCAGGCGCAGCTGTTGTTCGAGCAGCTGCACGACGACCAGGGCCAGGCCCGGTGCCTGCTGCACCGCGGCACGGTGCTGGTGGACTCCGATCCCGGCGCGGCGATGGGCCTGCTGGAACGCAGCCTCGCCCTGCGCGGGGCGCAGACGACCGGGGTCGGGGTGGCGCAGGCCCATGCGCTGCTGGCGACGCTGGCCCAGCGCGACGGCAACGCCGAGGCCGAGGACCTCCACCGGGCCGAGGCGCTCGCGGCGCTCTCGCCGTGGGAGGGACGGATCGACCCGCCGGCGGCGGTGGCGGAGCTGCGGCGCCGCCTCCGCGCCGCCTCCGGCCCGGATGCCGATCTCGCCGGCTAGCCGGCGGCGACTGGCACCGGTTCCCGCCGCGGCACCGGGCGCCGCGAGCGCTCCAGCAGCACCCAGGCCCCGGCCTGGCCGAAGTCGGTGACCACCAGCAGCAGCCGGGACACCAGGGCGAGCGCGAGCGCGGCCGCCGAGCCGCCGAGCAGGCCGGCGAGCAGGAGCACCAGCGCGGTCTCCCGCACGCCCGCGCCGGCCGGGGTGAGCACGAACAGCGGCCCGATCCCGTACGCCAGCGCGAAGCCGCCGATCGCGACGGCGACCAGGGTCGGGGACGCCGCCGCGCCGATGCCGACGGCCAGCACCGCCGCGTGCAGCCCGTAGAGCAGCCAGCAGACCGTCTGCCAGCCGGCCGCCCGGACGGTGCCCGGGTAGCTCATCCGGCTCGGCACCGGCACCCGGCCGATCTTCCGCAGCGCCACGTCGAGGACGCCGCCCACCACGCGCGGGTGCAGGGCGGCGAGCAGCACCGGCACCAGCAGCACCAGGTACCAGAAGTGGCGGACCGCATCCATCGCGCCGAAGGGCAGCAGCACCGCGGCGAGCCCGGCGGCGGTGGCCACGGACACCACCAGGTTGATCACCCCGGCTGCCACCGAGGTCCGCCGGGGCACCCCCTGCTGGGCGGCCAGCGAGACCAGCGCGACCATGCCCCAGACCGAGCCGGGCAGGTACTTCCCGAGCTGGCTGACGAAGTAGACCTTGCCGGCCGGCCGCGGCGGCAGCGGCGAGCCGAGGTCGGCGGTGATCTCCCGGTACGACGCCAGCGCGGCGAGCTGGGCCAGCACGGCCAGCAGCAGCGCGGCCAGCACCGCCGGCCAGGCCAGCTCGGCGAGCACGTCGGCCAGCTCGTGCCGCCGGCCGACCACGAAGAGCGCGCCGAAGCCGAGCACGCCGAGCCCGAAGACCACCGCGACCGCGACCCGCCCGGACAGGCCGTCGCGCTCCTGCGTCACGCTCGTGCTCTCCCCATCCGCCGGTCGGCCCTCCTCGTCGGGGGCCGGGACCGCGAAAGGTTACCCTTGCCCGATTCTTCCGCCCGGTCGGCCGGTGCCGCTGGACGAGGGGCTGAAGACCACGATCGCGTGGATGCGGGACGCGCTGGACGAGGGCGGGCCCGCGGAGGAGGCGAGCGAGTGAAGCTGTCGATCCTGATGCCGGTCTTCAACGAGGCGGAGACCGTCGCGACCGTGGTCAAGCGGGTGCTCGACGTGCCGTACCCGTGCGACGTCGAGCTGGTGATCGTGGACGACGGCAGTGCCGACGCGACCCCGCAGATCCTCGCCCAGCTCGCCGACCCGCGGGTGTCCGTGCACACCCACCCGGTCAACCGGGGCAAGGGCGCCGCCGTCCGCACCGCCGCCGAGCGGGCCACCGGCACCCACGTGGTGATGTGCGACGCCGACCTGGAGTATTCGCCGGAGGACCTGCCGGCGCTGCTCCGCCCGGTGCTCGACGGCGAGGCCGAGGTCGTCTACGGCACCCGCACGTTCGGCAGCCACACGGCGTACTCGTTCTGGTTCGTGCTCGGCAACAAGGGCGTGACGTTCGTCGCCAACGCGCTGTTCAACTCGTGGATCAGCGACCTGGAGACGTGCTTCAAGCTGATGCCGCTGCCGCTGTACCGGTCGCTGGACGTGCGGTCGGCCGGCTTCGGCATGGAGGCCGAGATCACCGGCAAGCTGCTCAAGCGCGGCCTCCGGCCGTACGAGGTGCCGATCCGCTACCGGGCCCGCAGCCGCGAGGAGGGCAAGAAGCTCACCTGGCGGGACGGGGTCGAGGCGGTGTGGATCCTCAGCCGGATCCGGCTCGGCCGCTGACTGCCCCACGCCCGCGTCAGGGCAGGGTCGCCGGGTCCAGCACGGCCAGGCAGCGGCCCGCCGCCGCCCGGTCGCTCCGCCGCCCGGTCCTCCGCTGGCGGGGTGGCCGACCGGTCGAAGCGGAGCACCGCAGCACCCGGCGCCCGGATGACCTCGGCAACCGGACCGAAGCCGGCCAGCTGGGCCCGGTAGAACGCCAGCTCCACCGGACGGGTGTGCACGGCCAGCAGCCACACCCGGTCGTATCGGCGCCCAGCCCAGAGCCGGGCGCCGAGCGCGCTGGCCGGGCAGCCGCGGTCGGCTGGCTGCAGCACCTCGAACGGGCCGGCGCCGACCCGCGGCGCGTAGAACGCGGCCGCGTACCGCGCGCCCCGGCCGTCCACCAGCAGCAGGTCGCGCGGGCCGCGCCGGTCGGTCAGCGCGGCCAGCACGGTGCGCGACTCCTGCTTGTCGTGCGGGTGCCGGATGTCGTGCCAGTCGTTGCTGACCTGCGACTCGACCAGAACGGCCACGCCGAGCGTCACCGCGGCCGCGGCCATCGCGGCGGCGGCGGTGGCCGGCCGGCGGGCGGCGGGCCGCGGCAGCCGGGCAGCCAGCCGGGGCAGGTCCAGCGGTGCGGCCAGCGCGAGTGCGACCAGCGGGACGAAGAACAGCGCGAGCCGGCCGTCGATCGGGTACGCCCCGGCCAGGCCGGCCGCGGCCACCACCGCGGTGGGCACCAGCAGCAGCACCAGCGCCCGAGGCCGGCGCAGGCCGAGCGCGACCAGCCCGGCCAGCAGCAGCACCACCAGCAGCACCGGGTGCTCCAGGGCGAGCACGCTCTCCCGCACCGCGGTGAGCCGGTCCCCGGCCCAGCTCACCGCGGCCGGCCAGGTCAGCGGTTCCGGCGGGAACGCGCTGGCCCAGTAGTCCCGCAGGATGCCGTCGGCGGCATTGCGTCGCAGCAGCACCGCGTACTCCACCGCCAGTCCGGTCGCGGCCGGCACCGCGCAGGCGACCGCGGCGCGCAGCTCCCCGCCGTCCCGGCGGACCACCGCGACCAGCGCCAGCGCGGCCAGGACACCGGCGGTGACCAGCGCGCCGGCGTGGCTGAACCAGACCACCGCGCCTCCGGCGCCGGCCAGCGCGAGCCGAGCCCGGTCCGGCCGGCCACGGCGCAGCGCCACCCGGGTGCCGAGGAGCACGACCAGCAGCACGCAGAGGACGTCCGAGGAGTACTGCTTGAACTCGACCGAATAGCCGATCAGCGGCGGCGACAGCGCGACCACCGCGGTGGCCAGCAGCGCGGCCGGCCCGCTGAGCACGGTCCGGGCCAGCAGCACGGTGAGCACCAGCGTGCCGACGCCGCACAGCAGCGGCAGTGCCCGGGCGGCGCGCTCGTCGCTGCCGGAGGCGCCGAGCACGGCGTGCTGCACGGCCAGCCAGCCCGGCGGCGCGGACTGGGAGAAGCCGAGCGGGGCCAGCAGCTCGGACATCCGCTGCTGGCTCATCGCCCGCTGCAGCAGCAACTCGTCGAGCCAGAAGGCGCGGCCATGCGCCCACTGCCGCACCCGCAGCGCCGTCCCGATCGCCACGACCACCCAGGTGGCGACCGCGACCGCCCGGGCGGACCGCTCCGGGAGGTCCGGGCCGCGCGGGGAAGAGTCCGCCGGCCCGTCCTTGGGAGCCTCTCCGTCAGCTGTCTCGGCCGGCGCGGGCGGGGACGCGCTTGCCGCCGGGGCCGTCACCTACCTCACGTGTCGCCGCGGGACCGCACGATGAGGTCGGCCAGCAGGGCCATCGACGCGATGATCAACCCGCTCATGAACAGCAGCAGCGTGCTGGTCGGGACCCGCAGGCCGAGCCGGACGATGTCCACCACGACCTTGACCACCGCGGCGAAGATCAGCCACAGGGCCAGCGGCATCAACACCTTGATCGGGTTGAAGTACATCACCATCCGCAGCACCTGCAGGATGTAGCGGTAGGCGTCCTTCACGAAGTGGAACTTCGACGACCCCGCCCGCTTGGCGTAGTCGATCGGCAGGTAGTCCACCGGGTGCTGGTTGGACAGGAAGGACATGGTGATCGTGGTGACGCAGGAGAAGCCGGGCGGCAGCAGCCGCAGGTAGGGCAGCGAGACGTCCCGGCGGAAGGCCCGCAGGCCCGAGTTGAGGTCCGGGATCTTGGTCTGCGCGAGCCGCTCGGCGACCTTGCGGATCACCCACTTCGCCGGCACCCGGAGAAACTTGTGGGTGCCCTGCTCGGTGGTCCGGGCGCCGACCACCTGGTCCACGTCCGGGTTGTCGATCAGGTATTGCACGAATTCGGGGATGCGCTCGTTCGGGTACGTCATGTCGGCGTCGGTCCACACCACATACCGCCCGTACGCCTCCGCGGTGCCGATCCGGCGCGCGGTGCCGGAGCCGCCGTTGCGCCGGAACGGCATCAGCCGCATGTGCGGGAAGTGCGGGAGCGCGTCCTGCAGGACCTTGAGCGTGCCGTCGGTGGACTTGTCGTCGATGACCAGCAGCTCGTACGAGAACTCGGTGGCGTCCATCGCCCGGCTGATGCGCTCGATCTCGGCCATCACGTGGTCCTGCTCGTTGTAGCAGGGCAGCACGATGGTGACGTCGAGCGTGTTGGGACCGCCCCGACCCGGCGACAGCGTCTCGCTGTGGTGCGGGTGGTCGGGGGTCGGGTCGTGCGGGGCCGGGGTGGGCCCGGGTGCGGGTGCCGGCTGGTCGAGCGGCTGGGCGATGCTCACGGCGCAGCATGGTACCTCCGGGCCGGGACGATCCCGGCGCTGCGGGTCGACACCGCCGCCGCCGCCGGACAACCGGACCCGGGACCGGATGCAGCCGGTCAAATCCGACTAAGCCCCGGCTCGCCGTAAATCGACGGTCTATACTCCCAATCGGCCAGGGAAGGGGTCGACGCAGCGGCTCCCGCGCGAAAGGGTGCATCATGTCGCTCGCCGTCCAGGACATCCTCCGATCCCGTTTCGAGGAGCACATCGAGCCTCACGGGGTGACCGCGGAGCAGGTCCTGGCCCAGGTGGACGACGTGTTCGGCGAGCCGCTGCTGGTGGTCGCCACCGGGTCCGTGCTGGCCGGCTACGGCCGGCCCACCAGCGACATCGACCTCTACGTGGTGGTGCCCGAGGAGGTCGCCAGCACGCTGCCGCTGATGTCCTTCCAGGGCAGCGCCCGCATCGACGTGGCCCTCTTCGGCGCCGGCACGCTGACCGAGCGGCACCGGCAGATGGCGCTGCCGTGGCCGCCGCCGGAGCCGTCGCCGACCGGCTACGCCCGCCGCCGCCGGTCGCTGGACAGCCTGAGCCGGTTCGGCCTCGGGCTGCCGCTGGCCACCGACGGCGGCCGCTGGCAGCAGTGGCAGCGCGACGTGGACACCGAGACCGGCGCCTGGCTGAGCTCCTGGCACGCGGTCGAGGCGGTGCGGCGGCAGGCGGCGGCCCGGTTGCTGCTGCCGGCGAAGCCGCGGCTGGCCGCCCACAAGGCGAGCGAGGCGCTGATCTCCGCGCTGGACCGGCGGGCGGTGCTGGCCGGCGAGCGCTACTTCCGGTGGAAGTTCGTCGGGGAGAAGCTGCGCCGGGTCGGCGACGAGCAGGGGCAGGCCTGGGCGTGGCACGCGCTGTGCCTGCCGCCGGCGGTCGCGGACTGCGCCGACTACGCCCGCCGGACCGACGAGATCGTCACCGAGCTGCTCGCCGACGTGGACACCACCGGGTGGCGGCTGCGGCCGCGGCTGGCCGCCGGCGCCGCCCGGCACGAGTTCGGCGCCGAGGCGCTGGTGTCCCGGTGGGGGCTGCGGGCGGTGACCATGGAGGCGACCAGCCCGGCCGCCACCGGCGACGCCTGGGACTACGCGCTGGGCGAGGAGTGGCACCCGGACGTGGCCGGCCTGTTCGTCGAGGACATGCTCTGGCTGGGCGTCGCCGGTGCCGGCGGTGCCGGCGGGAGCGACCGGTGACCGTCCGCCCGGTCGGCGACCTGCGCCGGCACGTCGCCCACGTGAGCAACGCCGCCGCCGCGTTGCTGATCGTCGCCCAGGAGGCGTACGAGGACATCGAGGGCGGCATCCGGTCCGAGCAGTGGGAGCTGGTCGCCGCGCAGACCCGGCACCTCGTGCTGGTCTGCCTGCACGCGCGCGGGCTGGCCGTCGACGGCGAGCCGCACTTCTGGGACGACACCGGCGCCGGCGACCCCTTCACCGGGGTGCCGGAGGCCGAGCTCGAGGCGGCCGTGCAGTTGATCACGGACGTCCGCGGGCTGCCCGGGGCCGACCCGGCCCCGTTCCTGGCCCGGGTGCGGGCGGTGCTGACCGCCGCCGAGGACTCCGTCCAGCTGGCCGAGCGGCTGCCCGAGCTGCGCTCCCCGACGGGCATGTACAGCGCGGTCCGGCTGGTCCGCGGCTGGACGCCGCTGGTCGAGGAGCTGGGCCTGCCGTCGATCCTGCCCGGCGAGTGGACCAAGCCGCTGTAGGCACCGCCCGACCGACCGGCCCGCGGGGGCCGGCGCACATCCCGAGGAGAAGCGCTCGTGCCCAGGACGATGCTCGTGACCGGTGCCACCGGCGTGGTCGGCCACGACCTGGTCGGGACCGCCCGGCGGGCCGGCTGGGAGGTCGTCGGCTGCTCGGCCCGGGGGGAGGACCGCCCCGGCGGGGCGGTGGCCTGGCGGATGGGCAGCGAGCCGGCCCCGGCCGAGCTGCGCCGGGACTGGGACGTGGTCGTGCACGCGGCCGCCCGGCCGAAGTGGAACCTCGACTTCGAGGCCGCCCACCAGGCCAACGTCGGCCCGCTGGCCGACCTGGCCGAGGTGGTCGGCCCGGCCACCCACCTGGTGCACGTGTCGACGGCGTACGCGATCGGCCTGCGCGGGGACACCACGTCCGCCGACCGGGCGGACTACCGCAACAGCTACGAGTGGTCGAAGGCGGAGGCCGAGCGGGTGGTCGCCGAGCGCTGGCCGGACGTCACCATCGTCCGGCCGCCGCTGGTGGTCGGCCGCCGGGACGACGGCCGGGTGGCCCGCTTCAGCGGGCTCTACACGATCGTCCGCTCCGCGGTGGCCGGCATGCTGCCGGTCTTCGTCGCCGAGACCGGCGCGCTGAGCGAGGTCGTCTCCTGCTGCGACGTGACCGCCTGCATCCTGGCCGCGGCCGACCGCGGGCCGGTCGCCGGCGGCCGGGTCGACGTGCTCGGCCGGGGCGCCGCGTCCGCCACCACCAAGGAAGTCCTGGACTCGATGTTCATCGGGCTCAACCGGTGGCGGGCGGCCCAGGGCGGCGCGCCGTTCACCCCGCCCTCGCTGGTCACCCCGGACCAGTGGCACCGGTTCTACCTGCCCTTCGCCCGGCCGCACATGACCCAGCGGCAGCGGCACTTCACCGACCTGCTGGCGGAGTTCCTGCCGTACATGGCGATCACCGAGCCGCTGGCGGTGAGCTGGCCGGTGGAGCCGGTGCTCGGCTGCGTCGAGCAGTCGATCGGGCGGTGGGCGGAGGCGTTCCCGCGGCTGGCCATGGCCACCCCGGCGCCCTGGGTCGGCCAGGACGACGAGGACGACGACGAGCTGGAGACGGCATGACCGACCCGCTGGAGCTCGACCCGCTCAGCCCAGATCCGATGAGTTGGTCAGCCGGGTTCTCCGCGATCTGGCCGGACACCGAGCACCTGCTGCCCGGCAAGGCGATCGACGAGCTGGCCTCGCTGGCGGAGGCCAACGACAAGGCCGGCCGGCTGGACGACCGCAGCATCGAGGTGCTGCGCGAGGCCGGCTACTTCGGGCTGCCGGTGCCCACCGAGCTGGAGGGCGGCGGCGCGAGCGTGCTCGACTGCTGCGCGATCCAGCGCCGGATCGGCGCCGCCGACCCGGCCCTCGCGGTCGCGGTCAACATGCACCTCTTCTCCGTCGGCGTGATCGTCGAGCACTGGCTGCGGGCCAAGGACGAGTCCTGGATGCTGCTGGAGGCGATCGCCACCCAGCGGCGGGTGGTGGCCTCCGCGTTCGCCGAGCCCGGGCTGGGCGGCAGCATCCTGCGCTCCACCTGCACCGCGGTCCGGCAGGGCAACGACTGGCTGGTCAACGGCATCAAGGTGCCGTGCTCGCTGGCCGAGCGCAGCGACCTGCTCTGCCTGCAGCTGCAGGACACGGCCGGCGGCAAGGACAGCCTGCTGGCCGCGCTGCTGGTGACCGACTCGCCCGGCGTCGAGGTGATCCGGACCTGGGACACCCTGGGCATGCGGGCCTCGGAGTCGGACACGGTCAAGCTCAAGGACGTCGTGCTGCCCGACGACCTGGTCTTCCACCGGTCCACCCCGGGCTTCGACGGCGACGTCGTGTTCGCCGCCGGTCTCGGCTGGTTCTGCGTGACCGCGACCGCGGTCTACCTCGGCGTGATCCAGGCCGCGGTGGACGAGGCCCGGCGGGCGCTGGCCCAGTCCCGGCTGGCCCACCTCGGCGCGGCCCGGGCCGAGCTGCCGTCGTTCCAGTCGCTGCTCGGCGACGTGGTGTCCGCGGTGCTGCCGATGGAGGTCGCCTGCGCCGGGCTGGCCCGGGCGCTGGACGACCGGGACAACGACCCGCGCAGCCTGCTGCCGGCCATGCTGGCGCTGAAGAGCGAGGCCGCCGGCGTCACCGGCCGGGCCGTCGAGGCGGCCGCGGAGCTGGTCGGCGTCCGGTCGTACGGGTCCTCGGGGTCGGCGTCCCGGCTGTGGCGGGACGCGCAGGCGGCGCGCTACCACCCGCCCACCCGGGTGGCCACCCGGCAGATCCTCGGCCGGTGGGCGCTCGGCCTGCCGTTCGGCTTCGAGCTGGCCGAGCGGCCGTACCAGGACGCCGGCGATGACGGCTGAGGTGGCCGCCGGCCCCGTCCGGCACACCGACGACGAGATCCAGGAGCTGGTCCGGCGGCACCAGTCCACCGGCAAGGCGCTGCTGTTCTCGCTGCTGCGGGCCACCGCGGTGGAGGAGTCCGCGACCGGGTCGTGGATCACCACCTCGTCCGGCGAGCGGTATCTCGACCTCGGCTCGTTCGCGGTCTTCCTGCTCGGGCACAGCCACCCGGCCGTGGTGGCGGCGGTCCGCGAGCAGCTGGAGCGGATGGCCGGCAGCAGCCGGACGCTGCCGAGCCGGCCGCCCAGCCTGGCCTGCGCCGAGCTGGCCGACCTGGCGCCGGACGGGCTGTCCAAGGTGATGCTGCTCAACTCCGGCGCCGAGGTGGTGGAGGCGGCGATCAAGCTGGCCCGGGCGCAGACCGGGCGGGGCGGGCTGGCCCACCTGGCGGGGTCGTACCACGGGAAGACCGCCGGCGCGCTCAGCCTGACCGACGCGGCCGGCTTCCGGGACAAGGTCGGGCCGCTGCTGCCCGGGGTGACCCGGCTGCCCCGGGACGACGCCGCCGGCGCCGCCGAGCTGGTGCTCGCGACCCGGCCGGCCGCGGTGTTCTTCGAGCCGGTGCAGGGCGAGGGCGGGGTGCACCCGGTCGCCGCGGACGTCGCGCAAGCGCTGCGGGCCGCCTGCGACGAGGTCGGCGCGCTGCTGGTCGCGGACGAGATCCAGGCCGGGCTGGGCCGCACCGGCACGCTCTGGGCGCACGAGCCGCTCGGCGTGCTGCCGGACGTGCTGCTGTCCGGCAAGGCGCTCGGCGGCGGCGTGCTGCCGGTGTCCGCGCTGATCGCGACCGAGCGGGCGTACCGGCCGTTCGACCTGGACCCGCTGCTGCACAGCTCGACCTTCGGCGGCAACCCGCTGGCCGCCGCCGCCGTGCTGGCCGCCGTGCGGGTGATCCGCGAGGAGCGGGTGCCGGAGCGGGCCGCCGCGGTGGGGGCCGGCCTGCGGGCGGTGCTGGACCGGCTGGTGGCCGCCTGGCCGGGGCTGCTCGCCCGGGTCACCGGCCGCGGCGCCTTCCTCGGCCTGCACGGCACCCGGGCCGACGCCGCCGGCGAGATGATGCGCGCCGCGCTGGCCGAGCGGGTCCTGCTCACCCCGTGCCTGACCGCGCCGGAGGTGCTGCGCTTCACCCCGTCGGTGTTCCTCGCCGACGGTGACCTGGACTTCGTCGACGCCGCGCTGCACCGCGCCGCGCGGGTCGCCGCCATCGAAGCCGAGGAAGGAACCGAATGAGCCGGGGGAGTTGGCCATGCCCGTCGTGACGGTGACCGAGCGCCTGCTGGTGCCGGAGGAGCGGGTCTGGGACCTGGTCTGCGACCTGCAGTCCTACCCGAAGCTGATGGAGTCGGTGGTGTCCATCGGCATCGTCTCCGAGACCCCCGGCCCGGACGGCACGGTGACCACCATCGCCGACTGGGAGATCGTGCTCAAGGGCTCGATCCTCAAGTGGCGGGAGCGGGACCACCGCGACCCGGCCGCCCGCCGGGTCACCTACAGCCAGGTCTCCGGGGACATGGAGCGCTTCCAGGGGCACTGGCAGGTCACCCGGATCACCGACGAGATCACCGAGGCCGAGCTGGTGGTCGACTTCGAGATCGGCATCGAGATGCTGCGGCCGATGCTGGAGCCGGTCGCGGTCCGCGCGGTGCACCGCAACTCCACCGAGATGCTGCGCTCGCTGGGGCCCCGGGCGGAG
The DNA here is from genome assembly GCA_963849885.1 of uncultured Actinomycetota bacterium. Taxonomy (GTDB): domain Bacteria; phylum Actinomycetota; class Actinomycetes; order Mycobacteriales; family CADCTP01; genus CADCTP01. Next base: position 502,664 of record CAWKIV010000006.1, on the reverse strand, counting down.
TAGGTGACCGCGGTGGGGGGACTGCGGATCGCCGGCCTCACCAAGGCGTACGGCGGCCGTCCGGTGCTGGCCGGCGTCGACCTCGAGGTGGGGCGGGGCGAGGTGGTCGGTCTGCTCGGCCCGAACGGGGCCGGCAAGACCACGCTGGTGTCGATCGTGGCCGGGCTGCGCCGCGCCGACGGCGGCTCGGTGCACGCGCTCGGCGTGGACGTGACCGGCGGCGCCGGGCCGGTACGGTCCCGGCTCGGGCTGGCCGGGCAGGACCTCGGCATCTACCCGGTGCACACGGTCGCGGAAAACCTGCGCCTGTTCGGCCGGCTCGGCGGCCTGTCCGGGGCCGGGCTGGCCCGGTCGGTGACCGAGCTGGCCGACGCGCTGGAGCTGACCGACCTGCTCGGCCGCCGGGCCGGCACGCTGTCCGGCGGCCAGCAGCGGCGGGTGCACACCGCCTGCGCGCTGGTGCACCGGCCGGAGCTGGTGCTGCTGGACGAGCCGACCGTGGGCGCCGACCCGGAGAGCCGGCTGCGGCTGCTCCGGCTGGTGCGCGAGCTCGCCGCCGGCGGCGCGACCGTCCTCTACACCACCCACTACCTGGGCGAGATCGAGGACCTGGACGCCCGGGTGGTGATCCTGGCCGGCGGCCGGGTGCGGGCCGAGGGCGGGGTGGCCGAGCTGGTCGCCCGGCACACCCGGCGCGAGGTGGTGCTGCGCTTCGACGGCGAGCCGCCCGAGCTGGGCTGGCCGGGCGCGCGCCGGGTCGGCACCGCGCTGCACCTGCCGGCCGGCGCCGACCCGGCGGTGGAGCTGGTCCGGGCGATGGAGCTGCTCGGCCCGGACCGGACCCGGCTGGCCGGGATCGAGCTCGGCCGGGCCAGCCTGGAGCAGGCCTACCTGGCCATCCTCGGCACCGCCGGCGTCGAGGCCGACCCGCAGCCGGCGGAGGCGCTGGCCGGAGGTGCCGGGTGAGGCGGGTCTTCGCGATCGCGGCGCACGACGCGGTCCTGCTGCTGCGCGAGCCGGCCGCGCTGATCACCATGCTGATCACGCCGGCGCTGCTGATGCTCTTCCTCAAGCCGCTCTACCGCAGCGTGCTGGTCCAGTCCGGGGACGCCGGCGCGACCGGGGCCGAGCTGGCGGTGCCCGGCATGACCACCATGTTCGCGTTCTTCATGGTCGGCATCGTGGCCGACGCGATCTTCCGCGAGCACGGCTGGCGCACCTGGGACCGGCTGCGGGTGACGCCGGTCCGGGACTGGGAGCTGCTGCTGGGCAAGGTGCTGCCCGGCTACCTCACCGTGCTCGGCCTGTTCGCGATCCTGATGGGGCTGGGCTGGGCGCTGGTCGGCTTCCGGGTCAGCGGGTCGGTCGCCGGCGTGGTGCTGATCCTGCTCGCGCTCGCCGCGGTGGTGGTGTCCTTCGGCATGGCGCTGTGCGCGCTGTCCACGTCCCGCCGGCAGGCGTTCACGTACGAGCGGCTGGCCGCGCTGGTCTGGGCCGGCCTCGGCGGCACGTTCGTGCCGATCGAGCTGCTGCCGCCCTGGCTGGAGGTGCTGGCCTGGCTCACCCCGACGTACTGGGCGATGGAGGGCTTCCGGGACGTGGTCCTGGACGGCCTCGGGGTGACCAGCGTGCTGCCCGAGGTGGCCGCGCTCTGCGCCTTCGCCGCGCTCTTCGCGGTCGTCGCGGTCAGCCGCTTCCGGCTGGAGACGGCCCGGGTCAACTGGTGACCCGGGCCGCCCCCGGGCGTCACGGGGCGAAGTAGCCGCTGCGGGCCATGTCGCCGAACGCCTTGAACTCGGCCGCCGTGGTCAGCTGCCACCGGCAGTCGCTGTACGACGCCACCGTGGACGGCCGGTGGAAGTAGAAGAGGGCCTGGATCGACGCGCGGTTCGCGACCACGTACCGGTGGGCGTTGGTGAGCCACTCCGCCCGCCGGCTGTGCGCGATGCTGCCGAACTCCGGGAAGCCGGCCTGCTTGCCGCGCGCCCGCGCGAAGGCCAGCACCGGGTCGGCCAGCGCGCTGAACTCGCGCCACTTCCCGGTCCCCGGCCCGCAGGTGTACCAGTTGTACGCGTCCGCGCCGACCACGTCGACGTACCGGTCGCCCGGATACCACTTGGCCGCGTACCGCCGGTCAGTCGCCGGCGCGCGGAACGACCACGCGGTCATCTGCCAGGTGTAGAGCACGTTCTGGGCGCCGCGGGCCCGGAAGATGTCGACCACCCGGCGGTACGCGGCGATGTAGTCGGCCGAGGTGCCCAGGCCGGTGTCGGTCTTGGCCTCCGGCTCGTGGTGGTAGGCCAGCAGCACCCGGCCGGGCCGGGCCTTGATGGTGTCCGCCCACCGGACGATCTGCCCGTAGAGCGCGGTGCCGGGGCTGGCGGCGGCGACGGCGCGCCACGACCCGCCGTTCACCGTGATCATCCGGCCCGGCGGCACGGCCTTGTCGAAGCGCGAGTAGGCGTGGTCGGAGACGGTGGCGCCGATGCTGCGGGACAGCGCGGCCGAGTCGCCGGCCGAGCCGAGGTAGATCGGCGTGCCGGCGCCCGCGGGCGGCGACGTGACCGACAGCGTGGCGCCGACGGCCAGCGCCACCGCGACGGTGGACAGGCCGGCCAGCCGCAGCCGGGAACGGCGCGGGCCCCTGGGGGGTCTGTGACGAGAGGGCATGGACTGCGGACTCCTCTTCCCGGACCGCCGACCGAGTTAGCTGACGGGTTCGGGCGGGAGGAGCGGCCCTACGGCGCGGCGCGCCGATTCACCCCAGGGAAAGAGTGGGTCCCCGGCTCCGGCTGCCAGGTGGCAGCCCGGATTAGGCGGTGACCGCGGCGCGTCCCGGATGGACGCCTGACCCTCGGTCCGGGGCACCGTATCCGCTCCCTTGCCGGCTCACAAGGGACTCACCGGCGGTCGGTCCTTACGTCCGGGCGACCGCGACCAGGTATTTCGCGTCCCGGTCGTACGGCCGGCCGGCGAAGCTCCCGTACAGCTCGACCGAGCCGAAGCCGGCCTCCAGCAGCAGGTCGGCCAGGTCGTCCCCGGTGTAGAGCCAGGCCATCCAGGAGTAGTCCCGGCGGCCGTCGCCGTCCACCAGCACCCACCGGCCGGCGACCCGGCGCCAGCCGTCCAGCACCCAGCTCTCCTCCAGCAGCAGGACGCCGTCCCGCTCCTCCCAGGTGCGCGGGGAGGGGTGGTGACCCAGGTAGGTCTCCCGCGACCGGGTCTGCAGCATCAGCACGCCGCCGTCGGCCAGCGAGGCCCGGGCATTTTTCAGCATCAGCAGGTTGTCGGCCGGGTCCGGGAAGTAGCCGAACGAGGTCCACAGGTTGAGCACCACGTCCGCCGGCGGCCGGCAGACGAAGTCGCGCGCGTCGGCCCGCAGCAGCTCCGGCGCCACCCCGGCCTCCCGGGCGGCCGCCCGGGCCGTCTCCACGAACGGGCCGGTCTTGTCGACCCCGACCACGTCGTGGCCGCGGCGGGCCAGCTCGACCGAGTGCCGGCCCGGCCCGCAGCACAGGTCCAGGATCCGGCGCGGCCGGTCCAGGCCGAGCAGGGCGGTGATCTCGTCCACCTCGCGGGCGGCCCGGGCCAGCCTCTCCGCCGAGTACATCAGCGGGGTGGCGCCGACCCAGAACGCCTCCTCGTCCGACCAGCTCGGGTGCTCGATCACCGGCGCACCTCCGCCGGCTCGCCGACCGCGCCGAGCCGCAGCAGCTCGCCGAGCGGGGTCGGCGCGAGCGCGGCCAGCAGCCGCTCCCGGTTGCGCTCGCGCGGCACGTCCTGCACGTCGAAGCGCAGCCAGCCGTGCGCCGCGGCGAAGTCCGCGAAGATCGCGGTGCAGCGCGACTGCAGGGCCAGGAAGCTGGCCCCCGGGTCCTCGCCGGCCACCGAGAAGTTCTCGAACACGCCGGTCCGCCCGGCCTCCGCGGTCCGCCAGCGCAGCGCCAGCTCCGGGTCGCCGGCCACCAGCACGCCGACGTCGGGCACGCACACCCGGCCGAAGAAGTCCTGCGCGAAGCGGAGGGTCAGCGCCGCCTCGGCGGCCAGCGCCGGGTCCAGCTCCTCGACCAGCAGCAGCTCCTTGACCACGTGCTTGAAGCCGTACGACTCCTGGATCACCACGCAGCCCTCGGCCACCCAGCGCTCGATCGCGTCCCGCTGGAGCAGGATGTTGCCGGCGATCTCGAGCAGCGCGGCGGCCAGCGGCCCGTGCGCCCGGACGCCGGCCACGTCGGCGTCGTGCAGGTGCTCGGTGCCGCCGGCGGCGACCAGCTCGCCGTACGACCCCGGCATGGTCCGGGCCCCGCCGTCCAGCGTGGCGCCGCCGTAGTAGAGCCGGAAGATCTCCAGCCACAGGTTTTGCAGGCTGTCCTTCGGCCAGCCGGCCGGCTCGGTCGGCGACTCGACCAGCCGCCGCCAGGACACCGTCCGGACCGGCTGGCCCACCTGCGCGCACCGCTCGGCCAGGCCCTCGGCGAGCGTGGTCTTGCCGGTGCCGTCGATGCCGAGCAGCGCGACGTACGCCCCGCGGGCGGGTGGGCCGGCCACCTCAGACGTCGTCCGGCAGGCCCATGCGGGCCACCGCGATCAGCCCGTCCCGCACCTCCGGGGTCACGGTCAGCTCGCCGACGATCTTCTCCGCGTCGGCGACGCAGCGCCGGGCCAGGTCCTCGGTCCAGGCCCGGCCGCCGGCCTCGGTGACCAGCTCGGCGGCCCGGGCGACCTGCGCCGGGTCGGTGCCGGGCCCGAAGCCGGGGGCGCCGAGGATCTCCCGCAGCTCGTCCGAGGCCGGGCCGCCGGCCTGCAGCGCGACCGCGATCGGCAGCGTGCCCTTGCCGGCGGTCAGGTCGAAGCCGGGCGGCCGGCCGCCCTGCTGCTCGGGCCGGCCCCAGATGCCGAGCAGGTCGTCCCGGGCCTGGAAGGCGATGCCGACCTGCCGGCCGAAGTCGTGCAGCGCCCGGCTGACCTCGGTCTCCCCGGCCACCAGCACCGCACCGATGCTGGTCGCGCAGCTGAGCAGGGTGGCGGTCTTGCCGCGGGTCATCGCCATCGACTCCTCGACGGTGACGTCGAGCCGCGGCTCGAACGCGAGGTCGAGGCCCTGGCCGGTGAGCATGTCCGCGCAGGTGCGGACCAGCAGCCGGAGCGCGGCCTCCCGGTGCGGCGACGGCGCGTCCAGCAGCTGCTGGTGGGCGAGCACCAGCATCGCGGTGCCGGCGTTGAGCGCGCGGCCCTGGCCGAAGACCACCCAGGCGGTCTCCCGCTGCCGGCGGAAGCGGTCGCCGTCCTGCACGTCGTCGTGCAGGAAGGCGAAGTTGTGCAGGCACTCCACCGCGACCGCGCCGGGCATCCCGTCCTCGGTGCCGCCGCCGACCGCGGCCGCGGACAGCAGCGCCAGCCCGGGCCGGACCGACTTGCTGCCCCGCCGCTGCACCGGCTGGCCGGCCGCGTCCCGCCAGCCCATGTGGTAGTCGAGCACCTCCCGGTTTTCCGGGCTCAGCGCGTCCAGCGCCTGCTGCAGCCGGGGAACGACGAGAGCACCGGCGTCACGGAGGACGCCGGGGACCATCGTGGACATCTTTACCGCCGATCGGGTCGGGAGGACGAGTGGGCCGGAGCCCACCCACCGAGCCCCGGGGAGGGGGCTCGCGCGACAAGTCCGGACATCTTATGTCGGGCGGGCCGGGTCGCACGGCAAGACGGCGTGATCGGTGCCACGCTCACGCGGGGGGTCACGCGCGGGGCCCGGGGTGGCGAGGTACGTTCGGTCCGTGACCGTCCCGCTGTCCGCGCTGCCCCGGGTGCAGGAGAGGCTGCAGGCGGTGGACGCTGAGGTCCACCGGCTCGCGTCCGGTTCCCAGGTGCCGGGCATGGACACCGCGACCAGCCACCTGCTGGCCACCGGCGGCAAGCGGATGCGCTCGGTGCTGCTGCTGCTGGTGCACCGCACGTTCGGCGGCTCCGCGTCCGGCGCGGAGGTCACCGGCGCCGCCGCGGTCGAGCTGGTGCACGTCGGCTCGCTGGCCCACGACGACCTGATGGACGCGGCCACCGAGCGCCGCGGGGTGCCCACGGTCAACGCGACCTGGGGCACCAGCATGGCCGTGATGGTCGGCGACCGGCTGCTGGCCCGGGCCGGCCAGGCCGCGCTGTCGGTGTCCCCGGCGGTGGCCGAGGAGCTGATCCAGGCGCTGGTCGAGCTCATCGAGGGCCAGACCCTGGAGATGACGGATGCGTACGACCTGGGTCGCTCGGAGGAGCGCGCGCTGCGGTCGATCTCGCTGAAGACCGGCGCGCTGTTCCGGGCCGGCTGCGTGATCGGCGCGCTGTGCGCCGGCGTGCAGGGCGAGCAGCTGGAGCTGGCCCGGCGCTTCGGCGACCGCTTCGGGCTCGCCTTCCAGGTCCTCGACGACCTGCTCGACCTGGTCTCCACCACCGAGCTGCTGGGCAAGCCGGTCGGCAACGACCTGCGCCAGGGCACCTACACGGTGCCGCTGCTGCGCGCGCTGCGGCGGCCGGAGCTCGGCTGGATCCGCGACGTGCTGGCCGGTGAGGGCCGGGAGCTGTCCGAGGCGCAGCTGGAGAAGGTGCTGGCCGGCCTCAAGCAGGACGACTTCATCGACGAGACCCTGGCGTACGTGCGGGCGCTCGCCGAGGAGGCGGCCCAGGTCTTCCCGCCGGGGCAGCCGGGCCCGGACACCACCGTGCTCCGCCAGCTGCCGCTGGAATACATCAGCTGGGCGGAAAACCTGATCGCCCGCTAGGGCACGCCCTAGATCTCGTAGCGGCCGGTGCGCCGGGTCACGTCCGCGAAGTAGCGGATCACCAGGCCGGACAGCGCCAGCCAGAGCAGCCCGGTGCCGGCGGCCAGCCCGAGCTGGCCGAGGAAGTCGGCCGCGGTCAGCGTGCCCTCCCGGGCGGCGTGGATGCCGGCCAGCGCGTGCGTGATGGGCAGCACCTGCACGGTGCCCTGCACCCAGCCCGGCCAGTAGGTCAGCGGCACCACCGCGCCGCAGCACGCGGTCATCAGCCCGACCGCCACCGTGCTGGCCAGGTTGCGCAGGTCCGGCACCCAGAGCACCAGGCCGGCCAGCACCAGGCCGAACGCGTACGTGCCGAGCGTGCCCACCACCAGCAGCACCGCCATCGCCAGCCCGTCCAGCGGCGCCGGCTGGACGTGGAAGAAGGGCCCGACCAGGAACAGGCAGACCAGGCTGGTGGCCAGCCCGCTGGGCAGCCACAGCACGCTGCGGCCGGCCAGCGTGGGGGCCAGCCCGCCCGGCGCGGTGACCAGCATCGGCAGCGTGCCCTGCATCCGCTCCCAGGTGGTGGACGCGCAGACCAGCATCACCTCGGTCACCGCGGCCATCACCGCCGCCCCGGTGAACAGCCGGGCCACGTCGTCGTCGGAGCCGAGCAGCCGGCCGATGATCGCGTAGAAGACGACCTGGCAGACGATCCGCACCAGCCAGCCGAAGGTCCAGGTCTTCCAGGTGTAGACCACCCGCAGGTCGGCCCAGGACACCATCGCCCCGGCCCGGAACGCGCGCAGCCCGCCGAGCAGCGGGGCGACCGCGGGCGAGCCGGCCGGCTCAGGCATGGCCGAGCCGCCCGTCCCGCCGGCCGACGGTGACCAGCCGCGCGGTGAGCCAGGCGCCGACGGCGAGCCCGGCCGCACCGGTGACCACCAGCAGCGGCACCGCCCAGGCGGACGCCGGCCGCACCCCGGCACCGTCCCGCAGCACCTCGGCGCTCCAGGTCAGGAAGACCAGCCGGCAGATCGGCTGGACCCACTCCGGGTAGAGGTCGATCGGCACCAGCACGCCGCCGAGCAGGAAGAGCGGGAAGCTCAGCGAGTTCTGGAACGTCCGGGCCGAGCGGGCCAGCAGGTAGAGCGGGGCCAGCACCGACCCCCAGGACGCCATCGCCAGCAGGGTGAGCAGCAGCCCGAAGGCGAAGAACCCCGGCCGCTCCGGCACCGCCGGGGTGCCCACCAGCGCCCAGCCGACCAGCCAGCACTCCACGAAGCCGATCGCCCCCACCGCGGAGGTGACCAGCACCCGGCCGAGCACCAGCCCGAACAGCGGCGCCGGGGTGGCCAGCAGCGGCTCCAGGGTGCCGGCCTGCCGCTCCACCTCCAGCGCCTCGCCGGCGCTGAACAGCGTCATCGTCCACATGGTCATCAGCCCGGGGGCGAGGATGGCCGCGGTGCTGAGGTCCTGCCGGCCGGCCGCGTCCACGATCGCCACCAGCACCAGCGCGGTGACCGGCGCGGCCACCAGCGCGATGAGCTGCTGCGGGTTGCGCCGCAGCAGGGCCAGCTGGAAGCGCCCGCCGGTGCCGACGACGGTGAGCGCCGACGTCACCGGCGGACCTGCATCCCGCGGTCGCCGGCGAGGTGCACGTAGACGTCCTCCAGGTCCGGCTCCACCGTGCCGAGCCGGCTCACCCCGTACGCCACCAGGGTGGTCAGCACCTGCTGGCTGGCCGCCGCGGTGCGCGCCTCCACCCGCAGCTCGCCGGACCCGCCGGGCTGCACGGAGACCACCCCGTCCAGCTCCCGCACGGCCGCCACCGCGTCCGCCGGCACCTCCCGGGCCTCCACCACCCGCAGCGCGCCGACCAGCTCGCTCAGCGCGTCCGGCCGGTCGGTGACCCGCACCCGGCCGGTGTCGATGAACGAGACCCGGTCGCACACCGCGGCCGCCTCGCGCATGTCGTGGGTGGCCAGCAGCACCGTCCGGCCCTCGGCCCGCAGCGCCAGCACCTCGGCCCGGAACTCGCGCGCCGACACCGGGTCCATCCCGGTGGTCGGCTCGTCCAGCAGCAGCAGCCCGGGGTCGCCGACCAGCCCGCGGGCCAGGTGGACCCGCTGCTTCATGCCGCGGGAGAAGGTCTCCACCCGCTGGTCGGCCCACTCGGCCAGGCCGAAGCGGTCCAGCAGCGCGGTGGCCCGGCGGGCCGCCTCCCGGCGGCCGAGCCCGTGCAGCGCGGCCCAGTGCTCGACGTTGTGCCGGGCGGTCATCCGGGCGTAGAGGCCGCGGTCGCCGCCGAGCACCAGGGAGATCTCCCGGCGCACCCGCTTGGGGTCGCGGACCACGTCGGTGCCGAGCACCCGGGCGGTGCCGGCGGTGGGCAGCAGCACGGTGGACAGCACCTTGCACAGCGTCGACTTGCCGGCGCCGTTCGGCCCCAGCAGGCCGTGGATCTCGCCGCGCTCGATGGTCAGGTCCAGCCCGTCCAGCGCGCGGACCTCGCCGCCCTTCTTCGCCGCGTACGTCCGGACCAGGCCGGTCACCTCGACCGCCGGCCCGCCGCCGGTCACCCCGCGGCCGCCCGGCCCGCCGCCGGCCACCCCGCCGCCGCCCGGCCCGCCGCCGGCGGTCACCCGGCCGCCCGGCCGGCCGCCGGCAGCGCGGCCCGCCGCCACGGCAGCGGCGCCGCCCGCCAGGGCAGCACCTCCTCGCCGGCCACCGCGAACCGCCACCGGGCCGCGCCGAGCGTCCACCCCTGGGTGCACAGGCCGCGCAGCGCCTGCCAGCCGGACGGCTCGGCGGGTGACACGGCGACGTTGCCGCGCACCCGCCGAGCCCGCTCCGTGGCGGCGACGTGGGCGAGCAGGAGCTCGGTGACGCCGCCGGCGGCTCCGCACATGTCCACCAGGTCGACCACTTCGGTCCGCAGGAAGGGGTCGGTCAGCCGCTGCCACAGCACGTACGCCGCCTCGTCGCCGCGGCGCAGCGCGGCCCACCGGACCGGGCCGGGCAGCAGCGCGCGCACCCGGGCCTGCAGCACCGGGCGGTCCGGCAGCAGGTCGGCCATCCCGGAGAAGCGGGCGCCGGCGGCCAGCGACGCGGCCAGCTCGGCGACCAGGCCGGCGGCCAGCCCGGGGTCGGCGCCGACCAGCCGGCCGGGGCCGGCCGGGCGCGGGGCCGGCGGGTGCTCGGTCAGGTCGCGGTAGACCCGGAGCAGGTCGCACCCGTCGTCGCCGGGCCGGCCGGGCGGGCAGGCCCGGGCCCCGTCCGGCCCGCCGCCGGGGACGGGCCCGCCGCCGGAGACAGGGCCCGACCCCGCCGGGGACGGGCCCACCGCCGGGGACGGGCCCACCGGGGGTGGCCGGGCGCGGCGCCCGCACCGGCGCCTCCACCACCACCATGCCGGCGCCGTCCAGGTAGTCCGCGGCCACCGTGCGGGCCAGCTCGACCGGGTCGGTGCCGGGCAGCCCGGTCACCACGTGCAGCGCGTCGGTGCCGGTGGCCAGGTCTTCCCGGACGGTGACCTCCGGGCCGCGCACCGGCGCCCGGCCCGTGACTGTCCCGGTCATGTCCGCTTCTTGCGCTTGGCCGGACGCACCTTGATGCTCACCGAGGCAGCGGGCACGGCTCACCTCCCTCTAGGAGCCGACCGGTATGTTCCCCGTTGGCCTACATGCCTACCCTTGTCGGTCTCGCCGCGCCTGTCCAGATCGTCGCGGCAGATTCGTCCGGAAACGGCCGGATCACCCGACCCCGACGCCGACCTCGGGCCGTCCGGCCGCGTCCGCCACTCGCTGGGCCAAGGTGTCCCGGAAGGCGTGCAGCGCGTTCTCGTTGCGGCCGAAGAGCAGCTGCTCCTGGCCGGACCGCAGCCCGGCCTGGATCGACTCGCACGCGGCCAGGTCCTCGTCCAGCGCCTGCAGGAAGCCGCCGATGTTGCGGTCCAGCCCGGCCAGCCGCTGCAGCCCCTCGGTGCGGGCGAAGTGGAAGGTCAGCACCCGGCTGGTCTCCACCCCGGTCGGCCGGATCTGCAGCACGCTGGCGTGCCGCTTCTCCACGAACAGGAAGGTGGCCGGGAAGAGGTAGTAGACGACCGTCACCCGCGGCCGCAGCGCCCACTGCTCGCGCGGGGTGTCCTTCAGGACGGTGATCTCCTTCTTCGGCGCCACCAGCCGGATGTCGTCGCCGAAGTGGTCGATGAGCGCGACCTCGGGCGCGAAGACGTAGTTTTTCATCGCCGGGTGCAGGATCTGGAAGTGGTAGACCTCGAGGAAGGCCTCCACCCCGAGCTTCCAGTTGAAGGCGCCGTCGATCTGCTTGCCGCCGTAGTGGCTGTCCTCGGCGAAGCCGTAGCCGGCCAGCTCGGCCAGCAGCCGCGGGTCCAGCTCGTCCGCGGTGGCGCGCGGCGCCGACGGCGCGGTCGCCGGGTCGACCCAGACGAAGCCCTGGTCCACCCAGGCGGACATCGGCAGCAGCCCGCGCGCGGCCTTGTCCACGCCGGGGAAGCAGCGCTTCTGGTCCGGGATGTGCCGCAGCGCGCCGCTCGGGTCGTACGTCCAGGCGTGGTAGCCGCAGATCATCTCGGACAGGCCCGAGCCGGCGGCCTGGTCGACCAGCCGGAAGCCGCGGTGCCGGCAGACGTTGACGTGGCAGCGCACCGCGCCGGCCGCGTCCCGGACCAGCAGCACCGGGGTGCCGGCGATCTCGTCGGTGAGGAAGTCGCCCGGCTCGGCCAGCTGGCTGGCGTGCCCGACGATGAGCGGCCGGCTGCGGTGCGCGGCCTCCACCTCGGCCGCGTACAGCTGCGGGTCGAGGTAGTCGGTGACCGGGACGTAGCGCTCCTCCCCGCCGGCGTCGGTGGTGCGCCGGTCGAGGTGGGTCAGGATTCGGTCGATGAGGTGGTGCTGGGTCGCGAGGTCCACCCGGGTCCCTTCCGCTCGATGGTCAGGCTGCGGTACTCCCGGAGCTTGGCCGCCATCACCTCGGGGTCGTCGGTGAAGCGCTGCACGCCGAGGTTGCGGCCGCGGGCCGCGTACACCCGGTTGAGGTAGAGCAGCACCGGCATGTCCTCCAGCCGGAGCTCGTCCTCGGCCAGCCACTGCCGCTCGACCGTGCACTCGGTGATCCGGCCGAGCACCACCTGGTGCGACGGCGGGCCGTCCAGGCCGAGCTCGGTGCGGCCGAGGTTGCCGACCATCTCGCAGGCCATCGCGACCGGGCAGGAGACGACGTACGGCAGGCCGGTGCCCGGCAGCGTGTCGATGGCCAGGCCGGAGTCGGCGACCTTGTCCGGGGCGTCGCGGAACTTGCGGGTGCCGGTGTAGTCGACCGCGTGCAGGTCCTCCTCCAGCGGCAGGTTGACCACGAAGGTGCCGGTGCGGCGGATGTTGCGGTACGTCCGGCGGCGGGCCTTGATGCCGACCGCGATCACCGGCGGGTCCAGGCAGACCACGCCGACCGCGGACATCGCCGAGACGTCCACCTCGCCGTCCTCGTTCACCGTGCTGAGCAGGATCACCGGCGAGGGCACGTAGAACGCGTTCGCCGGGATCGACACCCGCTCCCGGCCGGCGGCCTCCGCCGCGGTGCCGGTCGCGGTGCCGGTCGCGGTGCCGGTCGCCGTCTCGGTCTCGGTGGTCGTGCCGGTCACGCCAGGGCCCCCTCGGTGCGGTCGGCGGCGGCCAGCACCGTGGCCAGGCCGTCTCGGTACTGGTCGAGCAGGTCGTCGCAGCGCCGGTGCAGGTGCGGCGCCGGGAAGCTGAGGCTCTCCGCGTAGTAGCGCTCGGCCCCGGGCAGCTCGCCGCGCCGGTAGAGCGGGCGCTCCCGGCCGGGCACGTAGTAGGTCGGGTCGAGCCGGGTGGAGGTGAACAGCGGCCGCCAGTGCAGCGGCTGGTTGGACGGCCGGTCCACGGTCAGCCCCTCGGCCCGCAGCGCCTCGAGCGCGTCGTCCAGGCTCAGCCCGCCCAGCTCCTCGGCCAGGTAGCGGGCCTTGTAGCCGAACCAGCCGCCGCGGCTGACGCCCGGCTCGGTGTGCTGCGGGCGGATCCCGGGCAGCCCGGCCAGCCGCTCGCCGAGCCCGGTGAGCACCGCGGTCTTCTCCGCGATCCGCTCGTCCAGGTCGCGGTACTGCTCGATGCAGATGGCCGCGGCGACCGGGCTGAGCCGGTAGTTGGTGCCGAGGCCGACGGCCACGTCCTCCGGCGGCAGGTGCAGCTGGGCCCGCTCGTGGCAGTGCCCGAGCGGCAGCGCCGCGGCGAAGACGTCCTCGTCGTCGGTGACCAGCACGCCGCCGAGCCCGCCGGAGACCATCTTGCGGGCGCCCAGGCTGAAGACCGCGACGTCCCCGAAGCTGCCGACCAGCCGGTCGCCGACCCGGGCGCCGTGCGCGTGCGAGCCGTCCTCGACCACCTTGATCCCGCGCCGGCGCAGCGCGGCCAGCCCGTCCGGGTCGACCGGGTGCCCCCACAGGTGGGTGACCGCGACCGCCCGGGTCCGGTCGGTGATCCGGGCCCCGGCGTCGGCCAGGTCGATGCAGCCGGTCAGCGGGTCCACGTCGCACAGCACCGGCACGGCGCCGAGCAGGAAGAGCGGCGCCACCGTCGCGTGGAAGCTGTACGACGGGACGATCACCTCGTCGCCGGGCCGCACGCCGACGGCGTGGAAGGCCATGTGCAGCGCGGCGGTGCCGCTGGCCGCTCCGAGCGCGTACCGCGCGCCCTGGTAGTCGGCGACGACCCGCTCCAGCTCGGCCAGCGTGTCGCCGAGCGCGTAGTCGGACAGGAAGCCGGCGTCCAGCAGCGCGTCCACCCGGGCCCGGGCCGGCGGCGACAGCCACGGCCACGCCGGCGGCAGCGGCAGGGTCACCGCGGGCCCGGTCACGCGCTGCTCCCGGTGGCCATGAGCAGCGCCTTGCTCTGCGCGAGCCGGCCCTCGGCGTGCTCGACCGCCTGCAGCAGGTCGCGCTCGCGGGAGCCCTGCCGGTAGACCGACACGCCCTTGCAGCCGGCCTCCCAGCTGGCCCGCATCGCCGCGCCGACCTCCTCGGCGGTGGCGTCGCGGGGCATGTTGACGGTCTTGGACACCGCGTTGTCGATCCAGCGCTGCCACCGCGCCGCGACCCGCACGTGCCACTCGCCGCTCACGTCGTACGCGTAGCGGTAGCGGCGGCGGGCCGGGTCGCCCGCCGGCAGCGCGCCGGCGCCGTGGGTGGACACCGCCACCGCCGCCTCCGCCTCGCTCAGCCCGGTCGCCCGGACCACGTCGGCGACCAGGTCGGTGTCCACGAAGTCGATGCCGTCGGCGGTGAGCACGTCCTTGTTCCAGGCCGCGGCGAAACGCGGCTCGATGCCGCTGGAGCAGCCGGCCACCATCGAGATGGTGCCGGTGGGGGCGATCGTGGTGACCGCGCAGTTGCGCCGCGGTGTGGTCAGCGAGGAGTGCTCCCAGTTGGGGAACGGGCCGCGCTCGGCGGCCAGCCGCTCGCTGCTGCGCCGGCCGGCGTCCTTGATGCACTCGCCGAGCCGGTCCACCAGGGCCAGGCACTCGTCCGAGTCGTACGGCACGCCGAGCCCGACCAGCAGGTCGGCGAAGCCCATCACGCCGAGCCCGATCCGCCGGTTGGCCCGGGCCATCCCGGTGATCCGCGGGTCCGGGTAGACCGACGCGTCGATGGCGTCGTCGAGCAGCCGGACCGCGTGCTCGACGGTCTCCGCCAGCGCGGCCCAGTCGACGCCGGTCCCGCCGCCGGTGGTCCGGAAGGCGGCCAGGTTGACCGACCCGAGGTTGCTCGCCTCGTACGGGTAGAGCGTCTGCTCGCCGCACGGGTTGGTGGTCCGGATCGGGCCGAGGTGCTGCAGCAGCACGTTGTGCCGGTTGATCGCGTCCACGAACAGCAGCCCCGGGTCGCCGGTGCGCCAGGCGTTGTCCGCGATCTGCTGCCAGATCTCGGCCGCCGGCAGCGTGCGCACCACCCGGGCGTCCACCGGGCTGACCAGCTCGATCTCCTCGCCGGCGTCGAGCTGGGCGAAGAACCGGTCGTCCACCGAGACGGACAGGTTGAAGCAGCTCAGCCGGCCGACGACCGACTTCGCGTCGATGAACTCCAGGACGTCCGGGTGGCGGACGGAGATGGACGCGAGGTTGGCCCCGCGCATCTTGCCGCCCTGCATGACCACCGAGGTCTCGGCGTCGAAGAGGTCCAGCCAGGACACCGGCCCGCTGGCTCCGGCGGCCTCGGCGGTGGAGATCGGGGCGCCCCGCTCCCGCAGCCCGCTGAGGTCGAACCCGGTGCCACCGCCGGTGCGGTGACATCGGGCGGCCAGGGTGAGCGCCTCCAGCACGCTGCCGAAGTCGTCCTCGATCGGCAGCACGAAGCAGGACGCGAGCTGGCCCTGCACGGCGCCGCAGTTGTTGAGGATGCGGCCGCTCGGCCAGAAGCGGTTGTCCGCCATCAGGGCGCGGAAGCGCCCGGTCCAGGCGGCCGCCTCGGCGTCGCCGGCGCCGTACCGGCGCTCGACGTCACCGAGCGTGCCGGCGACCCGGTCGAGGATCTGGTCGGCGGACTCCCGCCGGCTCCCCCCGTCCGTGCCCGGCAGCCGTCGGCCCAGCTTGGCTTCCAACACCTCGGGTGTCACTGCGTGTCTCCTTCGATCCCGTCAGGGGCCGGGCTCAGCGGGTCGCTGCGGCGCCGGTATGGCGGTCACGGTGGGTCGGGAGGGCGGCGAGCACGACGTCGAGCGCCTCCGCGACGGTCTGCGCCTGCGGCCGGCCGTCCACCGGCAGCACGTGCCAGCCCCAGGCCTCGGCGGCCGCGCGATACTCCTTCGCGAGGCCGGCCTGGAACTCGAGGTAGGACTCCCGGCCGGGTCGGCCGGCGAGCGAGAGGTCCTCGGCCGGGCCCAGGCGGCGCTCCTGGGAGATCCGCCACTCGTACGTGAGGCTGGCGTCGGCGTCGAGGAGCAGCCCGATCCGGGGCTGCATGAAGGGGTCGCCGAAGGTGCGCAGCGCGCAGTCGAGCAGCATGTCGAGGGTGGCCGCCGGGAACGCGCCCGGCATGAGCTGCGCCATGCGCAGCACCTTCACCACGTTCTTGAAGCCGAAGCCGTCGCACAGCGTCACCGCGCCGCGCTCCAGCGCCGGCGCCACGACCTCGGCCTGCACCAGCTGGTGGCCGACCATCTCCAGCAGGGCCGAGGTGACCAGCGCGGCCTGGTGGCCGCCGACCGGGTCGGTGGGCAGCTTGGCGATCATGCCGCGCGGGCCGTCCTCGGCGATCCAGCGGGGGATGTCCTGGTAGTAGGTGCGGTCGGGGTGGTCGGGCGCCGCATACATCAGCCGCCAGCCCTCGACGCCGAGCATCTCCAGGGTGGCCACCGGGTAGCCGGACCGGTCGCCCTGCGCGGCCGCGACGGCCGCCTCCCAGGTGACCGGCACGACCTCCCGGCCCTCGGCCGAGAACACCCGGCGGAGCTCGGTCACCAGGGTGCTCTTGCCGGCGCCGTCGATGCCCATCAGCGCGATCGAGAGCCCACTGTTCGCCATTACCACCCCGGGGAGAAAGACACCATCTGGCCTGACCAGCACTGGTCGGTCCGTTTACGCTACTTGTCGAGACAGATGGCGGCAACCGTTACCATAAATTCAGGTTGCGGGCCACGGAGGATGGGATGTCGGACAGGCGGGCGGGGAACGGGCGGGCGGTAGGGTCCCGAGGTGGCTCAGCCCGGCCCCGCGACCGACGTCACCGTGCTGGTGGTGACCTGGCGGGCGCGGGAGCTGCTGCAGAAGTGCCTCGCCGCGCTCGACGCCCAGACCCTGCCCCACCACCTGCTGGTCATCGACAACGCCTCCACCGACGGCTCCGCTGACCTGCTGGTTCAGCACGCGGTGGGCCGCCCGCGGGTCCGGGTGCGGCGGCTGCCGCGCAACGAGGGCTTCGCCGGCGGGGTGGCGGCGGGGCTGGCCGTGATCGACACCGGCTGGGTCGCGCTGCTCAACGACGACGCCGAGCCGGCGCCGGGGTGGCTGGCCGCGCTGGTCGCCGCGGCCGACCCGGCGATCGATGTGGTGGCGGTCACGTCCCGGCTGCTGTTGCCGTCCGGGCGGATCAACAACGCCGGGGTCGAGCTGCGCCGGGACGGTTACGGCGCGGATCGCGGATTGGGCGCGCCGGACGGTCCGCCATTTCATTTAAGTGACGAGGTATTCGGCTTTTCGGGCGGAGCGGCATTGCTGCAAATGGATGCCGTACGGTCCGCCGGTGGATTTCCGGCGCCGTACTTCCTCTACTACGAGGACACCGACACGTCCTGGCGGCTGCGGCTGGCCGGCGGCCGGGTGCGGTACGCGCCGGACGCGGTGGTCCGGCACGCCCACTCGGCCAGCGCCGACCAGGCGTCGGCGCTGTTCTCCTTCCACAACGAGCGCAACCGGCTGCTCACCCTGACCCGGTGCGCGCCGGCCGGCGTCGCGCTGCGGCAGCTGGGCCGGTTCGGCCTGACCACCGGCTCGCTGGCGGCCAAGCGGGCGCTGCGCCGGCCGCTGCCGCCGGCCCCGCACTTCCGGATCCGGCTGCGGCTGCGGGTGCTCGCCTCGTACGCGCGGCTGCTGCCGTGGGCGCTGCGCACCCGCCGGCAGATCGGCCGGCGGGCGGTGCTGTCCCGGGCCGAGGTGGCCGGCCGCTGGCTGGGCTCGTGAACCCGGCGGTCGTCGACTGCCTGGCCTGCCCGTACTGCGGGGCGCCGCTGGCCCCGGCCCCCGGCGCCCTGCGCTGCGCCGCCGGGCACTCGTTCGACCTGGCCCGGCAGGGCTACGTCACGCTGCTGCCGCGGGGCCGCCGCGGCGCCGGCGGGGACACCGCCGGGATGGTGGCGGCCCGGGACCGGTTCCTGGCTGCCGGGCACTACGCGCCGCTCACCCGGCTGCTGGCCGGCGCGGCCAGGACCGCCGCGACCGCCGGGGCGGGCGCGGTGCTCGACGTCGGCGCCGGCACCGGCCACCACCTGGCCGCGGTGCTGGACGCGCTGCCGGGCCGGCCGGGCGTCGCGCTGGACCTGTCCCGGTACGCGGCCCGCCGGGCCGCCCGCGCCCACCCGCGGGCCGGCGCGGTGGTCGCGGACGCCTGGCAGGCGCTGCCGGTCCGCACCGGCGCCGCCGGCCTGGTGCTGGACGTCTTCTCCCCGCGCAACGGCGCCGAGACGGCCCGGGTGCTCGGCCCCGGCGGCACCCTGCTCGTGGTCACCCCGGCCGCCGACCACCTGGCCGAGCTGGTCGAGGCGCTCGGCCTGCTCACCGTGGACGAGCGCAAGGACGCCCGGCTGGCCGGCGCGCTCGACCCGCACCTGGAGCCGGCGGACCGGACCGGGCACCGCTGGCCGCTCACCCTGCCCCGCCCCGACGCGATCGCCGCCGCGGCCATGGGCCCCTCCGCCCACCACCTCCCCCCCGCCGCCCTAGCCGCCCGCGCCGCCCTCCTCCCCGACCCCTTCCCCACCACCGCCTCCGTCGTCCTGACCACCTACCACCCCCGCGCCGATCTTGGTTGAGTCAACGCCCGGCGACGGTCCTCGACGTTGACTTGGCCAAGATCGGCGCGGGCGTGGGTCCCGGCGGCCCGGGTACCCCGCCGTCAGCGCAGCGGGCGGTAGTCGGTGAGCCGGTAGCTCACCTCGTCGTCGATCGCGTTGACGATCATGTCGGCGTCGATCGACCGGGGTAGCCGCCCACGCCGCTAACCCCCGCCGGCGGGCCGTCCGGTTCCCCCGGTGCGCACGGTCGGACGGTAGCTACTCTCGCCGGATGGCGCACGGGTCCCACGACTTCGCCGACGACCCGCGCAACGCCTCGGTCCTGGTCAACGTCAACGGCGAGCTGGTGCCGCGGGAGCGGGCCGTGGTCTCGGTCTTCGACGCCGGCTTCGTGCTCGGTGACGGGATCTGGGAGGGGCTGCGGGTCAGCGGCGGCCATCCCGCCTTCCTGGAGGCGCACCTGGACCGGCTGTACGAGGGCGCGGCCGCGCTGCTGCTCGACGTCGGCCGCAGCCGGGCCGAGCTGACCGCGGAGCTCTACCGGACGCTGCGGGCCAACGACATGACCGACGGCGTGCACGTCCGGCTGATGGTCACCCGCGGGGTGAAGAGCACGCCGTACCAGGACCCGCGGCTGACCGTCGGACCGGCGACCGTGGTGATCGTGGCCGAGCACAAGGACCCGCTGCCGGCCACCGTGTCCGAGGGGCTGTCGCTGTTCACCACGCACGTCCGCCGGGCCACCCCGGACACCCTGGACCCGCGGCTGAACAGCCACAGCAAGCTCAACGACATCACCGCCTGCATCCAGGCCTACACCGCCGGGGCGGACGAGGCGCTGATGCTGGACCCGCACGGCTTCGTGGCCACCGGCAACAGCACCCACTTCTTCGTGGTCCGCTCGCTCGGGCTGCCGGCCCCGCAGGTGTGGACCTCGGACGGCCGCTTCTGCCTGGCCGGCATCACCCGGGCCAACGTGCTCCGGCTCTGCCGGGAGCACGGCATCCCGCACGCCGAGCGCACCTTCAGCCTCACCGACGTCTACTCGGCCGACGAGGCGTTCGTCACCGGGACCTTCGCCGGCGTCGTGCCGGTGCACACGGTGGACGGGCGGCGGATCGGCACCGGCCGGCGCGGGCCGGTGGTCGAGCGGCTGCAACGGCTCTACCGGTCGCTCGTGGCCGCCGACGTGGCCGGCCGGACCGCGCCGGCGTGACCGTCCGGCTCGCGGTCTGGTCCGGCCCGCGCAACATCTCCACCGCGCTCATGCGGTCCTGGGAGAACCGGCCCGACTGCGCGGTGTGGGACGAGCCGTTCTACGCGGCGTACCTGCACCGGACCGGGCTGGACCACCCGGCCCGGGACGAGGTGGTCGCGGCCGGGGAGACCGACCCGGACGCGGTCGTCGCGGCGCTGCTCGGCCCGCCGCCCGGCGGCGCCGCGGTCTTCTACTCCAAGCAGATGAGCCACCACCTGCCGCCGGACCTCGACCTGGGCTGGACGGCGGCGCTGCGCTCCGTGCTGCTGATCCGGGACCCGGCCGAGGTGGTCGCCTCCTACGTCCGGTCCCGGGAGTCGTGCCGGCCGGCCGACCTGGGCGTGCTCCAGCAGCGGCGGCTGGCCGCGTACTGGGACGAGCGCGGGCTGGACGTGCCGGTGCTGGACAGCGCCGACTTCCTGGCCGCGCCGGAGGCGTACCTGCGCCGGCTCTGCGGCTGGCTGGGGATCGGCTTCACCCCGGCGATGCTGCGCTGGCCGGCCGGGCCGCGGGACAGCGACGGGGTGTGGGCGCCGCACTGGTACGCCGCGGTGCGGGCGTCGACCGGCTTCCAGCCGGCGCGGCCGCGGCAGGTGGTGCTCGCACCGGAGCACGCGGCGGTGGCCGCGGCCTGCCGGCCGGCGTACGAGGCCCTCCGGGAGCGGCGGCTGCGGATCTGATTTGCCAGACTGCCGGGCGTGACCGTGCGCACCTTCGTCGCCGTGGGCGACTCGTTCACCGAAGGGCTGGAGGACGACCCGGGCCCGGACGGCCGGCACCGCGGCTGGGCCGACCGGGTCGCCGCCGGGCTCGCCGTGGCCCAGGGCCAGGTCCGGTACGCCAACCTCGCCGTCCGCGGCAAGGTGCTGGACCAGGTGGTGGCCGACCAGCTGCCGGTCGCGCTGGCCCTGGCCCCGGACCTGGTGTCCTTCCAGGCCGGGGCGAACGACGTGCTCCGGCCCCGGGCCGACCTGCCGGCGCTGCTGCGCCGCTACGAGGACGCGCTGGCCGGGTTGCGGGCGGCCGGCGTCCGGACGCTGCTGTTCACCGTGATCGAGCGGACCGGTCGGGGGCGGACCGCCGAGCTGCTCGGCGCCCGCTTCGGCGCCTTCAACGCCGGCGTCCGGGCGATGGCCGCCCGGCAGGACGCCGTGCTGGTCGACCTGGCCGCGGAGCCGGTGCTGGCCGACCGGCGGCTGTTCCACGCCGACCGGCTGCACCTCGCGCCGGAGGGCCACGCCCGGGTCGCCGCCGCGGTGCTGGAGGCGCTCGGGGTGACCGACCCGGCGGTCACCGGCGGCCCGGCCGGCTGGTGGCGGGTGGCGGTGCCCGGCGACCCGCGGACCAGCCGGCGCGCCGACCTGGTCTCCGACGTGCGCTGGGTGCGCCGGCACCTGCTGCCCTGGATCGGGCGGCGGGTGCGCGGCGTCTCCAGCGGCGACCGCGTCGTGCCCAAGCACGTCGAGCTCGTCGACGTCCTCGCGCCTACCCCCGGTACAGGTTGAGCGGGCTCTCCTGGACGGTCCCGCCGGGGCCGCGCGCCTCGACGACGAGGTGCGCCATCGGCGCGTCGTCCGCGGTGTAGGCCCAGCGCACCGACCAGCCGTCCCGGCCGTCGCGGTCCACCCCGATCGAGCGGCGCAGCTCCCAGGTCTCCGTGCCGGTCGGCACGACGAAGAACTCGACCCGGGTCGCGCCGGTGACGTCCGCGCGGAAGGTGATGGTCCCGGCTCCGGCCGGCAGCAGGCACCAGCCGTCCGGGCAGGACAGCTGCGGCGTGGTGGTGACCGCGCCGACGACCGGCGGCGCCGGCTTCCTCGGCGCCTTCTCCTCGGGTGCCTTCTCCTTCGGCGCCTTCACCGAGGGCGCCTTCTCCTTGGGCGCCTTCACCGAGGGCGCCTTCTCCTCGGGCGCCGCCGCCGGCTGCGCCGCCGGCTCGGCCGCCGGCGCGCTGGTGGGCGCCGCGGTCCGCGCCGGCTGCGCCGGCTCCTGCCCGCACCCGGCCGCCGCCGTCACCGCCGCTCCGGCCAGCAGCAACGCCTGGATCGTCCTCGTCCTCGTCCTCATCGCAGTCCCCCCGGACCATGGCGGGCACCGACCGCGCCCGCGCCATACCAGGAAGGACGCGGGGCTCGCCCGGAGGTTGCTGCCCCTTCAGGCAGTCCGGTCCGGCGGGGCGCCGGCGGCGAGCCGGGCCAGGTAGTCGTGCAGCAGGCGGACGGCGACCGAGCCCTCGCCGACCGCCGAGGCGACCCGCTTGACCGAGCCGTGCCGCACGTCGCCCACCGCGAAGATGCCCGGCAGGCTGGTCTCGAACAGCTGCGGCGGCGACCCGGCCGGCGCCGGCTCGACGTCCCGGCCGGTGCGGACGTAGCCGTGCCGGTCCCGCTGCACCTCCGCCGGCAGCCAGCCGGTGTGCGGCTCGGCGCCGATGAGCACGAAGAGCGCCCCCGCGGGCTCGGTCGACGTGCGGCCGGTGTCCCGGTCCCGCAGCACCACGCCGGTGAGCCGGCCCTCGCCGACCGCGCGGACGACCTCGGTCCGGTGCCGGACCTCGATGGTGTCCGCGGCCTCGAGCTGCTGGATCAGGTAGTCCGACATGGTCGCCCGCACGTCCGGCCCCCGGACCAGGAGGGTGACCCGCGCGGCGTACCGGGCCAGGTGCAGGGCCGCCTGCCCGGCCGAGTTGGCCCCACCGACCACGTACACGTCCGCGTCCTGGACGCCCGGCGCCTCCGCGGCGGCCGCGCCGTAGAAGACCCCGACCCCGACGAGCTGCTCCAGGCTCGGGATGCCCAGCCGCCGGTACGAGACGCCGGTCGCGACGACGACCGCCCGGGCGGTGATCCGGCTGCCGCCGGCCAGGGTGACCACGTGGTCCGCGCCGTCCGTGGCGATGCCGGTCGCGCTGCCGTAGACGATGCGGGTGCCGAACATGCCGGCCTGCTGCATCGCGCGCACCGCCAGCTCGGCCCCGGTCACCCCGCGCGGGAAGCCCAGGTAGTTGCGGATCATCGAGCTGCTGCTGGCCTGCCCGCCGATCGCCTCCTGCTCCAGCAGCGCGGTGCGCAGGCCCTCGGACGCGGCGTAGACCGCCGCGGCCAGCCCGGCCGGCCCGGCGCCGACGATCGCCACGTCGTAGGTGCCGGTCTCGCCGGTGGTCGGGACGCCGAGCGCGGCGGCGATGTCCGCGTTGGTCGGGTCGGACAGGACCGTCCCGTCGTACGTGACGACGACCGGCAGCGCCGCCTCCGGCACCTCCTGGTCGGGCAGCGCCCGGTCCAGCAGCGCGCGGCCGAGCGGGGAGTCCGGCTCGTGGAAGGCGTACCGGACGCTGTTGCGGCTGAGCAGGTCGCGGATCTCGTGCGCCCGGGCGGACCACCGCCGGCCGACGACCTGGACCATCTCGATGCCGGGGCGGTGCTCCTGCGCCCAGCCGTGCAGGAACGCGGTGACCCCCTGGTGGAAGTGCTCGTCGCCGGCCCGGACCGGCTTGCTGATCCAGTCGTCCAGCTGCCCGAGCGTCCAGGCCCGCAGCGTCGGCCCGGACGCGGTCCGGTCGGTCCAGTCGAACATCACCACCCGGCGCGCCGCCCGGGTGCAGCTCGTGCGCCCGGCCGAGGAACTCGACCCCGGTCGTGCCCGGCAGCGTCAGGTCGGCGAGCAGCAGGGCGACCGGCTCGCCGCGGTCCCGGGCCTCCCGCAGCGCGAGCAGCGCGGCCTCCGCCGACCGCTCGCACACCACCCGGTAGTCGGCGCCGTAGCGCTTGTGCAGCTCCTGCTCCAGCAGCGCGGCCGCCGCCGGGTCGTCGTCCACCGCCACCAGCACCGGCTCGGTCACGGCCATCCCCCCGGCGCCCGGTGCCGCGGTCAGGCCGGGCCGGCGGGCCGGTCGGAGGGCAGCCAGCCGCGGTCCAGCGCGCGCACCACGGCCGCGGTCCGGCTGCCGGCGCCGGTCTTGCGGAGCGCGGCGCCGACGTGCTTCTCCACCGTCTTGCGGGAGATGCCCAGGGCGCGCGCCACCTCCCGGTCGGTCAGGCCGCGCGCGAGCAGGGCGAGCACCTCCCGCTCGCGGGCGGTCAGCGGGGACGGCTCGCCCGGCGGCGGCGCGTACGGGAAGTCGGCCCGCACCAGCGTCCCCCAGCCCGGCACCCGCTCGACCGCCATCCCGCCGCCGGCCCGGGCGACCAGCTCGTGCCAGCTGCGCGCCCCGGTGCCGAGCGGGTCGGCGCCGGCCGGCAGGTCCGGCGACTCGTCCTGGACCAGCAGCCGCAGGCCCTCCGGGCGGTGCACGACGGCCACGTGCAGCCACCCCTCGGGATCGCGCCCGGCGGCCACGTCCTCGGCCCGGCTGACCAGGTCGACGGCCACCGCGGCGACGGCCGGGGACACCGGGCGGGACCGGCCGACCTCGGTCACCACCGTCCGCCGGCCGGCCGCGCCCTCCGCCCGCCGGGCGTGGTCGCGGATGAGGTGCACCAGCGACGGGTCGCTCGCGCGCGCCCGGACGATGCCGGCGGCCGCGATCTGGGTGAACACCTCCAGCTCGTCCACCTCGTCGGCACGGAAGCGGCGGCGCCGGCCGGCGAAGACCACGTTCGCCCCGATCACGTCGCCGCGCCACCAGATCGGCACCGCGACCACCGAGCCGGCGTTGGCCGGGTCGGCGTCCGGCAGGTGCCCGGCGGCCAGGTCCCGGTAGCGGGCCAGCACCACCGGCCGCCGGCGGGTGACGACCTGCCCGGTGGCGCCCTCGTTCAGCGAGAAGCTGTGCCCCAGCTGGCAGGACACCCCGGTCTGGGCGATCTTGCCGTACCGGTCGCCGGCCGGCTCGACCAGCGAGATGCTGCTGGCGGCGGCCCCGAGCAGCCGGGTGCTGTGGTCGAGCAGCTGACGCAGCAGCGGTGGCAGGCGCAGGTCTCCGTACAGCTCCGACGCCGCGGAGCCCCACGACCCGGCCGTCGGCCCGCTGACCACGCCCCGACCGTAGGCCGCGGCCCTCTGCCCGGCAACCGCCCGGCGGCCGCCCCGGACCCGCGGGGATGGGGGCTTTTCCCCATGTCGGAGCGGTCACCGGAGGGTTTCACTGGCGTCACGGCGCCGGGGGGCCGACCCGGCGGAGCACGTTTGGGGAGGTTTCGTGCCCGTCGTCGCGATGAAGGAGATCCTCGACCGCGCGTTCGCCGACCGGTACGGCGTCGCCGCCTTCAACGTGATCAACGACCTGAGCATCGAGGCGGTGCTGGCCGCGGCCGCCGAGGAGCGGTCCCCGGTCATCCTGCAGACCTCGGTGAAGACCGTCCGCTCGTACGGTCGGGCGGAGCTGTTCGGCATCGTGCAGGCGCTGGTGCGGGAGGCCGAGGTGCCGGTCACGCTGCACCTGGACCACTGCCCGGACCGCGCGGTGATCTCCGACTGCCTGGCCGGCGGCTGGAACTCGGTGCTCTTCGACGCGCACGAGCTGGACGTCGCGGACAACCTGCGGCAGACCACCGAGGTGGTGGCCGAGGCCCGCCGGCACGGCGCGCACGTCGAGGGCGAGATCGAGGGCATCCAGGGGGTCGAGGACGACGTCGGCTCGGACGAGGCGTCCGTCCAGCAGTCGCTGGAGGTGGCCGTCGACTTCATCCGGCGCACCGGGGTGGACTGCTTCGCCCCGGCCATCGGCAACGCGCACGGCCGGTACGCCGCGGCGCCGGTGCTGGACGCGCAGCGGGTGTCCGACCTGGTCGACGCGACCGGCGTGCCGATGGCGCTGCACGGCGGCACCGGGCTGACCGACGACCAGTTCCGCGACCTGATCGGCCGCGGCTGCGCCAAGGTCAACATCTCCACCGCGCTGAAGGAGACCTTCATGCGCTCCGGGCTGGAGTTCCTCCGCGGCGCCGACGAGGCGGGCAAGTGGGACCCGCCGTCGCTGTTCGCGCACCAGCGGGCGGCGGTGCTGGAGATGGCCCGCCGGCACCTGCGGCTGTTCGGCGGGTCGGGGCGCGCATGGTGACCGCGCTCGTCCTCGACTGCGACGGTGTCCTGGCCGACACCGAGCGGGACGGGCACCTGCCGGCCTTCAACGCCACCTTCGCCGAGTACGGCCTGCCGGTCCGGTGGACCGAGGAGGACTACGCGGAGAAGCTGCGGATCGGCGGCGGCAAGGAGCGGATGGCCAGCCTGTTCGCCGACCCGGACTTCGTCCGGGCCGCCGGGGTGCCGGCCGGCGCGGAGGAGCGGCGCGAGCTGCTGGCCCGCTGGCACAAGTCGAAGACCGCCTGGTTCAGGAAGCTGGTCGAGGACGGCCGGCTGCCGGCGCGGCCCGGGATCGCCCGGCTGATCCCGGCGGCGCTGGACGCCGGCTGGGTGGTCGCGGTCGCGTCCACCTCGGCCGAGGAGTCCGTCCGCGCGGTGCTCCGGCACGCGGTCGGCGCCGGCACCGCCGAGCGGGTCCCGGTCTTCGCCGGCGACGTGGTCCCGGCGAAGAAGCCGGACCCGGCGATCTACCGGCTGGCCGTCGACCGGCTCGGTCTCGACCCGGCCGGCACGCTCGTGGTCGAGGACTCCCGCAACGGGCTGCTGGCCGCCACCGGCGCCGGGCTGCCCTGCCTGGTCACGGTCAGCGGCTACACCCGGGACGAGGCGTTCGACGAGGCCGTCCTGGTCGTCTCCGAGCTCGGCGACCCCGACCGGCCACCGATCGAGGTGCTGGCCGACCGGAGCCGGGTCCGCCCCGGCCACCACGTCACGCTCGACGACCTGCGGGCGTGTGTCCAGTCAGGACGGACCGAGGAAGGAGGGCCCGGGTGAGCAGCGCGCAGCAGCAGGTGGAGCTCGTCGTCCGCACCATCGCGGAGACCGCGGTGGACAACGAGAAGTACTTCGGCGACCTGGACGCCGTGGTCGGCGACGGCGACTTCGGCTACTCGCTGGCCCGCGGCTTCGAGAAGGTGCTGGAGGGCTGGGACGGCATCGACCGCGGCGACGTCGGCACGTTCCTCAAGAAGGTCGGGATCGTCGTCACGTCCCGGATCGGCGGGACGTCCGGGCCGCTCTGGGGCACCGCCTTCCTGCGGGCCGGCTCGACCGCCGGCGCGACGGACACGCTGACCGGCGAGCAGGTGGTGGGGATCCTCCGCGCCGCCGCCGAGGGCATCAAGATGCGCGGGCAGTCCGACGTCGGGGACAAGACGCTGCTGGACGCGCTGGTCCCGATGACGGACCGGCTGGAGGAGGAGCTGCGGGCCGGCGCCGACCCGGCCGCGGCGGTGGCGGCGATGGCCGCGTCCGCCCGGCAGGCCGCCGACGCCACGGCGGAGATGGTCGCCAAGCGCGGGCGGGCGGCCTACACGGGGGAGCGGAGCAGGGGCTCGGTGGACGCCGGCGCGATGGCCGTCGCCGTCATCGCCGAGCGGATCAGCGAGGTGTGGCCGGCAGTGTCGACGGAGGGGACCCCATGAAGAAGTTCGTCAACGACCCGAAGCACTTCGTGCCGGAGATGTTGGAGGGCATCGCGCTCGCCAACCCGGACACGCTCCGGTACGTCCCGGAGTACAACCTGATCATGCGCGCGGACGCGCCGCGGGCCGACAAGGTCTCGGTCGTGCAGGGCTCCGGCTCCGGGCACGAGCCGGCGCACGTCATGGTGGTCGGCCGGGGCATGCTCGACGCCGCCTGCCCGGGCGACGTCTTCGCCGCCCCGCCGATGGACTACGTCTACGAGACGACCAAGCTGCTCGCCTCCCCGAAGGGCGTGCTGCTGCTGGTGAACAACTACACCGGCGACCGGATGGCCTTCGACATGGGCAAGGAGATGGCCGAGTCCGACGACATCAAGGTCGAGATCCTCACCATCAACGACGACGTCGCGGTCAAGGACTCCACCTACACGGTCGGCCGGCGCGGCGTCGCCGGCAACTTCTTCGTCATGAAGGCGGTCGGCGCCGCGTCCGAGCAGGGCGCCGAGCTCGACGAGCTGCTGCGGATCGGCCGCAAGGTCAACGACGTCACCCGGACCATGGGCGTCGGGCTCACCGCGTGCACCCCGCCGGCCAAGGGCTCCCCGCTCTTCGAGCTCGGCGACGACGAGATGGAGGTCGGCGTCGGCATCCACGGCGAGCCCGGCCGCGAGCGCCGCAAGATCGCCGGCGCGGACGCCATCGCGGACGAGCTGCTGGAGGCGGTCGTCACCGACCTGCCGTACCGGTCGGGCGACGGGGTCGCGCTGATGGTGAACGGGCTCGGCGGCACCCCGATCAGCGAGCTCTACATCCTCTACCGGCGGGCGCACCGGCAGCTGGCCGAGCGCGGCATCACCGTCCGGCGCAGCTACGTCAACGAGTACTGCACGTCGCTGGACATGGCCGGCGCCTCGATCACGCTGGTCCGGCTCGACGACGAGATCGACGGGCTGCTCGGCGCGCCGGCGGAGGTCGCCGTCCGCGTCTTCTAGGCCGGGGCCGGCTTGCGGGTGAGCCGGTAGTGCAGGACGAGGAACGGGAAGCCGAACAGCGCGAAGGCGTGCTCGGCGCGCAGCTCGCCGGCCTCGACGTGCACGTCCAGGTCCTCGGTGAAACCGGGCACGGCGAGCACGGTCAGCTCGCCGGAGGCCGGGTCGGTGGTGGCCAGGTAGTGGCCCGGGTGCGGCAGCTCGCTGGTCGAGCTGAGCAGCAGCCCGCCCCCGGGCCGGGCCCGCGGCGCCAGCGTCGCGGTGAAGCTGGCCCGCGGCGCCGGGAAGCCGACGCTGACGTAGCCGCGGCCCTCGTGCCGGTAGGTGGTGTAGATGCCGACGTAGATCGGCTCGTCGGTGTCCGCGTACGACCGGATCCAGCCGCGGATGCCCGGGGCGTCGGTGCCGGGCAGCGTGATGGTGTCGATGCGGCTGCGCACCCCGCGCTGGGTCTCCCGCTGGTTCATCGGCACGTTGGCCTGGCCGAGCGGGCGGGCCACCAGCGTCCGGTAGAGCAGGTAGCCCGGCCGCACCCACAGCCGCCACGCCGGCTCGACGTCGAGCCGGAAGCGGGTGGTGTGCTCGTAGAACTCGCGGACCAGCGGGTGCACGGCCGCCGGGTCGAGCTCCGGGCCGGCCAGCTCGTCCAGGTCGGCGACGATGCCGGCGTCCGGCGCGTCCGCGACGTGGTCGCCACCCAGCTCGGTGGCCAGCGCGCGCAGGTAGCCGGTGCCGACGTAGCGGGTGCGGGACTCGCGCGGCACCACGAACGGCAGCTCGCCGGCCGGCACCCGCTCGGCCAGCACGCTCACCTGGGCGTCCCGGAAGACCGCGGCCGAGGTGACCCGGTAGGCCAGCATGGTGGCCGCGGCCGTCACCGCCGGCGGCGTGTCCCGAGTGGACAGCGCGCGGCCGGTGGCGGCGCCGAGCAGCGGGCCGAGCGCGACCTTCTGCGGGCGGACGCCGAGCAGGCCGCCGAGCGCGCCGGTGGCGGCGCCCACCGCGGTCGGTGACAGCCGCCGGCCGGCCAGCCGGCCGGCGAGCCAGCCCACCGGGGCCAGCAGGGCCGCGCTGGTCAGGATCCGCTGGTAGAGCGGCGGCAGCTCGCCCGGGCGCTGGACCGCGCGGGCCACCGCCTCCGAGGCGGCCAGCCCGGCCGCCCCGGCGAGCGCGCCGAGCCCGGCGGCGCGGCCGCCCCGGTGCGCGGCCAGCGCGGCCCCGGCGCCCGCCCCGATGCCGGCGGCGGTGAGCACCGCCCCCGCCTCCCGCTCGGCCATGCCGGCAATCTACGCCCGGGCGGCCCCGTAGCCGAGCAGGGCGGCCAGGCCGAGCGCGCTGCGCGGCGCGTACGCGGCCCGCCACAGTCCACCGTGGACGGCCGCGTGCGCCTCGTCCTGCCAGGGGTGCTCGTGCGCCGGCCCGCCGCCGGTGTGCAGGTCGTGCACCAGCAGCACGGCCATCAGCACGTTGGTGGTGGCCGGCTCGAACGCCTCCACGCCGAAGCGGTGCGCCCCGGCGTACGCGGCGGCCAGCGCCCGGTTCTTCAGCACCGACCGGGTCCGGGTCGGCGGGGCCACGTTGAGCGAGACGGTGGCCCCGGCGTCCCGGGCCACCGCCGCCCGCCACCGCTGCAGCCGCTTGGCCAGCGCGTAGTTCGGCCCCTGCTGCGGCACCAGGCTGTCGTTCACGCCGGGGTCGGCGCCGGGCCGGTAGCCGCGGCGGAGCAGCCGGCCGGCCGACAGCGTGCGCAGCGGCCGGCCGAGCAGCTTGGCCGCCACCGAGCGCTCGGCGTACCCGCGGACCGACTGCTCGACCGCCGCCCGGGGCACCGCGAAGACGTCGGTCGGGGTGGCCAGGAAGCCCAGCGCCACGTCGTCGCGGGCCTGCTGCAGCCGGACGGTGAGCGCGTCCACGGCCACCGACACCCGCACGTTGGTGGCCCCGTCGGCGTAGACGTAGTTGCCGAGCACCAGCCCGCCGGCCAGCCCGGCGACCCAGTCGGCCACCGCCGGCACCTCGGCGACCAGGTCGGCGCCGGCCCGGCGGGCCAGCGGTTGCGCGTCGTCGCCGGCCACCGGCAGCAGCACCGTGCCGGCGCTGCGCAGCCCGAGCACCCGCTCCCAGATGGCCGGCCGGGGCAGGTCCACCGCGGCCACCCGGACGCCCCAGCGCAGCAGCGAGGGCAGCGGCCCGATCTCGGCGCCGGCGCCGAGCACCGCGACGGTGTGGTCGGGCAGCCGCAGCCAGTCCGGATTGGCCTGCACGGTGCGGACCGCCTCGGCCGCGGACGGCTCGACCACCCCGGCGGTCACCCAGGCGTCCAGCCGGCGGGCCAGCGCGTCGCCGCGCAGCCTCTCCCCGCGGTACGGCAGCGACAGCTCCTTCTCCGGCGGCTCCCGGCCCGGCACCTCCACCGTCCCCAGCGGACGGCCGGCGGGCGCGGTGCCCAGCTCGCCGAGGCCCGTCTCGGCGCCGTCCCCGGTGGCCACCCGCATCCGGTCGTGCACCGAGGCCAGGCCGGCCCCGGCGATCTCCAGCGCGGCCCGCCGGGACGCCAGCCCGGCCTCGACCAGCCGGCGGAAGTGGATCAGGTAGCCGGACCGCCAGTTGGTCTCCTGCTCGGCGGCGAGCGCGCCGGCCGGGTCGACCGGCCGGAGCGCGTCCGCCGCCACCGCCCGGCCGAGCGCGGCGGTGCTGCGCCGCCCGTCGCCGGCGGCCGGGAAGACCACGCCGCGCTGCTCGTCGGTGCTCATCGCTGACCTCCCACCGGGATCATCTCCCGCCGACGCGGCCGCGCACCACGCTGCCGGCCGCGCCGTGGCTCAGCAGGCGTTGAGCTCGACCGTCCAGCCGCGGGCGGCCGCGTGCCGGCGGACCGCGGCGACCGGCCGCCCGGCCCGGGGAAGTTGCCGGCTAGGGGTAGTCGACCACGTAGCTCGGCGTGCCGGTGTTGCTGTTGTCGACCGGCGCCCCGGTGTCGTTGACGACGTGGTCGATGGTGCCGGCACCGAGGTTCACGGTCAGCACGTGGTGCAGCCGCACCCCGGGCCGCACCGGCACCTCGAAGCCGCGGCTGGCGTGGATGGTCGGGTCGACGTTGAAGTAGACGTACGCCCCGCCGCCCCACAGCTCGTGCGTCCGCACCCGGTCGTCCACCTTGTACGCGGCCCAGCCCAGCACCCCGTCGTGCTGGTAGGCGGCCTGGCTCGGCGGGTCGTACGGCAGCTCGTTCTGGAAGAACACGGTCCGCCCGCGCTCGCCGGTCCAGATCACGTTGTACTGCTGGTAGTGCTCCACGAACAGGCCGGTCGCGGTGACGTCGTCGCCGCGGACCACGACCCCGGTGCGGCCGGTGTTGACGTCCCAGCCGACCGAGCCGGGGACGCCGTGGTCGGCCCGCCACACCCAGGCGTGGTCGATCAGCACGTCGTCGCTGTTGACCTCGAGGCTGACGTCGGCCTTGCCGACGTGCG
The DNA here is from genome assembly GCA_963849885.1 of uncultured Actinomycetota bacterium. Taxonomy (GTDB): domain Bacteria; phylum Actinomycetota; class Actinomycetes; order Mycobacteriales; family CADCTP01; genus CADCTP01. The sequence goes on along the minus strand of CAWKIV010000006.1, from coordinate 471,216 downwards.
GGCCGCCGACCCGGAAGTAGACGTCGTTGAGCGTGGTCGGGTCGGCCGGGTCGCTCTTGTGGTTGTTGCCGTGCGCCTTGCCGACCCGCAGCAGGGCGGGCGAGTTGACCGTGCCGGCGTCGATGGTGACCCCGGCGACGACGACGCCCGGCACGTCCGCGACGGTGAGCGGCACCGCCCCGCCGACCGCGGTGAGCGTCGCGTGCCCGAGGCCGAGCACGACGGTGCCGGCGCGCTTGACCTCGATGCTGCGGGCGACGTCGTACACGCCCGGGGTCAGCAGCAGGTGTCGGCCGCGGGCGAGCTGGCTGTTGATCGCCTGCACCGAGTCGGACGGCCGGGCCACGAAGAAGTCGGACAGCGGCAGCGTGCGCCCCGGCGTCGTCCCGTCGGCCCAGGTGATCCCGCGCGAGTTGCGCTGGGCCGACGGCGCGCGGACGTAGTAGCGACCGTCCGCGCCGACGAAGAGGTACGGCTTCTCCCGGCTCAGCGGGGTGGTCTCCAGCGTCGTGTACGGCGGGGTCGGGAAGGTCTCGTCCGAGGGCGCGCCCTCGACGCCGGCGAAGACCTGGTTCCAGACCCCGTTGGACCAGGTGCCGATCGTGCTGTTGCGGGTCAGCCACTGCTGCTGCGACCCGTTGATCACGTCGCCGGTGCGGGAGTCGGCGAGGTAGCCGCCGCTGGCGTACTGCGGGCCGGCGGTGCAGTAGTCCATCAGCGACAGCGTGCCGCCGGTGACCTCGACCCGGCGGATCGAGGCGGCCTGCGAGACGGCGTAGAAGTTGGCCGAGGCGCGGCAGCCGTCCTGGCCGGCGGCGTTGACCCGCAGGGTCAGGTTGGACAGCGTCCGCCAGAAGTTGACCAGGGCCAGGCAGTTGCTGGTCCCGCCGTCCTCCAGACACCGGTTGTAGACCTCGATCTTGCCGTTGATCGTCACGTCGGCCGGGGAGGCGCCGAGCCCGGCGACCTCGGTGTAGTAGCCGACCTTCATCTGCAGCGGCTGGGCGTCGGTGCCGTACACACCCGGCTTGAACAGCAGCGCCCACCGCCCGGTGCCCATCTCGGCGTCGATCTGCTGGGCGTTGACCGCGTCGACCGTCGCCTGGATCTCGGCCACCGGCATGCTCGGGTCGAAGACCACCACCTGCGGGCCGAGGTCCGGAGCGGCCGGGGGCCCCGGCGCCGCCTCCGCCGTCCCGGTCGCGGACCCGGTCAGGACCAGGGCGGCGACCGCGGTGACCACTCGGGCGGCACGTCGTGGGCTGCGTCGCATCACGGCACCTCCGGCCTCGGCTGTGAGCGCTCCCAGCGTAGCGGGCGCCGTAGGATCCATTCCGGACGTTCTGCGGCCGGATCCGAGCGGGAGGTGCGGTGACCACCGACGGGAGTCCCACGGCGCGCGCCCTGCTCGCCCTGGAGCTGCTGCAGAGCAGCCCGGGCATCACCGCGGACCGGCTCGCCGACAAGCTCGGCGTCTCCGACCGGGCCGCCCGCCGCTACGTCGGCATCCTGCGCGAGGCCGGCATCCCGATCGAGTCCGTCCGCGGGCCGTACGGGGGCTACCGGGTCGGGCGCGGTCTCCGGCTGCCGCCGCTCACCTTCACCGCCACCGAGGCGCTCGGCCTGGTGATGGCCGTGCTGGACGGCCACCACCAGGCCAGCGACCCGACCGACCCGGTCGGCAGCGCGCTCGGCAAGATCGTCCGGGCGCTGCCGGAGCCGGTGGCCGCGGAGGCCGAGGCGGTCCGCCGGACCGCGGCCGCCGCCCCGGACCGGGGCGCCGCCCGGCCCGACCCGGCGACCGCGACCGCCCTGGTGCAGGCGTGCGCGGGGCACCGGAGCGTCCGGATCGGCTACCGCTCGGAGGCCGGGTCGGAGTGGGACGTCGAGGTCGACCCGTGGGCCGTGGTGGTCCGGCACGGCCGGTGGTATCTGCTGTGCCGGGCCCACCGCGCCGACGCCCAGCGGGCCTACCGGATCGACCGGGTGCGGGGCGTGCAGCCGCTGGCCGGCACCTTCGAGCCGCCCGCCGACCTCGACCCGGTCACCGTGCTGGAGGAGCACCTCGCGGTCGGCTGGGAGTACGAGACCGAGGTGGTCATCGACGCGCCGGCCGGCTCCGTGGCCGAGTGCCTGCCGCGCGCGCTCGGCCGGCTGGAGCCGATCGACGCCGGGTCGTGCCGGCTGGTCGGCAGCACCGGCAACCCGTGGTGGTACGCCGAGCAGCTGGCCGCGCTGCCGGGGCCGTACCGGATCGTCCGGGGTCCGGAGCTGCGGCGCAGCGCCCGGGTGATCGGGCAGCGGATGCTCGCCGCCGGCGACGACCCCGCCGCCGACGACCCCGCCGCCGACGATCCCGCCCCCGACGCCTGACGCGGCCGCCGGTCAGGGCGCCTCGACGCCGGCGATCCGGTACTTGCGGACCTCCGCCGCGCGCAGCTCCGGCACCTCCGCCGGCTCCTCCGGTCCGCCGGAGGTGCGGAAGCGGTGCAGGTCCTCGTCCGACTCCCACCGCTCGTAGACGTTGATCCGCCCCGGGTCCAGCGGGTCGGGCGCCTGGACGAAGTCGAGGCAGCCGGGCGCGGCCCGGGCGAGCACCGCGACGTCGGCGGTCAGGTCCAGGTAGCGGTCCCGGTCGGCGGGGTCCACGTGCAGCGGTCCGGCGACGATGATCACGGCGTCCTCCCAGCTCGGCGGCCGGATGCTAACCGGCCCCGGACCTCGGCATTCGGCCGCGCCGGGCGCCCCGCGCGGCTAGCCTCGGCCGATGGCCAGCCCGATGACGATGAACCGGGTCATCCATGCGGCGGTGCGCCGGGACCTGGCCCGGCTGGAGACCGCGCTCGGCACCGCCCGGGACGGCGACCGGGCCCGCGCCGGCCAGCTGGAGCGGGCGTACGCCAACCTGCAGCGCGAGCTGACCCAGCACCACGAGGGCGAGGACACGCTGATCTTCCCGTACCTCGCCCGGGTCGGCATCGCGCCCGACCTGCTCGCGGCCATGGACGACGAGCACCACGCGATGGCCGACGCGCTCGCCGAGACCCGGGCCGCGATGGCGGCGTACGCGGCCACCGGCCGGGCCGCCGAGGCCGGGGCGGCCCGGGAGAGCGTCGGGCGCACCCGGGTGGTGGTCGACCGGCACCTCGAGCACGAGGAGGACGACCTCGAGCCGCGGATCCGGCCGTACCTCGGCACGCCCGAGTGGCAGGAGGTCGAGAAGCAGCTGCGGCCGCGGTCGCCGGTGGTGACCGGCCGGTTCCTGGCCTGGATCCAGGACGGGATGACCGACGAGGGCCGGGCCTTCCTGCGCTCCACCATCCCGCCGCCGGTGGTGTTCGCCCTCAGCCGGGTGGGCGGGCGGGCGTACCGCCGGGACGTCGCGCCGGTCTGGCGGTCCTGACCCGGCTCACCCGCCGGACGGGAAGAAGAGCGAGCCGGTGGGCCGCTGGTGCCCCTCGGCGGTGTGCCAGTAGTCCCGGGCCTCGACGACCAGCCCGTCCGCGTCGAAGCGGAGCAGCCCGACGCCGGCCAGGGTGGCCGGCTGGGCACCGTCGCGCTCGACCGCGGTCGCCCAGTACTCCACCGTGGCCAGGTCGCCGTCCACCAGCGGGGTGCCGAAGCGCACCTCGGTCGTCTCCTCGGTGGAGAACGCCCAGCGCACGTAGTCCGCCACCGCGGCCCGGCCCTCGTGCACGGGCCGGAACGGCATGGACCGGTGCGTGCAGTCCGCCGCGTAGAGCGCGGCGATGGCGTCGACGTCGTGCTGCCGCCACGCCTCCTCCCAGGTGCGGGCGAAGCGGTCGGCGGCGGCGCGGGTGTCCATCGGCCCAGTCTGCCCTGCCCGGCGGTACGGTGCCGCGGTGGCGTGCCGGATCTCCGAGCTGGTGCTGGACTGCGCGGACGCGCCCAAGCTGGCGGCCTTCTGGTCCGAGGTGCTCGACTACGTCGAGCTGGGCCGGGCCGAGGACGGGATCGAGATCGGGCCGCGGTCCGGCTTCGGCGGGCCGCAGCCGACGCTGATCCTCACCCAGGTTCCCGAGCCCAAGCGGCAGAAGCTGCGGCTGCACCTGGACGTCAACCCGACCGACCGCGACCAGGAGGCCGAGCTGGCCCGGCTGCTCGCGGCCGGCGCCCGGCCGGTCGAGGTCGGGCAGACCGGCGAGGAGAGCTGGCACGTGCTGGCCGACCCGGAGGGCAACGAGTTCTGCCTGCTGCGGCGGCGGCTCGACCCGGTCTGACGCAGCGCGTCCCCGGCTGTCCGGGCTGGACGGCCTAGCCGGCGAGCGCCAGCTCGGTCGGCCGGGGCTGCGGCACCGGCACCGGGGCGGCGCGCCGGGCGGACAGCGTCCACAGCGCCCAGGCCTGCGCGGCCAGCCCGACCGCGAGCAGGACGGCGGCCGGCACCAGCACCCAGACCGGCACCTGGGCGTACCGCAGCGCGTGCAGGATCGGGCTGGTGCCCTCCGGCGGCCGCAGCGTCACGCCCAGGTAGCGGGACCAGACCAGCACGTTGACCACCGCCAGCAGCGGCAGCGCGAGCGATCAGCGGCAGCGCCCCGCCGGCCGGGCAGCGCGGCCAGCCCGGCCGCGGCGGCCACGGCCAGCACGGACAGCGCGGGCAGCAGGTAGCGGCCGTGCGCGGTGCCGCCGAGGCTGTAGAACGACGCCGCGCTGAGCTCGACCAGCCCGGCCACGCCCAGGCAGGCCAGCCAGCCGAGAGCCAGCGCGGCCGGCGGCGGCACCGCCCGGCGCAGCCAGCGGACGCCGGCCAGGGCCAGCCCGAGCACCGGCACGAAGATCAGGTACCACCACTTGGTGAAGCCGTTGCGCCCGCTCGGGCCGGCCGAGTCGTCCCACAGCCGGCGCAGCTGGTCGTGCCAGAACTCCGGCGCCAGCAGCGTCTGCGGGACCGACCCGTGCGACCCCCGCGCGAACTTCGCCAGCAGCGCCCCGGTCCCGGTGGCGCTGCCGTAGAGCGACCGGTTGCGCACGTAGAACCAGCCGGCGGCGGCGACCGCGGCCAGCGCCACCGCGGCCGCCGGCGCCGGCCGCCCGCAGGCCCGGGTCCGGCCCGGCCGGTCCGCGTGCCGCCACACCGCACGACCACCGTGGCGGCCGCGGCCACCGCGACCACGACCAGCCCGCTGGCCCGGGTCAGCGCGGCCGCGGCCGCGAGCACCGCGAGCAGCACCAGCCGCCGCGGCGTCGGCCCCCACCGCAGCAGCCGGGTGACCAGCACCAGGACGGCGGCGGTCAGCGTGAAGACCAGCGCGTCGTTGTAGACCACCGCGGAGGTGAGCACCTGCACCGGCAGCAGCGCGGCCAGCCCGCCGGCGGCCGACCCACAGCTCCGGCCGGCCCGGCACCAGCTCCCGGGCCAGCAGCACCACCAGCGCCAGCCCGGCCAGGCTGATCCCGATGGTGACCAGCCGGGCCGCCCGGACCCCGCCGAGCGGCCGGTCCAGCGCCACCCCGATCCGCAGCGGCACGGCCGCGACCAGGTAGTAGAGCGGCGGGTGGTTCGCGGTCCAGATCGTCCGGTTGGCCGGCCGGCTGTTGGCCACCCGGTGGGCGAGCAGCGGGACGTCCGCGCCCGGGATCGGCGTCTCGATGGTCGGCAGGTCGCCGTGGCTGATGTCCAGCGCGTACCCGACGTGGCTCATCTCGTCCGGCGGGTGGAACGGGTGGATGGTGAAGGCCTGCAGCGTGGCCAGCACCGCGAAGGTCAGCAGCACCCCGGCCAGCCCGATCCCGACGGTGGTCCGCCGTCGCCGACCGAGCGACCGGGCGCGCGCGAGCGCGACGGTTCCGACACCCGACATGGAGCCTCCGGCCGGCCTCGGGCCCCCGACGGCCCGGCGACGCACCCTGCGTCGCGGACCGCCCGCCCGGCAGCGGCGGGTACCGTACACCCTTTCGGGAGGATCCCGGCGCCGGTGGACGGCCGCCGCCCGGCCCGGCCCGGTGCGGCATACTGCTGCGGATCGGCACTGCGCCAGTTGCACCGTCGCCCAGGCGCAGGCCTGCCCCCGACCCCCGCGCCGAACGACTCCGCGCCGACATGAAAGGGACCGATCGCATGCAGGCCGGACCCCGAGACAACCGCACGATCGCCCGGCGGGCCGCCGCGCCGGCCAAGCGGGCGGTCCGCGCAGGAGTGCAGGCCCTGCCCCAGGGCGTCCGGCAGCGCATCGCCGGCCTGATGGTCCCCCCGGCCGCGGCCGGGACGCCGGCCGTGGCCGGGACGTCGGACGAGGCCGAGCTGGTCCGCCGCGGCGCGGAGCTCCCGTTCGAGACCTGGGAGCGGCACGGCTGGCACCTGACCGCCAACCACTTCTACTCGGTGATCCCGGACACCCGGGAGCTGCCGGACGCGCTCTGGGAGCGGGAGTCCGAGCTGCCCGGCATCGACATGCGCGACGAGGCCCAGCTGGCCTTCCTGGAGGACGCGGCCACCCGGTTCGGCGAGGAGCTGGCCGCGCTGCCGCGCAGCCAGGCGGACGCCGCCGGGGGCTACTTCGTGGACAACGGCGCCTTCGAGTCGGTGGACGCCGAGGTGCTCTACGCGATGATCCGCGGCGCCAAGCCGAAGCGGGTGCTGGAGATCGGCTCCGGCTGGTCCACCCTGCTGTCGCTGCGCGCGCTGGCGGCCAACCGGGCCGAGGGCGCGGACGGCCGGCTCACCGCGATCGAGCCGTACCCGCACGCGTTCGTCCGCGACGCGGTCGCCGCCGACGAGCACGCCGAGATGATCGACGAGCAGGTGCAGGGCCTGCCGCTGCAGCTGTTCTCCTCGCTGGAGGCCGGCGACATCCTCTTCATCGACTCGTCCCACGTGCTGCGGATCGGCAGCGACGTGCAGTACGAGTTCCTGGAGGTGCTGCCCCGGCTGCGGCCCGGCGTGCTGGTGCACGTGCACGACATCTTCCTGCCGGGGGAGTATCCGCGGGACTGGGTCTTCGGCCCGGAGCACCGCTTCTGGAACGAGCAGTACCTGCTGCAGGCCTACCTCATCGGCAACGCCCGCACCGAGGTGGCGTGGGGGAGCAGCTGGATGCACCGCCGCCACCCGGAGGCGCTGGAGAAGGCGATCCCGTCGTACGACCGGGAGACCCGCTTCCCCGGCTCCTTCTGGTTCCGGACCGTCTGACCCGCCCGGCCACCGGGTGACCCGCTCAGCGGGTCACCCGGTAGACGGTGAAGTCGTAGGGGATCTGCTGGGCGCTCGCCGGCCGGCTGATGCTGCTCTCCACCCAGTGCGGCATCGTGCCGGCGAAGCGCCCGGCCACCGTGGTGGTCAGCCCGGGCAGCGGCGGCGGCACCTCGCCGGCCTCGTAGACCAGGAAGACCGGCCGGTCCGGGAAGGTGTCCACGTAGCGCTGCACGTACGCCGGGACCTTGTCCGCGGCCCGCGGCAGCAGCGTGCTGTCCTGGTCCTCGACCAGCCACACGGTCGGCGCGAAGAGCGCCTGCGGTGCCACGCAGCAGGCCTTCGCCGGCGCCCACAGGTAGACCCCGCGCTGGTCGCCGGACAGCGCCGCGACGGCCTGGTTGATCCCGTACGACCCGGCCCACTCGTCGTGCGAGCGCAGCGGCAGCGACTGGTTGAGCCCGACCGCGCCGAGGAAGGCCAGCAGCAGCGCGGCCACCGGCACCCCGACCCGCAGCCGGCCGCGCCACCGGTAGACCCAGATCGCGGCCAGCGCCAGCGCGATCAGCAGCACCATGCCGGGCAGCACGGTGGCCACGAACCGGCGGCCCACCCACATGAAGTACGGCGAGTTGCGGGCGTGCCAGGTGTAGAGCGCGAGCAGCCCGATGGTCGGCACCGCGACCAGCCAGCCGGGCAGCTCCCACCGGCGCAGCGCGACGACGCCGACCCCGGCCACGATGAGCAGCAGCCCCGTCCAGGTGAAGAACCAGGACAGCCGGTGCAGGTTGAGCTCGTCGTACGACCGGGTCAGCCGGGACCCGTAGTAGAAGAAGTCCGGTCCCCACAGCGGGCGCAGCACGCCCGCGACGAAGAGCAGCAGCGTGCCGCCCACCGCGACCAGCCCGACCTTGCGCTGCACGGAGTCCTGCTCCACCAGCGCGTCCACCCGGCTGACCACCCCGGCCAGCGGCCGGCGCAGCACCAGCGCGCCGACCAGGCAGACGCCGAGCATGCCGAGCATCGTGGTGAGCTTCGGGATGTCGTTGCCGACCGTGTACTGCTCGGCCGGGCCGTAGGCCTGCCACAGCCCGTACGGGAGGACCACCCCGAGCCCGGCGGTGAACCAGCCGGCCCGCGCGTCCCACCGGCGCAGCACCCACAGCGCGGCCAGCCCGGCCGCGGCCAGCAGCACCAGCAGCACGCCGTCCGGCCGGCCCAGGTAGCCGATGCCGACCAGCAGGCCGGCCACCAGCGCCGGCCACCGCCACCTGGTCTGCACGGCGAGCAGCACGCCGAGCAGCGCGCCGAGGAAGAGCACCTGGGACAGGATCTCGGTGGTCGGGTATTTCGCCTGCCAGACCTGCATCATGTTCGTGGTCATCAGCAGGCCGGCGGCCCAGGCGGCGACCACCCCGGCGATCCGGCGGGCGATCAGCACGGTCAGCACCACGCAGAGCACGCCCAGCAGCGGCGTGGTGGCCACGATCGCGCCGTAGCCGCCGACGTCGTACGAGGTCGCCAGCAGCGCCGGCCACAGGTGGTAGAACTGCGGGAAGATCACCCCGCCGGCCGCGTCGGAGATCCAGATCGCCGGGAAGCGGGCCCCCGGGCCGGCCAGCTGCACCGGCAGGTCGCCGGCCGCGAGCAGCGGGTCGTCGATCCAGATCGAGCCGCCCCGGGCGATGGCGAAGGCGTGCATGACGTAGCCGCCGGGGTCCTTGTCGCCGGCCACGTAGTGGAAGCCGGGCAGGTACATCCAGCAGGCCGCGACGAAGGACACGGCCGCCGGGACCAGCCCGGCCGCGTCCAGCGCGACCCGCGGGAAGGCGGCGGCCCGCAGCCGGGCCAGCACCGCCAGCACGACCAGCAGCACCGCGCTGCCGCCGAGCACGGTGGCCAGGTTGTGCACGCCGAGGTGGCCGGCGGCCAGCGACACCAGCGCGAGCACGCCGACGGCGGTGGCCGCGGCCAGCGCGACCAGCTCGCCGGCGGTGACCGAGCCGGCCGGCGGGGTGCCCCAGCGGCCCGCCCGCCCGGGCCGGTCCGCGTGCCGCCCCGGCGCCTCGACCGGCCCGTCGGCCCCGGCCCGCCCGTCGGCCTCGACCGGGCCGGCCGAGCCGGCCGGGCCGGCCGAGCCGGGTGCCCGGGTCGAGCCGGCCACGGGCGCGGCGGTCGCGCCCGATCCGGTCGGCCGCGGGCCGGGGGACGCAGCCACGGACGGTTCCATGGGGTCGGAGGGTAGCGAGTCGGCCCGGTCCGGCGGCTCGCGGAGCCGTCCGGCTACTGTTGCCCGGATGGCCGGTACGAACACACAGGAGCGGGCCCGGGCCCAGGGCCGGGTGCGCTGGGAGCTGCTGGCCGGCCTGGTGCGCAAGGACCTGAAGGTCAAATACCAGGGCAGCGTGCTCGGCTTCCTCTGGTCGCTGGCCAACCCGCTGCTGGTGCTGGTCGTCTACACCTTCGTCTTCCAGGTCGTGCTGAAGACCGGGATCCCGCAGTTCGGCTTCTACCTGCTGTCCGGCCTGCTGATCTGGAACGCCTTCGCCGGCGCCGTCGGCACAGCCACCGGCGCGGTGGTGGGCAACGCGGGGCTGGTGAAGAAGGTCCGCTTCCCGCTGTCGGTGCTGCCGCTGTCCGCGGTCGGCTTCGCGCTGGTGCACTTCGCCCTGCAGATGGTCGTGCTGCTGGTGGCGATGATCGTGTCCGGGTACACGTACTTCGCCGGGCCGCAGCTGCTGCTGGCGATCCCGGCGATCGGCGTCGCGCTGCTGTTCACCGTCGCGCTGTCCTTCCTGGTGGCCGGGCTCAATGTGCGCTACCGGGACACCCAGCACGTGGTCGAGGTCGTCCTGATGGCCGGCTTCTGGCTCAACCCGATCGTCTACTCGGTGTCGCTGGTCCGTGCCGCGCTGGAGCCGCACGGCCTGTTCTGGGCGTATTTCCTCAACCCGATGGCCGGCGTGGTCACCGCGATGCAGCGCGCGCTGTACGCGCAGAACCCGCCGCTGCCCAGCGGCGGCACCGTGCTCGCCGACGACGGCTACGCCTTCTACCTGGAGAAGCTGGGGCTGGGGGCGCTGGTGTCGGCGCTGCTGCTGGTGCTCGGCGTGTGGACGTACCGGCGGCTGTCGGCCGACTTCGCCGAGGAGCTGTAGGTGACCGGCGACACGGTGATCTCCGCCCGCGGGGTGAGCAAGAGCTTCCGCGGCAGCGCGCGGGCGACCAGCCTCAAGGAGCGGGTGCTCAAGCTCGGGCACGGCACCGGGGAGCGCTTCTACGCGCTCCGGGACGTCACCCTGGACGTCGGCAGCGGCCACACGGTGGGGCTGATCGGGCCGAACGGCTCGGGCAAGTCGACCCTGCTGAAGATACTCACCGGCATCCTCCGGCCCAGCTCCGGCGAGATCCGGGTCAACGGGCGGGTGTCCTCGCTGCTCGAGCTCGGCGCCGGCTTCAACGGCGAGCTGTCCGGCCGGGACAACGTCTACCTCAACGCGTCGCTGCTCGGCCTGTCCCGCAAGGAGACCGACGGCCTGTTCGACTCGATCGTCGGCTTCTCCGAGCTCGAGGACTTCATCGACAACCCGGTGAAGCACTACTCCAGCGGCATGTACGTCCGGCTCGGCTTCGCCGTCGCGGTGCACGTCGACCCGGACATCCTGCTGGTGGACGAGGTGCTCGCGGTCGGCGACGAGGCGTTCGCGAAGAAGTGCCTGGACAAGATCGCCGAGTTCCAGCGGGAGGGCCGGACGATCCTGTTCGTCACCCACTCGCTCGACCTGGTCGACCGGATCTGCGACCGCGGCATCGTGCTCGACCACGGCAACGTCGTCTTCGACGGCGACCCGCAGTTCGCCACCGGCACGCTGCGCGGGCTGCTCGGCACCGCGGAGGCGCCGGCGCTGCCGGACGACGAGCCCGGCCTGGTGCTCGGCGCCATCACCGTCGGCGACCGGCCCGGGGCGGTGCGGGGGGAGTTCGCCGCCGGCGACCCGGTCGGGGTGCGGGCCGAGCTGACCGTGTCGCCGGAGGTGGCCACCCGGGTCGGCTCGGTGGTCGCGGTGGTGATGGGCGCCGGCGACATCCCGGTCTGGGTGATGCGGGTCGGGCCCGACCAGCTGCCGGCCGCGCCGGGCCGGTGGACGCTGGACTTCGCGGTGCCGGAGTGCCCGCCGCTGCACGGCGCCTTCCAGGTGGCGATCCGGGTGGACGACGTGGACGGCGCGGCGATGGGGGTGGCCCGCAGCGAGGACACCTTCTGGGTGCGCAGCGGGCAGGACGTCGGCCTGCTGGCGGTGCCGTACCGGGTGGACACCGCGGCGGGCGGCGCGGCGGCGCGCGGCGGGCGGCGTGGCCGGCACCACCCCGGGCGTGATGTCGGGCACAGTGGAGGTGCGGACGAGCGCCGGGAGGGGTGCCGGGTGAGCCGGCTGGAGAGCGACTACTACGCGTTCATGGGCTACGACAGCGACCGGGCCCGGGCCGCGCTGGCGCACTACGCGCAGTTCTTCCCGACCGGGCCGGTGCTCGAGCTGGCCTGCGGGCGGGGCGAGTTCCTCGACGTGCTGCGGGAGGCCGGCGTCCCGGCCCGCGGCGTCGACCTGGACGAGGGCATGGTCGAGAAGGCCACGGCGGCCGGGCACGACGTGCTGCTCGGGGACGCGATCGAGCACCTGGAGCAGGTCGAGCCGGGCTCGCTCGGCGGCGTCTTCTGCGCCCACTTCCTGGAGCACCTGGAGCCGGCCGACGTGGCCCGGGTGTACGCGGCCGCGGCCCGGGCGCTGCGCCCGGGCGGCGCGTTCGTCGCCGTCGTGCCCAGCGCGGGCAGCCTGTCCGTGCTCGGCCACGACTTCTGGCGGGACCCGACCCACGTCCGCTTCTACGACCCGATGCTGCTCGCCTTCTTCGCCGGGCAGGCCGGGCTGACCACCACCGAGGCCGGTGGCAGCCCGCTCAACGACCCCGGCCCGCCACCGCCGCTGGTGCCGCAGCGCTTCGACCCGGCCCCGGCGCTGACCGAGTCGCTGGCCAACCTCACCCACGCGGTGAACGCGGTCTACCCGGCCCACGTCAACCACCTGCGCCGGCTGCGCCGGGAGCAGGCGACCGGCCGGCGCGAGGCGACCGCGGTGGTGACCGACCCGCGGGCCGAGCTGTGGTCGCACCTGGTGCACCTGGTCTCGGTGCTGGACGAGCGGGCCCAGGTCATGCAGCACCAGTACGCCGAGCTGCACCGGGCGTACCGGGCGCTGCTGGCCCAGCTCTACCCGCCCAGCGAGGACTACGTGGTCGCGGTCGCCCCCTCGGACGGGGCCGGCGCATGACCTCCCCGCGGGCCACCGTCGTGGTGGTCAACTACAACGGCGCCCACCTGCTGCCGCCGTGCCTGGCCGGGCTGCGCCGGCAGGACACCCCGCCCGGGTTCTTCCAGACCGTGGTGGTCGACAACGCCTCGGTGGACGGCTCCCGCGAGCTGCTCGCCCGCGACTTCCCCGAGGTGCGGGTGATCGCCAGCGCGGTCAACACCGGCTTCGCCGGCGGCAACAACCTCGCCCTGCGCGAGGTCGAGACGCCGTACGCGGTGCTCCTCAACAACGACGCGGTGCCGGAGCCGGACTGGCTGCGCCGGCTGCTCGCGCCGTTCGACGGCCCGGCCGGGGAGCAGCTCGGCGCGGTCACCGGCAAGGTGGTCTTCGCCCCGCGCTTCCTGCCGCTGCGGCTGGCCACCGAGGGTTTCTCGCCCGGCCCGCAGGACCCGCGCGAGCTCGGCGTGCGGCTGCTCGGCGTCGAGGTGGACGGCCGCGACGTCACCGAGAAGGTGCTCTGGGAGCAGCTGTCGTACGGGCCGGAGGGCAGCGGGGCCGACCGGTTCCGGTGGACCCGCCCGGAGGGCACCTTCCTGGTGCCGATGCCGGACGGGCCCGGCCCGGTCAAGATGACCTTCCGCTGGGCGGCCGAGCGGGACAAGCCGGTGACGGTGACCGGCGACGGGGTCGAGCTGACCGCCATCGCGGCCGCCGGCGGCAGCGAGGCGGTGCTGGCCGTCGCCGACGGCGTCCCGCTGGTCGACGTGGTCAACAACGCCGGCAGCATCGTGCTGCGCAGCGGGCACGGCGCGGACCGCGGCTTCCAGGAGCCGGACACCGACCAGTACGACCGGCCGGTCGAGGTGTTCGCCGCCTGCGGCAACGGGATGGCGCTGCGCACCGCGGCCGGCCGCGAGGTCGGCTGGTTCGACGACGACTTCTTCCTCTACTACGAGGACACCGACCTGTCCTGGCGGCTGCGGGCCCGCGGCTGGGCGATCCGGTACGAGCCGACCGCGGTGCTGCGGCACCTGCACTCGGCGTCGAGCACCGAGTGGTCGCCGCTGTGGCTCTTCCACGTCGAGCGCAACCGGCTGCTCATGCTGACCAAGGACGCGTCCGCCCCGCTGGCGCTGCGGGCGGTCCGCGACCAGCTGCTGACCGCGGCGTCGCTGGGGGTGCGCGCGGCCCGGGAGGGCGTGCGGACCCGGTCCCGCCCGGCGGTCCGGCCGCACCTGCTGCGGGCCCGGGTGCTCGCCTCGTACCTCCGCCTGCTGCCGACCATGCTGCGCCGCCGGCGCGAGGTCGGCGGCACGGCGGCACTGTCCCGGAGGGAACTGGAACGCTGGCTGGTGAGCGAACGATGAGAGCAGCCGTCTACGACCGCTTCTGGCACTCGATGGGGGGTGGCGAGCGGCACGCCGGCATGATCGCGCAGGTGCTGTCCGAGGACGGGGTCGAGGTCGACCTCCTCGGGCACGGCGACGTCGACCGGGACGACCTGGCCGAGCACCTCGGCCTGGACCTGTCCCGGACCCGGATGCGCAGCCTCCCCGACCGCGGCGACGGCCACGTGGCCGCGCTGTCCAGCGAGTACGACCTGTTCGTCAACGCGACCTACATGTCCACCCTGCTGCCGCGGTCCCGGCGGGCGGCGTACCTGTGCTTCTTCCCGACCCCGTTCGACCACGACCTGTCGGCGTGGCGGAAGGCCGCGATCCGGACGCTCGGCCCGTGGCTGACCAGCTACCGCAGCTCGCTGGCGATGGGCTGGGGCACCGGCTGGTACCCGCCCGAGGGCGGCCGGCTGCGCCAGTGGACCTGGACCAACGGGGACGCGATCCTGCGCATCGAGCCGGGCGTCCGGCACGAGATCCGGCTCGACCTGGGCCGGCCGGGGATGGCCGAGCCGGTCCAGCTGGTGGTCGAGGACGACACCGGCGAGGTGCTGGCCACGCTGACCGCCGAGCAGACCTTCCGCCGGCAGGTGGTCACCGTGCCGGACAGCCCGGACGGCCGGGAGCTGCACTTCCGGTCCAAGACCGCGGTGCCCGGGCCGCAGGACACCCGCGAGCTCGGGGTGGCGGTGTCCCGGCTGCGGCTGGCCGGCGCCGGCGGGCTCGGGCCGCGCGCGCTGCTGGCCGCCCGCTTCCCGTGGCTGCTGCGCGACCCGCGCGGCGCCGAGTTCCTGTCCAGCTACGCCACCGTGATGGCCAACTCGGAGTACACCCGCGGCTGGATCCGCCGGCTCTGGCGGACCGACGCGGACGTGCTCTACCCGCCGATCCAGGTCGACCGGCTGCACCCGCAGTCCCAGCGGGACAAGGTGGTGCTGTCGGTCGGCCGGTTCTTCGCCCCCGGGCTCGGGCACGCGAAGCGGCAGCTGGAGATGGTGCAGATGTTCGGCAAGCTGCACCGGTCCGGCCAGCTGCCCGGCTGGTCGATGACCGTGCTCGGCGGCTGCGAGCCGTTCCAGCGGCCGTACCTGGAGACGGTCCGGGCGGCGGCCGACGGGCTGCCGGTGCGGATCGTGCCGAACGCGCCCCGCCCGGTGGTCGAGCAGGCCATGTCGACGGCGTCGATCTTCTGGTCCGCGACCGGGTACGGCGAGGACGAGGAGCGCGCCCCCTGGGCGCACGAGCACTTCGGCATGACCACCGCGGAGGCGATGGCCGGCGGCTGCGTGCCGGTGGTGATCGACAAGGCCGGGCAGCGCGAGATCGTCCGGGACGGCGACCACGGCTACCGCTGGTCCAACCCGGACGAGCTGGCCGACCGCACCCTCCGGGTGGCCAACGACCCGGAGCTGCGGGCCCGGATGTCCGCGGCGTCGGTGCTGCGCGCGCAGGAATACTCCGACGAGGCCTTCGCCCGCCGCTGGCGCGAGGTCGTCGCCGCCCACGACCTCCTCGGCCGCCGCGTCGACAACTAACCCGCGGTGAGGTTGGCGGCGCGGAGGGTGGCGAGGGTGCGGGGGAGGTCGGCGCCGGTGGCGGCGTGGGCCTCGGCGGCGGTGGTGACGCCGTCGCCGAGCAGCGCGGCGGTGAAGGCGGCCGGGGCCAGCGGGAGGGGTCAGATCGGTTGCAGTTCACGCTCCGGGTGGGGAATGTTGCCCTTCCGGGCAATGGCGTCGGCGCGCAGTGCCAGACCGGCGAAGAGCGGCACCGCGATCGCGAGCAGCGCGGCCGGCAGCAGCGCCACCCGGAAGACGGTCACGTCCAGCTGGCTCTCCAGCAGCCGCGCGGCCAGCGGGTCGGACCGCGGCCCGTACGCGGTGACCACGTACTGGGCGAGCAGGACGGCCGAGGTCAGCAGCACGACCGCGGCGGTGAAGGCCACCAGCCGCCACCGGCCGGCCCGGACGGCCAGCACCGCGGCCGGCACCGCCGCGACCACCAGCACCGCGCCGAAGCCGCCGCCGCCCGGCCACCGCTCGGCCATCCCGCGCAGCACCTGCCCGGTCCACGGCAGCACGTCCCGCAGGTGCGCCGAGCTGAGCGTGTCCTCGTTGAGCACCCAGTTGCGCAGGTGGTGCTGCCGCCCGTAGAGCTGCCAGGGCAGGTTGGCCACGCCGGCCACCACGCCGGCGACCAGCACCGCCCTCCGGCGGCCGGTGGCCAGCAGCAGCGCGGCGGCGAAGGCGATCCCGACGAACGCCAGCCCCTCGGCCTTGGTGCCGATCGCGCCGGCGCCGAGCACCGCGGCGGCGGCCGGCCACGGACCGGCCGGCGCGTCCGCGGGCAGCGTCAGCAGCACCATCAGCACCAGCGCCAGGCAGAACGCGAAGGCGAACACCGGCACGTCCGCCACCAGCAGCAGCGACTGCCGGGACAGCAGGGTCGGGACCGACACCACCAGGAGCAGCGCCACCGCGGCCGGGACCGGGCCGGCCAGCCGGGCCAGCACCGCGCCGGCCACCGCGAGCAGCGCGCCGACGGTGACGGCCACCGCGAGGTGCGCGGCCGCGTCGGTCGGCCGGCCGGCCCAGCCGTCCAGCCAGCCGAACAGGGACGGCAGGAAGAGCGGGTACGTCTGGTGCTGGTAGCCCGCCGCGGTGTCGGTGAACACCCGCGGGTCGAGCTCGCCGAGCTGGGACAGCGCCCGGGCCTTGAGCATCCACAGCGCGTACTCGTCGTTGCTGGCGACCGGGATGCGCGCGCCCAGCAGCGCCACCCAGGCCGCGGTGAGCACGCCGGCCGCGGCGGCGATCGCGTCGCCCAGGCGGGAGCCGGGCGGCGGCGCGGTGCCGGCCCGCGCCCACGGCAGCGGCAGCAGCCCGGCGACCGCGAGCAGGACCAGCGCCGGCGCCAGCACCGGCAGCGGCCGGGTCGGCCCGCCGAGCACGCCGACCAGCGTGGTCAGCACGCCGAGCGCGGCCACCCCGGCGAACCAGCTCAGCCCGGCCGCGGCGACCGGCCCGTACGCGCGGTGCGGCCACCGGCCGGTGGCCAGCCGGAGCAGCCCGTGCCCGGCCAGCGGCAGCAGCGCGAAGCCGGCGCCGGTGCCGAGCAGGTCCCGGATCATGCCCGCTCCGCGGACAGGGCGCCGGGCGCGAGCGCCAGGCGCCCGTCCCTCGTCGCTCCCCGCTCGCCCTGCGGGCTCTCGGGCTCGCTCATGTCCGCACCAGCGCGTAGCCCGGCAGGTACGGCCGCGCGCCGGCCGGCAGCGCGGCCGGCGGCACTCCGAAGTAGACGGTCCAGCGGGCGCCGGGGTCGCAGGTGGACGGTCGCGGGGCCAGCGCGTACACCAGCCAGAAGTACTGCAGCCGGGAGACCGAGTAGCCGCACACGCCGGGCTGGCCGCCGTCCCGGGCCTCCAGCGGCGAGACCGGGGTGACCGCCTGCACGATCCGGATCGACTCACCGGGCGGCACGGTCCGCCGCACGTACGCGAGGAACTCGGTCCGCTTCGGGCCCATCGACCGCAGCACCGGGACCGACTCGATCCGCGGGACGTCCCGCGCGGTCGCCGCCGCGTCGGCCTGCCGGGACAGCTCGCCGGGCAGCCGGACCAGGCCGACCAGCGCGGCCAGCACCAGCAGCGCCACCGCGACCACCCGGGTCCCCCGCCCCGGGGCGGTGCTCACCGGGCGGCGCGGGCGGCCCGCCAGCGGCGCAGCGCGAGCACGGCCGGCCGGGCGCCCGGCACCCGCTTGGCCGCGGCCCGCACCCGCGGGTCCGAGCGCAGCCGGGTGAGCACCGACGGCGGCGGGGCAAGCGTCGACGGCACCGCGGCGCCGTGGCTGAGCCGGCCCAGCGCGGCGTCCCGCTCGGCCGACGCGCCGGCCAGCCCGCGCTTGGCCACGTCGAGCTCCTCGTACAGCACGGACATCAAGGTGTCCGGGTAGTAGCGCCCGCCGGCGGAGGTGGCCAGCCGCTCCCGGTCGTCCTCCTCGGCGGTCCACACCGCGAGCTGCTCGGCGTCGGACAGCGCGGCCTTCCGCGGCCGGGCCACCACGTAGCCGAACAGGGTCCGGCCCTCCGGGTCGGCGTCGGTCCAGGCCTCGTCCGCGGCCAGCACCTGGTCGACCACCGGGCCGACCTCGTCCTCGCCGTGCGAGAACACCGCCTGGTTGAAGGTGAGCACCGGGTAGGCCACCCCGCCGCCGAGCGCGCGGAAGTGCTCGATCTCGAAGTAGCGCCGCATCACCGGCATGATCAGCTCGGCGTGGATCGCCTCGGTCGGGTCGCTGACCAGCATGGTCGGCAGGTGCGGGTAGACCAGCTGGTGGCGGAAGGCGGCCGGCAGCGCCTCGTTGGCCTGCCAGGCGGCCTCCCACTGGGCCGTCGGGTACTGGTTGCGGTGGGCGCCCAGGTAGTCGTACGAGACGAACAGGCCGTCCTCCGGCAGCAGCTCGGCGATGCTGCGGAAGACCCGGTCGACGTACGCGACGTGGTGGCCGGCCGCGTGGTTGATCACCAGGTCGAAGCCGTCCTCCGGCCAGGCCGCCGAGTTGGTGTCGAGCTGGTGGTAGCGCAGCGGCAGCCCGGCCTTGGCCGCCTCCTCGCGCGCGCTGACCAGCAGGTCCTCGGCGTAGTCGACGCCGACGGCCTCCTTGACCAGCCCGGCGGTGACCAGCCCGCGCTCCACCCAGCCGTTGCCGCAGTTGAGCACGAGCGCCTTGGCGAAGGTCCGGCCGGTGGACGTGGCCAGGTGCGCGGACCAGGACACGGCCGGATCGCCGGTGGCCCGGCGGTTGAGGTAAGCCTGGACCCGGGCGAGGTCGTTCCAGTAGCCGGAGTGGTAGTAGACGCTGCTGTCCGTGGCGACCGTGCCGGTCGCGGCGGGGTCCTCTGCGGGGGTGGTCGACCGCACCGTTCCTCCGGTCTCCAGGGGCCCCGCGCCCGCGCGGCCCGGGGGCGGATCCCGGTCACCCTACCGGGATCCCGCCGGCCATCTGCCAGCCGGTCGCGCGGTCGGGCGCCTCGCCACCCGGGCTGCGGCCGCCGGAAATTGTCAGTGGTCGCCTCTACGGTGCGGTTATGTCCGTTGCCGCGCTGGACCGACCATCTCCGCTGGAGGGGATGCGGTCGGCGCTGACGACGGTCGCGGAGGCGCCGTTGTGGTCGCTCGGCGCGGCCGAGCTGATCGAGCTGGTCCGCGAAGCCGGAGCGGTGGTGGCGGCGGCGCAGGCGGTGCTGATGCACGCGGTGCGGGAGGCGGACGCCCGCGACGCGTTGGTGGCGGAGGGTGCGACGAGCTCGGCGGCGTGGCTGCGGGCGCGGCTGCGGCTGGCGCCGAGCGAGGCCGCCGGCGTGGTGAAGACCGCCCGGGCGCTGGCCGGCCTGGACACCACGGCGGCCGCGTGCGCCGACGGCCGGATCGGGCCGGGCCATGCCGGTGTGATCGCCCGGACGGTCGCGGATCTGCCGCCGGCCGCCGGGCTGCGGGCCGCGGCGGAGCGGGACCTGGTGGAGCATGCGCAGGCCTTCGATCCGGTGCAGCTGTCCCGGATCGGGCGGCGGATGCTCGCCGCCGCGGACCCGGACGCGGTGGAGGCCGGCGAGGCCGACGCGCTGGCCCGCGCCGAGCAGCGGGCGGCCCGGACGACGGACCTGGCGCTGACCCCGGACGGCGAGGGCGGGACCTGGCTGCGCGGCCGGCTCGACGCGGAAGGCACCGCGGTCCTGCGCGCCGCCCTCGACCCGCTGGCGGGCCCGCGGCCGGCCGCGGCGGACGGATCCGACACCAGGCCGGCCGGGCGGCGGCGGGCGGAGGCGCTGGTCGAGGTGTGCCGGGCCGCGCTGGCCGCCGGCGGGCTGCCGGACAGCGGCGGCGACCGCCCGCAGGTGGTGGTGACCGTGCCACTGGCCACGCTCCGCGGCGGGATCGGCGCCGCGACGCTGGAGGACGGCACCCCGATCTCGGCGACGGCGGCCCGCCGGATCGCCTGCGACGCGCAGATCATCCCCGCCGTGCTCGGCTCCCGCGGCGAGCCGCTCGACGTCGGCCGCGGCCGCCGCCTGTTCACCGGGCCGCTGCGCCGGGCGCTCGTGCTGCGCGACCGCGGCTGCACCTTCCCCGGCTGTGACCGCCCGCCCCGCTGGTGCGACGCCCACCACGTCGTCCCCTGGGCGCTCGGCGGCACGACCGCCCTGCACAACGGCGTGCTGCTGTGCGGACACCACCACCGGCTGATCGAGGCCGGCGACTGGCAGGTCACCTTCGCCCCCGATGGCATCCCCGAGTTCCACCCCCCACCCTGGGTCGACCCCGACCGCACACCACTGCGCAACCAGCTGCACCACCACCCGCCCGCACGGTGACCGCCAGCCGCCAGCGCCACGACGTACGCGAGCTGCACGCTGCGGTCGGCGGGCACGGCGGCGCGGCCTAGCCTGCGTCAGCCCTCTGGTACGCAGCGTGCGTGAGGCGGGCGGTCGCGGCCCAGCTGAAGCCCCGGGCCCGCTCCTGCCGGGCCGCCCGGGCCGCGGGGTCGCGGTCGGCCAGCGCCGTCGCCACCGCCGCGGCCAGCGCGGCGTCGTCACCGACCGGGGCCAGCGCGGCCAGCGGGCCGGTGACCTCGCGGATCACCGGCAGGTCGCTGGCCACCACCGGGGTGCCGGCGGCGAAGGCCTCCAGCGGCGGCAGCCCGAAGCCCTCGTACACGGTCGGGTAGACCAGCGCGACCGCCCCGGCGACCAGCCGGCGCAGGTCGGCGGTGTCCAGGTAGCCGGCGGCGACCACCGCGCCGGCCGGGAGCGCGGCCGTCTCCAGCGCCGGACCCCAGCCGGGCGGGCCGACCAGCACCAGCGGCGGCGTCCCCGGCTCACTCGTGGTGGAGGAGCCGTGCAGTTCCCGCAGGGCGCGCAGCAGCGCCGGGAGGCCCTTGCGCGGGGCCACGGTGCCGACGAAGAGCAGGTAGCGCTCCGGCAGCCCGCGGGCGGCCAGCCAGGCCGGGTCGGCCGGCGCGGCGGTGAACCAGGCTTCGTCCACGCCGAGCGGGGTGGCCACGACCCGGTCACCGAGCCCGTACTCGTCGCGGACCTCGGCGGCCACCGCCTCGCTCGGGGTGAGCACCACCGCGGCCCGGCGCAGCCCGCGCGGCACCAGCTCCCGGTAGCGCAGCGACGCCGCCGACACGGTCTCCGGGAAGCGCAGGTACGACAGGTCGTGCACGGTCACCACGCCGCCGGCCCGGCGCAGCGGCGGGAGCACGAAGTTGGTGCCGTGGAAGACGTCCAGCCGGCCGGTCAGCCACTCCACCGGCGGCCCGCCGGTCCGCTGCCAGGCCGCCTGCAGCACCCGGGCCGGCGCCGGCCGGTGTCGCACCGCCACCCCGGCCGGCACCGCGGCCGGCAGCCCGCCGGCGCCGCGCAGCGTGAAGGCGGTGGCCACCAGGTCGAGGCCCGCCCGCCCGCTCAGCGCGGCGACCAGGTGCTCGACGTAGCGCCCCACCCCGGTGCGGGCGCCGAGCAGCGGCGTCGCGTCCAGACCGACCCTCATCCCGGGAAGCCAACCAGGTCCCGTACGGCGCGGGGCGGCCGGGTGCAGGTGCGGCTGACCGGGCTCGACGGGGCGGGGAAGCCCCGGGCGCGCACGGTCACCGGGTCCCAGCTGCGGTCCGCGCTCGGGGTGCGGAGCACCTACTCGCGGCTGCGGGCCGGCTGAGCGGGCGCCGCGCTCGGCCGGGCGGGGCGGCCGAGCGCGGCGCCGAGCCCGGCGGCGGCCACGTCGGAGACGGTGATCAGCAGCCGGGACACCACCGCGAGGGTGAGCGCGGCCGCGGCCCCGCCGGGCAGGTGGCCGGCCAGCGCCAGGGTGAGCACCAGCTCGCGGGTGCCGGCGCCGGTCGGCACCAGCACGACCAGGAAGCCGGCGCACCAGGCGGCCGCGAACGCGCCGGTGGCCAGCGGCAGGAACCCGACCGGGTCGGCGCCGAGGTCGGCGGCCAGCACGGTCGCCTGCAGGCCGTACAGCAGCCAGGTGCCGGTGAGCGCGGCCGCCGCCACGCCGATCCCGCGCCAGCTGAAGGCGTGCTCCAGCGGCTCCCGGCGCAGCACCCGCAAGGCCAGGTTGCACAGCCGGGTCAGCAGCGGCGGGGTCAGGCAGGCCAGCCCGACCGGGACCAGCACCGGCGACCAGCGCAGCCAGCCGGGCGCGCCGGAGTGCAGCAGCGCCGGCAGCGCGAGCAGCGCCAGCTGCAGGCCGAGGCCGAGGATGACCAGGTTGAGCACCAGCGCGGCGACCGCGGCCCGCTTGCGCGGCACGCCGTAGTCGCGGGCCAGCTCGGTCTGCGCGACCATCGCCCACACGCTGCTGCCGGGCAGGTACTTGGCCAGCTGGCCGAGGAAGAGCACCCGGGCCGCCGGCCGCAGCGGCAGCGGGCTGCCCAGGTCGGCCAGCAGCGCCCGCCAGCCGAGCAGGCTGGTGCCCAGCGCGGCGCAGGCCAGCGCGAAGGCGAGCAGCAGCGCGCCGGGGGACACCTGGGCGAGCTGCTCGCGGACCTCGTCCCACCGGCTGACCAGGGCGAGCACCACGCAGCCGAGCGCGGCGACGGCGAGCACCCAGCGCAGCACCCGGACCACCCGCCGGCGCGGGGCGGTGCCCACGGCGGCGGCGTCCCGCATGCCGCTGTCCCCACCCGCCGGTGCCGCCGTCACGGCGGGACACGCTACTCGCGGCTCCGATCCCATGACGCTCCGGTGATGTCGCGGGGTGGTCGCCTACATACGATGCGTTACCGGTAGTGTCGGACCGCGTGAGGGTCCTCGCGTTCGGGACGTACGACGTCCGAACGCACCCTCGGGTGGGTGTCCTGGTCGAGGGGCTGCGCGCCTGCGGCGACCAGGTCCGCGAGGTCAACGTGCGGCTCGGCATCGACACCGCCGGCCGGGTGGCCATGCTCCGCCAGCCCTGGCGGCTGCCGCTGCTGGCCCTGCGGCTGGCCCGCTGCTGGACCGTGCTCACCGTCCGCGGCCTGCGCGAGCGCCGCCGGCAGCGGCCGGACGCGGTGCTGGTCGGCTACCTCGGCCACTTCGACGTGCTGCTGGCCCGGCTGCTGTTCCGCCGGGCCGTGCTGGTGCTCGACCACCTCGTCTTCGCCGCCGACACCGCGGCCGACCGCGGCGTGGCCGGGTCCTGGCGGGTCCGGCTGCTGGCCCGGCTGGACCGGCTCGCGCTCACCGCGGCCGACGTCGTGGTGGTGGACACCGAGGAAAACGGCCGGCTGGTGCCGGCCGACCTGGCCGAGCGGGTGGTGGTGGTGCCGGTCGGCGCGCCGGCGACCTGGTTCGCCGCCGGGGACGCGGCCGGCCCGCGGGACGACGCGGACCCGCTGCGGGTGGTCTTCTTCGGGCTGTTCACCCCGCTGCAGGGCACCCCGGCGATCGGCGCCGCGATCGGGCTGCTGGCCGGCGACCCGCGGGTGCGGGTGACCATGGTCGGCCGCGGCCAGGACCGGGCCGAGGCGCAGCGGCTGGCCGCCGGCAACCCGCGGGTGGAGTGGCTGGACTGGGTGCCGGCCGCCCGGCTGCCCGAGCTGGTCGCCCGGCACGACGTCTGCCTCGGCATCCTCGGCACCGGGGCCAAGGCCCGCCGGGTGGTGCCGAACAAGGTCTACCAGGGCGCCGCCGCCGGCTGCGCGGTGATCACCTCGGACACCCCGCCGCAGCGGTCCGCGCTCGGCGACGCGGCCGTCTTCGTGCCGCCCGGCGACGCGGCCGGGCTGGCCGCCGTGCTCGGCGAGCTGGCCGGCGACTCGTCCGCGCTGGAGAAGCTGCGCGGCGCGGCCCGGGACCGGGCCGGCGAGCGGTTCACCGCCCGGGCGGTCGTCGGTACGCTCCGCTGCCGCCTCCACACCGTGCTCCGGGAGCCGCCCGCGATGACCGACCCCCTCCCGCCGCTGACCCCGCGGGCCTGGCTGCGCTGGGACGTGGTGTCCCGGCTGCTCGACGGCGCGCCGACCCCGACGATCCTGGAGATCGGCTGCGGCCAGGGCGCGATGGGCGCCCGGCTGGCCCGGCGCGGGCGCTACCTCGGGGTGGAGCCGGACGCCGCGTCCGGGGCGGTGGCCGAGGCCCGGGTGACCGCGGCCGGCGGCCGGGTGCTGCACGGCGACCACACCGCGGTCCCGGCCGGGATCGGCGTACGACCTGGTCTGCGCGTTCGAGGTGCTGGAGCACATCAAGGACGACGCGGCCGCGCTGGCCGACTGGGTCGGCTTCGTCCGGCCGGGCGGCCGGCTGCTGCTGTCCGTGCCCGCCTTCCAGGCCCGGTACGGCCCCACCGACGAGCAGATCGGGCACTACCGCCGGTACGAGCCGGACGAGCTCGGCGCCCGGCTCGGCGAGGCCGGGCTGGTGGACGCCCGGGTGACCGTCTACGGCTGGCCGCTCGGCCAGGCCATGGAGGCGGTCCGCAACCGGGTGGACCGGCGCCGGCTGGCCGCGGCCGGGCACCTGTCGCTGGAGGAGCGGACCGCGGCCAGCGGCCGCACCTTCCAGCCGCCCAACGCCGCCGTCGGCACCGCGGTCCGCCTCGCCACCACCCCCTTCTGCTACCTGCAGCGCCTCCGCCCCGCCGCCGGCACCGGCCTCGTCGCCCTCGCCACCCGCCCCACCCCCTGACCCGCCGATCTTGGTTGAGTCAACGTGTCGGCAGGGTCCATGACGTTGACATGGCCAAGATCGGCGGGGCTGGGGGCGGCGTAGGGTGCCGGGGGTGCGGGTGGCGGTGCTGGTGGAGCAGGTGCTGGCGCCGGTGCCGGGGGGCACGGGGCGGTACGCGCGGGAGCTGGCCGCCGCGCTGGCGGAGACGGCGCCGGCCGGGGCCGCGGTGACCGGCTGGACGGCCTGGCACCGGGACGTGCGACCGGCCCGGGTGCCGGGCGTACGCGGCCCGCGCCGGCTGCCGTTGCCGCGGCGCGGCCTGGTCGCCGCCTGGGAGCGCGGGCTCGGCCCGGCCCCGCGCCGGGCCGACCTGGTGCACGCGCCGACCCCGCTGGCCCCGCCGCGGCGCCGCCCGCTCGTCGTCACCGTGCACGACGCGGTGCCGTGGACGCACCCGGAGACGCTGACCCCGCGCGGGGTCCGCTGGCACCGGCGGGCCGTCGAGCTGGCCGCCCGGCACGCCGACCGCGTCGTGGTGCCCACCCACGCGGTCGCCGCCGAGCTGGCCGCCGCGGTGCCGGCGCTGCGCGCCGACCGGGTCGCCGTGGTCGGCGAGGGCGCGTCCGCCGCGCTGGCCGCCCAGCCGGCCGACGCGGACGCCCGGGCCGCCCGGCTCGGCCTGCCCCCGGCGTACCTGCTCAGCCTGGCCACCCTGGAGCCCCGCAAGGGCCTGGACGTGCTGCTGGCGGCGCTGGCCGAGCCGAAGGCGCCGGACCTGCCGCTGCTGCTGGTCGGCCAGCCCGGCTGGGGCGGGGTGGACCCGCTCGCCGAGGCGGCCCGGCTCGGGCTGGCCGCCGGCCGGGTCCGGGTGCTCGGCCGGCTGCCGGACGCCGACCTCGCGGTGGTGCTGCACCGGGCCGCCGCGCTCGCCGTGCCCAGCCGGGCCGAGGGCTTCGGGCTGCCGGTGCTGGAGGCCATGGCGGCCGGCGTCCCGGTGGTCACCTCGGACGCGCCGGCGCTGGTCGAGGTCGGCGGCGGCGCCGCCACCGTGGTCCCCCGGGACGACCCCGGCGCGCTGGCCGAGGCGCTGGCCGCCGTCGCCGACCCGGCCGAGCGGGACCGGTGGGCGGCGGCCGGGCGGGACCGGGCCGGCCACTACTCCTGGTCCGCGGCCGCTCGCGAGCTGTGGGCGCTGTACTCCGACCTGGCGACATGAGCCCCCAGGAGGCCAGGCCCACAGCCTGGCGGGCGTACGCTGTCCCCGATCAGCAGCACCCGTGAGATCCACCACAGACCGAGCAGACCGCAGGAGCCGATTCGTGTCAGGACGCGCGCCCCGCGTGCTCGTCGATGCGACGGCCGTCCCCGCCGATCGTGGTGGAGTTGGACGGTACGTCGACGGTCTCATCTCCGCGCTCGGCGCCGCCGGAGCCGACTTCGCCGTCGCCTCCCAGCGGGCCGACGCCGAGCGCTTCAGCCGGATGGCGCCGGAGGCGACGATCGTGCCGGGACCGGCCGCGATCGCGCACCGGCCGGCCCGACTGGCCTGGGAGCAGACCGGCCTGCCGCTGGTGGTCCAGCAGGTGGGCGCGGACGTGCTGCACTCGCCGCACTACACGATGCCGCTGCGGGCCGGCCGGCCGGTCGTGGTGACCATCCACGACGCGACCTTCTTCACCCAGCCGGACGTGCACACCTCGATCAAGGGGCCGTTCTTCCGGTCCGCGATCAAGACCGCGCTGCACCGGTCCGCCCGCTGCGTGGTGCCGTCGAAGGCGACCCGGGACGAGCTGGTCCGGGTGCTGGACGCCGACCCGACCCGGATCGACGTGGCCTACCACGGGGTCGACCGGGACACCTTCCACGTGCCCTCGGACGCCGAGCGGCAGCAGGTGCAGGCCCGGCTCGGCCTCCGCAACACGCCGTACGTGGCCTTCCTGGGCATGCTGGAGCCCCGGAAGAACGTGCCGTCCCTGGTCCGCGGCTGGGTCAAGGCGGTGCAGGACCGGGACGAGCCGCCGGCGCTGGTGCTGGCCGGCGGGTCCGGCTGGGACGAGGAGATCGACCAGGCGATCACCGAGGTGCCGAGCCGGCTGCGCGTGCTGCGGCCGGGCTACCTGCGCTTCTCGGACCTGCGCGGCTACCTCGGCGGCGCCACCGTGGTGGCCTACCCGAGCCACGGCGAGGGCTTCGGCCTGCCGGTGCTGGAGGCGATGGCCTGCGGCGCCCCGGTGCTCACCACCCAGCGGCTGTCGCTGCCCGAGGTGGGCGGCGACGCGGTGGCGTACACCGAGGGCGACCCGGACTCGATCGCGGTGGCGCTGGCCGCGCTGCTGGACGACCCGGAGCGGCGGCAGGAGCTGGGCGAGGCCGCGGTGAAGCGGGCGTCGGAGTTCACCTGGGCGGCCAGCGCCGAGGCGCACCTGGCCTCGTACGCCCGGGCGGCCGGGCGGAGCTGAGCCCCGCGGGCCCGGCGGGGCCCGCCGGCTCAGCCGGGCGGCGGCTCAGCCGTCGAGCTGCACCCAGGCGACGGTCCACGGGAACGGCTTGGACACCTCGCGGACCTTGCCCACCTGGGACAGGAAGCGCACGAAGCTGCGGCTGGACCAGTGGTTGAAGTGGCCCGGGGTGTTGCCCAGGTCCTTCACGTACCGCCCCGTGATCAGGTTGCAGCCGCGGAAGATCGGCTCCCGCGGGACCGACACGAGCAGGTGGGACGAGGTCACCCGGGCCAGCTCGGCCAGCCCCTGCCGCGGGTCGACCAGGTGCTCGAGCACCTCGACGCACACGGTGAGGTCGAACTGGTCGTCCCGGAACGGCAGCCGCTCGGCGTCGGCGTGCAGGTAGCGCGGGCCGGGGCGGGTCAGCCACTCCGCCCGCAGCCCGGAGTCGGGCAGGTCGATCGCGGTGGCCTCGCCGAAGCGCTTGAACAGCCGCTGGGAGATCACGCCCTCGCCGGCGCCGACCTCGAGGGGCCGCTTCGGCGGGTTTTCACTCGTGCCGATCTTCTCCAGGAAGTCGTCCAGCCGGGCCACCCACCGCTCGGTGAGGAAGCGGATCGCCGGGTTCTTGGCAACGTACTTGTTCGTGTGGTTGCCGATGACGACGCCGGGAGACTCGGCGGCGGACCCGTCGAGGGTGGTCATGCGTGCCTCACTTCCACGTCTGCGAACTGCGTCGTCCCCGGCCACCGTGAGCCGCGGCGCTCCCCGCGGCTGGTTACGCTACCGCAGTGCCGAAGCTGCCCCGGGCGGTGACCCGGTCCCTCCGGGTGGCCGTCGCCGTGCTCGCCCTGGCTCTGCTGGCGCTCACGATCGCCCGGCAGTGGAACGAGGTGGTCGACGCGCTCGTCCGGATGGGCCCCGGCTGGTTCGCGCTGTCCCTGCTGGCCGCGCTCATCGGGCTCGGCTTCACCAGCCTCGCGTGGCGGACGCTGCTGGCCGCCCTGGGCAGCCCGCTGCCGGCCGGGCCGGCCACCCGGGTCTTCTTCCTGGCCCAGGTCGGGAAATACCTGCCCGGCGCGGTGTGGCCGTTCGTGGCCCAGATGGAGCTGGGCAAGGCGCTCGGCGTGCCGCGGCAGCGCAGCGCGGTGGCCGGGCTGCTCTTCGTCGGCCTGCACTGCGCCACCGGGCTGCTGGTCGCGTCGGCGACGCTGCCGTTCGCCAGCCCGGAGGCGGCCGAGCACTACTGGTGGGTGCTCGCGCTGACCCCGGTGCTGCTGGTGGTGCTGCACCCGCGGGTGCTGTCCCCGCTGCTGGACCGCGCCTTCTGGCTGCTCCGCCGGCCGCCGCTGGACCGCCGGCTGACGCTGGCCAGCACCGTGCAAGCGTGCGGCTTCCTGCTGGTCACCTGGATGTTCTACGGGCTGTCGCTGCTCGCGCTGGCCCGCCCCCTCGGGCTGTCCGGGCCCGGCTCGTTCTTCCTCGCCACCGGGGCGTACGCGCTGGCCTGGTCGGCCGGGGTGATGGTGCTCGGGCTGGTGCCGGCCGGGATCGGGGTCCGCGAGGTGGTGCTCGGCGCGGTGCTGCTGCCGGTGCTGCCGGCCGGCTCGGCCACCGCGGTGGTGGCCGCGTCCCGGGTGGTGCAGACGCTGGGCGACGCGATCTGGGCGTTGGTGGCCGGGTTCGCGCTGCGCGGCTCGATGCGGCGGGCCGTCGCCGCCGCCACGGCGGCCGAGGCCGCTGAGGCCGCTGAGGCCGTCGTGGGCGCTGAGGCCGTCGTGGCCGCCGAGACCGGCGCGGCCGCCGAGGGTGCCGCGGCTCCCGGCGGGGCTGACGGGGCCCGCGGACCTGTAGGGTCCGACCCGTGCCAGGTTCCACGGCCGGGATAGGCGTCGTCGTCGTCACCTACTCGCCCGGGCCGACGCTGGACGCCTTCCTGGACACCCTGGAGAAGGCGACGACGCACCCTGTCGGGGTGGTGCTGGCGGACAACGGGTCCACCGACGGCGCCCCGGAGCAGGCCGCCGAGCGGCCCGGCGTCGAGCTGCTGCGCACCGGCGGCAACCTCGGCTACGGCCGGGCCGCCAACCTCGGCGTGCCGCGCGCGCCGGGCGAGTGGGTGGTGGTGGCCAACCCGGACCTGCGCTGGGAGCCGGGTGCGCTGGACACCCTGCTGGAGGCGGTCGAGCGGTGGCCGGGGGCCGGCGTGCTCGGCCCGGCGATCCTGTCCGCGGACGGCACCCTCTACCCGTCCGCCCGCGCGCTGCCGTCGCTCGGCCGCGGCATCGGGCACGCGCTGCTCGGCTGGTGGTGGCCGTCCAACCCGTGGACGGCGGCGTACCGGCGGGAGCGCGGCGCCCCCCGCGAGGGCGAGGCGGGCTGGCTGTCCGGGTCCTGCCTGCTGCTGCGGCGGGAGGCGTTCGACGCGGTCGGCGGCTTCGACCCGGCGTACTTCATGTACTTCGAGGACCTCGACCTGTGCGAGCGGATCTGCCGGTCCGGGTGGCAGGTCGTGTACGTGCCGGCCGCGGTGGTCACCCACGAGGGCGGGGTGTCGACCAGCCGGGATCCCCGGGCGATGGCCGACGCCCACCACGCCAGCGCCTGGCGCTACCTGTCCCGCCGGTACGCCGGCGTCCGCTGGGCGCCGGTGCGGCTCGCGCTGCGGGTCGGCCTGGCCGGCCGGGCCGCGCTGGCCCGCCGGGTGCCGGCGGTGGCGGCCGGGGCCAAGCCGGCCCGCCGCCCCTAGGACGGCGGACCGGCCGCCTGGCCGCGCACGCCGCGGCGCCACGCCGCGCGCGCCGCGACGACCAGCGCCGCGACGGCGGTGCGTCGACGAGCGTGGCCACGTGGCTACTCATCGTGCGTGGTTACCCTTTCTCGACGACCTAAGGAGTGAGTCATCGACGCGATCGTCCTCGTCGGCGGCCAGGGCACCCGGCTGCGGCCGCTGACGCTCAGCGCGCCCAAGCCCATGCTGCCCACCGCCGGCGTGCCGTTCCTCAGCCCACCTGCTCAGCCGGCTGCCCGGCGCCGGCGTGGACCACGTCGTGCTGTCCACGTCGTACCGGGCGGAGGTCTTCGCCGACCACTTCGGTGCCGGGGAGCGGCTCGGCCTGGAGATCGAGTACGTCACCGAGGACGTCCCGCTCGGCACCGGCGGCGGCATCCGCAACGTGGCCGACCGGCTGCGGTCCGACGACGTGCTGGTCTTCAACGGCGACGTGCTGTCCGGCGTCGACCTGGTCAAGCTGGTCGAGACGCACCGGGACGGCGGCGCCGACGTCACCCTGCACCTGACCCGGGTGGAGGACCCGCGCGCGTTCGGGTCGGTGCCGACCGACGGCGCCGGCCGGGTGCTGGCCTTCCTGGAGAAGTCGCCGGAGCCGGTGACCGACCAGGTCAACGCCGGCTGCTATGTCTTCCGCCGGCCGGTGCTGGAGTCGATCCCGGCCGGGCGGCCGGTGTCGGTGGAGCGGGAGACCTTCCCCGGGCTGCTGGCCGGCGGCGCGACCGTGCTCGGCTACGTCGACTCGACGTACTGGCTGGACCTGGGCACCCCGGCGAACTTCGTCCGCGGCAGCGCCGACCTGGTCCTCGGCATCGCGCCGACCGCGGCGCTGCCCGGCCCGGCCGGCCAGGCGCTGGTGCTGCCCGGCGCCGACGTGGCCGCGGACGCGGTGCTGTCCGGCGGCAGCACGGTCGGGGCCGGCTGCTCGGTCGGCGCGGGGGCGCGGCTGGACGCCGCGGTGCTCTTCGACGGCGCGACCGTGGCCGCCGGGGCGACCGTGAGCCGGTCGGTGGTCGGCCGCGGCGCGGTGGTCGGCCCGGGCACCGTGCTGGCCGACGCCGTGCTCGGCGACGGGGTCGAGCTCGGCGCCGGCAACGAGCTGCGGGCCGGGGCCCGGGTGTGGCCCGGGGTGCGGCTGGGCGACGGCGCGGTCCGCTTCTCCACCGACGCGTGAGCGGCTCCTGGCCGGCGGCCGGGCCGCCGCGCGCCGCCGACCGCGCGCCCGCCGGCGGCGCGGCGCCGGGGGCGGAGACGGTGTGGCGGCCGGCCTTCCCGGTGGATGTCGCGGCGACGCTGCGCCCGCTGGTGCGCGGCCGCGGCGACCCCGCCCACAAGGTCGGCGACGGCGCGTTCTGGCGGGCCGCGCTGACCCCGGACGGCCCGGCCACGCTGGCGCTGCGGGTGCCCCGCCGCGGGCGAGGTGCACGCGACCGCGTGGGGCCCGGGCGCGGAGTGGGCGGTGGCCGGCGTGCCCGACCTGCTCGGCGCCCGGGACGACCCCGGCTCGTTCGTGCCGCGCTGGCCGCTGCTGGCCGAGACCGCGCGCCGCCATCCCGGGCTGCGGGTGCCGCGCACCGGCCTGGTCCTCGACGCGCTGCTGCCGGCGATCCTGGAGCAGAAGGTCACCGGCACCGAGGCCCGGCAGGCCTGGCGCTTCCTGCTGCACCGGTACGGCACCGCGGCGCCCGGCCCGGCCCCGGCCGGCATGCGGGTGCCGCCGTCGGCGCCGGTGCTGCTGGAGGTGCCGACCTGGGACTGGCACAAGGCCGGGGTGGACATCAAGCGGCAGCGCGCCGTCCGGGCCGCCGCCACCGTGGCCCGGCGGCTGGAGGAGTGCTGCGACCTGGCCCCGGCCGACGCGCTGGCCCGGCTGCAGGTGGTGCCCGGCGTCGGCGGGTGGACCGCGGCGGAGACCGCGCAGCGCGCGCTCGGCGACGCCGACGCGCTGTCGGTCGGCGACTTCCACATCCACGACCTGGTCGGCTGGGCGCTGCTCGGCCACCCGCTGTCCGACGAGGGCATGGTCGAGCTGCTCGCCGCCGACCGCCCGCACCGGCACCGGGTGGTCCGCCTCATCGAGCTCTCCGGCGTCGGCAAGCCCCGCTTCGCCCCGCGCTTCTCCCCCCGCGACTACCGCTCGATCTGAGCCCCGTACGCGGCGAGGACGGTGTCGGCGAGCGGGGGCCAGGCGTCCTTGGCCCACTGCTCGAACTCGGTGTCGGTCAGCGCGACGCAGGCCAGCCGGGCCACCGGGTCGACCCAGAGGAAGGTGCCGGCCCGGCCGAAGTGCCCGTACGTGCCGGGGGAGTTGCGGGCGCCGGTCCAGTGCGGCGACTTCGAGTCGCGGATCTCGACGCCCAGGCCCCAGTCGTTGGTGGGCTGCCGGCCGTAGCCGGGCACCACCCCGACCAGCCCGGGGAACTGCACGGTGGCCATCTCGACCACGGTGCTGGGGTGCACGAGCCGGCCGGGGGAGAGCAGCTCGGCGGCGACCGCGGCCAGGTCGGCCACCCCGGCCCGCGCGCCCGAGCCGGCCGGCCCGACCAGCGCGGTGGACCGCAGCCCGAGCGGCTCGCAGACGGCCTGGTGCAGGTAGTCCGGCAGCGCGATGCCGGTCACCGCGGCCAGGTGGTCGCCGAGCACGTCGAAGCCGGTGTTGGAGTAGACCCGCCGGGAGCCCGGCTTCGCGACCACGTCCGGGCCCTCCATCGCCAGCCCGGAGGCGTGCGCGAGCAGGTGCCGGACCGAGGAGCCGGGCGGCCCGGCCGGGTCGTCCAGCCCGAGCGCGCCCTCCTCGACCGCGACCAGCACGGCCAGCGCGACCAGCGGCTTGGTCACCGAGGCCAGCTCGTACGGCACCTCGACGTCGCCGCAGGTCTCCAGCACCCCGTCCGGGCCGACCACGGCCGCCGCGGCCGAGCCGACCGGCCAGCCGGCCACGGCGTCCAGCGCTCCCACCGGGCCGACGTTACCAATCCGCCCCGACGGGTCCCGGCCGGTGGCACGCTGAGCCGCACCGGGACCCGGGGAAGGGAGCCGCCATGCGCGAGCCGGACTGGGCCGGACCGCTCGACGAGGCGCGGCGGTGCGCCGGGTCCCACCTGGCCGGCCTGCCGGACCGGCCGCCCGCCGCCCGGGTCGGGCCGGACGAGCTGCGGGCCGCGCTGGGCGGACCGCTGCCGGAGGCGCCCGCCGATGCCCGCGCCGTCGTCGCCGACCTGGCCCGCGCGGCCGGGCCGGGCCTGGTCGCCAGCAACGGCGGGCGCTACTTCGGCTTCGTGGTCGGCGGGACCAACCCGGCCGCGCTGGCCGCGGACTGGCTGACCGCGGCCTGGGACCAGAACGCCGGCCTGTACGTGCTGTCCCCGGCCGCCGCGGTGGTCGAGGAGGTCGCCGGCGGCTGGCTGGCCGAGCTGCTCGGCCTGCCGGCCGGGGTGTCGGTCGGCTTCGTCACCGGCGGCCAGGCCGCCAACACGACCGCGCTGGCGGCGGCCCGGCACGAGGTGCTGCGCCGCGCCGGCTGGGACGTGGAGACCGGCGGGCTCGCCGGCGCGCCGCCGGTGCGGGTGCTCACCGGGGCGGAGCGGCACGGCACCGTCGATCGCGCGGTCCGGCTGCTCGGCCTCGGCACCGACGCGATCGAGCCGGTCGCCGCCGACGGCCAGGGCCGGCTGCGCCCGGACGCGCTCGCCGAGCGGCTGGCCGCCGGCGCCGGGCCGGCGATCGTCTGCACCCAGGTCGGCAACGTCAACAGCGGGGCGGTCGACCCGGTCGGCGAGATCTGCCGGATCGCGGCGCCGGCCGGGGCGTGGGTGCACGTCGACGGCGCCTTCGGGCTGTGGGCGGCGGCCAGCCCCGGGCTGCGACCGCTCCTCGCCGGCGTGGAGCGGGCCGACTCGTGGGCCACCGACGCGCACAAGTGGCTCAACGTGCCGTACGACTCCGGCCTGGTCTTCTGCGCCGACCCGGCCGCCCACCGCGCCGCGATGGGCGCGCGGGCCAGCTACCTGGTGCACGCGGCCGGCGGCGAGCGGGACCCGTTCGACTACAACCCCGAGTCCTCGCGGCGGGCCCGCGGCTTCCCGGTGTACGCGGCGCTGCGGGCGCTGGGCCGGCACGGCGTCGCCGAGCTGGTGGACCGGTGCTGCGCGCTGGCCCGCCGGTTCGCCGACCGGCTGGCCGCCGGCCCCGGCGTCGAGGTGCTCAACGAGGTCGTGCTCAACCAGGTGCTGGTCCGCTTCGGCGACGACGACGAGCTGACCCGGGAGGTGATCCGCCGGGTGCAGGCCGACGGCACCTGCTGGCTCGGCGGCACCAGCTGGCAGGGCCGGGCGGCGATGCGGGTGTCGGTGTCCAGCGGGGTCACCGACGAGTCCGATGTGGACCGGTCCGCGGCCGCGGTGCTGCGCTGCGCCGCCACCGCCGCTGCGGCCGTGTCCTAGGCGGGGTGGCCGGCGGCGACGCGGGCCCGGGCCCGGGCCACCACCACCGGCACGTCCGGCGGCGTGCCGGCCGGCAGCCGGTCGACCGGGAACCAGCGCAGGTCGTCGGACTCGTCGCTGCGCACCGGCTCCGCCCCGGCCGGCGCGACGGCGAGGAAGACCACGTCCATGTGCCGGGTCGGCACGCCCAGCGAGCAGGTCACCGGGAAGACGCCGAGGAACAGCGGGACCGGGTCCATCCGCAGGCCGGGGATGCCGCTCTCCTCGTACGCCTCCCGGGCCGCGGCGCCGAGCAGGGTGGTGTCCTGCTCCTCCAGGTGGCCGCCGAGCGGCAGCCAGGTGCCGAGCCGGCGGTGCAGGGTGAGCAGCGTCCGCTCACCGGCCGCGTCCAGCACCACCGTGGTCGCGGTCAGGTGCCCGGCCCGGCAGGACCGGCTGGTCGCGTCCGGCCGGGCGTCCAGGAAGGCGAGCAGGGCGGCGGCCAGCGAGCGCTGGTCCAGCTCCGGGTCGTCGTACGCGCGGAGCACGGCCACCGCGTCGAGGTGCGCCGGCGGCGGGTCGGCCGCGCCGGCCAGCGCCTCGCGGCGGCCCAGCTCCACCGCCTCCGCGGTGCCGAGCCGGAACAGGTCCGTGTCCGGCGACCGCAGCAGCGCCCGGGCGCCGGCCGGGTCGTCCACAGGCGACAGTCCACGGACGACCGCGGCCGGCACCCCGGACAGCTTGCCCTTGGCCAGCTCGGCCGCGGCCGCGACCTCGTCGGCCACCGCCACCTCGGTCATCTCCAGCAGCATGCCGTGGGTGTCGGTGGCGCCGCGCAGGTCGTCCACCGCGCGGATGCCGGCGGCGCCGATGGCGACGTCGACCACGCCGTTGCGCCAGGGGCGGCCCATGGTGTCGCTGACCACGACGGCGACGTCGACGCCGAGCGAGGCGCGCAGCGCCTCGCGCAGGCGGCGGGCGGAGCCGTCCGGGTCCACCGGCAGCAGCGCGAGCTCGCCGGGGCGGACGTTGCTCGCGTCCACCCCGGCGGCGGCCAGCACCAGCCCCTGGCGGGTCTCCACGATCCGGGTCCGGCCGCGGGCGGCCACCACCCGGACGGTCTCGTCGGCCACCGCGGCCTGCCGGGCGGCCTCCCGGCCGGCCGGGTCCGCCGGCGCCGGCACCAGCCGACCCTCCACCTTGGACACCGCCTTGGAGGTGACGACCAGCACGTCGCCGTCGGCCAGCCACGGCGCGGCCGCGGCGAGCAGGGCGGCCAGGTCGTCGCCGGGGCGCAGGTCGGGCAGGCCGCGCACGGGCAGCACGGTCAGCCGGTCCACCGCCGCGCCGGCCCCGCCGGGCGGCGGCGTGGGCTCAGACACCGGCGAGGTCCAGCGCGGCCCGGGCCATCGCCGCGGTCGCCGCCTCGTCCGTCATCAGCAGCGGCACCGCCCGCACCTCCACCCCCGGCACCGCCGCGCCGGCATCCGCCGAGTCCACCAGCCAGCCGTCGAGCACCCCGTCCGCGCCCCAGGCGCGCGAGCCGTACCAGCGGCCGACCGCCTCCGCGGTCGTCGGCACCCCGAGCGCGGACAGGCAGGCGTCCGCCATCCCGCGCACCGGCGCGCCGCCGACGATCGGGGACAGCGCGACCACCCGGCCCGGGGTGCCGCGGACCGCCTCCCGGATCCCGGGCACCGCGAGCACGGTGCCCACGCTGACCACCGGGTTGCTCGGCGCGAAGAGCACCGCGTCGGCGGCGGCGAGCGCGTCCAGCACGCCCGGCGCCGGCTTGGCGTCGGCCACCCCGACCTGGACGAAGCCGTGCGCCGGCAGCGCGGCCCGGTGCCGCACCCACCACTCCTGGAAGTGGATCGCCTTCCGCCCGCGGAGCGGGCCGGCGGCATCGGTCCCGGGCTCGTCCCGGTCGACCAGCACGTGGGTCTCGACCCGGTCGTCGGACATCGGCAGCAGCCGCACCCCCGGCCGCCACCGGTCGCAGAGCGCCTCGGTCACCGCGGACAGCGGGTAGCCGGCGTCCAGCATCCGGGTCCGCACCAGGTGGGTGGCCAGGTCCAGGTCGCCGAGGCCGAACCAGGCCGGCTCGGCCCCGTACGCCGCCAGCTCCGCCTTGACCCGCCAGCTCTCGTCCCGCCGGCCCCAGCCGCGGTCCGGGTCGATGCCGTCGCCGAGGGTGTACATGACCGTGTCCAGGTCCGGGCAGATGCGCAGCCCGTGCAGGGTCACGTCGTCGCCGGTGTTGACCAGCGCGGTGACCTCCGCGGCCGGGACCGCGGCCCGCAGCCCCCGCAGGAACCGGGCCCCGCCGATCCCGCCGGCCAGCACCACCACGCGCACCCGCCCATCCTCCCACCGGCCCGTCCGGCCACCGGGTCGCCGGGCCGACCGGGCCGTCCGGGTCGCCGGGCCGTCCGGCGGAGCCCGTCACCCGCATCGCCGCCGGTCGCCGACGTTCCCCCGACCAGGTGACGTCACGGCGTGTCCTTGGGACACGCCGGGTGAACGGGCACGGATCTGCCCCAGGACGAACCGTGTAGCAGATCCCAGCTTGACGGTCCGGTAGCGACACGGGTGTACTTACACCGGTGTGATTCCCCATCTCACGGGGAGCCGCCGACGCGGGGGTGGGTCGAGTTGGTCAGGAAGGGGCCCCGATGAGCGAGCCCATGGCGTACGACGAGGGGGCCGTGCTGCCGGGCATCTTCGGGATGCCGGAGGAGCCGACCTGGCAGGAGCGCGCGCTGTGCGCGCAGACCGATCCGGAGGCGTTCTTCCCCGAGAAGGGCGGGTCCACCCGGGAGGCGAAGCGGATCTGCACCACCTGCGAAGTCCGGGCCGAGTGCCTGGAATACGCGCTGGAGCACGACGAGCGGTTCGGCATCTGGGGTGGGCTGTCCGAGCGGGAGCGCCGCCGGCTCAAGCGCCGCGCGGTCTAGGGCGTGCCCGGAGCTACTCCACCCAGACCAGGTAGAGCGGGCAGGGCTCGGCCCGGGGCGGCTCCCGGGTGATCACCCAGCGATACCAGTCGTGCTCCGAGCAGATGGTGACGGCCACGTCGCCGTCCGGGTCGAGGTAGGGCTGGCTGACCGCGCGCCGGTGCCGCACCGGCCCGCCGGGCTGCACCACGACGACCCGGCGGCCGGCGATGTCGACCACGTCGCCGGCCCGCCGCGGCGGCCGGTCCGGCGGCGCGTCGACGCTGACCAGCCGCTCGAAGACCTCGACCCGGGCGCCGGCCGGCAGGGCGACGACCTCCTCGCCCTGCTCCAGCCAGACCCGGTCCACCCGGTACGGCGAGGTGGGCACCGGCTCCCGCCGGATCCGCGACCGGTACCAGTCGTGCTCGCTGACCACGTCGACGTAGTCCTCGCCGTCCTCGGCCTGGTACGGCTCGCTGACCGCCCGCACGTCGTACCGGAACGCGCCCGGCGGCTCGGCCAGCACCACCCGCCGGTCGGTCAGCGGGCCGGCCCGGGCCGCGCGCACCGGCCGCCAGCCCGGCGGCACGGTGAGGTACCAGTCCCCGCCAGCCACGCAGCGGACCCTACCCGCGGGGCCGGACGTCGCGACCCGGACAGCTTCGCTCAGCCGGTGACGATCCGGCGGATCGAGACGATGCCGGTGAACGAGCGGGCCGGCGACAGCCGGACCTGCGCGCCGGTGTGCGGCGACTCCACCACCATCCCGCGGCCCACGTACATGCCGATGTGGCCGGCCCGGGTGGGCGAGCCGAGCGAGCCCTCGATGGCGATCAGGTCGCCGGGCCGCACGTCGGCCGGGTTGGGCACCTCCTGCCCCACCCTGGCCTGGTCCGCGGCCACCCGGGGCAGCGAGACGCCGGCGTGCGCGTACGCCTGCTGCATGAGCGACGAGCAGTCGCAGCGCCCGGACGCGGACGGGCCGAACGGGTTCCGGCAGGTGCCGCCCCACTGGTACCAGGAGCCGATCTGGGCCACCGCCCAGGACATCGCGGTGTCGATGATCGTGTTGCCGGTGAGCTCGATCTGGCCCGGGTCCGGCGGCGGCACCGGGCCCTCGCCGCCGCCGACCAGGCCGGGCGTGACCGACCACTCGGAGGCCAGGTCGAGGATGCGCCGGACGTAGTTCTGGGTCTCCTGGTACGGCGGGACGCCCTGGTAGCGCAGGACCGCGCCCGGGCCGGCGTTGTACGCGGCCAGCATCAGCGAGGTCCGGTCGCCGGGCACCTCGGCCACCGAGGCGGCCACCGCGGCGTCGTACCGGGCCGCCGCCGGTATCGCGTCCTCCGGGTCGAACGGGTCGGCCTTGCCGTCGCCGTTCTCGTCCCGGCCGTGCGCGGCCCAGGTGCCCGGCATGAACTGGGCGATGCCCTGGGCGCCGGCCGAGGACACCACCTGCGGGTTGAAGCCGGACTCCTGGTAGAGCTGGGCGGCCAGCACGCTCTCGGTGATGTGCGGGCTGCCGGCGGCCTGCACGGACGGCCCGATCAGGGCGAGGATCGCGGCCGGCACCGGGACGCCGCCCTTGAGGGTGCCGCCGACCACGCCGTTGGCCGGGACGTCGGCGGAGCTGACGCTGCCGCCGCCGGCGATCGCGGTGACCATGAACGCGGCGACCAGGATGAGGACCAGCGGGATCGCCACCGGCGCGGCCAGCGCCAGCAGCAGCATGCGGCGGTTCACGTGTCCGCCAGGAGCTGGGAAACCAGCCAGCGGCCCCCGCCTGTCCTGGTCACCAGCAGGTTCACCGCGCCGTCGGTGGTCTGCTCCGCGCTCGCGCCCACGGTCGGCGTGATCACCTGGCGGAACTGCACCCGCGCGTACGCGGTCGTCGCGGTCGGCGCCGGCGCCCCGTCCGGCACGCCGGCCGCGACCACCTCGACCCGGACGGTCGCCTGCGCGGCCGTCCACTGGGACCACTCGTAGTCGCCGCGCCGGCTGACCTCGGTGACCACCGCGTACAGCTCCGGGGTGACGTACGGCCGGGTCCGCCGGTACGAGTCGGCGAAGTCCTTGTCGCCGCCCGGGCGGGCGTCGTGGGTGTTGGCCGCGGTGACGTAGCCGACCGCGGCGGTGCGCTGCGCGGCGGCCAGCGTCGGCGTGGGCCGGGGCGCGACCGGGGTCGGCGGTCCGGTGGTGCCGGGCAGGACCGTCGAGCGCGGCCCGCTGGAGCCGGCCGGCGGCGCCGCCGTCGCGCCGCCGGCGAGCACGTCGCCGCGGCCGTCCGGCGGCCGGTCCCGGATCGGGCCGGCGGCCAGCGCCACCCCGAGCAGGATCGGCAGGGCGAGCACGCCGATCAGCCGGCGCGGCGAGCGGGTGACCCAGCGGACCACCCAGGAGACCGCCCGCAGCAGCCGGATCATCGCCCGCCGCTCCCCGGGCGGCCCCCGGTGCGGTTCGAGCTGGCCGGGTCGAACAACCGGTACAGCTCGTCGTCGGCGACCTCCACCCGGACCGGCCGGAGGAAGCCGCGGCTGTCGTCCTCGGGGGCCACCCGGCCGGGCGCGCCGGCCTCGAACAGGCCCTCGTCCAGGCGGCGGTTCCCGGCCCGGACCGGGCTGGGCACCGGGCGCCGCCGGGGCGGGGTGGGCGGCGAGTGCACGGGCACGCCGTCGCTGCCGGCGGTGCGCGCGGCGCCGCCGGCGCTGCCCGGAGCGCTTGCGCCGCCCGCCGCGCGGGCGCTGCCGGCCGGCCCGGGCCGGGCGCCGCCGGGACCGCCGCCCCCGCGGCCGCCACCGCCGTACGCCGCCCCGGCGCCGCCCGCCGCTCCGGCTCCGCCCGGCGCCGCCGCCGCCGCCGCCGCGGGCCACGGCCGCACCGGCCCGCCCCGCCGGCCGCGGCCGCCGCCCCGACCCCGGCCGCGCCGCGGGCGTCCAGCCGGGTGGACGGCACCCTGATCTGCGCCGGTCGGGTCGCGGCCGCGGCCGCCGTCGAGGCCGCCCGCCGCATCAGCCCGGCCGGCCCGCGGGACTCCTCCCGCGGCGCGATCACCGCGGACCCACTGTCGCCGTCGACCACCGTCGCCTCGAGCCCGCGCCGGCGGCCGAAGAACCCGCCGCCGCCCCCGCGCTCATACCAGCTGCGGTCGCCCATCGCGAAGGCCATCCGCCCGGTGGTGACCATCGTGGTGAGCTTCCGGAACGGCCGGGTCAGATACCACATGACCACGGTGACCACGCCGACCAGCACCAGCCGCAGCCACGCCGGCAGCGGGGTGGCCGGATCCAGGATCGCCGCGTCCACCCGGATCACCAGCAGCACGGACAGGGTGAACAGGATGCCGTTGAGGATCGCCGCGGCCACCACCCGGCCGGAGGCGATCACGATGCCCCGCAGCGGGAAGAAGGCGCCCGCGGTGAGCAGCGCCGGCGCGAAGATCACCGCGAACCGGATCACCAGGTAGGCCGCGATGAGGATGAGCCCGCCGACGAGCAGGAACGGGGCCATCAGCAGCACCCCGACGTCGGCCAGGATGGACGCCTCCAGCGAGGCGCTGCCGTGCCCGGCGACGCACTGGTACGCCGCCGGGTCCTCGTCCTTGACCTTGCCGGCGACGTCCTCGAAGCGCTTCTGCTTGGCCTCGGTGACCGCCTCCCCGTCGGTCCGCGCCTGCTGCGACTCCTCCCAGCTCAGCGCCTGGGCCTGGAGCAGGTCCTTGCCGTGCGCGGTGGCGCCGCGGCTGTCCGGGTCGCAGAACTCGCCCATCAGCCACATGCGGTAGAGGAACGGGCCGTACAGCAGGTTGGCCACCTGGTCGCCGGGCTCGTCGTTCTCCCCGGTGATGCCGGCGGAGACCACGCCGACGCCCTTGGTGATGATCGTGTCCGCGGCGTGCCCGGCCCGGACCGGCCAGGCGAAGAGCGCGGCCGCGAGCACGGTGACCAGCAGGCACCAGCCGATCGCGGTGGTCGACTCGGACACCCGCTGCCGGGTCGCCTGGGCCATCAGCAGCAGACCGGTGAGCATCACCGCGAGCGGGAAGAGCGGGGTGTAGATCGCCTTGCGCAGCTGCTCGGTCAGCCCGGACAGCAGCGGGTCGAAGGCGGACAGGTACGTCGGCTCCAGCGCGGCCTGGGACACGCCGGTGAGCGCGGCGACGGTCGCCTTGGCCGGGATGAACAGCAGCCGGGCGGCCCAGGTGGAGATCGACCCGCTCGGGTCCCGGGCGGCGCCGCCGCAGCCGAGGTCGTACGCGTACCAGGACAGCCCGGCGAGGCCGTACTGCTCGAACGGGGTGGTCTTCGCCCCCTCGACGAACGGGTCCTCGGTCGGCGGGACCGGGTCCGGGGTGGAGATGAAGAAGCCGGTGATGCCCTGCCGCGGCGACTCCGGGGTCGGCGGGGTGGTGCAGCCGCCGATGCCGGGCAGCGCCGAGGCGGTGCCCGGCGCGATCACCACCGTGGACAGCGCCAGGGCCAGCGCGCCCAGCACCCGCACCACCGCCCGCCGGCCGGTGGGCCTCGCCGCGCGGCTGGTGCTCTGCCCCGCCTCCGGGGGCAGGGCACGCGCCGGCCTGGGCCGGGTCGGCCTCGCGGCGCAGCTGGTGCTCTGCCTCGGGGCGCGGGGCAGAGCACCAGCCGCCGGGGAAGGGTGTCCCACCCCGGAGCGGCCGGCGAGCCGGTCGAGCCCCCGCCCGACCAGCCGGACGACGCTCACACGCTCACCCGGTCGTCGGTGAAGTCGGCATAGTCGTCCACAGTGGACGGATCGGTGTCCAGGTCGCCCGGCTGCCGGGCGTCGGTGTTCACCACCGCGAGCAGCCCCGCGTTGTACGACAGGTCGGCGACGAAGCGGTCCACGTTGCCGTCCGCGTCCCGGAAGACGAACTCCCGGTAGTCCGGCGGCGTCCCGTCCGGCCCGGGCTGGGACAGCGTGCCGACCGCGTGCTCGTACCCGGCCTCGGTCGGCACCCCGAGCAGCCGCAGCGCGTCCGCGGCGACCCGCTCGTCCTCGATCCGGCCCACGAACGACGCGGAGACGTGGTTGGCGACGTCCATGTTGAGCGTGTCGGACGGGTCCTGGGAGGCGGCCAGGCAGCACACGTTGTACTTGCGGGTGTCCCGGCCGACCCGCTGGAACAGCGCCCGCCCGACCGGCCACATGGCCAG
Organism: uncultured Actinomycetota bacterium; assembly: GCA_963849885.1. Classification (GTDB taxonomy): domain Bacteria; phylum Actinomycetota; class Actinomycetes; order Mycobacteriales; family CADCTP01; genus CADCTP01. The sequence goes on along the minus strand of CAWKIV010000006.1, from coordinate 428,944 downwards.
GAAGTGGCACTCGTCCAGGGCCAGCACCTTGCGGACGTGCCGGGGGAGCCCGTAGACGGCGCGGGTGGCGTACCAGGACGCCAGGTGCAGCGCCGGCACGCTCATCCGCTCGGTGAACGACCAGTGCTCGCGCGGCACCGACGGGTTGGGCAGCACCAGGCCGCTCATCGTGATGACGGTGAGCACCGCCTCGGTGTGCGGCTGCCGCTCGGCCAGCTCCTGCCCGTGCGGGGTCAGCGGCGGGAAGAACAGCCGGCCCTGCCGGGTCTCCGCGGTGTCGGCGAGCAGGTCGCCGAGGGTCTGCGCGTGCATCGCCGCGGCCTCGTCCCGCAGCCGCTTGGCCGCCGACTCGTCGTCGGCGGTGCCGTCGAACCGCAGCCCGGCATACTCCCGCAGCCGCCAGATCACCGCCCAGTAGTTGCGGTCCCGGTCGGAGCCGACCTCGCGGATCGCCCGCAGCAGCAGCGACTCGGTGTGCGCGTGGCCGTCGATCTTCGCCGGCAGCAGCATCCGGGCGATGTCGATGGCCAGCGTCTTGCGCTCGGCCCGGGCCTCGTCGACCGCCTCGTCGTACTGCTCCTGGGAGTCGAAGTGCCCCGGCTGCGGCTCCGGCACCACCGCCCACGGCGACAGCGTCCCCGGCGGCGCCTTGGCCAGGTCGATGTGCTCGGCGAACTCCCGCAGCTCGGGCATGTCGCACAGCGCGGCCAGCGGGCCGGACGGGTCCAGCATCACGGTCCGGATCCCGCGCCGGGCCGCCTGGTAGCAGATCGCGGCCTCCAGCACGGACTTGCCGGCGCCCTGCCGGCCGACGATCGGCACCAGCCCGGAGGCCTTCTTCACCTCGGTCGAGTAGTGGCTGTCGAACATCACCGGCCGCCGCACGGAGCTGGCGATGATGCCGATCAGCGGACCGCGCCGGTCGCCGAGCCGGGTCGACACCTGCGGCAGGCCGGCGGCGAAGTAGCGCATCGGCAGCCGCCGCCGGTACGCGGTGCTCGCGACCGGCTCGCCCGGCACGAACTCCCGGACCAGGCTGGCCTGCCCCTTGGTGAGGACGGCGTCCATGTGCCGGCGCTTGTAGAGGTCGCGGACCGCGCGCACCCGCTCCATGCACTCGGCCTCGGTGCGGCCGGCGACGGCCAGCCGATACCAGCCCTCGGTCCGGGTCGAGACGAGGTCGTCGCCGTGGCTCATCTCGTCCTCGATGCGCCGGGCGTGGTCGGCCTGCCGGGTCAGCGCGGCCGGCTCGTCGACGTCGTGGATCTGGTACTGCCGCTGCTGGTCCCGGATGCGCAGCAGCGCCTTGGTCACCCCGCCGCGGGTCGCGGTGCCGGCCAGGATGTCCACAGTGGACGACAGCTCGACCGAGAACGGCAGCGCGTCGGTCGCCGACAGCCACGGCCCGCGCGGGTCCGGGATCACCATCTCCGGCATCCGGCCCAGCGTGACCACCGCGACGTACGAGGTCAGCGGGTCGTGGTCCGGCCGCCGGTCGATCATCTGCACGCACCGGCCGAGCGGCGTCGGGCGCACCACCACGCCCTCGGTGAACGCGTGCAGGTCGGTGGTCTCCCACTGCTCGGACAGCCCGGGCGGCGACATCAGCCCGCCCGGCGCCGGCAGGCCGAGCCCGACCGAGCGGTGCAGCAGCCACTCCATCCGGCGCGGGTCGGCCGGCAGCGCGCCGATGCCGGGACCGCTGACCACCTCGCTGATCAGCTCCACGTCCCGGTCCAGGTGGGCCAGCTCGCGGTTGCCGGCGCCGCCGGTCAGCCGCTCGGTCAGCGCGGTCAGCCGGGACCGCGGGGCGACCTCGACGCCGAGGTAGACCTCCTTCTCCGCGGTGGCCGAGGTGCGCAGGTAGCGCTGCTGCGCGAGCAGGTTGTCCGACCAGGTGTTGTCCTCCGCGCCCGGCAGCGGGGAGGGAGTGCGGGCGTGCAGGCCGCGGGCCCAGGCGGCCACCGGGTACGGCCGGCTGGTGACCCGGATGCGGACGCGGCGGCCGGCCAGCCCGGCGTACGCGATGCCGGCGGCGTCGACCATGCCGCGCCGGTCGTTGTCCGCGCGCCAGGCCCAGCGGGCCGGGGGGACCACGAACCAGGCGTACGCGCTGCGCCGGGTCAGCGTGATGTTGCCGGCGATCTCGCGCAGCGCGAGCGCGAGCGGCGCCGGGCGCGGCTCCTCGCGACGGCGGGCCATCAGCGGTCCTTCCTGGCGGGGAGCAGGATGCGGGCCTCGACAGCGGCCTGGCGCTCGCGGGCGCGGCGCTCGTCCTTCGGGGTCGGCGGCGTCGGCGCGGGCTCGGCCGGGGGCAGCGCCGCCTCCAGCACCGGGAGCACCGGCGGCCGGGCCTCGGCCGGGGCCGGCACGCTCCAGCCGGGCGCCGCCTCGTCGTCGCTGTCGGCCGTGGGGTCGTCGTACGCGCCGACGGCCGGGACGAGGTCCGGCTTCCAGTCGGTCCGCGGCGGGCCGTCGGGGCGCCAGTCCGGGCCGAGCGGCGCGGGCTCCGGCTCCGCCGCCGGGACCGGCGCGGGCCGGCGGCCGGCCCGGGCGGCGGCCCTCGCGGCGGCGCGCCGGCGCTGCCGCTCGCGGATCTTCCGGGCCTTCTCCGGCGTCTCCCGGACCCGGATCCGGCCGGGCCGCACCAGCAGCGCCCGCTCGGTCCGCCGCCGGGCCGCCATCGCGGCCCGCGCCTCCGCGCTGAACAGCGCCGGCAGCGACCGCAGCGGCCGCTCGTGGTCGACCACCAGCATGACCGCGCGGGACAGCACGACCGACAGCGCCAGCGCCCAGATGAGCGAGCCGAGCACGCCGGCCGGACCGCCGCCGCCGAGCGGCACCAGGAGGGCGGCCGCGACGAGGAAGCAGGCCAGCCAGGTGCCCCAGGCCACGTACCGGGCCTGGATGGGCAGGGTGTACTCGTCGGGTCCGAGCCAGACGGTGTCGAACTGGTAGACCTCGTCGTCAGGACGGACGGTCAGCGCCACGGTGTCTCCCTCCGCTGGCCGGCGTGTGGGGTCAGCCGAGGATCAGGTCGACGAGGTCCTGGCCGAAGGCGAACAGGGCGCCGCCGGCCGCGATCAGCATGATGCCGAGGAAGAGGTTGACCGCCACCACCGCGTTCTCCCGGGTCCGGCCCTGGTGCGCCCGGGACATGATCACGACGGCGGCGAAGGCGAAGAGCAGCGGGATGATGTACTTGACGATCCAGGCCACGACGCCCTGGGTGTTGATCGTCGGCTCTGCGGCGAGGACGTGGAGGGCTAAGTGCTGCACGCCCTATGCTCCCTTCGGCGGTAACGGGACGCTGTAACGACACTACGGCACGTGAACGGCTTCGTGTAATGCGAAGTCTAGTGCGACCTAGAGTCCGAGGTCAGGACGGCACTGTCCGGTCCCGGACGCAGCGGTGCGTCCGGCCGGGGTGGAGCGTGGAATTCCGGGGCGTACGGCATCTGATCCGGGCCCGGTGCGGCCGGGCCGGCCTTTGTGGAGACGCCGATCGAACGCCGTGCTGACGCCGTTCCTCCCGCTGTCTCACCCCGTGCGTCACATACACTACGTTCTGTGGTCGATTTGACGGGGAAATCGGGCGTGGCGAAGCGGCGCAACCGGACCAGCCCGGATCGGGTCCAGCGCAGCTTCTACCTGCCGCGGGAGCTGGTCGACCGGGCGCGGGCCGCCGTGTGGGCGACCATGGCCGAGCCGGGGGAGGCGTACAACGTCAGCGAGCTGGCCGGCCGCGGGCTGGAGGCCGAGGTGCGCCGGCTGGAGGAGAAGTACAACGACGGGAAACCGTTCCCGCCGGTCGAGTCGGTGCCGTCCGGGCCCAGCCCCGCCGGGGTCGAGCGCATCCGGGCCGGGGTCCGGGCCCGGCGCCGGCGCGGCTGAGCGTCCCGCGCCCGGCGGCCCCTGGGCCGTCTCGGGCCTGGTGGGCGGCTAGTGGCAGTCGCACTGGCCGCTCTGGTGGCCGGCGACCCAGTCCGAGTACTCCGCGGGATCGTCCTCGTACGCGTCCAGCGCGTTGACCACGATGCTGGAGACGACCTTGAGCACGTCCACCGCCGGGTTGGTCCACACCTCGTCCAGGACCTGCTCGTTGATGGTCAGCGCGTCGTAGACCGCACCCTGCCGCGGGTCCTCCGGCCGGCCGCGCCGGCGGGGCCGGGCGCGGCGGGCGCCCGGCGGGGGCGGCGGGACCGGCCGCCGCGGGGGCGGGGACGGCGGATGGGTGGGCGGAGGGTGCACGGCCGGCGGGGTCGGCTGCGGGGCGGGCTGCGGGGCGGGCTGGGGCTGCGGGGTCGGCGAGGCGGCCGGCGAGGGGGCCGGCAGGGGAGCGGCCTGCTCCGCGGCCGGCCGCGGCGGGGTGGGCTGCTCCGGCCCCCGCCGCTCCCGGGCCCAGTCGTCCAGCGCGCTGGCCGGGGCGATGGTCGGCGGTGCTGGCGGTGCTGACGGCGTCGGCGGCGCCGGCCGGGGCACCGTCTCCGGGGCCGCCGGCACCGGGGTGGCCGGCGGCGGCAGCGGAGCCGGCCCCCGCGGCGGGGCCGCGGGCGGGCGCAGCGGCGCGGTGGCACCGCCGAGCACCGTGCCCATGGGGGTGATCACGTCGCCGCCGGGGGCGCCGGGCGGGCGCACCGACCGCTGCGGCTTCGCCGCCTCGTCGTCCACCATCCGCGCCGCCAGCGACGCCGCGAACGTCGACCGCGGCGGCTCGGCTCCCGCCTCGCCCACCTCCGGCGCCTCGCCCACCGGCTCCGGCGCCCGCACCTCCACCGTCGGCTCGTCGGGCCCCCCGGTCGCCTCCGGCTCCCGGCCCGGCTCCCCGGTCGCCGCCGGGCCTCCGGCCGCTTCCGGCTCTCCGGCCGCCTCCGGCTCGTCCGGCTCCGCCTCCGGCTCTCCGGCCGCCTCCGGCTCTCGCGGTCGCCTCCGGCTCCGGCTCCGCGGTCGCCTCCGGCTCGCGGCTCGCCGCGGTCGCCTCCGGCTCGGCTCCGCGGTCGCCTCCGGCTCCGCGGTCGCCTCCGGCTCCGTCCGGCCGCCTCCGGCTCCCGGCCGGCGTCCGGCTCCGCGGTCGCCTCCGGCTGCGGCTCCGGCTCCGCGGCCGGCCTCCGGCTGCGGCTCCGGCTCCGGCTCCGGCCGGCTCCGGCTCCCGGTCGCCTCCGGCTCGCGGCCCGCCCCGGGTCCGGCGGCCGTACCGGCCACCACCCCGGTGCCCCACGCCGCCGCCCCGGCCGGCAGCGATGCCGCGAGCGCCGCCGCGGTCACCGTGGCGGACCCGCCGGCCACCTCCGCGGCGGGTGCCTCCCCGCGACGTCCGCCCGCGTCGCGCCACCGGCCGGCCGCTCCGGCGCCTGCTCGGGCGTCGCGGGCATCTCCTCGGCGGAGGTCGGCGTCTCGGCGTCCGGCTCGCGGCCGGCCACCGGCAGCCCTTCCGCGGCCGCCACCTCGGCGGCATCCGCCGGGGCCGGACGCTCGCTGACCAGGTCCGCTCGCGTGGCACCGCCGTCCGGCCGCACCGGCGGCTCGCCGGCGCGCTCAGCAGTCGGCTCAGCAGTCGGCTCGGCAGTCGGCTCAGCAGTCGGCTCGGCGCAGCTCGGCTCGGCAGTCGGCTCGGCGGCCGCGCGGCGGCGGCCGGCGGGACGGGCGGCGGGACGGCGCGGCGGCGCACGGGCGGCGGGACGGGCGGCGGGACGGGCGGCGGGACGGCCGGCGCGGCGGGCGGCTCGGGACGTACCGGCGGCCGGCGGTCGACGAGATCGGACCGGGTCGCCCCGCCCTTCGGGCGGACCATCCGGAGCGGCGGCTTGGCCGCCCGCGGCGGCGCGGCCGGCGGTGGGGTCAGCGGCGGCAGCGGCTCGTCCGGGCGCCGCTCGACCGGCGGCGCGTCCACGACCCCCGGCGCGTCCACCATCCGCGGCGCGCCCTCCCGCGGCGCGTCCCGCACCTGCGGCTCGACCGGCCCCGGCCGGCGTCCGCCGGGCCCAGCCGGGCGGGCCCCGGTCCGGGCCGGGCGCGCCCCGGTCCGCGCCGGCGGCCGGGCCCGGAACGACGCGCGCAGGATCAACCAGCACCCGAGCGCGAGCAGCATCGTCCCGAGCACCAGCACCAGGACCGCGAGCGGTCGGCCCCCGCTCACGCCGCGGCGGCGGGGACGCCACCGTCACCCACCGGTCCACCTCCGATCCGCACGATGTTCGCCCCCCGCACCCGGATGAGTACCCACAGGAACCTTGTGGCGATCCCGGGGCGCACAAGCGCGACGGTGCCCGGTCTGGTCGAGACAGGGCACCGTGACATGATCAGCGTACGGGGTGCGCGACACGCCGCGCAGGCCAGTCAGTCCGCCGGCGGGTCGACTTCATCGGGGTCCAGTCCCAGCAAGTTGGCGACCTGCTCGACCACGACGTCGTGGACGAGGTCGGCGAGGTCGGTGCGGTCCACCGCGCGGACCTCCAGCGGCCGCCGGTAGACCACGATCCGCGGCGGCGTCGGCCGGCCGCCCGCGTCCGCGCCGGCGGGCAGCAGCCGGGCGAGCGGGACCGCGCCGTCCTCGACCACGTCGGTGCCGTACACCAGGGTCTCCGGCGGGCCGTCCGGCACCGCGGGCACGTCCTCGACGGCGAACTCGACCGACTCCAGCTTGGCCGCCCACCGCCCCTCCAGGTGCTCGACGACGTCCAGCACCAGGTCGTCGAACTGCTGCGCCCGGCTGCGGGACAGCGGCACCTCGGGCGGCACCAGCCGGCCGCGCAGCCCGCGGCCGCGCCGGTCCCGGCGGCCCGCGGGCCGGTCGGCGCGCCGGGTCACCGCACGGGCACCGGACGGCACCTGGGTCATGTCCGGCACTGTACGCCGGACCCGACCGGCGGAATCCTGTTCGCGACACGGCCCGCGCCGGACCCGGAACGGCCGTCCCGGGCCCTTCCGGCGGCTATGGTGCCGCCGTGAGCGGGATGCGGGAGGCGCGATAGCCATGGCGAGGCACGTGCGTCGCTGCTCGCGCACCGGCTGCGCCAACTCGGCGGTGGCGACGCTGACCTACGTCTACTCGGACTCCACCGCGGTCGTCGGCCCGCTGGCCACCTACGCCGAGCCCCACTCGTACGACCTGTGCGAGGAGCACGCCCGCCGCCTCACCGTGCCGAAGGGCTGGGAGGTCGTCCGGCACGAGGGGGAGTACAGCCTGCCCATGCCGAGCAGCGACGACCTGGAGGCGCTGGCCGACGCGGTCCGCGAGGCGGCCCGCCCCGAGCGGCGCACCCTCCCGGTCGAGGCCGGCGGCCGGGTCGAGCCCGGCGGCTCCGGCACCGGTCGCCGCGGCCACCTCCGCGTCATCCCCAGCCCGCCCTGAGCGCCGCGGCCCACCCGGCCCGGGTGCGGGTCCCCGGATGGATAGAGTTCCGGGGTGCGTGACCTGTCGGCCATCGTCAAGGCGTACGACGTGCGCGGTGTCGTCCCGGACCAGCTCGACGAGCAGGTCGCCCGGGCGCTCGGCGCCGCCTTCGTGCGCTTCACCGGCGCGCCCCGGGTGGTGACCGCGCGGGACATGCGGGAGTCGTCCGCCCCGCTGGCGGCCGCCTTCGCCGAGGGCGCCACCGCGCAGGGCGCGGACGTGGTGGACGCCGGTCTCGGCTCCACCGACCTGCTCTACTTCGCCTCCGGCCGGCTCGGCCTGCCCGGCGCGATGTTCACCGCCAGCCACAACCCGGCGCAGTACAACGGGATCAAGCTGTGCCGGGCCGGCGCCGCCCCGGTCGGGCAGGACTCCGGCCTGCGCGAGGTGCGCGCGCTGGCCGAGCAGGACCTCCCGCCGGCCGGCACCCGCGGCAGCGTCGAGCGCCGCGACCTGCTGAAGCCGTACGCGGAGCATCTGCGCGGCCTGGTCGACCTCACCGGGATCCGCCCGCTGAAGGTGACCGTGGACGCCGGCAACGGGATGGCCGGCCACACCGTGCCGGCGGTCCTGGGCGACGGCAGCCTGCCGGTGACCGTGGACCCGCTCTACTTCGAGCTGGACGGCAGCTTCCCCAACCACGAGGCCAACCCGCTGGAGCCGGCCAACCTGCGCGACCTGCAGGCCCGGGTGCGGGCGGCCGGCGCGGACGTCGGGCTGGCCTTCGACGGGGACGCGGACCGCTGCTTCGTGGTGGACGAGCGGGGCGAGCCGGTCTCGCCGTCCGCGATCACCGCGCTGGTCGCCGTCCGGGCGCTGGCCGCGGACCCGGGCAGCACGGTCATCCACAACCTGATCACCTCCCGGGCGGTGCCGGAGATCGTCCGCGAGCACGGCGGGGAGCCGGTGCGGACCCGGGTCGGGCACTCGTTCATCAAGGAGCAGATGGCGCTGACCGGCGCCGTCTTCGGCGGCGAGCACTCGGCGCACTACTACTTCCGCGACTTCTGGCGGGCGGACACCGGCATGCTGGCCGCGCTGCACGTGCTGGCCGCGCTGGGCGAGCAGCCCGGGCCGCTGTCCGAGCTGACCGCGCAGTACGAGCGGTACACGGCGTCCGGCGAGATCAACTCGACCGTGCGGGACGCGGCCGAGCGGTCGGCGGCGGTGGAGAAGGCGTACGGCGAGCGGCCGGGCGTCACCGTCGACCACCTCGACGGTCTCACCGTCACCCTGCCGGACGGCGGCTGGTTCAACCTGCGCCCGTCCAACACCGAGCCGCTGCTCCGGCTGAACGTCGAGGCCGCCGACGCCGCGGCGATGGGGGCGCTCCGGGACGACGTGCTCGCCCTGGTTCGCGACTGACACGAAGGGGAGACTCACCATATGAACCTGGACCCGGCCCTGCTGGAGATCCTGGCCTGCCCGGACGACCACGCGCCGCTCGAGGTGCACGACGAGACCTCCGAGCTGTGGTGCACGCAGTGCGACCGCGCGTACCCGGTGCAGGACGACATCCCGGTCCTCCTGCTGGACGAGGCTCGCCGCCGCGGCGCGCCGACGCCCTAGCCGGCCGCAGTGGGCAGCGCGCTGGACGAGTCGGTCCTCGACTCGGCGGACCGGCTCGCCGAGCTCGACCGGGACGGGCTGCTGCGCGCGCTGGCCACCGCCGGCGCGCAGATCCGGGAGAGCCTCGCGCTCACCGGTGAGGCGGACGTCGCCGGCCGGCTCGGCGGGGTGCGGCCGCGGGCGGTGCTGCTCGCCGCCGACCCGGACGCCGACGACGCCGCCGCCGTGCTGGCCGCGCTGGCCGGCGGACCGGACGCGGCGGCGCCGGTGGTGCGGCACGACGGGCCGGCGCTGCCGGTCTGGGCCGGCGCCACCGACGCGGTGCTCGCGGTGACCCAGTCGGCCACGGCCGCGGCCGTGCCCGCGCTGGTGGACGCGGCGGCCCGGCGCGGGCTGACCGTGCTCGGGGTGGGCGCGGACGAGTCGACCCTGCACGAGGCCTGCGGGCGCAACCGGGTGCCGTTCGTCGCGCTGCCCGCGGGCCGGCTGCCCCGGGCGGCGCTGTGGGGCCTGCTCACCCCGCTGCTGGTCGCCGCCGGTGAGCTGGGCGTCCTGCCGCGCACCGGCGAGGACCTGGTCCGGACCGCCGACCTGCTGGACGGGCTGGCCGAGGCGCTGCGCCCGACCGGCGAGACGTACGGCAACCCCGCGAAGGCGCTGGCCCTCGACCTGGCCGAGTCCCAGCCGGTGCTGATCGGCGCGTCCGCCGCGGCCGGCGCCGCGGCCCGCCGGCTGGCCGGGCAGCTGGCCGAGTCGGGCCGGCCGGCGCCGTGGGGCACGCTGCCGGCCGCGGCGACCCGGCTCGGCGGCCTGCTGGCCGGCGGCGCCACCGCGACCGACGACCTGTTCCGGGACCGGGTGGAGGAGCCCGCGCCGGCCCGGACCCGGCTCCTGCTGGTCCGCGAGGGCGGCGAGGCCGAGCACATGCTGGCGCTGGCCGACCAGCTGGTCGCCGACTGCGGGCGGCGCGGTGTCCCGGTCAGCGAGGTGGCGGCCGAGGAGAACGCCGGACCGGTCGGCCGGGTCGCCTCGCTCATCGGCCTGCTCGACTTCACCGCGGCGTACGTCGGGCTCGCCTCCGGCACCGGCCCCGACCTGGAGGATTCATGAGCGAGCCCGAGAGCCCGCAGGGCGAGCGGGGAGCGACGAGGGCCGGGCGCCTGGCGCTCGCGCCCGGCGCCCTGTCGGAGGAGCGGGCATGAGCGCGTCTGGGGGCACCCGGGCCATCGTCGCGGCGCTGGCGGCCAACCTCGGCATCGCGGTGGCGAAGTTCGTCGGCTTCATCATCACCGGCTCGTCGTCGATGCTGGCCGAGTCCGCCCACTCGGTGGCCGACTCCGGCAACCAGGGCCTGCTGCTGGTCGGCGGCAAGCGGGCGCGGCGGGAGGCCACCCAGGAGCACCCGTTCGGCTACGGCCGGGACCGGTACTTCTACGCCTTCGTGGTCGCGCTGGTGCTCTTCTCCCTCGGCTCGCTCTTCTCGCTGTACGAGGGCTGGCACAAGCTGGAGTCGCACGAGGAGCTGACCAAGCCGATCGTGGCCGTGATCATCCTGGTCGTCGCGATCGGGCTGGAGTCGTTCTCGCTGCGGACCGCCGTCGTGGAGTCCAACCACGTGCGCGGGGACGCCACCTGGGTGCAGTTCATCCGGCGGGCCAAGGCGCCGGAGCTGCCGGTGGTGCTGCTGGAGGACTGCGGCGCGCTGCTCGGCCTGGTCTTCGCGCTCGCCGGTGTCTCGCTGGCCTGGGCGACCGGGGACCCGGTCTGGGACGCGTACGGGACGCTGGCCATCGGCGTGCTGCTCGGCGTCATCGCGATCATCCTGATCTTCGAGACGAAGAGCCTGCTGATCGGCGAGGGCGCGCTGCCGGAGACCCGGGACAAGATCGTCGCCGCGCTGGTCGGGCCGGGCGTGGACCGGGTCATCCACCTGCGCACGCAGTACCTGGGGCCGGACGAGCTGCTGGTCGCGGCGAAGATCGCCATCCCGCGGACCACGGTGATGGACCGGGTCGCGGACGCCATCGACGACGCCGAGCGCCGGGTCCGGCAGGCGGTCCCGGAGGCGCGGCTGATCTACCTGGAGCCGGACCTGGAGCGGCCGCAGGGCGGGCGCAAGCCGGTGGGCGCGGACCCGGACCGGCCGGAGTTCGTCGACGAGCCGCACTGATCCGGTGCGGCGGCCCGCTCGGGTAGGGTTTCCGCTCATGCCGTCGTCCCCGCCGAGCCCTGTCGCGACCGGCACGGTGGAGCGCCTCGACAACCCCGTCCGGCCGTACGCGTGGGGGTCGGCGACGGTGATCCCGGAGCTGCTGGGCCGACCGGCGACCGGCGAGCCGCAGGCCGAGCTCTGGCTGGGCGCCCACCCGGTGACGCCGTCCCGGCTCGCCGCCGGGGGCACCCTGCTGGACCGGATCGGCGCGGACCCGGTCGGTGAGCTGTCGCCGGCGGTGGTGGACCGGTTCGGGCCGCGGCTGCCGTTCCTGCTCAAGGTGATCGCGGCCGAGCGGCCGCTGTCCCTGCAGGCGCACCCCGACCTGGACCGGGCCCGGGCCGGCTACGCCGAGGAGGAGGCCCGCGGGGTGCCGGTGGACGCGCCGGAGCGCAGCTACCCGGACGCGAACCACAAGCCCGAGCTGGTCTGCGCGCTGACCCCGTTCGAGGCGCTGTGCGGCTTCCGGGCCATCCCGGACACGCTGCGGCTGCTGTCGCTGCTGGCCGGCCGGGCGCCGGCCCTGCGGACGTACGCGGACGCGCTGGCCGCCCGGCCGGACGCCCGGGGCCTGCGCGAGGTGGTGACCGGGCTGCTGACCGTGCCGGCGGACCGGCGGCAGCGGCTGGTCGACGCGGTCACCGCGGCGTGCCGGGCCGGCGGGCCGGACTTCCCCGCCGAGCTGGCCACCGGCGCGCTGCTCGGGGAGGCGTACCCGGGCGATCCCGGGGTGGTCATCGCCCTGCTGCTCAACCGGGTGCGGCTGGCGCCGGGGGAGGCGCTGTTCCTCGCCGCCGGCAACCTGCACTGCTACCTCAGCGGCACCGCGGTCGAGGTGCTGGCCAACTCCGACAACGTGCTGCGCGGCGGGCTCACCCCCAAGCACGTCGACGTGCCGGAGCTGCTGCGGGTGATGGACGTGACGGACGGGCCGCCGCCGTGGCTGGAGCCGGTCCCGGCCGGGCCGGGCCAGCTGGCGTACCTGCCGCCGGTGCCGGACTTCCGGCTGGACCGGTACGAGCTGGGCGGCCCGGTCGAGCTGCCCGCCGCCGGGCCGCGGATCGCGCTGGTGCTGTCCGGCCGGGTGGAGCTGGCCGACCTGGTGCTGGACCGGGGCGGGTCGGCGTGGCTGCCGGCCGGCCACCCGCTGACCGCCCGCGGGACCGGCGTCCTCTGCGTGGCCGGCACCAACCTCGCCCCCGCCTGACCCCCGGGTCGGGCGGGCGGCCGCGCCGCTCAGCGGGCGCGTCGCTCAGCGGGCGCGTCGCTCAGCGGGTGGCGCCGACGCAGCGGCGGAGCAGCTCGTCCACCCGGCGGGCCAGCTCCTCGTCCTCCAGCTCGGCCGGCCCGAGCGTCTCGGCCCAGGTCCGGCTGGCCCCGGTGGCGTCGGTCCACTCCAGCGCACCGCTCCACCGCTGCCGGCCGCCGCCGGCCGGCTCGACCAGCGCGACGTGCACCGCGTACCGCTCCGACCGCACCTGCACGCCGGCGACCCCGCCGGCGGAGGTGACCGAGGTCGCCTCGTAGCCGAGCGAGCGCAGCAGCTTGGCCAGGCCGGCCGGGCTGGCCATGTCGTCGCCGTACGAGTCCCGGCCGACCAGCTCGGTGCGCTCCCACGGCGGGCTGCACAGGAAGCGGGCCTCGCCGGGGAAGGTCCGGTCGGTCAGCCCGGACTCCAGCACCCCGCGGGTCTCCCGGGCCAGGTCGGTCACCGCGGTCAGCACCCGCTCCACCGCGGTGAGCAGCGCGCCGAGCCGGGGCGCGGCCGCGGGCTGGTTGGCCACCACCAGCGCGGCCTGCAGGTGCCGGCGGGCCGCCTCCACCTGGCGGGCGATCACCGCGGCGCCCGGGTCGTCGAGCGGTCCGGCCGGCGTCGGCGGCGTGTCCTGGCCGAGCGGCACGTCCGGGTCGCCGGCGGGCACGTCGACGGTGTCGAGGGGGTACACAGGCAGGCCGTCCCCGGCCGCGGAGGCGCCGGGCACCACCTCGGCCGCCCACACCGGCCGGCTGGACAGCCCGGGGACCGGCTGCCAGCTCGACCGCGGGCCGGCGGTCGGGTCGGTCGTGGTCGGGCCGGCGGTGAGGTAGGGGGTGGCTTGGCTGGCGGCGGCGGCCCAGGTCTCGGGGTCGGTTGCCGGCATCGGCGGGGTGGCCTCGTCTCTCCAGGGGGCGGGGTCCGGGTACGCGGCGGGCAGGTCGGGCTCCAGCTCCGAGACCGGCGGGACGAGGCTGAGCGAGCGCGGCTCCGGGGAGACGGTGTCGCCGTGCCAGCCGGCGCCGTCGCCGGAGTGCGGGTCGACCGGCAGCGTGAGCACCGGGGCGGGAGCCTGCTGGGCGGCGACGGCACGGGTCGGCCGGTCGTCCTCCAGATCCGGCCCCAGGCCGAAGTCCGGCTGGTAGTCGGCTGGCTCGTGGTCGGCTGGCTCGTGGTCGGCTGGCTCGTGGCTCGTGCCGGCTCGTGGTCGGCTGGCTCGTGGCCTGCCGCCTCGTGGTCCGCCGGCTGGTGGCGTGCCGCCTCGTGGAGTGCCAGCTCGTGGGCCGGCGGCTGGTGGTCCGCCGGCTGGTGGCCTGTCGGCTGGTAGTCCGCCGCCTCGTGAAGTGTCGGCTGGTAGTCCGCCGGCTCGTGGGCTGCCGGCTCGTGAAGTGCCGGCTGGTGGTCCGCCGGCCCGCGGTCATCCGACTCGCGGTCGTCCGACTCGCGGTCGTCCGGCTCGCGGTCGTCGAGGCGGTCGTCGGGGGACTCGGGCTCGTGGTCGTCCGAGTCGGGGCGCCAGGGCAGGTCGGGCTTGCGGTCCAGGATCGGGCGGCCGCCTGCGTCCTCGTCGTCCGGGTCGACCGCGATCCAGCCGGCGAGCGCCGCCGAAGTCACCGCGCCCCGGTCCGCCCGCTCGTCCTCGTCGGCCCGGCTGGGCTCCCAGCCCGGCTCCTCCACCGCGGCGGCCGCACCCGGTCGCCACCCCCCACCGGCCTCGGGGCGCTCGGCCTCGGCGGTCGCCTCGGCCGGTCCCACGGGCGGCCGATCCCGGTCCTCGCCGTCCTCCACCTGCTCGCCCGGCCGCTCGGCGGCCTCCGCGGGCGTCCAGCCCCGGTCGGCGTCGCCCTCCGGCCGCTCGGCCGGCCCGGTCGGCGTCCAGCCCCGGTCGGCATCGTCCGTCCGGCCGCTCGGCCGGTCCGGTGGGCGTCCAGCTCTGGTCTGCGCCGTCCGGTCGCTCGGCGGCCTCCGGCGGGCGTCCAGCCCTGGTCCGCGTCCGTCCGGTCCGCTCGGCCGGTCCGGTGGGCGTCCAGCCCTGCTCCGTGCCGGCCTCGGCCGGCTCGGTGCGGTCCGCCGGCGCCCAACCCCGGTCGGCTTCGGCCCCGGGCTGCTCGTCGGGACCGGCGGGCGTCCAGCCCCGGTCCGCCTCGTCGTCGGGCTGTTCGGCGGTGTGCTCGTCGGGCCCGCCGGGCGTCCACCCTTGATCGGCCTCGTCGTCGGGCTGTTCGGCGGTGTGCTCGTCGGGTCCGGCGGGCGTCCACCCCTGGTCCGCGTCCGCGGGCTCGTCCTCGGCGGTGAGCGTCCCGGCCGGCGGCTGGCCCCCGTCAGCGTCGGCTTCCTCCGAACGGGCCTCCGGCTCGACCGCGGCCAGCGCCGGCCGCGAGCCGCCCATCGACGCCGCCTGCTCGGCCGGCTCCACGCCGGTCGGCGCCGGGCCGTCCTCCTCGCCGCGCTCCCCGGACTCCCAGACCCGAGCCCCCGGCTCGGCCTCCAGCACCGCCGGGCCGACCTCGCACGCGACCGCCGTGTCGTCCTCACCTTCGGCGGTGAACGTGCGCGGCGGCAGCTCGACGAAAGCATCCGGCCAGGTCGACACGCCGCTCCGCGGCGCCGGCGCGGTCGCCTCGCCCGCCGGCGGCCGGCCCAGCTGCCGCTCCAGCGCGCTGTACGCGGAGTGCAGCAGCCCCAGCGTGCCGCGCGCGGCCGACGCGGCCTCGTCCAGCAGCGCCGCCGTCCGCTCCGCCCGCAGCCGGCCGAAGTCGGGCCCGCCGAGGTCTTCGTGCCCGGGCAGCGGCCGCAACGCGTCGGCCAGGTCGGCGCAGGTGTCCGAGAGGTCGCGGGCGGCGCTGATCAGCGCCTGCACCCGGGCCCGGACGTGCTCGTACGCACCGTCGCCGGCATCCTCCCCAGGGGCATCCGGGGGGAGGAGCTCGGTGGCGCGATCCTGCACGTCACTCCGTCCGCTCGTCGGCTCGGCCGTCCCTCCGTCCCCCGGGCGGCCTCGGGCAGAAGGGACATGCCCCGAGGCGCCCGGTCATACTCGCGCCCGGGCTGTCCCGGATCAACCCCGACCCAAGATCGAATGTCGCGGGCGGCCGATTCCGGGTAGGCACTGCGGGTGACCGTCGTCGACCTCGCGTACGCCGTGGCGGGCGTGGGTGCGCTGCTCGCCGCCCTGCTGCCGCGGCTGCTCGAGGGCCGCGCCCTGTCCATGCCGATCGCGTTCCTCGGCCTGGGCATGCTCATCTTCGCGGTGCCCAGCGACCTGCCCGTACCCGACCCGATCCGCTACCCGTGGATCGCCGAGCACCTCACCGAGGTCGGCGTGATCGTGGCGCTGATGGGCGCCGGGCTGAAGCTGGACCGTCCGATCGGCTGGCGGCGCTGGTCGTCCACCTGGCGGCTGCTGGCCATCACCATGCCGCTGACCATCGCCGCGGTCGCGCTGCTCGGCTGGTGGGCCGCCGGCCTGGCCCCGGCCGCCGCGCTGCTGCTCGCCTCCGCGCTCGCCCCGACCGACCCCGTGCTGGCCTCCGACGTGCAGGTCGGTGAGCCGACCGACGACGAGGACAGCGAGGACGAGGTCCGCTTCGCGCTGACCTCGGAGGCGGGGCTGAACGACGGGCTGGCCTTCCCGTTCACGTACCTCGCCATCGCGATGGCCACCGCCGGCACCGCCTCGGTCGGCTCGGTGGTCGGCCACTGGCTGGCCGTCGACGTCCTCTACAAGCTGGCCGTCGGGCTGCTCGGCGGGCTGGCGATCGGCTGGCTGCTCGGTCGGCTGTTCTTCCGGGCCCGGTCGGAGACGCTCCGGCTGGCCAACCATGCCGAGGGCTTCACCGTGCTGGCCGCCACCTTCCTCGCGTACGGGCTGACCGAGGTCGCCGGCGGCTACGGCTTCCTGGCCGTGTTCGTGTGCGCCTGCTCGCTGCGCGCGTCCGAGCGGGACCACGGTCACCACCAGGTCATGCACGACTTCGCCGAGCAGGTGGAGCGGCTGCTCACGGTCGGCCTGCTGCTGCTGCTCGGCGGCGCCATCGTCAACGGGCTGCTGGCCCCGCTGACCTGGGGCGGCGTGCTGGTCGCGCTGGCCCTGCTGCTCGTGGTGCGGCCGCTGACCGGCTGGCTGGCGCTGCGCGGCGCGCCCGGCACGCACGCCGAGAAGGGCGTCATCGGCTTCTTCGGCATCCGCGGGATCGGCTCGCTCTACTACCTGTCGTACGCGCTGGCGGCGGCCGAGTTCCCGCAGCCGGACCAGATGTGGGCGATCGCCGGGCTGGTGATCCTGGTGTCGGTGGTGATGCACGGGATCACCGCGACGCCGATCATGCAGCGGATGGACCGGGCCCGGGAGCGCACCGAGCCGGCCGACGCCGACCCGCCGGCGCCCGAGGTGCAGGCGGCGCCGTCCGGGCAGCCCGGCGACCAGGATGGCTCGGAGCGCCGGGGACACTGACCGGATGCCCACGGGGACGTACCGGCTGGCCGGCGGCGACGAGGGCTTCTCCTGCGCGCCGGGACCGTCCGGCTGGCGGTACGTGGGCTCGGGGCCGGGTGGGCGGCTCGACCTCACCGTGGACGGCGGCGGCCGGCAGGTCCGGGTCGAGCTGGCGGCCGGCGGCTGGCTGCTGCGCGGCGGGGTGTCCGGCGCGGACACGGTCTGGGTGCGGTCCGGGGCGGGATCGGCGCCGGTGGAGCGGTCCGCGGCGGCGTCCGGGTTCGCCGGGTCGTCGCCGGGGCTGCTGGTCGCCGCGGTCCGGCTGCTGCGGCTGTCGCCGGGGGCGCGGGCCCGGCTGCGGCTGGTGCAGGTGGCCGGGGACGCGCTGGCGACCCGGGTGGTCGAGCAGGGCTGGGAGCTGGTCGCGGTGACCTCGCACGCCGCGGAGACCGGGTCGCTGCCGGTCGCCCGCTACCGGGTGGCCGAGCTGGACACCGGCGAGGTCGGCGAGGTGCACGTGGCCGGCGACGTGATCCTGGCCGCGCCGGGGGTGGAGCTGGTCGAGCTGTCCTCACCGCCGAACCTGTGAGCCGGGCCCACCGGCGTAGGGGACGTACGGGCCGTACTGGCCGGGCGGGCCGTACTGGCCGGGCGGGCGGGGCGCGCCGGACGGCGGGGGCCAGCCGGGATACCACCCCGGCGGCAGCCCGGGCCCGCCGGTCATCCGGGACGCCCGGTCCTCCTCGCGCCGGCGCCGCTCGGCCAGCACCGCGGTGAGGTAGGCCCAGCCCGGCGTGCCCGGCGGCGGCTCCGGCGTGGTCCGCGCCCGCACCTCGTCGACCAGGTCGGCCGCCAGCGCCTCCCGGGCCGCCGGGATGAGCTCGCCCGCCCGGCCGAGGAACTGCCGCACCGACAGCGCGAGCGCGTCGTCCACCCCGGCGAGGTCGAGCGTCGGCGCCCACCAGGCCAGCGGCGGCGGCATCACCGGCATCCACTGCGGGCGGGCCGGCAGCCGCTCCTGCAGCACCACGGTGCCGGCGGCCATGTCCCCGATCCGCTTGCAGCGGCTGGAGAAGAGCGACACCACCATGCCGATCGCCGGCCCGAGCGAGAGCAGCAGCAGTCCCGGCCGCTCCAGGGTGAGCCCGACCAGCCCGCGGATCAGCGCGTGCCGGAACGTGATCGGCCCGCCGTCGTCGCGGACCACCCGCAGCCCGAGCGCGAGCTTGCCGAGCGACCGGCCGCGGGTCAGCGTCTCCATCGTCACCGGGTAGCCGAGGAAGACCAGCACCAGCAGCACGATGGCGATGCCGGCGATGAGCGCGTCGTCCGCGTCGCCGAGGCCGGTTTCGAGCAGCAACAGCAGCAGGAAGACGTACGCGACGCCCATGACCGCCAGGTCCAGCACCGCGGCGGTCAGCCGGGACGGCAGCTGGGCGAGGCGCAGGTCGAGCGCGACCGCTTCGCCGGTCACCACGTCGGACACCCGCCCATCCTCCCGTACCGGCCGCGGGGCGGAGCGGCGCCTAGGCTCACCGGTCGTGGACATCGACTCGTTCGTGGCCCGCCACTCGGCGGAGTGGGCGCGGCTGGAGCAGCTGGTGTCCCGCCGCCGGCTCACCGGGGCCGAGGCGGACGAGCTGGTCGCCCTCTACCAGCGGACCGCGACGCACCTGTCGCTGGTCCGCACCCGGTCCCCGGACCCGGCGCTGATCGGCCGGCTGTCCTCGCTGGTCGCCCGCGGCCGCAGCGCCGTCGCCGGCGGCTCGACGCCGGCGTGGTCGGAGGTCCGGCGGTTCTTCGCGGTCACCTTCCCGGTCGTGGTCTACCGGTCCTGGCCGTGGTGGTGCGGGGTCGCGACCGCGTTCTCGCTGGTCGCCTTCGCGATGATGGGCTGGGTCGCCGCGCATCCCGACCGGTGGTCGAGCATCGCCGCGCCGGGCGAGATCGAGCAGCTGGTCAACAGCGACTTCGCCGACTACTACTCCGAGCACCCGGCGCAGTCGTTCGCCTTCCAGGTCTGGACCAACAACGCGCTGGTGGCCGCGGGCACGCTGGTGCTCGGCATCACCCTCGTCGGCACGCTGTGGATCCTCCTGCAGAACGCGGTCAACGTCGGCCTGGTCGGCGGCCTGATGATCGGCAGCGGCCGGGGCGACGTGTTCTTCGGGCTGATCAGCCCGCACGGGATCCTCGAGCTGACCGCGGTCTTCGTGGCGGCGGGGGCGGGGCTGCGGCTGGGCTGGGCGTGGGTCGATCCCGGACCGCTGCCGCGGGCGCAGGCGCTGGCCACCGCCGGCCGGGAGGCCATCACGGTGGCCCTCGGCCTGGTCGTGGTGCTGCTGGTCAGCGGCGTGATCGAGGCGTTCGTGACGCCGTCGCCGCTGCCGACCTGGGCGCGGGTGGCCATCGGCGTGCTCGCCGAGGCGGCCTTCCTCGGGTACGTCCTGCGCTACGGCCGGCGGGCCGCCCGGGCCGGTGAGACCGGCGACCTCGACGTCACCCAGCGCGGCGACGTCGCCCCGGTCGCCTGACCCGGGAAATGCGTTCGCCCGCTGTCGGGCCCGCTCGTACCGTCCGGGGGTGATCGTCCTGCTCAACGGCACGTCCTCGGCCGGCAAGACCACCCTGGCCAAGGCGCTGCAGCGCCGGGCGACCGAGCCGCTGCTGGCCATCGGCATCGACACGGTGGTGTTCGCGCTGCCCGGGCGCTGGCTCGACCCGCCGGGTTGGCACGAGGTCTTCCGGTACGACGGCGAGGGCGACGCGCTGACCATCACCGCCGGCCCGCTCGGCGACCGCCTCGTCGCCGGCCTGCACCGGATGGTCGCCGGGCTGGCCGACCTCGGCTGGGACGTCGTGGTCGACCACGTCCTGCTCGACGCCGGCTGGGTGCGGGACGCCGCGACCACGCTGGCGCCGTACCCGCTGCTGTCCGTCGGGGTCCGCTGCCCGCTGGCGGAGGTGATCCGGCGGGAGTCCGCGCGCGGCGACCGGACGCTCGGGCAGGCGCGCGCCCAGCACAAGAGCGTGCACGCGCACGTCGGCTACGACGTCGAGGTCGACACCTCGCTGGCCGGCCCCGAGGACTGCGCCGCGACCATCGCGGCCGCCGCCGCGGCGCACCACGGCCCCAGCCGCCTCGCCGCCCTCCTCTGACCCGCCCGCCCGCCATCGCCGCCCGCGCTGCCGCCCGCCATCGCCGGCCGCGTGCCATCGCCGGCCGCTGCCGCCGGCCGCCTGCCGGCCGCGGTGCCGGCCGCGGTGCCGGCCGCGGTGCCGGCCGCGGTGCCGGCCGCGGTGTTCAGAGCCGACCGGCCGCCTTGAGCGCCAGGTACGCGTCCGCGACGTGCGACGCGAACGTGTCGGCCGGCGCGTCGATCACGGTGACCGACCGGCGGCGCAGCTGCGCGGTCACCCGCCGCCGCTCGGCCAGCGCGGTCTCGGCCGCGGCGGCCTGGTAGACGGCCTCGGTGTCGCCGCGCCGACCGGCCAGCTCGGCGACCCGCGGGTCGCCCACCGACGCCAGCACCACCGTGTGCCGCGCGGTCAGCCCGCCGAGCACCGGCATCAGCCCGTGCTCGATCGCGGCCGCGTCGAGCGCGGTGAACAGCACGACCAGCGCCCGCTTCCGCTCCCGGCGGAGCACCTCGGCCACCAGCAGCTGCGCGTCGGACTCGACCAGCGCGGGCTCCAGCGGCGCCATCGCCTGCACCAGCGTCGGCAGCACCTCGTTGCGGGTGGCGCCCTCCACCGACGCCCGCACCACGGAGTCCGCCGCCACCAGGTCGACCCGGTCCCCGGCCCGCGCCGCCACCGCGGCGAGCAGCAGGCAGGCGTCCAGCGCGGCGTCCAGCCGGGGGATGTCGCCGACCCGGGCCGCCGAGGTGCGCCCGGTGTCGAGCACGCAGACCAGCCGGCGGTCCCGTTCCGGCCGCCAGGTCCGGACCACCACCCCGCCGCCGCGGGCCGTCGCCCGCCAGTCGATCGAGCGGACGTCGTCGCCGTCGACGTACTCCCGCAGCGAGTCGAACTCCGTGCCCTGCCCGCGCCGGTTGAGCGTCACCGCACCGTCCAGCTCGCGCAGCCGGGCGAGCTT
Source organism: uncultured Actinomycetota bacterium (assembly GCA_963849885.1). Taxonomy (GTDB): domain Bacteria; phylum Actinomycetota; class Actinomycetes; order Mycobacteriales; family CADCTP01; genus CADCTP01. Next base: position 407,981 of record CAWKIV010000006.1, on the reverse strand, counting down.
CTCCGGCAGGAACTTCCGCGACGTGAACGGCGGCAGCACCCGCACCGACCACGGCACCCGGTGCCGGCGCTGCCGGCCGGCGAGGCGGAGTGGTCCGATCGACCGGATGGTCACGTGCGCCGCGGTGCGGTCGCCGCGGCGGGTCGGCGTGAGCCGGGCGACCAGCCGCCGCCGCTCGCCGGGCGGGATGTCGATCGGCTGGGTCCGCGGCTCGGCGCCGGCCGACGGCAGCCAGGCGTCGCGCAACACTCCGCGGACGCGCCGGCGGCCGGCGTTCGCCACCAGCAGGGCGACCTCGACGGGCTCGTGCAGCCGCGTGGTCGTCGCCCCGGTCCGGCTCAGCCGCAGGTCGGCCACCCGGCCGGCGAGCGCGAGGTCGACCAGGACACCGATCAGCAGCAGACCCCCGACCGCCCACAGCCACGCCGTACCCAGCGGCGCGAGCAGCGCGCCGAGGGCCGCGACGAGCGCGGTGCGTCCGGTGATCGCCATCGGGTCACCTCACCGGGGCGCCGGCACCGAGGCCAGCACGCTGTCCAGCACGCCGTCCGCGGTGACGCCCTCCAGCTCGGCCTCCGGCCGCACCGCGACCCGGTGCCGCAACGTCGGCCGCGCCAGCGCCTTCACGTCGTCCGGGGTCACGTAGTCCCGGCCGGACAGCCAGGCCCAGGCCTTGGCCGTGGCCAGCAGCGCGGTCGCGCCCCGGGGGGAGGCGCCCAGCGACAGCGACGGCGACTGCCGGGTGGCCCGGCACAGGTCCACCACGTACGCGAGGACCTCCGCCGCCGCCTGCACCCCGCGCACCGCGGACCGGCCGGCGGCGAGATCGGCCGCGTCCGCGACCGGGGTCACTCCGGCCGCCCGCAGGTCGCGCGGGTCGAAGCCGCGGTGGTGGTTGTTGAGCACCCGGAACTCCTCGTCCCGCGACGGCAGCGGGACGGTGAGCTTGAGCAGGAAGCGGTCCAGCTGCGCCTCCGGCAGCGGGTAGGTCCCCTCGTACTCGATCGGGTTCTGGGTGGCGACCACCACGAAGGGGTCGGGCAGCGGCCGTGGCTCGCCCTCCACCGTGACCTGGCGCTCCTCCATGGCCTCCAGGAGCGACGCCTGCGTCTTCGGCGGCGTGCGGTTGATCTCGTCGGCGAGCAGCAGGTTGGTGAAGACCGGCCCGGCCCGGAAGGAGAACTCGGCGGTCCGCGCGTCGTAGATCAACGAGCCGGTGACGTCGCCCGGCATGAGGTCAGGGGTGAACTGGAGTCGCTTGGTCTCCAGCGCCAGCGCCGCGGACAGCGCACGGACCATCAGCGTCTTGGCCACGCCCGGCACGCCCTCCAGCAGGACGTGCCCGCGGCAGAGCAGTGCGATGACGAGACCGGTCACCGCGGGGTCCTGCCCGACGACGACCTTGCCGACCTCGGCCCGCAGCCGGTTGAGCGCCACCCGGGCCCGCTCCCCGTCCGCACCCCCACCACCCGTCCCACCGGCGCCGCCGGGCCCGCCGCGCCCGTCCCACCGGCACCGCCGTACCCGGCGCCCGTCCCACCGGGCCGCCGTACCCCGCACTCGTCCCACCGGCGCCGGTCCCGGGCGCGCCGCTCGCCCGCGGGCCGGCGAACCCGGGGCCCGCGTCGGGGCCGCCGGCGCCCGGCGGCGTCGAGGGCGGGGTGGAAGTCGGCTGCTGACTCACTGGTGCGGTCCCTCCGGGTCGAGCGTGCTGCGAACCATCGCGTCGAGCATGTCGGTGAGCCGGACCAGTCCGGCGTCATCGTCGGGTGGCGGCCCGTAGAGCACCGCGTGCACCTCCGCGTCCGGTCGGCCGGACCGGCTGGCCACCGCGGCCACCACCGCCTCCGGCGGCGGCTCCCCGCCGGTGGGGGCGTCGATCCCCAGCCTCGGTACGAGCCGGGCCAGCGCCCCGGCCCGCAACGCCTGAGCGGCGCGGTCGCGGGCCTGGGCCCGCCGGTAGAGCCGCGCCCGGCCCTCGACCGCTTCGGCGGCGCGCACCACGACCGGCAGCGGCTCGGTCACCGGCGGCCCGAGCCGGCGGCCACGCCACAGCGCGACCAGCACCCCGGCGAGGAGGAGCTGCAGCGCGGCCGGCACCACCCATCCCGGGAGGAGGGAGGGGCCGGACGCGTCGCCCGAGCTGCCGCCCGGCGTGGGCACCAGCCACCGCAGCTCGTCGGCGCTCCCATCCGCGCTCAGCAGGTTGAGCGCGAGTGCCGCGTTCCCGTCCTGGTCGAGCTCCTCGTTGGTGAACGGCCGGCCGGTGCCGATCACCACCAGCCGCGCACCACCCCGGGTCCGCCCGGTGGCCAGCGGCGCGTAGTCGCCGCTCTCCCGGTAGCAGGTCGAGCCGTCGGTGGTGCTGAAGGTGGTCCCGCCGACCAGCGCGCCGCCGGCCGCCGCCGCGGCCGGCTCGGCGCAGTCCGGCTCGCGGACGTCCACCGCGCTGCCGCCTTCCCGCCGGACATCGTCGGTGACCGTCTCGAGGACCTCCGCCGGCGGGGACACCAGCACGACCGTCCCGGTCGTCAGGTCCGCGACGGCCTGGCCGGCGCCGTCCAGCAGCGGGCCGGGGAAGGGGACGAAGACGACCGTGCTCTCGTCGGCGCCGGTCGTGAGCGCGTTGCGGTCCGTGATCCGGTCCACCCCGACACCGCGGTCCCCGAGCAGCGCCGCGAGCGCCCTCGCTCCTTCGGGTTGCGCCGAGCGAGGATCGAGCCGGCCGCCGGCACTGCTCGCCTGGGTGGCGGCGATGAAGACGGCGACCAGCACCACCCCGAGCAGCACCAGCACGATCACTCGGTGGCGCCGCCAGAGGCCGGCGGCCGCCCCGGCCCGTCCGGCCTCCCGGGCCGGCTCGGGCCGCGGCGCCTCGTCCGGCCTGGTGGCGGACCGCTCGTCGTCGGTCACCCGCTCGTCGACCGCCGCTGCCGCGCCGGCCTCCGTCGACCCGTCCGACGTACTCATCGCGGCACCTGGTAGCCACTGACCGTCGGCGCGCCGGCGCCGACCACCGCCAGCTGGGCGCGCTGCACCCGCTGGTCCGCCTGCCGGAGCAGCGCATCCGCCTGGGCGGTCGCCGGCCGCCCGCCATACCAGACCTCGTCGAAGACGGTCGCCGCCGTCCGCAGATCCGCCGCCACGGCGGGCACCGCCGTGCCGGCCTCCCGGGCCACCTCGTCGGCGGTACGCCCCGGCCGCGGCTCCAGCACCCCCCGCGTCTCCAGCTCCCGGACGATCGCCCGCATCCGCTCGCGCACCGCCTCGGCGAATCGGCCGGCGGCCGCGTAGCCGTCCGCCCGGCGACGGTGCTCGGCCGCGTCGAGCGGTCCGGACAGCTCGACCGGCGGCGCGGCGACGCGCGCTCCCCGCCGCACCGGGCCGGTCCGCCAGATCACCAGGACGGCGATGCCGACGATCACCAGGACCAGCACCAGCAGCCCGGCCGCGCCGCCCGGCGTCGCCGCGGCCGCGCGGTCGAGCAACCGGGAGATCCAGTCGAGCACCGCCTCTACCGCGCGCTCGACGGGACCCGGCTCGTTCTGCCGGTAGACGCCCTTGGACAGCTCCCGCTCGGCGGCCTGCCGCGCCTCGTCCCGACCGACGGGTGCGGTCGCCGCGAGCTGGACCGCGACGCCCAGCCGGGTCACGGTCCACCGCCCGGTTGCCCCGCCGGCGTCGGGACGGCGGCCGGCCGGGCGGAGCCGCTCAGCCGCGCCTGCCGCCGTAGCACCAGGTCCAGCCCTTCCGCCCGCACCCGCCGGTCCACGTACAGCAGCGCCAGCACGCCGGCCAGGAACGGGGCGGTCAAGCTGCCGGCGGCGATCGTGCCGAGGACCACCACCACGAGCGCGACGATCGGCAGTTGGCTGCCCTCGTCCGCGCCGACCGCGAACGCCACCACCGTGCCGCCGACCGCGAACGGCACCACCACCAGGTACTGCATCAGGATGGCGAGCAGCTCCGACAGGGTCCGGATCGACCAGACCCGCGGGAACGCCGGCCAGGCCAGCTGCCAGGACCGCCGCAGCGCCTGGAACGGGCCGAGGCCCTCAAGCACCAGCGCCGGCGTGGTCAGGGCCCAGGCGCCCCAGAGGATGACTCCGGGGATGATCAGGAAGACCAGCCCGACGTACGGCAGCACGCCGGCGATCGACGCCGCCACCAGCAGCGCCCACAGCCGCGGCCGCACCCGGGCCCAGACCTGCCCGGCCGTGACCCGCCGGCCGAGCACGTCCTCCGAGACGACCACGACGAGCATGCCGGTCAGCACCGCGCCGACGACCGCCGAGAGCAGGGTGCCGATGATCCCGCCGAAGCCGCCGAGCAGCTCGAGGGAGACCGTGTCGCCGGCGAAGCCGGTCAGCGTCGGGATGTCTCCCGTGACCAGCTGCGCACCGACGACGAGCGCCTGCTGCACGGTGATGAGCACGGCGGCCAGGCCGATGGTGGCCCGGGGGTTGCGGCGGATCGTCGTGAACGTGCCGTCCAGGACGTCGCCGACGCCCAGCGGCCGAAGCGGGATGCCGCCGACCGTCGGCCGGTAGACCAGCTCGTCGGTGTTCGGCGGGGATGCCCCTCGCGTCGGTGGCGGTGCGGCCGGCGGTGCGCCGGGCGGTGCCCACGCGGGCGGCTGCTCGGAGCGGTCCGGGGCGGCCCAGCCGGCCCCGTCCGGTGCCCGGTGCGGGCCGGGGACGGTGCGGTCCCGGCCCTGCTCCTGGCTCATGCCGTTCCTCCGCCTCCCGTGCCGTGCAGGGCCTCCGCGCGCCGGTCGGCCCATCGTGCCATGGGCTCGGTGCGGCCCGTGCTCACCCTGGGGCCAGGTTGCTGCACCGGCCAGCGGCGCGTCCGACCATCCGAGTGACACCATGGGGGCATGAAGGGACGTGTCCTGGTCGTCGACGACGACCCGGCCCTCGCCGAGATGCTGGGAATCGTGCTGCGCGGCGAGGGCTTCGATCCGGCCTTCGTCGCCGACGGCGGGCGGGCGCTGGGCTGCTTCCGGGACGTCCGTCCCGATGTGGTGCTCCTTGACCTGATGCTGCCGGGCATGAGCGGCATCGATGTCTGCAAGCTGATCCGCGCGGAGTCCGGCGTGCCGATCATCATGCTCACGGCCAAGAGCGACACCGTCGACATCGTGCTCGGCCTGGAGTCCGGTGCCGACGACTACGTGGTCAAGCCGTTCAAGCCCAAGGAGCTGGTGGCCCGGATGCGGGCGCGGCTGCGCCGCACGGACGACCCACCGGCGGAGTCGCTGTCGATCGCCGACGTGAGCATCGACGTGCCGGGCCACTCCGTGACCCGGGCCGGCGTGCCGATCCCGCTGACGCCGCTCGAATTCGACCTGCTGGTGGCGCTCGCGCGCAAGCCACGCCAGGTCTTCACCCGGGAGGTCCTGCTCGAGCAGGTCTGGGGCTACCGCCACGCGGCCGACACCCGCCTGGTGAACGTCCACGTTCAGCGCCTCCGCTCGAAGGTCGAGCGCGACCCGGAGCACCCTGAGATCGTGCTGACGGTGCGCGGCGTGGGGTACAAGGCCGGACCTCCCTGATGGCAGGGCTGCCGGCGTTGCGCTGGGGCCGGCCGAGCCGAACGCGGCCGGAGGCCGCTCCGGACGGCGCCTCGGGCCCGACCGCCGGCGACCCGCGCGATGCCGACGGCGAGGGCCGGTCGGCTGCCGGCGCTTTGGACCGGGAGCCGGCGGCGGTCGAGTCTCCGCCGGACGGAGGTCGCGGGAACGGGACGCCGACCGGCGCCGGCGCTCTGCCGCTGGAGCCGGCCCTCCTCGCGCCGGCGGCTCCGCTGTCGTTGCAGACTCTCGCCAACCCCAGGCCCCGTCCGGCGGAGCCGATCCGGCCTGCCCCGCCGCCGGCCGACGTCCTCGAGGGCGGCGCCGACCCCGCGACCGCGCCGGCGACCGCACCGGTGACCGGCCAGGCGCCGAGCCGCTGGTGGGCTGCGGCGCGCCGGGCGGTCACCGACGCGGCCCGCTGGGCCGCCGAGCGGTGGCATGCCTCCTTGCAGTTGCGGGTCGCCGCCACCACCGTGTTGCTGTCCGGTCTGGTCGTCTTCGTCGTCGGCATGCTGTCGATCGGGACCATCACCGCCGGCGTGCTCGACGGCAAGCGGAACGCGGCCCAGGCCGAGGTCCGCAACGGTGTCAGCATCGCCCGGAAGGAGCTCGCCGGCGGCCCGCGGGCGGAGAGCATCAGTGTCAGCCGGACCCGGAACGCGGTCCTGCAGGGCATCGCCGGCCGCGGCACGGCCGCCGGCGTCTTCTCCATCGTGGTCATCTCCGGCAACGCCGAGCCCTTCGTCTCGGCGCAGGCACGGGTCGAAGATGTCCCGGACGCTCTGCGGCGGGAGGTGGAGCAGGGCCGCTTCGCCGACATCTACACACCGGTGCGGGCTCCCGACGGCAGCATCACCAAGGGCCTCGTCGTGGGCGCCCCGGTGACCGACCAGCCCGGCTCGGTGGAGCTCTACTACATCTTCCCGCTTCAGGCGGAGCAACGGACCGTCGGTCTGGTCCGCAATACCGTCCTGTTGACCGGCATCCTGCTCGTGGCCCTGCTCGCCGCGGTGGCCGCGCTGGTCACCGGGCAGGTGGTGCGCCCGGTCCGGGTCGCCGCCACCGTCGCCGAGCGCTTCTCCGCGGGCCGCCTGCAGGAGCGGATGCAGGTCCGCGGCACGGACGACCTGGCCGCGCTGGCCGCGGCCTTCAACGACATGGCGGACAGCCTGCAGGGACAGATCACCAAGCTGGAGGAGATGTCCCGGCTGCAGCGCCGCTTCACCAGCGACGTCTCTCACGAGCTGCGCACCCCCCTCACCACGATCCGGATGGCGACCGACGTCCTGCACGCCTCGCGCGCCGGCTTCGAGCCGCAGGTCGCCCGCTCCGCGGAGCTGCTGGAGAACGAGCTGGACCGCTTCGAGGCCCTGTTGTCCGACCTGCTGGAGATCAGCCGGTACGACGCGCACGTCGCCGTGCTCGAGCCCGATCCGGTGGACCTGCGTGGGCTGGTCCGCAGCTCGGTCAGGACCACCGACGCGGTCGCGCGCCAGGCCGGGGTGGACATCCGCATCGACCTGCCGGACGAGCCGGTGGTGGCGGACGTCGACGGCCGCCGGGTCGAGCGGATCCTGCGCAACCTCATGGTGAACGCGGTGGAGCACAGCGAAGGCAGGCCGGTCGAAGTCCGGCTGCGCGGCGACGACCGGGCCGTCGCGGTGACCGTCCGCGACCACGGTGTCGGCCTCCGTCCCGGCGAGGCGGCGCTCGTCTTCGACCGCTTCTGGCGCGCCGATCCCTCCCGGGACCGGCGCACCGGCGGGACCGGGCTCGGGCTGTCCATCAGTCTGGAGGACGCCCGGCTGCACGGCGGCTGGCTGCACGCCTGGGGTCGACCGGGCCAGGGTGCACAGTTCAGGCTGACGCTGCCGGTCCGCGACGGCGACACGGTGGTGTCCTCGCCGCTGCCGATCGAGCCGCCGGACGTGACCAGGCCGGCGCGGCTCGCCCGCGGCATCGAGCAGCCGGGCGGGCCGGCGTGACCGGCCGCCGCCGCGCCACCCGGCTGCTCGCCGGCCTCGGCATCTGCCTTCTCGCCGCCGGGTGCGCGACCATCCCGAGCTCGTCCCGACCGCAGATCATCTCGGAGACGCCGCCGCCGGCCGCCGAGACGCCCGCGGACGGCGACATCCGCTACGACGGGATCGCGCCGAAGCCGGGGGAGCAGCCGGAGGACATCGTCCGCGACTTCATCCGGGTCGCGGGCAGCTACGAGCGGGATCACGCCCGTGCCCGCGCCTACCTGACCGAGCGGGGGAGCCGCGCCTGGAAGGACGACACCCGGACGGTCGTCCTCGAAGACCCGCCGGACCTCGTGGTCGAGGAGGGCGGCTCGGTCGTGCAGATGGACGCGCGGCAGCGGGGTCGGGTCGAGGCGGACGGGTCGTACATCGCCGCGGAGGCTCCCTACCCGTACACCTTCCGGCTGGTCCGGGTGGACGGAGAGTGGCGGATCGAGAACCCGCCCGAAGGTCTGTTGATCGAGGCGAACACCTTCGCCGCCGCCTTCAAGCCCTACAACGTCTACTTCCTGGACTCCACCCGCACCAAGGTGGTGCCGGACACCCGCTGGTTCACCGGGGCGCGGGACGCACTGCCGAGCCGGCTGGTCACCGCCATCGAGCAGGGTCCGTCCCAGTGGCTGGTCGACGCCGTCGAGTCGGACCTCGAGGACGCGACCCTGCAGAGCAACGTCGAGCAGGACGGCGGGCGGGCCAAGGTCTACCTGACCGGGGGCGACGGCGCCGACACGTTGCCGGACGGTGCCTTCGCCCAACTGGTCTGGACGCTCAACCAGCTCGGCCTGGGCGGGGTCGAGGTCTACATCGACGGTCGCGAAGTGCGGCCGGGCAAAGCCCCCACCCGCTTGGAACAGCGGCTCAGCGACTGGCGCGGCTTCGATCCCGAGGGTTTGCCCGCATCGACGCCGGCGCTCTTCATCAGGAGCGGCGCCGTCTGGACCACCGAGGACGCTCCGTTGCCGGGGCCGGCCGGGCAGCCGGGCTACGGCGCAACCGCCGTCGCGCGGTCCACCACCGGGCGATCGCTCGCCGTCGTCCGGCGGGCCTCCCAGGGCGGCGTGACGCTCTACGTCGGCACCACGGCCGGTCTCCGTCCCACCGTCAACGGTCGCACGCTCACCGCGCCGACCTGGGCGTCGGCGGTCGACGAGGTGTGGACCGTGCGCAACGGGCGGGAGGTGGTGCTCGTCCCCGCCGGAGGTGTCGCCACGAGTGTCTCCGCCGCCCTCGACGAGCTCGGCCCGGTGCGCTCCCTGCGACTGTCCAGGGACGGCTCGCGGGTGGCGCTGGTCGCCGGTGAGCCCCGCCGGGAACGGCTCTACCTCGGTGTGGTCATCCGGGACAACAACGGCTCGGTGCGGATCGAGCGGCTGCTGCCGCTGGACGTCGGTGAGGTGGGAGTCGCGGACGCGAGCTGGCTCGACGCGCTCACCCTGGTCGCCCTGGTCCGGGACGGTGCGCGGGACAGCGCGCTCTACACCGTGGGCCTCGACGGCGTGAGCAAGGGCCGGCTGGTGAGCCGCAGCCAGCTGCCCGGCCCTCCTGAGGCGGTCGCCGCGGCGGCCACGCTGCCGCTGCTGACCGTCGCCGGTGGAGCCATCTGGCGGACGCCGGTGATCGATGACCGCTGGAGCCCGCTCGGCGGCCGCAGCGGCGCCGACTCCGCGCCGGCATATCCGGGCTGACCAGGCGACCACCCGCCGCCGCAGCACCACCGTCCTGCTGACCATGTCCACCTCCTCGTCGGAGCCCGGAGGCAGTCGTACCAAGGCTTGGTGACCGGTCCAATCGGTCATCCACAGGCACGGTCGTCATCCACAGATCGGGATCGCCGTCTTCCCGAGCACGGGAGCGCCCGGCACGGTCGGCGCATGTTCGATGTCCTGGCCGACCTGCTTCTGCCGAGCCGCTGCGCCGGTTGCCCCGAGCCGCGGGGTCCGCTCTGCGCCCGGTGCCGCGCGACGCTCGGCCGTCCGCGCCGGCACCGTCCCGATCCCGAGCCGGCCGGCCTGCCGCCGCTGGCCGTCGCGGCTGCCTACTCGGGTCCCGTGCGGGATGCGCTGCTGGCCTACAAGGAGCGGTCCCGGCGCGACCTCGCCCGGGTCCTCGGAGTGGCTCTCGCCGCGGCTGTGCGGGAGCTCGTCCGAGGCGAGCTCGGTCCGGAGCGCTCCGTGCTGTTGGTGCCGGTGCCCTCGGCGGGAGCGGTCGCCCGGCGCCGCGGCGGCCAGCATGTCGACCGGCTCGCCGCGATTGCGGTCGGCGCACTGCGGCGGCACGGGGTCGCGGCCGACGTCGCCTGCGTCCTCCGGCTCCGGCCGGGACGCCCGGACACGGCCGAGCTGACCGCTGTCCAACGGAGCCGGACGGCGATCGGCAAGTTCACCGCCGACCCGGTCCGGCTGCGCGCGGCGCCGGCCGACCCGGTGCTGTGGGTGGTCGTGGACGACCTCGTGACGACCGGCAGCACGCTGGCCGCGGCGGCCCATGCTCTGCGCGCCGGTGGGATCCGCGTCGCCGGCGCCGCCGCGGTCGCCGCCACCCAGCGCTGGCACGCAGTGCCCCGGGTCCAGCACGGACGGTCATCGCGACCCGGGGTCAAACCTGATGAAACGGTCCTCATCCGGGTGAGTTCCGCCAACGAAAGATCGCATCACGGTGACGAACGGATGGCGGTTGGGGTACGTCGAGGTCTGTCGGAAGCGGGTCCGACTCGGCTACCGTCGAGGCGGACCCGGGGAGAGGAGGCGTTCCACCCTCACCGGCCTGGGATCCGGTGGTGTGCCGTCCGTCGGCAGCAGGCAGGACGACGGCGCGGCGCTTGGCTCGGTGGGCGCCCGTCACCACATTGGAGGTCGCGTGGACGTAGTCGTCAGGGGACGCAACGTCGAGGTGCCGGACCACTACCGGCAGCATGTGACGGACAAGATCGCGCGAGTCGAGCGTTACGATCACAAGATCATCCGTGTGGACGTGGAGCTCTACCACGAGCGCAACCGGCGGCAGTCCGCTGCCTGCCAGCGGGTCGAGGTGACCTGCAAGACGCGCGGCCCGGTCGTCCGGGCGGAGGCGTGTGCCGGCGACTTCTACAGCGCGCTGGACGCAGCCGTCACCAAGCTGGAGGGCCGGCTGCGCAAGGCGGCCGACCGCCGGAGGGTGCACCGCGGAGTGCGCACCCCCACCTCGGTCGCGGCTGCGACGAGTGCGCTGGTGGACGGGTTCGTGCCGGCGCCGATGGACGGCGTCGCGGCCAGCCCGGCCCGGACGATGGTCCTCGACGAGTCCGCCGAAGAGGAGCCGTCAGCGCTCGTGGTGCGGGAGAAGGAGCACCCGGCGAAACCCATGACGATCGACCAGGCGCTGTTCGAGATGGAGCTGGTCGGGCACGACTTCTACCTGTTCGCGGACGCCGACAGCGGGCAGCCGAGCGTGGTCTACCGGCGCAAGGGCTACGACTATGGAGTCATCCGTCTGGTCTCCTGATCGGCGGGCCGTCGACCCGGCGGCGCACCCGGACCTCGCGACCGGGTGCGCCGGCCAGGGTCTGGCAGACTTCGCCGTGTCGACGCCGGGTGCCCGGCGCGGCCGAGTCGCGCGATACGGGGGTATTCGGTGACCGAGCACGGCGAGTCAGGCCCAGCCGGCCGGCCGGAGCCCATCCGCGTCCTGCTGGTGGACGATCATGCCCTCTTTCGCAGAGGCCTGCGGGTGACGCTCGACCTCGAGCCGGACATGGTCGTGGTGGGCGAGTCCGCGGACGGGGCCGAGGCGTTGCAGCGGGCCGGCGAGACGCTGCCGGACGTGGTCCTGATGGACGTCAAGATGCCGCGGCGGGGCGGCATCGAGGCGTGCACCGCGATCAAGGCGGTGGTGCCCTCGGCCAAGATCGTGATGCTCACCATGAGCGACGACGAGGGCGACCTCTACGAGGCGATCCGCGCCGGCGCGAGCGGATATCTGCTCAAGGACCTGCCGATCGACGAGGTCGCCTCCTCCATCCGGGCGGTGCACGGAGGGCAGTCGCTGATCAGCCCGCCGCTCGCCTCGAAGCTGCTGACCGAGTTCGCCGCCATGGCCAAACGCGGCGAGACGGCGCAGGCGGTGCCCAGCCCGCGGCTGACCGCCCGCGAGATGGAGGTCCTCCGGCAGGTCGCGCGGGGGATGAACAACCGCGACATCGCGCGCGAGCTGTTCATCAGCGAGAACACGGTGAAGAACCACGTCCGCAACATCCTGGAGAAGCTGCAGTTGCACTCCCGGATGGAGGCGGTGGTCTACGCGGTACGGGAGAAGCTGCTCGAGATCACCTGACTGGGGGGCGGTCGCCGGCCGCCGGGCACGGTCGCGCCGCTCCGTGCGTTCGACTCCCGGGATCGTGCGTGTCCGAGCCACCTACGATGGTGACGAGTCGTTTCGAGGGAGCTGACGTCGCACCGTGGTACTGAACAGGATCCTGCGCGCCGGAGAAGGCAAGATCGTCCGCCGGCTCAAGGCGATCGCCGAGCACATCAACACGCTCGAGCCCGACTACGTCGACATGACCGACGCGGAGCTGCGGGCCCAGACCGATGCCTTCCGGCAGCGGCTCGAGGACGGTGAGACGCTCGACCACCTCCTGCCGGAGGCGTTCGCGGTCGTCCGGGAGGCGGCCAAGCGGACCCTCGGCCAACGGCACTTCGACGTGCAGCTGATGGGCGGCGCCGCGCTGCACATGGGCAACATCGCGGAGATGAAGACCGGTGAGGGCAAGACGCTGGTCAGCACCCTCCCGACCTATCTCAACGCGCTGTCCGGCAACGGCGTGCACGTGGTCACCACGAACGACTACCTGGCCCGCCGCGACTCCGAGTGGATGGGCCGGGTGCATCGCTTCCTCGGTCTCAAGGTCGACGTGATCCTGGCCCAGATGCGGCCGGACGACCGCCGGCGCGCGTACGCCGCGGACATCACGTACGGCACCAACAACGAGTTCGGCTTCGACTACCTGCGCGACAACATGGCGTGGAGCCGGGACGATCTCGTCCAGCGCGGCCACCACTACGCCGTCGTCGACGAGGCCGACTCGATCCTCATCGACGAGGCGCGGACGCCGCTGATCATCAGCGGCCCGGCCGAGCAGAGCGCGCGGTGGTACCAGGAGTTCGCCCGGCTCTCCCCGATGCTGAAGAAGGACGTCGACTACGAGGTCGAGGAAGGCAAGCGCACGGTCGCGATCACCGAGGCCGGGGTCGAGAAGGTCGAGGACCAGCTCGGCATCGACAACCTCTACGAGGCGGTCAACACCCCGCTGGTCGGCTACCTCAACAACGCGCTCAAGGCCAAGGAGCTCTACAAGCGCGACCGGGACTACATCGTCACCAACGGCGAGGTCCTGATCGTGGACGAGTTCACCGGTCGCGTGCTGCACGGCCGTCGCTACAACGAGGGCATGCACCAGGCGATCGAGGCCAAGGAGGGGGTGGCGATCAAGGACGAGAACCAGACGCTCGCCACCATCACCCTGCAGAATTACTTCCGCCTCTACGACAAGCTCGCCGGGATGACCGGTACGGCCCAGACCGAGGCCGCCGAGCTGAACCAGATCTACAAGCTCGGCGTGGTGCCGATCCCGACCAACCGGCCGATGGTCCGGGCCGACGAGGCCGATGTCGTCTACAAGAGCGAGACGGCGAAGTTCTCCGCCGTGGTCGAGGACATCGCCGAGCGGGTCGAGGCCGGGCAGCCGGTGCTGGTCGGCACCGCGAGCGTGGAGAAGTCCGAGCTGCTGTCCTCGATGCTGCTGCGCAAGGGCATCCCGCACGAGGTGCTCAACGCGAAGTACCACGAGAAGGAGGCCATGATCGTGGCCCTGGCCGGCCGTCCCGGCGCGGTCACGGTCGCCACCAACATGGCCGGTCGCGGCACCGACATCGTCCTCGGCGGCAACCCCGAGTTCATCGCGGACATGCAGCTGCGGGACCGCGGCTTGTCCCCGACGGAGACCCCGGAGGAGTACGAGGCGGCCTGGGAGCCGACGGTGGAGGCGGTCAAGACCCAGGTCGCCAAGGAGCACAACGAGGTGGTCGAGGCCGGCGGCCTCTACGTGCTCGGCACGGAGCGGCACGAGTCCCGCCGCATCGACAACCAGCTGCGCGGCCGGTCCGGCCGGCAGGGCGACCCGGGCGAGTCCCGCTTCTACCTCTCGCTCGGCGACGACCTCATGAAGCGCTTCAACGCGGCGGCGGTCGAGTCGATCATGACCCGGCTCAACATGCCGGACGACGAGCCGATCGAGTCCAAGATGGTCTCCCGCGCGATCAAGTCCGCGCAGACCCAGGTCGAGCAGCAAAACTTCGAGATCCGCAAGAACGTCCTGAAGTACGACGAGGTGCTCAACCGGCAGCGCACGGTCATCTACGAGGAGCGCCGGCGCGTCCTCGACGGTGCCGATCTGCAGGACCAGGTCCAGCACATGATCACCGACGTGGTCACCTCGTACGTCGAGGGCGCCACCGCGGAGGGCTACCCGGAGGACTGGGACCTCGACCAGCTGTGGACGGCGCTGCGCTCCCTCTACCCGGTGGCGATCACCGAGGAGGAGGTGCTCGCCGAGGCCGGCGGCGACCGGTCCGGCCTGTCCACCGAGCAGCTCACCCAGCTGTTGGTGGACGACGCGCAGGCGGCGTACGAGGCGCGTGAGGAGGAGCTCGGCTCGGAGGTCATGCGCGAGCTCGAGCGGCGGGTCGTCCTGCAGGTGCTGGACCGCAAGTGGCGTGAGCACCTCTACGAGATGGACTACCTGCAGGAGGGCATCGGCCTGCGGGCGATGGCGCAGCGCGATCCGCTGGTGGAGTACCAGCGGGAGGGCTTCGACATGTTCGCGGCGATGCTCGACGCGATCAAGGAGGAGTCGGTCGGCTTCCTCTTCAACGTGGAGGTGGAGGTCCAGCAGCCGCCGGAGCCCGAGCCGGCGGCGGAGGCGGCGACCGACGGCGACGCGCCGGCGGTGCAGCCGCCGCCGGAGCGACCGGCCCGTCCCGCGCTGTCCGGCAAGGGCCTGCAGACCGAGCACCGCCCGGCCAACCTGCAATACTCCGCGCCCACCCTGGACTCCGCCGAGCCGGAGGCGCCGCCCACCGGCGGTGCGGCCGTCAGTGGCGGGGAGCCCGGCCGCAACGCGCCGTGTCCGTGCGGTTCGGGCAAGAAGTACAAGCGCTGCCACGGAGCGCCCGCCGCAGCCCACTGACCGCTGCCGTCGCCGCCCCGGACCCCACGCGGGTCCGGGGCGGCGGCATGCTCAGCCGAGCTCCAGCGCGACACACCGCCATCGCCCGTCGAAGCCCTCCAGGCGCGCGGCCACCGCCGCGAAGCGACCGCCCCGCTGCACCAGCGCGCAGACCTCGGCCACCCCGTCGGCCGGCTCGCCGACGCGCACCGTGCGGACGACGGGCAGCGCCCGGGCGGAGGTGATCCACCGGCGCTCCTGCGCGGCGCCGACGACCTGGGCGTGCACGGCCGGGCTCGTCCACTCCTGCAGCTGCGCCGAAGGCCGGCATCCGGCCAGGGTCTCCAACACCGCCTGCAGGAAGCGGGTCGCCCAGCGCTCCGGATCGGGCAGGTCGCGGCGCGGTGTCGGCTGCGGGTCGAAGAAGTCGATGTCGTGCTGGAACCGCCGCGGCGCCGGCTCCTCGAACGGCAACTCCTCCAGCTGCGGCACCAGCAGCAGGCAGGCCTTCGCCAGCTCGTCGTCGTACGGAGGCTCGAGCCAGGGGACCCGCCGCACGACCGGTCGGCGGACGGGCGAGCCCGCTGGTGCGGAGCCGAGCGGGATGCGAGCAGGGTGAACCAAGGGTGCGGTCACGGCGGGACCTTCCAAGAGGGGGGTGAGGCGCCGCTCAGGACCGGGAGCGGCGAGGCAGGCGCAGGCCGCTCCGGCACAGGTCAGCCGACGCCTCGGCGCGCCTGCTCCGCGCCGGCTCGGCAACTGCCCTGCATTCGCCTACGTTTGCCTGCGTTTGCATTGTGGATCAGGTCAAGGTGTTCGTCAAGGGTGATACTGGACAAATGTGGAGGAAAGACGACTCGCCGCGCTGGCCCCAGCTCTTCGATGACCTCGGTTCGCGATCGGCGGCGCTCGCCGCGGCGGAGGAGCAGGACGAGGTGGCCGAGCGGACCCGGATCGAGGCCGGCCGGCTGACGCTGACCGACCGGCTGCGCCCGGCGCTGGGCCACGAGATCGGCCTGCGGTGCCTGGGCGCCGGTCAGCTGCGAGGCCGTCTTGACGGAGTCGGCGCGGACTGCGTGCAGCTGAGCGAGCCGTCGGCGGCCGTGGCGCTGGTGCCGCTCACCGCCGTGGTGGCGGTCTCCGGGCTGTCCCGCTGGTCGGCCGCGGACGAGAGTGCGCTGGGCCGCCGGCTCGGCTTCCGCTCAGTGTTGCGCGGACTCGGCCGGGACCGCGTCCCGGTGCGGCTCGTCCTGGCGGACGGCGGGTCGCTGGCCGGCACCGTGGATCGGGTCGGCGCGGACTTCTTCGAGCTGGCCGAGCATCCGCTGGACGAGGTGCGCCGCGCCGATGCGGTGCGGCGGGTGTGGACGCTGCCGCTGGCCGGCATCGGCGTGGTCCGCCGGCCTGCGCGCTAGTCCGGGGGCAGCGGCTCGTCCCGGCCCAGCGGGTGCGCCTCCACGAAGCGCCGCGTCTGCTCGTACATCCGCTCGATGTACGCCTCCAACTGGTCCCGCTCGACCCGCCACTGGCCCCGACCGCCGATCTTGATGGCCGGCAGGGCGCCGTTGCGGACCAGTGCGTAGGTCTGCGACGCGGAGATGTTCAGGACGTCGGCGACGTCGCTCAGCGTCAGGAAGCGCTCTTCGGGCATCTCGTCCTTCCGACGGCTGGGCGGGGCCGACCTGATCAGTGTGGCAGCGGGCAGAGCGGTGCCCGCCGGCCCGTCCACATCCGGAAGGCACGGCGGCCGCCTTGGGAGGCCGGGGGTGAGAAAGCGGCATGCTTGCGGCGCATCAAAGGTGTATAACTGCCGAAAAGCGACTAAAGGAGCCCTGATGGTCGACCCGCCGTCCCTCCCCGCTCGTCGGGTGCCGGTCCCGTCGTGGATCAATCCTCGACTTCTCAGCGGGGTGCTGCTGATCACGCTGTCGGTCGGCGCCGGGTCGATGCTGCTGTCGGCCGCCGACCGGTCGGTGCTGGTCTGGGCGGTCGCTCGGGACGTCGCGGCCGGGACGGTGTTGACGGCCGAGGACCTGCGGCCGGCGCGGGTGCGCCTGTTCGAGGTCGCCCCCGGCTACCTCGACATCGCTGCGTCGCCGGCCGGCCGTACGGTGACCCGGCGGTTGGCCGAGGGTGAGCTGTTGCCGGTGGCCGCCGTGCGCATGGTCCCGCCCGCGGTCGTGGTCAACATCCCGGTGCCGCCGGCGAATGCTCCGGCGATCAGCCGGGGCCAGTCGGTCGACGTCTGGGCCAGCAGCAAGGACTGCCCGCCCGAGCGGGTGCTCGCGGCCGCACCGGTGCAGGAGGTGCGGACCGAGGCCGGCGCACTGTCCACCGGCACGGGTGCGCTTCAGGTGGTCGTGCGCGTCGAGGCGGCCGAAGCGGAGCGGGTGCTGGCCGCGCTGAGCCGGGAGGCGACCATCCGGCTCGTCGTGCTCGAGGGGGACCCGCCGGGTCGGGCCGCGGGTCCGGCGTCCTGCGTACGGTCGGGCGGCGGGTGATGCGCGTCCCGGTGCTCACCGCCCTGCCAGGGGCGCCGTGGGAGTCGGACCTGGTCGCCCGGCTCGGCCGCGAGGACCACGGCGTCACGGTGGTGCGCCGCTGCGCGGACATCCCCGAGCTGCTGTCCACCGCCGCGAGCGGCGTCGCCCGGGCGGCGCTGGTCTCCGTCGATCTCCGCCGGCTGGACCGGGACACGATCGGCCGGCTCGCCTCGGCCGGGGTGGCCGCGGTGGGGCTCGTCCACCCGGGAGACGTCGGCGCCGAGCAGCGGCTCCGCGGTCTGGGCGTGCACCGGATCGTCGCCGCCGACGCCGGTGCCGAGGCGGTCGCCCGGGCCGTCATGCAGGCCGTGTCGGACGGCCTGGTCGCCGACGACGTGTCGACCGGCGACCCGGCGGCGGCGTTGCCGCTGCTGCGGCCGGCGTCGCCGGCGCCACCGCCGCCGCGTGGCCGGGGTCGGGTCGTCGCGGTGTGGGGACCGGCCGGCGCGCCGGGCCGGACCACTGTGGCGATCGGGCTGGCCGACGAGACCGCCCGGCTCGGTGTCTCGACGCTGCTCGCGGACGCCGACGTCTACGGCGGGACGGTGGCGCAGACGCTCGGCCTGCTCGACGAGTCGGCCGGCCTGGTGGTCGGCTGCCACACCGCCGCGCACGGCCGCTTCGATGCGGCCGACCTCGCCGGTCTGTGCCGCCGGCTGACGCCGACGCTCCGGGTGCTCACCGGTCCGGTCCGCGCGGACCGGTGGCCGGAGCTGCGGCCGCGCGCGATGCTCGCCGTCCTGGAGCAGGCACGGCACCTCGCCGCCGCGACCGTCGTCGACTGCGGCTTCTGCCTGGAGCACGACGAGGAGCTCGAGTACGACACCGCGGCTCCTCGGCGGAACGGCGCCACCCTGGCCGTGCTCCGGGCGGCCGACACCGTGGTGTGCGTCGGCAGCGCCGATCCGGTGGGCCTGCGCCGCCTGGTGCGCGGGCTCGAAGAGCTGCGCGCGGCGGTGCCCGGCGTCCAGCCGCTGGTGGTGGTCAACAAGGTGCGTCCCACGGTCGTCCCGGGTGAGCCGCGCCGGGAGATCGACGCCGCGCTGCGCCGCTGGGCGGGTGTCTCGGCCGGCGGCTACCTGCCCGCCGCGCCGGCGGTCGTCGACACCGCGATGCGCACCGGCCGCACGCTCGCCGAGGCAGCGCCGGACAGCCCGCTCCGGCACGCCGTCGCGGACCTTGCCCGGACCCTCGCCGGGGTCCCGGCGCCGGCCGGTCGCCGCCGCCGGCTGCTGCCCGCCCGCCGGCGCTGACGGTGCGCCGTCGTCGCCGGACCCACCGTCGTGTAGACCTGAGGCGTGGTGGCGGAGCTGCGCGGCCTTCTCGTGGACTACGGCGGGGTGCTGACCACGCCGCTCGCGGAGGCGACGGAGGTCTGGCTCCGGACCGATGGCATCGACCGCGAGCGCTTCGGCCGGCTGATGCGGCGCTGGCTGGCCACCGACGCGGAGGCCAACGCGGTGCACGACCTGGAGACCGGGCGCATCACCGCGGCGGACTTCGAGCGCCGGCTGGCGGCCGAGCTGCTCGACGAGGCCGACGGGGAGCCGGCCGGCCGGCCCGCCGTGGCCGGCATGCTGACCAGGATGTTCGCCGGCTTCCAGCCGGACGCCAGCATGATCGGGATCGTCCGGGCGGCCAAGGCGGCGGGCATCCGCACCGGCCTGCTGTCCAACTCCTGGGGCCTGGACTACCCCCGGGACGGCTGGGACACGCTCTTCGACACGGTGGTGATCTCCGGCGAGGTCGGCCTGCGCAAGCCGGATCCGGCCATCTACCACCTGGCGGCGGAGCAGCTCGGGCTGCCGCCGGCCGAGGTCGTCTTCGTGGACGACCTGGCGCCGAACGTGCGGGCCGCGGCGGCGGTGGGGATGGTCGGCGTCCATCACACCGCCGTCGAGTCCACCGCGGACGAGCTCGAGGTGCTGCTGGGCGTGCCGCTCCGGTGATTCGCATGCGGATGTCGTACCGGGGTTGAGTCAAGCCGCGGAAGGGCTCGATCGCGATCTGTGGACGGCCGGCTCGCCTGTGGACGACCGCCGCCGCCGTCCTTGACCCCGTGTCACGATGGTCGTGCTCGCTTTCAGCGACCCACCGGGCCGTGGCGATGCGGAGGAGGTGCGTCGTGACGACCGACCGGTTGAGCGCGCTCGACGTGTCCTTCCTCTACATGGAGGAGCCGACCACGCCGATGCACGTCGGTGGCCTGGCGGTCTTCCAGCCGCCGGGCGACGGCTTCGACTACGACCGGCTGGTCTCCCTGATCGAGGACCGCATCGGCCTCGTCCCACGCTACCGGCAGAAGATCAAGTGGGTCCCCGGCCACCTGGCCAACCCGGTGTGGGTGGACGACAGCGACTTCGACGTCACCTTCCACGTGCGCCGGTCGGCGCTGCCGCGCCCGGGCTCGGACGCGCAGCTGCACGAGCTGGTCGGGCGGCTGATGTCCCGCCGTCTCGACCGCAACCGCCCCCTCTGGGAGATGTACCTGGTGGAGGGCCTCGCCGGCGGTCGCATCGCGGTGATCACCAAGACCCACCACGCGATGGTCGACGGGGTCAGCGCGGTCGACATCGGCCAGGTGATCCTCGACGTGACGCCGACGCCTCGGGACGTGCCGGACACGCTGTGGATGCCGGCCCCGCCGCCCGGCATGGTCGGCCTGGTCGCCGATGCGGTGGCGGAGCTGGTTCGCCGGCCGACCGCGGTGGTCGACACGGTCCGGATGGGCGTGCTGGACGTCCGCACGACGGCGGCACGGCTGGCCGGTGCCGTCGGCGGTCTCGCCGCCGCCGCCCGGGTCGCCGCCCGGCCGGCGCCCGCCTCCCCGATGAACGTGTCGATCGGCGAGCAGCGGCGCTTCGCCGTTGCGCGGACCGACCTGGACGACTACAAGCGGGTGCGCAAGGCGCACGGCGGCACGGTCAACGACGTGGTCCTGGCCACGGTCACCGGCGCGCTGCGGAGCTGGCTGATGTCCCGTGGCGAGGCGGTGACCAGTGCCAGCACGCTGCGGGCGATGGTGCCGGTCTCCGTCCGCGGCGACACCGACCGCGGCCTGGGCAACCGCGTGTCGTCCTATCTGGTGGACCTGCCGGTCGGCGAGCCCGACCCGGTGGTGCGGCTGTCCCAGGTCAGCTACGCGATGAAGGGGCACAAGGAGTCGGGCCAGTCGGTGGGGGCGGATGCGCTGGTCGCGCTCGGCGGCTTCGCGCCGCCGACGCTGCACTCGCTCGGTGCGCGCGCGGCGAGCAGCTTCACCCGGCGGCTGTTCAACCTCGTCGTCACCAACGTGCCCGGCCCGCAGTTCCCGCTGTACGCGGCGGGCGCCCAGCTGCTGGAGATGTTCCCGGTGGTGCCCCTGGCCAAGGGTCAGGGCCTGTGCGTCGGCCTGACCTCCTACAACGGCGGTGTCTTCTACGGGCTCAACGCGGATCGCGACGCGCTGCCGGACGTCGAGGTGATCGGCTCCCTGATCGAGGAGGCGCTCGCCGAGCTCGTGGACACGGTGAGATGACCGGCCGGCCGGCTGCCGCATCGGTGCGGCGCGGGCTCGTCCTCGGTGCCGGGGGCGTGCTCGGCTTCGCCTGGATGGTCGGCGCGCTGGCCGCGCTCGAGGCGGAGGAGGGCTTCGACGCCCGGGACGCCGACGTGTGCGTCGGCACCTCGGCCGGCTCGATCCTGGCCGCGCTGCTCGGCAGCGGCGTGAGCGTCGAGATGATGCTGCGACACCAGCAGGGGATCCCCCTCCCGGGCGACCTCGACATCGGCTGGGACTACGACCGGGACAGCGGCGGTGCGCTGCCGCCCCGGCCGCGGCTCGGGGTGGGCTCGCCCGACCTGCTCCGGCGGGTCGCCCGGCACCCGACCCAGGTGCCACCGCTGGCGGCGCTCAGCGCGGTCCTCCCGCGCGGCCGCGGCACGCTGGAGCCGTTGCGCCGGATGATCGACCGCGTGTCCGCCGCCGTCCCCGGCCCGGGCGGACTGCCGCAGTGGCCGGTCCAGCCGCAGGCGTGGGTGGTGGCCATGGACTACGCCGGCGGGCAGCGGGTCGTCTTCGGCCGGCCCGGAGCGCCGCCGGCGACCCTGGCGGAGGCGGTCACGGCGTCGTGCGCCATCCCGGGCTGGTATGCGCCGACGGTCATCGGCGGCCGGCGCTACGTCGACGGCGGGACCACGTCACCGACCTCCCTGGACCTGCTCGCCGGCAGCGGGCTGGACGAGGCGTACGTGCTGGCCCCGATGGCGTCCTTCGCCTACGACCGGCCGCGCTCGCCGGTCGCCCGGGCGGAGCGTCGGCTGCGGCGCACGGTCACCCGCCGGGTGCTGGCGGAGGCGACCGGGGTGCGCGAAGCGGGGACCGAGGTGACCCTGCTCGGGCCCGGCCCGGAGGACCTGCAGGCGATGGGAGCCAACCTGATGAATCCACGCCGCCGCACCGCGGTGTTGGTGACCTCGTTGCGGACGAGCACCGACGCGCTGCGCCGGCCCGACCGGGCCGGCCGGATGTCCCGGCGCACGGGGACGGCGGGCCGATGAGGATCTACCTGCCGGCAACGTCCCAGGTGCTGCGCGAGCTCGTCGACACCGGGCGGCTCGGGCCGCCGCCGCTGACCGCCTTCGCGGTCACGCCGGACCTCCGCGAGTGGTATCGGGACGGCGACATGGACGAGCTGGAGTACGCGGCGCTGCTGGAGGCGGCGCGCGGCTCGCTCCGGCTGCTCGACGAGGACCCGACGGCGGCCCGCCGGCGGGTGGTGCTCGCGGCCGACGTCCCCGACGGCGCGGTCGACGTCCGACCGGACCTCGACCGGGCCGTGGTCCGGGTGACGGTGCCGGTGGCGATCGGCATGATCGCGGCGGTGCACCTGGACGGGTCGGAGGCGGAGAAGGCCGTGCGGGCCGCGGCCGACGCGGTCCTCGAAGCGGACCTGGGCAGCGACGACGCCAAGTTCCTGCTGGACGAGGCCGAAGGGCACGAGCTGCTCTGGTATGCGACGCAGGAGGTGGGGCCGCTGCTCGAGCTGATGTGACGATCCGCCCGGAGCGGGGCGAAATGGTGGACTGGGGCGGGCCTCGTTCCTATGGTGTCGGGCGTGCTCGGGACACGACGGCGCGTGACGGGCATGGTGGTGGCCGCGCTGGCCCTCGCGTCCGCCTGCTCGGCGGGCGCCGGCGATGCGACCGCGCTGCCCACGGGGCCGTCGGGCGGGAGCGGTGGTACGCCGCCCACGTCCGGTGCGGTGACGACGCCGTCGGCGAGCCCGACGGCGACGGTGGACGGCGGCGACGTGCTGGCCGTGTACGGGGCCTGGTGGAAGGCGCTCCAGGTGGCGTACGCGCGGGGCGACCCGGCCGACCCGGGCCTCGACGACTACGCGGTCGATCCGATCCTGAGCCGGCAGCGCGCCAGCATCCGGGCGCTGAAGGAGCAGGGCGTGGTCCAGCGGACCGCCTTCACCTTGCGGCCCCGGCTGCGGTACCAGTCGGACAGATACGCCGAAGTGGAGGATTGCGTCCGAGGTCCGGCGAACACGTACTATGACGCGCTCACCGGCAAGCTCCGCGCTCCCCGTGGCTACCGGAACGACGTCCCGACCGAGGACCGGTTGCTCATGACGCTGCAGCGGCGCGGAGACCGGTGGTATGTCGTCGCGGCGACCGGCAAGGGGGCGGTGCAGTGCTGAGGGCTTCCCGCGGTCGGCCGGCCGGCACGAGGGCCGGCGCGCTCCGCTCGACGGCACGACCGGGCGCGGGGACCGGGTGGACGAGGCGGGTGCTGGCCGCGGTCCTGGTCTCGGTGCTGGCGGCGTCGATCGGGGCCGCCGCGTCCGGCGCCACCGCGGCCGCCGACCCGGCCGACCCGCCGGGCAGCAGCGTGATCGGGGACGGCAACCTCGTCGACGACGGCGCCTATGTGGACTCGGCCAACCCCGACCCGGGCGTGGAGGCGACCGCCGGCTCCGTCCGCGACGACGCCTGTGCCCCACTCGCCGGCGCCGTCAGCGTCCAGGACGTCGCCGACTACCGCCGCCGGCTGCGCGGCGAGGCGCCGACCGGCGACGGCAGGTGGCGCTACGTGCTCTGCGCGGAGACGGCCGCGCGGGCCCGGCAGCTCGCCGCGCGGCACCCCGGCCCCGCGGCGGCCAAGGCGGCCTGCGCCGCCGCCACCGGCCGGTGCGCCGTGGTGGTCGTCTGGGATCCGGCCGACCGTCGCCCGCCCCGCCGACAACAGGACCCGCCGCGGCGGCTCGGTGCGTTCGACCACTGGCTCGACTTCACCCCGGAGCTGACCACCAGCCCGACCGACCAGGACGGCCTGATCGCGCGGCTGCCGACCTGGGTCTGGGACCGCAACACCGCCGATGTCCGGGGCATCTGCCTGCCGCTCTACGGCGGCGTCTGCGGCTTCGCGGTCCGGCTGTCCACGTCCTGGAAGACCGACGGCCGGCGCTTCTGCGGCGGCCCGGGCCAGGAGTACCGCCCCGGCCGGGACGACCCGCGCTCGGCGTCCAGCTGCAGCTACACCTACCGGACCACCGGCGCGTACGGGATCACCGGCTGCAAGACCTGGCTGGTCGTGGTGTGGCGACTGCCCTGGGTGGTGCCGATCGTCTTCCCGCTGGAGCTCTGCAACACCGACCAGGTGGGGGTGCAGGAGGCGCAGATCGTCGCCACCGGCCGGCCGCGCTGACAGCCGCGATTCCGGCGGCGACCACCCCTGTGGACAACCGCAGCGGCCGCTCCGCCCCCGGTGGCACGATGGGTCCAGACCCCACGGCTCGACGACGCACCGGGAGGCCGCACATGGACGCTGTCACCGCTCCGCCACCGCCCCGCAACGAGCCGGTGCGCAACTACCCGCCGGGCAGCGCCGAGCGGGCGTCCCTGGAGGCCCGGATCAAGGAGCTGGCCGGCGAGCGCGTCGAGCTGACCAGCACCATCGCCGGCCGGCAGCGGATGGCCGGCGGCGAGCGGATCGACGTCGTCCAGCCCCACCGGCACAGCGCCGTCCTCGGCACCACGGCCAACGCGACGGCCGCCGACGCGCAGGAGGCGGTGGACGCGGCGCTGGCCGCCGGGCCGGCCTGGCGTGACCTGCCCTTCGACGAGCGGGCGGCCGTCCTGCTTCGCGCCGCCGACCTGATCGCCGGCCCGTGGCGGGACACCCTCAACGCGGCCACCGTGCTGGGCCAGTCCAAGTCCTGCTACCAGGCCGAGATCGACGCCGCCGCCGAGCTGATCGACTTCCTCCGGTTCAACGTCCACTTCGGACGGCGCATCCTGGAGGAGCAGCCGCTGTCCGCCCCCGGCATGTGGAACCGGATGGATCACCGGCCGCTGGAGGGCTTCGTCCTCGCCATCACCCCGTTCAACTTCACCGCCATCGCGGCCAACCTGCCGCTCGCGCCGGCGCTGATGGGCAACACGGTGGTCTGGAAGCCGTCGCCGACCCAGCAGCTGGCCGCCCACCACACGATGCGGCTGCTGGAGGTGGCCGGGCTGCCGCCCGGTGTGGTCAACATGGTCACCGGCGACGGGCTCGCCGTCTCCGAGGTCGCCCTCACCCACCGGCAGCTGGCCGGCGTCCACTTCACCGGCTCCACCGGCACCTTCCGCCACCTCTGGTCGACCGTAGGCGGCAACCTCGACCGCTACGCCGGCTACCCGCGGCTGGTCGGCGAGACCGGCGGCAAGGACTTCGTGGTCGCCCACCCCAGCGCCGAGCCGGCCGGGCTGGTCACCGGGCTGGTGCGGGGCGCGTTCGAGTTCCAGGGGCAGAAGTGCTCGGCGGCGTCCCGGGCGTACGTGCCGCGCAGCCTCTGGGAGGGCGGCGTGCGCGACCAGCTGGTGCAGACCGCCGAGTCGATCGAGTACGGCGACGTCACCGACCTGTCCGTGTTCGGCGGTGCGGTGATCGACCGGCGCGCCTTCGACCGGCTGTCCGCGGTGCTGGACCGGGTCGGCAGCGACCCGTCGACCGAGGTGCTGGCCGGCGGCACGGCCGACGACTCCGACGGCTTCTTCGTCCAGCCCACCGTGGTGACCAGCACCGACCCGACGCACGAGATCTTCACGACCGAGTACTTCGGGCCGGTGCTGGGCGTGCTCGTCTACGAGGACGCCGACTGGTCGAGCATGCTGGCCCAGGCCGCCGACGTCGCGCCGTACGCGTTGACCGGCGCGGTCTTCGCCACCGACCGGGCGGCGATCCAGGAGGCTGACCGGGCGCTCCGCTTCTCCGCCGGCAACTTCTACGTCAACGACAAGCCCACCGGCGCGGTGGTGGGCCAGCAGCCCTTCGGCGGGGCGCGGGCGAGCGGCACCAACGACAAGGCCGGCTCCGTGCTCAACCTGCTGCGCTGGGTCTCGCCACGGACGATCAAGGAGACCTTCGCGCCGGCCACCGACCACCGCTACCCCCACCAGGGATGAGCGCTCCCCGCACCGGCGACGAGCGGCGGTTCGGCGAGGAGGGCGCCCGCCTGTCGTACGGGAGCTACCTGCGGCTGCCCGAGCTGCTGGACCAGCAGGTGCCGGCGTCCGGCGCCCCGGCCGACGGCGGCCCGGCCGACGGCGAGTCGGCGGACGGCGGCGGGCCGGCGGGCGGGGACGGCCGGCCCGACCAGCAGCCGGCGCACGACGAGCTGCTGTTCATCACGATCCACCAGGTGTACGAGCTGTGGTTCCAGCAGCTGCTGCACGAGCTCGGCGACGCCCGCGACCGGATGCTGGCCGGCGAGGAATACCTCCCGCGGATCAGGCTGCAGCGGGCGCACGCGATCGAGCGGGTGCTGGTCGAGCAGGTCGACGTGCTGGAGACCATGACCCCGCAGGACTTCCTCGCCTTCCGGGCCCTGCTGGCGCCGGCCAGCGGCTTCCAGTCCGTGCAGTTCCGGGAGATCGAGTTCCTGTCCGGGGCCAAGGACGAGGCATATCTGCGCCGGCTCGCGCACGCCAGCGAGGCCGAGCGGGTCCGCCTGGCCCGCCGGCTGGCCGAGCCCACCCTGTGGGACGGCTTCGTGCTGCTGCTCGACAAGGCCGGCTTCGACGTCGCGACCGAGGAGTCGCGGCGGGCGGGGCTGCTGGAGGTGAGCCGGGACCGGATGGCGTACGGTCCGCTCTGGGATCTCGCCGAGGCCCTCGTCGAGCACGACTCGATGTGGGCGCGGTGGCGGTCCCGGCACGTGCTCATGGTGGAGCGGCAGATCGGCACCAAGTCGGGCACCGGTGGCTCGACCGGCGCGCCGTATCTGCGGGGCCGGCTCGGGCTGCGCTTCTACCCGGAGCTGTGGGACGTGCGGTCCTACCTGTGATCCGGACATAAGCCGCCAAAAAGATTTTCTACGCCTACCCTTCCATTCCACCCCTCAGCACGCTTATCCTTCCTGCGCCATCCGGTACGCCTGTCCTCTGGCGGGCGATGATCATGGAGGTAGGACCCTATGTCCGGCCAGATCAAGGTCGACTTCAGCTCCCTCGCGGAGCTTCAGAGCCAGGTGAACTCGTCAGCCCAGAAGATCCTCACCGAGATCGAAGACATCAAGCGCACCGTCAACGGCACCCAGGCCTACTGGACCGGTTCCGCGCAGGACCAGTTCGGCGCCCGGTACGCGCAGCTGGAGACCGCCCAGAAGAACGTGCAGGACGCGATCGCCCAGTTCGGTGGGCTGGTGGGTCGGGCCAACTCCGCCTACGGCGACGCCGAGTCCAAGATCAAGGGCATGTTCGCCTGACGCTCCCCGGCCGATAACCACGGAGGACATTCACAATGGCAACCGGATTCAACGTCACGGCGGAGACCCTGCAGGCCGACGCCACCCGCATCGCCACCGGCGCGGGCAACATCGAGGGCCACCTCGCCTTCCTGAAGAACGCGGTGCAGAGCGTCGTCAGCTCCGGCTGGGTCGGCGTCGCCGCCAACGAGGCGCAGAACCTGCACACCAAGCTCGACCAGGCCGGCCGCGACGTGAAGGAGGCGACCTCCTTCTTCTCCCAGGCGACCGACCAGGCCGCCCGCAACTACGCGCAGCGCGAGGACGAGGTCCGCGCCGCGTTCACCGGCGGGGCCAGCTGAGCACGCCGAGCACCCCGGCCGAGGGCCGGTCACCCGCCGGGTGACCGGCCCTCGACGCGTCCGGACCGCGGTCCCCTCCGCCCCGGTCCCGGCGGCGGCGCGCCCGGGCGGGGCGGGGCACGTACGGTCGGGGAGATGACTGGGGCGCAGAGGCGGGTCTGCCGCGAGGCGACGCGGGCCGCGGGGGAGTGCGGGTGACCGAGGCGATGGCGCGGGCCGCGGGGGAGTGCGGGTGACCGAGGCGATGGCGCGGGCCGCGGGGGAGTGCGGGTGACCGAGGCGACGTCGGGACCGCCGGTTGCGGCGGTGCGGGCCGCGACCCGGGCCACGTACGCCGCCTTCGCCGGCTCCGGCTTCGCCTTCGCCAGCTGGGCCGCCCGGATCCCCCAGGTCCGCGACCACCTCCGCCTCGATCCGTCCGAGCTCGGGCTGGTGCTGCTGGCGATCGCCGCCGGGTCCGTGCTGGCGCTGCCCGCGTCCGGCCCGGTGATCGCCCGGATCGGCTCCCGCCGCACGGTCACCGCGATGGCCCTGCTGCTCGGCCTGGCGCTGGCCGGAGTGGCCGTCGGGCAGCTGGTCGGCCTGGTGCCGGTGGTCGTCGGGCTCTTCCTGCTCGGCTTCGCCAACGGCGCCTGGGACGTGGCGATGAACGTCCAGGGCGCCGGGGTGGAGCGCCGGCTGGGCCGGTCGATCATGTCCCGCTTCCACGCCGGCTACAGCCTGGGCACGGTGGCCGGCGCGCTGATCGGCGCCGCGATGGTCGCGCTCGGCGTGCCGGTGGTCGCGCACCTGCTCGCGACCGCGGTCGTGGTAAGCGTCGTGGTCGTGCTCGAAGTGCGGCGCTTCCTGCCCGACCAGGACGACCAGGACGACCTGGACGCCGCCGGTGGTGCCGGCGACCAGGAGCAGCGGCCCGGCGCGCTGGCTGCCTGGCTCGAGCCGCGCACCCTGCTCATCGGCGTCTTCACGCTCGCCTTCGCCTTCGCCGAGGGCGCCGGCAACGACTGGATCAGCGTCGCCGTCATCGACGGGTACGGGCTGCCGGCCGCGGTCGGCACGCTCGCCTTCGCCGGCTTCCTGGCCGCGATGACGGCCGGCCGGTGGTTCGGCCCGGCGCTGCTGGACCGGTACGGGCGGGTCCCGGTGGTGCGCACCCTCGCCGCGCTGGCCGTGGTCGGGCTGGTGTTCTTCGTCTTCGCGCCGGTCGCGCCGCTGGCCTTCGCCGGCGCGCTGCTGTGGGGGCTGGGCATCTCGCTCGGCTTCCCGGTCGGCATGAGCGCCGCCGCGGACGACCCGAGCCGGGCCGCCGCCCGGGTCAGCGTGGTCGCCTCGATCGGCTACTGCGCGTTCCTCGGCGGCCCGCCGCTGGTCGGCTTCCTCGGCGACCAGCTCAGCGTGCTGCGGGCGCTCACCACCGTCGCCGTGCTGCTCGGCGTGGCCGCGCTCACCAGCGCCGCCGTCCGGGAGCCGGCCCGGCGGCGCCCGGACCCGGCCCGGCCGGACCCGGACCCGGACTCCGCCCGGCCGGGCCCGCAGCCGACCCGCCGCTAGAGCCAGCCGTTGCGCCGGAAGCCGCGGTGCAGCGTCAGGCAGATCGCCGCGATCACCAGCAGCGTCAGCGGGTAGCCGTACCGCCACTCCAGCTCGGGCATGTGCGTGAAGTTCATGCCGTAGATGCCGGCCACCGCGGTCGGGATGGCCAGGATCGCCACCCAGGCGGAGATCCGCCGCATGTCCTCGTTCTGCTCCACGGTCACCTGGGCCAGGTTGGCCTGGATGATCGTGGTGAGCAGCTCGTCGAACGCGCCGATCTGCTCGGTCACCCGGGACAGGTGGTCCTCGACGTCCCGGAAGTACTCGCGGATCTCCGGGTGCACCAGCCGCACCGGCCGCTCGGACAGCGTCCGCAGCGGTGCGGCCAGCGGCGTCACCGCCCGGCGCAGCTCGAGCACCTCGCGCTTGAGCACGTAGATCCGCTCGGCGTCCCGGCGGGACCGGCCGGGTCCGCCGAAGACCGCGGTCTCGACCGCGTCGATGTCGAGCTGCATGCTCTCCACCACGACCAGGTAGTCGTCCACGATCCGGTCCATGATCGCGTGCAGCACCGCGGACGGCCCGAACGCCAGCCGCTCCGGGTCCTGCTCCAGGGTGCGGCGCAGGCCGCGCAGGCCGCCCGGCTCGCCGCGCCGTACGGTGATCACGAAGTCGCGGCCGACGAAGACGGAGATCTCCCCGCTCTCCACCACCTCGACGTCGGCGGCCGGCGAGGAGGGGTGCATGTAGCGGACGGTCTTGAGCACCGTGAAGAGGGTGTCCTCGTAGCGGTCCAGCTTGGGCCGCTGGTGCTCGGCGGACAGCGCGTCCTCGACCGCCAGCGGGTGCAGGTCGAAGCGCTCGGCCAGCGCGGTGAGCTCGGCCTCGTCCGGGTCGTGCAGCCCCAGCCAGACGAAGCCGTCGCCGGCCCGCCGCATCGCGGCGATGTCCGCGGGCGTGCAGCTGCCGGGTCGGCGGCGGCCGTCGGCGTAGATGGCGCAGTCGACGACGTGGTCGGACGCCTCGGCCGGCCCGACCGCGAGCGGGCGCCGGGGCGGGCGGGGCGCGCGCAGGTGGGGCGCACGGGTGCGCAGCTGGGGCAGCATCGACATGGCCGGGCTCCTGACGGCAGGCGGGATCGCACACGGGCGATGCGCCCCGCACTGAGGAGTCGGAAGCCGCGGACGTCAGCCGCGCGGCAGCCCGACGGAGACCGGGTGCGGGACGCGGCTGGTACTACCTGGGCGGCTGCTCACCGCGTCACCTCCTTCGGTCGCCGGCGGGTGAGCCGAGGACCGATCTTACCCGCAGGTACGCCAGACTGTCCCGTACCGGCTGCGGGGCCGGCGGCGGACCGGCGGGAGGAGCGGGCACAGCATGGGCTTCGGGCGCACGTACGAGGAGTTCGAGGTCGGCGCGGTCTACAAGCACTGGCCCGGGAAGACCGTGACCGAGTACGACGACCATCTCTTCTGCCTGCTGACCATGAACCACCACCCGCTGCACCTGGACGCGCACTACGCGGAGCAGACGACCGACTTCGGCCGCAACGTGGTGGTCGGCAACTACGTCTACTCGCTGCTGCTCGGCATGTCGGTGCCGGACGTCTCCGGCAAGGCGATCGCCAACCTCGAGGTGGAGTCGCTGCGGCACGTCGCGCCGACCTTCCACGGCGACACCGTCTACGGGGAGACGACGGTGCTGGACAAGCGGCCGTCCACCTCGAAGACCGACCGCGGCGTGGTCACCGTGGAGACCCGCGGGCACAAGCAGGACGGCACGCTGGTCTGCGTCTTCCGGCGCAAGGTGATGGTGCCCACGGCCGAGTACGTCCAGGCGCGCGGCGGCGAGCAACCCGGGCGTCCGGCCACGTCGTCATAGTGGCGTGGGGACGCGAGCACGGGAGGGCACGGTGGCCGAGCGACAGGCGGAGCTGGTGAGCCGCGAGCAGATCCAGACCGCGATCGGGTTGCTGGAGCAGCGCCGCGCGGCCGGCGACCTCAGCGAGGCGGAGGTGGTCCGGCGGATCAACGACTGCCGCCGTGCGGTGACCCCGCGGGACCTGTGGAAGGCCAGCGGCGGGCTGGCCGGCGAGCGGCACCGTCAGGACTGGTGGGACATCCGCCGGACCGCCGCCGCGTTCCTGCTCATCTTCGTGTTGGCCGCGCTGGGCATGTGGCTGGTGACCTGGACGATGGGCCTGGTCGAGGGCGACGCGGACTCGCCGCCGGTGGCCCCGGTCTCGATCGTCGACACGCCCTAGCAGCGCGGCAGCACGTCCCATCCGGTCAGCGCGTCGAGCAGGCCGGCGCTGAGCGGCAGCCGGGCCAGCTCGGCGGCGTCCACCCAGCGGACGTCGTCCGCGTCGTCGCCGGCCGCCAGCGTGCCGCCGACGACCGTGCAGGCGATGTCGTCGACCACGTAGACCGCGCCGCCGAGGCCGGGCCGCTCCACCCGGCCGACCAGCGCGCCGGCCGCCACCGTGAGCCCGGTCTCCTCCCGGACCTCGCGGACGGCGGTCTGCGCGGCGGTCTCGCCGGGCTCGCACCGGCCGCCGGGCAGCGACCACAGCCCCCGGCCGGGCTCCCGGCCGCGCCGGATCAGCAGCAGCCGGCCGGCCGGGTCGTGCACCACCGCGCCCGCGCACGGCACCCTCGGCGGCTCCACGCCGCTCACCGTAGGTGCTTGACTTCCACCCGCGGGTCACCCGACCGTGGGAAGCGTGACACCGCCCTGCTGCCCGCGGTGCGGGGATGCCGTCCGGCCCCCCGGCCTGTTCTCCAGCGACTGGCGCTGCGACCGGCACGGCCCGGTGCTGCCGCTGCACGTGCTGCCGACGGCCGGTCCGGAGGCGGTGGAGCGGCTCCGGACCGCCGCCGCGGTGCCGTTCTGGGCGCCGTCGCCGCTGCTGCCCGGGTGGACGGTGACCGGGATCGGCTGGGCCGGGGACGACCGCAGCGGCACCCGCGGCACGGTGCTGGCCTGCTCCGGCCCGGCGCCGCTGGGCGGGGTGGCGGACCTGCTGCTGGTGGCGGAGGAGCCGGGGGTCGGGCTCGGACCGGGGTACGCGGGGCTGCCGGCGACCGCGGCGATGCCCGACCTGGCCGGCCCGGCCGCGGCGAAGGTGCACGCGGCCGGCCACCCGACCGCGCTGTGGACGGTGCTCGGGGCGCCGGCCGACCGGGCGGTGCTGGCCGGCGAGGCGCTCGGGGTCTGGCTGTGGGCGGTGCTCTGGCCGGCCGAGGCCGGCTACGTGCTGCTGGAGCACGTCGTGCTGCACGACCTGCGGGACCGGGTGCCGGCCGACTTCGTCCTCGGCGCGCCCTCGCCCTACCTGCAGCGGAGCCCGGGCGAGTCGTGAGCCGGCCGGCCGCCGGCGGCGGCTATCGTGATCACCGGCGACGGCGGCGCTGGTCCGGTCTGGTGCACCTAACGTAGGCTCGTCGTCACGGACGGGGACGGACGCCGCGCACTCCGGAGGTTGTGACGTGAACGCCCTGAACAAGGTCGGCGGCGCCCTGCTCGTCGCCGGTCTCGCCATCGCCGTGATCATCGGGTTCCAGACGCCGACCGGACGGCAGTTCTGGGACGGCATCTGGCAGGCCGGAGCGACCGTCGTCACCTTCATCGGCGACCAGGTCGCCCGCCTGTCGGGCACGGCCGTCGCCGGCAACCTCTGGGCGGCGATCGGCGTGGCCGCGATCGGATTCCTGGTCATCATCACGCTGGTGCCCGGGCTGCGGTCCGGCCGGGCCTTCGCCATCATGGCGATCCTGTTCACCGCGCTCGCCTTCGTGCTGTACGACCCCACCATCGTGAGCGGGCTCTGACATGCCGGGTCCGGGCAGGTAGGCGTCCATGGCCGATCCCGCGAAGTACCTGCTCCCGACGGAGCGGCCGGTCATCAACATCCGGCGGCACTGGGCGGTGCTCGCCGCCAGCACCATCCAGAGCGTGCTGCTGCTGATCCTCGGCGTCCTGCTGGCCCGGGTCCTGTCGGGCGTCGGCTTCGTCCAGATGGTCGTCGTCTACTTCTGCGTCTTCGTGGTCGTGCGGTGGATGTGGATCATCGGCGACTGGTACGTGGAGAAGCTGGTCGTCACCGACAAGCGGGTGCTGCTGGTGACCGGCATCGTGACCCGCAAGGTGGCGATCATGCCGCTGGTCAAGGTCACCGACCTGACGTTCAACCGGTCGGCCACCGGGCTGATGCTGGGGTACGGGCAGTTCGTGGTGGAGACCGCCGGTCAGGACCAGGCGCTCAGCCACATCGACTTCGTGCCGCAGCCGGAGAAGCTCTACATGCAGATCTCCGAGCTGCTCTTCGGCGGCGACAAGGGCGCGCCGGGGGCGCTGGTCACGGTCGCCCAGTGGGAGGCCGAGGAGGAGAAGGACCGGGCCGTCCTGGGACGCTGGCGCCGCTTCTCCCGGCGCCGCCGGCAGGAGGCGGACGAGCAGCCCGGCCCGGCGCCGAGCGCGCCGCCGCCGTCCCAGCTCGACCAGATCCTCGCCCACCGGGACCAGGTGCTGCTGGCCGACCGGGACGACGACCTGGACTACGACCGGGACTACCCGCGGTACGACCGGAACTCCGTCGAGCCGCGCGCGGACGACGGCTGGGACGACGGGGCGTACCGGCGGCCGGAGCCGACCGTCGAGCTGCCCCGCTTCCACGAGCCGCGGCGCGGCGGTGAGGGGTCCCGGTCGGAGAGCCCGCTGCCGCCGCCGCGCCGGCCGCAGGACGGCCCGCCGCCGAGCGGCACCGACCCCGCGGACGACTGACGGCGCGCCGCCGGGTCCCCCGGCCGAGGAGCGTGCCCAGGCCGTACCGTTTCGGCCGAGATGCTCATCGACCTGCACGCCCACTCCACCGCCTCGGACGGGACCGACCCGCCGGCGGTGCTGGTCGCGACCGCCCGGGAGGCGGGGCTGGACGTGGTCGCGCTCACCGACCACGACACCACCATCGGCTGGGCCGAGGCGGCCGCGGCGGTGCCGCCCGGGCTGACCCTGGTGCCCGGGCTGGAGCTGTCCTGCCGGTGGACCCCGGACAACGGGGAGCGGCCGACCGAGCTGCACGTGCTCGGCTACCTGATCGACCCGGCGCACCCGGGGCTGGCCGCGGCGCTGGCCGCGCTGCGGGACAGCCGGCTCGGCCGGGCCGAGCGGATGACCGCCCGGATGGCCGCCGACGGCCTGCCGGTGAGCTGGGAGCGGGTCTCCGCGCTGGCCGGGAACGCGTCGGTCGGCCGCCCGCACATCGCCCGCACGCTGGTCGAGGCGGGCGTGGTCTCCTCGGTCGACGAGGCCTTCGCCACCCTGCTGCGCACCGGCTCGCCGTACCACGAGCCCAAGCAGGACCTCGACGCGCTGACCGGGGTCCGGCTGGTCACCGAGGCCGGCGGGGTGGCCGTCTTCGCGCACCCGCTGGCCCGGATGCGCGGGCGGGTGGTCGGCGACGACGCGGTGGTCGCGATGGCGGCGGCCGGGCTGGCCGGGATCGAGGTGGACCACCCCGACCACAGCCCGGAGGACCGGGACCACCTGCGCCGGCTGGCCGCGGACCTCGGGCTGCTGGTCACCGGCTCCAGCGACTACCACGGGACGAACAAGCGGGTCCGGGTCGGCGCGGGCGGACGCACCGCGCCGGCGGCGTACGAGGCGCTGCTGGCGCGGGCGACCGGGTCCGCCCCGGTGGTCGGCTGAGCTCGCATGGACGCGGTCTTCGATCCGCGGTTCTTCGGTGAGGCGTTCGTCACGCTCTTCGTGATCATGGATCCGCCGGGCACGATCCCGCTCTTCCTCGCGCTCACCGCCGGCCGGACCCGGCGGGCCCGCGGCCGGGCGGCCTGGCAGGCGGTCACCGTGTCGTTCGTGGTGATCTGCTCGTTCGCGATCTTCGGCCAGCAGATCCTCGACTACCTCGGCATCGGCATCCCGGCGCTGCAGGGCGCCGGCGGGCTGCTCCTGCTGCTGGTCGCGCTCGACCTGCTCACCGGGCGGGCGGAGGACCCGCAGCAGGTGCAGGACGTGAACGTGGCGCTGGTCCCGCTGGGCACCCCGCTGCTGGCCGGGCCGGGCACGATCGTGGCCACCATCGTCTTCGTCCGGCGCGCGGACGGCGCCGCCGACCTGGTCTCCCTCGCCGTCGCGATCGTCGCGGTGCACCTGGTGCTGTACGTCGCGCTGCGCTTCTCCGGCGGCATCATCCGGGTGGTCCGGGAGAGCGGCATCGTGCTGGTGAGCCGGATCGCCGGCCTGCTGCTGTCCGCGATCGCGGTGCAGCTGGTGGCCGAGTCGGTGCTCGGCTTCGTCGCCGAGGCGGGCTGAGCGGCTGTGGATGCCGCGCACGGGACATCGGGGCCGGGGACTACCGTTGCGGGCGTGAAGCGCTTCCTCGCCCTCGCCGCCGGGCTGCTCGGCAGCGGCCTGGTCCTGCTCGCGGGCGCGCCCGCGGCGCACGCGGACGCGGTCGAGGACGCGATCGGTGCGCTGGGGTCCGACCCGGTCTACGTGGCGCCCGGGGTCAGCTCGCCCGGCATCGACGAGGCCGCGGTGCGGGCCGCGATCGGCTCCCGGCCGATCAAGATCGCGGTGCTGCCGGAGGAGGACTACGGGAGCAACCCGAGGGCGTACGACGCGGCCCTGCTCATCGGGCGGACGCTGTCGCCCGACGCGCCGCTGACCGTGGGCGTGGTGGCCGGCCGGTCGTTCAGCGCGGCCTCCTCGGCGCTGTGCGCGGGCGCGGCCAGCAATGCGGCGAAGTCCGCGGTGGACGCCAACCGCACCGAGCTGCAGCAGCGCAACGACGTCACCTCCGCGCTGCGCGACTTCGTCGCCCGGGTGGACGCGGCGCCGGCGGCCACCAGCGCGACCTGCTCGCAGAGCTCGGCGGCCGGGGCCACCGACGTGGCCGGCGACGCCGGCGGCGGCAGCCCGTGGCCGTGGGTGCTCGGCATCGGCGCGATCGGGGCCGCGGGCGCGGCCGCCGGCGGGGCCTACGCGGTGAGCCGGCGCCGCCGCCGGCTCAAGGAGCTGGAGGGCCGCCGCGCCGAGGTGCTCTCGCTGTACGACCGGCTCGGCGCGGACGTGCAAAACCTCAATCCGGGCGACGACCCGGTGGCCCGGCAGGCGCTGGTCGACGCCAGCGAGCGCTACACCGCCACCGGCTCGCAGCTGTCCCACGCGGACACCCACGAGGAGTACGACGTGGCCCGGCGGACCGCGCTGGAGGGGCTGCAGGCGGCCCGGACGGCCCGGGTCGAGCTCGGTCTCGACCCCGGGCCGGAGCTGCCGCCGATCGCGCCGAAGCAGGGTGAGCAGCTCACCACGCCGCGCGAGGTGAGCGTCGGCGGCCAGTCCTACCAGGGCTTCCCGGAGTACACGCCGGGCGCGCCGTACTACTACGGCGGCGGGTCCGGCATCCCCGGCGGGTGGTATTCGGCGCCCTTCTGGCAGACGCTGCTGCTCGGCTCGGTGCTGTCCGGCGGGTTCGGCGGCTGGGGCGGCAGCGGCGGCTGGGACGCGGGCTACGGCCGGGGCTACGAGGCCGGTCGGGAGGACGCGAATGACGGCGGTGCCGGCTGGGACGGCAGCGGCGGCGGCGGGTTCGGCGGCGGCTTCGGTGGCAGTGGCGGGGGCGGCGGCGACTGGGGCGGCGGCGGCGGGGGCGGCGGCGACTGGGGCGGCGGCGGCCGCGGTGGCGGCGGCAACTCCGGCGGGGGCAGCTGGTAGGTGTGGGCTCGGTGGCCAGCGAGCAGCTCGGCTTCGAGGGCATGCCGCGCCGGCTCTTCGCGGCGACCCCGTCGCGGCTCGGCACGTTCACCGAGTGCCCCCGGCGTTACCGGCTGACCTACCTGGTCCGGCCGGCGCCGCCGAAGGGCCCGCCGTGGGCGCACAACTCGCTCGGCGCCGCGGTGCACAACGCGCTGCGTGACTGGTGGCTGCTGCCGTTGCGGCGGCGGACGCCGGCCGCGGCCGGCTCGCTGCTCGACGCCGCCTGGATTCCGGACGGCTTCGCCGACGCCGCCCAGTCGGCCCGGTGGCGGGCGCGGGCCCGCGACTGGGTGGAGGCGTACGTGGCGACCCTCGACCCGGCGGACGAGCCGGTCGGGGTGGAGCGCGGGGTGGCGGTGCGCACCGACCGGCTCGCGCTGTCCGGCCGGGTCGACCGGATCGACAGCCGGGACGGCGAGCTGGTCGTCGTCGACTACAAGACCGGCCGCTGGGTGCCCGGCACCGACGACGCCCGCGGGTCGCTGGCGCTGGCGGTGTATGTGCTGGCCGCCCGGCGGACGCTGCGCCGGCCGTGCTCCCGGGTGGAGCTGCACCACCTGCCGACCGGCCGGGTCGCCGGCTGGGAGCACACCGAGGAGTCGCTCGGCCGGCACGTGGCCCGGGCCAGCGACACCGCGGACGACATCGAGGCCGCGGCCGGCGGGCTGGCCACCGGCGGCGACCCGGACGTGCTGTTCCCGCCGCGGCCCGGCCGGCAGTGCGGCTGGTGCGACTACCGGCGACACTGCCCGGAGGGGCGGGCGGCCACCCCGGAGCGGGCGCCGTGGTCCGCGCTCGCCGAGGAGGGGCCGGCGACGCCGGCGGAGTGAGAGGTCCGGCGGCGGAGGTGGGTAGGACCGGTCCGTGGACACCAGCGAGGCACTCGACTTCCTCAGCCAGCACCACCGCGGCGTGCTCTCCACCACCCGGTCCGACGGGCGGCCCCAGCTGTCGCCGGTGACGGCCAGCGTGGACGACCACGGCCGGGTGGTGGTGAGCAGCCGGGAGACCGCGTACAAGGTGCGCAACCTGCGCACCCGGCCGTACGCGTCGTACTGCGGCTTCACCGACCGCTTCTTCGGCGACTGGGTGCAGGTGGAGGGCCCGGTGGAGATCGTCTCGCTGCCCGAGGCGATGGACCTGCTCGTCGCCTACTACCGGTCGGTGTCCGGGGAGCACCCGGACTGGGACGACTACCGGGCCGCGATGGAGCGCGACCAGCGGGTGATCGTCGCGATCACCCCGGAGCGGGTCGGCCCGACCAGCGGCGGCTGACCCCGCTCAGACCACCTGGAGCCGGCGCACCGGCGTGGCCGCCAGCCGCTCCTTCGCCTGCCGGTAGTGCGGGGTCTCCCGCAGACCGGCCGGCAGCGCGTGGGAGAGCAGCCGCAGCGTGCGCAGGGCCGCGGACGCGCCCAGGTCGGTGGTCGGCAGCCCCGGCGCGCCGTACAGCCGGCGCGCCCACGGCGGCAGCGTCGAGAAGGCGAGCCCGGCCGCGGCCAGCCAGGCCGCCCGGGCCGGCGTGGCCAGCTGCACCAGCGCCGGCATCGGGGGCACGAACAGC
The DNA here is from genome assembly GCA_963849885.1 of uncultured Actinomycetota bacterium. Taxonomy (GTDB): domain Bacteria; phylum Actinomycetota; class Actinomycetes; order Mycobacteriales; family CADCTP01; genus CADCTP01. The sequence goes on along the minus strand of CAWKIV010000006.1, from coordinate 369,684 downwards.
CAGCGGGCGGTGGCCCGGGCCGCCGCGGTGGTGCGCAGCCGCGACTGCATCCGCTCGAAGTACGCCTCCAGCTCGGCGACCGACCGCGGCGCCAGCCCGCGCGGGATGCCCACCAGCGCGGCCGCGGTGACCTGCTCGGCGACGTACCGGTCGGCCTCGGCGGCGGAGATCCGCAGTCCGGCCCGCCGGCCGACGGCCAGGAACGAGTCGATCTCCCCGCAGTGCACCCAGAGCAGCAGCTCCGGGTCCGACCCCTCGTACGTGGCGCCCGACTCCGGCTCGACCCCGCGCACCCGCCGGTGCACGCCGCGCACCCGGGCCGCCGCCCGGTCCGCCTCGGCCCGGGTGCCGAAGGTGACCGCGCCGAGATACTCCCCGGTGCGCTGCAGCCGGCCGAGCGGGTCGTCCCGGAAGGACGAGTGCTGGTCGACCCCGGCCATCGCCAGCGGGTGCAGCGTGAGCAGGAAGAGCGCCCGCACGCCGCCCACCCACTGCATCGGGTCCGCGTGCACCCGCCAGGTCACGCTGTCCGGGCCGAAGTAGCCGAGGTCGTAGCGCTGCGCAGCCATCCCCTCCAGTGTGCGGGCCGGTCGGCGGACCCGCACGTCAGCGGGCCGGCGTGGCGTCCACCCCGGCCCAGAAGGACAGCAGCGCCTCGACGGTGGCGGCCGGCTGCTGGGCCGCCGGGGAGTGCACCGCGCCGGCGATGACCCGGTGGTCGGCGCCGAGCCGCTCGGCCATCTCCGCCTGCACCGCCGGCGGCCAGGCGTCGTCGGCCTCGCCGTACGCGACCAGCAGCGGCACCCCGGCCGCCCGCAGCGCGTCGGTGCGGTCCGGCTCGGCCCGCAGCGCGTCGCCCATCCCGCGCAGGCCGGCCTCGGTGCCGGCCAGGAACCGCCGGCGCAGGAACTCCCGGTGCTCCACCGGCGCGGTCAGCCACTGCGGGTCGCCGGCGGCGAGCAGCTCCAGCGCGTCGTACACGCCGGCCATCCCGCCGGCCGCGAGCAGCGGCTCCAGCGCCTCCATCCGCTCCCGCCGGTTGCCGCCGATCGCGCCCGGGCCGGAGTCGAGCAGGGTGAGCGAGGCGACGGCGGCCGGATCGGCGATGGTGGCGGCCCGGCAGACCAGCCCGCCGAAGGAGTGGCCGACCAGGTGCGCCCGCCCGCCGAGCTCGCCGACCACCGCGAGGACGGTGCCGGCGAGCGCGTCCACCCCGTACGCCGCCGGGTCGTCCGGCCCCGGCGACTCGAACTGCCCGGGCAGGTCGATCGCCACCGCCCGCACCCCGCCGGCGGCCAGCGGCGCCAGCACCAGCGCGAAGTCCTCCTTGGTGCCGGTGTAGCCGGGCACCAGCACGACCGGCGGGGCCCCGTCGTCGCCGCCGGCCTCCAGCGCGGCCACCGGTCCGGTCGGCGTGGGCAGGTCGCGGCGGGTCACCGGGGTCACCCGCCCATCCTGCCGGGCCGTTCCGGGCCTCCGCACCGGGGCCGGTCAGCCGAAGGCGGTCAGCCGGCCGCCGCCGGTCGCCACCACGAGCGGGCCGATCCGGGACAGCGCCGCGGTGGCCGGCAGCCCGCCGGTCGCCTGGACCCGGGTCGCCGGCGTGCCGGTCAGCACCGGGCGGGCGGTGAAGCCGGCGGCGTCCACCGTCAGCACCTGCCCCTCGACGACCACCGGCGGCCCGGTCGCCGCCGCCGTCCACCGCACCCGCCGGGCCCGGGTGTCCACCGCGACCAGCCGCTGCCCGGTCCACAGCGCCACCACCTGGCTGTCGGTGACGGCGGCCAGCGGACCGCCCGGCGCGTACGCCAGCCGGGCGTCGCGCACCGAGCCGGTCCGGGTCGCCTCCTGCTTGTTGTCCTCGCCCTCCCGCGGCTGGTAGCCGACCAGCGCCGGCGTGCCGCCCTCCTTGCTGAGCACGCCGACCTCGTCCTCGGCGGCCACCACCCGCGGCTCGCTGCCGGCCGGCTGGGGGGAGACCCAGGGCGCGCGGTCCGCGTACGGGTCGTGCACGATCAGGCGGTCCTCGCCGGCGCAGTGCGCGACGGTGGCGACGGCGACCCGGCCGGCGGTCGCCGGGTCCAGCCGGCAGCCGCTGCCGGCGGACCAGGTCCACCGGTTGAGCCCGCTGCCGGTGTCGACGGCGATCATCTTGTCCCCGCCGGTGGTGACGGCCACGCTCGGCCCGCTGGTCAGCACGGCGTCGGTGGTGAACTCCACGGTCCGGGTCCAGCGCCGGTTGCCGGTGGCGGCGTCCAGCCCGATCAGGTCCCGGCAGCCGTGGGACTTGGCGAACAGTGCGAGGACCACCCCGTCCTGCAGCGTCGTGTCGCACAGCCGGGCGTTGCCCCGCCGGTACGCCCAGCGCTCGCGACCGGTGGCCGGGTCCAGCCCGGCGACCCGGTCGGCGCCGGTGGCCACCGCGGTCGGGCCTTCCACCGGGCTGCGCGCCGCGGTGCTCGACACCGTCCACAGGGGACGTACCGTGGCCGGCAGCGGCGCGGTCTCCGGGGGGAGGGGGTTGTCCGTGGCGACCCGCAGGTCGGTGGTGGCGGCGTCGCTGGACCGGACCACCGGCACCGCGAGCACCGCGAGCAGCCCGACCGCCACCGCGGCCGAGGCCGCGCCGACCAGGGCCTGGGTGCGCACCCCCGCATGGTAGTGCCGCCCACCCCCGCCGCCCGCCCCCGCTCGACTGAGGAGCCGGGGGAGGTGGTCAGTCGGGGACGGGGTGCAGGGTGACGTCGGTCAGCCGGCCATCGGTCGCGACGGCGGTGAGGTAGGTCTTCTCCGGTTGCCGACGCCGGTCGGTCGGCGAGCCGGGGTTGAGCAGGCGCAGCCCGCCGGGCGCGACCGTGTCCCACGGGATGTGGCTGTGCCCGAAGACGAGCACGTCCGTGTCCGGGAAGTCGCGCGCGCAGCGGGTCTCCCGGCCGGTGCGCCGGCCCGGTCTCGTGCACCACCGCGAAGCGCAGCCCGCCCAGCTCGGCCCGCGCCACCTCGGGCAGCCGGGCGCGCAGCGGCGGACCGTCGTTGTTGCCGTACACCGCGACCAGGCGGGCCGCGCGCCGCTCCAGCGCGTCCAGCAGCGCCACGTCGACCCAGTCGCCGGCGTGCAGCACCACGTCGGCCGCGTCCACCGCCGCCCACACCTCGGCCGGCAGGTCCCGGGCCCGCTTGGGCACGTGCGTGTCGGCCAGGACCAGCAGCCGCAGCGCCGCACCCCCCGACCTGGTCACCCCCGCAGGCTAGTGCTCTGCCCCGCGGTACGAGGCACAGCACCAGCCGGGGGGTGGTCCGGGTGGCTCAGGCGGTGTCGGCGATCTCGTCGCCGTCGTCCTGGCCGGTGGTGGGCCCGCCCTCGGCCGCTCCGGCGCGCCCGCGCCCGCCGCGCCGGCGGCGGCGCCGCCGGACGCCCTCGCCGGCTTCCACGGTGGCCACCGCGCCGGCCAGCTCGGCCGCGGTCACCGGCTCGGACTCCGGCGCACCGTCGAGCTCCACCTCGACCGCGCCGTCCACCGGCTGCCCGGCGCGGGTGCGCCGCCGGGACCGGCTCCGCCGCGGCCGGCTCTCGCTCGGCCCGCTCGCCGCCGCCGCCTCGCCGCCGCCACTGCCGCCACCGCCGCCGCTGCCGCCGCCGACCTCCGCGCCACGCTGCCGGGGCCGCGTCCGCGCCCGTCCCGGCCGGCTGCCGCGGCCGGCGCCGGTCTCGCCGAGGTCCTCGACCTCCTCGGCCTCCAGCCCGGCCCGGGTCCGCCGGGACCGCGGCAGCGTGCCGCTGACCCCGGCCGGGATGTCCAGGTCGACGCGCAGGTGCTCGGAGGTGGAGTAGGTCTCCGCCGGCGAGTGGAACGGCAGCGACAGCGCGTCGCAGATCATCTTCCAGCGGGCCAGCTCGTCCCAGTCGACGAAGGTGACCGCGACGCCGGAGGCGCCGGCCCGGCCGGTGCGGCCGATGCGGTGCAGGTAGACCTTCTCGTCCTCGGGGCACTGGTAGTTGACCACGTGGGTGACGCCCTCGACGTCCAGCCCGCGGGCGGCCACGTCGGTGGCGACCAGCACGTCCACCTTGCCGGACCGGAACGCGCGCAGCGCCTGCTCGCGCGCGCCCTGCCCGAGGTCGCCGTGCACGGCGGCCGCGGCGAACCCGCGGTCGACCAGGTCGTCGGCGACCTTCTGGGCGGTCCGCTTGGTCCGGCAGAAGATCATCGTCAGCCCGCGGCCGGCCGCCTGCAGGATCCGGGCCAGCATCTCGGCCTTGTCCAGCGCGTGCGCCCGGTAGACGAACTGCTGCGTCTCCGGCACGACCCGGGACTCCTCGTGGCCCTCGGCGCGCACGTGCACCGGCTGGCGCATGAAGCGGCGGGCCAGCGCGACGATCGGGCCGGGCATGGTGGCGCTGAAGAGCATGGTCTGGCGCTGGTCCGGGACCCGGGCCAGGATCCGCTCGATGTCGGGCAGGAAGCCGAGGTCGAGCATCTCGTCGGCCTCGTCCAGCACCAGCACGGACACCGAGCCGAGCCGCAGGTGTCCCTGGTTGACCAGGTCGAGCAGCCGGCCCGGGGTGCCGACGATCACGTCGACGCCCTTGCGCAGCGCGCTGATCTGCGGCTCGTACGCCCGGCCGCCGTAGATCGCGGTGACCCGGGTGCCCAGCTGCCGGCCGGCGGCCTGCAGGTCGCGGGCGACCTGGATGCACAGCTCGCGGGTCGGGACCACGACCAGCGAGCGCGGCTCGGTGCCGGCGGCGGCGCCGAGCCGCTGCAGCAGCGGCACGCCGAAGCCGAGGGTCTTGCCGGTGCCGGTGCGGGCCTGGCCGATGAGGTCGCTGCCGGCCAGCGCGATCGGCAGGGTCATCTCCTGGATCGCGAAGGTCCGGGTGATGCCGACGTCGGTCAGCGCCCGGACGATCGGCTCGGTCACGCCGAGGTCGGCGAACAGCGGGCTGTCCTCGCTGACCGGGGCGCGCCCGGCCAGCGGCTCGAACTCCTCGGGCGTGTCGTCGGGAATGGATATGGGGGTGTCGTCGTGGGTGGTCAGTGCCCTTGCCTTCCTCGCCAGCGCGCACTCACCGGCGATCAGGGCGATCGACCGCGGCGCCCGCGCCAGGCCCGGAGCACCGGGCGGGCGGGCGGCGGGACCGCACCGAGGCGGAGGTCCGCGCACACAGACCGTGACGTCTCGAGACGCCACGCACGGCCCATCCTACGCGAGCTACTGTTTCCCCGCCCGAGACACACCCTGGAGGCCCCGCTGAGCACGTCGCCGACCCCGTCCGCGTCCCCCGCCGCCGACTCGCAGGCGGTGGTCGACCTGCTCGGCGTCCTGTCGTACGGGGAGCTCACCGCCTTCGACCGGCTGGCCGACGACGCCCGGCTGGCGCCGACGCTGGCCGGCCGGGCGGCCCTGGCCTGCATGGCGGCCGCCGAGATCGGCCACTTCCAGCGGCTGCGGGACCGGCTGCAGGAGCTCGGCGTGGACCCGGACGAGGCGATGCGGCCGTTCGTCGAGGTCTTCGACACCTTCCACGCCACCACCCGGCCCAGCACCTGGCTGGAAGGCCTGGTCAAGGCGTACGTCGGGGACGGGATCGCGGCCGACTTCTACCGGGAGGTGGCGGAGTTCCTGGACCCGTCCACCCGCGAGCTGGTGCTCGAGGTGCTGGCGGACACCGGGCACGCCGACTTCGCCGTCCGCGAGGTGCGGGCGGCGATCGAGGCGGACCCGGCGCTGTCCGGGCGACTGGCGCTGTGGGCGCGCCGGCTGGTCGGCGAGGCGCTGTCCCAGGCGCAGCGGGTGGCCGCGGAGCGGGACGCGCTCGCCCTGCTGCTGATCGGCGGGTCGGGCAACCTGAGCGGGGTGGCGGCGCTGCTCAAGCGGCTGACCGCCGCCCACTCCGCCCGCATGCAGGCCATCGGGCTGTCCGGCTAGCTCCCCACCGCGAAGCCGACGCGGCGCTGGTCGGCCTCGGCGATCTCCACGTACGCCACCAGCCCGGACGGCACCACGATCCGTCGGCCCTTCTCGTCCACCAGGGACAGGACCGAGGAGGAGTCCTTCAGCGCGTCCCGGACGGCGTCCTCCACCTGCGCGTGGCTCAACGTGCTCTCCAGCACGATCTCGCGCGGCGTGTGCAGCACGCCGATCTTGACCTCCACCGGGATGTCCTCCTGTCGTCACGTGTCACCGCGAGGGTAGTTGCGCCCAGGCCCGTACGCCGGGCCGCCCTCTCCGCCCTGGGCGAAACCCGGTCAGCCGCCGGCCAGCGGGAAGTGCGAGATGCCCCGCCAGACCAGCCCCTCGACCAGCCGGACCGCGTCCGCCTTGGGCAGCGCCCGGTCGGTGCCCAGCCACCACCGGGCGGCCATCTCCGAGGTGCCGGTGACGGCGACGGAGAGCAGCTCCGCCTCCGGCCGGGGCAGCCCGGTGTCGGCCGCGATGGTGTCGGCGATCGCCTCCATGCACAGCCGGGAGGCGCGGGCGATCCGGTCCCGGACGGCGGGCTCGTTGCGCAGGTCGGTCTCGAAGACCAGCCGGAACGCGCCCGGCGCGTCGGCGTCCCGCCCGTCCACGAAGTCGAAGTAGGCACCCACCGCGTTGTGCACCCGCTCGGCGTTGTCGGAGGTCGCCGCCATCGCCTCCCGCACCGCCCGGACCAGCGCGGCCGCGTGCTTGTCCAGCAGCGCCAGGTAGAGCTCGAGCTTGCCGGGGAAGTGCTGGTAGAGCACCGGCTTGGAGACGCCGGCCCGGTCGGCGATGTCGTCCATGGCCGCCGCGTGGTAGCCCTGCGCGACGAAGACCTCCTGCGCCGCGGCCATCAGCTGCTTGCGCCGGGCGGGCCGGGGCAGCCGGCCGCCCCGGGCCGCGGGCACGTCGGCGGGGTCGGGAGCGTCGGGAGCGTCAGCGCCGGTGGTCCCCGGGACCAGTGTCGCCATGTCGCCCTCCGTCCCTCCGCAAGTCGTTGTGTGCTGAACCGGATCAGCTCGGAGACTACCGTCAGCAGCGGCCGATCACGGCCAGGCGTCCTCGTCCAGCGGCACCTCGGCGGCCTGCTCCTGCGCGTCCGTGGGGTCGGCCTCCAGGCTGGTCTCGTCCGTCGGGTCCGGCCGCGGGCCGCTCGGGTAGGCGTCCGCCCGCTGCTCGGCGGCGTCCTCGGCCGGGCTCTCCAGCGGCGTCTCGCTCATCGGGGCTCCTCCGGTCGGCACGGCATCGCCACGATTCTGCCCCCTGCCACCCCCGGCCACGCCCCCAGCGACGTCGTGGATCACGTTTGCGCGCCGGCTCGCCGCCGACGCCGCCCTGGCACGGCGTGTCGGGACGAGGACACGCGCAGAGGTGATCGCCGCGCGGCGGTCAGGCGGACTTGCGCGGAGCGGCCTTCTTGGCGGCCTTCTTGGCCGGGGCCTTCTTGGCGGTGGTCTTGGCCGGCGACTTGGCGGCGGTCTTCTTGGCGGGGGCCTTCTTGGCGGCGGTCTTCTTGGCCGGGGCGGCCTCGTCGGCCTCCTCGCCGCGGCCCTTCTTGGCGGCGGCCACGCTGGCCCGCAGCGCCGCCATCAGGTCGACCACCGAGCCGGTGTCCTCCTCCTGGACCGGCTGCTCGACGACCTCGCGACCCTCCACCTTGGCCTCGATGACCTCCTGCAGGGCCTCGCGGTAGTCGTCGTGGTACGCCGTCGGGTCGAAGTCCGCGGACATGCTCTCGATCAGCGACTGCGCCATGGCCAGCTCCTGCGGGCGGACCTGCACGTCGTCGTCGAGGAAGGCGAAGTCCGGCTCCCGCACCTCGTCCGGCCAGACCATGGTCTCCAGCACCAGCACGCCGTCCCGGACGCGCAGCGTGGCCAGCGTCTCCCGGGTGCGGATCGCCACCTTGACCAGCGCCACCGAGTCGGCCTGCTCCAGGGCGTCGCGGAGCAGCACGTACGGCTTCGTGGCCGTCTTGTCCGGCTCCAGGTAGTAGCTCTTCGCGAAGTAGATCGGGTCGACCTGCTCCAGCGGCACGAAGGAGAGCACGTCCACCACCCGGGAGGTGCTCAGCGGCAGGTCGGCCAGGTCCTCGTCGGTGATCACCACGGTCTCGCCGGAGGGCAGCTCGTAGCCCTTGGCGATGTCCGCGTACGCCACCTCCTCGCCGTCGATCTGGCAGACCCGCTTGTACCGGATGCGGCCCCCGTCCTCCCGGTGCACCTGGTGGAACGAGACGTCCTTCTCCTCGGTGGCCGTGTAGAGCTTCACCGGGATGCTCACCAGCCCGAAGGAGACGGCGCCCTTCCAGATCGCGCGCACGGCACCCACCCCTCCTCGACGACCGACGTGATCCAGCCTGCCCGTTGCGGCCCGCCGTGGCCAGTGCCACCAGGGGAAACACGCGGAGAAAGGGCAAGATGGCCCCCGTGCAGCCCATGCTCGCCACCGCCGGCCCGTTGCCCACCGGGCCGGGCTGGGCGTACGAGTTCAAGTGGGACGGGGTGCGCACCCTCGCCGATGTCGGGCCGGCCGGGATGGTGCTGATCAGCCGGCTGGGCAACGAGGTGACGGCGGCGTACCCGGAGCTGGCCGGGCTGGCCGGGGTGGCCGAGGACGTGCTGCTGGACGGCGAGGTGGTGTCGTTCGTGGACGGCCGGCCGTCGTTCTCCGCCCTGCAGGGCCGGATGCACGTGCGGGCGGCCGCGCAGGCCCGCCGGCTGGCCGCCCAGGCGCCGGTGACCTACCTGGTCTTCGACGTGCTCCGGCTGTACGGGGTGGACCTCACCGGGCGGCCGTTCGCGGAGCGGCGGGCCACCCTGGAGCGGCTGGCGCCGGGCGGTCCGCACTGGACGGTGTCGCCGCTGTTCGACGACGGGCCGGCCACCGCCCAGGCGGCCGCCGAGAACGGGCTGGAGGGCGTCGTCGCCAAGCGGCTGACCTCGACGTACCGGCCGGGATACCGGACCGCCGAGTGGGTCAAGGTGCGGTACGGCCGGCGGCAGGAGTTCGTGGTCGGCGGGTGGGAGCATGGCGAGGGCGGCCGGGCCGGCGGGATCGGCTCGCTGCTGCTGGGCGTGTACGAGCCGGGTGACCGGTTCGTCTACTCCGGACAGGTCGGGACGGGTTTCACCGCCGGCGCGCTGAAGAGCATGGAGAAGCGGCTGCGGCCGCTGGTGACCGGGACGTCCCCGTTCGTGGCGATGCCGCCGGACGTGCGCGGGCGGCCGATCACCTGGGTGCGGCCGGAGGTGGTGGTCGAGGTGGAGTTCGCCGAGTGGACCCCGGACGGGCGGCTGCGGTTCGCCAGCTTCCAGGGCGTGCGCACCGACAAGAGACCGGTGGAGGTCGTTCGTGAGCGCTAGCAATGCCGTGGCGGTCGAGGTGGAGGGCCGCACCCTCAAGCTGTCCAACCTGGACAAGGTGCTCTACCCGGAGGTCGGGCTGACCAAGGGCGAGGTGATCGCCTACTACACCGCGGTCGCGCCGGTGCTGCTGCCGCACCTGGCCGGCCGGCCGCTCACCGTCAAGCGCTATCCCAACGGGGTCGACGGCATGTTCTTCTTCGAGAAGAACGCCTCCCGCGGCAAGCCGGACTGGGTGCGCACGGCCCGGCTGCCGGCGCCGGGCAGCACCAAGAACCGGGACGAGATCGACTACATCGTCGTCGAGGAGCTGGCCACCCTGGTCTGGCTGGCCAACCTGGCCGCGCTGGAGCTGCACACTCCACAGTGGAAGGTCGGCCCGCGGGACGGCGTGCACGGCGCCGACCAGCTGGTGCTCGACCTCGACCCGGGCGCGCCGGCCACCGTGGTCGAGTGCGCCCAGGTGGCGCTGGCGCTGCGCGAGCTGCTGGTCGCCGACGGGCTGGAGCCGGTGGCCAAGACCAGCGGCAGCAAGGGCATGCAGGTGTACGCGGCGATCGCCGACACCCCGGCCGACCGCACCTCGGCGTACGCGCACGAGCTGGCCGAGCGGCTGGAGGAGGAGCGGCCGGCGCTGGTGGTGTCCCGGATGACCAAGTCGCTGCGGCCGGGCAAGGTGCTGGTCGACTGGAGCCAGAACAACGCGGCCAAGACCACGGTGAGCGTCTACTCGCTGCGGGCCCGGCCGGCCGCGACGGTCTCCGCCCCGGTCACCTGGGACGAGGTGGAGGCGACCGCGGGCGGCTCGCCGCTCGGCTTCACCCAGGCGGACGTGCTGGAGCGGGTGCAGGAGGGCGACCTCTTCGCGCCGCTGCTGCGCGGCGGGACGCGGCCCCGGCTGCCGGGCTGAGCCCGCCGACGCGCCCGAGCGCGCGCCGGGGTTCCCTCGTCCGGCCTAGCGTTCACCCGGCCGGTTGGCCCCAACCCGGGGCAAATCGGTGTAGAACCGCGACCCCACCGTGACCTCGGGCCTAGGGTGGGCCGAGAGACGCGTACCGGGCCCACCGGCTCGGTACCCGACCGCGCCGAGGCGGCCGGCCACCCGTACCGGCGCGCGCTACGGCGCTGAGGAGGTGGGGCGTGCGCACGGTCTTCGTCACCGGTGGCTCCGGCTTCCTCGGTGGGGCGCTGCTGGACGCCCTCGCCGAGCGCGGCGAGACCGCCCGCGCGCTGGCCCGCTCGGCCGCGGCCGAGGCCGCGGTGACCGCCCGGGGCGCCGTCCCGGTGCGGGGGGACCTGACCGACCTGGACGCGCTGGCCGCGGGGATGCGCGGCGCCGAGCTGGTGGTGCACTGTGCGGCCCGGCTGACCGGCGGCTGGGCGGACCTCGCCGACCTGCACCGGACGAACGTGGACGGCAGCCGCACGGTGCTGCAGGCCGCCCGCTCGGCCGGGGTGCCGCGGCTGGTCCTGGTGTCCACCGAGCAGGTCGTGCTCGGCGACCGGCCGCTGGTGGACGCGGACGAGTCCTGGCCGTACCCGGCCCGCTGGCCGGGGCCGTACGCGCGGACCAAGGCCGAGGCCGAGCGGCTGGTGCTGGCCGCGACCACCCCGGAGCTGGCCACGGTGGCGGTCCGGCCGCGGATGGTGTGGGGCCGCGGCGACACCACCCTGCTGCCGGCGCTGCTGGACGCGGCCCGGTCCGGCCGGCTGCGCTGGGTCGACGGCGGCACCCACCTGACCTCGACGACGCACGTCCGCAACGCGGTCGAGGGCATCCTGGCCGCGGCCGAGCGCGGTCGCGGCGGCCAGGCCTACTTCGTCACCGACGGCGCGCCGGTGCCGTTCCGGGACTTCGCCACCGCGCTGCTGGCCACCCAGGGCGTGCCGGCGCCGACCGGCACGGTGCCCGGCCGGGTGGCCCGGGCCGCCGCCGGCGGGGCCGGCGCGCTGTGGCGGACGCTGCCGCTGCCGGGCCGACCCCCGCTGGACCTCACCGCGGTCCGGGTGATCGGCGAGACCTGCACGCTGCGCGACGAGCGGGCCCGCCGGGAGCTCGGCTACGAGGGGCAGGTCACGCGCGAGCGCGGGCTGGCCGAGCTGCGGTCGGGATACAGCGCCGCGGGCCTGCCGCCGCCGGGCGGGCCGTCGCCGGCCGGGCCGGACGCGCACCGCTGACCGGCCCGCCGTGACGCTCGCCGCGGGCAAGGCCGTCCGGACCGCCCGGCTGTCCGACGCCCCGCTGCCGCCGGTGGACCGGAGCATCCCGCCGTGGCCGGGCGGCGTCGTCCGGATCGACGGCTGCGACCTCTTCGTCCGGCGCACGCCCGGGCCGCCGGGCGCCGAGCCGGCGGTGTACGTGCACGGGCTCGGCGGGGCGTCGACCGACTGGACCGACCTCGCCGCGGTGCTGTCCGGGCGGCTGTCCGGCGAGGCGCCGGACCTGCCCGGCTTCGGCCGGTCCGGACCGGCGCCGCGCGGCGACTACTCGGTGGCCGGGCACGCCCGGACCGTGATCGCGTACCTGGAGCAGCGCGGCGGGCAGCCGGTGCACCTGTTCGGCAACTCGCTCGGCGGCGCCGTCACCGTGGTGGTGGCCGCCCGCCGCCCCGACCTGGTCCGGACGCTCACGCTGGTCTCCCCGGCGATGCCGTACCTGCGGCCGCGGCCGGGCACCAACTTCACGCTGCTGCTGCTCGTGGTGCCCGGTCTCGGCGGCTGGGTGCTGCGCCGGCTGGACCGGCGCCCGGCCGAGCAGCAGGCCCGCGCGGTCATCGACCTCGTCCTCGGCGACCCCTCGACGGTGCCGCCGAACCGGTTCGCCGAGGCGGTCGAGGAGGAGCTGCGCCGCCGGGACGTGCCGTGGGCGGCGGGCGCCTTCGCCGACACGTTCCGCGGCATCGTCCGGTCGTACCTGCTGCCCGGCCGGCAGTCGCTGTGGCGCTCCGCGGCCCGGGTCCAGGCGCCGACCCTGCTGGTCTGGGGCGGGCGGGACAAGGTCGTGCCGATCGCGGTGGCGCCGCGGACCGCCGCGACGATCCCGGACGCCCGGCTGCTGGTGCTGCCCACCGCCGGGCACGTCTCCCAGCTGGAGGCGCCGGACGTGGTCGCCCGGGCCGTGCTCGCGCTGCTGGACGACGCGGCCGGGCGCTGACCGCGCCGGCCGCCGGGTTACCGTCGGGTAGGCCTCGATCGAGGGGAGCTCCGCGTGACCGTCACCGCGCCCGCCGCCGCGCATCCCGCCCGGCTGTCCGACGCGCCACTGCCCCCGGTGGACCCGGCGCTGCCGCCGTGGCCGGGCGACGTGGTGCGCGTCCGCGGCGCCGAGCTGTACGTACGGCGCACACCCGGGCCGCCGTCCGGCGGCGAGCCGGCGGTCTACGTGCACGGGCTGGGCGGCTCGGCCACCAACTGGACCGACCTGGCCCACCTGCTGACCGGCCGGCTGTCCGGCGAGGCGGTCGACCTGCCCGGCTTCGGCCGGTCCGGGCCGGCGCCCGGGTCGGACTACACGCCCGCCGGGCACGCCCGGACCGTGATCGCCTACCTGGAGCAGCGCGGCGGCGAGCCGGTGCACCTGTTCGGCAACTCGCTCGGCGGCGCGGTCACCGTGCTGGTCGCGGCGCTGCGGCCGGACCTGGTCCGGACGCTCACGCTGGTGTCGCCGGCGATGCCGTCGCTGCGGCCGCGGCGCGGCTCGGACGTCACGCTGCCGCTCCTGCTGCTGCCCGGGCTGGGCCGGCTGGTGCAGCGGCGGCTGGACACGCTGCCGCCGGAGCGCCGGGCCCGGGCCGTGCTCGAGCTGTGCTTCGGCGACCCGTCCGTGGTGCCGGACAACCGGTTCGCCGAGGCGGTCGAGGAGGTGGTCCGGCGGCGCGGGCTGCCCTGGGCGATGGACGCCTTCACCGCCTCGCTGCGCGGCATCGCCTGGTCGTACGCGGTGCCCGGGGCCGGCTCGCTGTGGCGGCAGGCGGCCCGGATCCAGGCGCCGACCCTGGTCGTCTGGGGCGACCAGGACAAGGTGGTGCCGGCCGCGCTGGCGCCGCGGACCGCCGCGACGATCCCGGACGCCCGGCTGCTGCTGCTGCCGCGGATCGGGCACGTGGCCCAGATGGAGGTCCCGGAGGTGGTGGCCCGGGCCGTGGTCGCGCTCCTGGAGGACGCCGCGCGGTGATGCCCGCCGCTCGGCGCGGGGCAGGTCGGCGTCGTCCCGCCGCTCGGCGCGGTGCCGGTCGATGCCGGGCCGCCGCGCGGGGCTGGTCCGGCGTCCGGTGGTCCGGTGTCCGGTCCGGTGTCCGGTCCGGCGCCCGGTCCGGCGTCCGGCGCGGGGCCGGGGCGGGGGGCTGGTCCGGTCGGCCGCCGGCGGCGTGGGCCGAGCGGTGGCGCGGGCGGGGCTCGGCGGCTGTGCGATCCTGTCCGGCGTGACCCGACCGGGACCGGCGGCGCGGGGGCGTCGCGCCGGCACCACCGGGGCAGCCTCGGGCCCGGGCGGCCGCGCGGCTGCCGGCTACGTCGCGTCCCGCACCCCCGTCGTCGGCCCGGACCGCCCCGACCACCCGCCCCGCCCCACCCGCACCGACAGGCCCACCCGCCCCGGTCGTCCTGACGGACCCGCCCGCCCGGGCCCCGCGGACCCGGCGGCCGGGCGACGCGCGCGACCCGGTCCGGGCGGGAGGCCCGGCACGGGCCGGGGCCCGACCGGTCCGAGCAGTTCCCCGGCGGCGGTCCCGGGCCGGCCGGTCCGGGCGGTCGGGCGGCCGGTTCGGGACGGGCCGGTCCGGGGCCGGCCGGTTCGGGACGGGCCGGTCCGGGGCCGGCCGGCGCCCGCGGCGGCCGGCACGGCGGTGGCCGGCGGGGTCGCGGCGCCCCGCCGGACCGGTTCGCGCCGCCGTACCGCCTGGTCGAGCTGCGCTCCCCGGACGGCCCGCTGCGCGCCCGGCTCGACCCGGACGCCCCGGAGCCGGGTGCCCGCCGGCCGATGACCTTCGCGTCCCGGTCCACCCGGCCACCGCAGGGCGGCGGGCTCCGCCGCTTCGTCCGCGCGTACGGCTGGCGGGCGTACGCGATCCCGGTGCTGACCGCGCTGACCGTGCTCTGCGGGGTGGACGTGGCCAACGGCGCGGCGGCCGGCCTGCCGCTCCCGCTCGGCGGCGCCGACGCCACCGACCCGGCCGCGCCGCCGGCCGCCGCTCCGCCGGCCGCGCCGACCAGCCCGCCGGTGACCGCCCCGCGGCCCACCCCGACCGGCATCTACGTGGACGACGCCGGCGGCGGCAGCGCCCGCCCGCTGCCGCCGACCGCGCTGCCGCCGGGCGGGCCGTACACCAAGTCCGGGGGCGGCCGCTTCGACGTCGTCCCGGGCACCTCGAAGGTCTACGGCACCGGCCCGCTGCGGCGCTTCACCGTCGAGCTGGAGGCCGGGGTGGTCGAGGACGGGCCGGCCTTCGCCACGGCGGTGGAGCAGATCCTCGGCAACGCGCGCAGCTGGGGCGCCGGCGGGCGGCTGTCGTTCCAGCGGGTGGACGGCGGGGCGGTGGACTTCCGGGTCAGCCTGACCGCGTCACTCACCGTCCGGAAGCTGTGCGGCTACACGCTGCCGTTCGAGACCTCCTGCTACAACGGCGAGCTCGGTCGGGCGGTGATCAACGACGCGCGCTGGGTGCGGGGCGCGGTCGCCTACGCCGGCAACCTCCCCGCGTACCGGATCTACGTGGTCAACCACGAGGTCGGGCACGCGCTCGGCTTCGACCACCAGCCGTGCCCGAAGTCCGGCGCGCTGGCGCCGGTGATGATGCAGCAGACGCTCGGCGTGCAGACCGCGGGCGTCGGTCGCTGCCGGCCGAACGCCTTCCCCTACCCCTAGCGGGACCGACCGGTCCCGGTCATCCCCTCTGCCCATCCGGACTTCCGGGTAGGATTCAGGCGGGGAATTCCGACAATGCGAGCCCGGTTGCCAACGGGGATGACGTCATCGAAGGAGACCGCCGTGTCCTTGCCGCCCCTGGTGGAGCCCGCCGCCGAGCTGACCGTCGACGAGGTCGCCCGGTACAGCCGGCACCTCATCATCCCGGACGTCGGGGTGACCGGGCAGAAGCGGCTGAAGAACGCGAAGGTCCTGGTCGTGGGGGCCGGCGGCCTCGGCTCGCCGGCGCTGCTCTACCTGGCCGCGGCCGGCGTGGGCACGCTCGGCATCGTCGACTTCGACGTGGTCGACGAGTCCAACCTGCAGCGCCAGGTCATCCACGGGGTGTCCGACGTGGGCCGGTCGAAGGCGGAGTCGGCCCGGGACAGCATCCGGGAGATCAACCCGTACGTCGAGGTGGTCCTGCACCAGGAGCGGCTCGAGTCGGACAACGCGCTGGACGTCTTCCGGCCGTACGACCTGATCCTCGACGGCACCGACAACTTCGCCACCCGCTACCTGGTCAACGACGCCTGCGTGCTGCTCGGCAAGCCCTACGTGTGGGGCTCCATCTACCGCTTCGAGGGCCAGGCCAGCGTCTTCTGGGACGAGCACGGCCCCAACTACCGCGACCTCTACCCGGACCCGCCGCCGCCCGGCATGGTGCCGTCCTGCGCCGAGGGCGGGGTGCTCGGCGTGCTCTGCGCGTCGATCGGCTCGATCATGGTCACCGAGGCGATCAAGCTGATCACCGGCATCGGCGAGCCGCTGCTCGGCCGGCTGATGGTCTACGACGCCCTGGAGATGTCGTACCGGACGATCAAGGTGCGCAAGGACCCGGCCGCGCGGCCGATCACCGAGCTGATCGACTACGAGCTCTTCTGCGGCGTGGTGTCGGACGCGGCCCAGGAGGCCGCCGCCGACTCCACCATCTCCGCGCAGGACCTCAAGGACATGCTGGACGCGGGCAAGGATCCCTACCTGGTCGACGTCCGCGAGCCGGTGGAGTTCGAGATCGTCAAGATCCCCGGCGGGGTGCTCATCCCGAAGGACCGGATCCTGTCCGGCGAGGCGCTCGCCGAGCTGCCGCAGGACCAGCCGCTGGTGCTCTACTGCCGGACCGGCGTCCGCTCGGCCGAGGCGCTCGCCGCGGTCAAGGCGGCCGGCTTCCGCGACGCGGTGCACCTCCGCGGCGGGGTGACCGCCTGGGCCACCCAGGTCGACCCGTCCCTGCCCACCTACTGAGTCGCCCGCCCCGCCGCCGCGCGGCGGGGCGCTGAGCCTGCCGCTCCCGCGGCTGGTCCGGGAGGGGCCCCGGCGGACCGGGACCCCTCCCGTCGGCTTCAGCGGAGCCGGGCGGTGGTCAGCCCGTCCGCACCGCCTCCAGCAGCGCCTGCTCCGCCGCCGTGGTCGCGACGGCCGTGTCGAACGGCAGCGAGTCCGGCTGGCAGACCGTTCCGGCCGCCGGCACCGCGCCGGTCAGGATGTAGTTGTTGGTCTTCTCGTCGATGCAGGTGCTGCTGAGGATCGACGTGTGGCCGTACCCGTCGAGGGTGAGCAGCCGGGCCCGGCCCAGCTGCTGCGTCGCCCGCTGGGCGAACAGGTAGGGCGTGGCCGGGTCGTACTTGGTGCCGACGATCAGCACCGTGTTGGACGTCCACCGGTCCCACGGCCCGGCGTAGCGCTCGTTGGTCACCACCGGCCAGGTGCCGCAGACCGCCGCCGTGTAGGCCTGGCTGCGGCCGAAGGTGCGGTGCACCGCCTCGAAGGCGACCGCGATCGCCGGCCACACCGCCTGCCCGCGCGGCAGCTTCTTGTCCAGGCAGTTCACCGCGAAGAGGGTGTCCGTGCCGTTGAACGAGTAGGCCTCGCCGAGCGGCCGGAAGCCGCCGCGGCCGGCCAGCGCCGCGGACGCCGACGCGCCGGGCGGTGGCCGAGGTCTTGCTCGCGGTGGTGGCCGGGAACGCCTCGTCGTAGAGCGCCTGCAGGGTCTCCGCCGTCTCCGGGAACGCGCCCGGGTCGTAGAGCTGGCCGCCCACGTAGTCGGTCAGCGCGCTGATGGTCACCGTGGAGCCGTCGGACAGCGTCAGCGGGCCGCGCCGCAGCCGCTCCCGCAGCGCCGCGAACTTCGCCTTCTCGTCACCCTCGGAGAACGCGCAGTCCGGCCCGGACGCCGCGCACAGCTCCAGGAAGCCGCGCAGCGCGGTCTCGAAGCCGCCGGCCCGGTTGAGCTCGTTGAGCAGGGACCGCTGGGTCCGCTCGGCCGGGTCGACCATGCCGTCGAGCAGCAGGGCGCGCACCTTGCCCGGGAACAGGTTGGCGTAGGTGGCGCCGATCAGCGTGCCGTAGGAGTAACCGGCGTAGGTGAGCTTGCTGTCGCCGACCGCCTGCCGCAGCCGGTCGAGGTCCTTCACCACGTTGAGCGTGCTCATGTGCGCGAGCAGCGGGCCGCCGTTGGCCCCGCAGGCCGTGGTGTAGGTCTTGTAGGCGCGCAGGGTCGCGCTGACCTCGGCCGCGCCGAGCGGCACGCTCGGCACCGGGCCGAGCACCGCCAGGAACTCCTCGTCGGTGGCGAAGCACTGGACCGGCGTGCTCTGGCCGACGCCGCGCGGGTCGAAGCCGACGATGTCGAACTTGGCCCGGATCTCGTCGTTGAACAGCACCTGGGACGCCGCCCGGGCGAAGCCCAGCCCGGCGCCGCCGGGGCCGCCCGGGTTGAGGAACAGCGAGCCGATCTTGTTGGCCTGGTCGTCGGCCGGCCGCCGGTTGAGCGCGAGCCGGACCGTGCCGAGGCCGGGCTGGTCGTAGTCGAGCGGCACGTCGTAGGTGGCGCAGTCGAAGCCGGCGAAGCCGGCGCACGGAGCCCACGCGACCGCGGGCGCCGCGGCCGTGGCGGCCGTGGCGGCCGGAGCGGCCTGGGCAGGGGAAGCCGCTGCCAGTGGCACGGCCAGGGCCAACGCCGCGGCCGCGGTCAGACCGCGGCGAAGCAACACTGCTCGTGACATTCGTCCTCCGATCGGGGGTCCCGGTGTCCGGATACTCCCGTCTCGCCCGGCCGAGGGAAAGTCACGATCGGGTAGCTGTGGACAACCGAACCGCATGTGGACGACCGGCACCGACCACCCGATCCCGGGCGTACGGTGGCGCGGTGCGTGATCGAGGGCGGGCCGGACCCCCGGCCAGCGTGTCCGCCGGCCTGGCCACCCGGCCCGGGACCGGCGGCCGGCCGACGCCCTACGCGGCCCTGGTGCTGGCCGTGGTCGACCGGATCCCGCGCGGCAAGGTGATGTCGTACGGGGACGTGGCGGAGTTCGTCGGGTCGGGCTCCGGCCGGGCCGTCGGCGCGGTGATGAGCCGGCACGGGCATGAGGTGCCCTGGCAGCGGGTTGTCCTCTCGACAGGCGAGCCGGCGCCGTCCGCGCCGGGCGAGGCGCTGCGGCTGCTGCGCGCGGAGGGCGTGCCGCTGCGCGGCGACCGCGTGGACATGCGGGCGGCGCGCTGGGACGGAGGCGAGTGACGGGGGAGTGAGCATCGCAGGGCGCCCCAGGCGCCCGAGGAGCGGAGCGAGCCCGGAGCGAGCCAGTGACGGAGGATCGGATGGGTGAGGACGTCGTCGGGTTGTTCCGGCGGTCGCTGGACGAGTTCGGCAAGCGGGTGCACGCGGTCCGGGCGGACCAGTGGGGCTGCCCCACGCCGTGCGCCGACTGGGAGGTCCGCAACCTGGTCAACCACCTCGTGGTGGAGCAGCTCTGGGTGCCCCCGCTGGTCACCGACGGGCACACCGTCGGCGACGTGGGCGACCGGTTCACCGGCGACCGGCTCGGCGCCGACCCGGTGGCCAGCTGGGACGCGGCCGCGGCCGGGGCGCTGGCCGCCTTCGCCGCGCCGGGCGCGCTGGACCGCACCGTGCACCTGTCGTACGGGGACCGCCCCGCGGGGGAGTATGCGCGGGAGATGGTCTTCGACCTGGTCGTGCACACCTGGGACCTGGCCCGGGCGATCGAGGGCGACGAGAAGATCGACCCGGAGCTGGTCGACGCGGTCTACGCGCGGATCGAGCCGGAGGTCGACTCGCTGGCCGCCAGCGGCCTGTTCGACCCGCCGGTGCCGGTCGGGCCGGACGCCGACGAGCAGACCCGGCTGATCGCCGCCACCGGCCGCCGGCCCTGAGCCGGCGCCGCCGGCGGCGGCGCGGGACCGATCGGCCGGGGTGAAGGGACGTCAGCGGCGCCGCACGCGCCGCCGGAGGGGAGACGCCATGCAGGTCGCCGTGCTCGGCACCGGCGCGATGGGCACCGGCATGACCCGGTCGCTGCTGCGGGCCGGCCACACCGTCAGCGTGTGGAACCGGACGGCCGCGCGGGCCGAGCCGCTGGCCGCGGACGGCGCGACGGTCGCGGCCAGCCCGGCCGAGGCCGTCCGCGGCGCCGAGGTGGTGCTGGTGGTGCTCTTCGACACCGCCGCCGTGCTGGAGGTGCTGGCCGCCGCCGCGGGCGGCGCCGAGCCGGCCGCGGTCTGGCTGCAGACCTCCACGATCGGCCCGGACGGCACCGAGCGGGTGGCCGCGCTGGCCGCCGAGCACGGGCTGCGGCTGGTGGACGCCCCGGTGCTCGGCACCAAGGGGCCGGCCGAGCAGGGCAAGCTCGTCGCGCTGCTGTCCGGCGACCCGGCCGCGATCGCGGCGGCCGGGCCGGTCGTCGAGGCGATCGCGGCCCGCAGCGTCGACGCCGGCGAGCGGCTGGGTGCGGCCAGCGCGCTCAAGCTGGTCTGCAACTCCTGGATCGCCACCCAGAACGCGGCGATCGGCCAGGCGGTCGCGCTGGCCGAGGGCCTGGGCCTGGACCCGGAGCTGTTCCTGGAGGCGACCCGGGGCAGCGCCGCCGACAGCGCATACCTGCACCTCAAGGCCGAGCTGGTCCGCAAGGGCGACTACCCGCCGTCGTTCACGTTGGACGGCGCGCTCAAGGACGTCGAGCTGATCCTGGCCGCGGCCCGCCGGACCGGGGTCACCGACGACCTGCTGGCCGGCCTCCGCTCGGTCTACCGCAAGGCCAGCGAGGCCGGTCGCGGCGGCGAGGACATGTCCGCGGTCGCCACCGCCTTCCCGCCGGCCGGCTGAGCGCGCCCAGGGGGACCGCGCGGCCGGTCACCGACCGGCGAGGAAGGCCAGCAGCCGGCGCTCCCCGTCGGCGAGCGCGGCCTGGGTGGCGGCGACGGTGCCGCCGCTCTGGGCGATGAAGTCCGCGGTGAACGGGGTGTAGTAGGTGACGAGCTGGCCGGCGCCGTGGCCGGCGTCCGGATAGCGCAGGTCGACGACCGGGTGGCGGAAGCCGGCCTCCCGCAGCCGGGTCCGCGCGGCCTCCGTGAACAGGCACGACGACCAGACCAGGTCCTGGCCGCCGCAGGCCAGCAGGACCGGGCCGCGGATCCGCTCGACCGGGATCAGGCTGCCGGCCGGCAGCGGCCGGCCCCGCAAGGTCCACGCGGCCTCGCCGGTCAGGGGAAAGTCGCCCTTGACCGAGTCGCTGGGGACACCGGCGACGACCCCGTTGACCTGGTCGGGGAAGTAGGCGCCGAGCAGCAGCGCGGCCTCGCCGCCGCGGGAGGCGCCCATCACGTAGACCCGGCGCGGGTCGACGCCGGGCTGGCGGCGGAGCACGCCGAGCGCGCGGACGAAGTACTCCAGCGGGACGTCCTTGAGCGTCGGCGGCAGGCCCGGCACCTTGAAGTAGGCGAGGGAGAGGCTCGGGTAGCCGTGCGCGGCCAGCAGGGCCGCGTCGGTGCTGCGGGTCAGCCCACCGCCGGAGCCGCTGAAGACCAGCACGGCCGGGCGGCGTACCGACGTGTCGACCGGGGTCACCAGGTCGCCGTAGACCGGGTCCCCGGCGGCCGGCCGCAGCTCCCGCACCGTCACCTCGGCCGGCGTCGCCGTCCGGCGGGTGGCGACCGCGGTCGCGACCTCCCGGCCGCCCACGGTGGCGCGCAGCGCCACCTCGTACCGGAGCGCCGGCGCGAACGCCTGGTGCTCGGTGTCGCCGGCGGGAGGGACCATCGACTCGAAGAGCCCCATCGGGTCGGCGCCGGAGTAGCTGCCGCCCACCGGCGGCTGGTCGAGCGAGACCGTGCCGGCCGGCGTGGCGTCGAAGTCGGCCGACGCCGACCAGGCCGTCCCGGTCCGGTCGGTGGCGCTGGCGGTGATGGTGGTGCGGGCACCGGCGGGCAGGCCCCGCACGGTCACCGCCACCGGGACGTCGTAGCGCGCCTCCGCCGGCGAGACGGTCATCGTCCCCCGCGCCGGGTCGGGGCCGCCGCCGGCGGTGCAGGCGCTCGCGATGCCGGCCAGCAGGAGCACCGCCGCCACCGGTCGCCGCTGCCCGCCGGGACGCATGGCCACGGTCCTACCCGGGGGCGTCCGGCCGCATGTCCGGGCCCCGGCGATCGGCGGGGGACCGTGAGCCGGTGACCGCGGCGTGGTTCGATGGCCGGCGTGCCCGCACCGGGTCGAGCGCGTCAACCGGGGGCGCCGGATTACCGGCTGGTCCGCCCGGTGTCGCCCCGACCCGGCGTGCCGGAGCTGGACCCGGCGCAGCGGGCGGTCGTCGCCCACCCCGGCGGCCCGCTGCTGGTGCTGGCCGGCCCGGGCACCGGCAAGACCACGACGCTGGTCGAGGCGGCCGTCGACCGGGTGGACCGGCGCGGCGTCGACCCGGAGTCGCTGCTCCTGCTGACCTTCAGCCGCCGCGCGGCCACCGAGCTGCGGGAGCGGATCACCGCCCGGCTGGCCCGGACCACCCGCGAGCCGCTCGCCCGCACCTTCCACTCGTACGCCTTCGGGCTGCTCCGCGCCCAGGCCGTCGGCCGGGGCGAGACCGGGCCGCGGCTGCTGTCCGGCCCGGAGCAGGACCTGGTCGTCCGGGAGCTGATCGCCGGCGGCATCGAGCTGGGCACCGACCGGTGGCCGGACGCGCTGCGCCCGGCGCTGCGCACCCGCGGCTTCGCCCAGGAGCTGCGGGACCTGCTGCTGCGCGCGGTGGAGCGCGGGGTGGGCCCGACCGCGCTGGCCGGCTGGGGGGAGTCCCGCGGCCGGGACGACTGGGTCGCGGCCGCCCACTTCTTCGACGAGTACCTCGACGTCACCGCGCTGGCCGGGGCGGACGGCCCGGAGGCGTACGACCCGGCGGAGCTGATCCGGGCCGCGCTGGACGCGCTGGCCACCGACCCGGAGCTGCTGGCCCGGGAGCGGGAGCGGCGGCGCCGGGTGTTCGTGGACGAGTACCAGGACGTGGACCCGGCGCAGGAGGAGCTGCTCCGGATGCTCGCGTCCGGGGCGGACGAGCTGGTCGCGGTCGGCGACCCGGACCAGTCGATCTACGCCTTCCGCGGCTCCGACCCGGCGGCGATCCGGCGCTTCGGCGAGGTCTTCGCGCCGGCCTCGGGAGGGCCGGTCCCGACCGTCGCGCTCGGTGTGTCGCGGCGGTCGGGCGCGACCCTGCTGGAGTACACCCGGCGGGTCGCCGCCCGGCTGCCGGGGCCGCCGGCGCACCGGGCGCTGGCGGCGGTGCCCGGGTCGCCGCCCGGCCGGGTCGAGGTGCACGTGCTGCGCACCCCCGGCGAGGAGGCCGCGTACGTGGCGCACCGGCTGCGCGCCGCGCACCTGCTGGACGGCGTGCCGTGGCGGGAGATGGCGGTGCTGGTCCGGTCCACCGAGCGGCACCTGCCGGCGCTGCGCCGGGCGCTCGCCGTCGCCGGCGTGCCCGCCGCGGTGGCCGGCGACGAGGTGCCGCTGGTGGCCCAGCCGGCGGTGCTGCCGTTCCTGCGGCTGCTGGACTGCGCGCTGTGGGGGCTGCGGACCGACGACGCCCGCCGCCCCGAGCCGGGCCCGGACCCGCTGGACGAGGAGGCCGCGCTGGCGCTGCTCACCTCGCCGCTCGGCGGCGCGGACGCGCTGGCGCTGCGCCGGCTGCGGCAGGACCTGCGCCGGCTCGACCTGGTCGCCGGCGGGGAGGGCGGGTCCGCCGGGCTGCTGGTCGGGCTGCTCCGGGACGCCCGCGCCGCCGCCGACCGCACCGGCCCCGACACCGCGGGCGGCGCCCGCGTCCGGGCCGCCGCGGACCGGCCGGCGCAGGGCGGCACCGGTCCGGGCGGTGCCGGTCCGGGCGGTGCCGGTCCGGGCGGCACCGGTCCGGGCCGGCGACCGGTCCGGGCCGCACCGGTCCGGGCGGCGCCGGCGGGACCGGGCGGGACGATCCGGGAGTGGCGGCGGCGGTGGCCGCCGTGGACCGGATGGTGCGGGCCGCGGCCGGCGGCACCGCCGGCGAGCCGGCCCGCCGGGTGGGCTGGCTGCTGGCCACCGCCCGGGCCACCGCCCGCGCCGGCGGCACCGCCGAGGACGTGCTGTGGGCGGTCTGGTCGGCCTCCGGGCTGGCCGAGGAGTGGCAGCGGGCCAGCCGGCGCGGCGGCCCGGCCGCGGCCACCGCGGACCGCGACCTGGACGCGATGGTCGCCCTCTTCGACCTGACCGCCAAGTTCGTCGACCGGCTGCCGCAGGCGGGTCCGCGGGTCCTGGTCGACTACCTGCGGGGCCAGGAGATCCCGGGCGACACGCTCGCGCCGAAGGCGCCGGCCGGCGACGCCGTCCGCCTGCTCACCGCGCACGCGGCCAAGGGCCTGGAGTGGGCGGTCGTCGCGGTGGTCGGCGTGCAGGAGGGCAGCTGGCCGGACCTGCGCCGGCGCGGCACCCTGCTCGGCGTCGAGGACCTGGTCGACCTGGCCGCGGACCGGGAGCCGGACCAGCTGGACCCGGTGGCGCCGCTGCTGGACGAGGAGCGGCGGCTGTTCTACGTCGCCGCCACCCGGGCCCGCCGGCTGCTGATCGTCAGCGGGGTGAGCGGCGACGAGCACCAGCCGTCCCGCTTCCTGGACGAGCTGGACCCGCCGCCGCCCGGCGGGCCGCGGCCGCTCACGCCGGTGCCGCGGGCGCTCAGCCTGCCGGCGCTGGTGGCCGAGCTGCGCGCGGTGGTCTCCGACGCCAAGCAGGTCGACCTGCGCCGCCGGGCCGCGGCCAAGCAGCTGGCCCGGCTGGCCCGGGCCGGCGTCCCGGGCGCCGACCCGGACACCTGGTGGGGGCTGGCCGAGCTGTCCGACGACCGGCCGCTGGCCGGGGACGGCGAGACGGTCCGGGTGTCCCCGTCCGCGCTGGACCGCTTCGTCCGCTGCGAGCTGCGCTGGCTGATGGAGGCGGTGGGCGCCCGCGGCACCGAGGTGGCCGCCCAGTCCGTCGGCAACGCGCTGCACGAGGTGGCCGCGCTGGCCGCCGATCCCGACCTGGTCGCCGAGGACGCGCTGGCCCCGCGGCTGGAGGCGGCGCTGGACCGGCTCGACCTGGGCGGCGCCTGGACCACCCGGCGGGAGCGGGCCCGGGCCCGCGACATGCTGGGCACCTTCCTGCGCTGGCAGCGGGCGTCCCGGTCCCGGTACGTGCTGGTGGACGTCGAGGTGCCGTTCACGGTGCCGGTCGGGGAGGGCGCGGTGCTGGCCGGCCGGGTCGACCGGGTGGAGCGGGACGACGCCGGCCGGCTGGTGGTGGTGGACCTCAAGACCGGCCGGAGCAAGGTGCTGGACGGCGACCTGGCCCGGCACCCGCAGCTGGGGGCGTACCAGCTGGCGGTGGCGCAGGGCGCGTTCGGCGCCGGCGAGGAGCCGGGCGGCGCGGCGCTGGTCCAGGTCGGGCTGGCCCGGGCCGGGGTGAAGGAGCAGGAGCAGCGGCCGCTGGCCGAGGACGACGACCCGCGGTGGGCCGGCGAGCTGGTCGGCGCCGCGGCCCGCGGGATGGGCGGCGCGGTCTTCGCGGCCACGCCCGGCAGCGCCTGCCGGATCTGCCCGGCCCGGATCTCCTGCCCGGCCCACGACGCGGGCCGCCAGGTACCCACATGACGGCGCCGCGGTGGTCGCCGGGGGAGCTCGCCGCCGCGCTGCACCTGCCGCCGCCGACCTCGGAGCAGGCGGCCGTGATCGCGGCGCCGCTCGGCCCGGCGGCGGTGGTCGCCGGGGCCGGCTCCGGCAAGACCGAGACCATGTCGGCCCGGGTGGTGTGGCTGGTCGCGAACGAGCTGGTCCGCCCGGACCAGGTGCTCGGCCTCACCTTCACCACCAAGGCGGCCGGCGAGCTCGGCAGCCGGATCCGGACCCGGCTGGCCCAGTTGCGGGCCTTCCTCGGCGGCGGCGGTCCGGCCGGCGACCCGGTGCTGGCCGGCGAGCCGACCGTCTCGACGTACCACTCGTACGCGGGGCGGCTGGTCGCCGAGCACGCGCTCCGGCTCGGTGTGGAGCCGTCCGTGCGGCTGCTCACCGAGGCGATGACCTGGCAGCTGGCGCAGCGGGTGGTCCGCACGTACGACCTGGACGTGCCGGAGCTGGACAACGCCGAGACGACGGTGACCGGCTGGCTGCTCGACCTGGCCGGCGAGCTGGCCGAGCACCTGGTCGAGCCGGACGAGCTGCGCCGCTGGACCGCCGACCTGCGGGCCGCGATCGTGGCCAGGCCCCGGCGGAGCGCCAGCGGCCGCGGCGTCGCCGGGGAGCCGTACGCGGAGGTCCGCAAGCTGCTCGACCGGGCCGCGTCCCGGGCCGCGCTGCTGCCGCTGGTGGAGCGCTACCGGCGGGCGAAGCAGCAGGCCGGGGCGATCGACTTCGGCGACCAGGTCGCCATCGCGGCCCGGGTGGCCGACGCGTTCGCGGAGGTGGGCCGGCAGGAGCGGACCCGGTACGCGGCCGTGCTGCTGGACGAGTACCAGGACACCGGGCACGCCCAGCTGACCCTGCTCCGCGCGCTGTACGGCGGCGGCCACCCGGTCACCGCGGTCGGCGACCCGGCCCAGGCGATCTACGGCTGGCGCGGGGCCAGCGAGGCGTCGCTGCGCCGCTTCGGGCAGCACTTCCGGACCGCGGCCGGGGAGCCCGCGCCGGTGCTGCCGCTGTCCACCAGCTTCCGCAACGACGAGCTGGTGCTGGACGTGGCCAACGACCTGTCCGCGGAGCTGCGCGGCGACGTCCCGCTGCTGACCGCGGCGGAGAGCAACGGCCCGGGCGTGGTCCGGGCCGCGCTGCTGCCGACCGTGCTGGACGAGGCCGCCTGGCTGGCCGGCCAGCTGGCCGAGGTGTGGCATGACGGCGAGCCGGGACGCACCGTGGCCGTGCTGTGCCGGCGGCGGGCCCAGTTCGACCTGGTCGCCCGGGCGCTGCGGGCCCGCGGCATCCCGGTCGAGCTGGTCGGCCTGGGCGGGCTGCTGGCCACCCCGGAGGTGCGCGACCTGGTCAGCACCCTGCAGGTGGTGTCGGACCCGACCGCCGGGGCGGCGCTGGCCCGGCTGCTCACCGGCGCCCGCTGGCGGGTCGGCGCCCGGGACGTCGCCGCGCTCGGCCGCCGGGCCCGGGCGCTGGCCGCGCGGGGCCGCGGCGACCAGGCCGGGGTCGCCGACGCGGTCGCCGACGCCAGCCTGGTCGAGGCGCTGGACGACCTGGGCCCGCCGGAGGCGTACTCGGCCGCCGGCTACCCGCGGCTGGCCGCGCTCGGCGCCGAGCTGGCCGCGCTGCGCCGGCGCACCGCCCAGCCGCTGCCCGACCTGGTCGCCGACGTGGAGCGCACGCTGCTGCTCGACGTCGAGGTCGCCGCCGCCCCGGGCCGGGAGCAGGCGGCCGGCCGGGCCCACCTGGACCGCTTCGCCGAGGTGGCCGCGGACTTCTCGGTGGACGCCGAGATCCCCACGCTGGGCGCCTTCCTCGCCTACCTGGCCGCGGCCGAGGACGTCGAGCGCGGCCTGGAGGCCGGCCGGGTCGAGGTGGACACCGACGCGGTGCAGGTGCTGACCGTGCACGCGGCCAAGGGCCTGGAGTGGGACGTGGTCGCGGTGCCCGGCCTGACCGCGGGCGTCTTCCCGGACCGGGACGCGGCCGGCTCGTCCGGCTGGGCCACCAGCGTGCCCACCCTGCCGTACCCGCTGCGCGGCGACGGCGCCGACCTGCCGGTCCTCGACGTGACCACCCCGCGGGACCAGAAGGGGCTGGACGACGCGCGGAAGGCGTTCGTCGAGGGCTGCCGGGAGCGGGGGCAGCGGGAGGAGCGGCGGCTGGCGTACGTGGCCGTCACCCGGGCCCGGCAGCGGCTGCTGTGCTCCGGCTACTGGTGGGACACCGCGGTGAGGCCGCGCGGTCCGTCCACGTTCCTGGCCGAGATCAGCCGGGTCCGGCTGGTGCAGGTGGACGAGTGGGCGCCGGTGCCGCCGGACGGCGCCGCCAACCCGATGCCGCCGCCGGCCGCGGTGCCCTGGCCGGCCGACCCGCTCGGCGCCCGCCGGCCGCTGGTCGAGCAGGGCGCGACGCTGGTCCGGGCCGCCGCCGGGGAGCTCGACGAGGCGCCGGAGGACGGCACCCTGTTCGCCGAGGAGGACCTGCTCGCGCTCGGCTGGGCCCGGGAGGCGGAGCTGCTGCTGGCCGAGCGGGCCCGGGCCGGGGCGGGGGAGGACGCGGTGGCCGTCCCGCTGCCCGGCCACCTGTCGGTCACCGACCTGGTCGCGCTGGCCCGCGACCCGGCCGGGCTGGCCCGCCGGGTACGCCGGCCGGTGCCGGTCCGGCCGGCGCCGCTGGCCCGCCGCGGCACCGCCTTCCACGCCTGGCTGGAGGAGCGGTACGGCGCCCAGCGGCTGCTCGACCTGGACGAGCTGCCCGGCGCGGCCGACGAGGGCGCGGCGCCGGACGCCGACCTGGCGCTGCTGCAGGAGCGCTTCCTGGCCAGCGCGTGGGCCGACCGGACGCCGGCCGAGGTGGAGGTGGCCTTCGAGACCACCATCGGCGGGGTGGTGATCCGCGGCCGGATCGACGCCGTCTTCGCCGACGACGACGGCGGCTGGACGGTCGTCGACTGGAAGACCGGCGACCCGCCCCGGGACGAGTCGGCCGCCGCGGTGCAGCTGGCCGCGTACCGGCTGGCCTGGGCCGAGCTGTCCGGGGCGCCGGTGACGGCGGTGCGGGCCGCGTTCCACTACGTGCGGCTGGACCGGACCTCGGCGCCGGTCGACCTGCTCGGCGCCGACCAGCTGCGCGAGCTGGTGGACGCCGTCCCGGTCGCTCCGGGCTGAGCCGGCGGACCGCGGGTCGCGGACGGCGGAGCCGGTGCGGGCGCGTCCTGGATGCCCGCGTCGGTACGGCGTCTAGGGTCGGCTCGGGAGGCGAGGACCATGGCGCACCGCAGCCGGATAGACAAGATCGTGATCGACCTGCCGGAGGCCGGGCACGACCAGGCCCTGGCGTTCTGGCGGGGCGCGACCGGCGGACCGAGCGACCGCTCGTCGCGATACCCGGAGTACCACTGGATGCGGTTGCCCGGCCATGACCTCGCGATGCTCGTCCAGCGGGTCGGCGACGGGACCGCCGCCCGGGTGCACCTGGACATCCACACCGACGACCTCGACGCCGAGGTCGCCCGGCTCGAAGCGCTCGGCGCCGAGCGCGTACGGCAGGTGCACGGCTGGTGGATCATGCGGGACCCGGCGGGCCTGCCGTTCTGCGTGATCCCCGACGAGCCCGGCCGGCTGACCGACGACAACGCGCACCGCTGGGACTGACCGGGGCCGCCCCGCGGGGCGGGCTGGTCCGGGTCAGGACCAGGCGGGCGGCCGCGGCCAGCTGACCACGCCGTCGTCCAGCCGCAGCTCGGCGTCGAGCTGGGCCGCGGCGTCGGCGTCGTGGGTGGCCATGACGACCACGGCGCCGGCGTCGGCGTGGGCGCGCAGGGCGGCGATCACCCGCTGCCGGGTGGCCGCGTCCAGGTCGCTGGTCGGCTCGTCGGCGAGCAGCACGGCCGGGTCCGCGGCCAGCGTGCGGGCCAGCGCGGCCCGCTGCTGCTGCCCGCCGGAGAGCTCGTCGACCAGGTGGCTCGCGGACTGGTCCACGTCCAGCAGCGCCAGCGCGGCGTGCGCCCGGGCCCGCGCCTCGGCCGGCGGCACGCCGGCGGCGAGCAGCGGGACGACCACGTTCTCCCCCGCGGTGAGGAAGGACGGCAGCCCGTTGCCCTGCGGCGCCAGCGCGATCCCGCGGGCGGCCGCGCCGGCCCGGTCGCCGACCGGGACGCCGCCGACCTCGACGGTCCCCGCGTACGCGGTGGCGCCGGCCAGCGCCCACAGCAGCGACGACTTGCCGGCGCCGGACGGGCCGGTGACGGCGAGCATCCCGCCGGGCGGGACGGCGAAGGTGGCCGAGCGGACGGCCACCACGTCGCCGTAGCTCACCTCGACGCCGGTGGCGCGCAGCGGTCCCGGCGCCCTCACGACGCCTCCCCGTCGCCCGCCCCGTCGCCGGTCGACGCCGCCCCGTCGCCCGCCGACGCCGCCCCGTCGCCGGTCGCGCGACCCTCGACCACCAGCAGGAAGCCTTCGGGCACCGGCCGGACCCGCACCAGCGTCCCCGGCGGCAGCCCGGGCAGCGCGTGCTCCGGCAGCGGCAGGAAGCCGTCCGCGGTCACCACCGCGTACTCCTCCCCGAGCCGCCCCTCGCCGCCGATCTTCCCGTCCCGGATGGTCACCGTCCGGGGCAGCTGCTGGGCCACCTCGGGGTCGTGGGTGACCAGCAGGACGGTGGTGCCGAGCTCCCGGTTGGCCCGGGCGATGGCCCGCAGCACGGTGTCCCGGGCCGCGTGGTCGAGCTGGCTGGTCGGCTCGTCGGCCAGCAGCAGGCCGGGCCCGGGGGCCAGCGCGACGGCCACCGCGGCGAGCTGCAGCTGACCGGGCGCCAGCGACGCCAGCGGGGTCCGCGCCAGCGAGGCCAGCCCGACGGCGGCGAGCACGTCCCGCGGCGCCGGCACGTCCGCCCCCGCCTTGCGGGCCCAGCGCTGGGCGAAGGCCACGTTCTGCTCGGGGTCGCGGTACGGCACCAGGTTGCGGGAGGCGCCCTGCAGCATGATCGACACCCGGGTGGCCCGCAGGTCGTCGAGGTCGCGCTCGGCCAGCCCGGACAGCTCGGCGTCGCCGAGGAACACCTTGCCCGCGCTCGGCCGGAGCAGCCCGCCGAGCAGGCTGAGCAGCGTCGACTTGCCGGCGCCGGACGGGCCGAGCAGCCCGACCAGCTCGCCGGCGCGGACCTCGAGGTCGACACCGGACAGCGCGGCGACGTCGTGCCCGTCCGCGGAGTAGATGTGCACGAGCCGCTCCGTGCGCACCGGCAGCCCGGTCACAGCGTCTCCCGCACGCGGGACAGCCGGGCCCGGCCGGCCACCGCGGCCCCGCACAGCCAGGCGACCAGGCCGAGCACCACCAGCGCCCCCGCCAGCACCGCGAGCACCGGCGCCCACGGGGCGGACAGGTCCAGCGTCGAGGCCGGCTTCTCGGTCGCGAACAGCGGCACGGTCGGCAACGCCAGCGCCGCCCCGAGCAGCCCGCAGCCGCCGCCGGCCAGCACGGCGAGCAGCACGATCGGCAGCTGCTCGCCGACCGCGACCCGGCCGAGGGCGCGCTGCGGCATCCCGGTCATGGCCAGGCAGGCCAGGTCCCGGGACCGGCGCCGCCAGGTGCTCGCCACCAGCAGGACGAGCACGAGCGCGGCCAGCAGCAGCCCGGCGACGGCGGCCAGCACGCCCAGCTGCAGGCTCCAGGCCGGCACCGAGGTGTCGTACGCGGCCCGGACCTCGCTGACCCGCCGGACGCAGGCGACCTCGATGCCGGCCGGCCGCAGCGCCGCCCGGACCCGGTCCAGCGCGGCCGGGTCCTCGGTGTCGAACCAGACCTGCATGCGCGCGGTCTCCCCGACCTGGGACCCCCAGTGCCGCAGCAGGTCGAGGTCGACCACGGTGGCCGCCCCGTTGACGGCCGGGACGCGGGGCAGCGCGCCGACGGCGACCATCGGCCGGCTGGTGCCGTTGAGGCTGTCGCCGACCACCGCGCCGCCGGCCGCGGCGGCGCCGGTGACCAGGGCGGGGACGGTCGGCGGGAGGTAGCGGGAGGTCAGCCCGGGGGTGGTGGTGCCGTCGCTGTCCACCACCAGCGCCAGCGCGCCCGGCCCGGCGCCGGCCGCCTCCAGCAGGTGCCGGTCCGCGGTCCCCGGTCGCCAGTCGGCGGGCGTCCCCGGCAGCTCGGTCGAGCCGCCGGCGACCCGGACGTCGCCGACGGTGACCCGCCCGCGGAACGCGGTGCCGTACGGCACCGCGATGCCCAGGCCGGCCACCGTGCAGCCGTCCGCGCAGGGCAGCGGCTCGGTCAGCGTCCGCGAGCCGCCGGCCGGGATGGTGCCCAGGGTGAGGGTCCGCTCCCGCCCGGCGGCCTCGATCACCTGGAGCTGGAGGGAGGCGGTGGACCCGGCCGGGATCCGGAACCCCTCGGCGCCGACCCGCAGCGAGACGGCCCGGCCGGTGACCGACAGCCGGCGCCCGGTCGGCACCCGCAGCTGCGACCAGGGGATCGCGGCCGGGTCCGAGTCCGGCAGCAGCGCGATCCGGCTGAACGCGGCCGGGTCCACGGCCAGGGTGGTGCGGAAGCCGCCGTCGCCGGCCGCGACGCGGACCACCGGCGTCGCGGCGCTCTCGGCGGCCAGCGCGGCCCGCACCCCGGACACGTCGGTGCCGGTCAGGTCGGCGACCATCGCGGCCCCGTTGTCGCGCTGCGCCGCGAGCTGCCGGTTGCGCGCGCCGACGCTCACCGCGTACGTCGAGAAGACCAGGAGCGCCGAGGTGACCGAGACGACCGTGACGACCCGCCGGGTCACCGGCCGGCGGGCGACGGCCAGCACGGCCAGCGCGGCCGCGTACGCCCCCCGCGCGGTCAGCCGCCGGCCCAGCGCGGTCGCGGCCGGCCCGACCAGGTGGGCGAGCAGCAGGCCGGCGATCAGCGCCAGCAGCGCCGGGGCGGCCAGCGCCAGCGGACCCCGCAGGCCGCCGGTGACGAAGGCGACCACGGCGGTGGCGGACCCGGCGATCACCACCGCGTCGGTCGCCCCGAGGCCCCAGCCGCGGGCCCGGGTCGGCACGCTGCGCAGCAGGGCGGAGATGCGGTCCCGGGTCCCGGACGCGGCCACCGCCCAGGTCACCGCGGCCAGCACCAGCGCCGCGCCGGCGATCGCCAGCCAGAAGCCGGCGCCGGTCTCCAGCGGCGCGGCTCCCTGCAGGGTGGTCCGCCGGGCCACGGAGGCCGCGACCAGGGCCACGCCGACCCCGAGCGGCACCCCGGCCAGCACGACCGGCAGCAGCTCGGCCAGCACCAGCCGGCGGGCGCCGGACCGCCCGGCCCCGCGCAGCCGGGCGACCGCCACCTCGGGCCGGCGCTGCTCGACCGCGGCCGCGAGCGTCAGGCCGAGCACGGACAGCGCGAGCAGGCCGAGCTGGAACATCAGCAGCGGCACGGTCACCAGCGCCTGCCGGCGCCCCCGCTCCACCGCGGCGCT
Source organism: uncultured Actinomycetota bacterium (assembly GCA_963849885.1). GTDB lineage: Bacteria > Actinomycetota > Actinomycetes > Mycobacteriales > CADCTP01 > CADCTP01. Next base: position 337,032 of record CAWKIV010000006.1, on the reverse strand, counting down.
GATCGCCGGCAGCCCGGACTGCACCTCGGCCCGGACCGTCCCGGCCGCGTCGATCGGCTGGCCCAGGTCGTCGTACTGCGGCCGGGTGCGGTCGATCATCGCCGAGACCACCTCGCCGGCGCGCACGATCTCGTCGACCCCGACCGCCGACCGGTCCAGGTTGACGGTGACGCTGCGGGTCGGGTCGAGCCACACCGGCCCGCCGGCCACGGCGAACGTGCCCGCCGCGGTCAGCCAGGTGTCGTGCAGCGGCCGGTACGGCTGCCTGGACTCCTTGAAGCCGGAGACCCCGGTCAGCAGCTGGTCGCTCCAGTACGGGTCCGGCACCTGGCGGTAGATCCCGGTGACCCGGAGCCGCTCGACCGCGCGCCGGGCGTCGGCCTCGCCGTCGACCAGCTCGACCACGGCGATGGTCGAGCCGACCGCCAGCCCGAAGTTCGTCCGGTCGGCCTCGCTGACCGCGATGTCCCCGCGCTCCCGCGGGCACCCGCCGGCCGCCCAGGTCACGTGATCGCAGGCGCCGTCGCGCCACTGCAGGTCACCGACCGGTGAGCGCTCGGTCCGGTCGGACCGGGCGACGATCACGCCGGCGCCGTCGATGCGCGGGCCGAACCAGGACCGGGCCGACTCGGGCAGCAGCCCGGCCAGCTCGTCCGGGGTCGGCGGCGGCTGGTCGGCGAGCTCCGGGCCGTACTCGTACCGCGAGGACGACCGGACCTGCACCGCGGTGTCGCTGATGCCGGCGGCGTCGACGGTCAGCCGGGTCAGCGCCTGCTGCATCGCCCGGTCGTACAGCGGGGCCAGCACCGCGCAGGCCGTGATCAGCGCGGAGAGCACGAGCAGGACGAGCGTCTGGAGGCGCCGATACCGGATCGCCAGCCACACGCCGCGACCCCCTCGCTGTCAGTCGGCGGCGCGGGCCGCCTCGCCGTCGCTGACCGTACCTGGACCGGCCGGGTCGGCGAGGTCGACCAGCAGGGCGCAGTGGTCGGACAGCGCGGTGGTGACCGCGCGGCCGCCGGTCACCGCGGGCAGCCCGTCGCCGTGCCCGAGCACGTGGTCCAGCTGCACCCGCGGGTCCACCGCGGGGAAGGTGCACTCGGCCACCAGCACCTGCCAGCCGGTCAGCCAGCGCGGCAGCGGGCCGGGCAGGTTGAGGTCGCCGAGCAGCACCCGGGGCGCCGGCAGCTTGCGCAGCTCGCGGGCCACCCGGCGCAGCTGCGCCCCGTTCCACCCCGGGACGAACGACAGGTGGGTGGTGGCCACGGTCATCGGCCCGGTCGGCGCGTCCACCACGGCGGCCAGCAGCACCCGCGGCTCGTCCCGCAGCCAGATCACCTTGCGGGTCGGGCCGGGCATCAGCACCGGCGACCGGACCGGCGCGGACGGCAGCCGGGTGACCGACCAGCGCAGCACCGGCAGCCGGCTGACCAGGGCGATCCCGTACGCCCGGGCGTCGGCCCGGCCCTCGTCGCCGGACCGGGCGGCCCGCCAGCGCTCGCCCGGCGTGCCCATGATCGCCGGCGCGAACCGGCCCTGCCCGCCCATCGCCGCCGCGGCCAGCGCGGTCAGGTCGTGCTTGCCCGACCGCGGCTGGGCCCGGTCGACCTCCTGCAGCCCGAGGACGTCGGCGTCCAGCTCGGCGACCGCGTCCCGCAGCCGGCCCGGGTCGACCTCGCCGTCGGTGAGGGACCTGCCGTGCAGGACGTTGAAGGTGGCCAGCCGCACGGGCCCAACCTATGACGTCGCGCGCTGCCCGGCGATCCGGGCCAGCGCGTGCCGGGCCACCGTCTCCGGCTCCTGCTCGGGCACCCAGTGGCTCACCCCGGGCAGCTGGACGAACTCGAACTCCCCGGTCGCGTACGCCGCGCACCCCTCCGCCGCGGCCCGGCCGACCCCGGCGTCCTCGGTGCCCCAGACGTACGTGGTCGGCACCGCGACCGGTCCCAGCCCGGCCAGGTCGCCCGACGACATCGCCCGGTACCAGCTCAGCGCCGCGGTCAGCGCGCCCGGCTGCTGCAGCGGCCGGACGAAGACGTCGGTCGCCCCGGGCGGCAGCGGCCGGAACATCCCGCGCAGCCGCCGCGCGTCGTCGGCGAGCAGCGTCGCCTCGGCCACCTCCGGCACCCGGAACGCCTGGATGTACGCGGACAGCCGCTGCTGCTCCGGGTCCGAGCGCAGCGCGGCGGCGTGCGCGGCCGGGTGCGGCACGCTGACCGCGGTCAGGGTCCGCACCCGCTCCGGGTGGCGGGCGGCCAGGTGCCAGCCGACCACCGCGCCCCAGTCGTGCCCGAGCACGTGCGCGGCCGGCAGGTCCAGCGCGTCCAGCAGGCCGAGCGCGTCGCCGACCAGCTCGCCGATCGCGTACGCCGCCACCCCGGTCGGGCGGGCGCCGGGGGAGTAGCCGCGCTGGTCCGGCGCGACGGTGCGCAGCCCGGCCTCGTGCAGCAGCGGCGCCACGCCGTCCCACATCCGGGCGTTCTCCGGGAAGCCGTGCAGCAGCAGGACCGCCGGGCCGCCGTCCGGCCCGCCGACCGTCACGTCGAAGCCCAGCCCGCCGACGTCGATGCGCTGCACCACCGGAGCCACGCGGTCACCGTAGCGGCGTCACCCGACCCGGAAGCGGTGCACCCGGCGGTAGTCCTGGCCCGCGGTCAGGTACGCCTGCCGGGCCCGCAGGTCGTACGCCACCGACCACTGGGTGTGCCCCTGCCGGACGTCCCGGAGCAGGCCGAGCACGCCGGCCGGGTCGAGCCGGCCGCGGGCGGCGGCCAGCCGGGCGGTCGCGGTCCGCCAGCGGGAGTCGGCCTGCCGGGACGCCGCGGTCGAGCTGGCCTGCTGGAAGTTCACCATCACCTGCCAGGGCTGCGGGCCGCGCGGGATCACCGTGAACCGGCCGCCGACGAACTCGACGATCGCCGAGGCGCCGGTGGGGTCGGCGACGAAGTAGTGCAGCGGCGGCCCGCCGGAGAAGTCGAGGTCGTACTTCTGCAGCACCGCCACCGCCTGCGGCACGGTGCGGGCCTGCTCCAGCACCAGCCGCATCACCCGGACGCTGCCGACCAGCGTCCGGCCCGGACGGCGGGTCGTCACGGCGCTCTCCTCGGCCGCCATGCCGACCGCGAGACCGTGCTCGTTCATCCCGTCGAACGGCAGCAGCGGGGCGCGCAGCAGCGCCCGCCGGCCGGCCGGGGTGTCCAGGCCGGCCAGGTTCGCCCGGTCGTACCCGAGGTAGGAGATGTCGACGACGGAGACGGTCGCGGTGCCGCCGGGCGGGTCGGTGTGCAGCACCAGCGCCGGGTTGGGGTCCCAGTCGAAGTTGCGCCCGACCACCGGGCGGGCGGGGTCGCCGGCCAGCAGCACCGTGCAGCCGAACGGCTTGCGGAAGCCGTCCGGGCCGGTGCTCGGCGCCGGGTCCGGGGCGCCGGCCGGCAGCAGCGGCGGCAGCGCGCCCGCGTACGTCATCTCGTAGAGCGGGTGCCGGTCGTCCAGCACCCGCAGGCTGGCCAGGGTCCGCGTCTGGTCCGCGGTCAGCGGCGCGGCCGGGGTGGCGGCCGGGGCGGCGCTGGTCGCCACCACCGGCGCGGCGACCGGCGGGGACGCGGTGCCGGCGCAGCCGGTGAGCACCACCGCGGCGAGCAGGACCCCGACGACGCGTCGCATCCCCCCACCGTGCCGGCCGCCGGTCACGACCGGGGGCCCGCCCGGGTCACGGTCGGGTCGCGGCGCGCCTAGAGTGCCGGGATGAGCGCGGAACGGGACTTCGTCGAGGCACACCGGGACCTTCTGCACGCCGACCTGGACGCGTGGCTGCGGATCCCGTCCATCAGCGCCGACCCGTCGCACGCCGCGGACGTGCGGCGCAGCGCCGAGTGGCTGGCCGAGGCCTTCCGCCGGGACGGCTTCCCGACGGTCGAGGTGTGGGAGACGCCCGGCGCGCCGGCGGTGTTCGCGGAGTGGCCGGCGGCCGAGCCGGACGCCCGGGTCGCGCTCGTCTACGGCCACCACGACGTGCAGCCGGTCGACCCGCTGGAGCGGTGGACGCACCCGCCCTTCGAGCCGACCATCGAGGGCGAGGAGCTGTTCGCCCGCGGCGCCGCCGACGACAAGGGCCAGCTGCTGTTCCACCTGCTCGGGCTGCGGGCGCACCTGGCCGCCAGCGGCCGGGACACCCCGGCGGTCACCCTGCGCTTCCTCATCGAGGGCGAGGAGGAGTCCGGCTCGCCCCACTTCGCCGCGCTGCTGGCCGAGCGGCGGGACCGGCTCGCCCCGGACGTCGTGGTCGTCACCGACACCGGCGTCTTCGACCGGGACGTGCCCACCACCTGCATCGGCATGCGCGGGCTGGTCGGCTGCCAGGTCGACTTCCACGGGCCGGACGTCGACCTGCACTCCGGCTCCTTCGGCGGCGCGGTGCCCAACCCGGTGACCGCGCTGGCCGGGCTGGTCGGCGCGCTGCACGACGCCGACGGGCGGGTCGCCATCCCCGGCTTCTACGACACCGTGCTGCCGATCACCGACGCCGAGCGGGCGTCGTACGCGTCGCTGCCCTTCGACGAGGACACCTGGCTGAAGGAGACGGCGCAGTCCCGGGCGGCGGCCGGCGAGGTCGGCTACTCCACCCTGGAGCGGATCTGGGCCCGCCCGACCGCCGAGGTGAACGGCTTCTGGGGCGGCTACACCGGCCCCGGCGGCAAGACGATCGTGCCCACCGACGCGCACGTGAAGCTGTCCTTCCGGCTGGTGCCGGACCAGACCGGCGGGGCGCTGCGGCCGCTGGTGCAGCGGTTCGTGGCCGCGCACACCCCGCCCGGCATCACGGCCACGCTGCAGTTCGAGAGCGACGGGGTCGCGCCCTGCCACACCCCGGTGGACGCCCCCGAGCTCGGGGCGCTGGTCCGGGCGATGGAGCGGTCGTTCGGCACCGAGATCCGCTACTCCAAGGAGGGCGGCAGCGGCCCGGAGGCCGACCTGGCCGGCGTGCTCGGCGCGCCGCTGGTCTTCCTCGGCGTCGGCCTGCCCGACGACCGCATCCACGCGCCGAACGAGCGGGTGGTGCTGCCGATGCTGGAGCGCGGCGCGGAGGCCGCCGCCTACCTCTGGGGCGAGCTCGCTTCACTCGGGCCACACCGCCGCTCGACGTAGCCTGGCCCGGTGACCGAGTCCCGTCCCCCGGGCTGGTACGACGAGCCCTCCGGCGACCGCGCCCAGCTGCGCTGGTGGGACGGCCGGTCCTGGACGGCGGTGACCCGGGAGCGGGCCGCGTTCGAGACGCTGCCGGAGGACCGGCCCGGCTTCCTGAGCCCGCCCGGCGACCTGCTCGACTCGGACGCCCCGGCCCGGCCGCAGGCCCGGCGCGGGCTGCTGGTCGCCCTGCTCGGCGCGGCCGTGGTCGTGCTGCTGCTGATCACCGGCCTGCCCGGCGGCGGCTCCTCGGACGGCCGGCTGGCCGAGGGCGGCCCGAGCGGGACCGGGCTGGTCACCCCGCCGGAGGCGCCGCCGACCAGCGCGCGCCCGGTCACCGGCCGGGTGGTCGACCGGGTCGCCAAGCTGTCGTACGACGTGCTGCCCGGCGCCTGGAACGAGTGGGACCGGGACACCTTCCGCGGGCTGCTGTCCACCATCGGCTACTACCGGATCACCCAGGAGTCCGCGCCGAACGCGGAGACGTACTGGGCCAACGTGACCTCCGGCGCGATCAGCCCGCGGGTCGCCGTGTCCGGTGACCTGCGCAGCAGCGCCACCCGGCTGGTGAACACGCTGGCGGAGGAGTATTACCCGCCGCACACCCGGCAGCAGGTGGCCGAGCGGGAGCTGACCGTGGACGGCGCGCCCGCCTACCTGGTGCGCTACCGGGCGGTCTTCGACCCGGACCGGGCCGAGGGCTACTCGGCCAAGTCCGAGGAGGTCGCGGTGCTGGTGGTGGACACCGGCGAGCCGCTGCCCTCGGCCCTGTACGTCTCCCTCCCCGACACCGTCCGCCAGCTCTGGCCCTCCATCGACGGCCTCATCTCCTCCGTCCGCATCCTCCGCTGACCCACCCCCTCCCCGCCGATCTTGGTTGACTCAACGTCTGGCGGGGCGCCACGACGTTGACTTGACCAAGATCGGCGGGGGAGGGGGTCAGGAGGCGGCGGAGGAGACGGTGGCGCGGGCGTCGGCGGCGGTGGGGGCGGCCAGGGCGAGGGCGGCGAGGGCCTGGCACTGGGACAGCGTGTGCGCGGCCAGCGCGGCGCCCACCGCCGGCACGCTGCGCGCCGTCATGGACAGGCTGGTCATGCCCAGCCCGGCCAGCACCAGCGCGAGCAGCGGGTCGGCGGCCGCCTCGCCGCACACCCCGACCGGCTTGCCCACCGCCCGCCCGGCCGCCCCGCAGCTCCCGATGAGCTGCAGCACCGCCGGCTGCCAGGGGTCGAGCAGCTCGGCCAGGTCGCCGGACATCCGGTCCGCGGCCATCGTGTACTGGCCCAGGTCGTTGGTGCCGATGCTGAGGAAGTCGACCGCGGCCAGCAGCCGGTCGGCGTGCAGGGCCGCGGCCGGCACCTCGACCATCACCCCGGCGGTGGGCAGCCCGGCCGCCCGCACCGCCGCGGCGAAGGACGCCGCCTCGGCCGCGGTGGACACCATCGGCGCCATCACCCACACCTCGGCGCCGGTCGCCCGGGCCGCCGCCGCGACCGCGGCCAGCTGCGCGTCCAGCACCGCCGGCAGCACCCGGGCCACCCGCAGCCCGCGCACGCCCAGCGCCGGGTTGGGCTCCGGCCGCAGCCCCAGGAACGGCAGCGGCTTGTCCGCGCCGGCGTCCAGCGTCCGCAGCACCACCTTGCGCCCGCCCGCGGCCCGGAACAGCTCCTCGTACGCGCGCTGCTGCTCGTCCGCGCCCGGCATCTCGGTGCGGTCCAGGAAGAGCAGCTCGGTGCGGAACAGCCCGACGCCCTCGGCCGCGGCCAGCCCGAGCGCCCGGGCCCCGTCTCCGGAGGCCGCGGCGCCCGGCGCGAAGTCGGCCGCCGAGCCGACGTTGAGCAGCAGCTGCACCGGCCGGCCGTCCGCGGTCCGGCCCGGCCCGGCGTAGTCCGGCACCGCGGCCGGCCCGGCGGCGGTGCCCGAGGCCGCCGGGTCCACGCCCACCTCGACCGTGCCGGCGCCGCCGTCGACCCGGACGACCGACCCGTCGGCCAGGTCGGCGGCGGCCCGGCAGCCGACCACCGCGGGCAGCCCGAGCGACCGGGCCAGGATCGCGGTGTGGCTGGTCGGGCTGCCCAGCTCGGTGACCAGCGCGAGCACCACCGCCGGGTCCAGGCCGACCGTGTCGGCCGGGGCCAGGTCCTCGGCCACCAGCACGTACGGGTGGCCGGGGGCGGGCACGCCGGGCAGCGGCCGGCCGAGCGCGGCCGCCACCGCCCGGTCCCGGACGTCGTCGAGGTCGGCGACCCGCTCGGCCAGGTAGCCGCCGGCGGCGGCGAGCAGCTCGCGGTACTCGGAGAAGGCGGCGTGCACGGCGTGGGCCGCGGACGCCCCGGCCCGCACGCGGTCGGCCACGCCGTCGGCCAGCGCCGGGTCGGCGGCCATCAGCGCCTGCGCGTCCAGGATGTCCGCCGCCTCCGCGCGGGCACTTTCCCCGGCCAGCACAGCCCGGCCGGCCAGGTCCTTGGCCACCGTGTCCAGCGCGGCCGCGGCCACCGCGACCTCCGCCTCCGGGTCCGCCGGCGGAGGCCCGGGCGGCGGCAGCTCGGGCCGGGCGCCCATCCGGCAGACCGGCCCGACCACCACGCCGGGGCTGACGCCGAGCCCGGTCAGCCGCTGATCGTCCACGCCCACACTCTGCCACCGCGCCGCCGCCGTCGTCGTGCCGCCGTCGCCCGGTCCGAGCCCGGGCCCGGGACTGCGGCTGGGAGGTGACCCGGTCCCGCCCGCTGCGCCGGTCGTACCGGGATCCCCGCTTCGACCTGCTGCACCCGTGCCCGCTTGCCACGGCGCCGGCACCATGCTGCGCGGCGCGGACTGCGGCCGCTGCCACGGCACCGGCCGGATCGTGCACGACCCGCGCCGCGGCGCGGGATGACCGCCCGCGGGCCCGCCGACGTCGGGCTGGCGCTGGTCCGGTTCCCGCGGCCGAACCCGGTGCTGGTGGTCTGGCGCTGGCGGTACGAGCTGCTGCTGGCCGCCGCGGTCGCCGCCGGCTGGGTCCTGGCGGGTGCACTGTGGACGGTCCACAGCGCACTCGCGGTCGGCACCGTGACGGTCTCGGTGCCGGAGCTGCGCCGGCGGGCGGCCCGCCGGGCCTGGTGCGTGCTCACCCCGCACCGGATCCGGACCGCCTGCAAGCACGCCTGGATCCACTCCCGCACCGGCCGCATCCCGGCCGTGCTGTGGACCCGACCGGTCGAGGAGGGTGAGCAGCTGGTGCTGTGGTGCCGGCCCGGCACCACGGTGGAGGACCTGGCCGCGGCCCGGCCGGCGCTGGCCGCCGCCTGCTGGGCCCAGGACGTCCGGGTCGAGCCGCACTCCACCCGGGCCCAGCTGGTGCTGCTGACCGTGGTCCGCCGTCAGTCGGACCGGCCGCCGGCGACCGCGGCGTAGGCACCGAGCCCGAGGTAGACCGGCCCGGTGACGAAGCGCTGCCGGCGGAGCAGGGCGGGGTGCCGGCGCAGCCACCCCGCCAGCAGCCCGGCCAGCATCGCCCAGCCCAGGTCCAGCACGGTCGCCACCAGGAAGAAGACCAGCCCCAGCACCAGGACCTGCCCGGTCGCCGACCCCGCCGCCGGCGACACGAACTGCGGCAGGAAGGCGAGGAAGAAGATCGCCACCTTCGGGTTGGAGATGCCGACGCCGAAGGCCTGCCGGAAGGTGCGGCCGGCTCGGGCCGGGGTCCGCGGCGTGGCCGGGTCGACGCCGCCGCGGTCGAGCAGCGCGCGGACGCCGAGGTAGACGAGGTAGGCCGCGCCGGCGTACCGGACCGCGGCGAAGGCGATCGCCGAGGACGCGAGGACCGCGGTCAGCCCGAAGGCGGCCGAGGCGACGAAGCACAGCGTGGCGGTCTCCACGCCGAGCACCGACACCACGGCGGCCCGGCGCCCGCCGCCGATGCCGCGGGCGAGCACGAAGAGCACGTTCGGCCCCGGCACGGCGACCAGCGCCACCGAGGCGGCGGCGAACAGCAGCAGGGTCGCGGTCGACGGCACGCTCCGGACCATAGGGCTCCCGCACCCCTCCGGTCGCCTCACTTTCCCGCCGACTGACCACCTCCCCGGCCGACTGAGAAGTTCCGCCGCTGACCGAGCAGCTATTGCTGCTCAGTCACGGTCGGAGGTGCTCAACCGCGGCCGGAGCTGCTCAGTCGACCGGGTAGGGTCCGCCCGTGGTGCCGAGGAAGGACCGGCGGTCGACCCCGGCCGTGCGCACCGGGACCCACACCTCGATCCTGCTGCCGGGCGCCAACGTCGGCCCGCTGTGGGCGATCACCCGCCGGCTGCTGCTCGCGCTGGGGATCCTGCTGCTGGTGGTCGGCGTCGTGCTGGTCGACCGGGACGGCTACCGGGACGCCACCGAGCGGCCGATCGGCGTCATCGACGCCTTCTACTACGCGACGGTGACGCTCTCCACCACCGGCTACGGCGACGTCACCCCGGCCAGCGACACCGCCCGGCTGGTCAACGTCCTGGTGGTCACGCCGGCCCGGGTGCTGTTCCTGATCATCCTGGTGGGCACCACACTGGAAGTGCTCACCGAGCGCTCCCGGGAGCAGTTCCGGATCCGCCGCTGGAGGTCGCGGGTGCAGGGTCATGTCGTCGTCTGCGGCTACGGCACCAAGGGGCGCAGCGCCATCGACGCGCTGCTGGACGACGGCACCCCGCAGGACCAGGTCGTGGTGGTGGAGCGGGACGGCGGCGCCGTCCGGGAGGCGGTCGCCCGCGGGCTCGCGGTGGTGCAGGGGTCCAGCAGCCGGGCGTCGACGCTGCGCCAGGCCCGGGTGGCGCAGGCGCGGGCGATCGTGGTGGCGACCAACGCGGACGACGCCGCGGTGCTCACCGTGCTGACCGCGCGCGACCTGGCGCCGAAGGCGTGGATCGTGGCCGCCGTCCGGGAGGCGGAGAACGTGCCGCTGGTCAAGCAGAGCGGGGCCAACCAGGTGGTCGTCTCCTCCGAGACCGCCGGCCGGCTGCTCGGCCTGTCCACCTCCGCGCCGCAGCTGGTCACCGTGGTCGAGGACCTGCTCACCGCGTCCGCCGGGATGGCGCTGACCGTGCGGCCGCTGTCCGAGGACGAGGTCGGCCGGGCGCCGGGCGACCTGGACCAGCCGGTGGCCGCGGTGGTCCGGGACGGCCGGCTGCACAACTACGACGACCCCGAGGTGGCCCGGCTGGCCGCCGGGGACAAGGTCGTCTGCATCGCCGACGTCGACCGCAACCCCGAGGACGGCCCGGCCGCCGCCGACCGGGAGCGGTGACGGCGCCGGCCGGCGAAGACGGTTAGGGTCGGAGCGTGCCCCGATCGCCACTGCCTGCGCCGTCGTACCCCCTGGTCCGTTCCGTGCTCGACAACGGCCTGCGGGTCCTGCTGGCGCCCGACCGCAGCTCGCCCGTGGTGGCGGTGGCCGTCTACTACGACGTGGGCATCCGGTCCGAGCCGGAGGGGCGCACCGGCTTCGCGCACCTCTTCGAGCACCTGATGTTCCAGGGCTCGGCCAACCTGGAGAAGCTCGCCCACTTCCGGTACGTGCAGTCCTCCGGCGGGACCTTCAACGGCAGCACCCACCTCGACTACACGAACTACTTCGAGGTGCTGCCGAGCAACGCGCTGTCCCGCGGCCTCTTCCTGGAGGCCGACCGGATGCGCAGCCCGCGGATCACCGAGGAAAACCTGGCCAACCAGATCGCGGTGGTCAAGGAGGAGATCCGGGTCAACGTGCTCAACCGGCCGTACGGCGGCTTCCCCTGGCTGCTGCTGCCGCCGGTGCTGTTCGACTCCTTCGCCAACGCGCACAACGGCTACGGCGGCTTCGTCGACCTGGAGAGCGCCACCGTCTCGGACGCGGCCGACTTCTTCCACCGCTACTACGCCCCGGCCAACGCGGTGCTCACCGTCGCCGGCGACTTCGACCCGGACGACGCGCTCGGCCTGGTCGAGGAGCACTTCGGCGGCATCGAGGGCCGGCCGGCGCCGGAGCGGCCGGACTTCGGCGAGCCGGACCTGGACACCGAGCGGCGCAAGTCGGTCAACGACCCGCTCGCGCCGCTGCCCGCGGTGGCGGTGGGGTGGCGGGTGCCGGACCCGGTCGGCAAGTTCGCCGACTACCTGCCCTACGTCGTGCTCGGCGAGGTGCTGACCGACGGCGACGCGTCCCGGCTGGAGCAGCGGCTGGTGCAGCAGGACCGGACGGTGACCCAGCTGGCGGCGTACCTGGGGCTGATGGGCGACCCGTTCGACGTCCGCGACCCCACCGCGCTGGTCTTCCAGGCCCACCACGCGCCGACCGCGTCGGTGGACCAGGTGCTGGACGCGGCGACCGAGGAGTTCGACCGGCTGGCCACCGGCGGGTTCACGCCCGGCGAGCTCGACCGGGTGCGGGCGCGGATCCTGGCCCAGGTCTTCCGGGACGTCGATCCCGTGCTCGGGCGCACGCTGGCGCTGGCCACCGCCGAGCTGGTGCACGGCCGGGCCGAGATGCTCATCGAGCTGCCGGCGCGGCTGGCCGCGGTGACGGCCGAGCAGGTGCAGGAGGCGGCGGCGACGCTGGTGCCCGATCGCCGCGCCGTGCTCGAGCTGGTGCCGGGCGGTGCCCGGTGACCGCCACGCTCCGCGCCTCCTCCCCGCTGGTGCCGCCGCTCGGGCCGGTGCCGAAGGTCAAGCAGCCGACCGCGGCGGAGCGGACGCTGGACAGCGGGCTGCGGGTGCTCGCGGTCCGCCGGCCCGGGGTGCCGCTGGTGGAGGTGCGGCTGCGGGTGCCGTTCAGCGGCACCGCCGCGTCCCACCCGGCCCGGGCCAGCCTGCTCAGCAACACGCTGCTCACCGGCACCGAGCGGTACGGCCAGGTGGAGCTGGCCGCCGCCCTGCAGTCGCTGGGCGCGGACCTGCACGTGTCCGCGGACGCCGACCGGCTGATGATCGGCGGCACCGTGCTGCGGACCGGGCTGGCGCCGCTGCTCGACCTGCTCGCCGAGGTCGTGACCGCGGCGACGTACCCGGCCCATGAGGTCGCGGGCGAGCGGGCCCGGCTGGCCGAGCGGCTGGCCATCGCCCGCTCGCAGCCGTCCGTGCTGGTCGGCGAGGCGATCAACCGGCGCCTGCACGGCGACCACCCGTACGCGCGGGAGCTGCCGACGGTCGAGGCGGTCACCGCGGTGACGCCGGGGCAGCTGCGCAAGCTGCACGCCGACCGGCTGGCGCCGGCCGGCAGCGTGCTGGTGCTGGTCGGTGACCTGTCCCCGGCCCGGGCGCTGGACTCGGTGGAGAAGGCGCTCGCGGCGTGGACCGGCACCGGTGCCGGCCGGCCGGTGCCGCCGCTGCCGCCGGTGGTGCCGCAGCCGATGCTGCTGGTCGACCGGGCCGGCTCGGTGCAGGCGTCGATCCGGCTCGGCGGCCCGGCGGTGCCGCGGGACGCGACCGACTACCCGGCGCTCCAGCTGGCGAACCTCGTCTTCGGCGGCTACTTCTCCTCCCGCCTGGTGGAGAACATCCGCGAGGACAAGGGCTACACGTACGGCCCGCACAGCCGGATCAGCCACGGGGCGGCCGGCTCCCGGCTCGTCATCGACGCGGACGTGGCGACCGAGGTGGCGGCGCCGGCGCTGCTGGAGACCTGGTACGAGCTCGGCCGGATGGCCACGCTGCCGGTCAAGCCGGAGGAGCTGGAGGACGTCCGGCAGTACGCGGTCGGCACGCTCGCGCTGTCCATCGCCACCCAGGCCGGGCTCGCCTCGACGCTGTCCGCGCTGATCGGCGTCGGGCTCGGGCTGGACTGGCTGCGCTCGCACCCGCGGTCGCTGGCCGCGGTGACGCTCGAGCAGGTGTCCGCGGCGGCCCGGAAGTATCTGGCGCCGGCCGCCATGGTCACCGTGGTGCTCGGCGAGGCCGGCGGCATCGTGGACGGGCTGCGCACGCTCGGGCCGGTGGAGCTGGCCGCGGCGCCGGACGAGCCGGCGTGACCTTCTCGCTGTCCCGGGCGCCGACGCTGTCCCGGTCGGCACACGACCGGGCGGCGGAGCGGCGGGACGACGGCCCGTGGCTGGAGACGGCCTGGGAGCGCGGGCGTGCGCTGGTGGTGACGCCGGACTACACCGCGCCGGTGGAGGAGGGCGCGGACGGGCCGGTGCTGGAGCTGCGGCCGACCGCCGCGGTGCCGGGGGGCGGCGAGCGCTACTTCCTCGGCGTCGGGGACGGGGAGGTGCCGCTCTTCGCGGTGCGGGCGCCGCGGGACCTGCGGGCCTCGCAGTGGGCGGACCTGCGGGAGATCGGCGCCGCCCTCGGCGACCTGGACGCCGGGCTGCTCACCACCGCGGTCGCGCTCGCCCGCTGGCACGACCGGCACCCGCGGTGCTCGCTGTGCGGCGCGCCGACCGGACTCGCCCACGGCGGCTGGATCCGGCGCTGCCCGGAGGACGGCTCGGAGCACTTCCCGCGGACCGACCCCGCGGTGATCATGCTGGTGCACGACGGCGGCGACCGGTGCGTGCTCGGCCGGCAGGCGTCCTGGCCGCCGGGGCGCTACTCGATCCTGGCCGGCTTCGTGGAGCCGGGGGAGTCGGCGGAGGCGGCGGTCGCCCGGGAGGTGGCGGAGGAGGTCGGGCTCACCGTCGCCGGCGTCGCGTATGCGGGCAGCCAGCCGTGGCCCTTCCCGTCGTCGCTGATGCTCGGCTACACCGCGCTGGCGGTCGGCGACCTGACCCTGTCGCTGCGCGACGGCGAGCTGGCCGACGCGCTGTGGGTGAGCCGCGACGAGCTGCGGGCCGGCGCGCTGCGGCTGCCGCCGCCGGTGTCGATCGCGCACCGGATCATCACCGACTGGATCGCCGCCGGCTGATCACCGACTGGATCGCTGCCGGCTGATCACCGCACGATGACCGCCTGTGCCTCGCGGACGGGCAGGTCACGAGGCGGGCTGGTCGTCGTGGTGGTGTCGTCGACCGGCTGGAAGGCGCCGCCGGGCAGGGCGTAGTCGGCGGTCCAGGTCAGCGTGAGCGTGACGGTGACGGTCGAGGCGTGCTGGTAGGTGTGCGCGGCGCGCCGGCCGGTGGCCTGCTGCCCGTCGCCGAAGTCCCAGCCGTAGGCCACGATCCGGGGCCGGATCCGCACCGGCTGCCCGAGCAGCGTCACGGTCCGCTCACCCTCACCGAGCACGTCACAGCCGCGGCCGGCGGAGTCCCCGCACCAGAAATACGTCTCCAGATTGACCAGCGTGAACGTCCCCGGATCGGTACGGATCTCCCCCCGATAAAGCGGCAACTCCCTGAACGCCCGCCGCACGTCCCCCTCCGTAGGCACCACCACCGGCCCCGCCACAAACCCCCGACACAATCCAGCGACCTCCGGCGAAGTCCCGCCCGCCGCCGCCGCATTCGCCGTCGCATCCGCACAGAAAGCCGCCGGCATCTGCGGCATCGTAGACGTCCGCGCCGGTAAGCTTGCGGCCAGTCGCCGGGGTGCCTGCCCTGCCGGCCGATCGACCTTGCGATGCCGATTCGACCATCCCGTTGGTTAGCTCCGACGCAGCTCTGACGATCGAACGAGGCTGCGCGGCAACTGCTGCCTCAGCGCGACCAAGCTGCAGTCATGCAGTCGCGACCACAGCTGCAGAGAGTAGTCGTAGGAGCCAAACCTCGAGCACTCATGCGTCACTTCACCGGCTGTGACAGTCTTGGTAACTCGCCAGCCGTCTGCTGCGCGGCGAGCGTAAGGAGAACAAGGCCGCGCATCCGTGTCGGCCGGTAGCGGCCGACCTGGCCACTGTCTCTCGACACTCGTCGGCCCGGTCATGCGTATGATCAACTCAGACGAGCGCGGCTCGCCAGCGAACATGCCGGATCGATCGGCGACGCCGACACTGAGATACGTCCGCCCTCACCGCGTCCGCCTCGCCGAGTATAGCTCGTCGATGCCGTCTGCCGAGCGCGTTGCAGCCTGGGCAGGTGCCGAGCGGCTCGAAGGAGTTTGGTGTCGCCGGTTCTGGAGGCGTAGTCGAGGGTGGTTAGCCAGAAGCGGGCGAAGGATTGGGCGCCGGCGGGGGTGTCGGCCCGGGCGGCGGGCGGGAGGGTCGGGGCTGCGGGGGTGGGGCTGGGCGTCGGGCTGGGTGGAGTGCTCGTCGGGGGTGTGGTGACCACCGTCGACGGGGTCGGCAGGGTGGTGGGCGTCGGCTCACCGCCGTCGCACCCCGCACCGAGCGTGAGAACGAGACCAGCACCGGCTAGAGCAACCCTGACACGCACAAGGTCAACTTAGAGGGAAGTTTGCCCACTTTCCAAGCCCAACGACCGGTCTGTGGAAAAACCCGCACCCACCCGGCTGAGCAGCGCCGGGTGCCGCGGGTCGTCCATCCTCACCACCACGTCCGCCGCCCGCTCCGGGTCGACCTCCCGCTCGTACCGGGAGAAGGCCGGCAGGCTCCACCGCTCCGCCGCCACCGTCCGCCGCTCCCGCGCGCCGGCCGACAGCCGCAGGTGGACGGTCAGGTCGAAGGGCAGCCCGAGACCGAGCAGCAGGCTGCCGTCCAGCACCAGCACCGCGTCCGGCGGCGCCGCCGCGTACGCCGCCCGCGTCGCCCGGTCGGTCGCCGGGTCCCACAGCGTCGGCAGGTAGCGCCCGGTCCCGTCCGGGCCGAGCGGGTCCAGCACCTCCCGGCGCAGGGCGGCGACGTCGAGCCGGTCGGAGTAGTACGCGTCCGGGTCGTGCCGGCCGCGCTCCAGCCGCACCGACGCCGGCCGCAGGAACCACCCGCTGCCCACCCGCAGCACCGGCCGACCGGCCACCCGCAGCGGCTCCACCAGGTCATCCGCGACCGCGGACGGCCCGGCGGCGGGGTGGCCGTCCACCGCCACCCGCACCGTCCCGGCCGCCGGCACGGCAAGCACCAGCTCGGCCAGCGCCGCGCCCAGCCGCTCCGGCGTCACCGGCCGGAACGCGCCGGTCACCGCTCCACTCGCGCGTGCCTCCCGTGCGCCGCCGGGGACGGACCGACCGCGCCGGCCGGTTGGGCCAGCGTCCCGCCCGGCGAGTATTCGGCGGCCACCGGGCCCGGGCGCGCGACGCTCGGCGGTAGCGGCCTGGGCTGCCCGTTGCGTACCGCGGGGTCACCCCCGCCGGGCTCCGGCCGCGGCCCGCGACCGCGCTCGCGCCGGCCGCGCCGCGACTCCCGCCGCTCGCCGCCGTCACCGCGACCGCGCCGATCCGGGCTCTGCCGCGGCTCCGGCGGCCCGGCCGGCCGGGGCGGCGGCACCAGCTCGGCCGGCAGCGTGGCCTCGGGATCGGTGCACGACTCGACCACCTGCCGGGCCAGATCGTGGATCCGCAGCCCGCGGGACCGGGTGATCCGGCGCAGCTGCTCGAAGGCGTCCCGGGGTGCCACCCGCCATCGTTCGGTCAGCACGCCGATCGCCTGCTCCACCACGACCCGGGACGCGAGCGCGTGCTCGAGCTGCCGGACGGCGGCCCGCAACCGGGCCACCTCGTCCAGGCCGTCCGCCGGCCGCGGCGGCCGCGGCCCGGGGATCGTGCCCTCCGCCAGCAGATCCGCCAGCGCGAGCGCATGGCCCAGCTCGTCCACCGTGTCCGTCGGCAGGCTCGGGAAGGATCCCTCCACCCGCCAGCCCGCCGAGGTCCGTCGGATCACGACGTCCTCGCGCAACGCTCCCGGGAGTCCGGCGGCGCGTCGCCCCGACTCGGCGACC
This sequence comes from uncultured Actinomycetota bacterium, assembly GCA_963849885.1. Classification (GTDB taxonomy): domain Bacteria; phylum Actinomycetota; class Actinomycetes; order Mycobacteriales; family CADCTP01; genus CADCTP01. The sequence goes on along the minus strand of CAWKIV010000006.1, from coordinate 320,152 downwards.
CCGCGGTCAACCACACCTGCACCTCCGCCCGACAGCAACAGTCTTGACGGCGTCGTCTCAGCGGGCCCCCGGTGGCCACGCTACGTCGCCGTTTGGACACACTAGCGGAGCGGGAGTCGCCCGGGCAGCCGCCGGGCTGTATCAGCTAGGCCGCGAGCGCAGCCTTCACCTGATCGATGGACGGATTGGTCAGTGCTGCACCGTCGGGGAACACCACCGTTGGTACAGTCCGGTTGCCGCCGTTGACTCGCATGACGAAGTCGGCCGCGTCGGGGTCCTCCTCGATGTTCACCTCGGTGTACGCGATGCCCTCGCGGTCCAACATCCGCTTGAGGCGCATGCAGTAACCGCACCAGGTCGTCGAGTACATGGTCAGCATCGCCGAAGTCCTCCATCCGGGGTCGTTCCCCCACGCAACGCGCCGGCACCGGTCGCTCTTCCCGTCCTACCCGCCTGGGAGACTCGATCCCGTGCTGGCCGACGAGGGGGACGCGGAGTCGGTGCTGGCGGGTCTCGACCCGGAGCAGGAGGAGGCGGCCCGGGCGGTCCGCGGCCCGGTGTGCATCCTGGCCGGCGCCGGGACCGGCAAGACCCGGACGATCACCCACCGCATCGCGTACGCGGTGCGCACCGGCGCCGTCCCCGCCGGCCAGCTGCTCGCGGTGACCTTCACCGCCCGCGCGGCCGGGGAGATGCGCGGCCGGCTGCGGGCCCTCGGCATCGGCGGGGCCGGCCGGGGCGGGGTGCAGGCGCTGACCTTCCACGCCGCGGCGCTGCGGCAGCTGCGCTACTTCGGACCCCGGGTGCTCGGCGGCCCGGTGCCGGAGCTGCTGGACAACAAGATCCGGCTGGTCGCCGCCGCGGCCGCCCGGGCCGGCGTCCGGGACACCAACCGGACGGTGCTGCGCGACCTCGCCGCCGAGGTCGAGTGGGCGAAGGTGTCGCTGTGCCCGCCGGAGCGGTACGTGCAGCGGGCGGTCGAGGCCGGCCGGGAGCCGCCGGTGCCGGCCGCCACGGTGGTCGCGGTGATGGCGGCGTACGAGGAGGCGAAGGCGCGGGCCGGCGTCCTCGACTTCGAGGACCTGCTGCTGGTCACCGCGGCCGCCATCGAGGAGCACCGGGACGTCGCCGAGGAGCTGCGGGCCCGCTACCGGCACTTCGTGGTGGACGAGTATCAGGACGTCAGCCCGCTGCAGCAGCGGCTGCTGGACGCCTGGCTCGGCGGTCGCGACGACCTGTGCGTGGTCGGCGACCCCAACCAGACGATCTACTCCTTCACCGGCGCCACCCCGGCGTACCTGCTGGGCTTCCCGCGCCGCTTCCCCGGCGCGACGGTGGTGAAGCTGGTCCGGGACTACCGGTCCACCCCGCAGGTGGTCGAGCTGGCCAACCGGGTGCTCGGCCGGCGGTCCACGCTGCGGCTGGTCGGGCAGCGGCCGGCGGGACCGGAGGCGACCTTCGCCGAGTACGACGACGAGCCGGCCGAGGCGGCGGCGGTGGCCGGCGTGTGCCGGGCCGCGATGGACGGCGGCACCCCGGCGAGCGAGCTGGCCGTGCTGTTCCGGGTCAACGCGCAGTCGGAGGCGTACGAGCGGGCGCTGGCCGACGCGGGCGTGCCGTACGTGCTGCGCGGCGGGGAGCGCTTCTTCGACCGGACGGAGATCCGGGAGGCGGTGCTGCTGCTGCGCGGGGCGGCCCGGTCCGCCGAGTCCGGGGACAAGCTGGTCGACCTGGTCCGGGACGTGCTGTCCGGGATGAGCTGGTCGCCCGGCGCGCCGCCCGGCGGCGGCGCCGCCCGGGAGCGCTGGGAGTCCATCGCCGCGCTGGTCGGGGTGGCCGAGGAGCTCGCCGCGGTGCAGCCCGAGGCCGGGCTGGGCGACCTCGTCGCCGAGCTGGAGCAGCGGGCCGCCGCACAGCACGCGCCGACCGTGCAGGGCGTCACGCTCGCGTCGCTGCACGCGGCCAAGGGGCTGGAGTGGGACGCGGTCTTCCTGGTCGGGCTGGTGGAGGGCACCCTGCCGATCCAGCACGCGGTCACCGACGAGCAGGTCGACGAGGAGCGGCGGCTGCTCTACGTGGGGGTGACCCGGGCCCGGGAGCGGCTGGCGCTGTCCTGGTCGCTGTCCCGGGCACCGGGCGGGCGGCGCTCGCGGCGGCGGTCGCGCTTCCTGCACGGGATCGCCGCCGAGGCCGAGGTGGCGGCCCGGCCGGCGCGCGCGGGCCGGCGGCGCGGCGGCGGGGCGGAGCTGCCGGACGGCGCGGACGCGGAGCTCTTCGGCCGGCTGCGGGCCTGGCGGGCCGGGCGGGCGGAGGCGCAGAAGGTCCCCGCGTACGTGGTCTTCACGGATTCGACGCTGGCCGAGCTGGCGGTGCGGCAGCCGGCGGACGTGGCCGGGCTGGTGGCGGTGCCGGGGATCGGGCAGACCAAGCTCGACCGGTACGGCGAGGACGTGCTGGCGATCATGCGGGGCGAGGAGCCGCCGTCCGCGGTCGGCTGAGCGCCGGTGACTCGGCCGTGGTCGGCTGGGGCGGCGGTCCTTCGGCCATGGCCGGCTGGGGCGGCGGCCACGGCCGTGGCCGGCTGGGGCGGCGGCCACCCGTGGTCGGCCGGGGCGGCGGCCGTCGGTCCGCGGTCGGCTGAGCGACGAGCCTTCGGCTGCGGCGGTCGGCCCGAGGGTGCCGTCCGGGTCGGCCGGAGCCGCCCCCGCCGCGGGAGCGCGGGTACCCCCCGGAGGTGCCCGATGGGGCAATCTCCCGGCAGTTTGCAATCCGGGGCGGTAAATGCATTGCGTCCCCTCCGGGCCGAGGCTTAGCCTCCGGACAACCAACCGCGCGGCGTGCTCTCGAGCGACGTCCGCGCCCGCCAGGAGGGAGGTGACCGCGGTGAACGACTACATGACGATCGGCGCGGCGACCTCCTCTGTCCTGGGCCTCAGCCGGACCGAGGAGGCCGCCGTTGCGCGGCGCACGGTCCCGCCCGTCCAGACGGTCAAGGGGACCGGTCTGCCCTTCGTCGGCTTCGGCACGCCTGTCGGTGTCGCCGGCGCCGGTATGGGGGCGGACCAGCTCCAGGGGATCGGTGTCGTCCGCATCCGGATCGCTACCGACCCCGGGATTCCGCCTCGCAGGGGGCCTGTCAGGTGTTGACACACCTAGACCGGCTCACCTCCGAGGCCGCGGAATCCCAGCACATGGGATCCGCGGCCTCAGTGTTTTACGCCCTCCGTCCACCGTCCGACCGACAAGCCCAGGAGGTGAGCCCGGTGCGTACCCCGACCGAAGGGGTGCTCGTCGCGGCGCCGACCACGCTCGCGCTGCTCGACCTCGACCCGTTCGAGGCCGAGCGCGCGGGAGTGGAGCTGCCCTGCCGAGTCCAGGACCCCGAGCTCTGGTTCGCCGAGACCCCGGCGGACCTCGAGCTCGCCAAGTCCCACTGCCTCGACTGCCCGGTCCGCCGGGCGTGCCTGACCGGCGCGCTCGAGCGGCACGAGCCGTGGGGCGTCTGGGGTGGCGAGATCTTCGAGCGCGGTGTCGTCATCCCGCGGAAGCGGCCGCGTGGCCGCCCCCGCAAGGAGGTCGCCGCATGAGCCGTTCCCGGACCGGTCGTCCCGCCGGCGCCGTCGCGCCGGTCGTCCAGCCAGCCCTGCGAGTAGGCGCCCGCCCGCTCGCGCCCAGCGTCAGGAGTTCCGCGATGTTGCTGCTCAACGAAGAGCTCGCCCGTGCGCGAATGCGCGAGCGGGAGGCGTATGCCGCCCGCGAGCGCCTCGTATCCCGGGTGTCCGCCGCCCGCCGGTGGCGGCGCCGGGCCGAGCACGCCGACCGGCGTGCCCACCTCGCCGCTGCCGCGCTCTGACCCGGCACGGCCCACCAACGGAGCCGCCCGCCCCACCCCGGGGCGGGCGGCTCCGCCCATGCCGGGCTACTTGGCGAAGCCGGGTTGCCAGCGCTCCACGATCACCCTGTACGGCGCCTCCGCGTCGAGCTGGCAGAGCACCCCGATCGAGCCGATCGTCACCCGGTGGATCAGCAGGTAGGACGGTGGCAGGTTGAGCTGGCGGCCGACCTGGGCCGCCTCGTTGCGCGGGTCGGCCACCCGGGCGGCCTCCCGGCGCATCCACGCCCGGGTGAACCGGAACGTGTCCCGGGCCAGCGGCTCCAGCATCGGCCGCAGGTAGGCCAGCACCCGGTCGGCGTCCACCGGCAGGTCCGGACGCACGAAGCCCTCCTGCCGCAGGCCGGCCAGCACCGCCTCCGCGTCCTCCTCCAGCGCCAGCCGCACCAGCCGGCCGATCGGCTCGGGCAGCCCGTCCGGCAACCGGGCCACCGCGCCGAAGTCGATCACCCCGAGCCGCCCGTCCGGCAGCAGCCGGAAGTTGCCCGGGTGCGGGTCGGCGTGCAGCAGGCCGGCCCGCTGCGGCGCCGAGAAGTGCAGCAGCGCCAGCAGGTAGCCGGCGCGGTCGCGCTGGGCCTGGTCGCCGGTGGCGATGATCCGGGCCAGCGGGATCCCGTCGATCCACTCGCTGACCAGCACCTGCGGGGCGCTGGCGACCACCCGGGGCACCAGCACCTCCGGATCGTCCTCGTACGCCGAGGCGAAGCCGCGCTGCGCGTCCGCCTCCAGGCTGTAGTCCAGCTCCTCGACGATCCGGGCCCGCAGCTCGGCCAGCAGCGGCTTGACGTCCAGGCCGGGGGACAGCGCCGAGAACATCCGGGCGAACCGCGACAGCTGGGTCAGGTCCGCCATCAGCGCCGGTCCGGCTCCCGGGTATTGCACCTTGACCGCGACCGGCCGCCCGTCCGCCCAGGTCGCCCGGTGCACCTGACCGATGCTGGCGGCCGCGGCCGGCTGCTCGTCGAAGTCGGCGAACCGGCGCCGCCAGTCCCGGCCGAGCTGCCGGGCCAGCACCTGGTGCACGGTCTGCGCCGGCATCGGCGGCGCACCCTCCTGCAGCTTGGTCAGCGCCTCCCGGTAGGGCGCGGCCATCTCCTCGGGGAACGCCGCCTCGAAGACGGACAGCGCCTGCCCGAACTTCATCGCGCCGCCCTTGAGCTGGCCGAGCACCGCGAACAGCTGCTCCGCGGTGCGCCGCTGCAGCTCCTCGGTGACCTCGTCGGCCGATCGCCCGCCGAGCCGCTTGCCGAGCCCCAGCGTCGCCCGGCCGGCCACCCCGAGCGGCAGCGACGCCAGTCGGGCGGTCCGGCTGACCGTGCGTCGCGGGATGTCCGTCACGCCACCATTCTCCCTGGTCCGGCCGGTTCCCGCGCGCTCCGCCCCCATCATGGCGCCGCTCCGCAGTCGCAGCGCGGGTGCGGCGGCCAGCCGCGGCGGCGCAGCCGCCAGTCCGGCAGCGCCAGCTCCAGGCTCGCGCCGGCCGCGGCCACCGGGCGGCCGTCGAGGTGGGCCAGGCACTGCAGCGCCGCGACGCCGGCGGCCACGGTGGCCAGCACGACGTCGCACGGCTCGTCCCGCCGGCGTCGCACGCCGGCCAGCTGGGCGGCCACCACCGGCCAGGCCGGGTCCCGGTCGGTGCGGTGCAGGTCGGCGCAGCGCAGGCAGCCGGTCAGCCCGGGCAGCACCAGCGGGCCGGCCACCGCGGTGGTCTCCCGGACGCCGACCACCAGGTGTGGCACGCCGCCGGCGGTGAGGACGCCGCGCAGGGTGGTGTCCACCGGCTCGGCCGTCGGCAGCACCACCAGGTCGGGGCGGCGGCCGGGCGGCGGCGGCCCGGACTGCACCTCCGGCGCCACCCGGTGCAGCGCCGACGCGGCGGCACCGGACCGGGTGCGGTCCACGTCCGCGGCCGGGACGCCGGCCGGGGCCACGTCACCCGGCCGCACCGGCCCCCGGTCGGCGACGTGCACCCGGCCGACGCCGGCCGCGGCCAGCAGCGTCGCGACGCTCATCCCGATCCGGCCGGCGCCGTGCACCACCACGGTGGCGGCGCGCCGCCGGCGGAGCAGCTCCAGCGGGGACCGGGGCGGCCCGAGCAGGGACAGCGAGGCCAGGTCGGGGCCGAGGCGGCCGGCCGCGCCGGGCGCACCGAAGGCGCGGGCGGCCGCCGCCGAGCCCGCCGGCGGCGCCGGCTCCGCCGGCCGGGCCACGGCGCCGCGGCCCGCCTCGGCCAGCACGCCGGCGTCGCGCAGGTCGGACAGCAGGCCGCCGAGCACGCCCGGGTCCACGCCGGCCCCGCCGGCCGCGGTGAGCACCTCGGCCTCGGTCCGGCTGCCGTCCAGGCCGAGCAGCACCCGCGCGGTCGCCTCGTCGATCCCGTCGACCACGACGGCGCGGTCCGGATCGAGCCCCAGCTGGAGCTCGCCGTCGGCCCGCCACACCGGGCGCAGGGCGGCGGGCAGCAGCGGCCGCAGCGACCCGCGCGGCGCGGCGCGGGCCCGCACCGCGGCGAGGCGGACGGGTGCGGCTGGTCTCGGCACGGCACTCACGGCGGGCCCCCCGGGGATCTCGGCTGACGGCCCTGCGAGCCTGCCACCGGGACCCGACCGGCTGCTCCGGGCCGTCCACAGCCCGGTGCCGCATCCACAGGCCGCCCGCCACCCTTGACAAGCACCAGCGGCCCGACCCCGCGGCGCTGACCCGGCACCGAGCCAGGAACGCGGGCGGGGACAGCAGGAGGGGGTGACCCGTGCGGGTCACCCCCTCCGTGCCGAGCAGAGATCCCGGCGTCAGGCCTTACCGAGGATGCGGTTCATCGTGGTCCCGCAGACCGGGCACTTGCCCTTGGCCATGCGGCGTCCCGAGTCGCTGACCGAGACCTCGCCCTCGAAGTCGCGCTTCTCCCTGCACTTCACGCAGTAGCCGTTGTAGGTGTCGGCCACGTCGCCCTCCTCGTCTCCGTCCCCCCGGGCGGTTCGCGGGGAGCCGCGTCACCGTACCCGCCCCACGCCTGCGTATCCGTGAGCGCCCCGGTGGGGTGACCGTGGTCACTGCGCCGAACGAACCGGTCGGTAGCCTCCCAGGATGTGACCCCGCTGCGCACCGACCGGACCGACGACGGTGTCGTCGTGCTCACCCTGGACCTGCCGGAGCGTCGCAATGCGATGACACCGGAGCTCACCGCGGCGTGGGCGGCGGCCATCCCGGCGGTGGCCGCCGACCCCGACGTCCGGTGCGTCGTGGTCACCGGCGCGGGCAGCGCCTTCAGCGCCGGCGGCGACCTGTCCTGGCTGGAGCAGGGCGGCCAGCTCGGGGTGGACGAGGTCCGGGCCCGGATGCTGCCGTTCTACCGGACCTGGCTGGCCGTCCGGGACCTCGAGGTGCCGACCATCGCCGCGGTCAACGGTCCGGCCGTCGGCGCCGGGCTGGCCCTGGCGCTCGCCTGCGACCTGCGCTACGCGGTGCCCACCGCCCGGCTGTCGGCGCCGTTCACCGCGCTCGGCATCCACCCCGGGATGGCCACCACCTGGCTGCTGCCGGAGGTGGTCGGGCTGGCCGCGGCGCGCGACCTGCTGCTCACCGGCCGGGCCGTGACCGGCGCCGACGCGGTCGGGATCGGCCTGGTCAACGGCACGTTCCCGGCCGAGACGTTCCTGGACGAGGTGCTCGGGGTGGCCCGGACGATCGCGTCCCGGGCGCCGGTGGCGACCCGGCTGACCAAGCGGGCGCTGGCCGCCGGCGGGCAGGCCAGCTTCGACGCGGCGCTGGACTGGGAGAGCGTCGCGCAGCCGGTCACCATGGCCAGCGAGGACGCGCGCGAGGGCGTACGGGCGCAGCGGGAGCGCCGGCCGGCGCGCTTCACCGGGCGGTGACCGCCCGCGGGCAGGCCAGCCGGTGGGGCGTCCTGCCGGTGCGACAGGGCCGGTGGCCGTGCCGCCGGTGCGACAGGGCCGGTGACCGCCCGCCGGTCCGAGAGGGGGCCGGACCGGCGGGCGGCCGGGCGGCGGGACAAGGCCGCGCCGGCGCCCCGGAAGCGGGGCCACGCAGCACGCAGCCCCCGGTCTCGTTTGGTCGGACCGCTCGCCTTCCCCTAACGGGCGGTCCGACCGGAGGCCGGGGGCTCCGTTGGCGAGCACGCTAAACCGGTGCCACCAGCGGGTCAACGATCCACGTGCACACCCTGTGGATAAACCTGGGGACGACCTGGGGACGCAGCGGGGTGTCCTTGTGGACCAATGGGGGACGGGGTGTGGACACGCTCGGTGAGTGACGCTCGTCCGGGCGGCTGACCAGCGCCGATGGTGTCCACCGGGTGTGGAGCACAGAAATCACGCGGCGAAATCGTCGGTCCGGGCCGCTACCGTTCAGTCGTGGCCCGTCCGCCTCTCGTCGACCGGGCCGCGCCTGCTGTCGAGGTGCGACGGAGTGCGCGGCGCCGGCGCACCGTCTCGGCATATCGTGACGGCGACGTCACCGTGGTGCTGATCCCGGCCCGGTTCAGCAAGGCGGAGGAGCGGCGCTGGGTGGCCGAGATGCTGGCCCGGCTGCAGGCGCGCGACCAGCGCCGGCAGCGCGGGCCGCGGCGCAGCGACGAGGCGCTGCTCGGCCGGGCCCGGCACCTCGCGGCCACCGTGCTGGACGGCCGGGCCCGGCCGGAGAGCGTCCGCTGGGTGTCCAACATGGCCGCCCGGTGGGGGTCCTGCACGCCCGCCGACGGGAGCATCCGGGTGTCCGAGCGGCTGCGCGAGATGCCGGGCTGGGTGCTGGACTACGTGCTGGTGCACGAGCTGGCCCACCTGCTGGTGCCCGGGCACGGCGCGGACTTCTGGGAGCTGGTCGGGCGCTACCCGCGGGCCGACCGGGCCCGCGGCTACCTGGAGGGCGTCGCCGCGGCGGCCCGGCTGGAGTGGTCCGGGGCCACGGACGAGCCGCCGGCCGAGGTCGATCCCGGCGTGGCGTCCGGATGAGCGTGGCCGGGTGACGCGGCGGGCCGCGGTGCTGCTGCTGGCCGGGCCGCCGGCCGCCGGCGCGTGCCCGCCGGGGGTGGCGCCGGACGCGTTCGCCCGGGCGCTGGCCGAGGACATCGCCGACCTGCTCGTCGGGCTGCCCGGGCTGGAGCCGGTGGTCGCCGCGGCGGCCGACCGCGTCGCCGACGCCGAGGACGTGGTCTGGCCGGGCACGCCGGTGCTGGAGACCGTGCTGGCCAGCCCGATCGAGGTCTTCGCCGCGCTCGCCGCCCGCGGCTACGACGAGGCCGCGCTGGTCGCCGCGGACGCCCCGGACCTGCCCGGCCTGCTGGTGGCCAAGCCGTTCTCCCGGCTGACCGGCGCGAGCGTGGCCGCGGTGCCGGCGGCGGGTGGCGGCCTGGTGGTGCTCGCCGCCCGGCTGCCCGCGCCCGGCTGGCTGCCGGCCGGCCTCACCCTGGACACGCCGGATGCGGTGGAGCGCCTGCGCGCCGCCGCTCCGGCCCGCCGGGACCTCGCGGTCGCCCAGGGCTGGCACCGGTTGCGCACGCCGGGCGACCTGGCCGGCCTCGACCCGGGCCTGGAGGGCTGGGAGACCACCCGCGCGCTGCTGAGCAGCTGACGCGGATGAGTCCCGGCTCAGCCCCGGAGCGCCTCGTCGCCCTCGTCGCCGCGCCGGACGAAGCCCTCCGGGTCGTCCAGGTCGTCGGCGCTCGGCAGCAGGTCGGGGTGCTTCCACACCTCGTCCCGGCCGGCGGTGCCGCGCCGCTCGCGCAGCGTGCGCCACAGCGTCGCCGCCTCCCGCAGCCGCCGCGGGCGCAGCTCGAGCCCGACCAGGGTGGCGAAGATCTGCTCGGCCGGCCCGCCGGTGGCCCGCCGCCGGCGCAGCGTCTCCCGCAGCGCCTCCGCGCCCGGCAGCCGGTCCGCCGCCGCGGTCGCGACCACGTCGTCCACCCAGCCCTCGACCAGCGCGAGCAGCGTCTCCAGCCGGGCCAGCGCGGTCTGCTGCTCGGGCGTCACCGACGGCTCGAACAGCCCGCCCTCCAGCGCCCGCTGCATGCTCTCCGGGTCCTGCGGGTCGACCTCGGACATGGCCCGCTCGATGGCGTCCTTGTCCACCTTGATTCCCCGCGCGTACGCCTCCACGGCGTCGAAGAGCCCCTGCCGCAGCCACGGCACGTGCCCGAAGAGCCGGTGGTACGCCGCCTCGCGCAGCGCCAGGAACAGCCGCACCTCGTCCGCCGGCCGCCCGAGCCCGGCACCGAAGTCGGCCACGTTGTCCGGCAGCAGCGCCGCCGTCCCGGCCGGGCCGAGCGGCAGCCCCACGTCCGTGCTGGCCAGCACCTCGCCGGCCAGCTTGGACAGCGCCTGCCCGACCTGCGCGCCGAACATCAGCCCGCCGAGCTGGCCGACCATGCCGAGCAGCGGGCCGGCCTGCGCGGCCGCCTCGCCGGGCATCATCTCGCCCATCGCGCCGACCACCCGGGACGCCACCGGGTCGCACAGCGACGACCAGGCCGGCAGCGTGCGCTCCACCCACTCGACCCGGGACCAGGCCTCGATCGTGGTGACCCCGGACGGCAGCGGAGTGACCGGGTCCAGCCACAGGTCGGCCAGCCGGACCGCCTCGGTGACCTGCGAGCGCTCCACCGGGCTGGGTGTCCGGTGGCCGCTGGCCAGCGCGGACACCGCCATCTGGCGGGCCAGGTCCCAGTTGACCGGGCCGCTCTGCGCGGACAGCAGCTGCTGCAGCGCGGCGAACAGCGGCATCTTGCCGGCCAGGTCCTCCGGGATGCCGCCGGCGCCGGGCATCCCCGGCATCCCCGGCATCCCGGGCAGGCCGGGCATCCCCGGCAGCCCGAAGCCGAGCGGGCCGAGACCGCTCAGGTCACCCGGCCCGCCGGCGCCGCGGCCGGGCTCGTCGGAGCCCTGGCCGGGCTCGTCGTCCTCCTGGTGCGGCCCGAACCCGAACGGGACGTCGGTCACCGGAGGCCTCCCTGCACTGCCATGCTGCCCACGGTAGACCTGACGAGCGAGGGGAGGCGGACGTGCCCGGTCCGGTACGCCCTCGGCGAACCGGCGCGGTGGTGGCGGTCACCGGGGCCGGCTCCGGGGCCGGCGCGGCCGTGCTCGCCCGGCTGGCCGAGTCGCCCCGGCTGGCCCGGGTGGTCGGGGTCGACACCGCGGTGGCGGCCGGGCCGGTGCGGGCTCCCGGCGGCGCCGAGCTGTCCTGGTACGAGTCGGACGTGGTCGACCCCCGGATCACCGGCGCGTTCGCCGGGGCCACCGCGGTGGTGCACCTGGCCGTCGACCTCTCCCCGGACGCCGACCGGGCCGGGCAGCGGCGGCGCAACACGCGGGCCGCGCAGACCGTGCTCACCGCGGCCTTCGCGGCCGGCGTGCGCCGCGTCGTGGTGGTCAGCAGCGCGCTGGCGTACGGGGCGTACCCGGACAACCCGGTCCCGCTCGGCGACGATGCCCCGCTGCGCGCGGTCCCGGAGGCCAGCGTGGTCGGCGACCTGCTGGAGATCGAACGGATCGCGGCCGGGTCCCGGCGCAGCCACCGCGGGCTCGCGGTGACCGTGCTGCGGCCGGCGGTGCTGCTCGGCGCGGGCGAGCGGGAGCCGATGGCCGCGCTGCTGTCCGCGCCGCGGCTGCTGCGGATCCGCGGCGCCGCCGCCTGCTGGCAGTTCTGCCACGTCGCGGACCTGGCCGCCGCGGTGGAACGGGCCGCGCTGGCCGCGCCCGGCGAGCTGGACGGCCCGGCCAACGTCGCCTGCACCGGCTGGCTGGACCACGACCGGCTGGAGCGGGTCTCCGGCCGGCGCAGCCTGGAGCTGCCGGAGCGGGTCGCGGTCGGCACCGCGGAGCGGCTGCACCGGCTGGGCATCACGCCGGCCCCGCCGAGCGAGCTGGCCTACCTGATGCACCCGTGGGTGGTCGACTGCGGGCGGCTGCGCGCGGCCGGCTGGACCCCGCGGTACGGCAACGAGGACGCGGTCGCCGACCACCTGCGCGAGCTCGGCCGCGCCGGCTGGCGGGACGGCCGGGGCGCCACCGCGGCGGCCGGGGCGGCCGGGGCGGCGGTCGCGCTGGTCGGCACCGCGGCCCTGGTCCGGCGGGCCCGCCGGCGCCGGTCCGGCTGACCGTCCACACCGTCCGTCCACATCGGACATATTGAGTCGGCGGGCCGGCCGGGGAGCCGGTCCGGGGGGCGGCCGCGACACGCCGGAATCCGGCGCGGAAACCGGCCCGACGGCGTACCGTTGACATGTGTCCCCGTTGGCCTGGCTCGCGATCCCGCTGGTGGCGTTGATCGTCGCCATCGCGTGGGCGAGCTGGGTGGCGCGGCCCCGCGGACCGTCCGACCCGGTGGACAGCGTCGCCGCGCACCACCGCTTCATGGAGGCGCTGGAGCGCAGCCGGCAGGAGCGGCCGGTCCCGCCGGAGGGCACCCGCTGACCGACACCTTCCGGAAACCTTCGGTGCCCGCAACTACTCTCGTGCCATGAGCCGGCGAGTCCTCACCATGATCACGGGCGCGGTGCTGCTGATCGCGCTGCTCGTCGGCGGCTCCCAGCTCCCGGTGCCCTATGCCGAGCTGGGCCCCGGCCCCACCCTGGACACGCTCGGTGTCGACCAGAGCGGCAAGGAGATCATCCAGGTCACCGGCCGGGCCGAGGACGAGACCGACGGCCACCTCAACCTGACCACGGTCTCGGTCCGGGACCGGCTCGACCTGCTCGGCGCGATGCGCGGCTGGCTCGACCCGGAGCGCGCGGTGGTGCCGCGGGAGGAGATCTTCCCGCCCGGCCAGACCCAGCAGGAGACCGACGAGAAGAACACGCGGGACTTCGTCACCTCGCAGAATTCGGCCGAGCTGGCCGCGCTGGCCTACCTGCACCTCACCAAGGTGGTGGTGTCCTCGGTGGAGGCCGAGTCGCCGTCCTACCGGAAGCTGGCCGACAAGGACGTGATCACCTCGGTGCAGGGCACCAAGGTCGGCACCGTGGCCGAGCTGGGCAAGGTGCTCACCGCGACCACGCCCGGCACCACCGTGACGGTGGGCTACGAGCGGGCCGGCCGGGCCGGCACCACGCAGGTGACCACCGCCCGTGGCGAGGACGAGACCGGCGCCACCCGGGCGGTGCTCGGCGTCGGCGTGACGCTGGCCAGCACGGCGCCGTTCACGGTGAAGATCGCGCTGGACGACCGGATCGGCGGGCCGTCGGCCGGGCTCATGTTCGCGCTCGGCATCCTGGAGAAGATCGGGCCGGAGGACCTCACCGGCGGCAAGTTCGTCGCCGGCACCGGGCAGATCGACGTGTCCGGCACCGTCGGCCCGATCGGCGGCATCCCGCTCAAGCTCATCGCGGCGAAGGCCAAGGGGGCGACGGTCTTCCTGGTCCCGGCGGGCAACTGCGCCGAGGCGAAGCGCCGCCCGCCGGACGGGCTGCAGCTGGTCAAGGTGGAGTCGCTCAGCGGTGCGGTGGGCGCCTTGCAGGCGCTGGACGCCGGCCAGCCCGTGCCGAGCTGCTGAGCCCGGCTGGTCTCCCGGCTGCTGGGTCCGGCTAGTCCAGGGTCGCGGCGAGCGCGTCCGCCAGCGCCGGGGCCAGGTCCGGGCCGACCAGCAGGTCGTCCTCCTCCGGCCCGCGCAGCCGGACCGTGCAGGCCCGGCTGCCGTCCCGGAGCACCGCCACCGCGAGCCGCGCCTCCCGCCGCTCCGGGTGGTCGCTGGCCCACTCGACCACGTCCGCGTGCCGCGGCATCGCCTGCTCCACCTCCGGCGGCAGCATCACCACCTCCTGGACGAGCGCGCAGCCGGCCACCTCGGGCGGCCAGCCGACCTGGGCCAGCGACTCGTCCAGCGGTCCGTCCGGCAGCGGGTCCTGCTCGACCGGGGTGAGCGCCTCCGCCGGCATCCGGTCCGCGTCCAGGCCGAGGCGGGCGGCGAAGTCGGGCTCCCGGGCCATCAGGTCCAGGGTGCGGGCCAGCGCGAACAGCTGCGGCGGCTGGTCCCAGCCGGAGCCGGCGACGTGCCGCTCGATCTCGACGAGGGTCTCCTGGAGCAGCGCGGACACCGGCTCATCCTCGCAGGACGGCCAGCCGGGGCGCGCGCCGGCGCCCGCCGCCGCGCCACTCCCGCGGCCGCCGCTGCACCCCGGCCGCGGCCGCCGCCGCACCTCTGCCGCGGCCGCCGCGTGGTCCCCGCCGGCGCCGCCGCCGCGGACCCGCCGGCCGGGACGGGAACCTCAGCGCCCCCCGGTAAGTTTCTCAGGCGTCCCACCACCCTCCTACTCGGGAGCCCATCACCGTGGCCATGCGGCCGTCGCTGCCGGTGCCGACCCTTTCCCGGCGCGCCAAGATCATCATTGGCGTCGTCGTCCTGCTGGTGCTCGTCCTCTCCGTGCTCGGTTCGCTGGTCCGGCTCTACGTCGACTGGCTCTGGTTCGGTGAGGTCGACTACCGGCAGGTGTTCAACACCGGTCTGCGCACCAGGATCCTGCTCTTCGTCGTCTTCGGCCTGCTCATGGCCGCCGTGATCGCCGCCAACCTGCTGGTCGCGTATCGCTTCCGCCCGCCGTTCCGGCCCATGTCGCTGGAGCAGCAAAACCTGGAGCGCTACCGCTCCGCCCTGGAGCCCCGGCGCAAGCTGATCGTCGTCCTGGTCTCCGGCGTGCTCGGCGTCTTCACCGGCATCACCGCGCAGGCCCAGTGGCAGACCTGGCTGCTGTGGCGCAACGGCACCCGGTTCGGCGTGCAGGACCCGCAGTTCGGCATGGACATCGCGTACTACACGTTCACGTACCCGTTCCAGCGCTTCGTGCTCGGGCTGCTGTTCACCGCGGTGGTGCTGTCGCTGCTGTCCGCGCTGGCCGTGCACTACCTCTTCGGCGGGGTGCGGCTGCAGACGCCGGGGGAGAAGGTCACCCCGGCCGCCCGGGTCCACCTGTCCGTGCTGCTCGGCATCTTCGTGCTGCTCAAGGCCGCGGCCTACTACCTCGACCGGTACGGGTTGCTGTTCAACGAGCGCGACGGCCGCACCGGCGCGTCGTACACCGACGTCAACGCGGTGCTGCCGGCGAAGACGATCCTCATGTTCGTCGCGCTGATCTGCGCGGTGGCGGTGCTGGCCAATATCTTCCTGCGCAACGTGCAGCTGCCGGCGATCGCGCTGGTGCTGCTGGTGCTCACCTCGGTGCTGGCCAGCGGGATCTACCCGGCGATCGTGCAGCAGTTCACCGTCCGGCCGAACGCCAACGAGAAGGAGGCCGAGTACATCGGCCGCAACATCCAGGCGACCCGGGCGGCGTACGGGATCAAGAGCGTGCAAGAGGGCGGGAAGGTCAACCAGCAGCCCTACAACGCGACGACCGACGTCGCGGCCGCGCTGCCGAAGCTGCGCGCCGACCGCGACACGATCCCGAACGCACGCCTGCTCGACCCGAACATCCTCACCCCGACGTTCCGGCAGCTGCAGCAGATCTCGAACGTGTACGACTTCCCGAACAAGCTCGACATCGACCGGTACACGATCGGCGGCAAGGAGAGCGACTTCGTCGTCGCCGTCCGCGAGCTCAAGTCCGACAACCTGACCGGCAACCAGACCAACTGGATCAACCGGCACACCCTCTACACGCACGGCAACGGCTTCGTCGCCGCCGCGGCGAACGAGGACCTCCGCACCGCCGGCGACTTCGAGGTCCGCGACCTGCCGACCAGCGGCCCGATCAAGGTCGACCAGCCGCGGATCTACTACGGCGAGCTGATCTCGGACTACTCGATCGTCGGGACGACCGGTAGCGGCGAGTTCGACCGCCCGGGCAGCGGCGGGGAGGACGTCCGGTTCGCCTACGACGGCGACGGCGGCGTCAACGTCGGCAACCTGGCCAACCGGCTCGCCTTCGCCGCCTACTACCGGGAGCGCAACATCCTGCTCTCCGGCGCGATCGACGGCGACTCGAAGATCCTCTTCGTGCGGGACCCGGCCGACCGGGTGGAGAAGGTCGCGCCGTTCCTCAAGGTCGACGGCGACCCGTACCCGGCGGTCATCGGCGGCCGGATCGTGTGGATCATCGACGGTTACACCACGCTGAACAACTATCCCTACTCCGAGCGGCAGACCCTCGGCGAGGTGGCCGCCGACTCGCGGACCGGCCAGGGCACCCGGGCGCTGCCCCGGCAGGACGTCAACTACATCCGCAACTCGGTGAAGGCGACCGTCGACGCGTACACCGGCAAGGTCTCGCTGTACGAGTTCGACGAGAACGACCCGGTGCTCAAGACCTGGATGAAGGTCTACCCGGACGTCATCCAGCCGGCAGAGCGCGATCACCGACGAGCTGCGCGAGCACCTGCGCTACCCGGAGGACCTCTTCAAGGTCCAGCGGGAGCTGCTCACCCGCTACCACGTCACCGACCCGCAGCAGTTCTTCAACAACCAGAACTTCTGGCGGGTGCCGCCGGACCCGACGACCGGGCAGGGCGCCGCCCAGCCGCCGTACTACATCGTGGCCCGGGCGCCGGGGCAGGAGCGTGCCTCCTTCCAGCTCACCAGCGCGCTGAACGTGCTGTCCCGGGAAAACCTGGCGGCGTACGTGACGGTGTCCAGCGACCCCGAAGACTACGGCGAGATGCAGGTCCTGGAGCTGCCCAGCAGCCAGGCGGTGCTCGGGCCGGGGCAGGTACAGGGCCTGTTCCGGTCGACCCCGGAGATCGCCCGGGAGATCTCGCTGCTCGACCAGCGCGGGTCCGAGGTCAAGTACGGCAACCTGCTCACCCTGCCGGTCGGCGGCGGCCTGCTCTACGTCGAGCCGCTGTACGTGCAGGCCCAGGGGCTGCCGTTCCCGACGCTGCAGTTCGTGCTGGTCGCCTTCGGCAACCGGACGGCGTTCGCGCCGACCTTGTCCGACTCCCTGGTCAGGCTCTTCGGTGTGGGAGCCGGCGAGGCGGCACCGGACGAGGGCGCGACACCGACGACGCCACCCCCCACCGGGTCACCACCGACGGGCAGCCCGACCACGCCGCCCCCGACCGGCTCGGCCGGTCCGGGAGGCACCCTGTCGCCGGAGTTGAGCGCCGCGCTCAACCAGCTCGCCACCGCGTACAGCGAGCTGCAGGCGGCGTACAAGAGCGGTGACGTGACGCGGATCGGCACGGCCCAGACCAAGGTCAACGAGGCGGCCGCCGCGGTGGCCAGCGGCCCGCGGCGGAGGCTAGCGCCCGGCTGCGCAGCCGGCGGGACCCGGATTTGCCCCGGTCCCGCCGGCTGCGTAGACTGATCTCACCGACGCGGGGTGGAGCAGCTCGGTAGCTCGCTGGGCTCATAACCCAGAGGTCGCAGGTTCAAATCCTGCCCCCGCTACCACGTCGGCCAGGGCGCTCGATCTCCGGATCGAGCGCCCTGGTCGCGTTCCGGGGTGGGCCGATCGCGCGGCACCCGGACGGTCACGAATCGAGAAGCACCGTCCGCGGAGCCGCCCGTAGCGTGATCACCACGCCGCCGACGCCGCGCGGCCGGACAGCTGCCACTGACCGGCGAGGCGTGGTTGGCTGGCCGGATCGAGCGAGGCGACGGCGACGGAGGCCGCGGAGGCGGCCCCGCCTGAGGAGATGGAGACCCGATGAGCACGGCCACGAAGACCAGGGCGAAGTCGCCCGCGCCGCACGTCGCCGACAGCCACGACCTGATCCGCGTGCAGGGCGCCCGGGTGAACAACCTCAAGGACGTCACCGTCGAGATCCCGAAGCGGCGGCTGACCGTCTTCACCGGCGTCTCCGGCTCGGGCAAGAGCTCGCTGGTGTTCGACACGATCGCCGCGGAGTCGCAGCGGATGATCAACGAGACGTACAGCGCCTTCGTGCAGGGCTTCATGCCGACGCTGGCGCGGCCCGAGGTCGATCTCCTCGACGGCCTCACGACGGCGATCATCGTGGACCAGGAGCGGATGGGCGCCAACGCCCGCTCCACCGTCGGCACCGCCACCGACGCCAACGCGATGCTGCGCATCCTCTTCAGCCGGCTGGGGGAGCCGCACATCGGCCCGCCGAACGCGTACTCGTTCAACGTCCCCTCGGTGAAGGCCAGCGGCGCGATCACGGTCGAGCGCGGCGGCAAGACGAGGGCCGAGAAGGCGACCTTCACCCGGCTCGGCGGCATGTGCCCGCGCTGCGAGGGGATGGGCTCGGTCACCGACTTCGACCTGTCCGCGCTGTACGACGACAGCAAGTCCCTCAACGAGGGCGCGCTGACGATCCCCGGCTACAGCATGGAGGGCTGGTACGGCCGCATCTTCCGCGGCTGCGGCTGGTTCGACCCGGACAAGCCGATCCGCAAGTACACCAAGAAGGAGCTGCACGACCTGCTCTACAAGGAGTCGACCAAGATCAAGGTCGACGGGATCAACCTGACCTACCTGGGCCTGATCCCGCAGATGCAGAGGTCGTTCCTGTCCAAGGACGTCGACTCGCTGCAGCCGCACGTCCGCGCCTTCGTCGAGCGGGCGGTGACCTTCACGACCTGCCCCGACTGCGACGGCACCCGGCTCAGCCCGGAGGCCCGGTCGTCGAAGATCAACGGGAAGAACATCGCCGACGTCTGCACCATGCAGATCAGCGACCTGGCCGACTGGGCGCGGGGGCTCGAGGAGCCGTCGGTGGCCCCGCTGCTCGCCGGGTTGCAGCACCTGCTCGACTCGTTCGCGGAGATCGGGCTGGGCTACCTCTCGCTCGACCGGCCGTCGGGCACGCTGTCCGGGGGAGAGGCCCAGCGCACCAAGATGATCCGCCACCTCGGGTCGTCGCTGACCGACGTCACGTACGTCTTCGACGAGCCGACGATCGGCCTGCACCCGCACGACATCCAGCGGATGAACGAGCTGCTGCTGCAGCTGCGGGACAAGGGCAACACGGTGCTGGTCGTGGAGCACAAGCCGGAGGCGATCGCGATCGCCGACCACGTGGTCGACCTCGGCCCCGGCGCCGGCACGGCCGGTGGCACGGTCTGCTACGAGGGCACCGTCGAGGGCCTGCGGGCCACCGACACCATCACCGGCCGCCACCTGGACGACCGGGCGTCGCTCAAGGAGTCGGTCCGTCCGGCCGCGGGCGCGCTCGAAGTGCGGGGCGCGTCGACGCACAACCTGCAGGACGTCGACGTCGACATCCCGCTCGGTGTGCTCTGCGTGATCACCGGCGTGGCCGGCTCCGGCAAGAGCTCGCTGATCCACGGCTCCGTCGCCGACCGCGACGGCGTGGTCGTGGTCGACCAGACCGGCATCCGGGGCTCGCGGCGCAGCAACCCGGCGACGTACACGGGGCTGCTCGACCCGATCCGCAAGGCCTTCGCCAAGGCCAACGGCGTGAAGCCGGCGCTGTTCAGCGCCAACTCCGAGGGCGCCTGCCCGACCTGCAACGGCGCCGGCGTCATCTACACCGACCTGGCCATGATGGCCGGCGTCGCCACCACCTGCGAGGAGTGCGAGGGGAAGCGGTTCCAGGCGTCGGTGCTGGAATTCCACCTCGGCGGCCGGGACATCAGCGAGGTGCTGGCGATGTCGGTGACCGAGGCCGAGGAGTTCTTCGGCGCCGGTGAGGCGCACACGCCGGCCGCGCACGCCGTCCTGGAGCGGCTCGCCGACGTCGGGCTCGGCTACCTCAGCCTCGGCCAGCCGCTGACCACGCTGTCCGGCGGCGAGCGGCAGCGGCTCAAGCTGGCCACCCGGATGGCCGAGAAGGGCGGCGTGTACGTGCTCGACGAGCCGACCACCGGCCTCCACCTGGCCGACGTCGAGCAGCTGCTCGGCCTGCTCGACCGGCTGGTCGACGCCGGCAAGTCGGTGATCGTCATCGAGCACCACCAGGCGGTCATGGCGCACGCCGACTGGATCATCGACCTCGGCCCCGGCGCCGGCCACGACGGCGGCCGGGTCGTCTTCGAGGGCACGCCGGCCGACCTGGTCGCCGACCGCTCCACCCTGACCGGCGAGCACCTCGCCGACTACGTCGGCGCCCCGGCCGGCTAGGCGCGCTGACGGGTCGGACTCGCGGGAGGTGCCGGTGACCGGTCGTCGGACCAACTGGGCCGGCAACGTCCGCTTCGGCGCGGCCGAGCGGCACAGCCCGACCTCGATCCCGGAGCTGCAGGCGCTGGTCGCCCGCGCCGGCCGGGTCCGCGCGGTCGGCGGCGGGCACTCCTTCACCGACGTCGCCGACACCACCGGCGCGCTGATCTCGACGCTGAGTCTGCCTCCCGTTCTCGATCTGGACACTGAGCGAGCCTCCGTACGGGTCGCGGCCGGGGTCACGTACACGGAGCTGGCCCGCTACCTGGACCCGCGCGGCTTCGCCCTGCGCAACCTCGCGTCGCTGCCGCACCTGACCGTCGGTGGCGCCTGCGCCACCGGCACCCACGGCTCCGGCGTCGGCAACGGCAGCCTGGCCACCGCGGTCACCGAGCTGGAGCTGGTCACCGCGGACGGCGACCTCGTCACCGTCAGCGGGCCGGGCCCGGTGGTGCACCTCGGCGCGCTCGGCATCGTGACCAGCCTGACGCTGGAGCTGGTGCCGGCCTTCGCGATGCGCCAGTGGGTGCTCGAGAAGCTCCCGCTGGCGGCGCTGGTCGAGCAGCTCGACGCGGTGCTGGCGGCCGCGTACAGCGTGAGCGTGTTCACCGACTGGGCGCCGGAGCCGGGGGTCCAGGTGTGGCTCAAGCAGCGGGTGGACGGCCCGGGCCCGCCGGCCGACCTGCCGGCCGTGCGGGCGGATCTGCCTGCCGTGCGGGCGGATCTGCCTGCGGGCGGATCTGCCGGCCGTCCCGGCGGATCCGCCGGCCGTCCCGGCGGACCTGCCGGCCGTCCCGGCGGATCTGCCGGCCGTGCGGGCGGATCTGCCGGCCGTGCGGGCGGATCTGCCGGCCGTCCCGGCGGGTCTGCCGGTCGACCTGCCCGCGGTCCCGGCCGACGGACCGCGGCACCCGGTCGGTGGCATGCCGACCGGCAACTGCACGGCGCAGCTCGGCGTCCCCGGTCCCTGGTACGACCGGCTGCCGCACTTCCGCGCCGACGCGGCGCCGAGCAGCGCCGGCACCGAGCTGCAGTCGGAATACCTGGTCGGCCGGGCGGACGCGGTCGCCGCGCTGCACGCGCTGGCCGAGGTGCGGGACCGGATCCACCCGGTCCTGCAGACCTGCGAGATCCGCGCCGTCGCCGCGGACGAGCTGTGGCTGAGCCCCTTCCACCAGCGGGACAGCGTCGGCCTGCACTTCACCTGGGTCGACGACGAGGCTGCCGTGCTGCCGGTGGTCGGGCTGGTGGAGCGGCAGCTGGCCCCGTACGCGCCGCGACCACACTGGGCCAAGATCTTCACCGTCCCGCCGGACCAGGTCCGCGCCGGCTACCCCCGGCTGGCGGACTTCCGCGCTCTGGTCGCCGAGCTCGACCCGGCCGGCAAGTTCGGCAACGCGTTCACCGCCCGCTACCTCGGTTGACCGCCCGCGGCGGCGGCCCGAGCCGTCAGGCCTTGCCGCGGCGGTAGTCGAAGAACCCGCGGCCGGCCTTCCGGCCGAGCAGGCCGGCCTCGACCATGCGCAGCAGCAGCGGCGGCGGAGCGTAGAGCGGCTCCTTGAACTCCGCGTACATCGACGCGGCGACGGCGGCGGTGGTGTCCAGGCCGATGAGGTCGGTGAGCGCGAGCGGGCCCATCGGGTGGGCACAGCCGGCGACCATGGCCGTGTCGACGTCGTCGGCGCTGGCGAAGCCGGACTCGACCATCCGGATCGCGGCCAGCAGGTACGGGATCAGCAGCGCGTTGACCACGAAGCCGGCCCGGTCCTTGGACAGCACGGTCTGCTTGCCGAGCCGGTCGGTCGCGAAGGCCTCCGCCCGCGCCAGCGTCTCCGGCGAGGTGAGCAGGCTGGGGATCAGCTCGACCAGCGGCAGCACCGGCACCGGGTTGAAGAAGTGCAGCCCGATCACCCGCTCCGGACCCACGGACGCCGCCGCCAGCTTCATGATCGGGATGGACGAGGTGTTGCTCGCCAGCAGGCAGTCCGGCCGGACGATCTTGGACACCACCTGGAAGACCGCGGTCTTCTCGACCTCGTCCTCCACGATCGCCTCGACCACCACGTCCCGGTCGGCCAGGTCGTCGTCGGACGCGGTGAAGCGCAGCCGGCCCAGCGCGGCGTCCCGGTCCTCGGCGGGCAGCTTGCCGGACCGGACCGCCCGCTCCAGGGACGCGGTGATCCGCTCCCGGCCGGCGGCGGCCGCGGCGGCGTCCACCTCGCGCACCACCACGTCGCAGCCGCGCCGGGCGGCGACCTCCGCGATGCCGGCGCCCATGATCCCGGCCCCGATGACGCCAACGGCTTCGGCCATCCCGCCCGTCCTCCTCGCTGCTCCGGCCGCGGCCACGCGGCCGCGGCGGTCACCACCGAGTCTGCCTGTCTCCGCCCCGCGCACCCACCCCGGCCCCGGGCGCCGGCACCCTTAGGATCCGCGGGGTGGCGACTGTGGTGGTGCTCAACGGGCCCAACCTCAACCTGCTGGGCACCCGGGAGCCCGAGGTCTACGGCTCCAGCACCCTCGCGGACGTGGAGAAGCTGTGCGCCGACGAGGCCGGCCGGCTCGGGCTGGAGCTGGACTTCCGGCAGTCCAACAGCGAGGGGGAGCTGGTCGGCTGGCTGCAGGAGGCCGGCGCGGCGGCCCGGGCCGGGCGGTGCGTGGGCGCGGTGCTCAACGCCGGCGCGTACACCCACACCTCGATCGCCATCCCGGACGCCATCCAGGCCACCGGGCTGCCGGTCGTCGAGGTGCACATCTCCAACCTGCACGCCCGGGAGTCCTTCCGGCACCACTCCTACGTCTCCGCGGTCGCCCGCGGGGTCATCGTCGGCCTCGGCGTGGCCGGCTACCCGCTGGCCATCCGCGCCCTGCACGACGCCGCGCTCCACTAGCGCTGCGGACCCGGTGCGCGCCACTAGCGCTCCCGGCCCGGCGACTCCGGGTGGTCCAGCGTGATCAGCCCGAGCTTGAGCAGCCGGGACTGGATCGCGTTGCCGCTGCGGCCGTGGCCGGCCGCGATCCGGGCCACCGGCTCGCCAGCCGCCCAGGCCGCCCGCAGCCGGTCCTCCTCGTCGTCCGACCAGGGCCGGCGCGCGTTGGGCCGGGACCGCCGCGGGTCGTCCCGCGGCCGCGCCGGGGCCTCCGGCAGCGTGTGCAGCTGCGCCAGCCCGCGCAGCACCTGGGCGAGCACCCGCTCGGTGGGCGGCAGCAGCTCCGGCGGCAGCCGCAGCGCGCCCTCGCCGACCACCTCGCCGCCGCGGGCGGACACGGTCAGCTCGACCTGGAGCACCCCGTCCGGCTCCGAGCGGGCGGCCACGTCGAGCACGTGTCCGCCCGCTCGGGACTCCGCGTGGTAGTCCACCACCGCGTCCACCTGCTCCGCCCTGTGCAGCACGTCAACCACCGCGCACCTCCCGAGTCCGCCGACCACCGGCCCCGGAATCCCAGCAGGTCCGGCCCCGGTCCCGCTGCGGCCGTCCACAGGCAGACATGTTGTCCACAGATTCGTCAGCGCCCTGGGCCGTCCGCCCGTCCGTCGGCAGGCTGGCCGGGCACAGGCAGGCATGCCGGGGGCCGCCCCGGGTACGGCCGATCCGATGGCAACCACAGGGAGCAACGGATGAGTGACGACGGGAAGGGTCGGCCCGGCGAGCGGCTGGCCAGGACACTCGGGGTGGCGAGCGTCGCTCTGGGCGCGCCGCTGGTCGCGACGCCGGGCCGCGTCGCCCGCTTCGTCGGCCTGGACGACACGGCCGGCACCCGTGCGGTGGCACGCGGCGTCGGGCTGCGCGAGCTGGCCGCCGCGGCGGCGATCCTGCCCCGGTCCCGCCCGCTGACCGGCGTCTGGGGCCGGGTCGCCGGGGACGGTCTGGATCTGGCCCTGCTCGGCGTGGCGCTGCGCTCGGCCGCGGCCAACCGGCGCCGGCTGGTCATCGCGACCGGTGCGGTGGCCGGCATCGCCGCGCTGGACGCGATCGGTGCGCTGCGGCTGACCCGCCGCCGGCATCCGACCAAGGTGGCCGAGGACGGCTCGCCGCAGGTCTCCGCCGGGGTCACGGTCAACCGCTCGGCCGACGAGGCGTATGCGTTGTGGCGCGACTTCGCCCGGCTGCCGGTCTTCATGACCCACCTGGTATCCGTGACCGACGAGGGCAAGCACTGGGTCGCGACGGCGCCCGGCGGCGGCACGGTGGAGTGGGACGCCGAGATCGTCGAGGACGTGCCGGGCGAGCGGCTGTCCTGGCGCTCGATGGGCGGCGCGGACGTCGACAACGCCGGCACGGTGACCTTCGCCGCGGCGCCGGGCGGGCGGGGGACCGAGGTGCGGGTGCAGCTGTCGTACGACCCGCCGGCCGGCAAGCTCGGCACCGCGGTGGCCCGACTGCTCGGCGAGGAGCCGCGTCAGCAGGTGACCGACGACCTGCGCCGGTTCAAGCAGATCCTGGAGACCGGCGAGGTGGTCCGGTCACCGGCCAGCCCGGAGGGTCACCGGTCGACCCGGCTGGCCCGGCAACGACCGGGCCAGCCCGAGGGGAGCGACGCATGAGGGCCACCTGCTGGATGGGCCGCAACAAGGTGTCGGTGGAGACCGTCCCGGACCCGGAGATCCTCAACGCCCGGGACGCCATCGTGAAGATCACCTCGACCGCGATCTGCGGCTCCGACCTGCACCTGTACGACGGCTACGTGCCGACCATGCGCAAGGGCGACGTGCTCGGCCACGAGTTCATGGGCGAGGTCGTCGAGCTCGGGCCGGCGGTCACCAACCTGGCGGTCGGCGACCGCGTGGTGGTGCCGTTCCCGATCGCCTGCGGCGCCTGCTTCAACTGCGAGCGCGGGCTCTACTCGGTCTGCGAGAACTCCAACCCCAACGCCGCCATCGCCGAGAAGCTGATGGGCCACTCGCCGGCCGGCCTCTACGGCTACTCGCACATGCTCGGCGGCTACCCCGGCGGGCAGGCCGAGTACGCCCGGGTGCCGTTCGCCGACGTCGGGCCGCTGAAGATCGAGGACGACCTGGCCGACGAGCAGGTGCTCTTCCTCACCGACATCTTCCCGACCGCGTACATGGGCGCGGAGATGGCGGTCAGTCCCGGCGACGTGGTCGCCGTCTGGGGTGCCGGCCCGGTGGGCATGTTCGCCGCCGCCAGCGCCAACCTGCTGGGCGCGGCCAAGGTGATCGTGATCGACCGCTTCGACTACCGGCTGAAGAAGACGGCCGAGCACACCGGCGCGGAGACGATCAACTACGCCGACGTGGACACCGCGGACGCGCTCAACGAGCTGACCGCCGGCCGCGGTCCGGACGCGTGCATCGACGCCGTCGGCATGGAGGCCCACCACGGCAACCCGGCCGTGCACGCGTACGACCGGGTCAAGCAGGCGACCCGGCAGGAGACGGAGCGGGCGCACGCGGTCCGGGAGGCGATCCTGGCCTGCCGCACCGGCGGGACCGTCTCGATCATGGGCGCGTACGGCGGGCTGATGGACAAGTTCCCGGTCGGCGCGATGATGAACAAGGCGCTGACCATCCGGACCGGGCAGTGCCACGTGCAGCGCTACCTGCGGCCGCTGTACGACCGGATCGTGGCCGGGGAGATCGACCCGAGCTTCGTGATCAGTCACACGGTGCCGCTGGAGCGGGCACCGGAGATGTACGAGACGTTCAAGAACAAGCAGGACGACTGCACGAAGGTCGTGCTGAAGCCTTGAGGAGCGTTCCCGCACGGCCGTACACCCTCGGGTGTACGGTCGTGCGGTGACTCGGACGAACATCGACATCGATGACGATCTGGTCGCCCGGGTGATGCGCCGATTCAACCTGCCGTCCAAGCGGGCGGCGGTGGACATGGCGCTGCGCCGGCTGCTCGGCGAGCCGATGACCCGGGACGAGATCCTCGCGCTGCAGGGCGTGGGCTGGAGCGGCGACTCCGACGCCGTCCGCCGCGCGGAGGCCGGCGAGCTGTAGGCCGTGCCTCCCTCGCACCTGGCGGCGCCGATGACGCCCAGACGACGACCGGCCGCGTTGTCGTCGTCCCCGATACAACCCCGGTTTCGGCTCCTCCTCCGCCCTGCCGGACGCCGCCTGGACGCCATCGGCATCCACCGCCACGAGAGAGGCACGGCCTCGTGATCCTCGTCGACACGTCCGCCTGGACGGAGTATCTGCGCGGCACCGGGTCCGGCACCCACTTCCGGCTGCGCGAGCTGCTCGCCGCGGACGCGGTGCTCGGCACCACCGACGTGGTGCACATGGAGCTGCTGGCCGGCTCCCGCACCGAGACCGACGACCTGCTGCTGCGCCGGATGCTGGCCGCGATGGACCACGTGCCGGTCGACCCGGTCGACTGGGAGACCGCGGCCCGGCTGCACCGCACCTGCCAGCGGCAGGGCGAGCAGGTCTGGGCGCTGAGCGACTGCCTGGTGGCCGCCGTCGCGATCCGGATCGGCGCGCCCGTCCTCGCCCACGACCGGGACTTCGTGCTGCTCGCCCGGCACACCGACCTCGAGCTCGCCTGACCGCCCGCTCCCGCCGATCTTGAGGTTGGGGCGGCGGCCGGCTCCGACCTCAAGATCGGCGGGTCAGGGGGTGCCGAGCAGGCGGAGGACGTCGTCGTGGAGCGGGCCGTTGGAGGCCAGCCCGCTGCCGCCGGCCGGGCCGCGCCGGCCGGACAGGTCGGTGAAGCGGCCGCCGGCCTCCTCGACCAGCACGGCCAGCGCGGCCAGGTCCCACAGCGAGACCTCAGGCTCCGCGGCCGCGTCCACCGCCCCCTCGGCCACCAGCGCGTACTGCCAGAAGTCGCCGTAGCCCCGGGACCGCCACACCATCCCCTCCAGCTCCAGCAGGCCGGCCCGGCCGGCGCCTTCCCAGCCGTGCAGCGACGAGTACGAGAAGCTGGCGTCGGCCAGGTCCGCGACGCCGGACACCCGCAGCCGGCGCGGCTCGCCGCCGAGCATGCTGGTCCACGCGCCCTGGCCGCGGGAGGCCCACCAGCGGCGGCCGAGCGCGGGCGCGCTGACCACCCCGACGTACACCTCCTCCGCCTCCATCAGCGCGATCAGGGTGGCCCAGACGGGGACGCCGCGGACGAAGTTCTTGGTGCCGTCGACCGGGTCGACCACCCAGCGGCGCGGGCCGTCGCCGCTGGTCCCGTACTCCTCGCCGAGGACCGAGTCGCCCGGCCGCCGCCGCCCGAGCAGCTCTCGGACAGCCCGCTCCACCGCCCGGTCGGCGTCGGTGACCGGGGTGGCGTCCGGCTTCGTCTCCACCGCGAGGTCCTGGGCCAGGAAGCGGGCCATGGTCACCTCGTCCGCGGCGTCGGCCAGCGCCAGCGCCAGGGAGAGGTCGTCGTCGGGGGCCGGGAAGTCGTGCGACTCGGTCACGGCGGGCACGTTACCGTCGGCGCCGTGGGAGACGGGTCGACCGGAGTCGTGGGCATGCTGGCTGAGCCGACCCGGCTGCGGGTGGTGGCTGCCCTCGCGCTGGGCGCGCGGTCGGTGGAGGACGTCGCGACGCTGTCCGGACTGGACCCGCGGGCGATCGCGGCCGCGCTGCGCCGGCTGGAGTCGGCCGGCCTGGTCTCCGCGGAGAAGGGCGAGCTGCGGCTGCACGAGGAGCTGTTCAAGTCCTCGGCCCGGGCGTCCGCGCCGGACCCGGTGCCGGACGCCGCGCTGTCCGCCGACCCGGCCACCGCGGCGGTGCTGCGGGCCTTCGTCCGGGGTGGGCGGATCACGTCCTTCCCGGTGGCCCGGGCCAAGCGGCGGCTGCTGCTGGAGCACGTCGCCGGCGGCTTCGAGCCCGGCGTGCGCTATCCCGAGGGGCAGGTCAACGACCTGCTCCGCGCCTGGTACGACGACTACGCGGCGCTGCGCCGCTACCTGGTCGACGAGCTGCTGCTGGACCGGGAGGACGGGATCTACTGGCGGATCGGCGGCTTCGTGGACACCGCCCGGGCGCCGATGGTGGCGACGCGGCGGCGCCAGCGGGTGGCGGCGTACGGGCTGGTCCACGACCGGGACGGGCGGGTGCTGCTCACCCACCTGTGCCGCAGCATGCACCGGGGCCGGTGGACGCTGCCCGGCGGCGGGCTGGACTTCGGCGAGCGGCCCCGGGACGCGGTGGTCCGGGAGATCCGGGAGGAGACCGGACTGGACATCCGCGTCGAGGAGCTGCTGGACGCGGACGCCGAGCTGGTCCGGTACGCCGGGGACGCCGGCGAGCAGATCGAGGCGCACCCGATCCGGCTGCTCTTCCGGGTCACCGTGGTCGGCGGCACGCTGGGCGTCCAGGAGGTGGACGGGTCGACCGACGACGCCGCCTGGTGGGCGCCGGCCGACCTGACCGACGAGCAGCTCACCCCGGTCGCCCGACGAGTCCTCCGCACCGGCCGCCTCGGCGACTGAGTCCCGCCCGCGCCGCCCTCCCGCGCCCGAGTGACGCCGCCCGCGCACCGGCTCGCGTGGCCGGCTTCCGCGCCGAGTGACGGCTCCGGCGGTCCGGTGACGGACTCCGCGGTCGGGTGACGGACTCCGCGGTCGGGTGACGGCATTCCGCGGTCGGGTGACGGCTCCGCGGTCGGGTGACGGCTTCCGTGGTCGGGTGACGGCTCCGCGGTCGGGTGACGGCTCCGGCTCGCGTGCGGCGTCACTCGGCTCCGTGCGGCGTCACTCGGCTCCGTGCGGCGTCACTCGGCTCCGTGGGCCGTCACTCGGTGGGGGAGCCGTCACTCGCGGGAGGCGGGGGAGCGGGCGGTGAGGAGGCGGCGGAAGGAGGCCAGGCGGCCCGGGGTGGAGTGGCCGGCGGTCACGTAGTCGTCCAGCCGGCAGCCGTCGGCGGCGGACAGGTGCGCGCAGTTGCGCGGGCAGTCCTCGGCGCCCTCGGCCAGGTCCGGGAACGCGGCCAGCAGGTCGGCCGGGGTGACGTGGGCCAGGCCGAAGGACCGGATGCCCGGGGTGTCGATCACCCAGCCGCCGCCGGGCAGCGGCAGCGCCACCGCGGACGACGAGGTGTGCCGGCCGCGGCCGACCGCGCTGACCGCACCGGTGGCCCGCCCGGCGTCCGGGACCAGCGCGTTGACCAGGGTCGACTTGCCCACGCCGGAGTGCCCGACCAGGACGGACACCCGGCCGGCCAGCCGCTCCCGCAGCAGGGTCAGGTCGCCGCCGCGCCGGGTGGTCACCGACGGCACGCCGAGCTCGGCGTACTCGGCCAGCCCGGTCGGCCGGCCGCCAGCCCGGCCGGCGGCCAGCGGCGGGCTCGGCTCCGGCCGGGTCGGCTGGCCGCAGCGGCGGCCGGGTCGGCTCCGTCGCCGGAGGCGGCGGTCGGGTCCGCTCCGTCGCCGGAGGTGACCAGGTCGGCCTTGGTCAGGCAGAGCAGCGGGTCCAGCCCGCCGACGTACGCGGCGACCAGGCAGCGGTCGATCAGCCCGATCCGCGGCGGCGGGTCGGCCAGCGCGGACACCACCACGAGCTGGTCGGCGTTGGCGACGATGATCCGCTCGTGCGGGTCTCCGTCGTCGGCGCTGCGCCGCAGCACGGTCTCCCGCGGCTCCACCCGGACGATCCGGGCCAGCGTGTCCGTGGCCCCGGTGACGTCGCCGACCAGCGCGACCCGGTCCCCGACGACGACCGAGTGGCGGCCCAGCTCGCGCGCCTGCACCGCGGTGAGCTGCCGGTCCTCGGCCAGCACGGTGTAGCGGCCGCGGTCGACCGCGATCACGAAGCCGGGGGTGGCGTCGCGGTGCGCGGGGCGGGTCCGGGTGCGGGGGCGGGTGCCGCGGCCCGGCCGGACCCGGACGTCGTCCTCGTCCAGCCGGGAGCCCGGTCGCTGGCCGGGTCGCCGCCAGGCCAGCTCGGCGTCGGCCGGCACGGGCCGCCGCGTCACCGGCCCCCTCCGCCGACCGTCCGGCCGGGCGGGGTCGGCCGGGCGGTGGTGAGCCGGGCGGGGCTCAGTGCGCCGCTCCGGCCCGGTCGGCGCCGAGCATGCCCACCCAGCGGTCCGCGAAGTCCGGCACCGTCTTGCCGGTGGTCGCCACGTCCTCGACCAGCACGTCCGGGACGGCCAGCCCGAGCACCGCGGCGAACATGGCGATCCGGTGGTCGTCGTACGTCCGGACGGTGCCGCCGTGCAGCCGCCGCGGCCGGATCCGCAGCCCGTCCGCGGTCTCGGTGGCGTCCCCGCCCAGCCGGGTCAGCTCGGTGGCCAGCGCGGCCAGCCGGTCGGTCTCCTGGCCGCGCATGTGGGCGATGCCGCGCAGCGTGGACGGCGTCCGGGCCAGCGCGGCCAGCGCGGCCAGGGCCGGCACCAGCTCGGTGCAGTCGGCCAGGTCGGCGTCCAGCCCGTCCAGCCGGTCGCCGGCGGTGACGGTCAGCCCGGTGTCGTCGAGCACGCAGGTCGCGCCCATGGCCGTGAGCAGCTCGGGCAGCCGGTCGCCGGGCTGCAGGGAGACCCGCGGCCAGCCCGGCACCCGCATCCGGCCGCCGGTGGCCACCGCCGCGGCGACGAACGGCGCCGCGCTGGACAGGTCCGGCGCCACCGCGACCTCGCCGCCGGAGAGCGGTCCCGGGTGGACGGTCCACTCGCGACCGTCCGGGGCGGCCTCGACCGCCGCGCCGGCGGACCGGAGCATGTGGACGGTCATGCCGACCTGGAGCGCGCTCGGCACCGGGCCGGCGCCGGTGTGCCGGAGCCGGACGCCCCGGTCGTACCGGGGCGCGGCGAGCAGCAGCCCGGACACGAACTGGCTGGACGCGGACGCGTCGACCTCGGCGGTGCCGCCGGGCAGGTGCCCGGCGCCGTGCACGGTGAGCGGCAACCCGTCCCCGTCGACCTCGGCGCCGAGCTGGCGCAGGCCGTGCACGAGCGGGGCCAGCGGGCGTTCCCGGGCGCGCGGGTCGCCGTCGAAGCCGACCGGGCCGTCCGCGAGCGCGGCCACCGGCGGGACGAAGCGCTGCACGGTGCCGGCCAGCCCGACGTCGACGCGGCCGCCGCCGCCCAGCGGGGCCGGGGTGACGACCCAGTCCGGGCCGTCGTCGGCGACGCCGGCTCCGAGCACCCGGAGCGCGGCGGCCATGAGCACGGTGTCGCGGGCCCGCAGCGGGTCGCGCAGCCGGGTCGGCCCGTCGGCCAGCGCGGCCAGCACCAGCGCCCGGTTGGTCACCGACTTGGAGCCGGGGACGCGCACGACCGCATCCACCGGCGCCGCCGCGTACGGCGCCGGCCACGGGTGGTCCCGGTCGGTCACGCGCCCATCCTGCCGCACGCCCCCGGCGAGCGGGTGCCACGCGGGTCCGGAGCCGTACCCGGCGGCCGCCGCCCCCGGGAACTACGGTGGGTCGCATGTGCGGGCGGTACGTCGCCGGACGCGACGCCGGCGACCTGGTCAGCGAGTTCGAGGCGGCGGACCTGCTGACCGAGCCGCTGCTGGCCGACTACAACGTGGCGCCGACCGACCCGGTCCCGGTGGTGCTGACCCGGCACCGGCCCGGCGACCGCGGTGGCGCGGTGGACCGGCAGCTGCGGCTGGCCCGGTGGGGGCTGGTGCCGTCCTGGTCGCCGGACACCAAGCGGGCCGCGAAGCAGATCAACGCGCGGGCCGAGACCGTCACCGAGCTGCCCGCGTTCCGGTCGGCGGTGCGCCGGCGGCGCTGCCTGGTGCCGGCCGACGGCTGGTACGAGTGGGCGCCCCGGGAGGACGGCCCGGGCCGGCAGCCGACGTACCTGACCCCGCGGGACGGGACCGTCCTCGCCTTCGCCGGCCTGTACGAGATCTGGGGTCCGGACCGGCTGCTCACCACCTCGATCGTGACCACCGCGGCGATCGGCGAGCTGGTCCGGGTGCACGCCCGGATGCCGCTGGTGCTGCCGCGGTCGGCCTGGGCCGGCTGGCTCGACCCGGCCCGGGAGGACGTCACCGGGCTGCTCGTCCCGGACCCGGCCGCGATCGCCGGCCTGGAGCTGCGCCCGGTCGGCCCGGCCGTGGGCACGGTCGCGAACGACGGGCCGGGGCTGATCGAGCGGGTGGACCCGGTTCCCACCCTCTGGTAGCTTGCTAGCATTCTAGGCATGTCGGGTGCGAAGCAGCAGTTCAACATCTACCTGCCGGCCGATCTGGTCCGCCGGGTCAAGCACGCCGCGGTGGACGCCGACCGGTCCCTGTCGGACTTCGTGGCGACCGCGCTCGAGGACTACCTGCGCCGGCTGGAGGAGGACGGGTCATGAGGGTGCTGCCGATCCGCTACTGCGCCGACATGGCCGCCTCCACCCGCTTCTACCGGGCGCTCGGGCTGGAGCTCGGCGCCGCCACCCGGCCGGGCAGCTGGGTGGAGCTGCCGGCGGCGGCCGGGGTCCTCGCGCTGCACCGGGCGGACGGTCCGGACGCCGGGCGGTGCGAGCTGGCCTTCGAGGCCGACGAGCCGCTGGAGGCGGTCGCCGACCGGCTGCGGTCGGCCGGGTTCGGGCCGGAGCCGATCGTGGACGAGAGCTTCGGCCGGTCGCTGCGGGTGCGCGACCCGGACGGCGCCTGGGTGCAGGTCAACGAGAACGACCGCACCCTCTACACGTGACGGTCGGCGCCGCCCGGCGACCGGCGGTGCTGCTGGCGGTCGGGGTGGTCGCGCTGGAGTTCGCGGCGGCGGTGTCCACCTTCGTGTCCGCGACGCTGCTGCCGACGGTCGCCCGCGACCTGGACGCGCGCGACCACCTGGCGCTGCTGCTGGCCGGCTCGACCATCGGCCTGTTCGTCGCGCTGCCGCTGGCCCCGGCGGTGCTCGGCCGGGTCGGCCCGGCACGGACGCTGAGCATCGGGCTGGTCTCGTACGTGGGCGGGGCGGTCGCCGCCGCGGCCGCGCCGGACGGCTGGGTCTTCGCGGCGGGGCGGCTGGTCGGCGGCCTGGGCGGCGGGCTGCTCGCCGTCTTCGGGGTCAGCGCGGTCATCCGGCACCTGGACGAGCACCTGCGGGTGCGAGTGGTCGCGGCTTCGTCGGCGATGTGGATCGTGCCGGCGTTCGTCGCGCCGCCGGGCACGCTGGCGCTGGCGCACGCGGTCGGCTGGCGCTGGACGCTGCTGGCGCCGGTGCCGATCGTGCTCGCCGGGCGGGTGCTGGTGGTCCGGGCCGCCGGGGACGGCGGGGCGGCCGAGCCGGCCCGGCGGCCGGCCGGGCGGACCCTGCTGGTCCCGGTCGG
Source organism: uncultured Actinomycetota bacterium (assembly GCA_963849885.1). Lineage (GTDB taxonomy): Bacteria > Actinomycetota > Actinomycetes > Mycobacteriales > CADCTP01 > CADCTP01. Next base: position 287,050 of record CAWKIV010000006.1, on the reverse strand, counting down.
GGTGGCCGTGCTCGTGCTGACCAGCACCGGCGGCCGGTGGTGGCCGCTGACCGCGGCCGGCGCGCTGCTCGCGCTGGTCGGGGTGGTGGGGATCATGCCGGCCGGCACCGCCCGGGCCCGGCCCGGGACGCCGGCCGCGCTGGCCGCGATGGTGCTCTTCGCGACCGGATGGTTCGGGGCGGACAGCCTGATCACGATCATGCTCACCGACGGGTACGGGACCGGCCTGGGCGGGGCGGCGGTGGTGCTCAGCGCCGCCCCGCTGGCCTGGGCGGGCACCAGCCTGCTGGTGCCGCGGTTGGTGCGCGGCGGGCGCCGGCCCCCGGCCGCGGCCGGGCTGGCGCTGGCGGCCGGCGGGGTGGCGGTGCTCGCCGCCGGGCCGGTCGGGCCCACCGGGTACGCCGCGGCGCTGGTGTCCTGGACACTGGCCGGCGTGGGGATCGGGCTGGCGTACCCGGGGCTGTACGTGCAGGCGACCACGCCCGACCCGAGCGTGCCGCCGGCCGAGCTGGCCACCGCGGTGATCACCGCGGAGGCGTTCGGCGGGCTGCTCGGCGGGGCGGCCGGCGGCGCGGCGGTCTCGCTGTCGCTCGCCGCCGGACTCGCGCGGGCGGACGGGTTGGCGCTCGCCTACGGCGGCTTCGCCGCCGTGCTCGCGGCCGGTGCTCTGGTGGCGCTCCGCGCCACCCGCACCCCCGCCGCTGCCGCGCCCGGCTCCGCGGCCGCCGCCGCGCCGGCCTCCGCGCCGCGCTCCGCGGCCGCCGCCGCGCCCGGTTCCGCGGCCGCGTCGGGCTCCGCGCCGGCAGGGCGGCCCGCCGCGTCGGCCGCTGGCGCCGGCGCCGCGGCTGGCGTGGATGCGGGAGGTGGGCGGTGAGCGGGAGCGCGACGGTGGTGACGCCGGTGGGGGAGGCGGTGGTCGGGCTGGACCTGCCGGCCGGCCCGCCGACCGCGTTGCTGGTGCTCGGGCACGGCGCCGGCGGCGGGGTGGACTCCCCGGACCTGGCCGCGGTCACCGCCGCCGCGGTCGCCGCCGGAGTCGCGGTGGCCCGGGTGACCCAGCCGTACCGGGTGCTCGGCCGCCGTAGCCCGCCCCGCCCGCCGGTGCTGGACGCGGCCTGGGTGCCGGTGGTGCGCCGGTTGCAGCAGGAGGTGCCCGGCCTGCCGCTGGTGCTCGGCGGCCGGTCCAGCGGCGCCCGGGTGGCCTGCCGCACCGCCGCCGAGCTGGGCGCGGTCGCGGTGGTCGCGCTGGCCTTCCCGACCCGCCCGCCGCGTACCCCGGACAAGGACCGGCTGGCCGAGCTGGCCGCCCCGCCGGTCCCGGTGCTGGTCGTGCAGGGCGAGCGGGACCCGTTCGGCATCCCGCCGGCCGCGCCGGGCCGGACCGTCCAGCTGCTGCCCGGCGCCACGCACACCGTCCGCGGGCCGGCCGCCCGGGCCGCCGGGGCCGCGGTCGCCGGCTGGCTGGCGGACCTCGGCCTGGCCGAGCCGCCGGCGGAGTAGGCCGCCGGCCGAGCCGGCGGAGTGGAGCCGCCGGCGGAGTAGGGCCGCCGGCCCCGGCCCCGGTCGGGTCGCCGGCGGAGTGGAGCCGCCGGCGCTACCCCGCCGTCGGAGTAGAGCCGACCGCGCCGACCTGCCAGGGTGGGGCCGTGACCGCGACCGAGACCTTCCGCACCGCCCGGGACTTCCTGCTGGAGCACCGCGACGACCCCGAGCGGGCGTACGCGGACTTCCGCTGGCCGGAGCTGCCGGAGTTCAACTGGGCGCTCGACTGGTTCGACGGCGTGCTCGCCGCCGAGCGCCCGGACCAGACCGCGCTGTGGCTGGTCACCGCGGCCGGCGAGGAGCGGATGACGTTCGCCGAGCTGTCCCATCGGTCCACCCAGGTGGCCGGCTGGCTGCGCGAGCAGGAGGTCCGCCGCGGCGACCGGGTGCTGCTCATGCTGGGCAACGTCGCGCCGCTGTGGGAGCTGACCCTGGCCGCGGCGAAGATCGGCGCGGTGATCATCCCGGCCACCACCCTGCTCGGGCCGGCCGACCTGGCCGACCGGATCGAGCGCGGGCAGGTCTCCTTCGTGGTGGCGGCCAGCGCGGACACCGGCCGCTTCGCCGACGTGCCGGGCGACTACACCCGGATCGCGGTGGGCGAGCCGGTCCAGGGCTGGTTGCGCTACTCCGACTCGGAGACGTCGCTGGAGCACTTCGAGCCGGACGAGCCGACCCGCGGCAGCGACCCGCTGCTGCTCTACTTCACCTCCGGCACCACCGCCCGGCCGAAGCTGGTCATGCACACGCACGTCAGCTACCCGGTCGGCCACCTGTCGACGATGTACTGGATCGGCCTGCGGCCCGGCGACGTGCACCTCAACGTGTCCTCCCCGGGCTGGGCCAAGCACGCCTGGAGCTGCCTGTTCGCCCCGTGGAACGCGGCCGCCACCGTGCTGGTCCACGACACCGGCCGGTTCTCCGCGCCGGCGCTGCTGGACACGCTGGTCCGCTGCGAGGTGGACAGCTTCTGCGCGCCGCCGACGGTGTGGCGGATGCTCGTCCAGGAGGACCTCACCTCGTGGCCGGTGTCGGCCCGGGAGCTGGTCAGCGCGGGGGAGCCGCTCAACCCCGAGGTGATCGAGCACGTGCGGTCGGTGTGGGGGACCACGGTCCGGGACGGGTACGGGCAGACCGAGACCACCGCCCAGATCGGCAACCCGCCCGGCACCGACGTGGTGGTCGGTTCGATGGGCCGGCCGCTGCCCGGCTACCCGGTGGTGCTGGTCGACCCGGTCAGCGGCGGGGTGGCCGAGGAGGGCGAGATCTGCCTCGCCCTGGACCGCCGGCCGGCCGGCCTGATGACCGGCTACTGGGACGGGACCGGCAAGGTCGCCGACGCGTGTCCGACGGCTACTACCACACCGGTGACGTGGCCCGCTGGACCGAGCAGGGCACGATCACGTACATCGGGCGGACCGACGACGTGTTCAAGGCCTCGGACTACCGGATCTCCCCGTTCGAGCTGGAGAGCGTGCTGGTCGAGCACCCGGCGGTGGCGGAGGCGGCGGTCGTGCCGGCGCCGGACCGGCTGCGGCTCGCGGTGCCCAAGGCGTACGTGGTGCTGGCCGCCGGCTGGGAGCCGTCGGCGGAGACCGCGGAACGGATCCTGCGGCACTGCCGGCAGGGGCTGGCGCCGTACAAGCGGGTCCGGCGGATCGAGTTCGGCGAGCTGCCGAAGACGATCTCCGGCAAGATCCGCCGGGTCGAGCTGCGCTCGGCCGAGGAGGAGACCGGCGCCCGCCGGTCCGGCGAGTACCGCGAGGAGGACTTCCCCGACCTGCGCTCCGAGCCCGCCTCCCGCGAGTGACGCCCCCGCCCCGCGGGTGACGGCCCCGCCCCGCGAGTGACGGCGCTGGCCCGCGAGTGACGGCGGATGTGCCGTCACTCGCTGCGGGGTGCCGTCACTCGCGGGCAGCCCACTGTGGGAGCGCTCACACGAATTGTGCATCAACCGTATGACGTGCGTTCGGCGTAGCGGTAGCGGCCGTTCGGGTGCGGTCAGGCCGCGATCGGGGCGAGGGTGGCGGCGGTGAGGCGGACCAGGTCGGCCGGGGCGAGCTCGACCTGCAGGCCGCGGCGGCCGGCGCTGACGTAGACGGTCGGCCAGGCCGTGGCCGACGCGTCGACCGCGACCCGCAGCCGCGACCTGGTGCCGAGCGGGCTGATCCCGCCGGTCACATAGCCGGTCGCCCGCGCCGCCGCGGCCGGGTCGGCCATCGCGGCCCGCTTGCCGCCCAGCGCCGCGGCCAGCGCCTTGAGGTCCAGCGAGCCGGTCACCGGCACCACGCCGACCGCGAGCGCGCCGTCCACAGTGGCCACCAGCGTCTTGAACAGCCGGGCCGGGTCCACGCCGAGCGCGGTCGCCGCCTCCTCCCCGTACGACGCCGCGCGCGGGTCGTGCTCGTACGGGTGGAGGGTGTGCGCCACGCCCTGCTTCGCCAGCAGCGCCGTCGCCGGCGTCCCGCGTCCCGCCACGACCGGGAGCCTACGGAATGCGTCCTCCGACCGGGCCGTTGGAAGTTGGCGTGACAGTGTCCGAACGCATCGACCGCCGGGACCCGCGGTCGTGGCCCGCCTGGCAGCCCGGCGGCACCGCCGACGGGCGCTCTGGCGGCAGCCGCGTAAGCTCGCCCTCCGGGGACGCAGTCCCCGAGACCTCAGGAGGGCCGGTGGCGGAGGAGACCGCGGAGCAGCGCCGAGCGCGCTTCGAGCGGGACGCCCTGCCGTTCCTGGACCAGCTCTACGCGGCGGCGATGCGGATGACCCGCAACCCCGCCGACGCCGAGGACCTCGTCCAGGAGACCTTCGTCAAGGCCTTCGCCGCCTTCCACCAGTTCCAGGAAGGCACCAACCTCAAGGCCTGGCTCTACCGGATCCTCACCAACACGTTCATCAACACCTACCGCAAGCGCCAGCGGCAGCCGAAGCAGTCGGCCGCGGAGACGATCGAGGACTGGCAGCTCGCGGCGGCCGAGTCGCACACCTCCACCGGGCTGCGGTCCGCCGAGATGGAGGCGCTCGACCACCTGCCCGACTCCGACGTCAAGGAGGCCCTGCAGCAGCTGCCGGAGGACTTCCGGCTGGCCGTCTACCTGGCCGACGTCGAGGGCTTCTCGTACAAGGAGATCGCCGAGATCATGGGCACGCCCATCGGCACGGTGATGTCGCGGCTGCACCGGGGCCGGCGGGGCCTGCAACGGCTGCTCGGGGACTACGCTCGGGACCGCGGCCTGGTCCGCGCGAGCTCGGCGGAGGAGGAAGCGTCGTGAGCTGCGGCCAACCTCACCGGACGGACTGTGGCGAGGTGCTCGCCGAGGTGTTCCTCTACCTCGACGGCGAGATCACCACGGAGCGGCACGACCTGATCCGGGACCACCTGGACGAGTGCTCGCCCTGCCTGCGGAAATACGGCATCGAGCAGGAGGTCCGCGCCCTGGTGGCGCGGTCGTGCGGGGGCGACCGGGCGCCGCAGGAGCTGCGGGCCAGGGTGCTGGGCCGGCTCCGCGAGGTCGTGGTCGAGACCACGGTCATCGAATACCGGGCTGAGTAGCTCCGGGGTCGGGCGAGGCAGACGGTCCGGATAGGGTCCCGATGTCGTAGTCGACGTCGGGAGGGGCGGGCGTGTTCGAGACCGTGCTGGTCGCCAACCGCGGGGAGATCGCGGTCCGGGTGATCCGGACCTGCCAGCGGCTCGGGATCAAGGCGGTGGCCGTCCACTCCGAGGCCGACGCCGGCGCGCTGCACGTGCGGCTGGCCGACGAGTCGGTGCTGCTCGGGCCGGCGCCGGCGGCGCAGTCGTACCTGGACATCGCCCGGGTGGTCGAGGCGGCCAAGGTCAGCGGGGCGCAGGCGGTGCACCCGGGGTACGGGTTCCTGGCCGAGAATGCGGGGTTCGCCCGCGCGATCGCGGACGCCGGCCTGGCCTGGGTGGGCCCGTCGCCGGAGGCGATCGAGGCGATGGGCGACAAGGTCGCCGCCCGGGAGGCGATGGCCGCGGCCGGCGTGCCGATCGCCGCCGGCACCGAGCCGCTGGCCGACGCCGACGCGGCGGCCCGGGCGGCCGCCGACATCGGCTACCCGGTCATGGTCAAGGCGGCCGCGGGCGGCGGCGGGATCGGGATGGCCGCGGTCCGGGACGAGGCCGAGCTGCGCGCCGCGTACGAGACCGCGCGGACCCGGGCGGAGCGGTTCTTCGGCTCGCCGTCGGTCTTCCTGGAGCGTTACCTGTCCCCGGCGCGGCACGTCGAGGTGCAGGTGCTCGGGCTGGCCGACGGGCGGGTGCTGGCGCTGGGGGAGCGGGACTGCTCGGTGCAGCGGCGGCACCAGAAGGTGGCCGAGGAGACCCCGTCGCCGGGGGTGTCGCCGGCGCTGCGCGCGCAGATGCTGGCCGCCGCGGTGCGCGCCGCCGAGGCGGTGGACTACCGCGGCGCCGGCACGGTCGAGTGCCTGGTGCCGGCCGACTCCGCGGACGAGTTCTTCTTCCTGGAGATGAACACCCGGCTGCAGGTCGAGCACCCGGTCACCGAGCTGGTCACCGGCGTCGACCTGGTCGAGGAGCAGCTGCGGGTGGCCGCCGGCGAGCCTCCGGCGCTGGACCCGGACGCGCCGCCGGTGCCGACCGGGCACGCGCTCGAGCTCCGGGTGTACGCGGAGGACCCGAAGCGGTTCCTGCCCGGGCCGGGCACCATCACCGCCTGGTCGGAGCCGTCCGGCGAGGGCATCCGGGTGGACTCCGGCTACCAGGCCGGCGACACGGTGACGCCGTACTACGACCCGCTGATGGCGAAGCTGTGCGTGTGGGGGCCGGACCGGGCCGCCGCGCTGGAGCGGGCCCGGGCCGCGGTGGCCGACTTCGTCGTCGAGGGCCCGAAGTGCAACCTGCCGTTCTTCGCCGAGCTGCTGGCGGCCCCGGACTTCGTCTCCGGCCGGTACGACACCGGGCTGGTCGCGCGGATGCGCGGCTGAGAATGGGTACTGTTCAGCCGACTCCTGGGAGGTGCCGTGGCCGACGAGATCCGCGCCGAGATGGTGGCCAACGTCTGGAAGGTCGTCGTCGCGGCGGGCGACCAGGTCAGTGACGGCGACACGCTCGTCATCCTCGAGTCGATGAAGATGGAGATCCCGGTGCTGGCCGAGTCCGACGGCACCGTCGCGGAGCTCGCCGTCGCCGAGGGGGACGTGGTCCAGGAAGGCGACCTGATCGCCCGGGTCGAGTAGACCCCCGGCCCCGGTCTCAGCCGAGGGGGAGCGTGTAGGTGAGCAGGAGCACGCCGGGCAGCGGCGTCCAGTCGTGCTCGGGCGTGCGGGTGAATCCGAGCCGCTGGTAGAGCTGGTGTGCGGCGTGCATCTCCGGCTCGGTGGACAGCCACAGGACGCGCGCACCGAGCCGGCGGGCGCGGTCGATGCAGGCGGCGACCAGCGCCGTGCCGACGCCGGCCCGCCGGCCGGCCGGGTCCACCACCAGCATCCGGATGGTGGCGCCGTCCGGTCCGGCGGCCGGGTCGGCGAAGCGGGCGGCGCCGGCGACCAGGGTGGCCGAGCCGAGCAGCCGGCCGGCCCCGTCCACCGCCACCAGCAGCTCGCCCTCGGCCGCCCGGGCGGCCGCGTCCCGCAGCGTCGCCAGGTACGGGTGACCGGCGGGCGTGAACCCGCCGGTCCGGTACACCCGGGCGGTCAGCTCGCCGACCGCCGCGTACTCGTCCGGGCGGGCGGCGCGGACGATCACGCCGCCACGATAGGGCGCCGGGCCGTCAGCAGCAGCGCGACTGCGGCCGGACGTCCCGGTCGTCCATCCGCTGCCGCTCGAACTGCCGCCGCGACAGCACGATCCGGTCCGGATGATCGGCGCGGGCGTGCTCGACGTACCGGCCGTACGCCGACTCGCCGGTGACCTCCCGCAGGTACCAGCCCAGCCAGCGGACGCCCTGCCGGATGGTGCCGGTCACGGGCCGGGCCGCCCGTCCCGGCCGGGGCCGTGGTCCGGCTCGTCGTCGGCCGGGACGTCGTCGGCCGGCATCCCGTCACCGCCGACCCCCGGCCGTCCACCACCCACGCCGGCGCCGACCAGCTGCCGCTGCTGCCGCTCCTCGGCGGTGGGCAGCAGCCCGGACCCGGCGACGATCCGGGACTCGACGAACGGCGCCTCCCGCAGCTCCGCCGGACGCCGGGAGGCCAGCACCTGATACCAGACCCGCATCGCGTCCGCGATGATGATCACGATCAGGATGGCGAAGAAGGCGCAGAGGATGCCGTCCACGGTGGAGTTGGTGACCACCGCCTGCATCTCGTCCAGGTTCTTCGCCGGCGGCAGCACCCGGCCCTCGTCCAGCGCGGTCGCGTACCGGTCGCGCTGGGCGAAGAAGCCGAGCCGCGGGTCGGCGGAGAAGACCTTCTGCCAGCTGGCTGTCAGCGTCACCACCGCGTCCCAGGCCAGCGGGATGCCCGTCACCCAGGCGTACTTGGCCTTCCCGGACTTGATGAGCAGGGTGGTGCAGACGGTCAGCGCCACCGCGGCGAGCAGCTGGTTGGCGATCCCGAAGAGCGGGAAGAGCTGGTTGATCCCGCCGAGCGGGTTGGTCACGCCGGTGTAGAGGAAGTAGCCCCAGGCGCCCACCACGATGGCGCTGGTGGCCCACAGCCCCGGCCGCCAGCTCACCCGCGCCATCGGCTTCCAGATGTTGCCGAGCGTGTCCTGCAGCATGAACCGGCCTACCCGGGTGCCCGCGTCCACCGTGGTGAGGATGAACAGCGCCTCGAACATGATCGCGAAGTGGTACCAGAAGGCCTTGGCCGAGGCGCCGCCGAGGAAGCCGGCGAAGATGTCGGACAGCCCCACCGCCAGCGTCGGCGCGCCGCCGGTGCGGGCGACCAGCGTGTTCTCCTCCACCGCCGCGGCGGCGGCCTCCAGCTGGTCGGGAGTGATCGTGAAGCCGAGGTTGGTCACCGCCGTGGCCGCCGACTGGGCCGTGGTGCCGAGCAGGCCCGCCGGCGAATTCATCGCGTAGTAGAGCCCGGGGTCGAGGATGGAGGCCGCGATCATGGCCATCACCGCGACGAAGGACTCGGTGAGCATCGCGCCGTAGCCGATGAGCCGGACCTGCGACTCCTTCTGGATCATCTTCGGCGTCGTGCCGGACGCGATCAGCGCGTGGAAGCCGGACAGCGCGCCGCAGGCGATGGTGATGAAGACGAACGGGAACAGCGAGCCGGCGAACACCGGACCGGCGCCGCTGCTGGCGAACTTGGTGATCGCCTCGTTCTCCAGCACGGGGGCGGTGACCAGGATGCCGACCGCGAGCAGCGCGATGGTGCCGACCTTCATGAAGGTGGACAGGTAGTCGCGCGGCGCCAGCAGCATCCACACCGGCAGCACCGAGGCGAAGAAGCCGTAGATCACCAGGCACCAGACCAGCGTGGTCGGCGCCAGCGTGAACGCCTCCGCCCAGCTCGAGTCCTGCACCCAGCCGCCGGCGACGATGGCGAGCAGCAGCAGCGAGACGCCGATGACGGTCACCTCGAGGACCCGTCCCGGTCGCAGCACCCGCAGGTAGAAGCCCATGAGGAAGGCGATCGGGATGGTCATCGCGATGGAGAAGGTGCCCCACGGCGACTGGGCCAGCGCGCCGACCACGACCAGCGCGAGCACCGCGAGCAGGATGATCATGATGGCGAACACGGCGACCAGCGCGGCGACGCCGCCGATCGGGCCGATCTCCTCGCGGGCCATCTGGCCGAGGCTCTTGCCGTCCCGCCGCATCGAGAAGAAGAGCGTGACCATGTCCTGCACGGCGCCGGCGAGGATGACCCCGACGACGATCCAGATCGTGCCCGGCAGGTAGCCCATCTGGGCGGCCAGCACCGGACCGACGAGCGGGCCGGCGCCGGCGATGGCGGCGAAGTGGTGCCCGAAGAGCACCCGCCGGTCGGTCGGCTGGTAGTCGATGTCGTTCTCGAGCCGCTCGGCCGGGGTGGCCCGCCGGTCGTCCACCTCCAGCACGCGGTTGGCGATCCAGCGGGCGTAGAAGCGGTACGCGATCGCGTACGAGCCGAGCGCGGCGGCGATCAGCCAGACCGCGTTGACGTTCTCGCCTCGGCTCAGGGCGAGCACCGCCCAGGCCACCCCGCCCACGAGCGCCACGGCAACCCAGATGGCGATGGAGCGCGGGTCGGTGCGCCGTGGCTGGACCGGTGGTGCGGGGGACTCCGTCGTTGCCATGCCGCCTCCTCGTCAGGGGGCTCCGGGCAGCCGGCCGAGGCTGGCCCGCAGCCCGAAGTCCATGGGCAGGTCGCAGCGGAAGCTCCGCAGGCCGAGGCGCGTGCCGCAGTCGACGGTCACGTCCCGGTCGCGGAGGTGGGGGAGCGCTCGCCCGTGCACGAGGACCGCGTCGGGCGGGTCGCAGGCCACCGGCCGGAAGGTCCGGCCGTCCAGGCGGGCCCGTGGGGCGGGGTGCAGGGAGACTTCGCCGGCCGCCGCGCAGCACATCGCCACCCGGTGCCAGTCGAACACCAGCACCTCGCCGGGGCGCAGTGCCGCCCGCGCCCGGTCGGACAGCCGGATCACGGCCTCACCACCCGTCCTTGGGGGTCCGACCTAGCGAATACCCCCGCCGCGGGGCAAGCGCCAGATCTCCAATACAACGATCCGGTGAACGGCCGTCCGGGTGAGCCGGCCGGTCCGGTCGGGTGGCGGCACGGGTGGTGCAGCCCGGGGTGGCCCGCAGGACCGACCGGGTGAAGTCTGCATCTTGGTGCCAAGCCGGTACAGCAGGTCCTGACAAATGTCGGATCTCCCCACTAAGGTGCGATCGCGCCGCCAGTCGGGTGGCCGGCGCCGGGCACGCGGCCGTCATCCGCGGGTGCAGGGGGGTCAACGACGATGCGTCCCTTCCGTCCATTGGTGCTCGCGGTCGGGGTGGTGACGAGCCTCGGGCTCGCGCTGCCCGCCGCTGCGGCGCCCTCCACCGCTGCCCCCGGCGGCCTGTCCGCCCGGACGGTCGCCCAGATCGACGCGCTCGCCCAGGCCAAGCGCGCGCTCACGCCGGCCCAGAAGAAGGTCGACTCCCGGCTGCTGACCGAGGCGCGGCAGCGCCGCGGGCTGGCCGCGGCGCCCGGCGTCGGCCGGGTGGCCACCGGGGTCACCACGGACAAGGCCGGGCTCACCGGCGTCACCGTGCTCGGCGACACCAAGGCCGTCGCCGCGCAGGTGCGCGCCGTCGGCGGCCAGGTCCGCAGCGCGTCGGTGAAGCACTCCGCGGTGCGCGCCGACGTCCCGCTGAGCAAGGTCGAGGCGCTGGCCGGCGCACCCGGCGTGCAGCGGGTCAGGGTCGCCGACCAGGCGATCACCGCCCGCGCGGGCGGCCGGGTCGCCCCGGTGGCCAAGGAGCAGCGCGAGACCGTGCTGCGCCAGCGTGTCGCCGCCGCGCTGGCCAAGGCCAAGGCGGACGGCCGGCCCACCCGGCAGACCGCGACCGGCGTCGTCCCGCTGGTCGGTGCGGTCACCTCCGAGGGCGACGTCACCCACGCCGCCGACACCGCGCGCACCCGCTACCGGGTCACCGGCACCGGGGTCAAGATCGGCGTGCTGTCCGACGGCGTCGACTCGCTCGCGGCCTCGATCGCGTCCGGCGACCTGCCGCCGGACACCGAGGTGCTGCCCGGCGAGGCCGGCTCCGGCGACGAGGGCACGGCGATGCTGGAGATCGTCCACGACCTCGCGCCCAACGCGCAGCTGGCGTTCGCCACCGCGTTCACCAGCGCCGAGAGCTTCGCGGACAACATCCGGGCGCTGCGCGCGGCCGGCGCCGACATCATCGTCGACGACATCCTCTACTTCGCCGAGTCGCCGTTCCAGGACGGGCCGATCGCGCAGGCCGTGATCGACGTGACCGACGACGGCGCGCTCTACTTCAGCTCCGCCGGCAACGAGCAGAACGTGGACGACCGCACCGCGGGCAACTGGGAGGGCGACTACGTCTCCTCCGGCCTGACCATCGGCAAGTTCGCCGGCGTCGCGCACGACTTCGACCCCGGCGCGGGCGTGCAGGCGATCAACCCGACCAGCGACGACTCGGCCGGGGTGCCCACGATCCTGCAGTGGGCCGACCCGCTCGGCGCCTCCGCCAACGACTACGACCTGTACGCGGTGGCGGCGGACGGCTCCGTGACCGCCTTCTCCAACGACGTGCAGAACGGCGACGACAACGCTTTCGAGGGCTTCTACCTGCCCAGCGGCACGCTCGGCGTGGCCGTGGTGAAGTTCAGTGGCGAGGACCGCTACTTCCAGGTCACCCCGTTCCGCGGCCGGTTCGCCGACAAGGGCGGGCTGACCGGCTACAACACCCCGGGCGTGACCCGCGGCCACTCGGCCGTGCCGGCCGCGTTCAGCGTCGCCGCGGTGCCGGCCTCGGAGCCGTTCCCGCGGGAGATCGCGCCGGGTGTGCCCAACCCGTCGGGGCCGTTCCCGGGGGTCTACACCCGCAGCCAGCAGTCGGAGACCTTCACCTCCGACGGCCCGCGCCGGGTCTTCTACCAGCCGGACGGCACCCCGATCACGCCGGGCAACTTCACCTCCACCGGCGGCGAGGTGCGGCAGAAGCCGGACATCGCCGCGGCGGACGGCGTGCTCACCACGGTGCCGGGCTTCGAGCGGTTCTTCGGCACGTCGGCCTCCGCGCCGCACGCCGCCGCGATCGCCGGGCTGATCCTGTCCGGCAACCCGGGCATCGACCCGGCCGAGGTGCGGACCGCGCTGACCAGCACCGCGATCGACATCGAGCAGCGGGGCTGGGACCGCAACACCGGCCACGGCATCGTGATGGCCAACCGGGCGCTGCGCTACACCGGCGCGACGCCGCAGCCGCTCGCGGTGCCGGGAGCGCCGACGGTGGCCTCGACCACCGACGGCGACACCTTCGTCGAGCCGGGCGAGACCGCCCAGCTCTCGGTGCCGGTGACCAACCGGGGTGACGGCGTGGCCACCGGGGTCAGCGTCCAGGTGACGACCACGTCGGCGGGCGTCACCGTCCGGCCGGCCAGCCGCAGCTACGGCCGGATCGCGGTCGGCCAGACCAAGACCGGCGCGTTCACGATCTCGGTGCCGGCCGACTGGCCGCTCGGCACCCCGATCCAGCTGCGGGTGCGGGTGACCTTCGCCGGCGCGCTGTCGCCGCAGACGGCCACCTTCCCGATCACGGTCGGCGAGCCGGGGCCGGTGGTGGACTTCGCGTACACCGGGCCGGCGGTCCCGGTGCCGGACGCCAACACCACCGGCGTCAGCATCCCGCTGGAGGTCAGCGGGGTCGGCCCGATCTCCGGGGTGACCTTCTCGGTGGACGGGTCGACCTGCTCGACGGACATCGGGTCGACCACCGTCGGCATCGACCACACCTACACCGGTGACCTGGTCGGCACGCTGACGGCGCCGGACGGCACCGAGGTGCTGCTCTTCGACGGCATCGACAGCAGCGGCAACAACGTCTGCCAGGCGGTGTTCGACGACGGTGCGCCGCGGTCCATCACCCAGGCGGTGTCGACCGACGCGCCGTACACCGGGAGCTGGCGGCCGGAGGGCTCGCTGGCCAGCCTGGTGTCCCGCTCGGCCGACGGCACCTGGACGTTCTTCGTCGCCGACCTGGCGCTGGCGGACATCGGGTCGGTCCGGGCGTTCTCGCTGCACGTGGCCGGCTTCGTGGGGGCGACCCCGTAAGAAGCCCGACGGATGACGGAGGGGGCGGCCGGAACGGTCGCCCCCTCCCCGCTGTGGCAGGCTCGGGGACGATGTCCACGCTCATCGAGCTGCTCGCCGAGCACACCACTCTCGCCCCCGAGGACGTTGAGCACCTGCAGCGCCTGGTGGGGGAGTGGCAGCTGCTGTCCGACCTGTCCTTCGCCGACCTGCTGCTGTGGGTGCCGGTGACCGGCGGCGAGTTCCTCTGCGTCGCCCAGGTCCGGCCGACCACCGGCCCGACGGCCTACCAGGACGACCAGGTCGGCCGCCGGCAGGCCGGCGCGGCGGCCGAGCCGCAGACGGTGGCGATCGGCGAGGGCCGGATCTTCCGGGAGGCCGACCCCGAGTGGGACGGCCCGGTGCCGGTGCGCCGGGAGGGCATCCCGGTCCGCCGGGAGCCGGGCGGCCGGGTGCTCGGCGTGGTCGGCCGGGACACCAACCTGGTCGCCCCGCGCAGCCCGTCCACTTTGGAGCTGGCCTACCTCCGGGCCGCGAACGACCTGTGCCGGATGGTCATCGACGGCTCGTTCCCGACCGCCGTCCCGCCCGGCGAGGTGCACGGCGGCCCGCGGGCCGGGGACGGGCTGATCCGGCTGGGCGCCGACGGCCGGGTCGCGTACGCCAGCCCGAACGCGCTGTCCGCGTACCGGCGGCTCGGCGTGACCGGCGACGTGGTGGAGGCGGAGCTGGCCCCGCTGACCCGGCGGCTGGCCCGCAACCCGTTCGACGGCGAGGAGATCGCCGCCCGGATCAAGCGGGCGCTGGCCGGCGAGGCACCGCTGCGGATGGAGGTGGAGGCGCGCGGCGCGATCGTGCTCTTCCGGGTGCTGCCGCTGCGGCCGGCCGGCCAGGGCGAGGGCGCGCTGGTGCTGGTCGGCGACGTCACCGAGGTCCGCTACCGGGACCGCCAGCTGCTCAGCAAGGACGCCACCATCCGGGAGATCCACCACCGGGTGAAGAACAACCTGCAGACGGTCGCGGCGCTGCTGCGGCTGCAGGCCCGCCGGGTGGAGTCGCCGGCGGCGCGGACCGCGCTGGAGGAGTCGGTACGCCGCGTCGCCTCGATCGCGATGGTGCACGAGACGCTCGCGGTGTCGCTGGACGAGCGGGTCGACTTCGACGGCATCGTGGACCGGCTGCTCGGCTCGCTCGGCGACGTCGCCGGCGCCGGCACGCGGGTGCGGCTGCGCCGGGAGGGCAGCTTCGGCGTGCTGCCCGCGGACGTGGCCACTCCGCTGGTGATGGTGCTCACCGAGACGGTGCAGAACGCGGTGGAGCACGGCTTCGACGACTCCGGCACCGGCACGGTGACGGTGTCCGCCCGGCGTACCCACCGGCGGATGGAGGTGGTGGTGGCCGACGACGGGATGGGGCTGCCGCCGGGCTTCTCGCTGGAGGGCAGCGACCGGCTCGGGCTGCAGATCGTGCGCACGCTGGTCCAGGCCGAGCTGGCCGGGGCGATCAAGGTCCGGCCGCGGAACGGTGGCGGCACCGAGGCCGTCCTCGACGTTCCCCTCAGCCGCCGCCGCTGATCCCACGCCGCCGGCTGCGGGTCGTCATCCGCCGCCAGTGCTCTGCCCTCCTCCCGGGGCACAGCCCGAGCCGGCCGGGGTGGGCGGATCCTCCCCGCGGCTAGTGCTCTGCCCCGCCTGGTGGGGCGGGACTTGTGAAGTGGGGTGGGGTGGGTCGTTCTGCGCGGCTAGTGCTCTGCCCCGCCTGGTGGGGCGGGCATGTGGTCGGGGTGGGTCTTCCGGTGCGGCTAGTGCTCTGCCTCGTCTGGTGGGGCGGGGCAAGTGCGGTCCGTGGGGGTGGGGGGGTCGTCCGGTGCGGCTGGTGCTTTGCCTCGTCTGGTGGGGCGGGCACGTGGTTGGGGTGGGTGGTCGTCCGGTGCGGCTAGTGCTCTGCCCCGTCTGGTGGGGCGGGGCCAGTCGGTCCGGGAGGGTGGGCGGGTCTTCCGGTGCGGCTGGTGCTTTGCCTCGCCTGGTGGGGCGGGGCCAGTCGGCCCGGGAGGGTGGGTCTCCTGCGCGGCTAGTGCTCTGCCCCGCCTGGGGAGGCAGGGCGCGAATGGCCGGGGCGGCCGGTGCGGCTGGTGGGTTGCCTCGCCGTGCGGGGCAGAGCACTAGCCGCTGGGGAAGGGTCTACCCGGAGCCCGCCGAGGGTCGGCGGCCGGAGAACGGGCGGGCCGTGGCGACCGCGAGCGGAGCGGGCTGCCACCAGGGCCACCGATGCAGGCGGCGGCGCCGAGCCCATCGGGGCTGGCGTGGCGACTGGAGCCACGAGGCGGCCGCGGCGGACTGGCGGCGCGGCGACCGGGGCCACCGAGGTGACCGAGGTGACCGGGGAGGCCCGCGGCGGCCGGGTCGGCCGGGTCGGCCGGGTGGGTGCGGTGGCCGGGTCGGCCGGGTGTGGATCAGGTGGGGACGGTGTAGCGGGTCTGGCTGTACGGCTCGCCCTTGCCGAAGGCCAGCACCTTGGCCGGGGTGACCCGGAAAACCAGGGCGGAGCCGCCGGCCGGCTGATGGAACGCCCCGTCGCGGACCGAGAAGTCCCAGTCCAGCTCCGACTTCCACCGCGCGGCCAGGCGGCGCAGCAGGTCGTCGTCGGTGACCCGCACCGCGGTGCCCTCGACGACCACGTCCAGCCCGGACCGCATCTCCGGGGTGCCGGTGGTGAGCACGCACCGCGGGTCGTGCTCCAGGTTGCGGGCCTTCTGCTCGGCGGCGCCGGTGCAGAAGTGCAGGGCGTCGTCCAGCCAGACCGCCGGCAGCGGCGCCACGTGCGGCCGGCCGTCCCGGCGGACGGTGGACAGCCAGAACATCTCGGCCGCGGCGAGCACGCCGGTCACCGCGGACCACGGCGGGGCGGTCGCATTGGCGTCACTGAAGTCGGGATTCAGCTCGGCGGTCGGCTCGGTCATCGACCCACCGACAACCACGGCGGGAGCGCCGAGTCGGCGTTGCCGAGACCCGGCGGCTCGGCGGTCGGCTCGGTCATCGACAACCACGGCGGGAGCGCCGAGTCGGCGTTGCCGAGACCCGGTGGCTCGGCGGTCGGCTCGCTCATCGACCCACCGCGGACCACGGCGGAGCGGAGCGGCGCGCCAGGGCCGCTGGTATCAGGACTCATGGACCCTCCCGCGGGACCGATCGCGGACATGACTGCGGCCCGGCGCTCGGGGCGCCGGGCCGCATCTGCGCGAGCCGGGCCCTAGGCCATGCGGGCCCTGGCGGCGCGCGCGCCCCGGCGCTTCAGCGCCCGACGCTCGTCCTCCCCCATGCCACCCCAGATGCCCGCGTCCTGACCGGACTCGAGCGCCCAGCTGAGACACTCGTCGGTCACCGGGCAGCGGCGGCAGACCGCCTTCGCCTGCTCGAGCTGGACGATCGCCGGGCCCGTGTTGCCGATCGGGAAGAACAGCTCCGGGTCCTCGTCGCGGCAGAGCGCGCGGTGGCGCCAATCCATTACGAAACTCTCCTCGCATCGCACGTCGGTTGCGGTCCGTACCCGCTCTGACCCGGTCACGAACCGTCCCCCTGCTTGTGAATCATTTCACGAGTGGTGCCGGTGTCAAGGCTGTCCTCAGTCACCGAGTAATGCCCGTGAGTGACGGCCACCGCCTGCTCAGGTGACCCGGCGTAGCCTGTCAGCCTCGTGGCGGCCGCACAATGCTCCCTTCAGGCGTATTTTTGCGCCGGGAGCCGCGCGGGATCGTCACCGTAAGGGGTCAAACCACGACGGGCAGCACGTCCGGCACCGCCCGGAAGCGCACCGCCTCGCGCTCTCCGATCCAGTCGCCGTCGACCTGGAGGTTGGTCGGGCGCTCGGCACGGAGGGTGAATTCCGCCACGTCGTGTACGCGGAGCAACCGGCGATGGCGCAGCGGTGGCTTCGACAGCAGCGCGCGACGGAGATAGCGCAGAGTTGTCACGGTCCCCATGGACCGCGGGGCGAACACGTCGAGCCCGGTCTCGAAGGACGCCTCCGGGCTCGGCTGCACCGGCCGGTCGCCCAGATACGTCCACGGGGCGGTGTTGGTCACCAGCGCGAAGTGCACGCCGTCGATCGGCTCCTCGCCCGGCCGCTCGTACGTCAGCGCCGGGTGCCGCCGCGAGGAGGTGAAGAACTGCGCCAGCGCGGCCCGGACGAAGCGGGCGTGGCTGGTCTCCTCGCCGGCCCGCCGGCGCCGCTCGATCCGGCGCACCACGTCCGCGTCGAACCCGAAGCCGGCGTTGAAGGTGAAGTAGCGGTCGCCGGCCAGGCCGAGGCCGATCCGCCGGGTCCGGCCGGCCCGCAGCGCCTCGAGGATCGCGCCGGTCGCGTCGAAGGGGTGGGTGGGCAGGCCCACCGCGCGGACGAAGACGTTGGTGGAGCCGCCCGGGACGACCGCGAGCGCCGGGATGCCCGGCCGCGGGCCGTCGGTGAGCAGCCCGTTGACCACCTCGTTGACCGTGCCGTCGCCGCCGAGCGCGACCACCACGTCGACGCCCTCGCGGGCGGCCCGGACGGCCAGCGCGGCGGCGTGCCCGCGGTGGCTGGTCTCCTCGACCTCGACCTTGAGCTCGCTGGCCAGCGCCCGCTTGAGCACCTCGCGACTGCGAGGTGTCGTGGTGGTGGCCTTGGGGTTGACGATCAGGAGGGCGCGCACACGCTCACAGTAGGGCCGGCGGTGCCGGCGGGACCCGGACCGGGCGGCCGGCCCGGGGGGCGGGACCCCGCCGTCGGTAGGCTGCGGGGCGTGCCGGAGGACGCCGCAGCACCGCCGCCGCGGCCGGTCCGGCTCGCCGCCGCGCTGGTCGCCCTGGAGGGCGTGGCGCTGCTGGTCCTCGCCGCGGTCGAGGCGATCTCCACGGTGGCGTCCGAGCCGGCCAGCGTGAGCCTGGCCCTGGTCACCGCGGCCTTCGCCGCCGCCGCCGGCGCGCTGCTGCTCTGGCTCGCCCGCGGGCTGACCGAGCTGCGCGGCGCCGCCCGTACGCCGGTGGTGGTGGTGCAGCTGATCGCGCTGCCGATCGGCTGGAACCTGGTCGGCACGTCCGGCCGGCCCGAGCTGGGCCTGCCGGTCCTGCTGCTCGCGGTGGCGGTGCTCAGCCTGCTCTTCGGCAGCGAGGAGGCGCGGGCCGCGCTCCGCCGCGACTGACCCGGCCCGCCGGCGCCGACCCGGCCCGGCCCGGCCCGGCCCGCGCTACTCGTCCTGCGTCAACCGCTCGCGCAGCTGCGCGAGCGTCCGCGCCAGCAGCCGGGACACGTGCATCTGCGAGATGCCGAGCTCGGCCGCGATCTGCGACTGGGTCAGGTTGCCGAAGAAGCGGAGCATGAGGATCCGCCGCTCCCGGGCCGGCAGCGAGTCGAGCAGCGGCTTGATCGACTCGCGGTATTCCACGCCCTCCAGCGACAGGTCCTCGCCGCCGAGCGTGTCGGCCACCGACAGCCCGCCCTCGCCGTCGGAGGCCTCGATGGAGACGGCCGTGTACGCGTTGGCCGACTCCAGCCCCTCCAGCACCTCCTCCTCGCCGATCTTGAGGTGCGCGGCGAGCTCGGCGACCGTGGGGGAGCGGCCCATCGCCTGGGTGAGGTCGGAGGTGGCGCTGGACAGCGCGGCCCGCAGCTCCTGCAGCCGGCGGGGCACCCGGACGGTCCAGCCCTTGTCCCGGAAGTGCCGCTTGATCTCGCCGACCACGGTGGGCGTCGCGTACGTCGAGAACTCCACGCCCCGCTCGGTGTCGAACCGGTCGACCGCCTTGATCAGCCCGATGGTGCCGACCTGGACCAGGTCGTCCAGCGGCTCCCCGCGCCCGGCGAACCGGCGGGCCAGGTATTCGACCAGCGGCAGGTGCATCTCGACCAGCTGGTCGCGCACCCGCTGCCGGCCGGGCGCGCCGGCCTCCAGCGTGCCGAGCTGGTCGAACAGGTCGCGGGCGATCTCCCGGTCGCTGCGAGCACCCTCGTCACCGGCGGTGGCCAGGCTGCGAGCGCTCACGCCCGCCCTCCGCGGTGCTTGAGCAGCGTCACCGACACCGTGCCGTCCGTCCCGACCGTCGCGTCGACCTCGCCGGCCAGCGCGGTGAGCACGGTCCACGCGAACGTGTTGCGCCGCGGCACCCGGCCGGTCCGGCTGGGCACCGACACGGTGACCGCGAGCGCCTCCCCGCTGAGGGTGAAGACGCAGGTCATGTCGGCGCCCTCGACGGCGTCCGGGAGCAGCAGCGCGCAGGCCTCGTCGACCGCGATCCGCAGGTCCTCGATCTCGTCGAGGGTGAAGTCCAGCCGCGCGGCCAGGCCGGCGGTGGCGGTGCGCAGGACGGAGAGGTAGGCCCCGTCGGCCGGCAGGCGCAGCTCGACGACGTCGTCGCCCTGCGCGGTCCGGGCCGCGGTGGCGGCCCCGGCGTCGTCGGTCACGTGCTGCTTCCTCCCGGGCTGCCCGCAGGCGGGGGTGCGGACTGGCGTGAACTGCGCAGGGTACGCAGGTCAGCCCGGGTCGCGCTCGGCGGGGTTGGGCACGTTCCACCGGTGGATCGCCGGCCGGCCGTGCTCGTGGCCGAGCAGGCACGGGCTCGCCGGCCCGAGCACGAACATCCCGCCGTCGGACACCGGCCGCCCCAGCCAGCGGGCGGCCAGCACCCGGCTGAAGTGGCCGTGCCCGATCGCCACCACCGGTCCGGACGCGAGCGCCGCCCGGATCCGGTCGAGCACCCGGTCGGCCCGGACCCGGACCTCCTCGGCGGTCTCGCCGCCGGGCGGGTCGCCGGTCCAGATCGTCCAGTCCGGTCGGCTCTGGCGGATCACCGGCGTGGTGACGCCCTCATACTCCCCGTACGCCCACTCGGCCAGGTCGGGCTCGGTCTCCACCTCGCACAGCTCGGCCAGGCCGGCCAGCTCGGCGGTCCGCCGGGCCCGCTGCCGCGGGCTGGTCAGCACCAGGGCCGGGCAGACCTGGGCGACCAGCTCGCCCAGCGCCCGGGCCTGCCGCTCGCCCTGCGCGGTGAGCGCGATGTCCGACACGCTGGTGTGCCGCCCGCTGCGCGACCACTCGGTCTCGCCGTGCCGGATCAGGCACAGCTCCCCGGGTGCGGGCGCGGCCGGCACCGGGTCGGTGCCGGCCGCGTCGAGGAGGCTCATCTCAGGCCTTCTTCGTCTCCCAGAAGATCCGGTCGATCTCGGCGATCTGGTCGAGCAGCTTCTGCCCGTCCGCCGGGTCGACCTTGCCCTTGCCGCCGGCCGCGCCGGCCTGCTTGGTGGCCTCGTTGAACAGCTGGTGCAGCTCCGGGTACTTCTCGAAGTGCGGCGGCTTGAAGTAGTCGGTCCACAGCACCCACAGGTGGTGCTTGACCAGCTCGGCCCGCTGCTCCTTGATGATCAGCGCCCGGGTGCGGAACACCGGGTCCTCGTTGGACTGGTACTTCTCCATGATGGCCTTGACCGACTCCGCCTCGATCCGCGCCTGGGCGGGGTCGTAGACGCCGCAGGGCAGGTCGCAGTGCGCGTGCGCGACGGTGCGAGGCGCGAGAAGTCGGGACAACCGCATCGGGGAAACCTCCGAATCGCTGCCATGATCGGGCAGTGCCGACCCTACTCCGCTGGCCGGTCCAGCGAGTGCTCGTGATCGGCCCGTCGATGGTGCCTACCCTGCGGCACGGGGACGCACTCCTGGTCCGGCGCGTCCGGCGGGTGCGCGCCGGCGACGTGGTGATCGGCCGGTTCCGCGCCGGCCCCGACCACCTCGTGGTGAAGCGGGCCGTCCGGCCCGAGGCCGGGGGCTGGTGGCTCGAGGGGGACAACCCGCTCGTCACCGACGACAGCCGGGCCTACGGGCCGGCGGACGTCGGCGGCCGGGTCCTGCTCCGCTACTGGCCGCCCCGCCGGCGGGGCTGACCGCAGCAGCACCGCGGCCACCGCGGCGGCGACCGCCAGCACCACCACCTGCGCGTTGAGCAGCGGCAGCAGCCCGACCGGCTCGACCAGCAGGCCGGCCAGCAGCATCCCGGCCGCCTGCAGCACGCCGAAGACGCCGGCGTGGGTGCTGGCCACCCGCCCCCGGTACGCCGCCGGGGTCGCGGTCAGCATGACCGCGGTCAGCCCGGACAGGATCACGATGCCGGGGATGCCGACCACCGCGAAGAACAGCACGTAGAGCGGCAGCGCGGTGGTGGCGGCCGGGGAGTTCCAGATCGCCGCCTCGACCAGCGCGAAGCCGGCCAGCCCGCCGCCGACCAGGGCGGCCGGGCCGAACCGGCGGGCCAGCCGGCCGGCGGCCAGCCCGCCGAGGATGCCGCCGACCGCCTGCACGCCGCGCAGCAGCCCGACCTCGGCGCCGCCGCCGGCCAGCGACCGCAGCACGAAGACCACGAAGAGCACCACGAAGGCGCCCTGGGCCAGCGCCATCAGCGCGGTGACCGCGAGCGTGCCGCGCAGCTCGCGCCGGTCCCGGACCACGGCCAGCCCGGCCAGCCAGGCCCGGCCGGCCCGCTCGGGCGGCCCGCCGGCCGGGGGCCGGCCCGCGCCCAGCCCCGGCCCGGCCAGCACCGCCGCGGCCAGCAGGAAGGTGGCCGCGTCGCCGAGCACCACGCCGCCCAGCCCGTACGCGTCCAGCAGCACGCCGCCGAGCGCGCCGCCGACCAGCCGGGCGATGTTGGCGCCGACGCCGAGCTGGCCGGCCGCCGCGGTCAGCTCGTCCGCCTCGACCACCGCGGGCAGCAGCGCCTGCCGGACCGGCTCGTTGAGGGTGGCCAGCACCGCCTCGGCGGCGACCACCGCGTAGACCACCGGCAGGTCCGCCCGGCCGTCCACGGTGAGCAGCGGCAGCAGCAGCACCGCCTGGGCCACGCAGCCGCCGACCAGCGTGCGGCGCCGGTCCCAGCGGTCGGCCAGCACCCCGGCCAGCGGGCCGGCCAGCACCGCGGCGGCCAGCTCGAGCAGGAAGACGGTCGAGGTGACCAGCGCCGAGCCGGTCAGCTGCAGCACGTACACCGGGAGGGCGATGAGCAGCAGCCAGTCGCCGATCTCGGAGATCGTGCCGGACAGCCAGAGCCGGGCGAAGGCGGGCCGGCGCCGCAGCAGCATCACGACTCCTCCGGGAAGCGGAAGGCGCGCAGCCCGAGGTGCACCGGCCGGGCGTCCGCGGGCGCGTCCTCCCGGGTCATCCGGATGTACGGCCGGATCGCCGCGTCCAGCCGGGCCACCAGCTCGCGCAGCTCCGCCGGGGTGAGCAGCAGCCCGAACGTCGAGAAGGCGCTCGCCTCCCGCCAGTCGGCCGGCAGCTCGTCCGCGCCGCGCAGGTGGGCCCGGGCCAGCCGGGTCTCCTCGTCCAGCTGCACGGACAGCAGCGCCTCCTGGGCGGCGCGGGTGGCCGCGCCGGAGCCGGGCTCGCCGCCGAAGTGGAAGCCGGTCGCGGCCGCCCGCCAGGGCCGCTCCCGCCCGTCGGTGCTGCTGTCGTCCCGCTCGACCAGGCCGAAGCGGGCCAGGTGGCGCAGGTGCCAGCTGCAGTTGGACGCGGACGCGCCGACCGCGGCCGCGCACTCGCTGGCGGTCCGCGGGCCGACCGCCATCAGGTGGGAGAGCAGCGCGCTGCGCACCGGGTGGGCGAGCGCGGCCAGCGCGCGGACGTCCCGGATCTCGCGCCGGTCCTCGGGCCGGGCCATGGGCCACCTCCTGAAAGGATCCTTTCAGATCGTGCCACGAGGAGCGGCCAGATGTGAAGGGGTTCTTTCAGGAATCAGCCGCGCGCGTAGAAGGCGCGGCACTCCTCGTACGTGGGCAGCAGGCCCTGCTCGGCCGCCTCGGCCAGCGTCGGCGCGGCCAGGTCGCGCGGCGACAGCACCGCGCCGTCCGGGATCGGCAGGCCGAGCGCCGGGTCGGTCGGGGACACGCCCTTCTCCCGCGCCGGGTCGTAGCCGGTGGAGCACAGGTAAGCCGCCACCGTGTCGTCCTCGAGCGCCACGATCAGGTGCCCCAGCCCCTCGGCCAGGTAGACCGCGCGGAAGTCCCGGTCGTCGATCCGGACCACGTCGTGCTGGCCGAAGGTGGGCGAGCCGACCCGGATGTCGACCACCACGTCGAGCGCGGCGCCGCGCGGGCAGTAGACGTACTTCGCCTGCCCGGGCGGCAGCAGCGCGAAGTGCACGCCGCGCACCACGCCGCGGCGGGAGGCGCTGTGGTTGGTCTGCACGACCGCCAGCCGGTGGCCGGTCGCCTCCGCCAGCAGGTCCGCCCGGAAGGGGTTGAGGAACAGCCCGCGGTCGTCCGGGAAGACGTCCGTGCTGACCTCGTACGCGTCCGGGATCGCGAGCTCGCGCACCTTCACGAGTGAAGAACCTAACAGTGCGCGGCGACGTCGCTATGCCACACTTCCCGTACCTGATCAGCCGATCCTCCCCGCGGGCGATCCCCGGCGTTCTCCTCGACCTTCTCGACGACCGCACCACCAGGGGGAATCGACGGTGTCCGACACGATGGCCGCTCCCGACCGGCTCAGCGACCCGGTCTTCGCGCTGCACGAGGGCGGGAAGCTCGCGGTGCGGAGCACCGCGCCGCTGCGCGACCCGGCCGACCTGTCGATGGCGTACACGCCCGGCGTGGCCCGGGTGTGCACCGCCATCGCGGCGGACCCGGCGCTGGCCGCCCGCTACACCTGGACCGGCCGGCTGGTCGCGGTGGTCACCGACGGCACCGCGGTGCTCGGCCTCGGCGACATCGGCCCGCGCGCGTCGCTGCCGGTGATGGAGGGCAAGGCCTGCCTGTTCCGGGAGTTCGGCGGGGTCGACGCGGTGCCGATCGCGCTGGACACCACGGACGTGGACGAGATCGTGGAGACCGTCGCCCGGCTGGCGCCCTCCTTCGGCGGCATCAACCTGGAGGACATCAGCGCGCCGCGCTGCTTCGAGATCGAGGACCGGCTGCGGGCCCGGCTGGACATCCCGGTCTTCCACGACGACCAGCACGGCACCGCGATCGTGGTGCTGGCCGCGCTGCGCAACGCCGCCCGGCTGACCGGCCGGACCCTGGCCGACCTGCGGGTGGTCGTGTCCGGCGCCGGCGCGGCCGGGGTCGCCTGCACCAAGATCCTGCTCGCGGCGGGCATCGGCGAGATCGCGGTGGCCGACTCGCAGGGCCTGCTGCACGCCGGCCGGGACGGCCTCACCCCGGTCAAGGCCGAGCTGGCCGCGCTCACCAACCGGGCCGGCCGCACCGGCGACCTGACCGCCGCGCTGGCCGGCGCCGACGTCTTCCTCGGGGTCTCGGCCGGCACGGTGCCGGCCGAGGCGGTGGCCACCATGGCGCCGGGGGCGATCGTCTTCGCGCTGGCCAACCCGGACCCGGAGGTGCACCCCGAGGTGGCCGGCCGGTACGCGGCGGTGGTCGCCACCGGCCGCAGCGACTTCCCCAACCAGATCAACAACGTGCTG
The DNA here is from genome assembly GCA_963849885.1 of uncultured Actinomycetota bacterium. GTDB lineage: Bacteria > Actinomycetota > Actinomycetes > Mycobacteriales > CADCTP01 > CADCTP01. Next base: position 262,384 of record CAWKIV010000006.1, on the reverse strand, counting down.
GCCTTCCCGGGTGTCTTCGCCGGCGCCTTCGAGGCCCGGGCCACCGCGATCACCGAGGGCATGAAGCTGGCCGCCGCGGACGCGCTGGCCGCCGTGGTGGCCGGCGAGCTGCGGCCGGACCGGATCGTGCCCAGCCCGTTCGACCCGCGGGTGGCGCCGTCGGTGGCCGCCGCGGTCGCCGCGACCGCCCGGGAGGACGGCGTCGCCCGCGCCTGAACGCCGGGCCGCCCACCCCGCCGTACGGAGGTAACGGGTTGGGCCGGTTTCCGGACATCCGATCGCTAAATCGGTACCCCGTATCTGAACCGATCGCTGCATCGTTGCGAAGGTTGAACGTACAGTCATCGTGCGGCGTCCGGCCACGTGACCCGGCCCGGCTCGTCGCAACGGGGGAGGGACGGCGTGGTCGGTGTGCTGCGCACCATCTGCACCGTCGTCGGCGCGGTGGTGCTCTACTGCGCACTGATGGCGGCCATGTGGGCGGTCGTGATGCGGGCGGCGAAGCGGCGCGCCCGGATGGCCGCCGAGCGCGAGGCGGCCGCCGCGGCGCTCGCGGTGGCCGAGCCGCGCCGCCCGGGCCACCCGCGGGACCGCCGGGCCAGGTCCTGGGAGGAGCTGCCGTCCTGGCTGTGGCGGGACCGGCCCTGGGCGGTCGCGGTGATCCTGCTCGGCGCGCCGGCGGTGCGCGACCACACCGCGCCGTACGTCGACTTCCGCAACCGGGTGATCGACTGGGCCGGCATGCTCGACGCGTCCGCCACCTGGCCGCGGGACCAGCGGCTGCTGGTGCTGACCGCGTACGAGATGGCGTTCGACACCCCCGGTGAGGTGGCCCGGGCGATGTCCGAGCCGGTCACCCTGCAGGACGTGGTCAAGCACCTCGACGACGACGAGGTGGAGCGGATCCGGGTGGCCATGCAGATCCGCCGCGGCCGGCTGGAGCCGGACGAGGGCCTGACCCGGCTGACCTGACCCACCGCCTACGGTGGGCGGGTGGTCATCCCCGTCTACGACTCGAACCCGACGAGGCGTCGGCCGTACGTGACGTGGGCGCTGATCGCGATCAACGTCGTGGTCTTCCTGATCTCGCCGGCCGCCCGGGCGCCGCTGTTCGGCGAGCCGTCGGTCGCGCGGCTGTGCGCGCAGCAGGCCTACTTCCTGGAGTGGGGCGCGGTGCCGGCGGAGCTGACCAGCAACCGCCCGCTCGACTACACCTACGGCGCGCCGGCCGGGGAGAACGAGTGCCTCGCGGTGCTGCCGGACTACGCCAAGCGGCCGTGGCTGTCCTCGATCACCACGATCTTCGTGCACGGCGGCTGGCTGCACCTGCTCGGCAACATGCTCTACCTCTGGGTCTTCGGCAACAACGTGGAGGACCGCTTCGGCCGGCTCGGCTTCCTGCTCTTCTACCTCGGGGTCGGCGTCCTCTCCACGTACGCGTTCGCGCTGACCGTGCCGGGCTCGGTGCAGCCGCTGGTCGGCGCGTCCGGCGCGGTCTCCGGCGTGCTGGGGGCGTACCTGCTGCTCTTCCCGCGGGCCAAGGTGATCGGCCTGGTCAGCTTCTTCTTCTTCCTGCCGCTGCGGCTGCCGGCCTGGCTGGTGCTCGGGTTCTACTTCGTGCTGCAGGCGTTCTACGCGGCCGGCGCCGGGCTGACCGGCGGCGGCTCGGTGGCGTACCTGGTGCACGTGGTCGGGTTCCTGCTCGGGGTGGCGGTGGTGGCCGCGTTCCGCGGGCGGCTGCGGCCGCCGCCCGCCGCCCCGCGGTGGGCCCCCGGCTACCGGTGATGCGGCAGACTCGGCGGGCGCGGGCCGGACGCCCGCCGGGGAGGAGCGCGCGGTGATCTTCATCGTGGTCAAGTGGCCGATCAAGCCGGAGCGCAGCGACGAGTGGCTGTCGCTGGTCGACGACTTCACCCGGGCCACCCGGGCCGAGCCGGGCAACCTGTTCTTCGAGTGGTCCCGCAGCGTCGACGACCCGAACACGTACTACCTGGTCGAGGCGTTCCAGGACGACGCCGCCGGGCCGCACGTCACCTCCGAGCACTTCCGTACGGCGCTGGGCTGGATGCCGGACGTGGTGTCCGCGCGGCCGTCGATCGTCAGCGTCCAGGGCGTGCCCGGCGAGGGCTGGGGCGAGATGGGCGAGGTCGCCCCGCGCTGAGCCGGGTCCGCCGGGTCGGGCCTCAGCCGCGCAGGTGCCGCAGCCAGCGGTCCGGCGCGGCGAGGAAGTCCCGCCAGTCCCGGACCAGGTCCAGCTCGTCCCACTCGCGCGGCACCGCGCCGTCCTCGCCGAGCTCCAGGACGCGGGCGCCGGGCAGCGCGGCCAGCAGCGGCGAGTGGGTGGCCAGCACCACCTGGGAGCCGGCGGCGACCGCGTCGCCGAGCAGCACCAGCAGCGCCAGGCAGGACCGGAACGACAGCGCCGCCTCCGGCTCGTCCAGCAGGTAGAGCCCGCGCTCGGTGCGGCGCGACTCCAGGAAGGCGAGGAAGCCCTCGCCGTGCGAGCGGGCGTTGAGCGCCCGGCCGTCGAAGGCGCGGGTGTCGTCGCCGAGCGTGGCGAAGTGCGCGTGCATCGCCTCCGCGCGCAGGAAGCAGCCGCCCTGCGGCGGCGGCCGCTCGCCGTCCAGCCGCAGGTGCCAGCCGAGGTCGGCGTCCTCGTCGCCGGACTGGGGCGTCCAGTGGTGCACCTGGGCGGTCAGCCGCCGGCCCCAGGCCGCGGCCAGGGCCTCGACCAGCGTGGACTTGCCGCTGCCGTTCTCCCCGACCAGCACCGTCACCGGCGAGTCGAGGTCGAGACCGCGGTCGCGGACCTGGGCCACCACCGGCACCTGCCAATACCAGGCGTCCGGGTCGTACCGGGCGGCCGGCACGACCGACACCCGGGCCAGCGGCAGACTCACTCCTCGCCGGCGTCGTCCCGGGCCAGCCAGGTGGCCAGCCGCTCGACCGGCACCTCGAACTCCGGGTGCAGGTCGACGAACGCCTGCAGCCGGTCGGCCAGCCAGGCCAGCGTCACCGTCTCGTCGCCCCGCCGGTCGGCCAGCTCCTCGATGCCGCGGTCCGTCGCGTACACGCCGGATCAGTCCGCGAAGGCGGACTCGACGACCGCCCGCTGCTGCTGCTCGTGCACCTTGCTCGACCCGGCGGCCGGGCTGGCCGACGCCGGGCGGGCCCGCAGGGTCAGCGGCGGCCGGCCGTCCAGCAGCGCCGGCAGCCGCATCGCCACGTACGTCCAGGCGCCCATGTTGTCCGGCTCCTCCTGGACCCAGCGGACCTCGGCCGACGGGTACGCGGCCAGCGCCTCGCGCAGCGAGTCGGCCGGGAACGGGTGCAGCTGCTCCAGCCGCAGGATCGCGGTGTCGGAGACGTCGTGCTCGGTCCGCCAGGCGGCCAGGTCGTAGTAGACCTTGCCCGAGCACAGCAGCACCTTGGTCACCTCGGACGCGGCCGGCTGCGCCGGGTCGGGCAGCACCGGCCGGAAGCGGCCGTCGGTGTAGTCCTCCACCGGCGAGGTGGCCGCGCGCAGCCGCAGCAGCGACTTCGGGGTGAAGACGATCAGCGGGCGGACCGCGCCGAGGGCCTGCCGGCGCAGCAGGTGGAAGTAGTTGGCCGGGGTGCTGCAGTTGGCCACCGTCATGTTGTCCTCGGCGCACAGCTGCAGGAAGCGCTCGATCCGGGCCGACGAGTGGTCCGGCCCCTGGCCCTCGTAGCCGTGCGGGAGCAGCAGCGTGACCCGGGACCGCTGGCCCCACTTCGCCTCGCCGGAGGAGATGAACTCGTCGGTGATCGTCTGCGCGCCGTCCACGAAGTCGCCGAACTGCGCCTCCCAGCAGACCAGCGCCTTCGGGTTGGCGACCGAGTAGCCGTACTCGAAGCCGACCGCGGCGAACTCGCTCAGCAGCGAGTCGTACACCCAGAACTGGGCCTGGTCCTCGTCCAGGTACTTCAGCGGGGTGTGCTCCTCGCCGGTGTTGCGGTCGATGAGCACCGAGTGCCGCTGCGAGAAGGTGCCGCGCCGGCTGTCCTGGCCGGCCAGCCGCACCGGCACCCCGTCCAGCACCACCGAGCCGAAGGCGAGCAGCTCGCTGAACGCCCAGTCGATGCCGCCCTCGGTGGCCATCGCGCCGCGGCGGTCCAGCTGGGGCTTCAGCCGCGGGTGCACCCGGAAGCCGTCCGGCAGCGAGACGAAAGCGTCGCCGATCCGCTTCATCACCTCGGGGGTGATCGCCGTGTCCACCGGCCTCGGCGGCGGGGCGGCGGTCATGTCCGGGACCGGTCTCCGCGGCTGCCCGGTGGCGTCCCGGGTCTCCACGAAGACCCGCTCGAGCTGCTCCTGGAAGTCGCGGAGCGCCTCCTCCGCCTCCTCCAGCGTGATGTCGCCGCGGCCGATCAGCGCCTCGGTGTACAGCTTCCGGACCGAGCGCTTCTTGTCGATGATGTCGTACATCAGCGGCTGGGTGAACGACGGGTTGTCGGTCTCGTTGTGGCCGCGCCGCCGGTAGCACACCATGTCGATGACGACGTCCTTCTTGAACGCCCGGCGGTAGTCCACGGCCAGCTTGGCCACCCGCACGCACGCCTCGGGGTCGTCCCCGTTCACGTGGAAGATCGGCGCCTGGATCATCCGGGCCACGTCGGTCGAGTAGATGCTGGACCGGGCCGCGGCCGGCGAGGTGGTGAAGCCGACCTGGTTGTTGACCACCACGTGCACGGTGCCGCCGGTGCGGTAGCCGCGCAGCTGGGACAGGTTGAGCGTCTCCGCGACGACGCCCTGGCCGGCGAAGGCCGCGTCGCCGTGCATCAGCACCGGCAGCACGGTGAAGCCGGCCTCGCCCTTGTCGATGAGGTCCTGCTTGGCCCGGACGATGCCCTCGACCACCGGGTCGACGGCCTCGAGGTGGCTCGGGTTGGCGGTCAGCGCCACCCGGGTCTTCGGGCCGCTCCGGCTGGTGAACGTGCCGCCCGCGCCGAGGTGGTATTTCACGTCGCCGGAGCCGTGGCTGGACTTCGGGTCGATGTTGCCCTCGAACTCGGCGAAGATCTTCCCGTACGACTTGCCGACGATGTTGGCCAGCACGTTGAGCCGGCCGCGGTGCGGCATCCCGATGACGACCTCGTCCAGCTCCTGCTCGGCGGCCCGGGTGAGCACCGCGTCCAGCAGCGGGATCACCGACTCGGCGCCCTCCAGCGAGAAGCGGCGCTGCCCGACGTACTTGGTCTGCAGGAACGTCTCGAACGCCTCCGCGGCGTTGAGCCGGCCGAGCACGTGCTTCTGCTCCTCGCGGTCGACCTGCTCGTGCTTGAGCTCGATCCGCTCCTGCAGCCAGACCCGCTCCTCCGGGTCGGTGATGTGCATGTACTCCACGCCGACGCGGCGGCAGTACGCATCCCTCAGCACGCCGAGGATGTCGCGCAGCTTCATCACCCGCTCGCCGGCGAAGCCGCCGACCGGGAACTCGCGGTCGAGGTCCCAGAGCGTGAGGCCGTGCTTGATGATGTCCAGGTCCGGGTGGCTGCGGATCTTGAACTCGAGCGGGTCGGTGTCGGCCATCAGGTGGCCGTTGGTCCGGTACGCGTTGATCAGCTCGATCACCCGCGCGCCCTTGTCGATCTGGCCCTCGTGGCTGAAGACCTGGTCCTGGACCCAGCGGACCGGCTCGTACGGCACCCGGAGGCTGCGGAAGATCTCGTCGTAGAAGCCGTCCGCGCCGAGCATCAGCTCGTGCATCCGCTTGAGGAACTCGCCGGACTGCGCGCCCTGGATGATGCGGTGGTCGTACGTCGACGTGAGCGTGATCGTGCGGCTCACCGCGTTCTGCGCGAGGGCCTCCTCGCTCATCCCGGCGAAGGAGGCCGGATACTCCATCGCGCCGACGCCGATGATCGTGCCCTGGCCGGCCATCAGCCGCGGCACCGAGTGGACGGTGCCGATGGTGCCCGGGTTGGTCAGGCTGATCGTGGTGCCGGCGAAGTCCTCGGTGGTCAGCTTGCCCTGCCGGGCCCGCCGGATGATGTCCTCGTACGCGGCCAGGAAGTGGGCGAAGTCGAGCGTCTCGGCGGCCTTGAGGCTGGCCACCACCAGGCTGCGGCTGCCGTTCTTGGCCTGCAGGTCGATGGCCAGGCCGAGGTTGACGTGCTCGGGGGTGGCCAGCGCCGGGCGGCCGTCCACCTCGGTGAAGGAGTTGTTCATCTCCGGGTGCGTCTGCAGGGCCTTGACCAGCGCGTAGCCGATCAGGTGGGTGAAGCTGACCTTGCCGCCGCGGGCCCGCCGGAGGTGGTTGTTGACGACGATGCGGTTGTCCGCGAGCAGCTTGGCCGGGACGGCGCGGACGCTGGTGGCGGTGGGGACGGTGAGGCTGGTCTCCATGTTGGCGACCACGCGGGCGGCGGCGCCGCGGAGGGGCGTGGGCTTGTCGGCGGCCGGCTCGCTCTTGCGCTCCGCCGGGGCCGGCTTGGCCGGCTCGGCGCGCTTGGCCGGCGCGGCGGACTCGGCGGGCTGGCTGGCGGGCGGCGCGGCGGGCTTGGCGGGGGCGGCGGACTCGGCGGGCTTGGCCGCCGCCGCGGGCTTGGCGGGGGCGGGGGTGCCGGCCGGCGAAGCGGCCCGCGCCGGGGCGGCGGTCGCGGCGCCGCCGGCGCCGCCGGTGCCGCCGCCCGGGGCCGAGCCGGCGCCGGGAGCCGAGGTGGTCGCGGTCCCGTTGGCGGGGGCGGCCTCCGGTGGTGCGGCGGTCGCGCTGCCCGCCGAGTCGGCGGCCGGCGCCGGGGCGGCCGACCGGTCGGACCCGGCCGCGGACCCGTCACCGCCGACCGGGCGAACCGCCGCCCGGTCGCCGTCACTGGGCGTGCTCGACGGCCCGGACGGGTCGTAGTCGGCGAAGAACTCGTGCCACGCCGCGTCGACGCTCTCCGGGTCGGCGAGGTAGCGCTCGTACATCTCCTCCACGAGCCACTCGTTGGGTCCGAACCCGCTGTGCGCACTCTGCGTGGACACGGTCTGCGGTCGCCTCTTCCCGCGTTGGAAACACTGGTGATCCGGCCTCCCAGGTTACCGCCCGCGGCGGCCGGGTCGGCCCCGGACCGGCGGTCGACGGCGGGAAACGGCAGGGAACGTCCGGATACGGCAAGGGCCGGGCGGCCGCCCGCTGGTGTGCACAGCAGGCGGGGCCGCCCGGCCCCGGACCGGGACGCGCTCAGGTCACGTCGCGACGCACCGTGAGCAGCGAGCCGAGGATCGCGAACACCAGCCCGTACGCCAGCAGCAGCAGCCCGCCCTGCCACGGGTCCAGCAGCGTGTAGCCGCTGACCTGCGCGTTGGGGTCGGTGGTCTGGGTGAGCGCGCTCGCCGCACCGCCCGGCAGGTAGGGGTACGCCGACTGGACCCTGGGGATCGCGGACAGGATGGGCTCCGCGACGAACAGGTAGATCACCAGGCCGACCACCGCGGCCACCTGGTTGCGCAGCAGCGCGCCGACGCCGACCCCGAAGATCGCGTAGATCCCGCTCGCGATGATGCCGCCGATGATGATCCGCATGGTGCTGTCGGCGCCGAGGTCGACGGTGAACCCCCGGGCGCTCAGCCACGGTGCCGCCAGCGCGATGGTCGCGCCGAGGCACAGCACGCCGAGCAGCAGCCCGGTGACCAGGTAGACCACCAGCTTGGCCGACACCACGGTGCCGCGCCGGGGCACGCTGAGGAAGGTCGGCGTCGCGGTGAGGTGGCGGTATTCGCCGGTGATCCCGATGACGCCGAGGATCGCGGCCATCAGGTAGGGGAAGCCGAGGATGAAGTTGAGCACCAGCTCGAACGGCTGGCCGCCCGGCGTCTCCTCGGCGAACCCGGAGCCGAGGCTGGCCAGCCCGAGGCACAGCACGACGGCCAGCACGGTCAGCCAGAGCAGCACCTGGGTCGTGGTCAGCTTGCGCACCTCGGCGCGCAGGGCGGCGGTCACCGGGCACCTCCGGGAGCGGACGCGGGACCGGTGGGCGCACCCGGCTGCAGGCCCGGCGGCGGCGGTGGCCCGCCCGGCGGGAAGCCGGGTGGGGGCGGCCCGCCCGGCGGGAAGCCGGGCGGCGCGACCTGGCCGGTCGGCTGGCCCGGGGTGGGCGCGGTGTATTGCGCCTGGGTCAGCGAGAAGAACAGCTGCTCCAGGTCGGCCCGCTCGGTGCGCAGCTCGTGCAGCTCGATGCCGGCGGTGAACGCGGCGTGGCCGACCGCCGCGGCCTCCATCCCGCGGACCTGCAGCAGGTCCGGCCCGCCGCGGCTGACCTCGCCCGAGCCGTCCAGCGCCGCGGCCAGCGCGTCCACCTGCGGCGAGCGGACCACCACGGTCACGCCGCTCTCGGCCTCGAGCTCCTCGATCGAGCCCTCCCGGACCAGCCTGCCCTGGCTGAGGATGACCACCCGGTCGGCGGTCTGCTGCACCTCGGTGAGCAGGTGGCTGGACACCAGCACGGTCCGGCCCTCGCGGGCCAGCGCCTTGAGGAAGCCGCGCAGCCAGAGGATGCCCTCCGGATCCAGCCCGTTGGCCGGCTCGTCGAGCAGCAGCACCTGCGGGTCGCCGAGCAGCGCGAAGGCGAGGCCGAGCCGCTGCCGCATGCCGAGCGAGTAGCCCTTGGTCTTGCGCCGGGCCGCCTCGGTCAGCCCGACCTGGGCGAGCACCTCGTCGGCCCGCTTGTCCGGGATGCCGGACGCGGCCGCGTAGACCCGCAGGTGGTTACGGGCGGTGCGGCCGGGGTGGAAGCTGGACGCCTCCAGCACCGCGCCGACCGTGCGCATCGGATACGAGATGTCCGCGTAGCGCACGCCGCCGATGGTGGCGGTCCCGCCGGTCGGGGTCACCAGCCCGAGCAGCATCCGCAGGGTGGTCGTCTTGCCCGCGCCGTTGGGCCCCAGGAAGCCGGTCACCGAGCCGGGCTCCACGGTGAAGCTCAGGTCGTCCACGGCGCGCACTTGGCCGAAGGTCTTGGACAGGCCGGACACGACGATCCGGCCTGGCTGGTCAGCCACGGGTCTCCCTCCCGGTCGTGATCGCTGGCGCACATCAAAGCAGAGCGGTACGACGGAATTCCTCCCGCTGCGGATGGACCCGCCCATCCACCGATCGGTGGATGGCGGGTCCGTCCCGTTCCGGCCCTGCCGTCCCATCCACCTCCGTCGCTACCGTGGGCGGCATGACGGACGTGGTGGTGGTCGGGGCCGGGCACAACGGGCTGGTCGCCGCGACGCTGCTGGCCCGGGCCGGGCTGGCCGTCGAGGTGCTGGAGCGGGCGGACGTGGTCGGCGGCGCATGCCGCACCGAGCACCCGTTCGGCAAGGCACCCGGCCTGGCCGCCTCGACGGGGGCGTACCTGCTGGGCCTGATGCCGCCCGAGCTGATGGCGACGCTGGGACTGGACCTGCCGCTGGTCCGCCGCGACCCGCACTACTTCCTGCCCACCCTGGACGGGCGGCACCTGCTGCTCGGCTCGGACCGGGCGGCGGCGCGGTTCGCGGAGTTCTTCTCGGCCGCGGACGCGCGGGCGGACCAGGCGATGGGCCAGGAGCTGGCCGCGCTCCGGGAGGACCTCGCGCCGGCCTGGCTGGCCGAGCCGGCGCCGGTCGAGGAGATCGCCGAGCGGCACGTCCGGCCGGCGCTGCGGGAGACCTTCGTCACCATGGTGCGCGGGTCGGCGATGGACTACCTGGGCCGCTTCGGCTTCGAGTCCGAGACCGTCCAGGCGATGTACGCGGTGACCGACGGGATGCCCGGCCTGACCGGCTCGCCGTGGTCGCCCGGCTCCGGGCACAACCTGCTGGTGCACAACATGTGCCGGCTGCCCGGCGCGGGCGGGACCTGGATGGTGGTCCGCGGCGGCATGGGCACCGTGACCCAGCGGCTGGCCGCGCTCGCCGCCGGAGCCGGCGCACGGATCCGCACCGGCTGCGCGGTCGAGGCGATCGAGACCGCCGGCGGCGCGGCCACCGGGGTCCGGACGGCGGACGGCACGGTGCCGGCGCGCGTCGTCCTGGTCTGCACGGACGCGTACCGGCTGCCCGGCCTGCTCGGCGCCGCCACCCCGGCGGCGCTGCGCGACCGACTGGCCGCGTACGCGGAGCGCTCGGCCGGGCAGACCATGAAGGTCAACCTCGCGCTGGCCGGGCTGCCCCGGTTCGCCGCGCTGCCGGAGCCGGGGCACGGGCAGCACGGCACCACCGTGCACCTGCTGCCGCCGCCGGCCGCCGACGGCAGCGTGCTGACCGCGCTGCGGGAGGCGTTCGCGGACGCCGCGGCCGGCCGGCTGCCGGCCGCGCCCCCGCTGGAGTGGTATCTGCACTCCACCCTGGACCCGTCGCTGTCCGACGACGCCGGCACCCACTCCTCGGCGCTCTTCGTGCAGGGCGTGCCGCACGAGGTGGCCGGCTCGTCCTGGGCGGCCGAGCAGGAGAAGTACGTGGACCGCCTGCTCGACCTGGTGGAGGCGTACGCGCCGGGCACCCGGGACCTGCTGGTCGACGTGCACGCGCTGGCGCCGCCGGGGATCGAGGAGCACTTCGGCATCACCGGCGGCAACATCATGCACGTCGACAACTCGATCTCGTTCGCCGACCGGATGCCGTACGCGACCGGCGTCGACGGGGTCTACGCCGGCGCCGCCGGCTGCCACCCCGCCGGCTCGGTCATCGGCGCCGCCGGCCACAACGCCGCCCGCCGCATCCTCACCGACCTCGCCACCTGACCCGCCCACCAGTGACGGCGCCCGCCCGCGAGTGACGGCGCCCGGGCCGTCGAGTGACGGCGCGCGGAGTCCGTCACTCGGCCGCGGAGTCCGTCACTCGCGGGGTTGAGCCGTCACTGGGGGCGGTGCTTGCGGGGGAGCTTGGCGACGACGGCGTCGTACGAGGCGTCGACGGCCTCGCGGATCTCGTCGGCCGGGATGGCGCCGTCGAGGCGGAGCGTGTTCCAGCCGGAGCGCCCGATGTACGCCATCACCGAGGCGTCGTCCGGGTAGCGGGCCAGCCACTCGTCGGCGACCGCCCGGTCGGGGCCGCACTTCACGCCGACCGACTCGGTGCCGAGGAAGGCGAAGATCTTCGGGCCGACCTTGGCCACCGTGTCGCCCTCCCAGGGCTCGTCCGGCCAGGCGCCGGGCTTGCTCAGGCAGTGCTCCTTCAACTCGTCCGGGCTCATGCCGGGATTGTGCCCCGGTCAGGGCAGGTCGAGGGGGACGCCGGGGGTCAGCCAGCGCACGGCGTCGCGGACCGCGGCCGGCGCGGCCGCGAAGGCCCGCTCCGCGGCCGCCCGGTCCTCCCGGAAGTGCGCCCAGCCCTCGTAGTGCACCGGCAGCACGGTGCGCGGCCGCAACGCGGACAGCAGCGGGACGGCGTCCGCGGCGGTCATCGTGTAGCGCACCGGCCCGGTCAGCCCGAAGCGCACCCCGCCCAGGTGCAGCACGGCCACGTCGACGTCCAGCCGGGCGGCGACCTGCCGGACGCCGTCGTACAGCACGGTGTCGCCGGAGACCCAGAGCACGCCGTGCTGCTGGCCGTCCCAGCGCAGCGCGAAGCCGGCGACCTCGCCGGTGATCGGGCCGCTCAGCGGCGGGCCGTGCCGGCACGGGGTCGCGGTCACCTCGATCGCGGGCCGGTCGGGCGCCTCCAGCGTGGTGCTCGTCCACGGCGCCAGCCCGCGGGCGCCGCCGCCGAGCCGCCGCGCGCCCGCCACCGTGGTGACCACCGTCCCGGCGGCCGTCAGCAGCGCCCGCCCGGCGGTGTCCAGGTTGTCGGCGTGATGGTCGTGGGTGAGCAGCACCGCGTCGACCGCGCCGAGGTCCGCGGGCCGGACGGCCGGACCGGCCAGCTTGACCGACGACGTGCCCCAGCCGAAGGAGTACCGCCGGCCGGGCGGGTCGAAGGTCGGGTCGGTCAGCAGCCGCCAGCCGGCGACCTCGATCAGCGTCGTCGGGCCGCCGATGTGGGTGATCCGCACCCGCCCATGATCCCCTGGCGCGGGAAGCTCCCGGGGTGGGGTAGGAAGGCAGCATGGCGGGGTTGATCGAGGACTACGCGCTGCTCGGTGATCTGCAGACGGCGGCGCTGGTGGGCCGGGACGGGTCGATCGACTGGTTGTGCTTCCCGCACTTCGACTCGCCGGCCTGCTTCGCCGCGCTGCTGGGCACCGAGGACAACGGCCACTGGCGGCTGGCGCCGGCGGCCGGCGGCACCGCGACCCGGCGCGGCTACCGCGGCGACACGCTGGTGCTGGAGACGGTGTGGGAGACCCCGGAGGGCAGCGTCCGGGTGGTCGACTGCATGCCGCCGCGGGACGAGGCGCCGGACGTGGTCCGGGTGGTCGAGGGCATCTCCGGCCGGGTGCCGATGCACAGCGAGCTGCGGCTGCGCTTCGACTACGGCCGGGTGGTGCCGTGGGTGCGCCGGGTCGACCACCAGGTGGTCGCGGTGGCCGGGCCGGACTCGGCCTGGCTGAGCACGCCGGCCCCGCTGGAGGGGCGGGACCTGGCCACGCACTCCGAGTTCACCGTCTCCGCCGGCCAGCGGGTGCCGTTCGTGCTCACCTGGCACCCGTCCTGGCAGCGGCCGCCGAAGCCGGTGGACGCCTTCCAGGCGGTGGACGACACGGAGGCGTACTGGGCCGAGTGGATGTCCCACAGCACGTACGACGGGGGCTGGCAGAGCGAGGTCCGCCGCTCGCTGGTGGTGCTCAAGGCGCTGACCTTCCAGCCCACCGGCGGGGTCGTGGCCGCGGCCACGACCAGCCTGCCCGAGCAGATCGGCGGCCCGCGCAACTGGGACTACCGCTACTGCTGGCTGCGGGACGCGGCGCTCACCCTGCAGGCGTTGCTCGGCGCCGGCTTCAAGGCCGAGGCCGGCAAGTGGCGGGACTGGCTGCTGCGCGCGGTCGCCGGCGACCCGGCCGACCTGCAGATCATGTACGGCATCGACGGCACCCGGCGGCTGCCCGAGTTCGAGCTGGACTGGCTGCCCGGCTACGAGGGCTCGCAACCGGTGCGGATCGGCAACGCCGCGTCCGAGCAGCTGCAGCTGGACGTGTGGGGGGAGACGCTGGACGGGCTGTCCTTCTCCCGGGAGGCCCGGCTGTCCCGCAACGACGACGCCTGGGCGCTGCAGAAAAACCTGCTGGAGTTCCTGGAGGGCAACTGGCGGCAGCCGGACAACGGGCTGTGGGAGATGCGCGGCCCGCGCCGGGACTTCGTGCACTCCAAGGTGATGGCCTGGGTCGCCTTCGACCGGATGATCGCCGGGGTGGAGCACTTCGGCCTGGACGGGCCGGTGGACTCCTGGCGGCGCACCCGGCAGGAGATCTTCGACGAGGTGGTGACGAAGGGCTACGACGCCGGGCGCAACACCTTCACCCAGGCGTACGGGTCGGCCGAGCTGGACGCGGCGCTGCTGCTGATCCCGCAGGTCCGGTTCCTGCCCTGGGAGGACCCGCGGGTGGCCGGCACGGTGCGGGCGGTGGAGCAGGAGCTGTGCCAGGACGGCTTCGTGCTGCGCTACCGGCCCGGGGTCGGGGCGTCCGACGACGGCCTGCCGGGGGACGAGGGCGCGTTCCTGGCGTGCTCCTTCTGGTTGGCGGACGCGCTGCACGGCATCGGCCGGCAGCGGGAGGCGACGGAGATGCTGGAGAAGCTGATGGCGCTGGCCAACGACGTGGGCCTGCTGGCCGAGGAGTACGACCCGCGGCTGGGCCGGCAGGTCGGCAACACCCCGCAGGCGTTCAGCCACCTCGGCCTGGTCAACGCGGCCCGGCACCTGTCCGGGGCGCGCTCGGCCGCGCCGGGGCTGCGCCAGCCGCGGGTGGCGTCGTGACCGGGGAGCGGCGGCTGCTCATCGCGTCCAACCGGGGGCCGGTGCAGATCGCCGCCGGTCCGGGCGGGAAGCAGGAGGTGCGCCGCGGCGGCGGCGGGCTGGTCAGCGGCATGGTCTCGGCGCTGTCCGAGGTCGGCGGGCTGTGGGTGTGCGCGGCGCTGAGCGACCGGGAGCGGGTCGCGGCCCGGCGGGCGCCGGACGGGCACCTGGCCGAGGCCGGCCTGGACACCGGCGGGCTGGACGTGCGGATGCTGCCGCTGGACCCGCTGACATTCGGCCGGGCGTACAACGGCATCGCCAACTCGACCATCTGGTTCGTCAACCACCAGCTGTACGACAGCGCGAACAAGCCGGTCTTCGACGCCGGCTGGCGGCGGCTGTGGGCCGCGTACGAGCGGTACAACCGGGCGTTCGCGGACGCGCTGGCCGCGGAGGCGGCACCCGGGGCCAAGGTGATGATCCAGGACTACCACCTGGACGTCTGCCCCCGGCAGCTGCGGGAGCGGCGGGACGACCTGCGGATCGCGCACTTCACGCACACCCCATGGGCGCCGCCGGACTACTTCGCGATGCTGCCCGACCCGGTCGCCCGGGAGCTGCTGACCGGCCCGCTCGGCGCCGACCACGTCGGCTTCCACTGCGCCCGGTGGGCCCGGGCGTTCCTGGACTGCTGCGCGGAGTTCCTCGGCGCGGAGGTGGACCACTCGGCCCGTACGGTCGAGTGGGAGGGCCGGACGGTCCGGATCGGGCTGCATCCCGCTGGGCACCTCCGCCACGGAGATGCGGGACCGGGCCGCCGAGGAGGACGTCGAGTCCGCCCTCGGGCACCTGCGCGACCTGGTCGGCGACCGGCAGGTGATCGCCCGGGTGGACCGCACCGAGCTGAGCAAGAACATCGTCCGCGGCCTGCTCGCCTACCGGGAGCTGCTGCGCACCCGGCCGGAGTGGCGCGGGCGGGTCGTGCACATCGCGTACGCGTACCCGTCCCGGCACGACCTGCCCGAATACCGCGAGTACACCGCGATGGTGCAGCGGGTCGGCCGGGAGATCGAGGAGGAGTTCGGCACCGACGACTGGGACCCGCTGCTGCTCGAGGTGGGCAACGACTATCCCGGCTCGCTGGCCGCGCTGCGGCTGGCCGACGTGCTGCTGGTCAACCCGGTCCGGGACGGGATGAACCTGGTCGCCAAGGAGGGCGTGGTGCTCTCCGAGCCGGGCTGCGGGGTCGTGCTGTCCCGGCACGCCGGGGTCGCGGACGAGTACGCCGGGGACGCGATCATGGTCAACCCGTACGACGTGACCCAGACCGCGGAGGCGCTGCACGAGGCGCTGTCCATGCCGGCGGCGGAGCGGCGGGCCCGGGCCGACCGGCTCACCGCCGCGGCGACCGCGCTGCCGCCGGCCGAGTGGTTCCGCGCCCAGCTCGACGCACTCGCCTGAGCCGCCGGTCGCCCGCGCCTGAGCCCCCGTCGGCGGTGGGAGTGGTCAGTGGGGCGGGGTGGAACCGTTCGGGGGGCGGCGGGGTAGTGGGGGCGGGTCCTCAGCCATCGCTGGGGGTGCGCACAGCGGGCGCTCAGCTCCGCCGCGGAGGCTCGGGCCCGAGTCGCCGAGGGTCGGCGCGCTCGGGAGGGACGGGCGATGGGCGGCGCGGCGGTGCGGGAGGTCCGGCAGGACCGGGAGCGGGTCCGGTACGGCGACGCGACCTGGCCGGCGTTGGGCAGCTCGGCCCGGCTGGTGGTCACCGCGGCGGACCGGCTCGGCGACGCGGTCGAGATCGTCGCCGACCAGCTGGCCGAGCTCGACCTGGCCGCCTCCCGGTTCCGGGACGACTCCGAGGTCGCCGCGCTGTCCGCGGGGCGGACCACCCGGGTCTCGCCGCTGCTGCTGACCCTGGTCGCCGCCGCGGTGCGGGCAGCCCGGCTGACCGGCGGCGCGGTCGACCCGACGGTCGGCGGCTCGCTGGTCGCGCTCGGCTACGACCGGGACTTCGCGGCGGTCCCCGCCGACGACCCCGCGGCCGCGCTGGTGGTCCGGCGGGCGCCGGGCTGGCGGTCGGTGGCCGTCGACCCGGTCGCCGGCACCGTCCGGGTGCCGGCCGGCACCGTGCTCGACCTCGGCGCCACCGCGAAGGCGTACGCGGCCGACCGGGCCGCCGCGGCCGTGGCCGCGGCGACCGGCTGCGGCGTGCTGGTCTCGCTCGGCGGGGACGTCGCGGTGGCCGGCCCGGCGCCGGCCGGCGGCTGGACGGTCCGGCTGGCCGACGACTCGGCCGCCGCGCCCGCCGCCGGCCAGCCGGCGGTGCGGATCCGGTCCGGCGGGCTGGCCACCTCCTCCACCGCGGTACGCCGCTGGCGCCGCGGCGGCGCCGTGCTGCACCACCTGATCGACCCGCTGACCGGCCTGCCGGCGGCCGGGCCGTGGCGGACGGTCAGCGTCGCCGCCGGCTCCTGCCTGGACGCCGGCACCGCCGCCGCGGCGACCGTGGTGCTGGGCGGGCGCGGCGCGGCCTGGCTGGCCGGCACCACGCTGCCGGCCCGGCTGGTCGGGTCGGCCGGGGTGGTCACGCTCGGCGGGTGGCCGCCGGCTGATCCCGGAAGCCCGCCGGCGCCCGCGGGCCGGTCCGGGGAGCGGTCATGACCGTCGGGGTGTTGTGGCTGGTGTCCCGGGCGGCCGGGATCGTCGCGCTGCTGCTGCTCACCGCGACGCTGGTGGCCGGCACGCTGGCGACCGCCCCCAGCCGGTCCCGGGCCTGGCCCCGGTGGGCCCGGCAGACGCTGCACCGGGACCTGGCGCTGCTGTCGATCGGTGCGCTCGCGGTGCACGTGCTGGCCGTGGTGCTGGACGGCTACGTGGACATCGGCTGGGCCGCCGCGGTGGTGCCGCTGGCGTCGGGCTACCGGCCGGTCGCGGTCGCCGCCGGCACCCTCGCGCTGGACGCGATCCTGGTCGTCGTCGCCACCAGCCTGCTGCGGGTCCGGCTGGGCCTGCGGGCCTGGCGGGCGGTGCACTGGATCGTGTACGCGGCCTGGCCGCTGGCGGTGCTGCACTACCTCGTCACCGGCACCGACGCGCACACCTGGTGGGGGATCGCGCTCGCGGTCGGCGCGATCGCCGCGGTGGGCGCGGCGGTGACCGCCCGGGTGACCGCGACCCGGCCGGCCGCCGGCGTGGCGCCGGCGCGGGTGGGGAGCGCACCGTGACGGGCACGCTGACCGCCCGGATGCTGGACGCGCCGGCGGGACCGCGACCGTCCGGAGTGGACGTCGCCGCCGCGGTCGCCGGGGCGGGGCTGGTCGGCCGCGGCGGCGGTGGCTTCCCGACCGCGCGCAAGCTGGCCGCGGTCACCGGCGGGCGGCGCCGGCCGGTGCTGGTGGCCAACGGTGCCGAGGGCGAACCGCTCAGCCGCAAGGACGTCACCCTGCTGGCCCGCGCCCCGCACCTGGTGCTGGACGGGATCGTGCTGGCCGCGCAGGCGGTCGGCGCCCGGCAGGCGTACCTCTGCCGGCACGACCCGGCGCCGGCGCTGGCCGGCGCGCTGGCCCGGCACGACCTCGGCGGGGTCCGGGTGGAGCTGGTCCGCACTCCGGACCGGTACGTCGCCAGCGAGGAGTCCGCGCTGGTGCGGCTGCTGTCCGGCGGCCCGGCGCTGCCCACCTCGCGGCCGCCCCGCCCGGCCGAGCGCGGGGTGCGCGGCGCGCCGACGCTGGTGCTCAACGTGGAGACGCTGGCCGGGGTGGCGCTGGCCGTCCGGCACGGGCCGGCCGCGTACCGGTCGATCGGCGACCCGGCCGAGCCGGGCACCCTGCTGGTCACCGTGGCCGGGGCGGTCCCGGCGCCGGGCGTGCTGGAGCTGCCCACCGGCACCCCGGTCGGCACGGCCCTCGACCTGGCCGGTGTCGGTGCCGGCGACGTCGCCGCCGTGCTCACCGGCGGCTACGGCGGCGCCTGGCTGCCGGCGTCCGCAGTGGACACCCCGCTCAGCCAGGCCGGTCTGCGGGCCGCCGGCGGCGTGCTCGGCCCGGGCATCCTCGCGGTGCTGCCGCCGGGCGCCTGCGGGCTGGCCGAGACCGTGCGCATCGCCCGCTACCTGGCCGGGCAGAGCGCCGGGCAGTGCGGGCCGTGCGTCTTCGGGCTGCCCGACATCGCCGCCGCGCTGGCCGCCGCGGTGGCCGGCGGAGCGGACGCCCCGGCCGCGCTGGAGGCGGTCCGCCGCTGGTCGGCCGCGGTCGCCGGGCGGGGCGCCTGCCGGCACCCGGACGGGGCGGCCCGGCTGGTCGGCTCGGCGCTGCGGGTCTTCGCCGACGACCTCACCCGGCACGTGCTCGGCCGGCCGTGCGCCGGCACGTACGCGGCCCCGGTGCTGGCGGTGCCGGGGGAGCGGAGGTGAGCGCGATGCGGATCGACGTGGACCGGATCGCCTGCCGCGGCCACGGCCTGTGCGCCGGGCTGCTGCCGGAGGCGATCACCCTGGACGACTGGGGCTACCCGGTGGTCCGGCCCGACCTGCCGCCCGGCCTGGCCCGGGCCGCCCGGCGCACCGTCACCGCCTGCCCCGCCCTCGCCCTGCGACTGTCCACTTCGGAGGAACCGTCATGACCGACCCGGCCGACCGCGACCGCACGCTGGCCCGCGTCCGCAAGGCCACCGCCGTCACCGGGATCGGGGCGGTGGTCGCCGGCGGCGCGCTGGCCGGCTGGCTCGGCCACGCCGCCGGCGCCGGGGCCGCCGGCTCGACCGGCACCGGCACCACCGAGCAGGACGGGACCGGCACGGACGACGGCCTCAGCACGCCCGCGGAGAGCCCGGCGACCGGCAGCGGCGGCGACAGCAGCCAGCCCGGCGTGGTCTCCGGCGGGTCCTGACCGCTCGGGCCGCCCGCGGCGGCGCGGTACGGTGAGCGACCGAGGGACCGGCGGGGTCGGCGGTCCCGTGGGAGAGGCGCATGACCGCTGCCGACGCGCCCGGCCCGGCCGGCCGGGCCGGCTGGACGGAGGCGTTCGCCGAGCTGGCCGCCGCGGACCGGCGGGCGCCGCTCGGCCCGGCCGACCTCGAGCGGCTCGCGCTGGCCGCCTTCCTGCTCGGCCGGGACGCCGACGGCGACGCGGCCGGCGCGCGGGCGTTCCAGGAGAGCCTGCGGGCCGGTGACGTGCCGCGGGCCGCCCGGTGCGCGTTCTGGCTGGGCCTGCAGCTGCTGCACCGGGGCGAGCCGGCGCGCGGCGGCGGCTGGCTGGCCCGGGCCGGCGGCCTGCTGGACGAGGCCCGGCTCGACTGCGTGGAGCGCGGTTACCTGCTGCTGCCGGTGGCCATGCGGGGCCTGGCCGGCGGCGACGCCGCGGCCGCGTACGCCGCCTGCCGGGAGGCGGCCGCGATCGGCGACCGGTTCGGCGACCCGGACCTGCGCTCGTTCGCCGGGATGGCCGGCGGCCAGGCGTTGATCCGGCTCGGGGAGACCGTCCGCGGGGTGGCCTCGCTGGACGAGGCCATGGTCGCGGTGACCGCGGGCGAGGTCTCCGCCGTGGTCGCCGGGATCGTCTACTGCGGCGTGATCGAGGCCTGCCAGGAGATCCTCGACCTGCGCCGCGCGCAGGAGTGGACCGAGGCGCTGAGCCGCTGGTGCGCGGCGCACCCGGACGTGGTCGCCTTCCGCGGCCAGTGCCTGGTGCACCGGGCCGAGATCCTGCAGCTGCACGGCGCCTGGCCGGACGCGCTGGCCGAGGCGCGGCGGGCCTGCGACCGGCTGGGCGACGGGGCCCGGTCGCCGGCGGTGGCCGGGATGGCCCACTACCGGCTGGCCGAGCTGCTCCGGCTGCGCGGCGACCTGGCCGCGGCCGAGGAGGCGTACCGGCAGGCGAGCCGCTTCGGCCGGTCCCCGCAGCCCGGCCTGGCGCTGCTGCGGTCGGCCCGCGGGCAGCCGGGCGCCGCGCTGGCGGCGCTGCGGACCGCGCTGGCCGAGGCCCCGGCCCGGCCGGCCCGGTGCCAGCTGCTGGCCGCGCTCGCCGACGTCGCGCTCGCCGCCGGTGCCGTGCCGGCCGCCCGCGCCGCCGCCGACGAGCTGGCCGCCCTCGTCGCCGCCCCGGCTGCCCGCGCCGCCGACCCGCCGTCGCCGACCCGGCCGCCGACGAGCTGGCCGGCCTCGCCGGCGAGGGCGCGCGCCGGTGCCGCGGGCGCTCGCCGCCGGCACCACCGGCGCGGTCCTGCTCGCCGAGGGCGACCCCCGGGCCGCGCTGCCCGCGCTGCGCGCGGCCGGGACGGCCTGGCAGGAGCTGGCCGCGCCGTACGAGGCGGCCCGGGTCCGCGTCCTCGCCGGGCTGGCCTGCCGCGCGCTCGGCGACGAGGACACCGCGGTGCTGGAGCTGGACGCGGCCGGGCAGGTCTTCGCCCGGCTCGGGGCCGACCTCGACCTGGCCGGCGTCACCGCGCACCTGCGGCCGGCGGCCGGCGGCCCCGGGCTGAGCCCGCGCGAGCGGGAGGTGCTCCGGCTGGTCGCGGCCGGCCGGACCAACCAGGCCATCGCCGCCGAGCTGGTGCTCAGCGAGCGGACCGTGGAGCGGCACGTCAGCAACATCCTGGGCAAGCTCGGCGTCGGCTCCCGCACCGCCGCGGCCGCGTACGCCTTCGAGCACGGCATCCGCTGACCGGCCGGCGGAAACTACCCAGCCGGCCGCCGGGCGGTTGCGTGCTTCCCCCGAAGCCGGCGTCCCCGCGCCTCCCTAGCGTCGCCGTAGGGCACGACAGGGGGAGGCCGGGATGGGCAGGGACCACGCGGTGGTGCTCGGGGCCGGGATCGCCGGGCTGCTCGCGGCCCGGGTGCTGGCCGAGGCGTACGGGCGGGTCACCGTCACCGACCGGGACCAGCTGCCGGACACGGCGGAGACCCGGCGGGGCGTGCCGCAGGGCCGGCACGCGCACAACCTGCTGCCGTCCGGGGCGGCGGCGATCGGCGAGCTGGTCCCCGGGCTGCTCGAGGAGCTGGCGGCCGGCGGCGCGCCGGTGATCGAGGACTTCGCCGAGCTGCGGTTCGCCCCGGCCGGCCGCCCGCTGCGGCTGGTCGGTCCGGTCACCGGCCCGCGTCTGTCCACGCCGAGCCGGCCGTACCTGGAGGGCCGGCTGCGGGCCCGGGTCCGGGCGCTGCCGGGGGTGACGGTGGCCGACCGCTGCGAGGCCGTCGGCCTGGTCGCCACCCCGGCCCGGGACCGGGTGACCGGGGTGCGGCTCGTGCGCGCGCCGGCGCCGCGGAGGTCCTCGACGCCGACCTGGTGGTCGACGCCACCGGGCGCGGCGCCCGCACCGCCGCCTGGCTGGCCGAGCTCGGCGGCGAGCGGCCACCGGAGGAGCGGCTCCCGGTCGACGTCCTGTACGCGACCCGGCACCTGCGGCTGCGGCCGGGCGACCTGGCCGGGCAGAAGTTCGTCGCGTTCGGCGCCGGACCGGACCGGCCCGCCGGCTTCGTGCTGTTCGCGCAGGAGGGCGGCCGGTGGGTGCTGACCCTCTTCGGCTACGGCGCGCACCACCCGCCGGCCGACCCCGACGGCGGGCTGGCGTTCCTGGGCCGGGTCGCCCCGCCGGACGTGCTGGCCGCGGTGCGCGCCGCCGAGCCGCTCGACGGGGTCGTCACCCACCGGTTCCCGGCCGACGTCCGCCGGCGCTGGGACCGGCTCCGGCAGCCGCCGGCCGGGCTGCTCGCGGTCGGCGACGCGGTCTGCAGCTCCAACCCGGCGTACGCGCTGGGCATGTCGGTGGCCGCGCTCCACGCCGCCGCACTGCGGGACACGCTGGCGCGCGGCGACCGCGACCTGGCCCGGCGGTTCTTCCGGGCCGCGGCCCGGCCGACCGGGCAGGCCTGGCAGCTCGCCTCCGGCGCCGACCTCGCGCTGCCCGAGGTCGAGGCACCGCGGCCGCTGTCGGCCCGGCTCGTCGGCTCGTACGTGCGGCGGGTGCTGGCGGCCGGCGGGCGGGACCCGGTGGTGGCCGAGCGGTTCCTCCGGGTCGCGGCCCTGCAGGACCCGTTCCCGCGGTTGCTCCGCCCGGGCACGGCGGCCCGGGTGCTGCTCGGCGGCCGTGGGCCGGCCGCGGCGGCGGGCGCGCCGGCCGTCCCGGTGGCACGCTGACCCTCTCAGCCGGCGCCCAGACCGCACACAGCGGCCACTCAGCATCGGCCGGGACGGTGTGGGTCAGGCGGCACCGGGCCGCCGGGAGGCGGAGGAGCGGGATGCCCGACCACGACCACCACGACGGCGAGCTGCACGACCACGACCGGGGGCTGTCCCACGACCTGCCCCGGCTGCTGAGCCGGCGGCGGGCGCTGGCGATCTTCGGGGTCGGTGCCGGCGGGCTCGCGCTGGCCGCCTGCGGCGCGGACGAGGTGACCGGCACCGGCACCGGCACGAGCACGCCGAGCGCCGCCGCGACCACCTCGGCCGCGGCCTCCGGCGAGCAGATCCCGGAGGAGACCGGCGGGCCGTACCCGGCCGACGGCTCGAACGGGGTCAACGTGCTGACCGAGAGCGGTGTCGTCCGCAGCGACATCACCCGCAGCTTCGGCTCCGCGTCCGGCGTCGCCGAGGGGGTGCCGCTGACCGTGCGGCTCACGGTGGTGGACGTCCGCAACGGCGCCGCCCCGCTGACCGGCGCCGCGGTCTACCTGTGGCACTGCGACCGGGCCGGCAACTACTCGCTCTACTCGCAGGGCGCGCAGGACGAGAACTACCTGCGCGGCGTGCAGGAGACCGGCTCGGACGGCTCGGTCACCTTCACCAGCATCTACCCGGCCGCGTACTCCGGGCGCTGGCCGCACATCCACTTCGAGGTGTACGAGAGCCTGGCCAAGGCGACCGCGGCCGCGGACAAGCTGCGCACCACCCAGCTGGCGCTGCCCGAGGACGTGAGCAAGCAGGTGTACGCGACCAGCGGCTACGAGCAGAGCGTGCGCAACCTGGCCCAGACCTCGCTGAGCAGCGACATGGTCTTCAGCGACGGCTACTCGCTGCAGCTGGCCGCGGTGACCGGCTCGGTGGAGGCCGGGCTGACCGCGTCGCTGACCGTCCCGGTGTGACGGTCAGCCGGCGACCACGGCCAGCGCCAGGTAGGGCACGGTGCCCAGCGCCAGGCCGGCCAGCACGGCGACGACCGGGAGCTGCTCCGGGCGCGGCCGCAGCCGGGTGACCGCCAGCACCAGGATCAGCCCGACCGAGCCGACCAGCGCGGACCAGATCACCAGCAGCGGGGACAGCAGCACGGTCAGCGCGAAGCTGACCCAGAACCACCGCAGCGGGGTCAGGGCGTCTCCACCAGGTACTCGTAGTGCAGCAGCGCCGTGCAGCCGCCGGAACGTCACGGTCCGGCGCGGCGAGGAGTGTGTGTCCGGATCGGCCGCCCGGTCAAGCGATCATGCTCGACCGTCGGCCAGGGCGGTGAGCAGGGCGACCACGCCGGGCGGCCCGTCCACCGCGAGGTCGGCCCGCTCGGCCACCTCGACGGCCTCCGCGGACGCGCTGGCCACCGCCAGCCCGGGCGTGCCGGCCGCGCGCAGCTCGGCCACCACCGCGAAGGCGGGCAGGTCGCCGACGTCGTCGCCGGCGAAGAGCACCGCACCCGGCGCGGCCGCCTCGACCAGCCGGCGCAGCACCCCGCCCTTGTCGAAGCCGGGCGGCCGCAGCTCCAGCACCATCTTGCCCGGGTGCGCCTCCAGCCCGTGCGCGCCGGCCAGCGCGCGCAGCCCGGACCCCAGCCGGACCAGCTCCCCGTCCGGGTCGGCGGCCCGCCGGGTGTGCACCACCAGCGCGAGGCGCTTGTCCTCCACCCACACCGCCGGGTCAGCCTTGGCCGCGGCGAGCGCGCGCGGCAGCGCCGCCCGCAGCGCGGCGACGCCGGGCGGCTCGTCCGGGGTGGTCAGCGAGCCGGCCTCCCACCGCTCCGCGCCGTACTGCCCCTCGACCAGCAGGCCGGGCACCCGGTCCAGGCCGCCGAGGGCGACCACCACCTCGGCCGGCCGGCCGGTGACCACGGCGAGCGTGCCCACCCGCCCGGCGAGGCGCTGCAGCGCCTCCACCGCGCCCGGCGCCGGCCAGGCCTCGCTCGGCTCCTCGACGATGGGCGCCAGCACCCCGTCGTAGTCGAGCGCGACCAGCGCCCGCCCCGGCTCGGCCCGCAACGCCGCCCAGCCCGCCCGCCCCGCCTCCGTCGTCGGCTCCATGCCGGGAGCGTACGGTCCGCGGATGGCTGGATTCTCTGACCCGCGGCCGGTCTCGGCCGAGGCGGCCGAGCTCGGCGAGGGCCCTCGCTGGGATCCGGCGGCCGGTGAGCTGCTCTGGGTGGACATCGCCGCCGGCGTGCTGCGGCGCACGGTCGAGGACGGCCCCGGGCTGCGGACCGTCGCCGAGGTCCGGGTCGGCGAGCCGCTCGGCGCGGTCGCGCCGGTCGCCGGCGGCGGCTGGCTGCTCGCCGCCGGCCGCGGCTTCCGCCACCTGGCCCCGGGCGGCGAGCTGACCGCGCTGCTGGACACCGAGCCGGCCGGCGTCCGGATGAACGACGCCGCCGCCGACCCGCAGGGCCGGCTCTGGGCCGGCTCGACGGCGCTGGACCAGGCGCCGGGCCGGGGCCGGCTGCTGCGCTGCGACCCGGACGGCACGGTCGCGGTGGTGCTGCCGGCCGCGACGGTCGCGAACGGGCTGGGCTGGAGCCCGGACGGCCGCACGCTCTACCACGCCGACAGCGGCCCGGGCGTGGTCACCGCCTACCCGATGGACCCGGCCACCGGCCGGCTCGGTCCCGGGCGGGAGCTGGTCCGCCCCGACGGCGGCGTGCCGGACGGGCTCACCGTGGACGACGAGGGCGCGCTGTGGGTCGCCGTGCACGGCGCCGGCGAGGTCCGCCGCTACTCGCCGACCGGCGCGCTGCTGGCCACGATCCGGCTGCCGGTCTCCCAGCCGACCTCGGTGGCGATCGGCGGCGCGACCGGGCGGCGGCTGTTCGTCACCACCGCCTGGGAGGGCCTGGCCGACCCGGAGCCGGACGCCGGCCGGGTCTTCGCGGTGGACGACGTGGGCGTCGGCGCGCCACCGGTGCGGCCGGTCCGGGGCGCCCTGCCCCGGAGCCTCGCCGGCTGAGCACCCGGCGCCGGCCGGGCATACCGTCGAGTCATGCAGCCCACCCCGTACGGCTCCGCGCCCCGCCTCGTCCGGCCCCGCCGCGGCCGCGTGCTCGCCGGCGTCTGCGTCGGCCTGGCCCACCGCTTCGGCTGGTCACCGACCGTTGTGCGGCTGCTGTTCCTGCTGTCCTGCCTGCTGCCCGGCCCGCAGATCGTGGTCTACATCGTGCTGTGGGTGATCGTCCCGGCCGAGTAGCGGCGGGCGCGGGTCGGCGGACGTGCGTCGGACTGCGCCGGGTGGGGTAACGGTGGTCCGACACGACTCGACCACGGGAGACTCCGACATGATCGACCAGGGATCCGTGCCCTCGCTGATGGGCAGCACCGTCCGGGACAGTGCCGGCGACAAGATCGGCAAGGTCGGCCAGGTCTACCTGGACGACACCACCGGGCTGCCGGAGTGGGTGACCGTGCGCACCGGGCTGTTCGGCACCAAGGAGAGCTTCGTGCCGCTGGCCGCCGCCCGGGTGGAGGGCGACGAGCTGGTCGTGGACGTGACCAAGGACCGGGTGAAGGAAGCCCCGCAGATCGACGAGGACGGCCATCTCTCCGAGGAGCAGGAGGCCGAGCTGTACAGCTACTACGGGGTCAGCCCCGGCGCCTTCGGGCAGGACACCGGCCCGACGGACGGGTACGCCACCACCGACACCGCGACCGGCTACACCTCCGAGGCGACCACCGACGCCTCGTACGCGCAGCCGGCGGCACCGTACGAGCCGGCCGGGACCGTCGCCGGCGACGCGGACGGCGGCGCGGACGGCGGCGCGGACGGCGGTGCCGACGGCGGCGCCGACGGCGGTGCCGACGGCGGTGCCGACGGCGGTGCCGACGCCGGCGCGGACGCCGGTGCCGACGCCGGGCGGACGCCGGCGCGGACGCGGGCGCGGACGCGGGCGCCGGACCGGTGGTCGACCGCGATGCCGGGTCGCCGGAGCCGGCGGTGGAGAGCGCGCCGGCCGCCCGCGCCCGGCTGCGCCGTTACCAGTCCGAGCCGGCCGCGCCGGTGGCGCCGGACGCGCCGCCGCCCGCCCCGCCGGCCGAGCGGCCGGTGCCGTCGGCCGCCCCGGATCCCGACACCCGCTGACCGCGGGGGCGGCCCGCCGGCGTCAGTCCGGCGGGCTGCCCCACTCCAGCAGCAGCACGGTCGCGTCGTCCTGCAGCACGCCGTCCTGGTGCTCGAGCACGGCCCGGATCAGCCGGCGCAGCACCTCCGGCCCGGCGTGCCCGGACGCGGACGCCCGGACCACGAAGTCGGCCAGCCGCTCGTCGCTGAAGAACTGGCCCAGCCGCCGGGCCTCGACCACGCCGTCGGTGTAGAGCACCAGCCGGTCGCCCGGCTCCAGCTGCAGGCCGTGCACCGCAGGCGGTCCCGGCGTGAAGCCCAGGCCGAGCGGGGTCGCCGGCCGCACCTCCGGCAGCCGGACCTGCCGGTCGTGCCGGACCAGCAGCGGCGGCAGGTGCCCGGCCGACACCCAGCGCAGCGCGCCGGTGGTCACGTCGAGGTCGAGCAGGACGCCGGTGACGAACTGCTCGCCGCCGAACTGGGCGGCGATCGCCCGGTCGATCGTCCCGTACACCTGGCCCAGGTCGAGCCGGGCCCGCCGGGAGTTCCGGTACGCCCCCACCGCGAGCGTGGCCAGCAGGGCGGCGCCCAGCCCGTGTCCCATCGCGTCGAACAGGGCGACCTGCAGCCGGCCGTCGTTGAGCGCGTAGTCGAAGGCGTCGCCGCCGACCTCGTCCCACGGCTCCAGCATCCCGGCCAGCGAGACGCGGTCGGTGCACACCGCGGTCGGCGGCAGCAGCCGCCACTGGATCTCCGCCGGCAGCCCCATCGGCCGCACCCGGCGGACCAGCTCGAACACGTCCCCGTACGCCCAGCGCGTCACCAGCAACGTGGCGACCACGTCGGCGAAGTGCTCCAGCTGGCCCTCCGGCGGCGCCGTGCCGACCGGTGCGGCGACCTCGAGCACGCCGATCCGCTCGCTGCCCTCGCTCAGCGGCAGCCACAGCCGGCGGGTGCCCGGGGCGCCGTCCGCGGCCTGCACCAGCCCGGTCCGGTAGGCCCGGCCGGCCAGCGTGCCCTCGATGCCGAGCGGCACCCGCAGCGGCATCCCCGGGTACGGCAGCGGCAGCAGCCTGGTCTGCCCGTAGTCGGACAGGTAGATGACCGTGTCGGCGAGCCCGGCCGCGGCGGCGCCGCCGGCCACCAGCGGGGCGAGGTCACCCGGCGCCGCCCGGCGGGTCCGGCGGACCAGCTCGGCGATCACCGCCGCCGGGTCCATCGCCATGCGCCGACCCTACGGGGTGACCCGGCCCGGCCCGACGTCAACCGGACAGGGCCACCCGGGTGACAGCGTATCGGGTCAGTCACGCCTAGTGCTCACTTTGACGCTCATCGTGAGACTCGCCGAATCGCTTCTGCTCTGACCGGGTGAAGTGCAATGCTCCCGTCCTCCACTACCGGGTTTGATTCGCAAGGCAAAGGGATTTCGCATGGGCAGGCACCGGTCGGGACAACCGGCGGCTGAGTGGTCGGACGGGCGGACGGGCCGCCCGCATGGGCGTCAGGACCGTCGTACGGCGCTGTGGGTCGGCGTCGCCGTGCTCGGCGTCGTCGCCACCGCATCCACCGCGGTCGCGGTGGCGGCGCGGCAGTCGGCCGAGCCGGCCGCGCCGGCGCCGGCGGCATCGAGCTGCGACCAGGTGCTCAAGGTGGTCACCGCGAGCTCGTTCGCGCCGGTGCTGCGGACGGTCGGCGAGGGCCTGGCCGAGGGCCCCGACTGCGTCGGCCTGGACACCGTGGTCGTCGACGGCCGGGAGGCCGCCGCCCGGGTCGCCGAGCGCGAGGCCGACCTGTGGATCCCGGACGACGCGTCCTGGGCCGGCGTCGCCCGCCGCGGCCTGCTGCCGGAGGAGGACGGACCCGGCGGCGCCGGCACCGTGCTCGCCACGAGCCCGATCTACCAGGTCACCGACGCGGCGACCGGGGCGAGGCTGAAGGCCGCCGGCGGCAGCTGGCTCGGCCTGGCCGGGCTGGTCGCCGACCGCGACTCCGGGGTCCGGCTCGCCGTCCGCGACCCGAACGGCTCCGGCGACGGCATGGTCGCCGCCGGCAGCCTCGGCGAGGCCGTGTGGGAGAAGGACGGCATGGACGCGTCCTCGGCGGCGCTGTCCGCGGCGCTGCCGAGCACCCGGACGGTGCGCGGCACCGACGTCGCCCTGCCGGACCGGCCCGGGGAGGTGGGCCTGGTTCCCGAGTACGCGCTGGTGCCCCAGCTGGCCGAGTTGAGCGACGCCACCGTGCTGGCCGGCACCGACCTCACCGCGCTGCTGCGCTTCACCTGGCTGCCGACCGAGTCGGCGCTGAAGATCCCGGAGCGGGCGGCCGCGCTCGGCAAGCTGCTCGCCGCGCTGAAGGGCCCGGCCGCGGCGGAGGCGATCGGCGCCGCCAAGCTGCGCCGGCCCGGCGGCGACGCGCCGCCCGAGGTGCCGGCCGGCCGGCTGCCGCGGCTGACCGCGAAGCCGCTCGAGGTGCTCGGCGGGCACCACGTCGACCACGTCTTCGCCGCCTGGTACGTGCAGGACCGGCGCAGCAGCATCCTGCTCGCGGTCGACGTGTCCGGCTCGATGCTGGAGCCGGCGCCGGGCACGTCCACGCCGCTGATCGACTTCGTCCGGCAGGGCTGCCTCGCCGTCGGCCGGCTGCTGCCGGACCAGTCGTCGCTGGGGCTGTGGGCGTTCGGCTCGCTGCTGGACCCGCCGCGGGACTACCAGGTGCTGCTGCGCACCGCGCCGCTGGGCGAGGGGCAGCGGGCCGGGCTGACCGGCGCGGTCGGCAAGCTGGTGGGGCAGCGCACCGGCACCGGGCTCTACGACACCATGCTGGCCGCGTACAGGTCCGCGGTGGCGAACTACCGCGCCGACGTCGGCAACCAGGTGGTCATCTTCACCGACGGGCGCAACGAGGACGACGCCGACTCGATCACCCCGGGCCAGCTCGCGGCCGGGCTCAAGGCGGCGGCGGACGAGGACCGGCCGGTGGAGATCACCGTGGTCGCGTACGGGGAGCGCCCGGAGGCGGCGCTGCTGGAGAAGGCGCTGGAGCCGGTGGACGGCTACATCTCCAAGGTGCAGACGCCGGAGCAGGTCGCCGCCGCCTTCCTGCACGCCGCCGCCTCCGGCGTCCACTGACCCGCCCCTGTCGCCGATCCGCCGCCCTCTCCTCGAGATCGGCGGAGGGGGCGGGCGTGGGTGGTGGGGTGCGTAGGGTGCGGGGGTGAGTGAGCCGCGGCCGGTGGAGGCGCCGGCCGGGCTGCCCGGCGGCGCGGCGGCCGACCTGGTCGAGGAGGTCCTCGCCCTGGGTGGGCGGGAGATCCGGCTGCTGCGCCCGCGGGACGGCGACGCGCTGCTGGACGAGGTGCTGGCCGAGGAGGACCCGGGCGACGAGCGGCTGCCGTTCTGGGCCGAGCTGTGGCCCAGCGGCGCCGCGCTGGCCGCCGCGGTGGCCGGGCGGCCGCTGACCGGCGTCCGGGTGCTCGAGCTGGGGTGCGGGCTCGGCCTGGTCAGCGTGGCCGCGGCCGGCGCCGGCGCGGAGGTGCTGGCCGCCGACCAGTCGGCCGAGGCGGTCGCGTTCACGACCGTGAACGCCGGCCGCAACGGCGTCCCGGTGCGCACCGTGGTGTGCGCCTTCGAGCGCCCGGACCCGTTGCTGGCCGGCGCGCCCTGGGACCTGGTGCTGGCCGCCGACGTGCTCTACGAGCCGAAGACGATCCCGGTGCTGCTGGACCTGCTGCCCCGGCTGGTCGGCGGCACCGGCGAGGTCTGGCTGGCCGACCCGGGACGCCCCCGCGAGCGGGCCTTCCTCGACGGCGTGGACGCGCTCGGCTGGCGGCGGGAGAGCCGGCCGGCCACCCCGCCGGTCACCGTGCACCACCTGCGGCCGCCGGTCCCGCCGGGCTGAGCCCGGCGGCCGGGGCGTTGACAGCGCCGCCGGTGCGGATCATCGTGCAGGCGATGGCGGCGGAGCGCGGGGGCCGGACCGGCGGGCGGCGCGGCTGGGCGCTGGTGGCGCTGGCCGTGCTGGGCCTGCTCGGGCTGAGCATCCCGCTCGCGCTGGTCGTCTCGCTGGACGAGCTGGCCCTGCTCGGCGTCACCGCGCTGGTCAACTGCGTGGTCCTGCTCGCCGCCGGCTGGTGGGCGTTCACCACCCGGCGGGTCTGGAAGCGCCGGCTCAACCTGGCCCTGGCCGCGCTGGCGCTGCTGCTGCTCGCGGTCGACCTGGTCTGGTTCGGGCTGCGGCGGGGCTGGTGGGTGCTCGGCCTGGTGCTGCTCACGGTGGCCTACGTCGCCGCGGCGCGGCGGGCGGTGGGCCGGGCCCCGCTGCCCGGCGGGCCGGCACCGCGACGGCCGTGGCTGCTGGTCAACCCGAGATCCGGGGACGGCAAGGCGGCCCGGCTGGACCTGGCCGCCGCGGCCCGCCGGCGCGGGGTCGAGGTGCACCTGCTGGCCCCCGGCGAGGACCTGACCGCGCTGGCCCGGGCCGCGGTCGCCGACGGCGCCGACGCGATCGGCATGGCCGGCGGGGACGGCTCGCTCGGCCTGGTCGCCGCGGTGGCGGCGGCGGCCGACGTGCCGTTCGTCTGCGTGCCGGCCGGCACCCGCAACCACTTCGCGCACGACCTCGGGCTGGACCGGGGCGCGCCGCTGGACGCGCTGGACGCGTACGACGCCGAGGCCGGGCAGGAGCGCCGGGTCGACCTGGCCACGGTGGGGGAGCGGGTCTTCGTCAACAACGTCTCGCTCGGCGCGTACGCGGAGATGGTGCACGAACCCGGCTACCGCGCGGCCAAGCTGGCCACCGCGCACGCGGTCCTGCCGGTCGGGCTGCGCGGCGCGGCGGTGCCGCGGCCGGTCACCGTGCGGGACCCGGACGGGCGGGTGCACACCGGACCGCTGCTGCTGCTGGTCGCGAACAACCCGTACGAGCTGCGGCCGCCGCTGCGGCTGGGCGGCCGGCCGCGACTGGACACCGGGTTGCTGCAGGTCTCCGCGCTGCACCCGACCAGCGAGCAGGGCGCCGCGCTGGCCCGGGTGGCCACCGCGCTGGCCGTGGGCCGCACCCCGGCGGCCGGGCGGTGGACACAGTGGACGGTGCCGGAGGCGCGGGTGGACGTGCCGGGCGAGACCTCGGTCCGGGTCGGCCTGGACGGCGAGGCGGTGGAGCTGCCCGTCCCGCTGGACTTCCGCTGCCGGCCCGGCGCGCTGCGGGTCCGGGTGCCGGCGGCCCGGGTCCGGCCCGACACCCGGCTGCTGTCCCCGGCCACCGTCCGGACACTGTGGAGGGTCGCCGTGGGCCGGCGCCGGTGACCGGGCCGGCGCCGGATCCGGCGCCGGGCGGTCCGGCGGCGGGCGGGCCGATGGCGGCGTCCAGCCGGTCGGCGCCGGTCTCGGCGCGCTGTCCGCCGCCGCGGTCCGCAGCTCTACTACGGCGACATCCGCACCGGCTCGGTGATCCGGCTGTCGTACAGCAGCGGCGAGCCGGTCTGACCCCGGCACCGGAGCCCGCCCGGCCGTCCCGCAGGATGGCCGGGTGGGCTCCGCCGTACGGTCGCGACGCCGGTCGGCGGTGCTGCTGGGGCTCGCGGTCGCGCTGGCCGCGGTCAACCTGCGCCCGGCGCTGGCCAGCGTCGGCCCGGTGCTCAGCGAGCTGCGGGCCGACCTCGGGCTGTCCGGCGGGATGGCCGCGGTGCTCACCTCGGTGCCGGTGCTCTGCCTCGGGCTGCTGGCCCCGGCGGCGCCGGCGCTGGCCCGGCGGTGGGGCATCGAGCCGGTGATCGCCGGGGTGCTGGCGGTGCTCGGGGCCGGCCTGCTGGTCCGGGTGAGCGCCGGCACCACCGCCCTGTTCGTCGGCACCGTGCTGGCCAGCGGGGCCATCGCGGTGGCCAACGTGCTGCTGCCGACGCTGGTCAAGCGCGACTTCCCGGCCAGCACCGGGACGATGATGGGCGTCTACACGATGTCGCTGAGCGGGTCGGCGGCGCTGGCCGCGGGCATCACGGCGCCGCTGGCCGAGGCCACCGGCGGCTGGCGCGGCGGCCTCGGGGCATGGGCGGTGCCGGCCCTGGTGGCGCTGCTCGTCTGGCTGCCGCTGGCCCGCCGTCGCACCGGCGCCGCCCGGGCGGCCCGGGCCGCGCGGGCCGCCCGGCCGGCCGAGGCCGCCGGGGCCGACCGGGCCGCCGGCCGCGCGCTGCGCCGGGACCCGCTCGCGTGGCAGGTCACCGCGTTCTTCGGGTTGCAGTCGATGACGTTCTACGCGGTGCTGTCCTGGCTGCCGACGGTCTACCGGGACGAGGGCTACAGCGCGGTGGCGGCCGGCGCGGTGATGTCCGCCTCGGCGCTGGTGCAGGTCCCGGTGACGCTGCTGCTGCCCCGGTTCGCCACCCGGGCCCGCACCCAGCGCCCGTACGCGCTCGGCGCCACTGTGCTCACCGTCGCCGGCCTGACCGGCGTGCTGGTCGCGCCGACCGCGGCGCCGTACCTGTGGGCGGTCGTGCTGGGCATCGGCCAGGGAGCGGCGTTCGCGGTGGCGCTGACGCTGATCGTGCTGCGCGCCCGCACCCCGGCCGACACCGCGGGGCTCTCCGCACTGACCCAGTCGGTGGGCTACGTGCTGGCCGCGAGCGGGCCGCTGCTGGTCGGCGCGGTGCACGACCGGACCGGCGGCTGGACGGCGCCGCTGCTGCTCCTGGTCGCGCTGCTGGTCCCGCAGGGCGTGGTCGGGCTGCTCGCCGGCCGGCCGCGGTACGTCGGGGCCCGGGCCTAGGCCGGTGGCGCCGGCTGGGGCTCGCAGCGCCACCAGCTCGCGCCACCCCGGCCAGCCCGTAGCGCTCGAAGACCAGCGCCAGCCCGCGCTCCGGCCGGCTGACGACCGCAGTGATCCAGACAGCGTCCAGCACCAGCGTCGCCGGCCAGCCCGGTGAGCGTCCCGAGAGAAGCCAGTGCCAGGCCCACGCTCCGACGCCCGGTCACGAACAGCCCGTAGTGCCATCAGCGCCATGATCAGCGCCGGCGTTGGACGCAGCGAGCGATGCGGGCGGCAGCCGGGTCGACCGGCTGCCGAACCACAGCCCGGACAGCGCGGTGAGGGTGAGGCAGCCCCGGGACGATGCCGGTGGCGAACACCGACCGGGTCTCCAGGTAGACGAAGAAGGTCACCGCGCACCACACGGTGACGTGGGTGACCGACACCCCGAGCGTGTCCGCGAGCAGGTGGTGGAAGATCCGGCGGCGCCGGGCCACGTCCGCGCCGTCCGGGTCGGTGGCCGGGTCGGCGTCCGGGGCCCGGGCCGGGTCGGCGTCCGGGTCGCGGGCCGGCTCGGTCACTCCCCGGATCCTGCCAGCCGTGTCGAGACCATTCGGCCGGTCTCGACGTCCCGGGCGGCCGGCCGGTGCATGCTGGGCGGCGACCGACGGTGAGGAGGGCTCGGATGTTCGAGCACACGAAGGCGTTCAGCGGCTTCTCGGTGGACGACGTGCCGCGGGCGCGGGAGTTCTACGGCGGGACGCTCGGGCTGACGGTGACCGAGGAGCACGGCATGCTCACCCTGCACGTGGCCGGCGACCGGGACATCCTGGTCTATCCGAAGCCGGACCACGTGCCGGCGACCTTCACGATCCTCAACTTCCCGGTGCCGGACATCGACGCCGCGGTCGACCAGCTCCTTGCCCGGGGTGTCACCTTCGAGCGGTACGCGAGCACGGACGCCAGGGGTGTCATGCGTGGCCAGGGGCCGCCGATCGCCTGGTTCAAGGATCCGGCCGGCAACATCCTGTCCGTGCTGCAGCCGGGCTGAGCGGCGGAAATTGTCGGTGCCCGGGACTAGCGTCCGGGCCGACCCACCGACGACACGGGAGGACCGACGATGAGCCGGATAGACACACCCCAGCCGCTCGGCACGCCGACCTGGATCGACCTCGGCATCCCGGACCTGGACCGGGCGATGGAGTTCTACGGCGCGGTCTTCGGCTGGGACTTCCAGGTGGGCTCGGAGGAGATGGGGCGCTACACGATGTGCCGGCTGGACGGCCGCGCCGTCGCCGCGATCATGCCCAACGTCGACCCCGACCCCACCGACTTCTGGTGGCAGGTCTACCTGGCCACCGACGACTGCGACGCGACCGCCAAGCGGGTCCTCGACGCCGGCGGCCGGCTGGTCCAGCCGCCCGACGACGTGCCGGGCCAGGGCCGGATGGCGGTCGCCGTCGACCCGGTGGGGGCCCAGTTCGGGCTGTGGGAGGCGCGCTCCTTCGTCGGCGCCGAGCTGGTCAACCAGCCCGGCACGCTGCTGCGCAACGACCTGACCACCCCGACGCCGGGGCCGGCCCGCGAGTTCTACGCGGCCGTCTTCGACTTCACCCTGGACGGCAACCCCGACCTGCCCGGGCTCGACTTCACCTTCCTGCGCCGGCCGGACGGGCACGAGGTCGGCGGCATCGCCGGCGACCCGTCCGCCGGCTCGTCCCGGTGGGGCACGCTCTTCGAGGTCGCGGACACCGACGCCACGGTGGCCGCCGCGCGGGCGTCCGGGGGCAGCGCGACCGACCCGAAGGACTTCGTGTACGGGCGGATCGCCTCGGTCACCGACCCGTTCGGGACGACGTTCGACATCGGCTCCCGGCCGCCGGGCCAGCAGGGGTGAGCCGGCGGCTCGACTTCGAGGACGACTTCGCCGGCCCGGGGCTCGATCCGGCGGTCTGGCTCCCGCACTACCTGCCGGCCTGGAGCTCCCGCGCGGCCACCGCGGCGACGTACGAGGTGGCCGACTCCTGCCTGCGGCTGTCCATCCCGCCGGACCAGGGGCGGTGGCTGCCGGGGGAGCACTCCCCGCCGCTGCGGGTGTCCGGGATCCAGTCCGGCAACTTCTCCGGGCCGGTCGGCAGCACGGTCGGCCAGCAGCCGTGGCGGGCGGGCGCGACCGTCCGGGAGGCGCAGGAGCGGTTCGAGGGCTGGACCCCGCAGGGCGGCCACCTGGAGATGCGGGCGCGCGGCGTGGTCACCCCGCGGTCGATGGTGGCCTGGTGGATGGTCGGGCTGGAGGACCGGCCGGACCGGTGCGCCGAGATCTGCGTGATGGAGGTGTTCGGCGACGCGGTCGAGCCGGGCCGGTCGGCCGCCGTCGGGATGGGCCTGCACGCCTTCCGCGATCCCGCGGTGACCGAGGACTTCGCCGCGCCCCGGCTGCCGATCGACGTCGCCGACTGGCACACCTACGCGGTCGACTGGACCGCGGACCGGGTCGAGTTCCTGGTGGACGGCGAGCCGGTCCGCGGCTGCGCCGGCCCGCCGGCGTACCCGGTGCAGATGATGGTCGCGGTCTTCGACTTCCCGGACCGGTCGCTCGGCGACGACGCGGACGCGGTCCCCGAGCTGGTGGTCGACTACTTCCGCGGCTACTCGCGCTGAGCCCCGACC
This sequence comes from uncultured Actinomycetota bacterium, assembly GCA_963849885.1. GTDB lineage: Bacteria > Actinomycetota > Actinomycetes > Mycobacteriales > CADCTP01 > CADCTP01. The sequence continues at coordinate 226,942 of CAWKIV010000006.1, read as the reverse complement.
GGGGTCGGGCGGGTGACGCCGGCGAAGCCGGAGAGCTTGAGCCAGCTGGAGAGGGCCCGCTGGACCGGGGCCGGCCCGTCCAGCGTCAGTCGCCCGGACCGCACCGCGGCGTTCCACTCGACGTCGCCGCGCCACACCTCGGTCAGCGTGCGCAGGTCGGTCCGGAGGCTCGCGGTGACCGGGTGGCCGGGGTCGAAGTCGCAGACGTCGACCCCGTCCGGGTCGATCAGCAGCCACCAGTTCCGGGCCTTGCCGGCCACGTCGGTGAAGGTGAAGCCGAGCACCGTCCGCCCGGCCGGCACCGCGCCGAGGTCGACGTTGCGGTGCACGTCCCACATCAGCAGGTGCGGGTCGAGGTCGGCGTCGCCGAGGCTGGGCACCCAGCGGGCGCCCCACTCGCCGAGCGCCATCACGATCGGGCGCAGCTCCTCGCCGGCCTGGGTCAGCGAGTAGCTGATCCGGCCGCCGGCCTCCTGCCGCTCCACGATCCCGGCGCGCGCCAGCGTCCGCAGCCGGGTGGACAGCAGCGCCGGCGACATCCGCGGCACGCCGCGGCGCAGCTCGTTGAAGTGCCGGCTGCCGAGCAGCAGCTCCCGGATCACCAGCATGGTCCACCGCTCGTCGAGCAGCTCCATCGCCTTGGACACCGGGCAGAACTGGCCGTAGACCGCCATCGGGCCCTCCCCCTCGCCGAGACCGGGCGCCTGCAGCTCGAGGCTAGGCCGCCGCCGGTCCCGGCGCAGTACAGATCCTGTACCGGGCCGCTACAGATCCAGAACTGGCCGGCTGCCGTCCGTCCGGCCCGACGCTGCGTCTCAGGTTCCTCGGTCGAAGCCGACCGACATCCGAGCATGGGGAGAGACGCAGCAATGACGACGACACAGACGCCGGCCCCTGACCTGGCCGCGGTCAAGGCCCGCCAACAGGTGGCCTGGACCAGCGGCGACTACCACGCGGTCGCGGCGCAGATCGTGCCGATCGCCGAGCGGCTGGTGCAGGCGGCCGACCTGCCGGCCGGCGCCCGGGTGCTCGACGTGGCCGCCGGCAGCGGCAACGCCAGCCTGGCCGCGGCCCGCTGCGGGTGCGAGGTCACCGGCCTGGACTACGTGCCCGAGCTGCTCGAGCGGGGCCGGCTCCGGGCCGCGGCGGAGGGCCTTCCGGTCACCTTCGTGGAGGGCGACGCCGAGGCGCTGCCGTACGCGGACGCCTCCTTCGACGCGGTGCTCTCCGTGGTCGGGGTGATGTTCGCCCCGGACCAGGAGCGGGCGGCGGCCGAGCTGGTCCGGGTCTGCCGGCCCGGCGGCACCATCGCGCTGGCCAACTGGACCCCGGCCAGCTTCGTCGGCGGCATCTTCCGGACCGTCGGCAAGCACGTGCCGCCGCCGGCCGGGCTGCGGCCGCCGGGCCAGTGGGGCACCCGGGAGCGGCTGGCCGAGCTGATCGGCGGGGCGGTCACCGACCTGCGGATCACCGAGCGGGAGTACGTCTTCCGCTACCGGTCCGCGGCCGAGTTCACCGACTTCTTCCGGGTCAACTACGGGCCGGTGCGCAAGGCGTTCGAGACGTTGGACGAGGCCGGCCAGGCGCAGCTGCACGCCGACCTGACCGCGCTGGCGACCGAGCACGACCGCGGGCCGGGCCCGTCGGTCGCCATCCCCTCCCAGTACCTCGAGGTCATCGCCACCCGCCGCTGATCCGGTTCGTGCTCCGCCCCGCCCGGCCCCCGCCCGCCCCCGCCTGGCCCCGCCTGGCCCCCGCCTGGCCCCGCCTGGCCCCGCCCGGCCCCCGCCTCGGCGCCCGCCTGGCCCGCGCCTGGCCCCCGCCCGGCCCCCGCCCGGCCCCGCCCCGCTCGGCGAGGCAGAGCACTAGCCGCCCGGGACGGTCACAGACCGGCGGGTCGGGCCGTCCGGGCCGGCTCTCGCCGCCCGGCCGCCGGCTCAGCTGACCAGCGCAACGGCAGATCGGCGCCCGGAGGTTCGGTGGCGGGAACCGGGGGGGTCGGCTGTCCGCGGGGTCGGCGTCCGGTGAAGGGGTCGGCTGGTCGGGACCGGGGCCGGCTGCCCGGGGTCGGGGCCGGCTGCCGGGGTCGGGGTGGCGGGGACCGGGAGGGTCGAGTCGCGAAGGCCGGGCGGGCCGAGTCGGATGACCGCGCGGGGATCGGGGGTCGGGCCGCTCGGGGTCGGTGGCGTGGACCGGACGGCCCGCGTCGGTGACCGGGGGATCGGGTGGCTCGGGGGTCGGAGGCCCGCACCTCTACTGGCTAGTGCTCTGCCCCGGCCCGTGGGGCAGAGCACTAGCCACCGGGGACGGTCGCCCCACGGCGGGTGAGCCGGGGCCTCCGGCTGCTCCGGCCGCCCGACCCCACGGCCGCGGGAGGCGGAGGCCTGCACTTCGACCGGCTGGTGCTCCGCCCCGTCCCGTGAGGCAGAGCACTAGCCGCCGGGGATGGGTGACCGGGCCGGCGGCGCGCGGCGACGGGGAGGCGACGGGGGGCGTCAGGGGAGGTGGGCGGCGAGGGCGGCCGCCTCCTCGCGGAGGCGGTCCGCCCGGTCCGGCCGCCCGGCTCGCTCGCAGGCGGCCGCGGCCGCCTCCCGCTCCGCCACCTCGGTGCGGATGATGGCCTTCTGCTCGGCCTCGGTCAGCTCGCGGCGCGGCACCTCGGCGGCGCCGACACCGGCCACCGTGCCGGCCACCCGCGCGTGGCTCGCCGCCGGCACCCCCGCCCCCCAGGCCGCCGCTCGCGCCGCCTCCGCCGCTCCCGCCGCTCCCGCCGCGTCCGGCGTCCCGGCCGCGTCCGGCGTCCCGGCCGCTGCCGACATCCCCGGCGGCCCGCCGCCTCGGGCGCCTCCGGCGCCGGGGCGTCGCAGGCGCCGCGGGCGCCGGCGGGTCGACGGCTTCGGCGTTGTCGATCGCGCCGAGCGCGGACCGCAACGCCGCCACCGCCACGGTGTCCCGCTCCCGCATGGCCGTGCCGAGCGCGCGCCGCAACCGGTCGCGCACCCCGGGTGCCGTACCGTCCATCCCTGGACCTCCTCGCCGCCCATCCCAGCACGCGCGACAGGTGAGGGCACCGGAGTTTCGCGCCGGGCATGAGCCGGGGGATCCGCGGGCAGGGGGAAGCGTGGCGCGGGAACTCGTGGACGCGGTGGTCATCGGCGCCGGGCCGAACGGGCTGGTCGCGGCCAACCTGCTCGTCGACGCCGGCTGGAGCGTGCTGGTGCTGGAGGCGCAGCCGGAGCCGGGGGGCGCGGTGCGCAGCGGGGAGGTGACCGCGCCCGGCTTCGTCAGCGACCTCTACAGCTCGTTCTACCCGCTGACCGTGGCCTCGCCGATCATCGCCGGGCTGCGGCTGGACGAGCACGGGCTGCGCTGGCGGCACGCCCCGGCCGCGCTGGCGCACCCGATGCCGGACGGCCGGACCGCGGTGCTCAGCCGCGACCTGCCCACCACCATGGCCAGCGTCGAGGCGGCCGGGGCCGGCGACGGCGAGGCGTGGGAGCGGATGTTCGCCGAGTGGCAGCGGCTGTCCCCGGCGCTGGTGCCGGCGCTGTTCCGGCCGCTGCCGCCGCTGCGGCCGGCGGCGAGCCTGCTGCGCCGGCTCGGGCCGGCCGGCGCGCTGCGGTTCGCCCGGTTCGCCGTGCTGCCGGTGCGCCGCTTCGGCGCCGAGGAGTTCACCGCGGACGCGGCCACGCTGCTGATGGCCGGCAACGCGATGCACACCGACCTGTCGCCGGAGTCGGCCGGCAGCGCGCTGTACGGCTGGCTGCTGGCGATGCTCGGCCAGGACGTCGGCTTCCCCACGCCGGAGGGCGGCGCCGGGCGGCTCACCGACGCGCTGGTGTCCCGGCTGCGGGCCAAGGGCGGCCGGCTGGAGTGCAACGCCCCGGCCACCCGGGTCGAGGTCCGGGACGGCCGCGCGGTCGGGGTCCGGGTCGGCGGCGACGGCGGCGGCGAGACCGTCGGCGTGCGCCGGGCCGTGCTGGCCGACGTGACCGCGCCGCAGCTCTACCTCGACCTGGTCGGGACCGAGCACCTGCCGGCCCGGCTGCTGGACGACCTGCGCCGCTTCGAGTGGGACGGCGCCACGGTCAAGGTCGACTGGGCGCTGTCCGGGACGATCCCGTGGCAGCAGCCGGACGCCGCCGGCGCCGGCACCGTGCACGTCGGTGGCGGGCTGGACGACCTGTCCGACTTCGCCCACCAGCTGGCGCTGCGGCGGGTGCCGGCGCGGCCGTTCATGCTCGTCGGCCAGACCACCACCGCGGACCCGACCCGCTCGCCGGCCGGCACCGAGTCGGCCTGGGCGTACACCCACGTGCCGCTGCACCCGGCCGAGGACGCCGGGGGCGAGATCCGCGGGGACTGGTCCGACCCGGACAACCGGGCCCGGTTCCTGGACCGGATGGAGGCCCAGCTGGAGGCGTACGCCCCGGGCTTCCGCGACCTGGTCATCGGCCGGCACGTCAAGTTCCCGGGCGACCTGGAGGCCGCGGACGCCAACCTGGCCGGCGGCGCCGTCGCCGGCGGCACCGCCGCGGTGCACCAGCAGCTGATCTTCCGGCCGACCGCCGGGCTGGGCCGGCCGGAGACCCCGATCGAGGGGCTCTACCTGGCGTCCGCCTCGGCCCACCCGGGCGGTGGCGTGCACGGCGCGCCCGGCTCCAACGCGGCGCTGGCCGCGCTGCGGGCCGGCAGCACCGGCCGGCTGGCGCTGGCGGTCACCCGGGCGCTGACCCGCCCGGCGCGCCGGCCCGGGCTGATCACCGGCGACGCGCGGTCGGTCCCGGCCGGCGCGCCCGGCCCGGTCACCGGTGGCGGGCGAGACGTTCGAGCCGGCGCAGGGTCTCCACGTTCCGGGTCTTGATCGCCAGGTCGACCAGCGGGTTGTGCAGCAGCTTGGCGGGCCCGCGCAGCGGGTGCTCGTCGATGCTGACCAGGGTGCCCGCGGCGATCGGCTCGGCCCGCAGCTCGATCCGGGCGGTGCCGGCCGGCCAGGCGTGCGCCTCCAGCTCCAGCCGCCGGTCCGGCTCGTACGCGCAGGACCGGGTCTCGTCGTCCTTGCGCAGCGGACCCCAGCCGACCGTGTAGTGCAGCGCGCTGCCCGGCTTCGGCCAGCCCGGCTCGACGACCCGGATCTTGCGGGTGCCGACCACCCAGTGCTCGTACGTCCCGCCGTCCCGGAGGACGGCGAAGACCGCGCCCGGATCCAGCCCGCTCATCACCCGCCGGGTCACTGCCACCCCGGCCGCATTCCCGCCCGGAGGCGGGCTCACACTTCGATCAGCCGATAGTCCCCGGTGCTCAGGTCGGCCCGCAGCTCCAGCCGGGCGTCGAACCCGGCCCGCACGCGAAGTCGAACTCTCGGTCAGCGTGTCGGAGCAACTGCTCCTGCAGGAGAGCCTCACCCAGCCAGCCGACGCCGGAAAGTCCCCCGGTCTGCGGGAGAATGGACCGCGTGCCCCGGACGCTCGTGCTGACCCGACCCCACCACCTCGCCCTCGCCGACCGCGCGGTGAAGGTCGCGCTGGTGTACGGGGACGGCGCGGGATGACCGCCCCGGTCGGGGTCGGCCTGGTCGGCTACGGCATGGCCGCCGCCTCGCTGCACGCGCCGCTGATCGGGGCCGAGCCGCGGCTGGCCCTGCGCGCGGTGGTGTCCAGCGACCCGCCCAAGGTGCACCGCGACCTGCCCGCGGTGCCGGTCGTGTCCACTGTGGACGAGCTGCTGGCCGACGCGGGGGTCGAGCTGGTCGTGGTGGCCGCCCCCAACGCGGTGCACTTCGAGCTGGCCGCGGCCGCGCTGCGCGCCCGCCGGCACGTGGTGGTGGACAAGCCGCTGACCGCGACCGCGGCCGAGGCGGACGAGCTGATCGCCCGGGCCGCGGCCGCCGGCCGGCAGCTGGCCGCCTTCCACCAGCGGCGCTGGGACAGCGACCACCTCTCCGTGGCCCGGTGTGTCCACTCCGGACAGCTCGGCGCGGTGAGCACCTACCTGGCCCGGTACGACCGGTTCCGGCCGGAGGTGGTCGACCGCTGGCGGGAGCGGCCCGGGCCCGGCGCCGGGCTGCTCGCCGACCTCGGCACGCACCTGGTGGACCAGGCGCTGCGGCTGTTCGGCCCGCCGGCGACGGTGACCGGGGACGTCGGCGTCCAGCGGCCCGGCGGCACCGTGGACGACTACTTCCACCTGGTGCTCGGGTACGGCCCGCTCCGGGCGATCCTGCACGCCGGCTCGCTGGTGCTCGCCCCCGGCCCGCGGCTGGAGGTGCACGGCGACGCCGGCTCGTTCGTCTGGGACGGCATCGACGGCCAGGCGGCCGCGCTGCTGGCCGGGGCCCGGCCCGGCGACCCGGGCTGGGGGGAGACCGGCGGCGCCGGCATCGTGACCACTGTGGACGGTGCCCGGCCGGCGGACCGGGTGCCGGGGGCGTACCAGACCTTCTACCGGGAGATGGCCGCCGCGGTCCGCGGCGAGGGGCCGGTCCCGGTGCCGGCGACCGAGGCCCGGGAGGTGCTGCGGGTGCTGGAGTGCGCCCGCCGCAGCAGCGCCGAGGGCCGCACCCTGCCCTTCGGCTGAGCCGGCCTCCGCCTCCCGGCCGAGGGCGGACGGGACCGCGGGCCGACGCGGGCGGCGGGGCCGCGCGCCGAGCATGGCGGGGACGACCCGAGGAGGCCCGATGACCAGCACGCTCACCCCGCCCGCCGCCACCGCCACCGCCACCGCCGCCGCCGTCCCCCGGTGGGTGCTGTGGACGGCCCACGCCGTCCCCCTGCTCACGCTGCCGTCCGGGCTGTGGCGGATCGCCTTCGGCCTCGGCCTGCCGATCGGCGTCACCGGCGCGCCGGCCGAGGACGTGCCCGGCTGGGTGACCACGCCGTACGTCTTCGCGCTCAGCATCGTCGCCGAGGGGCTCGCCCTGCTGACCCTCGGGCTGGTCCAGCGCTGGGGCGAGGTGGCGCCGCGCTGGCTGCCGCTGATCGGCGGCCGGCGGATCCCGGTGTGGGCCGCTGCGGTCCCGGCCGCGGTCGGCGCCACCATGCTCACCTGGCTCGGGATCGACGCCGCCGTGCAGTGGGACGGCGCGGCCAACGCCGCGGACGGCTTCCCGACCGGCGGCTGGCTGATCTTCATGACCGCGTGCTACGTCCCGCTGCTGCTGTGGGGTCCGCTGCTGGCCGTGGTCACCGCCGCCTACGTGTGGCGGCGGACGGGGCGTCAGCGGTTGGCCCGGACCAGCCCGACGTCGTAGGCGAGGATCACCGCCTGCACCCGGTCGCGCAGCTCCAGCTTGGCCAGGATGTGCCCGACGTGCGTCTTCACCGTCGCCTCGGACAGGTGCAGCCGGTGCCCGATCTCCGCGTTGGACGCGCCGCGGGCGATCTCCAGCAGGACCTCCCGCTCCCGCTCGGTCAGCCGGCCGAGCGGGTCCGGGCCGGCCGCCGGGGCCGGCAGGTCGGCGGCGATCCGGTCCAGCAGCCGCCGGGTGGTCGACGGGGCGATCACCGCGTCACCCCGGTGCACGGTCCGGATCGCGTCCAGCACGGCGTCCGGGCGGGCGTCCTTGAGCAGGAAGCCGCTGGCCCCGGCCCGCAGCGCCGCGAAGGCGTACTCGTCCAGGTCGAAGGTGGTCAGCACGACCACCTTCGCCGCCGACCCGGCGGCCACCAGCCGCCGGGTCGCCTCCACCCCGTCCATCCGCGGCATCCGCACGTCCATCAGCACGACGTCGGCGGCGGTGGCGGCCAGCGCCGCGAGCGCGGCCCCGCCGTCGCCGGCCTCGCCGACCACCCGCATGTCCGGCTGCGCGTCCAGCACCATCCGGAAGCCGGCCCGGACCAGCTCCTGGTCGTCGACCAGGAAGACCCGGATCACGGCCGGCCCACCGGGAAGCGCGCCGCGACCGCGAAGCCGCCGCCCGGGCGCGGGCCGGCCTCGGCCCGCCCGCCCACCACGGCCGCCCGCTCCCGCATCCCCACCAACCCCTGCCCGCCCCGCCCGCCCGGAGCGGCCGCGCCACCCGGCCCGCCGGATCCCGCCGGGCGCGTCCCGTCGTCGACCACCGTCACCGCCAGCTCCTCGTCCGTCCAGTCCAGCCGGACCTCGGCCCGCGCCGCCGGCCCGCCGTGCTTGAGCGTGTTCGTCAGCGACTCCTGCACCAGCCGGTACGCGGCCAGCTCGGTCGCCGCCCCCAGCCGCCGCGGCCGGCCGGCCTCGACCAGCGAGACCGGCAGGCCGGCGGCGCGCACCCGGGCGACCAGCTCCGGCAGGTCGGCCAGCCCGGGCTGCGGGTCGGCCGGCGCCGGCTCGGCCGCGTCCGGGTCGGCCCGCAGCACGCCGAGCAGCCCGCGCATGTCGGCCAGCGCCTCCCGGCCGGTCTCCGCGATCGTCTCCAGCGCCTTCGCCGCCCGCTCGGGCTGCGCCGCGGCGACGTACGCGCCGCCCTGGGCCTGGCTGACGATGACCGACAGGGAGTGCGCGACGACGTCGTGCATCTCCCGGGCGATCCGGGCCCGCTCGTCCTGCACCGCCCGGCGGGCCTGCTCCTCCCGCTCGCTCTCGGCCAGCCGGGCCCGCTCCTCCAGCGTGCCCAGGTAGACCGAGCGGACCGTGCGGAAGACGCCGAGGCTCCAGCTCGCGACCACGACCGCGAGCAGGAAGCCGAGCAGCAGCGCCGAGTTGAGCAGCGTCTCCGCCTCCGCCCGGGTGCCCGGCTCGGCCTGCACCACCGACCGGGCGGTGATGAGCACCGCGCCGGCCGCGCCGACCAGCGCGCCGAGCAGCGGCGCCCGCCGCCCGCCGTACGCGCAGTAGGAGTAGAGCGCGATGGGGTAGACGACCGCGGACGGCAGGAACGGCGCCTCCCCGGCCAGCCCGGGCAGCAGCTCGCTGGCGGCCAGCGCCACCGAGGCGGTGCCGAAGGACGGCGCCGGCGCGGTCCGCCGGAAGGCGAGCGCGACGTGCACCGCGGCGGCGCAGCCGAGCTGGGCGGCGGCCCAGCCCGGCCGGCCGGCCGGCAGCGCGAGCACGGTGAACGGGCCGAGCACGGCGGCCAGCAGCACCGCCAGCCCCGCGTCGACCTGGCGCCGGCGCGCCCCCAGCCAGCGGTCCAGCCGGGCGGCCGCCGCCGGCGCGCCCGGACGCCGGTCAGGCGGCGGCGCGGGCGCCGGTGGGGACGTGCTCACCGGTCGCATGTTCCCAGGCCTCCCGCGGGTGCTCCACCTGCCCGAGCGAGACCACCTCCCGGCGGAACAGCCCGGCCAGCGCCCAGCCGGCCGCCACCCGCACCTTGCGGTTCAGCGTGGGCATCCGGCTCAGGTGGTAGAGCCGGTGCATCAGCCAGGCCGGCCAGCCGCGCAGCTTGACGCCGTAGACCTCGGCGACGCCCCGGTGCAGGCCCAGGCTGGCCACCGACCCGACGTAGCGGTGCCGGTAGGGGGTGAGCGGGCGGCCACGCAGGTCGGCGACGAGGTTGTCGGCGAGCCGCTTGGCCTGCCGGACCGCGTGCTGCGCGCTCGGGCCGCACAGCTCGCCCGGCGCGGTGAGGTCCGGCACGGCGGCCGCGTCGCCGGCCGCCCAGATCCCGCGCCCGCCCGGGACCCGCAGCTCCGCGGTGGTGGGCAGCCGGCCGCGGTGGTCCACCGGCAGCCCGAGCCGGGCGGCGAGCGGGTTGGCCCGCACGCCGGCCGTCCACACCACGGTGGCCGCGTCGTACTCCGCCCCGTCGGACAGCCGGACCCGCCCGTCGACGACCGACTCCAGCCGGGTGCCGAGGCGCACCTCGACACCCCGGGCGCGCAGCCGCTCGGCGGTGTACTCGGCCATCGGCAGGCTGACCTCGGGCATGATCCGGTCGGCGGCCTCGACCAGCACCCAGCGCAGGTCGGCCGGCCGGAGCCGGGGGTGGTGGCGCAGCGCGTACCGGGCCATGTCCTCCAGCTCGGCCAGCACCTCGACGCCGGAGTAGCCGCCGCCGACCACGGTGACGGTCAGCTCGGCCCGCCGCCGCGCCGGATCGGCGGTGCTGGACGCCGCGTCCAGCCGGGACAGCACGTGGTTGCGCAGGTGCACCGCCTCGCCCAGGGTGCCGAAGCCGATCCCGTGCTCGGCCAGGCCGGGCACCGGCAGCGTCCGGGACACCGAGCCGGGCGCCAGCACCAGCGCGTCGTACGGCAGCCGCACGGTCTCGCCGGCCGCCGTGTCGACGGTCGCCTCCCGCCGGGCGGTGTCGACCGCGGTCACCCGGCCGGTGACGACCTCGACGCCGTGCAGCACCTTGCGCAGCGGGACGACGACGTGCCGCGGCTCGATCGAGCCGCCCGCGGCCTCGGCGAGAAAGGGCTGGTAGGTCATCGTCGGGGAGGGGTCGACCACGGTGACGGTGGCCTCGCCCCGGCGCAGTCGCCGGCGCAGCCGCAGCGCCGCGTACATGCCGACGTAGCCGCCGCCGACGATCAGGATGTGGGGGGTCTTCTTCGCCATGCCCCCGACCCTGCTCCGGCCCGGCCGCCGCGGCATCGGACCGCGGGACCGTCCCGGGTCATCCTCCCGGACGATCCCCGTCGTCCAGGGTGGGGAAGAGCGTCTCGGCCCGCTCGTCCTGCTCGACGATGTCGGCGCCGCGGCCGACCAGCTTCGGGTCCGGGGTGCCGACCACCTCGTCGTCCCGGTCGTCGTACCGGAAGCGGGACAGCACGAAGCGCATCGCCTCCAGCCGGGCCCGCTTCTTGTCGTTGCTCTTGATCACCGTCCACGGCGCGTCCGCGGTGTCGGTGTAGAAGAACATCGCCTCCTTGGCCTCGGTGTAGGCGTCCCACTTCTCCAGCGAGGCCAGGTCGGTGGGGGAGAGCTTCCACCGGCGCACCGGGTCCACCTGGCGGACGGCGAAGCGGGTGCGCTGCTCGGTCCGGGACACCGAGAACCACAGCTTGACCAGGTGCAGCCCGGAGCGGGTCAGCATCCGCTCCAGCTCCGGCACCTGCCGCATGAAGTCCAGGTACTCCGCCGGGGAGCAGTAGCCCATCACCCGCTCGACGCCGGCCCGGTTGTACCAGGACCGGTCGAAGAGCACGATCTCGCCCGCCGCGGGCAGGTGCTCGACGTAGCGCTGGAAGTACCACTGGGTCTGCTCGCGCTCGCTCGGCCTCTCCAGCGCGACGACCTGGGCGCCGCGCGGGTTGAGGTGCTCCATGAAGCGCCGGATGGTGCCGCCCTTGCCGGCCGCGTCCCGGCCCTCGAAGAGGATGACCACCTTCTCGCCGCGCGTCTTCACCCAGTTCTGCAGCTTGATCAGCTCGATCTGGAGCAGCCGCTTGGAGCGGTCGTACTCGTCCCGGCTCAGCCGCTCGTCGTACGGGTAGCCCTCCCGCCAGGTGTCCACCACCGACCCGTCCGGGCGGACCAGCACCGGGTCGTCCTCGTCGTCGGCGTCCACCCGCAGCTCGCTGAGGTGGTCGACCAGCGGGCTGTCCGCCATCTGCGCCCGCATCTCGTCGGGAACCACGTCGACGGCCCGCGGCAGCTCGTCGACGGTCTCCTCGGGCATCGGGCTCCTCCGGGGTTGCGCGGTGGCGTGCTGGCGTCGTCGTACCCAGCCCCGGCCGACACGGCACACTGGGCCGGACGCGGGGACGGGAGCCGGGGTATGCCGCTGGGTTGGCTGACGGTCACCGTCGGGCTGCTCGCGACCAGCCTGGTCGCCAACCGGCTGGTCCCGGCGGCGCACCTGGCCATCGGGCTCGCGTCGGTGGTCGTGCTCGCCGTGGTGGCCCGGGCGGCCGGGCTGACCCCGGCCGAGGTCGGCCTGACCCGGTGGCGGTCCGGGCTGCGCTGGGGCGGCGCGGCGGCCGGGCTCGTCGCCCTCGGGTACGCCGCCGCGCTGGTCGTGGCCCGGGACTCGCTCGCCGGCACCACCGGGCGGAGCTGGTCGGACGTGCTGCTCGACGGGCTGGTCGTCATCCCGCTGGGCACCGTGCTGGCCGAGGAGCTGGCCTTCCGCGGGGTGCTCTGGGCGATGCTGGCGCGCCGGCACGGCCCGCGGGCGGCGACCGTCGTGTCGTCGGTCCTCTTCGGACTGTGGCACGTGCTGCCGGCGCTCGGCGGCGGCGCGGCCAACGAGGTGGCGACCGGCGCGCTCGGCGGCGGCCTGGCCGGCACGCTGGCCCGCGTCGGCGGCACCGTGCTGGTGACCGCCGTCGGCGGCGCGGTCTTCTGCTGGCTGCGGGTGCGCAGCGGCAGCCTGCTCGCCCCGGTGCTGCTGCACTGGGCGCTGAACGGGCTCGGCCTGCTGGCCGTCCAACTCGCCTAGGGCGTCTGCCGGGGCCGCCTCACCCCGTGCCGATGATCTGCCGCAGCCGGTCCGCCTTCTGCGTCGTCCAGCCTTCCGGCTGCAGGACCGTGGCCCACGCGTCGACGTACTCGGAGGTGTACTTGTGCCCGTGCCCGGCCGGCACCCCGGTGGCCAGCGGCAGGTCGAGGGTCACCTGCCAGAAGGTGACGAACGGGATCCAGGTCATCTCGGGCAGCACGTCCGGCCCCGGTGGCTCGCGCAGCCAGTCCGGGCTGGACATCAGCAGGTTGGGGCTCCACCAGACGATCGGGTCGGACGCGTGCTGGAGGTAGAGGACCCGGCTGCCCTCCCACGGCCGGTCCGCCGGCTCGACCCTGGTGCCGGGCACGCTCTGGAACCGCACCGTGCGGCCCTCCCGGTAGACGGGCTCGAACTCGAGGCTGCCGTCGTCGCGCTCGTCGGTGAAGGTCCGGTAGAGCGTGTTGAAGTTCGGCGGCCCGGCGAACAGCGTGCCGGCGGTCCGGTTGCGCAGGTCGTACTCGCCGCTGAACGCGGTCTCCCCGCCGAACGAGCCGAGGCTCTCCCCGGACACGAGCAGCTTGGGCCGGCTGGCCTCGGGCAGCCTCGACCACCGGTCGTACACCGCGTCGTACAGCTCGCGGCCGGCCTCCCGGGCCTTCGCCTGGTCGACCAGGTACGAGATCCAGGACGGCAGGTAGGAGTACTGGATGGCGATGGCGGCCGAGTCGCCGCCGGTCAGGTACTCGAAGGTGTCCACGGAGGCCGGGTCCACCCAGCCGCTGCCGGTGGTGGTGGCGACCATCAGGTAGGCCCGGTCGAAGCCGCCGGCCCGCTCCAGGTCGTCGACCGCCAGCCGGGCCCGGTCCTCGGTGAGCTCCGCGGCGGTCAGCCCGGCGTACGCGCGGATCGGCGGCTGTGCCGGGGAGCCGGTGAACGCGGCGATGTCCTGTGCGGTCGGACCGGTGCCGGTGAACGACCGGCCCTCCCGGCCGAGCTTGTCCCAGGGCACCAGCGAGCCCGGGCCGCCGGAGCGCAGCCCGTCGGTGGGCTGCACCGCGCCCTCCTTGGTGATCCCGTCCCGGACCGAGAAGGTCTCGTTGGCGACCTCGACCAGCCCGGTCAGCAGCACGCCGCTGACCAGCGCGTAGGTCAGCCCGACCACGGCGACCCAGCCCACCCCGCGGGCCGCCCGGGGACCGATCCACCGGTTCAGCTGCCGGGCGACCCACCGGTAGAGCCCCTTCAGGCCCCGGGCCACGCCGAGCAGCAGCACGAACACCACCGCCGCCAGCACCGGCCAGAGCAGCGTGCTCACCAGTCCGGGCGCGGCCACCCCCATCAGGTCCCGGATCCGCCCCTGCCAGCGCTGGCCGAGCAGGTACGACCCGATCAGGGCCAGCACCGCGATGACGGCGAAGACCCGCCATGCGCCCGGCGACGGCTCGCGCGGCTCCCGGTCGGCGAAGGCCCGCCACATCGAGGCGCCGAGCACCCCGAGGCCGTACCCGATCGCCGCGCTGATGCCGCAGACGACGCCCTGGATCAGCCCACTGCGCGGCAGCAGTGACGGGGTGAAGGCGAGGCAGCCGAACAGCAGCGCGACCCACGCACCGGGCAGCGTGAGGTGGAACCAGCGGCGCCGGCTCACCGCCGGCGCCGCCCTGGTCGCCCCGCTCGGCGGCGGGGTCTCGGTGCTCGCGGTGGTGGTCTCGTCCGCAAGATCGCTCGGCTGCGTCATCTGATCCTCTGGCCGGGAGGGGGTTCCTGACCGGAGTATCCGCGGGTTGGCAACCCCTGCTTGACATGCAAGCAATTACCTGCATAACGTGGGTCGTGCCCGCGGACCTCGACCTGGTCTTCCGGGCGCTGGCCGACCCGACCCGGCGGCGGCTGCTGGACCGGCTGCACCGGCACAACGGCCAGACCCTCGGGGAGCTGTGCGACGACCTGGGCATGACCCGCCAGGCGGCGACCCAGCACCTCGGGGTGCTCGCGGCGGCCAACCTGGTCAGCACCGTGTGGCAGGGCCGGGCCAAGCTGCACTACCTCAACCCGGTCCCGCTGCACGAGATCCAGGAGCGGTGGATCGACAAGTTCGAGCGGCCGCGGCTGCGCGCGCTCAGCGGGATCCGACGACGAGCGGAGGGCACCATGGGCCGGCCGGCCTTCGTGTACGTGACCTACATCGAGAGCACGCCCGAGCGGGTCTGGGACGCGCTCACCGACGCGGAGCTGACCGCGGCGTACTGGGGGCACGCCAACGTCTCGGACTGGCGGCCCGGCTCGTCGTGGGAGCACCGGCGCACCGACGGCTCCGGCGTCGCCGACGTGGTCGGCACGGTCGAGGTCAGCGAGCCGCCGAGCCGGCTGGTGACCACCTGGGCCGAGCCGGCCGACCCGGACGGCCCGGCCTCCCGGGTCACCTTCGCGATCGAGCCGTACGGGGGGATCGTCCGGCTCACCGTGACCCACGAGGGACTGGCCGAGCAGGACGACGCGGCCGCCGCCTCCGGCTGGGCCGCGGTGCTGTCCAACCTCAAGTCGCTGCTGGAGACCGGCCGGCCGCTGTCCCGCGCGCCGTGGGACATGCCGGCCTGACCGCCCGCCGGGCGGGTCAGGCGGTGGTGCGGTCCAGGTGCTGGAGCAGCTCGTGCGCGGCCAGCTCGACGTCCTTGTGCCGCCACTCCGCGGCCCGGTAGACACAGGCGATCAGCCCGGTCCGGTGCACCCGGCGGAAGTCGCCGTAGACGAACGCGTACCGGGCCTTGGTCTCGTCGGTGGCGCCCTCGGTCAGCCCGAGGTGCCACTCGGCGTAGTCGGCCCAGGAGTGCGCCTTCAGGTAGGCGTTCTCGTCGTCCGCGCGCGGCTGCACCACGCCCCAGTCGCTGTCCAGCACGTACTGCCGGGCGTCGATCATCCGCCGCGCCCGCGCCACCGCCTGCTCGTTGAGCTCGTACGCCGCCACGCCGGCATTGTGCCCGACGGGCCCTAGATCAGCTCCAGCTCGCGGGCCCGCCGGACCGCCTCGTTGCGCCCGGTCACCTCGAGCTTGCGCAGGATGGCCCGGACGTGCGTCTTCACCGTGTTCACCGACACGAACATGGTCTGCGCGATCTCCTCGGTGCTGAACAGGGCGGACAGCAGGCGGAGCACCTCCTGCTCCTTCTCGGTCAGGGGCAGGACCAGCACCGGCGCCAGGCCGGTCGGCACCGGGCCGGCGGTGACCCGCGCCCGCACCGGCGGGGTGTGCCGCACCGGCGGACCGGTCCGCGGGCCGGCCGCCAGCAGCCACGGATGGGCCGCGGCGAGCTCCCGGTTCCGGCGCAGGAAGCTGCGCACGTCGGGCGGGGCGTCCAGCACGGGGCGGCGCAGCCGCTCGGGCGCGGCCAGCCGCAGCGCCCGGTCCAGCGCGGTCCGGGCGGCGCCCGGCCGGCCGCTCTCCAGCTCCAGCGAGGCCTGCAGCAACCACGCCGAGATCCGCACGTCGAGCGGGACGCCGGTCAGCTCCAGGAGGGAGGTGAGCGCCGAGCGCGCCGCGTCCGGACGGCCCTGGGCGAGCTCCGCGGCCGCGAGGGCGAGCGCCACGCAGGGCAGCCCGGACCCGACCGCGCCGGAGAGCAGCTGCCGGGCCTCCGTCACCCGCCCGCGGGCGACCTCGCCGGACGCCGCCTCCGCCTGGGCGCGGTGCTCCAGCCAGGCCGGGGTGCGCGCCGCCGCCGGCCCCGGGTCCAGCAGGCCGTCCGGGCCACCCCGGGCCCGCACCAGCCGGCTCCGGACGAGCGCCAGCACGGTGCCGGCCACGGCGTCGCCGGCCAGCGTCCACCGCCCCGTGGCCCGCTCGCACAGCGCGCGGGCGCCGGGCGAGTCGCACTCCTCCGACCTGACCCAGGCCAGCGCGGCCGCGGCCGCCCCGGAGCGCCGGTCGCCGGACAGCGTCAGCGTGTCGGCGATCTCCTCGGCCTCCCCGCCGATCGCGTCCGCGCGGGTCAGCCGGCCGGCCAGTGCCTCGGTGAGGGCGAGCTGGCCGAGCGCCTGCATCCGCGGCAGCTCCAGGCCGCTCCGGTGGGCGGCGGACGCCGCGCCGGCGAGCGCGACCGCGGCCGCCTCCAGCCGACCGGCCCAGAGCAGGCCGACGCCGCGCTCGTACGCGATGGCCCAGCGCACCTCCGGCGGTGCCGGCCGGCCCGACCGCCGCAGGGTCTCGGCCGCCTCCTCGGCCACGGCGACCGCGCGCAGCACCTCCGTGGAGTCCCCGGCGAGACGGCCGGCCACCGCGGTCGCGAGCGCCCCGGTGAGCGTCACCGCGGCCAGCTCGGCCGGCGCGACCAGCGGGAGCAGCTCCGTCGCCCGGTCGAGCTGGCGCCGGCACCCGTCGAGGTCGCGCCGCAGCGCCGCGACCGCCGCCAGCAGCACGGCGTGCTCGGCGGTCGCCGGCTCGGGGGCGCCGGCCAGCAGCTCGGCCAGCTCGCCCCGGTCGGTCCCGGCGAGCAGGGCGCCGACGGCCTGCCGGCTGACCGCGAGCGCGGCCACCTCGGACCGGTCGCCGGCGGCCGCGAACTGCCGCAGCGCCTCGGCCAGCGAGCCGGCGTCGAGCAGCCACCGGGCCGCCGCCCGGTGCAGCGAGGCGACCTCGTCGGGCCACTCGCGGCCGAGCTGGCGCCGGAGCATCTCGGCGAACAGCGGGTGGTACCGGAAGCAGTCGGCGTGCTCGGTGCACGCGTCGATCAGCGCGTTCGCGCGGGCCAGCGCCTCCAGCGTCCAGGTCGCGTCCGGCCGGCCGCTGAGCTCCTCGGCCAGGCCCGGCGGCAGGTGGTCGGCCACGCTCGTCCGGAGCAGGAAGTCCTGCAGGTCGGCCGGCTGCCAGCGGAGCACCTCGGAGAGGAAGTAGTCGGCCAGCGCGCCCCGGTCGCCGGCCAGTGCGGCGGCGACCTGCTCGGCCTGGTCGCTCGCCGAGTGCTGCAGCGACAGCGCGGCCAGCCGGAGGCTCGCCGGCCAGCCGCGGGTCCGCTCGACCAGGGTGTCCAGCGTGGCGCCGGACAGGGTGACGCCGTGCGCCGCCAGCAGCGCCGCCGCCTCCGGGGTGCTGAACGCGAGCTCGTCCAGCCGGATCTCGGCCATCGAGCCGGCCAGCCGGTCGCGGTGCAGCGACAGCGCCGGCTCCCCCCGGCTCGCCACCACCAGCCGCAGCTGGGGCCGCGCGTGCCGGAGCAGGAAGTCCAGGCCCGCCGGCACCGGACCCGGCGTGCCGAGCACGTCGGCCTCGTCCAGCACGAGCACGACCGGCTCGGCCTGCTCGTACAGGTGCGCGGCCAGCCGGATGAGGAAGGAGTCGTCGACGGCGTCCGCGCGCGCCGGCGCCTCGGCTCCCGGCAGCGGGTGACCGGCCCGGTCGAGCCCGGCCAGCACGTACGACCAGAAGGTGCCCGGCTGGTCGTCGCCGGCGTCCAGGGTGATCCACACCACCGGCCCGGGCGCGTGCCCGCCGGTTGCCCAGGACGCGAGCAGCACGCTCTTGCCCGACCCGGCCGGGGCCGTGACCACCGTCAGCGGGCCCCGCACCGCCGCGGAGGTGAGGTCGAGCAGGCGCTGGCGGGGGACGAAGGTCGCCGGCATGCCGGGTGGCGACAGCTTCGCGACCATGAGCGGGTCACCCTCAGGTCCTGTCCATGATCCGTTCATCTGACCCCCGACCCGTGGCGACTACCCCCGCGGCCAGTCTGCTGGCCACGGAGCGCAGTGACATCGCCCAAGGTGGGTGATCGGTTACCTCCCCGCGGCGCGCTCACGGGGGTGAGACGGCACCGGCCGCCGCTGCCGGAGTGGCCGCGGCGGCCGGTGCGGGCCGGTGCGGTGGTGTCAGCGTCGCGACACGCGCCGGGCCGTCCTGCGGCCCGTCCGGCGGGCCACCCTGCGAGATCCGAACATGCTGCCTCCTTCGTCCTGCTGTGGTGGCTCAGCCGCGTGCGCTGCCGGCCGCCTGCTCCATCGCGTGCATCTGGGCCGCGTCCTCCGCGCTGACCAGGCCGATCGCGACCAGGTCCAGCGGGGAGATGAAGCCGTCGCTGATCCGGAAGCCGCCGGCCCGGGCCACCGCGTCCCGCAGCGGCACCGCCCACTGGTGCTCCAGCAGCAGCAGCGCCGCGGCCGAGTCGTTCGGGATGTCCTCGAGCACGTCCCAGGCTAGCTCGTCGCTGAAGACCTCGGCCCCGTCGGCCATCGCCTCGGCACCGGCAGCGGCGCCGCGCTCCATGCCCTCCTCGCCGTCGACGCCGAGCCCCACCAGCGCGCCGACGACGGTGCCGAGCTCGACCGCTTCCTCCGTGCTGAGGTTGCTCAGGTGCTCGATCTCGATCTCGCCGGCCGCGTCCTTGTAGACCGCCAGCGCGTCGATGACACGGACGGTGTCGCTCGCCCGCAGCCGCTCCAGCTCGGCGATGACCTCGCCGTGGAAGTCCGGGTGGCTGAAGCCCAGGACGACCAGCTGCACCGGTCCGATGGCCATCTCAGTAGTACCTGTTCTCGCGGCTCTCGCGCAGCTCGCCGCCATGGGCGATCAGCGCCCAGATCACCAGCATGTCGATGGTGATCACCAGCAGCGACCAGACCGGGTAGGCCGGGATGAACGCGAAGTTGACGATCGCGCTGACCATCGCGGCGATGACCCCGAGCGTCCGGCCCCAGACCCGCCCGGAGAAGACGGCGGCCCCGCCGGCGATGAGCAGGATGCCCAGCAGCAGGTGCGTCCAGCCCCAGGCGGTGAAGTCGACGTTGACGACCAGGCCGTTCGGACGGACGGCGTACAGGTCGTCGTTGAAGAGCGCGACCAGGCCGTTGATCGCCTGGAAGGAGCCGACGAGGATCATCATCATCCCCGCGAAGACCAGCCAGCCGACCCACCCGGTTGGGGTTGGAGCGGTGGACTGGCTTCCGGGCGCGCTCCGCGCGGTGGGTGCTTCGGTCACTATCGTCTCCTCGTGTCGCGACGGGTGTGCGGATGCCACCGTCCGGTGTCCCCGCCGCCCGCGCCTCATCCGCGCCGGATGGTTGGGGTCACCGCTCGCGGTACCCGACCTGCCGCCTACCAGCCGGGTGGGGGACCGGGAGGGCGGTCCGGAGCCTCGTCCAGCACCCGGGCGGCGGTGCGGCCCACGCTCGCCACGATGGAGGCGACGGCGATCCCGATGGCCAGGTTGATCAGCGAGGTGGCGACCTTGGAGTCCAGATCCGCGCCGGTCGTGTACGGCACCAGTGCCGCGATCGCGACCGCCAGCCCGGAGACCCAGCCGTAGAACGTGAACGGCCGCGGGGCGCCGAGGAGCAGGGCGTGCAGCAGGCCGGTGGCCAGCAACGCGGCGACGATCGCGGCTCCGGCGTACCACCACGTGCTGGCGTTCACCAGCTTGCCGTCCTGCTCGACGAACACCGGCACGTCGGCGATGCCGCGGGCGATCAGCAGGCCCACCACCGCGATGCCGGCGCCGACGACGCCGGCCATGATGCCGCCTACCCACAACCGTCCCGCGTCGACGATCCGCCTGTTGCCACTCATGCCCGCGCTCCCTCCGGCGGCGACGGCTCGGGCGTCACCGTGACCAGCCTCGGCACGCGGTCGCCGACCGGCGTCATCCCGGGCGGGTGAGTTCCGGCCCGGTGACCGGGCCGCCCGACAGTCATCCCGCGCGGATGATCCAGACCGGCCCCGCCGGGACGATGCTGTCCGTAGTCGGCCGGAAGGGGGACCCGCCGTGGAATACCTGGCGCTGCTCGCTCCCGTGCTGACGCTGGCCGGCCTGCCGCTGCTGGACCGGCTCGAGCGGTGGGCGGCGTTCCTCCCGCGGCCGGGCGCGCTGCCCGGGCCGGACGGGCCCGCGGACATCGCGGCCGAGGCTCCTGCCCCGGCCGACGCCGGCTGAGCCGCCGGGCGCCGCCGGGCGCCGCCGGGCGCCGCCGGGCGCCGCTCAGGGTGCGACCCGGCCGTCGCCGCGCAGTGACGCGTCCTCGACGAGGTCGGCGTCGTGGTCCGCGCGGAGCCGGTCGGAGAGGTCCAGCCGGTAGAGCAGGGCGAGCGCGGGAGCGACCACCACGACGGCGACGGCGGTCACGATCAGCAGCCAGCGCAGCGTGTCGGGATCGCCGGCGCCGTCGGCGACGGTGAGCGAGGACGGCAGCAGGTACGGGCGTTGCGCCATGCCCCAGGCCAGCACCAGCGAGGCCAGCGCGACCACCGTGGTCACCCGGGTGCCGCGACGGACGCCGCGGGCCACCAGCCCGACCGTCGCCGCGGTGGCGACCAGCGCCGTCACCGCGAAGACCAGCCCCCACCCGGCGAGCAGCCCGTCGAACACGTGCCGGGCGTCGGCGCGGAGCACGAGCAGCCCGGCCAGGGCGACCACCAGCACCGCGGTCCCGGCCGCCACGGCCCGGCGCCGGAAGTAGCCCTCCAGGTCCGGCTCGCCCAGCCGGCGGGCGTCGCGGGCCAGGAACACGGCCGCGATGAACGCCGTCGCCGCCACCGCGAGCACGCCGAAGAGCAGGGACGTCGGGTTGAGCCACGAGGTCACCGGGTCCCCGGCGCGGTTGCCGACCGGGACGCGTCCGGAGGCGACGCCACCGACCGCCGCGGCGAGGAAGAACGGCGCGACGATCGAGGCCAGGCCGAACAGCGTTCCGTACCGCCGGCGGCGGGCGGCCTGCAGGGTGGGCTTGCGGAACGCGAAGCCCACGCCGCGCAGGACGATCCCGAGCCCGCCGAGGATCACGGCGACCCAGGTGGTGGAGACCACCGCCTCGAACACCTGCGGGAACCCCGTCCAGGTGATGATGAGGACGAAGACCAGCCACACGTGGTTGGCCTCCCACACCGGCGCCATGGCGCCGTCCACCAGCGCCCGCGGCCGGGCCCCCTCGTCCCGGTCACCGGCGGTGAGGTCCCAGAAGCCGGCGCCGAAGTCGGCGCCGCCGCCGCAGGCGTACGCGGCCATCGCCAGCAGGAGGACCAGTGCCATCACGTCGGCGCTGGTCACGGCGCGACCTTGTCCGGTTCGGTCTCGGGCGCAGTCTCCCGCGCCAGCTGGGCGTCCTGGCGCCGCCACCTGACCCGCAGCCGCAGCAGCAGGCCGACGAACGCCCAGGCGATCAGTGCGTAGACCACGACGAGGATCGCGAACGAGGTCCAGATCGGGCCGGCGCTGATGTTGGTCACCGCCTCGGCGACCTTCATGTGCTCCCAGACGATCCACGGTTGCCGACCGACCTCCGCGGTGATCCACCCGGCCTCGACGGCGATGACGGAGGCGACGCCGGCCACGGCCGCGCACCGGTAGAACCACCGGGACCGCGGCATGTCCCGCCGGCGCAGCCACGCCAGCCCGAACCACGCGGAGAGCAGGAAGAGCACGGTCCCGATCCCGACCATGGTGTCGAAGGCCCAGTGGGCGATGTTCGCCTGCCGGATGGTGGCCCGCTCGTCCTCGGGGAAGCTGCTGAGGCCCTGCACCACGGTGTCCGGGCTGAAGCCGGCCAGGATCGAGTCGAGTCCGGGGATCCCGATGCCGTCCACGGTCCCGTCCGGTTGCAACCGCCCGTAGAGGTACTCGGTCTGGTCCGGCCCGGTCTCCCAGACGATCTCGATGGCCGCGAACTTCGCCGGCTGCTGCTGGTAGACGGAGCGGGCGATGAAGTCGCCGACGCCCAGCTGGATCGGCGTGACGATCGCGGCGACGGTGAACGGGACCAGGAAGCCGAGCCGGTGGTAGCGGTCGCGGCGCCCGCGCAGCCAGCCGACGGCGTAGACGCTGGCCACCATGAACCCGGCGGTCATGTACGCGGCGGCGATGAAGTGCCAGTACTGCGGGCCGAGCATCGGGTTGAAGAGCACCTTGCCGACGTTGACCGCGGTCGGGTTGCCGGCGGCGTCCAGGGTGAAGCCCTGCGGCGTGTTCATCCACGCGTTGGCGGACAGGATGCCGAATGCGCCCAGCAGCGAGACGAGCGGGATCGGCAGGCCCAGCAGGAAGTGGGTCCGCGGGCTCAACCGCTTCCAGCCGTAGAGGTAGATCGAGATCAGGATCGCTTCGAGGAAGAACGCCCACGCCTCGATGCCGAAGCCGATGCCGAAGACGTCGCCCCACGTCCCCATCAGGCCCGGCCAGAGCAGGCCGAACTCGAGGCTGAGGACGGTGCCGGTCACGACGCCGATGGCGAACTGGATCGCCATCACCGTCGACCACCGCCGGGCCAGCTGCATGGCGACCGGATCCTTCTTGCGCAGGCCCAGGAAGTTCATCACCAGGGTGATGAAGGGCAGGGCCACCCCGAGCGGCACCAGGATGACGTGCACCATGAGCGTGAAGGCCATCTGCTCCCGCGCCGGCAGCAGCTGGGGCTGCTCGGCGGCGAGGAGCAGGGACGCGGCGTTGGTCACGGGGCGCTCCCGGCTGGCGTGGGCGGCGTCGGGGCGGCCGGCGGAGATCTGCGGTAGACGTCCTCGCCGGCGACGATCTCCTGCATCGTGAAGGCACGCTCCCGGCGCGACTCGCGGCTGAAGGCGAGCGCCCAGGTCAGGATGGCTCCCAGCCGGTTGCGGAAGGTCGTCAGGAAGGCGATGTGGATGCCGAGCCAGGCGAACCAGCCGATGAGGCCGCTCGCGTGGAACCGCCCCACCGAGATCACCGCGCGACCGCGGGAGAGGTAGGCGGCCGAGCCGAAGTCGCGGTAGCGGAACGGCTTCGACGGCTTGGCGGGCTCCCCGGCGGCGTCGACCTGCCGCCGGATCCGCTTGCCGGCGTAGTAGCCCGACTGCATGGCGACCTCGGCGACGCCGGGCAGGTGGTTGAGGCTCATCAGGTCGCCGACCACCGCGATCTCGGGGTGCCCGGCGATCGTGAGGTCCGGCTGGACCACGATGCGCCCGGCCCGGTCCTGCTCGGCCCCGGCGGCCTTCGCGAGCATGCCGGCGAGCGGGGGCGCGGTGACGCCGGCGGTCCACAGCACGTTGCCGACCTCGTACCGGGTGGACACCCCGTCCTTGTCGAGGACCACGAGGCCACCCTGGTCGACGTCGGTGACGCGCGAGCCCATGTGCATCTCGACGCCCATCTTGCGCAGCGACGTCGCCGCCTTGGCCGAGAGCTTCGGCCCGAACGGGGCGAGCGGCTCGCTGCCCGCGTCGAAGAGCAGCACCCTCGCCTCCTCCGGATCGAGGCGGCGGAACTGGTCCCGCAGCGTCAGGGTGGCCAGCTCGCGGATCTGGCCGGCGAGCTCGACGCCGGTCGGCCCGGCGCCGACCAGCGCGAAGGTGAGCCAGCGCCGGCGCTCGGCCGGATCGGTCGCCGTCTGCGCCATCTCGAAGGCGCCGAAGACCCGCCGGCGGATCACCAGCGCATCGGCCAGCGTCTTCATCCCGGGGGCGTGCGGGGCGAACTCGTCGTGGCCGAAGTAGGACTGCTCGACGCCGGCGGCGACGATGAGGTCGTCGTACGGGAGTCGGATCGTGCCTTCGAACGGTCGCATGGCGAGCACCTCGCGGGCGTCCAGGTCGAAGTCGGTCACCTCCGCCAGCACGCAGTCCACGTTGTCGTAGCGCTTGAACAGGCCGCGCAGGGGCACCGCGATCTGACCCTCGGACAGGACCCCGGTCGCGCACTGGTAGAGCAGCGGCTGGAACAGATGGTGCGCGGCGCGGTCGACGACGGTGACCTCGACCGGTCGGTGCCGGAGCTCCCGGGCCGCGAACAGCCCGGCGAAGCCGCCGCCGACGATCACTACCCGCCGGGGGACGATGTGGTCATCCATCGACTCAGCCGGCGGGGTCGTGCCAGGTGCTGCCCTCGGGCAGCAGCCGGTCGGCGTCCTTCGGCCCCCAGCTCCCCTGCGGGTAGGGCTGCACCGGGACCGCGTCGCCCAGCACGGGTTCGACCACCCGCCAGGCCGCCTCGACCGTCTGCTGCTGGGCGAACAGCCAGCGTTCCCCCACCAGCGCGGCGCCGATGAGCCGGTCGTAGGGCCGCATGTCCGTGCCCGGCCGCTCCGCGAACACGAGGTCCTCGACCTGCGGGATCCAGCCGGCTCCCGGCTTCTTCCCACTGAGGGTGAGGCCGATCTCGCTCTCCGGCCAGATGCGGAACCGCAGCATGTTGGGCTCGGCGGCGGCGCCGGGCTCGAGCAGGTCGCGGGATGGGTGCCGGAACCGGATCGCCACCTCGGTGGCGGTGACCGGCATGCACTTGCCGGCGCGGATCAGCACCGGGACGCCCTCCCAGCGCGGCGTGTCGACCGCGAGGCGCACGGCGACATAGCTCTCCGTGGTGGACCCGGGGGCGACGCCGGCCACGTCCAGGTAGCCGTCGTACTGGCCGCGGACCGTGTCCTCGACCGTCAGCGGCCGCAGCGCTCCGACCAGCTTGGTCTTCTCCTTCCGCCAGGCGTCGTGGCCGCGCGCCGCAGGGGCGTCGGCGAGCACGCTGGCGAGGACCTGCAGCATGTGGTTCTGGACGACGTCCCTGATCGCCCCGGTGCGGTCGTAGAAGCTGCCCCGGTCGGAGACGTCGAACGCCTCCGCCATCGTGATCTGCACGCTCTCCACGTAGTCGCGGTGCAGCAGCGGCTCGATCACCGTGTTGGCGAAGCGGGCGAACAGCACGTTCTCCAGCGGGTCCAGACCCAGCCAGTGGTCGACGCGGTAGATGGCGTCCTCGGGGAAGGCCGTGTTCATCGTCTTGTTCAGCTGCTGGGCGCTGGCGAGATCGGTGCCGAACGGCTTCTCGACCATGACTCGCGCGCCGTCGGCCCGGCCGGCGGTGGCGATGCCCTGGGCGATCCGCCCGAACAGCGGTGGCGGCACCTCCAGGTAGAACAACGCCGTTCCGCCGCCGCGGCCGATCGCGTCCGACATGGCGGAGTACGTGGCGTCGTCGTCGAGGTCGCCGTCGACGTAGCGGAGCAGGCCCAGCATCTTGGCCGCGGCCGGGGTCGCCGGGTCCATGCCGTTGAGCCGCAGCGACGCGGCCGCGTAGTCGCGGAACTGCTCGAGCCGCCAGCCGCTCTTGGCGACGCCGACCACGGGCACGTCGAGCACGCCCCGCTCGACCAGGCCCACCAGGGCGGGGAAGGTCTCCAGCTTCGCCAGGTCCCCGGTCGCGCCGAAGATCACGAGCGCGTCCATCTGCTCAGTTGCCATCGGATGTCTCCTGCTCGCCGGTCGGGCGCGGTCGGCTCAGCCCAACCGCTCGATGATGTGGTCCCCGACCCGCAGCGCGTTCGCGATCGCGGTCAGGGACGGGTTCACCGCGCCGATGCTCGGGAAGAAGCTGGTGTCCACGACGTAGAGGTTGTCCAGGTCGTGGGCCTTGCAGTTCACGTCCAGGGCGGAGCTCGCCGGGTCCCGGCCGAAGCGCACGGTCCCGGCCTGGTGCGCGGTGGCCCCGATCGGCATGCCCTTGTGCAGGTAGATGCTGTGGTCGAGCAGGTGGTGCGGGTGCATGCCGAGCTCGCCGAGCATTCCCTGCAGCTTGTGCCGGAGCCGCTTGCTGCCCTCCATGTTGTTCTTCTCGTCGAGGGCGAGGTGGACGCGGCCGTCACCGTCCAGCGTGACCCGGCTGTCCGGCAGCGGCAGGTCCTCGCCACAGAGCCAGAAGTCGACGGCGTGGTGGGCGATCACCTCGAACGGCATCCCCGGGGACACCTTGCCGGCCCACCGGGGCGCCCCGCTGCGGACCTGCTCGGCGTCGGACTTGCCGAGCATCTGGATGCCGCCGAGCGGGTAGTCCCAGTCGTCCGCCTTGAAGTACCAGTCGTTGATGGCCAGGGTCTTCTGGAACCGGGTCGGGTTCGGCTCCTTCGACACCGCCATGAGGGCCTGGTTGTTGTGCCGCATGTAGTGGCGCCCGACGACGTCCGAGCTGTTCGCCAGGCCGCGCGGGTGCCGCTCGTTCGCCGAGCGCAGCAGCAGCACCGCCGAGTTCACCGCGCCGCAGGAGACGACCACGACGTCCGCGCTGAAGTCGACCGTCGAGCCGTCCCCGAGCTCGGTCACCACCCGGGTGACCGAGCGTCCCGAGTCGTCGGTCTCCAACCGCACCACGTGCGCGTCGGTGACCAGCCGGACGTTCTCGTGCTCCAGGGCCGGGTCGACGCAGATCACCTGGGCGTCGGACTTGCCGTTCACGACGCAGGGGAAGCCGTCCACCCGGTCGCACCGGATGCAGACGCTGTCGTGGGTGGCCCGGCCCTGCTCGTCCTGGCGGAGCCGGACGCCGATCGGCAGGTGGAACGGGTGCAGACCCTGCTTCTCCAGGTCGTCGCTCAGCTGCTGGATCCGCGGCTCGTGCCGGACGGGACCGAACCGGTACGGCGCGCTCGCCGGGCCCTCGGTCGGGTCCTCCCCGTGCTGGCCGTGCACCAGGTAGAGGTGCTCCGCCTCGGTGTAGTACGGCTCGAGGTCGCCGTAGTCGATCGGCCAGGCCGGCGAGATCCCGCCGTGGTGGCGCAGCTCGCCGAAGTCCTCCGGGCGCAGCCGGAACAGGGCGGCGCCGTAGAACTTGGTGTTGCCGCCGACGTAGTAGTTGACCTCCGGCGGGAACTCCTGGCCGTGCTGGTCGTACCAGAACTCCGGCGCCCGGTAGCGACCGCTGACGAAGACGGCGGTGGAGTCCCAGTTCTCCCGCTCCCGCGGCAGGTAGCCGCCGCGTTCGAGCAGCAGGACCCGCTTCCCGGTCGGGGCCAGCCGGTGGGCTATCGTGCCCCCGCCTGCGCCGCTGCCGATCACGATGACGTCGTAGTGCATGTCCCCGGCCACGCCCTCCACCGTCCTGGGGTACCGGCGGCGTGCCCTCATCCTCCGCGGATGGTCTGCGGCCGGAGCCGGCGGCCTCGACGAGCGGTGCCGGACGGTCGGCTGCCGGCGCCGACCCCGCCATCTCATCCCTGGCGGGCGATGGGCCCGACCGGGCCGCTGGGGAGCATGGCGGCGACAGCCACCCCCAGGCGGCCCTGCCCGCGCAGTGCGGCCGCAGCGCGCAGCGAGGTGCAGATGGAGCCGACGACGGTGCGCGCACTGGGGGCGGGCGGGTCGCTCGACCACCGTCGCGTGCTGGTGCGGGAGTGGCTGCGGGACCGGTTCTGGGCGCTGCCGTCGGTGCTGCTGCTGGCCGGGGTGCTGCTGGCCGTCGTGACCGCGCAGGCGGACGCCCTCGGCCTGCCGGCCGCGGAGCGCCGCTGGCTGCCCGTCCGCGCCGGCGCGGCCGACACGATCCTCGGCGTCATCGCCACGTCGATGCTCACCTTCGTCGGCGTCGTCTTCACCATCACGCTGGTCGCCCTGCAGCTCGCCAGCGCGCAGCTGTCGCCGCGGGTCCTGCGGACGTTCGTCCGGTCCTTCCTGACCAAGCTGGCGTTCGGGGTCTTCCTGGCCACCTTCGCGTTCGCCATGACGGTGCTGGTGCTGGACGAGGCCCGGGCGGACCCGGCGGTGGACTCGCGCGCCGTCACGGTCGCCTGCGTCCTCGTCGGGGCCAGCCTGCTGATCTTCGTCGGCTACGTCACCGCCACCATGAAGCTGCTCCAGGTCAGCTGGGTCATCACCGCGGTGGCCACCGAGACCCGCCAGGCCGTGGCCGTGAACTTCCCGCCGGCGGCGGCCTACCACGACGCGGCCGCCCCCACGCTGACCGCCTCGCCGACGGTGCTGCGGCTGCCGCCGGAGGGGCGGCGGGCCTTCGGCGTGCTCCGCGGGATCGACCTGGCGGGGCTGGTCGAGCTCGGCCGGCGGCACGACTGCGTGCTGGAGCTGATCCCGCGGGTCGGCACCTACCTCGACACCGGCATGGAGGTGTTCGCGGTGCACGGCGACCGGTCGCCGCCGGCCGCCGACCTCGTCGCCTGCCTCGACCTCGGCCGGTCGCGCACCCTCTACCAGGACCCGTCCTTCGGCGTCCGCCAGCTCGTCGACGTGGCCGCCCAGGCCCTGTCGCCGGCGATGAACCAGGCCACGACGGCCACCCAGGTGATCGACCGGCTGGAGGACGTCCTGCTGCGGATCCTCCGGCGGCCGCCGGCGACCGGGTGCTTCGTCGACGGTGACGGCGTCGTCCGGCTGCTCGTCCCGTCGGTGTCGTGGGAGGAGCTGCTCGACCTCGCCTTCCTGGAGATCGCCGTCTACGGGGCGTCCTCGCCCCAGGTGGCCCGCCGGCTGCTGGCCGCGTACGAGACGCTGGCCGGGGCCGCGCCGCCGGACCTGCGCCCCGGCCTCGAGCAGCGCTGCTCGGCCCTGGTCGACCTGGTCGACGCGACCACCGTCGAGGTCGTCCGGGCGGCGGCCCGGCGCTCGGACCGCCTCGGGCTCGGGTGACGACCGTGGACGACTTCACCCAGGGATTGGACAGCCTGTGGGTCGTCGTGCTGGTGGCGGCGCTCACCCCCCTCGTCGTCGGCCTGCTGCCCCGCCTGCGCATCCCCCAGGTCGTCGTCCTGATCGCCGGCGGCATCGTGATCGGCCCGCAGGTGTTCGGCTGGGCCGAGCCGGACAGCATCGAGCTGTTCGCGAACGTGGGGCTCGGCTTCCTGTTCCTGCTGGCCGGCTACGAGCTGGACCTGCGCCTGTTCCGGGAGCGGCCCGGCCGCCTCGCGATCGTGGGCTGGCTGATCACCGTCGTGCTGGCCTGCGCCATCGTCGGGTTGCTGGAGCTCGCCGGGCTGGTGCGGGCGTTCGTGCCGGTGGCGATCGGGCTGACCACCACCGCCCTGGGCACGCTGCTGCCGATCCTGCGCGACAACGACATGCTCGGCGGCCTCTTCGGCCGCTTCACGATGGCGGCCGGCGCGGTCGGGGAGTTTCTCCCGATCGTGGCGGTCGCCATCTTCCTCGGCGCGAACAGCAAGTTCGTCGGGCTGCTCTCGCTGGTCGCGGTGGGCGTGGTCGCGCTGCTGCTCACCCTGGCGCCGCGCCTGGTCTCCGACCGGATCAGGGGAATCGTGAGCGCCGGCGAGCATGCCACCGCGCAGACGACGCTGCGCTGGACGGTCGCGCTGATGCTCCTCCTCCTCGTGGTGGCCAACGACTTCGGCATCGACATCGTCCTCGGGGCGTTCCTCGCCGGGGTCGTGCTGCGCCGGTGGGCTCCCGGCGACGTGCACTCGCTGGAGGAGAAGCTGGATGCCGTCGGCTACGGGGTCTTCATCCCGATCTTCTTCATCTCGTCCGGGATGGGCCTCGACCTCGACTCCATCATCGAGGCGCCCTTCCGCCTGCTCCTGTTCTTCGCGTTGCTGCTGGTCGTCCGCGGACTGCCCACGCTGCTGGTGTACCGGTCGGTGCTGCCGCCGGCGCAGCGGGTCGAGCTGACCTTCCTGGCCGCCACCGCGCTGCCGTTGCTGGTGGCGCTCAGCGAGATCGGCCTGGACACCGGGACCATGCTGCCCGAGAACGCGGCCGCGCTGGTCGGCGCCGGCGTGCTCTCGGTCCTGGTGTTCCCGGCCGCGGCGGTGGCGGTCGACCGCCGCCGGCGGCGGCGTGCGGGGGCCGGCGACGCCCGGCCGGAGCCGGCCCCGAGCTGAGGTCGGCTCCCGCCGTCAGGACGCCGTCAGGAGAACTCCTCCCGGACCTCGGCCACGATGATCCGGGCCGCCGCCTCGATGAGTGCGAGGTGGGAGAACGCCTGCGGGAAGTTGCCCAGGTGCCGGCCGGTCCCGACGTCGAACTCCTCGGCGTAGAGCCCGAGCGGGGAGGCGACCCGCAGCAACCGGTCCATCAGGTCCCGGGCGCGCTGCTCCTCACCGACGATGGCCAGCGCGGAGACGAGCCAGAACGAGCAGATGAGGAACGACCCCTCCTTGCCGGACAGGCCGTCGTCGGTCTCGTCGGTGCGGTACCGGAGCACGAAACCGTCCTCCGTCAGCTGGTCGGCGATGGCGAGGACGCTGCTGTGCAGCCGCTCGTCGTCGCGCGGCAGGAAGCCGAACAGCGCGGCCAGCAGCGTGGAGGCGTCCAGCGAGTCGGTCTCGTAGTGCTGTCGGAGCACGCCGCCGGCGGTGAGACCGTGGTCGAGGATGTCCTGCTTGATCTCGTCCGCCGTCCCGCGCCACTCGGCGACCAGCTCGGGGTCGCCGCGGATCTCGGCCAGCTTCGCGGCGCGGTCGAGGGCCACCCAGCACAGGAGCTTGGACGACACGTAGTGCTGCGGCTTGCCGCGGGCCTCCCAGATGCCCTGGTCCGGCTCCCGCCAGACCCGCTGGGCGCCGCGGGCCTGCGACTCGACGATCCCCCACAGCCGCCGCGGCAGCCGCCGGCTGCGGCGGGTGTGCAGCAGGATGGAGTCGAGCACCGCGCCGTAGACGTCGTTCTGCCGCTGGTCGAACGCGCCGTTGCCGATCCGGACCGGCCGAGCGCCCGCGTAGCCGGACAGGTCGTCCCGGGTCGACTCGGTGAGGTCGCGGCGGCCGTCGATGCCGTACATGATCTGCAGCGACCCGTCGTCGTTGGGCTCCAGGTCGGCGACGAACTGCATGAACTCGTCCGCCTCCCAGTCCAGGTTCAGGAAGTGCAGGGCCTGCAGGGTGAAGGTGGTGTCGCGCATCCAGGTGTAGCGGTAGTCCCAGTTGCGCTCGCCGCCCGGCGTCTCGGGCAGCGAGGTGGTGAGCGCCGCGACCGTGGCGCCGGTCGGCATGTACGTCAGTCCCTTGATCGCCAGCGCGGAGCGCTGGATCGGGTCGCGGAAGCGGTGGTCGGGCAGCCGGGCCCGGCCCAGCCAGGAGCGCCAGAACCGGGTGGTGGCGTCCAGCCGCCGCTTCGCCTCCTCGACGTCGTGCACCGAGGCCAGGTCCTCCGCCCAGGACAGCGAGCAGTAGGCCTCCTCGCCCGGGCTGAGCACGTGCCGGGCCCGGACCCGGTCGCCCTCGATGCCGAGCGGGAGGTCGGTCTGCAGCCGGAGGGTCTGACCGGCCCCGATTCCGGTGGCGTCGGCGGCGTGCCGGCTGCCGTCGACCAGCGTCCAGTGCGCGGACGCCCGGCCGTAGTCGAAGGCCGGCTCGCACACCAGCTCGAGCTCGACGGTGCCTTCGAGGCAGCGGACGGTGCGTACCAGCATGTGGTCGGCGTCGTCGTCGGCCGGCGGCCGGGTGTGCGGGGTGATCCGGTCGTCGTGCTCCCGCGGCCCCATGGTCAGCGCGTCCCGGACGAGCAGCCAGCCGGTCGGCGTCTTCCAGGTCGTGGCCAGGATGTTCGTCCCCGGCTCGTAGACCCGCGCGGTGGGGTGGTTGATCCCGAACGGCCCGAGCCGGAAGTAGCCCGCCTGCCGGTCGAGCAGCGAGCCGCACACGCTCGCCGAGTCGAAGCTGGGCACGCAGAGCCAGCCGATCGCGCCGTCCGGTGCGACCAGCGCGCCGGTGTGGCAGTTGGACAGGAACGCGTAGTCGGCGATGGGCGGGAAGGGCGAGGGCATCGCCGCGCTCTGCACCCCCGGGTCGGTCTTCGTGTCCATCCCATACTCCCATCGGCACCAGCGAGACAGCCGTCCGGCACCCACTCAACCGGCGGTGGGCGGCGGGCGCCTCATCCCGGGGGAGTGGTAGGCCGGGTTCGTCCGCCAGGGGTGAGGCGCCCGTCCGCGTCGCCCCCGACCGTGGTGTCCGTGACCTCGCCGCCGGACCCGCTGACCGTCCTGCGGAGCAGGAGATACCTGGCGCTGCTGCTGCTCTCGGCACTGCTCGGCGTCCCGATCTCCGTTGCGGCACTCGCCTTCCTCAAGCTGGTGTCGATCCTCCAGCAGTGGCTGTACGACGACCTCCCGGGACAGCTGGGCTTCGACGCCCAGCCGTGGTGGTGGCCGCTGCCGGTGCTCGCGCTCGGCGGCCTGCTCGTGGGGCTGACGATCAGGTACCTGCCCGGACGGGGTGGGCACTCGCCGGCCGACGGGTTCCATGCCGGAGCCGGCCCGCCCGGATCCCGGCAGCTGCCCGGCGTCGCGCTGGCGGCGCTGGCGACGCTCGGCTTCGGCGCGGTGCTGGGGCCGGAGGCGCCGCTGATCGCCCTGGGCGGTGGCCTCGGGGCGCTGGCGGTCCGGCTGGCCAAGCGGGACGCACCCGACCAGGCCGTCGCGGTGATCGCCGCCGCCGGCAGCTTCGCCGCGATCGCCACCCTGCTCGGCTCCCCGCTGCTCGGCGCGTTCCTGCTGATGGAGGCGTCCGGGCTGGCCGGGGCCATGCTCGAGGTGGTGCTGCTGCCGGGGCTGCTGGCCGCCGGGGTCGGCGCGCTCGTCTTCGTCGGCATCCGCGACTGGGCCGGGCTCGGCGACGTCTCCCTCTCGGTGCCCGACCTGCCGGCGGTCGGATCGCCCGACTTCGCCCAGTTCGGCTGGGCCCTGGTCGTGGGGCTGGTCGCGCCGGTCCTGGCCTTCGCCATCCGATGGCTCGCGGTGACCCTGCGGCCGCACGTGGAGCGGCGACTGGTCCTGCTCACCCCGCTGGTCGGCATCGGCATCGCCCTGCTCGCCATCGGCTACGCCGAGGCGACCGGAAAGCCGATCTCGGACGTGCTCTTCTCCGGCCAGAACCAGCTCGGGCCCCTGATGGCCGCTGAGGCCGACTACACCGTCGGGGCGCTGCTGCTGCTCCTGGCGTGCAAGGGCATCGCCTACGGCGTGTCGCTGAGCGCGTTCCGCGGCGGCCCCGTCTTCCCCGCCATGTTCATCGGCGCGGCCGGCGGGATCGCGCTGTCCCATGCCCCCGGGCTGCCGATGGTGACCGGCGCCGCCATGGGCATCGGAGCCATGTGCGCGGCGATGCTCCGGCTGCCGATGACGTCGGTCCTGCTGGCCACGCTCCTGCTGCTCTCCGACGGCATCGCGGTGATGCCGCTGGTGATCGTGGCGGTCGTGGTCAGCCACGTCGTGACCACGCGGCTCACGCCCGTTCCGGCACCGGCAGCCGACGGTCCGCCGCGGCCTCCGGTGGCCGCGGCGACGCCCCGCGCGCCCCTCAGTGGCTGAAGGCCGCCGGTGCCCGGCTCACCTTCGGTGGGTTCGCCTCCAGGTAGTCGGTGGCGTCCTTCAGCGCGTCGACGAGCGCGTCGGCGAGATCCTCGCTGAAGCCCTCCCGGACGACCACGCGCAGGACGGCCACGTTCGTGGCCGCCTCCGGCATCGTGTACCCGGGCACCTGCCACCCGCCGACCCGCAGCCGCTCCGAGACGTCGAAGACGGTGTACGGGCTCGGGTCCTTCAGCGCGAACGACAGGACGGGGATCGCCGTGCCGTCGCTGACCAGCTCGAACGGCCCGAGCCGGGCGATGCCCGCGGACGTGTGCACGGCGAGGTCGCGCAGGGACTCCATGATGCGGCGGTACCCCGACCGGCCCAGCCGGAGGAAGTTGTAGTACTGGCCGACGATCTGGTTGCCCGGCCGGGAGAAGTTCAGGGTGAAGGTCGGCATGTCCCCGCCGAGGTAGTTCACGTGGAAGACGAGGTCCTCCGGCAGGTCCGCGGCCTCCCGCCAGACGACGAAGCCCACGCCGGGATAGACGAGGCCGTACTTGTGGCCCGAGACGTTGATCGACTTCACCATGGGCAGCCGGAAGTCCCACACCAGGTCCGGGTGCAGGAACGGCGCGACGAAGCCGCCGCTGGCGGCGTCGACGTGCACCGGGACCTGCCGCCCGGTCTCCTCGTTGTGGGCGACGACCGCGTCGTGGATCTCCCGGATCGGCTCGAACTCGCCGGTGTAGGTGGTGCCGAGGATCGCGACCACGCCGATCGTGTTGTCGTCGATCCGCTCGACGGCCTCCTCCGGCGTGATCACGTACCGGCCGGGGCTCATCGGGATGTAGCGCGCCTCGACGTCCCAGTACCGGCAGAACTTCTCCCAGACCACCTGGACGTTGGACCCGAGGATCAGGTTCGGCCGGTCGGTCGGCCGCCCCGCGGCCGCCTGCCGGGCCCGCCAGCGCCACTTCAGGGCCATGCCGGCGAGCATCACCGCCTCGCTGGAGCCGACCGTGGAGGCCCCGACGGCGTCGCCGTCCTCGGGCGCGTGGAACAGGTGGGCGACCATGTTGACGCAGCGCCGCTCGATCTCCGCGGTCTGCGGGTACTCGTCCTTGTCGATCATGTTCTTGTCGAACGCCTCGGCCATCAGCCGGCCGGCCTCGGGTTCCATCCAGGTCGTCACGAACGTGGCCATGTTCAGCCGCGAGCTGCCGTCCAGCAGCAGCTCGTCGTGGATGAGACGGTATGCCGCTTCCGGAGGGGCTCCGCCGTCCGGCATCCTGAACTTCGGGATCGGCTCGAGGTCGAGTCGCTGGGTGTACGCCGGTGCGATCGCCGAGTCGGCGTCGGGATCGTGGCGCGCGACATGCCGATGGACCATCGTGTCCTCCTCGTGCTCCCCGGACCGCCAGCGTCGCCCGGCCGACCGGGTCCCGGCCTCATCCGGTGTGGATGGTTCCGTCCGGCGCCGGGGCCGGCGGGGTCACGGCCGGCGCGGTGGCGGTGCCGCTCCGGGCCAGCCGGCCGGCGCTGACGGCGTTCACCAGCAGCCGGGCCGCGATCCCGAAGATCAACAAGTTGGCGATCATCTGCACCATGGTCAGGACGCGGGCGGGCTCGGACCTCGGGGTGATGTCGCCGAAGCCCACGGTGCTGAACACCGTGGTGGTGAAGTAGAGGGAGTCGGTGCGGTCGAGCGTCTCGGAGAAGGAGCCGGCCTGCTCCTGGCCCATGACGTAGTAGCTGGCGGCGAAGAGCAGCAGGAACATCGGGACCGCGGTGGCCAGGGCCTCCACGGCGCGCAGCACCGGATACCGCGACTTGGTGATCTGCCAGAGCTGGGCGGCCACGACCGCGACGAAGACCAGCAGGCCGACGGCGAGGCCCGTGCCCAACCTGATGTCGCCGTTGTTGTCGAGCGGCAGCTTGTAGTAGACCAGCACGAGCACGGTCGCCGAGAGCGCGGCGCGGAGCAGGCAGAACGCCACCAGCCGGCGTCGTACCCGCCGCGTCAGATCCCCGTAGCGGGCTTTGGTGCCAGGCCCCGGTGCGCCGGCGGCGGTCATGTCCGCGAACCCTGGGCACCGCCCGCGCGGGCCGCATCAGCACCGTCGGGTGAGCTGGTCAGCCTGGCCACCCAGATCTCCTCGGCGGGCCACCTCGCGGCCCACTCGGCGGTCGCGATGTCATAGTACGGGTGGCTCTGCGCACCCTCGGGGGCGTAGATCTCGTGCAGTGCCTCGATGACGAAGCCGCTGGCGCGCAGGATCCGGATCCACTCGCCGTGACCGGGGTGGAACTCGACCCCACCGCCGGGCCACCGCACCCGGTAGAGCCCGCGCTGCGGCCGCAGCAGCCGGTCCTGGGCGGGACCTTCCTCCTCCGGGACGCAGATCGTGGCGAGGACGCTGTTGGTCAGGAACACGAGCCGCCCGCCCGGCCGGAGCAGCCGGGCCGCCTCGGGCACCCAGCGGGCCGGATCGCACCACACGCTCGCGCCGTACTCGCTCACCGCCAGGTCGAAGCTCCCGGCGGGCAGCGGGACGTCCTCGGCGTCGGCCTCGACGAGCGGGAAGGACAGGTCGAACTGCCGCTGGCAGCGGCGGGCGGTCTCCAGCTGCGCCGGGGTGACGTCCACCGCGACGGGCCGCGCCCCCCGCCTGGCCAGCAGGGCGGAGAAATAGGCCGTCCCGCAGCCCAGCTCGACGACGTCCAGGCCGGCGACGTCGCCCAGGACCTGCAGCTCGCGCTCGGGTGCCTCGAACAGGCCCCAGGTGATCTCCTCGGCGGTCCAGGCCCGGTCGGCGCGTCCGTCGGTGAACTCCGCGTTGACGAGAGTCCAGAGTGCGCGGTTCGCCGCGACGTCGGAGGTCACTGGGCCGCCCCCGGTGGCTCGGTGGCTCGGTCCGGGCGGGTGCCGGACGCCGGCCAGTGTCGCCCGCCGGCCGGCCGGTCTCGTCATCCCCGCCGGGTGACGCGGCCGGCGCTCCGGCCGGGAAGGCTGGGCCCGCGGACAGGTGCCCCGGGACAAGGCGGGTGAGGCGATGTCGAGGGCCGTTGCCTTCCGCGTCCCCCGGCCGGGGCACCGGGCGCGGCCTAGGCGCCGGCGTCCGATGTCGACGGAGGCGGCGCTCGCGGTCGTCCTGGTCGTCCTGGTCGTGGTGAACGTCTGGGTGTACCTCGGCCCGCGGCGGGCCCACCTGGTCACCGGTCCGCTGGCCGCGGTCGGGCTGCTGCTGGTGGCGCGGGCGGCCGGCCTGTCCTGGGCCGAGCTGGGCCTGGGCCGGCCGGCGGTGGCCCGCGGGGCCGTGGTCGCGGCGGCCGCGGCGGGTCTGGTGGCCGCGGGCTACGCGGTCGCGCTGGCCGTCCCCGCGGCCCGCACCGCGTTCCAGGACAGCCGCTACCGGCTCCGTACCGGTCCGGCGCTGGCCACCGCGCTGCTCGCCGTCCCGCTCGGCACCGTCGTCTTCGAGGAGGTCGCCTTCCGCGGGGTGCTCTGGGGCCTGCTCGCGCACGACCACGGCGCCGGCTGGGCGACCGCCATCTCGTCCGTCCTCTTCGGCGTGTGGCACGTGCTGCCCGCGCTCGCCGCGGCCCGGACCAACGCGGCGTTGCGGGCCGTCCGGCAGTCGGTCCTGCTGCCGGTGCTCGGCACCGTGCTGTTCACGGCGGCCGCCGGCGTCGTCTTCGCCGAGCTGCGCCGCCGCACCGGCAGCCTGGTCGCGCCGGCCGGGCTGCACTGGGCGACGAACGGCCTCGGCGTCCTCGCCGCCGCCTGGGTCTGGGCGGTCAGCCGGCCGGAGCGGTCGTCTTCGGCGTGAACAGCTCCTCGCGCGCGGTCTCCCGCTGCTCCAGCGCCGCCTCGACCGCGGCCAGCTGCTCCGGGCTGGCGGGCAGGTCGAACACCTCGCTGACGAACCGGGCCAGGTCCGGCCGGTAGTCGTGCGCCCAGCTGCGGTAGGCGCCGGGGATCTGCGCGTTCTTCATGTCCACCAGGCTCTGGAAGAACGTGGTGATCGGGCGCCACCGCATGCCGTTCGGGATCCCGCGCGGGCTCCCGCCGACCACCGCCTCGGGCCGGGGCCGGCCCGGGCCCAGCCAGCCCGGCGCGGTCGCCAGCAGGTCCGGCCCGAACTTCGTCACGCCGTCGTTGTCGTGGCTGACCAGCACGTACCGGAGCCGGCGGCGGCGGTCGGCGTCGAGCTGCTCCAGCTGGGCGTAGTCGTTGACCACGACCACGCTGTCCTGGTCGACCTCCAGCCGGTCGCCGGTGGTCACCTCGTGCATCCACCCGCTGCCGTACGGCGTGCCGATCCACAGCGCCCGGTCGATCCCCAGCGCCTCCAGGCCCAGGGTGCCCCAGTGCAGGAAGACGTCCTGGCTGGTGTGCGCGCCCAGGCTCTCGCCGAACAGGACGACCCGGGGCCGCGGTCCCGGCCGGTCCCGCAGC
This sequence comes from uncultured Actinomycetota bacterium, assembly GCA_963849885.1. Classification (GTDB taxonomy): domain Bacteria; phylum Actinomycetota; class Actinomycetes; order Mycobacteriales; family CADCTP01; genus CADCTP01. The sequence goes on along the minus strand of CAWKIV010000006.1, from coordinate 189,213 downwards.
CGCTCCAGGATGCGCAGCCACAGCAGGCGGTTCTGCTCGCGGGCGTCCTTGACCTTGCCCAGCGACAGCGGTGACGGGCGCTTCGAGTACTGCAGGGTGACGGTCGCGACGTCGCCGCGGGACAGGTACTGCGCCGCGGCGGCCGCGACGTAGTTGACGTACCCGGTCCCCGTCGGCGACACCAGCATGAGCAGGGACCGGTCGAAGGCGCCGGACCGGTCGAGCTCGGCCAGCGCGAGGTCCACCCGCTCCCGCGGGCCGGCCGCGCTGTCCAGGCCCACGTAGACCTGCACCGGTGTCGCCCGGGCCGGCTCGCCCATGACGGTCTCGATCGACAGGTCGGGCACGCCGGCCGGCCGGTCGGCCACCGGCTGGGGCCGGACCATGGCCAGCACGTGCCGCCGTCCCTCCCGGCCCAGGGTGTCCCAGGGCACCAGGCTGTCCGGGCCGCCGCTGACCGTCGGCCCGGTCCACCGGGCCGCCTCGTCCGCCTCGATGACCGGCGCGGCCTTCGACGTGCCGGCCTCGATGCGGTGCATCGCCCGGCCCCACAGCGCGTAGGCCCCGGCTCCCAGCAGGAGCAGGCAGCCGCCGTGGCCGGCGAGCCGCCACGTCTCCGGCTGGCCGGGCAGCACCGCCGCCAGTCCCCGGCCGGCGAGTCCGGCCAGCAGGTGCTCGGCGTAGCCGGCGCCGGCCAGCCCGACCACCACGCCACCGGCGATCCCGAGCGACCGCGGCCAGGGCGGCGCGGGCTCCGCCGTCACCGCCGCACCCTGCTCGCCGGACGGCGCGTCGAGCCTGTCTCCCTGCCGGCGGTCCACGACGTACGCGACGGCGAGCCCGACCGGGACCGCGAGCGGGAAGGCGGCCAGCCGCCCGCCGGCGCCGAGCCGGGCGTCCAGGGCCCGGCTGCCGGCCTCGGTGACCAGGGCCAGCGACCCGCCGATACCGGTGCGCATCGCCCGCCAGGCCGTCTGGCGCAGCAGCCCGCGCACCATCGGCTCGCCCGGCCGGGACGGCAGCAGCCGCTGCACGGCCAGGCCGGCCGGGATGACAGCCAGGTCGGCGAGCAGGGTGAGCCGGCGCTGCCGGGTGGCCGCATCGCCGCCCAGCCGGGCCGGGGCGGCGCCGGCGAGCCCGGCCGCCGCCGCCTGGATCGCGTCCTGCGTCCCCACGGTGAGCAGGTAGGTCAGCCCGCCGGCGAGCGCGGTCACGATGCCCTGGTCGACGGCGGACCGGGCCGACAGCGACCGCGCGAACGTTCCCGGCGCGACCGCGGCCGTCACCATCAGCCCGGTGCTCACGGCGATGTCGGGGGAGGGGGGCGGCAGCGGGCGGGACGGGGTCATGCCGGCCTCACTTCGGGGGAGTGGACGAGATCAGGACGGTGGCCCACCGGGCCCGTGGATCGGGGTCGATCAGCAGGGCGCGCACGAGCAGGGTCATCGGGACGGCGAGCAGCGCGCCGACCGGACCGAGCACGAAGGCCCAGATCGCCAGGGAGAGGAACGCCAGCGTGGTGCTCAGGCCGACGGACTCGCCGACGAACCGGGGCTGGATGAAGGTCTGGATGACGACGTTGAACACGCAGTACACGGCGACGACCGCGAGCATCGACCCCACGCCCTGGTCCAGCAGGGCGACCAGCGCCGGCGGGATGAGGCCGAGCACGAAGCCGATGTTCGGGACGAAGTTGGTGAGGAAGGAGAGCAGGCCCCACAGCAGCGGGAGCGGGATGCCGAGCAGCCAGAGGGCGGTCGTGTCGAAGACGGCGACGATGGCGCCGAACACCGCGGTGACCACCAGGTAGCGCTGGACCCGGGTCACGTACCCGGTGAGGGCGGCCGCCAGCTCCGGCCGGTCCCGACCCAGGGTGGCGACCCGCAGTCGGAAGCCGCTGGCCTCGGCGCAGAAGAAGAACAGCACGGTCACCAGGAAGAAGAGGTTGCCCAGCGCGCCGAGGATCCCGCTGAGGAAGCCGGTCAGCACGCCGACGATCTTGGCCGGATCCAGCTGATCCAGCGCGTGCTGTGAGCTCCCGGCCGGGACGCCGAGGTCGGCGAGGGTCCGCTGGACGTCGGCCTTCATCTCCTCGGCGCTCGGCGCGTACTGCGGGATGAGCTCGACCAGCTTGGTGATCGACAGGCCGACCCCGACGACCAGGAACGCGACGATCGCGTAGGCCGCCACCAGACCGAGCAACGTGCCCGCCCAGTCCGGCCAGCCCCGTCGACGGGCCCACGCGAGCAGCGGCACCACCGCTATCGTGAGGATGAGGGCCAGGACTATCGGCGCGACCAGCCCGGCGGCCGAGCGCATCCCGCCGACGATGACGACGGCCGCCGCCGTCCCGAGCAGCACCAGCATGGCCCGGGGCAGCGACGACGGCGGCTGGACACGGCCGTCCGGGGTCGCGACCGCGACCGGCTCCGGCCCGCTGGGAGGTTCCACGGGCCGGACGCTAGGGACGGCCGGCGGGCGCCGCGTCCCCCGTCCGGGATGAGGCCAGGACCGGCGGCCTGGTTCATCGTCGGTCCGTGGCCAGCCCAGACGTCCCGGAGGGCGTGGACGGCCCGCCGCCCGGTCCCGATGGTCCGGCGGCGCCCGCGGAGGGCGTCCCGGCGCGCGCGGCCCGCCGGGCCCGGGCCGCCGTCGAGGACGCGCGCCGGAAGGCGCCGCCGCCGGTGGTGCGCGTCGTCACCCGGGCGGTCGGCGCGCTGCGCGACATCGAGCCGTTCGACCGGGCCATGGTGCTGGCCGCGCAGGCCTTCACCGGCCTGTTCCCGGTCATCATCGTGGTGGCGGCGCTGCTGCCCCGCAGCAACACCGGCGAGGCGGTGGACGACGTCTCCGACGGCCTGGCGCTGCCCAACAGCACGCGGCAGGTCCTCGAGCAGCTCGTGCCCGCGGACGCCGGCTCCCGCGGTGCCTTCGGCATCCTCGGCATCGTCGTCACCGTGATCAGCGCCACCAGCTTCTCCCGCGCGCTGGCCCGGATGTACGGGAAGGTGTGGGGAGTGCGCCCGCCCGGCTGGTCCGGCGGGTGGCGTTGGCTCGCGGCCCTGTTCGGCGTGCTGCTGTTCGCCGGCGTGCTGGCCGCCCTCCGCCGGATCACCGGCGGCGGGGCGTACGCGACGCTGGGCGAGCTGGCGACGACGGTGCTGCTCGCCGCCCTGCTCTGGACCTGGGTGCCGTGGCTGCTGCTGATGGGCCGGGTGGGCTGGCGGCGGCTGATCCCGGGCGGGGTGCTGATGGGCATCGGGATGGCCGGCACCTCGGCGGCGAGCGGCATCTACCTGCCGCGTGCGCTGGTCAGCGCCTCCCGGCAGTTCGGCGCGCTCGGGGTGGCGTTCACCTACATCGGCTGGCTGTTCGTCGTGTCCTTCGTGCTCGTCGGCGCCACCGTGATCGGCCACGTGCTGGCCCGGGACGAGAGCCTGGTCAGGTTCCTAGGATCCGAGCCTTCTGCGCGTCGAACTCCGCCTGGGTGAGCACGCCCTGCTCCTTCAGCGCGCCCAGCTCGCGGAGCTGGTCGAGGCGGGCGCTCATGTCGTCGGGCGGCGCGGCGGCCGCGGGCGGCGGCGCCGCCTCGGGCGGCGCGGCCTCCTGCTCCTGCTGTTCCTTGCCGGCCCACCGGCCGTACTGCCGCCGGGACACGCGGTTGGACACGGCGGTCGCGGTGCCGGCGATGACGGCCGTCCGGGCGACTCCACGCAGCAGACCTGGCATGGTCTCTCGTCCTCTCTCGGTCAGCTCGCGCCGGGGGCGCCGGCGGCGGGCTCGCTCTCGGCCTCGGCGGCATCCAGGGCCGCGAGCAGGGCTTGCACCGGGATGCGGCCGCTGGCGACGAGCTGGCCACCGGAGCGGCGCAGCTCGACCGCGAGCGGTGCGGCCCAGACGTTCTCGTACACCAGGATCCCGCCGGAGCTGCCCGGCTCCAGCACCGCGGCCACCTCGGCGATGTCGTCGCTGACCAGCAGGCCGGAGGCCGCGCCCTGGAAGACGACGGGGTCGAACTCCCCGTCCCCGTCGAGGTCGGAGATGGTCAGGGCGGTGATCGAGCCGTCCAGGTCCTTGCGTACGAAGACCAGGTCGAGGATGCGGACCAGGCCGCGGTCGACCAGGTCCAGCAGCAGCGGGAACGCCTTGCCGGTCATCCGGCTGCCGGGAAACTCCATGACCAGGTAGTCGACCGGACCCATCTCGTCGAGCTCGTCGCGCATGCCGACCTCCTCGGGGTCACGGTGGGGCACCGGACCTCGACCAGGGTGCCGCCCGGCCCCGCGCAACGCCTCACCCGGGCCGGATGAGGCGCCGGCCGGGCCGCTGCCGGCACGCTGCCGGCGTGCCTGCCTGCGGCGCGGCTGCGGACCCGCGCCGCCCGGTGTCAGCCGGACAGCAGGCCGAGGTCGCGGGCCCGGGCGACCGCCTCGGTCCGGGTGGAGGCCTGCAGCTTGCGGTAGACGGCGCCGACGTGGCTCTTCACGGTGTTGCGGGTGATGTGCAGCTCGTCGCCGATCTCGCCCAGGGACAGGTGGGTGGGCAGCAGCCGCAGCACCCGTTCCTCCGCCGAGCTCAACGCCATCGCGCTCGGCACGGCGCGGCGGCCGCCGGCCCGCGCGACGGACGCGGACAGGGCGTTCAGCCGGTCCCGCAGGACCCCCTCGGTCAGCAGCCGGGCCAGGTGCCGCCGGGCGTCCTCGATCCGGGTGCGGGCCGCCGCGACGTCGCCCAGCTGCAACGACACCTCGCCGAGGACCAGCGCCGTCTGCGCCGCCAACCACGGCAGCGCGGTCGCCGGCACCGCGAGGTGGATCCGGATCGCGGTGCCCAGCCGGCGCCGGGCCTCGTCCCGCCGGCCGGCGCGCAGGTGGGCCTGCGCGGCCACCAGGTGGGTGAGCACGCTGGTCATGTCCTCTTCCAGGTCGCCGGCGACCATCACCGCGTGCGCGTCCGCGGCGTACTCATCGGCCAGCGCGCCGTCCCGCCGGTCCGCGGCCAGCAGCGAGAGCTGCGCCAGGGCGACGTGCGCGGAGGCGCGTGCGGTCTCCCGTCCCAGCAGCACCACCTCTTCGAGCTGCCGGGTGGCCCGCTCGGGCGAGCCGGAGAGGAGCTCCGCGACGCCGAGGCTCAGCGCGGCGACCGGATGGAACGGGCTGCCCGGCGGCTCCAGCGCGACCGCCCGCCGGGCGTCGGTGAGCATCCGGTCGATGCCCAGCGACCCCATGGCGGCGCGGAGCACGGCGACGGCCGCCGGCAGCGTGGCGTGCCCGTCCGGCATCGGGCCGGAGAAGTCGGCCCGGTCGGCGGTGAGCAGGAAGCTGTGGGCCCGGGCGACGTCCCCGGTCAGCGCGTACGTCCACGCGGCCGTGACCGCCACCGGCGGGTATTCCTCCACCGCGTCCGGACCGAGCGCCTCGATCCAGGCCCGGACGGTGGCGACCCGGCCGGCCGCGACGAACTCGCGCCCGCAGCGGGCGATCAGCCGGGCGGCCTGCGGCCGCTCGTCGCCGGCGATCCAGGACGTCACCGCCTGCTCGACCGCGCCCTTGCTCTCGTACCAGCGTGCGGCCCGGCGATGCACCCGCTGCTCCTCGCCGGGCTCGCGCCGGCGCAGCTCGGCGACCAGCGTCTCGGCGAAGAGCCGGTGGTACCGATACCACTCGCGGTGGTGGTCCAGCGGGACGAGGAACAGGTTGCGCCGCTCGATCTCGGCCAGCCGGGCCGCCGAGCCGGTGGTGTCGAGGACGGCGTCGCACAGCGCGGCGGACAGCTGCCCGAGCACGGCGGTCCGCAGCAGGAACCGCACCGTCTCCGGCGACTCCCGGACCATCAGCTCGTCCCGGAAGAAGTCGACGATGTACGCGTCGGTCCCGCTGATCTTCGCCGGCGCCGCCGCCAGGTCCACCCGCTCCCGCAGCGCCACCGCGGCCAGGTAGATCCCCGCCGGCCAGCCCTCGGTGCGCTCCAGCAGCCGGTGCACGTCCTCCTTGGACGCGTCGACGCCGGCGAGCGTGAGGACGTCGGCGGCCTCGTCGGCGTCGAAGGCGAGGTCCGCCGGGCCGAACTCGGCGCAGCGCCGCTCCGCCCGCAGCCGGCCCAGCCGCAGCGCCGTCCGGCTCCGGCTCGCCACCGCCAGCTGCGAACCGGCCGGCAGCCGGGTGGCCAGCTCGACCAGCATGTCCGGCACCGGGGCGCGGTGCAGGTGGTGGACGTCGTCCAGCACCAGCAGCAGCGGGGCGTCCCGCCGCCGGATCAGCTCGACCAGGCCGGTCACGCCCGGGCCGCGGGCGGGCCGGGACGCCGCACCGGACCCCGCCGGCGTGATGTCCTGCAGCGCCCGCCGGATGTGGTCGAACATCCGGGCGGGGTCGTTGTCGGACTCGTCGACGGTCACCCAGGCGGCGGCCCGGTCGTCCGCCTCCACCCACTGCGCCACCGTCGTCGTCTTGCCGTAGCCCGGCGGGGCGACGAACAGGACCAGCGGCGCGGCCGTCCCGGCCAGTCGCTCCAGCAGGACCGACCTCCGCACCAGACCGGCGCGGTGGATCGGGGCCAGGATCTTCGGCTCGAGCGCGGCAGCCATCACCAAGGCAGTGGCTCCCAGTCGTCTCGAGGAGCACCGCTGTGGACCGCCGCGCACCGCCCGGCCACGCGACCCCCTCTCGGTGCGCCGCCGGAACTCCGCCCGATCGTTTTCCGTGCGTCTGAGACCCACTCAACTCCCCTCGCGCGGGACACGCAATGACTTTGACGATTCCGCCCGGCTCATCCGCTCCGAAGGAGGCGCGGCGGCGGCGGCCGGGACACCGTCGGAGTACCCGCCAGCAGGAGGAGCGCGCCATGACCACGAGCACGCCGCCGGACGTCGAGGAGACCTCGGCCGCACCGGCCGCCGCGGACACCGTTCCTGCCCTGGCCGGCCGCCGGCCGCAGCTCACGGCCGGCGGTCTGCTCGCCCTGCTCGTCCTGATCGCGGTGGCGGTCGTGGCGGTCCGCCGCCGGAGCAGCTGAGCCCCCGGCGGCCCCGACCGGAGACCAGGCCGATGGAGCTGGGACCGATCCAGATCGTCGTCATCGGACTCGGTGACGCGGAGCTGGTCGGCGAGCTGGTGCCCGAGCTGCGCCGGTTGCGGGAGCAGCCCGGGATCAGGCTCATCGACCTGGTCCTGCTGCACAAGGACAAGAACGGCCGGTTGGCCAGACTGGAGATGCCCTCGTGCTCGCCGGCGGAGGCGGCGGAGTTCGGCGACGCGGCGGAGCTGCTCGTCGGGCGCCGGCGAGGTGGCCGAGCAGGGCATGTGGGTCGGGGCCGGCGCCGGTGTCGGCTCCGGGCTGGGCGCGGTCGGCCCGACGCAGGCCTGGGCGGTCTCGGACGCGATCCCGCCGGCCACCACCGCGGCCGTGCTGCTGATCGAGCACCGCTGGGCCATCCCGCTGCGCGCGGCGGTCGTCCGGGTGGGGGGCTTCGCCCTGGAGGACACCTGGGTGCGGGCGCTGGACGTGATCGAGACCGGCGCCGCGCTGCCCGGTCACTGAGCCGGGCGGGGTCATCCGCGGCGGAGGATGCCACCCACCGCCCCCGGTCGCGACGGTGAGGACGAGGACGAGTCTGCCGGACCGTCACCCGACGGGCGCGTCCGCCTGTCACGCCCCGGAGGTGTGACATGAGCGACCGGAACGGCCAGCTGCAGCGAGGATCCCTGCCGATTCCCTGATCGCCCGCCGAGCGCCCTCACCACCTACGACGCGAAGGATCCCGCGACCTCCTTCCCGCCGATCGAGCCGCTGCGGCCGCCGGCCGGCGCGCCGAACGTCCTCGTGGTGCTGATGGACGATGTCGGCTTCGGCGCGTCCAGCGCCTTCGGCGGCCCGATCGCCACGCCGACCTTCGAGCGGCTGGCCGACGCGGGGCTGCGCTACACCCGCTTCCACACCACCGCCCTCTGCTCGCCGACCCGGCAGGCGTTGCTGACCGGCCGCAACCACCACTCGGCGGGCATGGGCGGCATCACCGAGATCGCGACCTCGGCGCCGGGCTACAACTCCCTGCGTCCCAACACCTGCGCCCCGCTCGCGGAGATGCTCAAGCTCAACGGGTACGCGACGGCGCAGTTCGGCAAGTGCCACGAGGTGCCGGTGTGGCAGACCAGCCCGATGGGCCCGTTCGACAACTGGCCCACCGGCGGCGGTGGTTTCGAGCACTTCTACGGCTTCCTGGGCGGCGAGACCAACCAGTACGCCCCGGCGGTCTTCCGGGACACGGTGCCGGTCGAGCCGGACCGCATCCATGACGAGGACTACCACTTCACCGAGGACATGACCGACCGGGCCATCGAGTGGGTGCGCCAGCAGAAGGCCCTGATGCCGGACAAGCCCTTCTTCACCTACTTCGCCCCCGGCGCCGCCCATGCCCCGCACCATGTCCCCACGGACTGGGCCGACCGGTACCGCGGGCGCTTCGACCAGGGCTGGGACCGGCTGCGCGAGGAGACCTTCGCCCGGCAGAAGGAGCTCGGCGTCGTGCCGGCGGACGCGGAGCTGACCGCCCGCCCGGCCGAGATCCCCGGCTGGGACGACACGCCGGAGGAGCTCAAGCCGGTGCTGGCGCGGCAGATGGAGGTCTACGCGGGCTTCCTGGAGCACGCCGACCACCACGTCGGGCGGCTGGTCGACGCGCTGGCGGACCTCGGCGTGCTCGACGACACGCTCGTCTTCGTGATCGTCGGCGACAACGGCGCGTCCGCCGAGGGCGGCCTGCACGGCACCTTCAACGAGTACCTGTACTTCAACGGCGCCGCCGCCCTGGAGACCCCCGAGTTCCTGACGGCCCGCATCGACAAGTTCGGCACGCCGGAGGCGTACAACCACTACGCCGTCCCGTGGGCGCACGCGATGGACACGCCGTACCAGTGGACCAAGCAGGTCGCCTCGCACTGGGGCGGCACCCGCAACGGGACGATCGTGCACTGGCCGGCCGGGATCTCCGCCCGCGGCGAGACGCGGAGCCAGTTCGTCCACGTGATCGACGTCGCCCCCACCGTGCTCGAGGTGGCCGGGCTGCCCGAGCCGGTCGCGGTGCACGGCGTGCAGCAGCGGCCGCTGGAGGGCGTGAGCATGGCGTACTCCTTCGGCGACGCGGAGGCCCCCGAACGGCACGACACGCAGTACTTCGAGATCTTCTGCAACCGCGGGATCTACCACCGGGGCTGGACCGCGGTCACCAAGCACTCGACGCCCTGGGACACCGCCGCGCCGAAGCCCGCGTTCGACGACGACGTCTGGGAGCTCTACGGCCCGGACGACTGGACCCAGGCCCGCGACATCGCCGCCGAGCAGCCGGAGCAGCTGCACCGGCTGCAGCAGCTCTTCCTGCTGGAGGCCAGCAAGTACAACGTGTTCCCGCTGGACGACCGCAGCATCGAGCGGCTCAACTCCGAGCTCGCCGGCCGGCCGGAGCTGATCCACGGCAACAGTCAGGTCCTGTTCGCGGGAATGGGCCGGCTCACCGAGAACAGCGTCATCAACATCAAGAACAAGTCCCACGCCGTCACCGCGCAGGTCGTGGTGCCCGAGAGCGGGGCCGACGGGGTCATCATCGCGCAGGGCGGCGCCTTCGGGGGCTGGGCCCTGTACGCCAAGGACGGCCGCCCGGCCTACTGCTACAACCTGCTCGGGCTGCAGCGGTTCAAGGTCCTCGGCGACCAGCCGATCCCCGCCGGCGAGCACCAGGTGCGGATGGAGTTCGCCTACGACGGCGGCGGCCTCGGCAAGGGCGGGACCGCGACGCTGTACGTCGACGGCACCCAGGTCGGCGAGGGCCGGGTCGACGCCACCCAGGCGATGGTGTTCTCCGCGGACGAGACGACCGACCTCAGCGCCGACGCCGGCACCCCGGTCAGCGACGACTACGGGTCGAGGGACAGCGCCTTCACCGGGCGGATCCGCTGGGTGCAGATCGACCTCGGCAAGGACGCCGAGGACGCCGACCACCTCATCAGCCCGGAGGAGCGGCTCCGGCTGGCCATGGCCCGCCAGTAACCGGGGGAGGCCCGCCGGGCGCCGGACCCCGCGGCGGCGCCCGGCGGGCCGCGGCGGCACCGCCGCCGTATCGATCGGAGGAGACACAATGGCCACGAGCAAGCTCACCAACGACGAGCTCTTGGAGCTCGTCGAGCTGATCGAAGGATCGGACAGCGTCGAGCTGAAGCTCACCGTGCCGGCTTCGACGGCCCAGAGCGCCGTCAGCACCCTCGGCATCGACCCGCTCGAGGCTCAGCTCCGGCAGGTCTTCTTCTTCGACACACCGGACCTGGACCTCGACCGGGCCGGCGTCGTCGTCCGGGCCCGGCGGAGTTCTTCGCCGGCCAGCTGACGGCGGCCGGCTAGGCGCCGCCGCCCTCCCTCGCCCCGCCCTCGCCCCGGCCTCAGCCGGGGCGAGGGCGCCCCGGCTCAGCCGGGGCGTCCGGGCGGGCTCAGTGGGGCAGCTTGGCGGCCTCGTAGCCGTTCTGCCAGCCCCGCGCGCCGGCGACGGCGGCGGAGCGCGCCTGCGCCAGGCGGCGCTGCGCGATCACCTTCGGCGGCTCCTCCCAGCCCCGCACCCAGAACCGGGTGGCCCGGACGGCGGCGGCCGTGACGGCCAACCCGCCGACCACGCTGATCATCCCGCCGATGGAGAGCAGGACGAGACCACCGGTGAGCAGGCCACGGACTGCGGCCGTGGGCTGTTCGTCGGACTCGACTGGCATGACTACCTCCCGGGTCGCGCGGCCTCGAGCGGTCAGGCCTGGGCTGATCGTCGGGCCCACCGGGCTGCGGCGTCCTCACTCTCCACGGATGACGTGTGGGCACCGCTGTCCCGCCGACCGTCGCCGGGCGGCACCACTAGAGCAGGCCGTTGGCGGCGTTGCCGGCGAGGAGGACGCCGAGCGCGACCAGCAGGACGGCGAGCGCCGTGCCGCTGACCCGGTGCAGGAGCGTCCCGAGCCGGTCCAGCGGGCCGCGCATCCGCTCGGCGCCGACGGCGTACCCGGCGACCGGGACCGCGACGGTGGACGCCGCGACCGCGGTGAAGGCCAGGACGGCGAGCACGTTCTGGCCGGCCGGCAGGTCGCGGCCGGCGACGGCGGCGCCGGCCGCGAGGCAGAGTGTGAGGATCTTCGGGTTGGCGGCGCACAGCACCAGGCCGAGCACCGCTCCGCGGGCCGGCGTGAGCGTGCCGATGGCGGCCATCCACGCGCGGTCCGGCGCCGGCTCGTCCGGCCGGCGCCGGCGGACCCAGTGCCGCAACCCGACCGCCACCAGGAGCACGCCGACCGCCAGCTGGAGCCAGCCGGCCGCCGCCGTGGCCCGGTCGCCGTCGACGTCGCCGACCTCGACCGCGAGCAGGGTGACCCCGGTGGCGAGCCCGATGCCGCCTGTCCAGCCGAGGAGGAGGCCGGCGCCGCGGCCGGACGCGCCCGGCGCGAGCAGCACCAGGATCACCGCGGCCACCGGCAGCGGCGAGACCGCGACCGCGACCGCCAGCGGGACCAGCGCCCCCGCAGCCGACCCCATGGGGCCCCTGTCTACTCCTCGGGGTCCGCGCGGGGGGCCGGTTCGGCCCGATCAGACGTACTCGGTGGACCTGGTCTCGCTGCCGTGCACGGTGAGCGCCCAGATCACCAGCACGTCGATGACGATCATCAGCGTCGCCCAGACCGGATAGGCCGGCACGAACGCCATGTTGGCGATCGCGCTGACCACGGCGACGACGACCCCGATCGCCCGGGCCCAGACCCGTCCGATCATCACGCCGAGACCGGCGGCGGCGATGACGAGGCCGAGCACCAGGTGCACCCAGCCCCAGGCGGTGTAGTCCAGCGACAGCGCGAGCCCGCTCGGCCGGACCAGGTAGTACTCGTCGTCGAGCAGCGCCACCAGCCCGGCCATCGCCTCGAAGACGCCGATGATGATCATCATCACGCCGGCGAACATGATCCAACCCACCCAGGCCGTCCGGGCCGGCTCGGCGGGGCGGTGGGCCCCGCCGGCTCGCTGGCCCCGGTCCGTCGGCTGTGTCCCGGTCATCTGGATCCGACTCCTCCCGCCGAAGCGTCCCGCACCCGCGCGGCAGCGCGCGCCGGCCGTCGACGGCAGCGTCGCTCCCGCCGCGGCCGGCCGCGTCATCCGCGGCGAATGACACCGGGAGAGGGACTCACTCCGGCGGGATGAGGTGCCGGCCGGGCGGCACCGCTTGCATGGGTCGCAGGCACCCCGGCAGGAAGGACCACGTCATGTCGACCCTCGTGGCGATCGGTTACCCGGACGAGACGACCGGTTCGGCGGCGGCGGAGGAGGCGCGCCGGCTGGCGGCCGAGCTCATCATCGAGCCGGAGGCCATCGCCGTCATCACCCGGGACCCGGAGGGCCGCTACCGGGTGAGCACCAGCCACCACGCCGTCGGTGCCGGCGCCTCGTACGGCATGTTCTGGGGCCTGCTGTTCGGGCTGCTGTTCTTCGTCCCGGTCTTCGGGATGGCCGTCGGGGCCGGGCTCGGCGCGCTCATGGGCAAGGTCGCGAAGACCGGCATCGACAAGCAGTTCCAGGACCAGGTCCGGGACCTGGTGCAGCCGGGCACCTCGGCGTTGTTCCTGGTGGTGGACAAGGTCACCCCGGACAAGGCCGTCGAGGGGCTGAGCCGGTTCGGCGGCACCGTGCTGAAGTCCTCGCTGAGCAAGGAGCAGGAGAAGGAGCTGCAGGAGGCGCTGCACGGCGAGCCGGCCCAGGCCCCTGCGACCTGAGATGCTGAGCGACTACGAGCGCCGCGAGCTCGCGCTGATCGAGCAGCGGCTGGAGGCGGACCCGCGGCTGGCGGCGTCTCTCGGCGACGGCCGGCGCCACCGCCGGTGGCCGATCCGGCTGCTCACCGCCGTCGGCATCCTGCTGATCGTGACCGGGCTGCTGGCCAGCACCGGCGGCCTGCTGCTGCAGGGACTCCTGGCCGTCGGGACTGCCGTCGGCTGGACCCGGTGGCGGACCTGGCGGGCGGCACGGGACCGGCGGGCACCGCCCTGACCCCGCGGTGCCCACCACCGCGACGAGCCGAGGAGACGTGCGACAGTGACCGAGCGGCAGCAAGGCGGCGGCCCGACCCTGACGGCGGACGAGCGGGCGGAGCTCGAGCAGCTCCGCGCCGAGGTCCAGCAGCTGCGGACGTCGCCTGTGGAGGTGCCGGAGGCGCCGCCGACCGCGCGCCGGCGGCGGACCTGGCCGCGCAACCTGGTCGCGTACGTCCTCATCGGGCTGGCCGCGCTGCTGGCGCCGCTGTCGGTGGTGTCGGTGTGGGCCCGCGGCCAGGTCTCGGACACCGACCGGTACATCGAGACGGTGGCGCCGCTGGCGTCCGACCCGGCGATCCAGACCGCGGTGACGACGCAGCTGACCAACACCGTCTTCTCCTACCTGGACGTGCAGGGGCTGACCGAGCAGGCGGTGGACGCCCTGGCCAGCTCGGGGCGGCTGCCCCCGGCGGTCGCCTCCCGGCTGGACGCGCTGGTGGTGCCGATCAGCAACGGCGTCTACAGCTTCACCGAGGGCCAGATCGGCAACCTGGTCCGCAGCCAGGCCTTCGCCGACGCCTGGGTCACCGCCAACCGCAGCGCGCACGCCTCGCTCGTCGCCGCCCTGCGCGGCGAGACCGGGGGAGCGATCGAGGTCTCGGACACGACCGTGTCGGTGAACCTCGCCACCTTCATCACCCTGGTCAAGGACCGGCTGGTCGCCCGCGGCTTCACCCTGGCCGAGCGGATCCCGGCCGTGAACGCGCAGTTCACCATCTTCGAGTCGGCCGACATCGGCAAGGTCCAGCAGGGCTACCGGCTGCTGGACACGCTCGGCTTCTGGCTGCCCTTCGTCGTGCTGGTGCTGATCGGGATCGGCGCGTACGTCGCGCCGGGACACCGCCTGGCGCTCATCGTGGCCGGCCTCGCGGTCACCGTGGGGATGCTGCTGGTCGCGGTGCTGCTCGCGCTGGCCCGGCAGCGCTACCTGGACGCGGTGCCGGCGGACAAGCTGCCGAGGGACGCGGCGGCGGTCCTCTTCGACACCCTGGTCCGCTTCCTGCGCGAGGGCCTGCGGGCGGTCGCGCTGGTCGGGCTCGCCTTCGCGATCGGGGCGTTCCTCACCGGTCCCTCCGTCACCGCCACCGCCGTGCGCGGGGTGTGCACCCGGGCCGCGGCGGGGATCCGGCTCGGGCTGAGCCGGCTCGGGCTGCGGATGGGCGGCGTCACCACCGTGGTCGGCCCGCGGGCCGGCACGCTGCGCGCGGTCGCGGTGGCCGTCGCGATCGTCGCCCTCATCGTCCCGGCGTACCTGACCCCGGCGACGGTCCTGTGGGTGCTGGCGGCGCTGCTCGGCGTCCTGCTCGTCATCGCCGTCCTGGCCGCGCCGGAGCCGCCGCCGCGGGCCGCCCGGGCGGAGCCGCCGGGCGAGCTCGCCCCGGCCGTCCCCTGAACCCGCCCCTTCCCCGAGGAGGACCCACCCCGTGACGACGCCCAGCTGGCCAGAGGGAGGCCCGCCCCCGGGCGACGGCCCCGTCCCGCTCACCGAGATCCGGCCGGGCGCGGCCACCGCGCCGCCGCCGGACACCCCACCCGCCGCCGGGCTGCCCGCCGGCGCGGTCGCCGCCACCACCGCCGTCGCCAGGATGGGCCGGCACTGGGGCCTGCTGGTCGCGCTGGGCGTCCTGAGCGTGGTCGCCGGCCTGGCGATGCTCGTCTGGCCCGAGGAGACGGTGCTCGTCATCGCCGTCCTCATCGGCATCCAGCTGCTCGTCAACGGGCTCGTCCGGCTGGTGCAGAGCTTCGCCGCCGACGACGCCGCCGGTGGCGAGCGGGTGCTGCTGGCGCTGCTCGGCATCTTCTCGATCCTGGTCGGCGTGCTCTGCCTGCGGAACATCCTGCAGACCGTCGCCGCCCTGGCCATCCTGGTCGGCGTCTTCTGGCTGATCTCCGGGATCATCGACGTGATCGGCGGGCTCTCGCCGGGCTCGGTGCCCGGCCGGGGCTGGCGGCTGCTGTCCGGCGCCCTCGGCGTGATCGCGGGCATCGCGGTGCTGGCCTACCCGGGGATCTCGCTCGCCGTCCTGGTCGCCCTCTTCGGCATCTGGTTGCTGCTCTACGGCGCCATCTCCATCGGGACCGGCTTCGCGGTCCACCGGGAGACGCCGCGGGCCGCTGTCGCCTGACCGGCGACGCGACGGGAGGGGTGGGTCATGGTCTTCCGGGGGCGGCGCGAGGAGCGCCGGGAGGAACGCCAGCTGTTCGGGCCGGGCGGCAGCGCGGTGCGCTATCAGCTGCGGCAGAAGATGCTCTCGATCGGCGACGACTACTGGATCGAGGACGACTCGGGGCAGCGGGTGTTCCGCGTCGACGGCAAGGCGCTGCGGCTGCGGCACACGCTGGAGCTCGAGGACACCGCGGGTCGCATCCTGCTGCGCATCCAGACGCGGGTCATGCACATCCGCGACACGATGGAGATCGAGGGACCGGACGGCCGCCGCCGCGCCGTCGTCCACAAGGCACTGATCAGCCCGTTCCGGGAGCGCTGGAAGGTCGACGTCGAGGACGGTCCGGACCTCGAGGTGCAGGGCAACATCGTCGACCACGAGTACGCGATCGAGGACGACGGCCGGAAGGTCGCCGAGGTCTCCAAGAAGTGGTTCCGGGTACGGGACACCTACGGCGTGGAGGTCGACCCGGACCGGGACGTGCCGCTCCTGCTGGCGGTCACGGTGGCGATCGAGTCGATGGCCCACCCCGGCCGGTGAGGGCGGGACCCACCCCCGACCGGTGAGGGCGGGACCGGCGCTGCCCGGTCCCGCCCTCCCGCGGGCGGTCAGGCCGGCGGGTCGGCGAAGACCGTCGCCCAGTCGTCCTTCACGCTGACCACGGTCCACCCCTGCGCCTTCGCCCGGTCCAGCGCCGCGTCGGCGCCGGCGGTGTAGGCGAACTCGCGCTCCGGGTCGTCGTGCTTCACGAGCAGGCTGAGGCCGCGCCCGTCGGACCCGGCGGCGTAGGCGAGCATCGGCACGTCGCCGTTGGCATTGCCGCCGGCGAGGACCGGGCGGCGGCCGGTGCGGCTGAAGATCCGCACCGGCTTGGCCGGGCCCTCGTCGAAGACGTCCAGCTCCGCGGTGTGGACGATGCGCCCGCCGCCGTCGTCCTCCTGGTACTCCAGGGTGACCGAGCTGCCGATGACCCGGTCCGGCGGCAGCCCGTAGACCTGCTGGCTGGCCGCCCGGACGAAGTCGCGGCCGCCACCGGTGGCGATGTAGCAGGCGAAGCCGTTGGCCTCCAGGTAGCGCAGCAGCTCCACCATCGGCTGGAAGGCGCACTCGAGGTACGGGCGGCCGAGGGTCGGGTGCCGGCCGGTGCGGAGGAACTCCGCGGCGACGGAGTCGAACTCCTCGACCGTGACGCCCTCGTAGGCGCGCAGGATCCCGCCCGCCATCAGGTTCAGGTCGGCGTCGTCCCCTTCGTAGTGCTTGGTGATGGCCCCGCCGAGCCAGCGCGTAGTCCTTCTCCACGACCGCCTTCCACGGCTGGCGGCCGCGCAGGGACGGGTCCTCGTCCGCCATCTCGGCGAGCCGGCGGAACAGGAAGCCGGCCTGCACCGGCAGCGGCTTCTCGCACCACAGCGTGCCGTCGTTGTCGAAGACGGCGACCCGCTCCTCGGGCGGCAGGCCGCCCGGGCCGGCGGCCCGCTCGACGAAGTCGACGATGGCCGCCCGGGTCGGCGTGTCCCGCCAGGACGCGAGCTGATCGGCGGCCATGTCAGTGCGCCCCGGTCGCGGCGTCCTGCATCTTCTCCAGTGCCTGGTCGATGGTGAAGCTCGCCGGCTTCTGCCGGGGCGGGAACTTCCGGAAGGTCTCCAGGAACTGCACCACGATGACCTGCGCCGCGAACACCAGGTAGGCGTGGTCGAGGAGCCAGTCGTAGTAGGTGTTCGACGTGACGTCCGCCCGCTCGTACGGGTCGGTGCGCAGGTTGAACAGCTTGGGCACCCGCAGCGGCACGAACGGCTCCGCCCACACCTGCAGCGTGCCGGCGGCCCGCTGCTCCATGAAGACGATCTTCCAGTTGTCGTAGCGCAGCGCCACCAGGTCGCCGTCGTCGTCGAAGTAGATGAAGCCGAGCCGCGGGCTCTTCTCCGCCTGGCCGGTGAGGTATGGCAGCAGGTCGTAGCCGTCGATGTGGACCTTGAAGAGCTTGCCGGCCGCCTCGTGGCCGTCCTCCAGCTTCGCCACCACGTCCGGCTCGCCGGCCATCGCCAGGAACGTCGGCAGCCAGTCGTGGTGGCTCACCATCTCGTTGGACACCACGCCGGCCTCGATCCGGCCCGGCCAGCGGACCACCATCGGGACCCGGAAGGCACCCTCCCAGTTGGTGTTCTTCTCGCTGCGGAACGGTGTCATCGCGCCGTCCGGCCAGCTGTTCATGTGCGGGCCGTTGTCGGTGCTGTACATGACGAACGTGTCGTCGGCGATGCCCAGCTCGTCGAGCAGGTCGAGCAGCTGGCCGACGTTGCGGTCGTGGTCGATCATCGTGTCGTGGTACGGGGACTGCCACGGCCCGGCCTGGCCGAGGCTCTCCGGCTTGGTATGGGTCCGGAAGTGCATGTGGGTGGTGTTCACCCAGCAGAAGAACGGGGTGCCGGCCTGCTGCGCCCGCCGGATGAAGTCCGTCGCCTTGGCGACGAAGTCGTCGTCACAGGTCTCCATCCGCTTCTTGGTCAGCGGGCCGGTGTCCTCGATCCGCTGCTTGCCGACCCGGCCCCAGCGCGGGTCCTCGGTGTCGTCGTCGGTGTCCGTCGCCCAGCAGTGCAGCACGCCGCGCGGCCCGTACCGGTCCCGGAAGTGCGGATACTCCTGATCGTTCGGGTAGTCCGGCTGCTCCGGCTCCTCCTCGGCGTTGAGGTGGTAGAGGTTGCCGTAGAACTCGTCGAAGCCGTGCACCGTGGGCAGGAACTCGTTCCGGTCGCCGAGGTGGTTCTTGCCGAACTGGCCGGTGGTGTAGCCGTGGTCCTTCAGCAGCTCGGCGATCGTCGGGTCCTCCGGCCGCAGGCCGAGCGTCGAGCCCGGCACGCCGACCTTCGTCAGGCCGGTCCGGAAGCCGCTCTGCCCGGTGATGAACGACGCCCGCCCGGCGGTGCAGGACTGCTCGCCGTACGAGTCGGTGAACCGCATGCCCTCGTCCGCGATCCGGTCGATGTTGGGCGTGCGGTATCCCATGATCCCGCTGCTGTAGCAGCTGAGATTGGTGATCCCGATGTCGTCTCCCCAGATCACCAGGATGTTCGGGCTGGTCCGGCATGGGGCGTCCTCCAGCTTCGGCTTCGTCGCCCGACTCTGTCCGCCGGTCGGCGACCCGGGCGTCACCCGCCGCGGATGACCCGCCGCGTTCACTCGGCCGGGATGAGGTGGTCGCTGCCGGGGGCCCGCAGGATCGGCCCATGCGCTCGGCGGACGGGGGGCCGGAGGCGGTAGAAGGCGTTCTGCGGGGGACGCCGGCGATCTGCGCGTAGGCGACCGACTCGGGCCGGCTGCCGGTCCCCGCCGGACGCTAGGACCGGCGCCGGCGGCGCTGCCTCCCCGTCGCGAGTGACGCGGCCGCGGGGTCAGCCCGGCCAGCGGAGGCGGAGCGCGGCGGCCGCGACGACGTCCTCGGACGTCCCGCCGCACCGCTCGGCGGCGACGGTGGCGGTGTGCACGGCGAGCGCGACCAGCGACGCCAGCAGCTCGTCGAGCTCGGCGAAGGACACGCCCTCGGCGGGCAGCACCGTCCCGTGCGGGTCGGCGTCGGTGGCCGCCCGCAGGTCGGGGTCGAGGCCCCGGGTCACGATCTCCACCGCCGTCGCGTCCGGGTCGAAGTCGCCCGCGACCGCCGCCGGCGGCCCCTGGTCAGGCCGGCCCCCGGGGGACTCGTGCGACACGCCGACGAAGCCGACCACCCGGCCGCTGCCGTCACCGATGGGCCACAGGCAGACCCGGGCCGCGAAGGCCCGACCGCTCCGGTCCACCACCGGGAAGTCCCCGGACCAGGACCGGCCGCCGGCCGACCGGGCCAGGATCGCCGCGGCCTCCTGCTCGTCGAACGGGAGCGTGAGCAGCCTCGTGACGGGTTGCCCGATCGCCTCCGTCGCCGACCAGCCGTAGAGCTGCTCGGCGCCCGGGTTCCAGAGCTCGATGACGCCGTCGGTGTCCGTGGCGACGACCGCCATCCCGATCGCCCGGACCGCCAGGTCGGCGACCGTCGGCGCCGCCCTCGCCGCGCCGGAACCCCTCTGCTGGGCCTCGTACCCGCTGCTCATGCAAGTCTCCACCGTCGTGCTTCGTGGCCGGCTGCTGGACCGCGGTCGAATGCCAGCTGACAGCTCAGCGATACCCCCGGGCTGCGGGACCCAACCCGGCCGGACCGGCGGTGCGCCGAGCGGCCCGGTGCCGCTCGCGGCCCGGCGCGGTCCGCTCCGGTCGCGTCCGGCAGACTGTGCAGGTCACGGGAGGAGGCCGCCCTGGACGAGCGGGAGGCGGACGAGGGGGCGCTGGTCGCGGCCGCGCGGACCGGGGACGAGCAGGCCTTCGGCCGGCTGGTCGCGCCGCACCAGCCCCGGCTCACCGCGCACTGCTACCGGATGCTCGGCTCGCTCTACGACGCCGAGGACGCGGTGCAGGACACGCTGGTCAAGGCCTGGCGCGGGCTGGCCGACTTCGACGGGCGCAGTGCCATCGGCACCTGGCTCTACCGGATCGCGACCACCACCTGCCTGAACGCGCTGCGCGGCCGGTCCCGCCGGGCGCTGCCGGTGGAGATCGGCCACCGCACCGCCGACCCGGGCGCCGCCGCCGAGCCGCCGCTGGTCGAGTCGGTCTGGGTGGAGCCGTACCCGGACCGCAGCCTCGGCCCGGAGGCGTCGTACGAGCTGCGGGAGAGCGTCGAGCTGGCCCTGGTCGCGGCCTGGCAGCACCTGCCGGCCAAGCAGCGGGCCGCGCTGCTGCTCACCGACGTGCTCGGCTACCCGGCCCGGGAGGCGGCCGGCATGCTCGACACCACCACCCCGGCGCTGAACAGCGCGCTGCAGCGGGCCCGGGCGCTGGTCGCCGAGCGGGTCCCGGCGCAGTCCCAGCAGGCCAGCCTGAGCAAGCTCGGCGACGCGGCCGTCAACGCCGCGGTGGAGCGCTTCCGGGACGCCATGGAGCGCGCCGACCTCGGCGCGGTGATCGACCAGCTGCGGGAGGACGCGGTCTGGTCGATGCCGCCGCAGCCGGCCTGGTTCGGCGGGCGGGCGGCGATCGCGGACTTCCTCCGCCAGAACCCGTTCCGCTGGTTTCGCTGGCGCTACCTGGCCACCCGGGCCAACGGGCAGCCGGCGCTGGCCGCGTACTCCTGGGACGAGGCCGCCGGGCTCTACCGGCCGCACGGGATCGACGTGCTGACCCTGGACGGCGACCGGGTCGCCGCGGTGACCACCTTCCTCGACGTGACCCGGCGCGGGGTCACCGGGCCGGGCTTCCGGTCCTTCGCCGAGACCCGGCTGTTCGACCGCTTCGGCCTGCCGGCGTCGCTGGAAAAATAGTTCGGCGGCGGCGATGACTTCCGCGCGACGCCGGTGTCCAAGCGTGTGACCGACCACTTCGTCCGCCCCGGAGGCCCGCCATGCCCCGCAAGATCGTCGCCAACTACTTCGTCTCCCTGGACGGCGTCGTCTCCTCGCCGGACCAGTGGCACTTCCCGTACTTCGACGAGCAGATGGGCGCCGCCGTCGGCGCCGGCTTCGAGCGCAGCGACTCGCTGCTGATGGGCGGCACGCTCTACCGCGAGTGGGCGGACTACTGGCCGGCGCACGCCGACGACGACTTCGGCCCGGTCATGAACGGGATGACCAAGTACGTCGTGTCCCGGACCCTGGACAAGGCCGAGTGGACCAACACCACGCTGATCAAGGGCGACGTCGCCGCGCAGATCCGGGAGATCAAGGCCCAGCCGGGCAAGGACATCGCGATGTCCGGCAGTGCCACGCTGGCCCGCTGGCTGCTCGCCGAGGGCCTGCTGGACGAGCTCACCCTGCTGGTCCACCCGATCGTCGTCGGCACCGGGGCCCGGCTCTTCCCGGACGGCACCGGCCAGCAGCCGCTGCAGCTGGCCGAGTCGACCACCTTCGGCTCCGGCGTGCTGCACCTGGTCTACCGCCCGGCCCCGGCCGCCGCCTGACGCCCCGGCGCCCGACCCCGAGCGGGTCGGGCGCCGCGGCGGGCCCGCGCGGGTCGGGCGCCGCGGCGGGCCCGCCGGTCGACGCCGCGGCGGTCAGTCGACGGCGCGGCCGCGGGCGGCCCGGTAGCGGCTGACCAGCGTCCGGGTCGAGCTGTCCAGCTCCGCCGACGGCGGCTCCGGCCGGGTCAGCTCCGGGGTGAGCTGCTGGGCCATCACCTTGCCGAGCTCGACCCCCCACTGGTCGAACGCGTCGATGCCCCAGACCACGCTCTCCACGAAGACGGTGTGCTCGTACAGCGCGACGAGCTGGCCGAGCGTCGACGGGGTGAGCCGGCGGGCCAGGATGCTGGAGGTCGGCCGGTTGCCCGGCATCACCTTGTGCGGCACGACGTCGGCCGCCGTGCCCTCCGCGGCCACTTCCTCCGCGGTCCGGCCGAAGGCCAGCGCCGCGGTCTGCGCCACGTAGTTGGACATGAAGAGGTCGTGCAGGTCGTCGACGTCGTGGTTGGGCTCGGCGAAGCCGATGAAGTCCGCCGGGACCAGCCGGGTGCCCTGGTGCAGCAGCTGGTAGAAGGCGTGCTGGCCGTTGGTCCCCGGCTCGCCCCAGAAGATCTCGCCGGTCGCGGTGCTGACCGGCGAGCCGTCCCAGCGCACCGACTTGCCGTTGGACTCCATGGTCAGCTGCTGCAGGTACGCCGGGAACCGGTGCAGATACTGGCTGTACGGCAGCACCGCGTGCGACTGCACGTCGAAGAAGGCCGAATACCAGACGTTGAGCAGGCCCTGCAGCACCGGCATGTTGGCCTCGAACGGCGCCGTCCGGAAGTGCTCGTCCACCGCGTGGAAGCCGGCCAGCAGCTCGCCGAAGCGCTCCCGCCCGACCGCCAGCATGGTGGACAGACCGATCGCGGAGTCCATCGAGTAGCGCCCGCCGACCCAGTCCCAGAACGGGAACATGTTCTCCGGGTCGATGCCGAACTCGGCGACCCGCTCGGCGTTGGTGGACACCGCGACGAAGTGCTTGGCCACCGCGTCGTCCCCGGCGGCGGCACCGAGCCCGTCGAGCAGCCACCGGCGGGCCACCTTGGCGTTGGTCAGCGTCTCCAGGGTGCCGAAGGTCTTCGACGAGACGACCACCAGCGTCTCGGCCGGGTCGAGGTCCCGGGTCGCCTCGCTGATGTCGGTCGGGTCGATGTTGGACACGAACCGGAAGGTGCGGTCCCGGTCGGCGTAGTCGCGCAGCGCCTCGTACGCCATCACCGGGCCGAGGTCGGACCCGCCGATGCCGATGTTGACGACCGCCTTGATCGGCCGCCCGGTGGCGCCGGTCCACCGGCCGTCCCGGACCCGGTCGGTGAACTCGCCCATCCGGTCGAGCACCTCGTGCACGTCCGCGACCACGTCCTGGCCGTCCACGGTCAGGCTCGCGTCCCGGGGCAGCCGCAGCGCGGTGTGCAGCACCGCACGGTCCTCGCTGACGTTGATGTGGTCGCCGCGGAACATCCCGTCGATCCGCTCCCGCAGGCCGGCCCGCTCGGCCAGCGCGACCAGCAGCCGGACCGTCTCCGCGGTCGCCCGGTGCTTGGAGTAGTCCAGGTAGAGGTCGGCCGCCTCCACCGCCATCGCCCGGCCCCGGTCGGGGTCCTCGGCGAACAGCTCCCGCAGCTGCCGGTCGCCCACGGCCGCGTGGTGCTCGGCCAGCGCCGCCCACTCCGGGGTCGCGGTGATGTCGATGGGCGCCACCCGGTCCTCCTCTGCCTCGTCTGTCTGCCGCTCTACCCGTCCGGGCCGGCATCCGATCATCCCGCCCGCCGGCCCGCCCCGGGCGGCCCGCATCGGCGTACCCGTCGATGGAGCGCCCGGCCGACTACACCGCGATCCTGCGGGACTTCCTGCGCGAGGTCACCTGAGCGAGGCGGCCGCCGCCACCATGCTGCGCATCTTGCCCTCGGCGGACGCCCGCGGCAGATACTTCATCCCGCAGTCCGGCGCCAGCACCAGCCGCTCGGGATCCACGTACGGCAGCGCCCGGCGGACCCGCGCCGCCACCACCTCCGGCGACTCGACGTCCGGGGTGGACAGGTCGAGGACGCCGAGGATGACCGTCTTGCCGGCCAGGTGCCGCAGCACCGAGGTGTCCAGGTTGGACTGCGCGGTCTCGATGGACACCTGGTCGCAGGAGCAGTCGGCCAGCTCGGGCAGGAACGAGTAGCCGGACGGCCGGTCGTGGATGATCGCCGCGTAGCCGAAGCAGATGTGCACCGCGGTCGTGCCGGTCACCCCGTCCAGCGCCCGGTTCAGCGCCTCCAGCCCGTACGCGCGGGCCGGCTCCGGCCGGGCCTGCATGTACGGCTCGTCCAGCTGGACGATGTCCGCGCCGGCCGCGAAGAGGTCGCGCACCTCCTGGTTGACCGCGTCCGCGTACGCCAGCGCGAGCGCCCGCGGGTCGCCGTAGAAGTCGTCCTGGGCCTGCTGGGACATGGTGAACGGCCCGGGCACGGTGACCTTGACCGTCCGGTCGGTGTGCGCGCGGAGGAACTCCAGGTCCGGCCGCTGGATCGGGCCGGGCCGGGAGACCGGCCCGACCACCCGGGGCACCGGGTTGGGGTGCCCGCTGCGGTCCAGCGCCTCGCCGGGGTGGTCGATGTCGACGCCGTCCAGCGCGGTGGCGAAGTGGTTGGAGTAGCTCTCCCGGCGGATCTCGCCGTCGGTGACGACGTCGAGCCCGGCCTCCTCCTGGGCCCGGACGGCCAGCAGGGTCGCGTCCTGCTGGGCCTCGGCCAGGAACTCCGGGGCCGGTCGCCACAGCTCCTTGGCCCGGACCCGGGGCGGGAACCGGCCGGCCAGCCGGGCCCGGTCGATCAGCCAGTCCGGCTGCGGGAAGCTGCCCACCAGCGAGGTCGGGAAGAGGGTCACGGGACCACCACCACCCTGCCGTTCGGGGCCGCGCCGGCCCGGGTCCACCCGTCGGCGACGGCGTCGAGGCCGACGGTCTCGTACGTGACGGTGCACCGGTGCTCCAGCACTGCACCGAGCGCCGCGGCCTTCTGCGCGGCCGTCAGCGCGTTGTTCGTGTAGCCGAGAATGCTGTGCGAGCCGCTGCGCAGCGCGGCGGAGGAGAACGTGGCCGTCGGACCGCCGCTGGCGCCGAGGTGCACCAGCCGGCCGTGCTCGGCCAGCGCGAGCAGGGCGGCGCTCGCGGTGTCACCGCCGACCGGGTCGACCACCACGTCGACCGGACCGCCGGCGGCTGCGCGCATCCGCTCGGCCAGATCGCTCATCGTGTCCGCAGCGGACAGGTCGACGGTCCCGGTGGCGCCGCGCTCGGCGGCCAGCGTCCGGTGTGCTTGCCGGCGGCTGGCCGCGACGACCGCGCCCGCCCCGAGTGCCACCGCGACCTGCACGGCGACCTGACCGACGGCACCGCCCGCGCCGAGGACGAGCACCCGCTCGCCGGGCCGGACCCGGGCCCGCCAGGTCAGCGCCATCCAGGCCGCGACCGCGGACAGTCCGAGCGCGGCGACCAGCTCGTCCGGCACCCCGGCGGGCAGCGGCATCGGGTCGGCCGCCACCGCACGCTCGGCCAGGCTGCCGTCGCCGGGCGCGCATCCCGGCGCTGGTGCTGAAGAAGACCCGCTGTCCGCCCGCGTCGATGCCGACGCCCTGCACGCCCGGCACGTACGGGAGCGGCGGCGGGCCGAAGTAGGACGTGCCGGACGCGCAGAGCAGGTCCAGCGGAACGATCGGCGCCGCCGTCACCCGCACGGCCGCCGGACCGGTGGGCGCCGGCCGCTCGCCGAGCTCCGGCGGACCCCCGTACGAGGTCAGCAGCGCCGCGATCATGTGCTGATGTCGGCGTACGGCAGCGAGAAGTGGGCCAGCCGCCGGGCGTACTCCAGCTGGAAGCCGAGCGGCTCGTCGTGGTCCCGCTCGAACATCGCGATGAACAGGGTGAGCGTGAGGAAGGGGTGCGCGCCCAGCTCGAACAGCGCCGGGTAGTCGTGTGTGGACAGTGCGGTGCGCTCGGCGTCGGTGAAGCGCAGCCAGGTGCTGGCCTCGGCGGCGTGGCAGCCGAGCAGGGTGTTGGCCCGCTCGGCCTCCCACCAGGCGACGAAGCCGCGCGGGTCCTCGCGGTAGCGCTCGACCAGCTCGGGGTCCCGGTCGACGGTGAAGAGGAACTTGTTCACGAGGTACTTAGACACGGGGGTCTCCGTTCGGGTACCAGGTGAAGTACGCCTCCATGGTGTGGAAGAGGTCGTACGTGTCGACGTAGTCGGCCTTCGCACCCTCGCCGGCCACGCCCATCATGAGCATGAAGTCCATGAAGCCGTGGGTGGCGTTGCCGGGCGCGTGCAGGCTGTCCAGCGTCACCTCGGACAGGCAGCCGTCCAGGTCGCCGTTGGCGATCCAGTCCACCGCCCGCGCGTCGAACTCGGGGTCCGGCCCGTGCGGGCCGAACTGGCGCGGCCCGCCCAGCTCCAGGGACAGGTGCCCGGTGCCGACGATCGCCACCCGCTTGTCGCTCGGCCAGGACTCGACCAGCTCGCGCAGCAGCCGGCCCAGCTGGACGAAGCGCTTCGGCCGGGGGAGCGGCGGGGCGAAGATGTTCGTGTAGACCGGCACGATCGGCAGGTCGGCCTGCGGGCGCAGCGTGATGATCGGGCAGGTGACGCTGTGGTCGATCCGCAGCTCGTTGGAGAAGGCGAGGTCGAAGCCGGCGTCCAGGCCGTTGCGCAGCACGTGCCCGGACAGGTCCCGGTCACCGGCCAGGTGCAGCCGCGGCAGGCCGAACTCGCGCTCCTCGTTGTACCAGTTGCCGTCGTACTCCTCGGCGTGGCCGACCAGGAACTGCGGCATGTTGTCCAGCCACAGCTGGTGGAAGTGGTCGGAGCCGACCATCAGCAGCACGTCCGGCCGGGCCGCGGTCAGCGTCTCCCGGAACGCCTCCACCTTGCGCACCCACTCGGCCGCGAACGGCGGCGCCTCCTCCGGCGGTGCCGTGCTGGCCTTGTAGTAGAAGGGGTGGTGGGTCGACGCGATCACCGCGGCCAGCTCAGCCATCGATCTCTCCCTCCGGCGGCACCTCGACCGCGTTGCGGTCGATCCCCAGGTACATGTCCATCGCGATCGGCCGGCGGCGCTCCTCGGCCAGCTGGCCGAGCAGGCCGGCCGCCCGGGCCAGCAGCGCGACGCCGCGCAGCAGGTCGACCGGCAGGTCGAGGTCGGCCAGCGCGGCGCCGCAGACGCCGGCCCCGTTGAGCGGCAGCGTCCGGCCGAGCACCTGCGGGTGCACCCGCCCGATCGCCTCGTAGAGCCGCAGGTGCGGGCCGCGCTGGCCCTCCTCCTCGGCGATCCGCAGCAGCACCGGGGTGCGCGGGTCGCGGACCTTGTGCACCGGGTGGCCGAGGCCGGGCACGTACCGGCCGGCTTCCCGGGCCGACCGGACCACGTCCAGCGCGAGGGCGTCCCAGCCGGCGTCGTCCGTCGGCAGTGGACCGTCGCGGTCGGACAGTGCCGCGGCCAGGAACCGGCCGGCGTCCTCGGTCACCCCGAGGAAGCGGGAGCCGCCGCCGAGCAGCCCGGCGGCCAGCGCGCCCTGCACCGAGTCCGGCGCGGACAGGTAGGTCAGCCGGGCCGCGATCGCGGTCGGGGTGAAGCCGTGGTCGGCCAGCGCGACCAGCACCGCCTCGAAGACCCGGACCTCGCCGGGCCCGGGCCGCCGGCCGGCCAGCAGCCAGAACGCGAGCTCGCCGAAGCCGACCTTCCCCATCAGGTCGTCGGCGAGGTCGTGCCCGAGCAGCCGGATGTGGTCGGCGTCGGACGTCCCCAGCGACGTGGGATAGCTGGTCACCGCGGCGCCTCCAACCAGGCCCGGATCTCGGCGCCGTGCTCGTCCAGCCCGGGCGGCGGCAGCCGGTAGCCGGCCGGGGTGGCCGAGAAGGTGATCGGGTTGCGGATCGACGGGACGCCGCCGGGCCGCACCACCGGGTCGAGCCCGAGCTCGGTGGCGAAGGCGACCCCGTCGTTCACGGTGTTGATCGGTCCACAGGGGACACCGGCGGTGATCAGCTCCCGGAACCACTCGTCCGCCGTCCGGGTGCGCAGCCGGTCGACCAGCAGCGGCCGCAGGTCCTCCCGGTTGGCGGTGCGGTCCTGGTTGCGGCGGAACCGCGGGTCGTCCACCAGCTCGGGCACGCCGAGGATCTCGCACAGCTTGCGGAACTGGCCGTCGTTGCCGGCGGTGATGATCATCTCCCCGTCCGCGGTCGGCAGCGCGTCGTACGGGAACAGGCTCGGATGCGAGTTGCCCATCCGGGTCGGCGTCGCCCCGGCCGCGACCACCGCGCCGGAGTGGTTGACCAGCCCGGACAGCGCCGAGGAGAGCAGGTTGACCTCGACGTGCTGGCCGCGGCCGGTCTCCGCCCGGACGTGCAGCGCGGCCAGCACCCCGATCAGCGCGTGCAGCCCGGCCATCACGTCGAAGACCGAGATGCCGGCCCGGTAGGGCTGGCCGCCCTCCGGCCCGGTGAGGCTCATCAGCCCGGAGATGGCCTGCACGATCAGGTCGTAGCCGGGCAGCGCCCGGCCGCCGCCGGTGCCGAAGCCGCTGATCGACGCGTAGACCACCCCCGGGTTGGCCGCCGCCACCGAGTCGTAGTCCAGGCCGTAGCGGGCCAGCCCGCCGGGCTTGAAGTTCTCCAGCAGGATGTCGGCCCGGCCGGCCAGCTCCCGGGCCAGCGCGGCGTCGCCCTCGCCGCGCAGGTCCAGCGCGACCGACCGCTTGTTGCGGTTGATGGCGAGGTAGTAGGTGGCCACCCCGTCCCGGGTCGGCGGCATCCAGGTCCGGGTGTCGTCCCCGCCCGGGCTCTCCACCTTGACCACCTCGGCGCCGAGGTCGGCCAGCAGCATCGACGCGTACGGCCCGGCCAGGATGCGGGAGAAGTCCGCCACCAGCAGGCCGGACAGCGGTCCCGGGCCGGTCGGCTCCACCGCGCCTCCTGTCCGTTGGCCGGACGAGTGTCCGCTGGGACCCTACCCGACCTCGGCGGTGGTCACCGGGGCCGCCTGGTAGCGGGCGAAGTCCGCGCTGATGTCGCCGGCGGCCTGCAGCAGCAGCGGCAGGTGCTCGCCGGTCAGCCGGGCCACCGGGGTCTCGGCCGCGTGCACGGTCACGTTCATGGCCGCGATCACCCGGCCGGCGCCGTCCCGCAGCGGCGCGGCCACCGACCGCACGCCCGGCGCGAGCTGCTCGTCGGTGAGCGCCCAGCCCTGCGCCCGGACCGTGCGCAGGGCGGTGTCCAGCTCGGCCCGGTCCGGCTCCCAGCGCGGGGTCACCCCGGACCGGGACGGCTGGGCCAGCGCGGCGTCCAGCTCGGTCGCCGGCAGCCCGGCCAGCAGCACCTTCCCGAGCGAGGTGGGCGGGGCCGGGAACCGGGTGCCGATCTCCACCCGCAGCGCGATGATCTTCGGCACCGCCACCCGCGCCACGTACACGATGTCCGAGCCGTCCAGCTGGCCGATCGAGGACGACTCGCCGGTGCGGGCGACCAGCCGCTCCATGTGCGGTCGGGCCACGTCCCACAGCCCGAGCGAGCGCACGTACGCCATGCCGAGCTCGAGCACCCGCGGGGTGAGGGTGAACGCCCCGCTGACCGACCGGACGTACCCGAGCTGCTCCAGGGTGAGCAGGATCCGGCGCGTGGTCGGCCGGGCCAGGCCGGCCGCGGCGGCCACCTCGGACAGCGTCATGGCCGGCCGCTGCGGGCCGAAGGCGGTGATCACGTCGATGCCGCGGGCGATCGCCTCGACGAAGTCCGGGGCGTCCGTGCGGCGGGCCATCGGGGCAGCCTAGTCGCCCTGTCCGCTCTGCGGACAGGTGCTGACGTCTTTCGTCGGACGAAACCGCGAGAACCCCTTGACGGCGCAACCAGCTGGACGGGAAAGTGACGCCAACCGAGTGACGTCCGCCATGCGGACGTGCGTACGGTCGAGGAGGACCCCGTGCAGGAGTTGGCGCCCGGCCGCCCGGTGGTCTTCCGCAACGGGACCGTGCTGCCCATGGACGACCGCCGCAGTGTGCTCGAGGGCGCGGACGTCCTGGTGGTCGGCGAGCGCATCGAGGCCGTCGGACCTGCCCTCCCTGCCCCCGAGGGCACCCTCGAGGTCGACGCCACCGGTGGGATCGTGATGCCCGGGATGATCGACACCCACCGACACATGTGGCAGACCGCGATGCGCGGCTACGGCGCGGACTGGACGCTGACCCAGTACTTCGTCTGGTACTACCTGGAGCACGGCCGGACCTTCCGCCCGCAGGACGTGCACGCCGGCAACCTGCTGTCCGCGATCGAGTCGCTGGACGCCGGCGTCACCACCACGGTGGACTGGTCGCACGGGCTGCAGACCACCGAGCACGCGGACGCCGCGGTGGACGCGCTGCAGGCGGTGCCGGGCCGCTTCGTCCTCGCCTACGGCAACATCCAGGCCGGGCCGTGGGAGTGGTCGGCGCGGCCGGAGTTCCGGGACTTCGTGTCCCGGCGGATCCGCCCGGGCGACGACATGCTCGGCTTCCAGATGGCCTTCGACGTCACCGGCGACCCCGCCTTCCCGGAGCGGGCCGCGTTCGAGGTGGCCCGCGAGCTCGGCGCGCCGGTGACCACCCACGCCGGCGTCTGGGGCGCCACCAACGACGACGGCATCCGGCTCATCCACGAGAACGGCTTCGCCACCCCGCAGACCGTGTACGTGCACGCCGCGACGCTCAGCGAGGACTCGTACCAGCGGATCGCGGCCACCGGCGGCACCGTCTCGGTGTCCACCGAGAGCGAGCAGAGCTGCGGCCAGGGCTACCCGCCGACCTGGACGCTGCGCAACCACGACATCCCGGTCGCGCTGTCCATGGACACCAGCGTGTGGTGGAGCGGCGACCTCTTCTCGGCGATGCGCAGCACGCTCGGCGCGGACCGGTCCCGGGAGCACCTGGAGGCGCACGCCAAGGGCGAGACGATCACCAACTGCCACCTGCGCGCGGACCAGGTGGTGGAGTGGGCGACCCGCGGCGGCGCGCACGCGCTCGGCCTGGACGGCGTGGTCGGGCGGCTGGCGCCGGGCCTCAAGGCCGACGTGGTGCTGATCAAGAACGACGCCTCGCCGGTGATGTTCCCGCTGCTCAACCCGTACGGGCACGTGGCCTTCCAGGCCCAGCGCGGGGACGTGCACACCGTGCTGGTGAACGGCCGGGTGGTCAAGCACGAGCACCGGCTGGTCGGCATCGACCTCGGCGCCGCCCGGCGCGCGGTCGAGTCCACTGTGGAGCACCTGCGGTCCGCGCTGGGCCCGGAGGCCTGGGCCGCGGGCATGAACCCGGACGTGCCCACCACCCAGATCCTGGACAACCCGTACCAGTACACGGACTACAGCTCCGGCGCCACGCACGGCCACTAGGCCGGCCGGCGCCCCGGAGGGCGGGTCACCAGTCGGCGACGACCGGGACGACGTCGCGGCCGAGCGCCTCCAGGTGCCGCAGCTCGTGCACCTCGTCGACCATCACGACCAGCTGCTGCACCCCCGCGTCGGCCGCGGCCCGGCACACCCCGAGCACGTCCTGGACGGACATCCCGGCGCCCATCGGCAGGCTGGCCAGGGCGGTCCGCTGGATCTCCTCGTACGGGCGGCCGACGTCGTCGCAGTGCCGCCGCAGCACGGCGAGCTTGCGGGTGACGCCGGCCGCGGCCGCCGCCAGGTCGTCGTGCGGGCTGAAGAAGAGGTTGCAGGCGTCGGCGTACCGGGCGACCAGCCGGAGCGTCTTCCGCTCGCCGCCGCCCGCGACCAGGATCGGCGGCCGGGGCCGGCTCAGCGGCGGTGGGACGTTGAGCGGCCGCTCCGCGGCCACGTGCGTGCCGGTGAACGGCGTCTCGTCGCCCCGCCACATCTGGTGCGCCAGCCGCAGCGTGTCCTCCAGCCGCTCGAAGCGCTCCGCGGTCGGCGGGAACGGCACGCCCAGCCCGCGGGACTCCTCGTCGTTCCAGCCCGCGCCGACCGCGAACAGCGCCCGCCCGCCGGACAGCACGTCCAGGGTGGTGACGATCTTCACCAGCAGCCCGGGATGCCGGTAGTGGACGCCGGTCGCGAGCACGCCGACCCGGGTCCGGGAGCTCGCCTGGGCCAGGTGCAGCGCGGCCAGGTAGCCCTCCAGCATCGGGTCCTCCGGCGGCCCGGCGACGCCGATCTGGAAGTAGTGGTCCATCACCGACAGGTGGGTGAAGCCGGCGTCGTCCGCGGTGCGGGCGATCGCGGCGAGCCGGTCGGCGACGGTGCCCGGCGCCCCGGGCCAGTCGAAGCGGATGACGTGCAGCCCGAGTTCCACGCCGACGACGCTACCCGCCGGCCGGCCGGGTCAGCCGGCCGTGTCCGGCGCCGGGACGTACGCGGCGGCGGTCCGCTCGGCGGCCGCCCGGGCGACGTCCGCGGACACGCCCGACTCCTCGTGCGCCCGCCCCCACGCGGCGGCACCGGCCCGCATGCCGGCGGCCGCCTCCGGGCTGCCCTCGAACGAGGCGTGGTCCAGCGGCTCGCCGCCGACGTACGCGGCCAGCCCGAGCAGGGCGAGGTCCCAGCCCACCCCGACCGCCCCCGGCCCGTACTCCCGCCAGTGGTCGTCGTCGGGGACCGTGTGCCGCAGCCGCAGCTGCGCCCGGCCGCCGTCCAGCGGGCTCAGGTCGACCGCGAGCCGGCTCATGCCGCCGCCGAACTCCCAGGTCACCCCGAGGTGCCGGGGCGGCTCGCAGGCCTCGATGCGGCCGCCGGCGTTGCCCTCCAGCTGGTAGGTCCCGCCCGGCCGCAGGTCGCCGCTGACCGGCAGGAACCACCGCACCATCCGCTCCGGCCGGGTGCAGGCGTCCCACAGGTCCTCGACCGTCGCGTCGTACGCCCGGGTCAGCTCGACCTCGTGCCCGTCCCCGCCGGAGACCCGGCGGCGCACCCGCTCCAGCTCGTCCATGACGTCCTTCACGGCTCCTCCAATTCATCAGGTCCGACTTATATTACATCTCGCTTATCGATGTTGCCCGATGGGGCCACCGAACTGCGGCGGAACGGGTCTACCGGCGCCGGCGGGGCGGTCCTACCGTCGGTGCACAGGGGCGCGCGTGGGGGGACTGCAGCCATGACACCGTTCGATCTCGGGTGGGGCAACCCGCGCGACCTCAACCGGGACGACATGGTCTCGGCGATGATCTTCCCGGACCGGTCGGTGGTCATCCGCAACGGCACGGTCGGGAGGGTGATGGCCGAGCTGGTCCGCCGGCTGCGCCGGGACGGCTGGGACGGTCCGGACACCATCGCCGACGAGTGGGGCTACGCCCGGCGGTTGAAGCGGTGGGCCGAGGCGCTCGGCCACCAGCTGGCCACGGCGCCGCTGTCGGAGTGGTCCGACCATGCCTGGGGGACCGCCGTCGACCTGGACACCACGGTCAACCCGATGCTGGAGGTGCGGCCGGCCTCGCCGTGGCTGCACACCACGATGCCGCGGACCTCGGCCCGGATCGCGGCCGGCCTCGGGCTCGAGTGGGGTGGCACCTGGACCGAGCCCTGGGACCCGCAGCACTTCCAGGTCGCCGTCACGCCCGCCGAGCTGGGCGAGATCGCGGCGCGGATCGGCGACGAGGAGGATGTCAGCATCATGGACAGCCAGACCAAGGCCTACCTGGACCGCATGTTCGACACCGTGGTCGACCGGCTCGACCTGATCCGGCTCGGCGACGACCCCGACCCCGGCCCGGGCAACACCCACCCGGCCAACCTCGACACGATCCTGCAGAAGATCCGGGGCCTGGAGCAGGACGTGGACGAGATCAAGCGCAAGCTCGACTCGATCTCGTGACCGAGGGCTGCGACTACTCCTCGGCCCGGCCGGACCCGGAGTGCCTGTTCGGCCAGGGCATGCGGTTCGCCGTGCGCTACACCTCGATCGGCTCGCACTCGAAGAACATGTCCGCCGCGGAGGTGGACCGGCTGACCGCCGCCGGGCTCGCGGTGGCCACCGTCTTCGAGGAGACCGCC
This sequence comes from uncultured Actinomycetota bacterium, assembly GCA_963849885.1. GTDB lineage: Bacteria > Actinomycetota > Actinomycetes > Mycobacteriales > CADCTP01 > CADCTP01. The sequence continues at coordinate 155,904 of CAWKIV010000006.1, read as the reverse complement.
GGCCACATGCTCGGCGGCAAGCCGGCCGGGGTGGACGCGGCCAAGGCGTCCCGGGACCTGGCCGGGGCCAGCGGGATGCCGGCCGGCCGCCCGCACTACTTCGCGCTCGACATCGACCCCAACCCGCTGACCCGTCGCGAGTGGACGCTGGTCCGGGCCTACCTGGAGGGCGCGGCCAGCGTGCTCGGCTGGAGCGCGGTCGGCGTGTACGGCGGCTTCAAGGCGATCGAGGAGCTGGTGCCCGGCTCGGCGATGTGGGGCTGGCAGACGATCGCCTGGTCCGGCGGGCGGTGGTCGCGCAAGGCGCACCTGCAGCAGTACGTGCTCGACATCGACCGCTGCGGCGGCCGGATCGACCTGGACCGGACGCACCCGGACCGGGAGCTGACCGACTACGGGCAATGGGGTCTCGGCGACGTTGCCGCGGAAGACCTGGGAGGGTTCAGCATGGCCGACATCGACGTCATCCTGCGCAAGCTCGAGCTGATGCGGGTGGGGGACGAGTCCGGGACGTTCAACGCGCACGACTTCGCCTCCCTGGAGGGCGTGGCCAAGAAGGTGGACGCCGCCCGGGACGACATCGACTGGCTCAAGCGCGCGGTCAAGGCGATCGCCACCGCCACCGGCGCCGCCCTCCCGCCCCAGTGACCCCGGCCTGAGCCGGTCGTGGTGGCCGTACCGTCGGTTCGTGGAGCTGCGGCCGTACGAGGATGGGGATGCGGCGGTCGTCGCGGGGTGGGCGGGGACGCCGGAGGACTGCTGGCGGTGGTGCTCGCGGCGGTCGGTCACCGCCGCGGACGTCGCCGGCTGGGCGGCGCAGCCGGACGTCCGGGCGTACGGGCTCGTGGACGGGGGCGAGCTGGTCGCGTACGGCGAGCTGTGGGTGGACGACCACGAGTCCGAAGTGGAGCTCGCGCGGCTGGTGGTGGCGCCGGACCGGCGGGGCCGCGGCGTGGGGCGGCGGCTGGTCGGCGCGCTGGTCGGGGAGGCGCTGCGGCACCATCCGGCCGTCTTCATGCGGGTGCACCCGGACAACGCGGCGGCGCTGCGCAGCTACGCCGGCGCCGGCTTCGTGCCGGTCGAGCCCGCGCAGGCCGCGGAGTGGAACGAGGGGCAGCCGACCGCGTACGTCTGGCTGCAGCACGCCTCCGCCGGCTTCGGCTGAGCCGCGGCCCGCCGGCAGGCCGCGGCCCGCCGGCAGGCCCGGGTCAGAGGGTGAGGCGGCGGGCGGCGGGCACGCCGCCGGGCGGCTCGGCCGGCAGCGCCCAGAGCGGGTTGCCGAGGCCGACGATGCGCCCGGCGGCGTCCCGGACCACGGCCCGGACGTACGACCCGGGCGGCAGGTCGAACGAGCGGGCGGTGCCGCTGGTCACCGCCGGCGCCGGGGCCGCCGCGTCCGCGCGGCCGGTGACCACCTCCACGGTGGCACCGGCCGGCAGGTCGGTCGCGGTGACGGTGACCGGCACCGGGTCCCGGCCGACGACCACGCCGCCCATCGCCGGCCGGCCGCCGGCGGTCAGCTCCAGCTCGCCGCGCCAGGCGTCCGGCTTGACGCACCAGGCCCGCCCGGCCCGCAGCGCGCCCTGCAGGTCGGGCAGCTCCACCGACGGCGACCAGACCCGGGTGACCCAGTTGGACTTCGCGTCGTCGTACCAGTCGGTGCCGGCGTGGTCGTCGGTCACCCCGTTGCCGGTGACGAAGACCAGGTTGCGGGCGCAGGCGTCCAGCACGTGCAGCATGCCGTCGACAGTGGACGGTCCGGCGTACGCCACCTCGAGGATGTCGGTGCCGAGCGCCCGGGTGGCCACCATGTGCTCGGCGGTGGCCTCCTTCGACCCGCCCAGCGGGTGGTTGTAGGAGGCGAGCCCGCCGTGCCGGTGGATGAAGTCCACCATGGACACCGCCGCCGGCACCGCGTCGTCCTTGACCGGCGCCCGGTCGCCGTAGTCCGGCATCACCAGCTCCCCGCCGTACCAGTTGAGGTGCCGGACCAGCGACACCTCCAGCGCCGCGTACTGCCGGCGGTCCGGGTGGCGGTCGGCGTACCGGGCCATCACCTCCCGGACCAGCGCGAGCGAGTCGGCCCGCCGGGCCCGGACCACGGTGACGTGCCGGAACGCGGCCCGGCCGGTGGCGCCGCGCCGCACGGCGAGCCCGACCCGCAGCCGGTGCAGCGCGTTGTCCTCGGCGACCAGGTCCGGCCACAGCGCCGCGATGTCGTCCACCGGCCGCACCGCCACCGTGGCGAAGCCGCCGGCCGGCACCGGCACGTCCACCTCGCCCTCCGGGCCGGCCGCCCGCCGCGCCCGCCGGGCCGCGCCGCCCAGCCGGTAGGTCAGCCGGTACTGCGCCGCCGGCCGGCCGCCGCTCGCCGGGTGGTACGACAGGTCGAGCTGCAGCACCGGGTGCGCGTCCGGCCCGACGGTCTGCGGGTCCACCTCCACCTGCAGGGTGGTGTCGGCCAGCGACCCGCTGTAGGTCGAGTTCCACGCGTCGGCGTCCAGCCACAGCGTGCCGTCGCCGCGGGCGGTGAGCACCGCGCCGCTGCCGGCGAAGGCGACGTCCGCGTCGGCCGGCGTGCCCTCGATGCGCGGCCGCCAGGTCAGCCGGACCCCGCCCTCGGTGTCGGTCCAGTCGGCCAGTCCCAGCCGCCGCCGGTAGCCCTGGGCGGACACCCGGAAGTCGTGGTCGGTCCAGAAGAGCACGTCCACCCCGAGCCGCCGGGCCTGGTCGAGGTGGGTGGCCATGCTCGCGGTGCCCTCGCTGAACGAGCTGTGCAGGTGCATGGCCAGCGACACCGGGTCGGTGCGGGCCGGCCGGGGCACGGCCGCCGGCGGCCGGGACGGCGTGCAGCCGGCCAGCAGCGGCACGCCCAGCCCGCCGACCATCCCGGCGCGGAGCACCGCGCGCCGGCTCACCCCCGTCCCCACCCGTACGACGGTCCCAGACGCCGCGCCGCGCCGGACCCCGGATGCCGGAAGCACCCCGGATAATGCGGGGATGTCTCGGGCTCTGGTGCTGGGTGGCGGCGGCGTGACCGGGGTCGCCTGGGAGATCGGTGTGCTGGCCGGGCTGGCCGACGCGGGCGTCGACCTGTCCGCCGCGGACCTCGTCGTCGGCACCTCGGCCGGCTCGGTGGTCGCGGCGCAGTTCGCCAACGGCCTCCCGATCGAGGACATGTACGCGCGGCAGCTGGCCGGACCGGGCGCCGAGGTGGCGGCGCGGATGGGCACCGGCGCGATGCTGCGCTGGCTGGCCGCGCTGGTCACCACCCGGGACCCGCGCAAGGCCCGGGTCCGCATCGGCCGGATGGCGCTGGCCGCCCGGACCATGTCGGAGGCGGAGCGGCGGGCGGTGATCGAGGCCCGGCTGCCCGTGCGCGACTGGCCCGAGCGCCGGCTGCTGATCACCGCGGTGGACGCGGTCTCCGGCGAGTTCCGCGCGTTCGACCGGGACAGTGGGGTGTCCATCGTGGACGCGATCGGGGCCAGCTGCGCGGTGCCGGGGGTGTGGCCGCCGGTCACCATCGGCGGCCGCCGGTGGATCGACGGCGGCGCCCGGTCCGCGGCCAACGTCGACCTCGCCGCCGGCTGCGCGCACGTGGTCGTGCTGGCCCCGCTGGCCGGCGGCATCGGCCCGGCGCCCAGCGTGGGCCGCCAGGTCCGCGCGCTGCGCGGGGCGGCCGTGGCCGTGGTCAGCCCGGACGCGGCGGCCAAGCAGGCGATCGGGCGCAACGCGCTGGACCCGGCCCGCCGCGGGCCGGCCGCCCGGGCCGGCCGGGACCAGGCCGCCCGGGCCGCCGCCGCGGTGGCCGCGGCCTGGTCCGGCTGAACCGATCGGCCGTGCCAGCCGTGATGCAGATCGGTCCGGGCTCGCCGCCTCCCGGCTCGCGGCGGGCCCGGACCGCGCCATCATGTCCGCGTGTGGGTGCGAGTGGCGAGGCGTACGAGCCGTACGTGGGGCGGTGGAGCCGGCCGGTGGCCGAGCGCTTCGTCGGCTGGCTGCCCCCGGCCGTCCGGCTGCGGTGGCTCGACGTCGGCTGCGGGACCGGCGCGCTGACCACCGCCGTGCTGGCCATCCCGTCCGGCCGCGGTGCTCGGGGTGGACCGCTCACCCGGCGTCTCCGGCGTACGCGCGGCAGCGGGTGGCCGCGTCCTCCGCGGTCGCGGACGGCGGCGCTCCTGCTCGGTCCGGGACGGCGCCGTCGCGCCGTGGTGTCCTGGCCTGGTGCTCGACTTCCTGCCCGACCCGGCGGCGGTCGGTCGCGGAGAATGGCCCGGCCTGCCGGCGCGGGCGGCTCGGTCGCCGGCCTACCGTGACGTCGAAGACTACGCCGAGGATCGCCGGCTTGCTGCCGAAGTCCGGTGCGCTCTTCTAGGCCACGTCGGCCCGGTCGCGCTCTGCTGACCGCCGCCGCCGCGTAGCCCTGGCCACGAAGGGTCGTGCGCTTCGCAGCCGCGATCCGGCCGGCGCGGTCTCGCCGGGACCGCTCTTCGCGGCGCCCGTCCGACTGTCGGCACGTCGGGAGAGTATCACTCCATGCAACAGAGGCCCTCTCTCCGAATAGAGCGACTCTCGACGACGGGGAGGGGTCATGAACTGGAAGCTGGGCGCTCCTCTACCGGCTGGGTCCCACGTCCGTGCGACCGGCGTACCTCGAGCGGCCTGCCGGCCGACCCCGGTCCGAGGGACCGGCTGCGCGCTGCCGGCCGGCCACGCTCTGGACCTCGGCTGCGGCACCGGCCGCGGACGCGGTCCACCGGCCCGGCACGGCTGCGGGTGACCGGCGTCGACCCGGTCCCGCCGGCCCTGGACCGGGCCCGCGGCAGCGCCGCGGACACCGGCGTCAGGTCCGCTGCCGTCGTCGAGGGCGACATCGGCGCCGCCGGTACACCTCGACCTGCGGCCGCGACCACCCTGCTGCTGATCGACCTCGGTTCTGCAGCGTTGGCTCCGGGCCGCTGCGGCGCGCGGCCGAGGTCGGCCCGACGACCAGGCGGCCGCGCCCGGCCGACGCCGCTGCCCTTCGCTCTTCTCGCCCGCGGCGGCGCTCGCCGGCGCCCCGCGGGCTGGACGAGGCCGAGCTGCGCGCCGCCTTCGCGGGCTGGGACCTGCGGGCCGGCTGGCCGGCCACCGCCGTCGTGCTGCGCGGCCCGCTCCGCAGCGCCGCGCCGTCCTGGTACCGGTTCGTCCGGCACTGAACCGATCGGCCGTGCCAGCCGTGATGCAGATCGGTCCGGGCCCGCCGCCTCCCGGTCGCGGCGGGCCCGGACCGCGCCATCATGTCCGCGTGTGGGCGAGTGGTGAGGCGTACGAGCCGTACGTGGGGCGGTGGAGCCGGCCGGTGGCCGAGCGCTTCGTCGGCTGGCTGGCCCCGGCCGCCGGACTGCGGTGGCTCGACGTCGGCTGCGGGACCGGCGCGCTGACCACCGCGGTGCTGGCCACCGGTCCGGCCGCGGTGCTCGGGGTGGACCGCTCACCCGGCTTCCTGGCGTACGCGCGGCAGCGGGCGGCCGCGTCCTTCGCGGTCGCGGACGGCGGCGCCCTGCCGGTCCGGGACGGCGCCGTCGACGCCGTGGTGTCCGGCCTGGTGCTCAACTTCCTGCCCGACCCGGCGGCGGCGGTCGCGGAGATGGCCCGGGCCTGCCGGCCGGGCGGCACGGTCGCGGTCTACGTGTGGGACTACGCCGAGGGGATGCGCCGATCCGGCTCTTCTGGGACGCCGCGGTCGCGCTCGACCCCGCCGCCGCGGCGCTGGACGAGGGCCGCCGGTTCGAGCTGTGCCGGCCGGAGCGGCTCGCCGCGCTCTTCGCGGGTCTGTCCGCTGTGGACGTCACCGAGCTCACCGTGCCGGCCGTCTTCCGGGACTTCGACGACTACTGGACGCCGTTCCTCGGTGCCCAGGGTCCGGCGCCGGCGTACCTCAGCGGCCTGCCCGCCGACGCCCGGGTCCGGCTGCGGGAGCGGCTGCGCGCCACCCTGCCGGCCGGCCCGATCCCGCTCTCCGCCCGCGCGTACGCGGTCCGCGGCACCGCCTGACGGCCGGCCGGCCGCCGGGTCGGCGGGCCGGCGCAGATCTGCCCCATCGGGAAGGCGGGTCAGCGCACCGCCCGGTAGGTGAGGTGGGTGACCAGCTCGGTCCCGCGGCTGGCCACCTGCTCGAACTCCACGCCGGCGACGTCGGCGAACAGCCGGGCGCCGGCGCCGAGCACGATCGGCACGACGTGCAGCCGCAGCTCGTCGAGCAGCCCGGCGGCGAGGAACTGGTTGACGGTGGCCGCGCCGCCGGCGATGGCGACGTCGAGGTCCCCGGCGGCGGCCCGGGCCCGTTCCAGCGCCTCGGCGATCCCGCCGGTGACGAAGGTGAAGGTGGTCCCGCCCTCCATGGTCACCGGCGCCCGCTCGTGGTGGGTGAGCACGAAGACCGGGGCGCGGTACGGCGGCTCCGGCCCCCACCAGCCGGTCCAGGTCTCGTCCCAGGCGCCGCGGCCGGGGCTGAACATGTTGCGGCCCATGATGTACGCGCCGGCGCCGAGGATGCCGGCCACCTCGGCCGCGTTGGCCTCCGCCTGCTCGAACATCCACCGGTGCAGCCGCTCGCCCGGCCCGTCCCCGAAGGGCTCCTCCAGCCGCTGGTTCGGCCCCGCGACGTAGCCGTCGACGGTCGTGGTCAGGTCACACTTGACCTTGGGCATGGCTCCTGCCTCCCTGTTCCGGCCCGGCGCGGTCGCCGGGTTGTGGCCCCTGGTCGGAGCGGTCGGCCGATCCTCGACATCCGGCCGCGGAAATTCTCAGCCGGGCAGCAGCCGGGTCTCGCCGGGCGGCAGCTTGGCCCACCAGTGGCCGTACCGGCGGTAGACCTCCGGGTCCCGGTCGGCCAGGAAGTCGACCAGCCGCCGGGCCTCCGCGGCCAGCCCCGCCCAGGCCTCGTCCGGCAGCGGCTCGAACGCGGTCGCCTCGATGCCGCCCTCGACCGGCCGCCACACGCCGGCCACGAAGCCGTCCACCAGCAGGGTCGGCAGCACGTCGCCGTTGTTGCGGGTGACCAGCTTGCGGTGCTCGGGCGGGATGACCCGGCCGCGGTCGGCGTACACGAGCAGGACGCTGTCCCACATCGCCATCAGCCGCGGCGGCGCCGGGGTGTCCCCGTCCGGTCGCGGCGCGCCAGGCAGGTCGAGCAGCTCGGTCCGACCCGGTCCGGGCAGCGTCTCCAGCTCGTCGCCGAGCTCCGCGACCGCCGCCCGCACCCGCGCGCGCGGCACGAGGGCGAACTGGGCCACGTCGGCCACCGAGGCCGGCCCGAAGCCCGGCCAGGTAGCGCCGCACCAGCGTGCGCAGCGCGCCGTCCTGGTCGGCCCAGGTCGGCGGCCGGGCCGCGGTCAGGTACGCCGCCCGGGTCCGGAACGACCACGGCCCGCCGGTGGGCGCGTGCCAGATCGGGGCGTAGTGCCGCAGCGCCCACCACAGCCGCGGGTGCTCGGCGCCGATCCGCTCGGCCAGCATCGCCTCGACCTCCGGCCGGGTGCGCGGCCGGGCGGCGAACTCGCCCAGGTGCGGGACCAGCGCGTCGGCCTCCGCGGTGGTCAGCCCGGTGTCGAGGAACCGGGCGTCACCGAGCCGGGCCGCCCGCAGGGTGGACAGCACCGCGGCCTGGAAGGCCGGGTAGTCCTCGACGCCGACCGCGTGCAGGGTCAGCCGCATCAGCGTCGCCTTGACCACGGTGTGCTCGGCGAAGGCGGCGTCCAGGTCGGCCGGGTCGAACGGGTCCAGCCGGTTCCACAGGGCCAGGTACGGCGAGGCGGGCTCCTGGGCCTGCAGCGCGACCACCCGGCGCACGCCGTCCACCAAGCTCAGCGGCTCCCGGCGGAGCAGCAGCTGCCGGGCCAGCGTCGCCCGGTTCAGGTCACGGAGGCTGAGGCTCACGGGCCCGATCCTGCCCGGCCGGCCGGCTCGGGTGGCGGGGATCGCCGGCGTGGCGTGAGATCGGTCCGTGGCTGACGGGGAGCGGGGTCGGGTGGTGCTGATCACCGGGGCGTCCAGCGGCATCGGCCGGGCGACGGCGGTGGCCTGCGCCGGCCGCGGCGACCGGCTGGTGCTGGCGGCGCGGGCGCCGGAGAGCCTGGAGGCGGCCGCGGCGGAGTGCCGCGCGCTGGGCGCCGAGGCGCTGGCGGTGCCGACCGACGTGACCGACGGCGCCGCGGTGGACGCGCTGCTGGCCGCGGCGGTGGACCGCTTCGGTCGGGTGGACGCGGTCGTGCACTCGGTGACCGTGGTCGCGTACGGGCGGTTCGACGAGGTGCCGGCCGAGGCCTTCGACCGGGTGGTGGCGATCACGCTGACCGGCGCGGCCAACGTGGCCCGGTCGGCGCTGCGGCGGTTCCGGGAGCAGGGCGGCGGCCGGCTGGTGCTGGTCGGCTCGCTGCTGGCCAAGATCGCGGTGCCGTACATGAGCAGCTATGTCACGGCCAAGTGGGGGCTGCACGGGCTGGCCCGGACGCTGCAGGCGGAGGCCCGGGAGACGCCCGGGATCGACGTCGGCCTGGTGTCGCCGGGCTCGGTGGACACCCCGGTCTACCGGCAGGCGGCGGCGTACTCGGGGCGCGGCGGCCGGCCGCCGCCGCCGGTGGACCCGCCCGAGAAGGTGGCCCGGGCGGTGCTGCGGGCGCTGGACCGGCCGCGCCGGGACCGCTCGGTCGGCGTCACCAACCCGCTCGTCGTGCTCGGCTTCCGGGCCTTCCCGGCGGTGTACGACCGGCTGGTCGGGCCGCTGATGCGGGTCGGCGGGCTGACCCGGGAGCCGGTGCCGGTCAGCGACGGCAACGTCTTCGCGCCGCGGCCGGCCGGCGACGCGACGCACGGCCGCTGGGCCCGCCGCTGGCCGCGGCCGCCCGCCGCCCGCCGCCACCGCCGCCGCCGCCCGAGTGACGCCGCCGCCCGCCGAGTGACGCCGCCGCCCGCCGAGTGACGCCGCCGCCGGGCGAGTGACGCCGTATCTGCCGTCACTCGCGCCGGGCGGCCGTCACTCGCCCTGGGCGGCCGTCACTCGTGGCGGGCTGCGGTCCGCCGGGGCGGTGGTCAGCCGCGGGCGACGGACCGGCCGGCGGCGCGCCCGCTGAACAGGCAGCCGCCGAGGAAGGTGCCCTCCAGCGCGTTGTACCCGTGCACCCCGCCGCCGCCGAAGCCGGCGACCTCGCCGGCCGCGTACAGGCCGGGGACGGGCCGCCCGTCCGGGTCGAGCGCGCGCGAGTCGAGATCGGTCTGGATGCCGCCGAGCGTCTTGCGGGTCAGCACGTGCAGCCGGACCCCGATCAGCGGGCCGGCGGCCGGGTCGAGGATGCGGTGCGGCGCCACGGTGCGGCCGAGCCGCTCGCCGAGGTTGCGGCGGGCGTTGCGGATGCCCTGCACCTGGGCGTCCTTGCTGACCGGGTTGGCCACCTGCAGGTCGCGCGCCTCGACCTGGGCCCGGATCGCGGCCGGGTCCAGCAGCGGGGTGGGGGTCAGCGCGTTCATGCCGGCGACCAGCTCCTCCAGGGTGCCGGCCACGACGAAGTCGGCGCCGTGCCGCTTGAACGCCTCCACCGGCCCGGCGGCGGCCCGGTCCAGCAGCCGGGTGCGCAGGAAGCCGAGCCGGTCCTTGGCGGTGATGTCCGGGTTCTGCTCCGACCCGGACAGCGCGAACTCCTTGCGCAGGATCCGCTGGGTGAGCACGAACCAGGAGTGGTCGTGGTCGGCGATGTCCGCGGTGGTCCGCAGGTGCCGCAGCGTGCCGAGCGTGTCGTAGCCGGGCAGGCAGGGCGCGGGCAGCCGGCGGCCGAGCGCGTCGAACCACATCGACGACGGCCCGGGCAGGATCCGGATGCCGTGGCCGGGCCAGATCGGGTCCCAGTTGTGCAGGCCCTCGGTGTAGTGCCACATCCGGTCCCGGTTGACCAGCCGGACGCCGGCGCCGGCCGCGATGTCCAGCATCCGGCCGTCCACGTACGCGGGGACGCCGGTCACCATCCGCCCGGGCGGCCGGCCGAGCCGCTCCGGCCAGAAGCGGCGGACCATCTCGTGGTTGGCGCCGATGCCGCCGGTGGTGACGATCACCGCCGGGGCGGTGAGCTCGAAGTCGCCCACCGCCTCCCGGCTGGTCGGGGCACCGCGCGGGGCGTCGTCCGGGGCCAGCAGGGTGCCGCGCACCCCGGTGACCGCGCCCCCGGTGCGGACCAGCTCGTCCACCCGGTGCCGGTGGTGGAAGCGGACCAGCCCGGCCGCGGCCGCCTCCTGGACCGACCGGACGAACGGCTCGACCACCCCGGTGCCGGTGCCCCAGGCGACGTGGAACCGCGGCACCGAGTTGCCGTGCCCGCCCGCCCGCAGGTCGCCGCGCTCGGCCCAGCCGACGGTGGGCAGGAAGCTCAGGCCGAGGCCGGTCAGCCAGGACCGCTTCTCGCCGGCGGCGAACTCGACGTACGCCCGGGCCCACCGGGCCGCCCAGACGTCCTCGTCGGCCAGCCGGTCGAACTGGGCGCTGCCCTGCCAGTCGCTCCAGGCCAGCTCGATCGAGTCCCGGATCCGCAGCCGGCGCTGCTCCGGGGTGTCCACCAGGAACAGCCCGCCGAACGACCAGTACGCCTGGCCGCCGAGGTTGGCCGGGCCCTCCTGGTCGACCAGCGCCACCCGCTTGCCGGCCCGGGTCAGCTCGTGGGTGGCGGCCAGGCCGGCCAGGCCGGCGCCGACGACGACGGCATCGACGTCCTCCATGCCCGGATCGTAGGCGGGTCCCGGACGGCGACCGGCGGCGCCCGGGCCGCGGTGGTCAACGCCCCCACCCTCCCGGCCAACCTGGGACCAGAGCGTTGCTCTCCGCGACGGTGCGCTGCGAGCATCGCCTCGGGGTTGGCCGGACGTCGGCTCCCGCCGGGAGGCCGCTCGCCGAGGGGGGTGGACGCGTTGCTGCTCCGCGACCGGGTCGGGCCGGGGCCGGCCGACCCGCGCCGCCGGCCGGGAGAGGCCGTCGGGTGGACCTGACCGCCGGGCTGGAGGCGCTGCTGGCCGCCACGGTGATCGCCGCGGCCGTCCCGGTGCTGGTGGCGCTGCTGCCCGGACCTCGGCTGCCGCAGGTGGTGCTGCTGCTCGCCGGCGGGGTGCTGGTCGGCCCGCAGGCGCTCGACCTGGCCGACCCGAACAGCATCGCGCTGATCGCCGACACCGGTCTCGGCTTCCTCTTCCTGCTCGCCGGCTACGAGCTGGACCTGCGGCTGTTCCGGGAGTCGGCGGGCCGGCTGGCCGTCGTCGGCTGGCTCACCGCGGTGGTGCTGGCCACCGCGGTCGCCGGCCTGCTCGAGCTGGCCGGCTACATCAAGGCCTTCGTCCCGGTGGCGCTCGCGCTGAGCACCACCGCGCTGGGCACGCTGCTGCCCATCCTGCGCGACCACGGCCTGCTCGCCGGCCGGCTGGGCCGGCACGTCCTGGCCGCCGGGGCGGTCGGCGAGCTGTTCCCGATCGTCGCCATCGCGGTGTTCTTCGGCACCAGCGGGAAGCTGTCCGCGCTGGCGGCGCTGGCCGGGGTGGGCGTGCTCGCCGCCGTCCTCTCGCTCGCGCCCCGGCTGGCCCGCCGCAACCGGCTGGAGCGCATCCTCGCCGAGGGCGAGCATGCGACCTCGCAGACGACCCTGCGGGTCACCCTGGTGCTGCTCTTCCTGCTGCTGGTCGTGGCCAACTCCTCCGGCCTGGACGCCGTGCTCGGCGCGTTCCTGGCCGGGATCGTGCTGCGCCGCTGGGCGCCGGGCGACGTCGACTCCCTGGAGCGCAAGCTGGACGCGCTCGGGTACGGCTTCTTCATCCCCGTCTTCTTCGTCTCCTCCGGGATGAAGCTGGACGTCGACGCGATCGCCGCGGCGCCGGAGCGGGTGGCCATCCTGGTCGCCCTGCTGCTGGCGGTGCGCGGGCTGCCCTCGCTGCTGGTCTACCGGCGGGCGCTGCCGCGCCCGGAGCGGGTGCAGGTCGCCTTCTGGGTGGCGACGACGCTGCCGCTGCTGGTGGCGCTGAGCGAGGTCGGCGTCCGCAACGGCTCGCTCCGGCCCGAGGACGCGGCCACGATGGTCGGCGCCGGCGCGCTGTCGGTGCTGATCTTCCCGACCGTCGCCGTCGCGCTGCACCGGCGCCGCCCGGCGGCGGAGCACCGCGACTAGGACCCGCTCCTCACCGCGGGCGCGCGCCGCCGACCGGCGGCCCTGGTGGCCGGCGGGATCAGGCGGCATGCGCCGCCGGGGCGGCCTGGTCGCGGTCGCGGCGGACGCGGTCGGCCGGCCGGAGCGGGACCTCGACGTCGCCGGGTCCTGACCGCCGGGCCGGGTTTGGTTGACTGACCCGATGGTGGAACCGGAGCTGGACCCGGAGACCTACCCGCCGATCGACCCGGCCGAGCCGGCCCCGGACGACCCGGGGGAGCTGCTGCCGGACACGCCGGACACGCTCCCGCCGGCGCCGGCCGAGCCCGGGCCGGGTGACCCGGAGGACCCGGACGGCGTGCCCGAGCCGGCCTGACCGGCCCGACTACCGGGCCCGGTAGGGGAAGGCGACGTCGCAGGCCGGGTCGGTGTCGGCGGCCGCGGCGAAGTCGGTGAAGTAGACCTCCCGCGGGGACAGCGCCGGCTGGTGGCCGTGCGCGGCCAGCCAGTCGGACACCGCGTCGTACGCGCCGAGGATCTCCGGGTAGCGGACCTGGCCGCGGGTCAGCCGGGTGTACGCCTCGGTCCGCGCCGGCTCCAGCCGGATGCCGAGCGCGCCCGCCGGCTCGACGCCGCCGGCGAACGGCACGCACACCTCGACCGGGCCGTCCTCCTGCTCGGTGACCATGCCGTGGTAGAGCACGTACGACGGCTCGCCGGGGGTGGCGCCGCTGGCCTCGAGGTGGGCGAACAGGGCCCGGTAGCTCTCGTCGATGAAGGCGGGCAGGTCGGGGGCGACGACGTTGCGCTGCACGGTGAGCACCTTCTGCTCGGGCACCTCACGGGTCCGCACGTCGTACATCGGGGTCTCCCTTCCGGTCAGGATGTCCTGGATCTGGCGGACCAGCCGCCGGCGCTCGGAGTGCGCCTGCTCGGCCGCGTGCCAGTGCCCGTCGAGCGCCTTGGCGGCGGCCGCCGGGTCGAGTGCAAGGAACGCCGCGATCTCGGCCAGCGGCAGGTCCAGCAGCCGCAGCCGGGCGATCAGCCGGGCCCGCGGCACCTGCTCCGGCGCGTACGCCCGGTAGCCGGTCCGCGGGTCCACCCCGGCCGGCTCCAGCAGGCCGTGCTCCTGGTAGAGCCGCAGCGCCTTCCGGCTCAGCCGGGTCCGGGCCGCGAACTCGCCGGTGCTCATCCGCTCGGTCACCGGGCCACCCTGACCCCGGCCCCTGGGGCCGGGTCAACCCCGAAAGAGTGAGCAAGGCCACCCCACCGATCCGGACGGAAAACCGACCGATCTGGTCGGTCGCCGCGTAGGGTCGTCGCCGTGGCCCGACCATTCCGCCAGCAGGTCGACGCGGGCATCCTCGACCGGGCCGCGGCGCTGTTCGCCGGCCGCGGCTACGCCAAGACCTCCGTGCAGGACGTCGCCGACGCCGTCGGCCTGTCCAAGGCCGGGCTGCTGCACCACTTCCCGAGCAAGGACGCGCTGCACCGGGCGGTGCTCGCGCAGGCCGACGCGGTGGGCCGGCGGGTCCTCGACCAGGTCCGCGGGCTGCCGGTGGGCGGGGCGCGCGACCGGCGCGCGCTGGAGATGCTCGTCGACGTCGCGCTGGCCCACCCCGGGCTGGTCGCGCTGCTGCTGGCGCCGGCCCTGCAGGGCGACGCCGGCCCCGAGGTGGACGGCGCCGGCGCGGCCGCGCTGGAGGCCTTCGGCGTCGACCCGGCGACGGCCGACCCCGAGCGGGCCGTCCGGGTGGTCGGCGCGCTCGGCGCGCTGGCCGTCCTCAGCCTCGCCGCCAACCAGCACGACCAGACCAGCGCCTGGCGGCCGTACGTGGTCGCCACCTGTCTCGACGCGCTCGGCGCCGCGACGTCCGCACCTGTCCCGGTGGAGGCCTGATCCCGATGGCTCGTCCGTTGTCCCGGCTCGGCGCTTTCGCGCACCGGCACCGCCTCGCCGTGGTGCTGCTCTGGCTGGCGGTGCTGGTCGGCGGCGGCGTCGGCGCGGCCACCCTGGCCGGCGAGACCTCGAGCACCTTCTCCATCCCGGGGCAGGAGTCGACCACCGCGCTGGAGCGGATCGGGACCGAGTTCGGCGGCGGCAACGGCGCCCTCGCCCGGGTCGTGGTGCAGGCCCCGCCCGGCCAGACGCTGGCCGCGCCGGCGAACGCCGCCGCCGTCGGCGACCTGGTCGCCGAGCTGGGCCGGCTGCCCGGCGTGCGCGGCGCCACCAACCCGCTGGACCCGGCCGCGCCGGCGGTCAACCAGAGCCGGACCACCGCGTACAGCACGGTGACCTACGCGGCCGTCCCCGGCGAGGTGACCGCCGAGCAGCGGGAGGCGCTGCTCGGTGCGGTCGAGGACGCCCGCGGCGGCGGCCTCACCGTCGAGGTCGCCGGTGACGCCACCCAGGAGCCGCCGCACGTCGGCGGGCCCACCGAGGCGGTCGGCGTCGTGCTCGCCCTGGTCGTGCTCGCCCTCACGTACGGGTCGCTGGTCGCCGCCGGGATGAACCTGCTGACCGCGGTGGTCGGGGTCGGCATCGGCGTGCTCGGCATCACGATCGCCACCGGCTTCGCCGACCTGTCCTCGACCACCCCGACGCTGGCCGCCATGCTCGGGCTGGCCGTCGGCATCGACTACACGCTGTTCATCGTCACCAGGTTCCGGCAGGAGCTGCGCGGCGGCGCCGACCCCGCCACCGCGATCGCCACCGCGGTCGGCACCGCCGGCTCGGCCGTGGTCACCGCCGGCCTCACCGTGGTCATCGCGCTGGCCGGGCTGTCGGTGGTCGGCATCCCGTTCCTGACCCAGATGGGCCTGGCCGCGGCGGCCACCATCGTGGTCGCCGTGCTGATCGCGATCACCCTGGTCCCGGCGGTGCTCGGCTACCTCGGCCGGCGGGCGCTGCCCCGGCGGCAGCGGGCCGCCGTCGCGGCCGGCCGGCCGGTGACCGGCGCCGGGCGCGGCTTCCTGGCCGGCTGGGTCACCGCCGTCACCCGGCACCGGGTCCGGTCGCTGCTGCTGGCCGTGGTCACCCTGGGCGCGATCGCGGTGCCGTTCTTCTCCATGCAGACCACGCTGGTGCCGACCCCGGCCGCCGGGACCACCCAGGCCCGGGCCGAGCAGCTGCTCGCCGACGGGTTCGGCCCCGGCATCAACGGCCCGCTCACCGTGCTCTTCGACGGGGCCGGGGCACCCGAGGCGGCGGCCCGGGCCCGCGGCGCGATCGCCGGGCTGGGCGACGTCGCCGCGGTGGCCGCGCCGATCCCCAACCCGGACGGCAGCGCGGCGCTGCTCACCGTCATCCCGAAGTCCGGGCCGACCAGCCCGGAGACCGAGCAGCTCGTCACCGACCTGCGCGCCCTGCTCGCGGACGGGGACGGGCCGAGCGCCTCCGTCACCGGCGCCACCGCGGTGAGCGTCGACGTGGCCGAGAGCCTGGACGAGGCGCTGCCGGTCTACCTGGTCCTGGTCGTCGGCCTGGCCCTGGTGCTGCTGGTGCTGGTCTTCCGCTCGCTGCTGGTGCCGCTGGTCGGGGTGCTGGGCTTCCTGCTCACCATCGGCGCCTCGCTCGGCGCCACCGTGGCCGTCTTCCAGTGGGGCTGGCTGGCCGACCTGGTCGCCCTGGACAGCCCCGGGCCGCTGATCAGCCTCACCCCGATCCTGGTGATCGGCATCCTGTTCGGGCTGGCCATGGACTACCAGATCTTCCTGGTCTCCCGGATGCACGAGGCGCACAGCTCCGGCGCCGGCCCGCTGGACGCCATCCGCACCGGCTTCCAGCAGGCCGCCCCGGTCGTCGTCGCGGCCGCGCTCATCATGTTCTCGGTCTTCGCCGGGTTCGTGCCGGCCGGCGAGCCGACCATCAAGTCGATCGCGTTCGCGCTGGCCACCGGGATCCTCTTCGACGCCTTCGTGGTCCGGATGGTGCTGGTCCCGGCCGCGCTGGCCCTGCTCGGCGAGCGGGCCTGGTGGCTGCCGCGCTGGCTGCGCTGGCTGCCCGGCCTGGACGTGGAGGGCGCGGACCTGCCCCGCGCGGCCGGCCCGGCGCCGGAGCGGGTTCCCGCCGGCCGCTGACCGCTCGGCGGCTGAGGCGGTCGGCACCCTCTGGGCGGTGCGGGCGGTGGCGCCCGGCATGGTGTCCCGCGGCCGCGGCGCGGTGGTCACCATCGCCTCGGCGGCCGGGCTGGTCGGCGTCTACGGCTACACGGCCTACGGCGCGGCCAAGTACGCGGTGCGCGGCCTGTCCGAGGCGCTGCGCGGCGAGCTGGCCCCGCACGGGGTCCGGGTGTCCTGCGTGTTCCCGCCGGACGTGGACACCCCGCAGCTGGCCGAGGAGGAGCGGTGGAAGCCGGCGGAGACCGCGGCGATCGCCGGCATCGTGCAGCCGCTGCAGCCGCCGGTGGTCGCCCGCGGCATCCTGCGCGGCCTGGACCGCGGGCAGCCGGTGGTCTGCCTGGACGGCTTCAGCCGGGCGCTGGCCCGCTGGGGCGGGGTGCTGGCCCCGGTGCTGCGCCGCTACATGGACGGGAAGGTGCGCAAGGCGCAGCGGGCCGGCGCGGCCGTCCCCGCGACCGCCGCCGACTGAGCCCCGACTTCGGTGTGATCACCCCGGTACGGAAAGTGCAGGATTTGCCGGCGGCCGCCCGGGAATAGCAATTCGTGAACGCATCGCGACCCTCCGCCACACCGACTGAGGGAATGTCTTGTCGGTGCACCCACCCCCAATAGGGGTTCGGTGTAAGGGACCGGCGAACCGTATTCGGGAAATCCCGGATCGTTCCGCCGGGACCGGAACAGGTCACGGTGCAGGTGGCCGTACCGCCGTCGGGAGCAGGGATTCGACCCCATTTGCCGCAGTACGGGGGGTCGGGCGCCGCCGCGCCGGGCCGTTCCGCCGGGAGGGTGGCCACAACCGGCGGACTTCGCCACTCCGGCCCGGCCATTGTCAGCGCAACCATGGGCTGTCTGCTTCGGCGCTTTCTTGAGTCTGCCGCCCGGGCTGGCCTAGCGTTCCTTCACGTCTTCGGGAAACCAATCATCGTGGTTTGCCGCTGAGTCGGCCCAGTCCGATGTCCTGGCCCGCTTCCGTCCACAAAGGAGCAGCACCGTGCGAGACCGGCTCGCCGGCGGTCCCGCAAGGACGGTGCTCGCGGCGGCCACCGGCATGAGAGCAGTCGAGACCCCGGTCGCCGCGCCGCGTCCGGGCGGGAGGGTGTAGCCGTGGCCAACGACAAGAACGACGTCGTCGGTGCCCTCCGGAGGTCGCTCAAGGAGACGGAGCGCCTCCGGCGGCAGAACCAGGAGCTCGTCGACCGGGCGAGCGAGCCGCTCGCGATCGTCGGCATGAGCTGCCGCTTCCCGGGCGGGGTGAGCTCGCCCGAGGAGCTGTGGGAGCTGGTCGCCTCCGGGCGGGACGCGGTCGCGGAGTTCCCGGCCGACCGCGGCTGGGACCTCGACCGGCTCTACCACCCGGACCCGGACCACCCGGGCACCGCGTACACCCGCGAGGGCGGCTTCGTCGACCGGGTCGGCGACTTCGACGCCGAGTTCTTCGGGATCAGCCCGCGCGAGGCGCTGGCCATGGACCCGCAGCAGCGGCTGCTGCTGGAGGGCGCGTGGGAGGCGTTCGAGGACGCGGGCATCGACCCGGTCTCGCTGCGCGGCTCCGACACCGGTGTCTTCTGCGGCCTGATGTACGCGGACTACCAGGTCGTCGCCGGGATGAGCGACCGCCGCGAGGAGATCGAGGGCTACCTCATGATCTCCTCCGCGGCCAGTGTCGCCTCCGGCCGGATCAGCTACACCTTCGGCTTCGAGGGCCCCGCGGTCAGCGTGGACACCGCCTGCTCGGCCTCGCTGGTGGCGATCGCCCAGGCCTGCGCCGCGCTGCGGTCCCGGGAGTGCTCGCTCGCCCTCGCCGGCGGCGTCACCGTGCTCTCGCAGCCGAGCATCTTCGTCGAGTTCAGCCGCCAGCGGGCGATCTCCGCGGACGGGCGGTGCAAGGCCTACGGTGCGGTCGCGGACGGCGTGGGCTGGGGCGAGGGCTCCGGCCTGCTGCTGCTGGAGCGGCTGTCCGACGCCCGCCGCCACGGCCGCCGGATCCTCGGGCTGGTCCGCGGCGCGGCGGTCAACCAGGACGGCGCCAGCAACGGGCTGACCGCGCCCAACGGCCCGTCCCAGGAGCGGGTGATCCGGGCCGCGCTGGCCAACGCCGGCCTGCGTCCGTCCGATGTGGACGCCGTCGAGGGGCACGGCACCGGCACCCAGCTGGGCGACCCGATCGAGGCCGAGGCGCTGCTGGCCACGTACGGCCGGGAGCGCACCGGCGGTCCGCTGTGGCTGGGCTCGGTGAAGTCCAACATCGGGCACACCCAGGCGGCCGCCGGCGTCGCCGGCGTCATCAAGATGGTGATGGCGATGCGGCACGGGGTGATGCCGCCCACGCTGCACGCCACCGAGCCGTCGCCGCACATCGACTGGTCCTCCGGCGAGATCCGGCTGCCCACCCGGGCGGAGGAGTGGCCGGCGCCGGACCGGCCGCGCCGGGCCGGGGTGTCCTCGTTCGGCATCAGCGGCACCAACTCGCACGTGATCCTGGAGGAGGCGCCCGCGCCCGAGCCCGCCGCCGAGCCGGCCGGCGCGGCGGTGCCGCCGGTGCTGCCGGTGCTGGTGTCGGCCCGGAGCGAGGCGGCGCTGCGGGCGCAGGCGGACCGGCTGCGGGCGCTGCTGATCGCCCGCCCGGAGCTGTCCGCACTGGACCTGGCGTTCTCGGCGGCGGCGACGCGGGCGCAGCTGGAGCACCGGGCCGCGGTGGTGGCGACCGACCGCGGCGCGCTGCTGACCGGGCTGGGCGCGCTCTCCTCGGCCGAGCCGTCGGCGGACGTGGTCGAGGGCCGCCCGGTGGGCGGCAAGGCCGTGTTCGTGTTCCCGGGTCAGGGGGCGCAGTGGGCCGGGATGGCGGTGGAGCTGCTGGATTCGGCTCCGGTGTTCGCGGCCCGGTTGCGGGAGTGTGGGGCGGCGTTGTCGTCGTTCGTGGACTGGGATCTGGAGGATGTGCTCCGCGGCGGGGAGGGGGCGCCGTCGTTGGAGCGGGTCGACGTGGTGCAGCCGGCGCTGTGGGCGGTGATGGTGTCGCTGGCCGCGCTGTGGCGTTCGTACGGGGTGCAGCCGGCGGCGGTGGTCGGGCACTCGCAGGGTGAGATCGCCGCCGCCTGTGTCGCCGGTGGACTGTCGCTTGAGGACGGCGCCCGGGTGGTGGCGTTGCGGAGCCGGCTGGTGCGGGAGCGGCTGGCCGGGCACGGCGGGATGATGTCGGTGGCGCTGCCGGTCGGCCGGGTCGAGGAGCTGCTGGTCCCGTACGCGGGTCGGGTGTCGGTCGCGGCGGTCAACGGGCCGGCCGCGGTGGTGGTCTCCGGTGAGCCGGCGGCGCTGGACGAGCTGCTGGCCGTCTGCGAGCGGGACGGTGCCCGGGCGAAGCGGGTGGCGGTGGACTACGCCTCCCACTCCGCCCAGGTCGAGGCGATCGAGGCCGAGCTGCTGGAGGTGCTGGCCCCGGTCACCCCGCGGACCGGGCAGGTCCGGTTCTACTCGACCGCGACCGGCGGCCTGCTGGACACCAAGCTGCTCGACGCGGCGTACTGGTATCGCAACCTGCGCAGCCGGGTGGGCTTCGAGCCCGCGGTGCGGGCGCTGGTGGACGGCGGCGCGGGCTGCTTCCTGGAGATGTCGCCGCACCCGGTGCTGACCATGGCGGTCGAGGAGACCGCCGAAGGTCGGGCCGCGGTGGTCGGCTCGCTGCGGCGGGACGAGGGCGGGCTGCCGCGGTTCGTCACCTCGCTGGCCGAGGCGCACGTCGCCGGCGTGGCGGTCGACTGGGCGGCGTACTTCGCCGGCACCGGCGCGCGCCGGGTGTCGCTGCCGACGTACGCGTTCCAGCGCGCCCGCTACTGGCTGACGCCCGGGAGCCGCGCCGGGGACGTGTCCGCGGCCGGGCAGGGCCGGGTGGAGCACCCGGTGCTGGCCGCCGCGGTCCCGGTCGGCGACCGGGACGAGTGGCTGTTCACCGGCCGGATCTCGCCCGAGGCCCAGCCGTGGACCCGCGACCACGAGGTCTTCGGCACCGTCATGGTGCCCGGCACCGCGCTGGTCGAGCTGGCCCTGACCGCCGGCCAGGAGCTGGGCTGGCCGGTGCTGGACGAGCTGGTGCTGGAGGCGCCGCTGGTCCTCGACGACGACGCGGTCCGGCAGGTCCAGGTCACCGTCGGCCCGGCCGGCGACGACGGCCGCCGCGAGGTGGCCATCTACACCCGGGGCCCGGGCGGCGAGGACGACGTGCCGGAGGCGACCTGCCACGGCCGCGGCTGGCTGGCCGCCGAGGCGGCCCCGGTCGAGCCGTTCCCGGCCCAGTGGCCGCCGGCCGGCGCGGAGCCGGTGCCGGTCGGCTCGCTGTACGACCGGCTGGCCGGCATCGGCCTCGACTACGGGCCGCTGTTCCAGGGCGTCCGGGCGGCCTGGCGGGCCGGCGGCGTGGTCTACGCCGAGGTGGCGCTCCCGGACGACGTCGGCACCGGCGGCTTCGGGGTGCACCCGGCGCTGTTCGACGCCGCCCTGCACGGGCTGATGCTGGGCAAGGAGGCCGGGTCGTCGGTCGACCTGCCGTTCTCCTGGTCCGGGGTGCGGCTGGGGCGGACCGGGCTCACCCGGGCCCGGGTCCGGATCACCCCGGCCGCCGGCTCGGCGGTGCGCGTCGACGTCGCCGACGACGCCGGCCAGCTGGTCGCGGCGGTCGACGGCCTCGGCCTGCGCCCGCTCGAGCCCGGCCAGCTCGACCGGGCCCAGGGCGCGAAGAACGTGCTGTTCGAAGTGGACTGGGCCGAGGTCCCGGTGCCGGCGGCGGTCGCCGCGCGGGTGCTGCGGCTGGGCGCGGACCACGCCGACCTGGCCGCGCTGGAGCAGGCGATGTCCGCCGGCGCCGAGGCGCCGGACCTGGTCGTCGCCGCCGTGCCGGCGCGCGGCGGCGAGCCCGCCGCGGCCGCGCGCGCGGTCGCCGCGGACGCGCTGGCGCTGGTGCAGCGCTGGCTGGCCAGCGAGTGGCTGGGCGAGGCCCGGCTGGTCGTGGTCACCCGCGACGCCGTCGCGGTGGGCGCCGAGTCCCCGGACGTGGTGCAGGCGCCGGTGTGGGGGCTGCTGCGCAGCGCGCAGTCCGAGCACCCGGGCCGGTTCCTGCTGGTCGACCTCGACGGCGGGACCGAGCCGGACTGGGGCGCGCTGCCGGAGCTGGACGAGCCGCAGCTGGCCGTCCGGGAAGGCCGGGTGCTGGCGCCCCGGCTGGGTCGCGCCCAGACCACCGGGACCGGCGGGACCTGGCGGCTCGGCATCGGCCGGAAGGGGTCGCTGGAGGACCTCGCGGTCCTGCCGTCCGACGGCGGCCGGCCGCTCGGCGTCGGCGAGGTCCGGGTCGGCGTCCGGGCCGCGGGCCTGAACTTCCGGGACGTGCTGATCGCGCTGGGGATGTACCCGGGCGAGGCGCCGCTGGGCAGCGAGGCCGCCGGCGTCGTGCTCGAGGTCGGCTCCGAGGTGACCGACCTGGTCCCCGGCGACCGGGTCTTCGGGCTGATCCCGGACGCGTTCGGGCCGGTCGCGGTGACCGACCGGCGCACCGTCGCGCCGATGCCGGCCGGACTGTCCTTCGTGGAGGCGGCGGCCGTCCCGGTCGTGTACCTGACCGCCTACTACGGGCTGGTCGACCTGGCCGGGCTGCAGCCGGGGGAGCGGCTGCTGGTGCACGCCGCCGCCGGCGGGGTGGGCATGGCCGCGGTGCAGCTGGCCCGCCACCTCGGCGCGGAGGTCTACGCGACCGCCAGCCCGGCCAAGTGGGACGCCGTCCGGGCGCTCGGGGTCCCGGGGGACCGCATCGCCTCGTCCCGGGACCTGGGCTTCCGCCCGGCGTTCCTGGACGCGACCGGCGGCGCCGGCCTGGACGTCGTGCTCGACGCGCTCGCCGGCGAGTTCGTGGACGCCTCGCTGGACCTGCTGCCCCGCGGCGGCCGGTTCATCGAGATGGGCAAGACCGACATCCGCGACCCCGAGGTCGTCGCCCGGGAGCACGCCGGCGTCCGCTACCGGTCGTACGACCTGCTGGAGGCCGGGCCGGAGCGGATCCAGCAGATGCTGCGGGAGGTCGCCGCGCTGTTCGAGCAGGGCGTGCTCGCCCCGGCGCCGATCCGGACCTGGGACGTGCGCCGCGGCCGGGAGGCGTTCCGCTTCCTGCGGGAGGGCCGCAACGTCGGCAAGGTCGTGCTGACCGTGCCGGCCCCGCTGGACCCGGACGGCACGGTGCTGATCACCGGTGGCACCGGCGGGCTGGGCGCGCTGGTGGCCAAGCACCTGGCCGAGCGGCACGGGGTGCGGCACCTGCTGCTGGTCAGCCGCCGCGGCCGGGCCGCCGGCGGGGTGGACGACCTGGTCGCCGACCTGGCCGCGCTGGGGGCGGCGGCCCGGGTCGAGGCCTGCGACGTGGCCGACCGGGACCAGCTGGCCGGCCTGCTCGGCGCCCTGGACCGGCCGCTGACCGCGGTCGTGCACGCGGCCGGCGTGCTGGACGACGGCGTGGTCGAGTCGCTGACCACCGAGCAGGTCGACCGGGTGATGCGCCCGAAGATCGACGCCGCCTGGAACCTGCACGAGCAGACCGCGGGGCTGGAGCTGTCCGCGTTCGTGCTGTTCTCCTCGGCCGCGGCCCAGCTGGGCAACCCCGGCCAGGCGAACTACGCCGCGGCCAACGCCGCGCTGGACGCGCTGGCCCACCGGCGGCGGGCGACCGGGCTGCCGGCGCTCTCCCTGGCCTGGGGCCTGTGGGCGGACGCCACCGGGATGACCGGCGAGCTGGGCGAGGCCGACCTGGCCCGGATGGAGCGCACCGGGATCGGCGCGCTGCCGGCCGGGCTCGGCCTGGAGCTGTTCGACCGGAGCCTCGCCGCGGACGCGGCCCTGCTGGTGCCGATCCGGCTGGACCTGGCCGCGCTGCGGGTCCAGGCCCGGGACGGGATGCTGCCGGCGCTGCTGCGCGGGCTGGTCCGGGCCCCGGCCCGGCGGGCCGAGACGGCCGGCGGGTCGCTGGCCCAGCGGCTGGCCGGGGTCGCCGCCGCGGACCGCGAGCAGGTCGTGCTGGAGCTGGTGCAGGCGCAGGTGGCGGCCGTCCGCGGCAACGCCTCCGGCGCCGAGGTCGACCCGGAGCGGGCGTTCAAGGACCTCGGCTTCGACTCGCTGGCCGCGGTCGAGCTGCGCAACCGGCTGGCCCGGACCACCGGCCTGCGGCTGCCGGCCACCCTGGTCTTCGACCACCCGACCCCGATCGAGGTCGCGCGGCTGCTGCTCGCCGAGGTCGGCGGCGGGGCCGCGGAGGACGGGGGCGCGCCGTTCGACGAGGAGCTGCGCCGGCTCGAGGAGCTGCTGATCGCGGTGGCCGGCGACGAGCGCCGGCTGACCGAGATCAAGCCGCGCCTGCACTACCTGAGCAACCGGCTGCGGGCCGTGCTCAGCGGGGCCGGCGGGGCGCCGTCCGATGTGGACGCGGGACCGGCCGACGACCTGGACGTGGTGTCCGACGACGAGATGTTCGATCTGATCGACAAGGAGCTCGGGTCGGCATGAGCGAGAGCACGACCGAGCAGAAGCTCCGGGCGTACCTGAAGAAGACCACCGCGGAGCTGCGCACCGCCAACCGCCGGGTGCGCGAGCTGGAGCAGCGCGAGCTCGAGCCGCTGGCCATCGTCGGGATGAGCTGCCGCTTCCCCGGCGGGGTGAGCTCGCCGGACGAGCTGTGGGAGCTGGTCGCGTCCGGGCGGGACGCGATGACCCCGCTGCCGGCCGACCGCGGCTGGGACCTGGAGCGGCTGTACGGCGCGGACCCGGAGCAGCCGGGCACCGTGTCCACCAGCGCCGGCGGCTTCGTCGCCGGGGTCGGCGACTTCGACGCGGACTTCTTCGGGATCAGCCCGCGCGAGGCGCTGGCCATCGACCCGTCCCAGCGGCTGGCTCTGGAGGTCGCCTGGGAGGCGCTGGAGGACGCGGGCATCTCCCCTACGTCGTTGCGCGGCAGCGACACCGGCGTCTTCTGCGGGGCGGTCACCTCCGACTACGGCGGCTCGATGCCGGCCGCGCTGGAGGGGTTCCGGCTGGCCGGCACCCAGCTCAGCGTGATCTCCGGCCGGATCGCGTACACCCTGGGGCTGGAGGGTCCCGCGGTCACCGTGGACACCGCCTGCTCGTCCTCGCTGGTGTCGATCCACCTGGCGGCGCAGGCGCTGCGGTCGGGGGAGTGCTCGCTGGCGCTGGTCGGCGGCGTGACCGTGCTGGCCGGGCCGTTCCTGTTCCTGGAGTTCAGCCGGCAGCGCGGGCTGGCGCCGGACGGCCGGTGCAAGGCGTACGCGGCCGCGGCCGACGGCACCGGCTTCGCCGACGGCGTGGGCCTGCTGGTGGTCGAGCGGCTGTCCGACGCCCGCCGGCGCGGCCACCGGGTGCTCGCGGTGGTGCGCGGCAGCGCGACCAACCAGGACGGCGCCAGCAACGGGCTGACCGCGCCCAACGGTCCCTCGCAGGAGCGGGTGATCCGGGCCGCGCTGGCCAACGCGGGCCTGGCTCCGTCCGAAGTGGACGCGGTCGAGGGCCACGGCACCGGCACCACGCTCGGGGACCCGATCGAGGCCAAGGCGTTGCTGGCCACGTACGGCCGGGAGCGGGCCGGCGGTCCGCTGCTGCTGGGCTCGATCAAGTCGAACATCGGCCACACCTCGGCCGCGGCCGGCGTCGCCGGCGTGATCAAGATGGTGCAGGCCATGCGGCACGGGATGCTGCCGCCGACCCTGCACGTCGACTCCCCGTCCCCGCACGTGGACTGGGCGGCCGGGCGGGTCGAGCTGCTGACCGAGGCCCGGGACTGGCCGGCGGCGCCGGAGCGGCCGCGCCGGGCCGGGGTGTCCGGCTTCGGGATCAGCGGCACCAACGCGCACGTGATCCTGGAGGAGGCGCCGGCCGAGGAGCCCGCGCCGGACGAGGAGAGCCGGCCGGCCGGCCCGGTGCCGGTGCTGCTGTCCGCCCGGGGCGAGGACGCGCTGCGGGCCCAGGCCGAGCGGCTGCGGGCGCACCTGGCGGCCCGGGCCGATCTGTCCCTTGTGGACGTCGCGTACTCGGCGGTGACGACGCGGGCGCTGCTGGACCACCGGGCGGCGGTCGTCGCGGCGGACCGGGACGAGCTGCTGGCCGGGCTGGCGGCGGTCGCCGCGGGCGAGCCGGCCGGCCGCGCCGTCGGCGGCAAGACCGCGTTCCTGTTCACCGGGCAGGGGTCGCAGCGGCCGGGGATGGGCGTGGAGCTGGCCCGGACCCACCCCGTCTTCGAGCGGGCGCTGGACGAGGTGTGCGCCGAGCTGGACCCGCTGCTGGGTCGCTCG
The DNA here is from genome assembly GCA_963849885.1 of uncultured Actinomycetota bacterium. Taxonomy (GTDB): domain Bacteria; phylum Actinomycetota; class Actinomycetes; order Mycobacteriales; family CADCTP01; genus CADCTP01. Next base: position 130,295 of record CAWKIV010000006.1, on the reverse strand, counting down.
GTGCGCGAGCTGCTGGCCGCGGACGACGGGTCGCTGGACGCGACCGAGCTACACCCAGCCGGCGTTGTTCGCGGTCGAGGTGGCGCTGTTCCGGCTGGTCGAGTCGTTGGGGCTGCGTCCGGACTTCCTGATCGGGCACTCGGTCGGCGAGCTGGCGGCCGCGCATGTGGCCGGGGTGCTGTCGCTGCCGGACGCGGCGCGCTGGTGGTGGCGCGGGGCCGGTTGATGGGTGCGTTGCCGGCCGGTGGGGCGATGGTCGCGGTGCAGGCGGAGGAGGCGGAGGTCGCGGCGTCGCTGGCCGGCTTCGAGGGCCGGCTGGAGATCGCCGCGGTGAACGGGCCGCGGGCGGTGGTCGTCTCCGGCGACGCGGACGCGGTCGAGGAGTGGCTGCCGCAGTGGGAGGGGCGTAAGACGTCGCGGCTGCGGGTGTCGCACGCGTTCCACTCGCCGCGGATGGAGCCGATGCTGGCCGAGTTCGGGCGGTGGCCGAGCCGGCTGGCCTACGCGCCGCCGCGGATCCCGATCGTGTCCAATGTGACCGGTCAGCCGATCCCCGCCTTCGACGCGGACTACTGGGTGCGGCACGTCCGGCAGGCCGTCCGCTTCGCCGACGGCGTCGCGACCCTGCACGGGCTCGGGGTCCGCCGGTTCCTGGAGCTGGGCCCGGACGCCGTGCTCACCGCCATGGCGCGGCAGTGCCTGGAGGACCAGCCGGAGGTCGCCTTCGTCCCCGCGTTGCGGGCCAAGCACTCCGAGGCGGCCACCTTCGCCGGGTTCCTCGCCCGCGCGTACGCCGCCGGCGTCGGCGTCGACTGGACCGCCTTCTACGCCGGCACCGGCGCCCGCCCGGTCGAGCTGCCCACGTACGCGTTCCAGCGGCAGCGCTACTGGCTGGCCCCGGACAGCGGGAGCACCGACGTCGCCGCGGCCGGGCTCGGCCGGGTCGACCACCCGATCCTGGCCGGCGCCGTCCGGGTCGGGGACCGGGACGAGTGGGTCTTCACCGGCCGGCTGTCGGTCGACACCCAGCCGTGGGTCGCCGAGCACCAGCTGCTGGACACCGTGGTCGTGCCGGGCACCGGGCTGGTCGAGCTGGCGCTGGCCGCCGGCGGGCGCACCGGCAGCCCGGTGGTGGACGAGCTGGTGCTGGAGGCGCCGCTGCTGCTGGCCGAGGGCGTCACCCGCCAGGTGCAGGTCACGGTCGGCCCGGCCGGCGCCGACGGCCGCCGCGAGGTCGCGGTCTACTCGACCCCGGAGGGCGGGGACGAGCCGGAGGCGGTCTGCCACGCCCGCGGCGTGCTCGGGCCCGAGGCGGCGACGGCCGGGCCGGACGCCGACTGGCCGGCCGCGTGGCCGCCGGCGGGTGCGGAGCCGCTGCCGGTCGACGACCTCTACGGCCGGCTGGCCGACATCGGCTACGCGTACGGGCCGGCCTTCCAGGGCGTGCGGGCGGCCTGGCGGGACGGCGACCGGACGTACGCCGAGGTGGAGCTGCCCGAGGCGGCCGGCAGCGACGGGTACGGCATCCACCCGGCCCTGTTCGACGCGGCCCTGCAGAGCGGCGTGATCCTGCTGACCGACGGCGACGACGGGCACCGGATGCCGTTCAGCTGGACCGGGGTGCGGCTCGGCCGCCCGGGCGCCACCCGGCTGCGGGTCCGCTCGGTCGCCACCGGCGACTCCGCGCTGCGGCTGGACGCGGTGGACGAGACCGGCGCGCCGGTGGTGTCGATCGGCGCGCTGGCCGTTCGCCCGGTCGACCAGGCGCGGCTGGAGAGCGCCCCGCGCTCGCTGTTCACCGTCGACTGGGTGCCGGTGCCCGCCACCGGGGCCACGGCCCGGGTGGTGGACCTGGCCGAGCTGAACGAGGCGCTGGCCGACGGCGCGCCCGACGTCGTGGTCGCGACGGTGCCACCGGCGGACGGCTCGGCCCGGGCGGCCGCCACGGCCGCGCTGGAGCTGGTGCAGCGCTGGCTGGCCGACGAGCGGGTGACCGGCTCGCGGCTGCTGGTCGCGACCCGCGGCGCGGTGGCGGTCGGGGCCGACTCGCCCGACGTGGCCCAGGCGGCGGTGTGGGGCCTGCTGAGCAGCGCCCAGTCCGAGCACCCGGGGCGCTTCCTGCTGGCCGATGTGGACGGTGCCGACACCGACTGGGCCGCGGTGGCCGGGTCCGGGGAGCCGCGGCTCGCGGTCCGCGACGGCCAGCTGCTGGCGCCCCGGCTCGGGCGCGCCCCGGCGGGCTCGCCGCGGCCGTGGGGACCGGACGACACCGTGCTGATCACCGGCGGCACCGGCGGCCTGGGCGCCGTGTTCGCCCGGCACCTGGCCGAGCAGGGCGTGCGGCGGCTGCTGCTGGTCAGCCGGCGCGGCGACGCCGCCCCGGGCGCCGACCGGCTGGTCGCCGAGCTGCTGGAGCTGGGCTGCGACGCCCGGGTCGCCGCCTGCGACGTGGCCGACCGGGACCGGCTGGCCGCCCTGCTGGCGGCGCTGGACCGGCCGCTGACCGCGGTGGTGCACGCCGCGGGCGTGCTGGACGACGGCGTGGTCGAGTCGCTGACCGCGGAGCGGGTCGAGCGGGTGCTGCGGCCGAAGGTGGACGCCGCGCTGCACCTGCACGAGCTGACCGCGGGGATGGCGCTGTCGGCGTTCGTGCTGTTCTCGTCGGTGGCCGCCCTGATCGGCAGCCCGGGCCAGGCCAACTACGCCGCCGCGAACGCGGCGCTGGACGCGCTGGCGGCCCGCCGCCGGGCCGAGGGACTGCCGGCGACCTCGCTCGCCTGGGGTCTGTGGGCGGACGCCGGCGGCATGGCCGGCGACCTCGGCGAGGCCGACCTGGCCCGGCTGGAGCGGATGGGGGTCGGCGCGCTGCCGGCCCGGCAGGCGCTGGAGCTGTTCGACGCCGCGCTCGGCCTGGACGCCGCGCTGCTGGCGCCGGTCAAGCTCGACCTCGCCGCGCTGCGCGCGCAGGCGCGGGCCGGGCTGCTGCCGGCCCTGCTCCGCGGGCTGGCGCCCGCGCCCCGCCGGGCCGACGCGGACGGGTCGCTCGCGCAGCGGCTCGCCGCCGTGCCGGCCGCGGACCGGGAGCGGGTCGTCCTGGAGCTGGTGCAGGCCCAGGTCGCGGCCGTGCTCGGGCACGCGTCGGCCGCGGCCGTCGGTCCGGACCGCGCGTTCAAGGACCTCGGCTTCGACTCGCTCAGCGCGGTCGAGCTGCGCAACCGGCTGACCCAGACCACCGGCGTCCGGCTGCCCGCCACCCTGGTCTTCGACCACCCCAGCCCGGTCGCGGTCGCCCGCTTCCTGCTCGCCGAGGTGGGCGGGACGGTCGCGGCCGCCCGGCCGGCCGCGCGGCCGCGCCGCCTGGACGCCGGCGAGCCGCTGGCGATCGTGGGCATGAGCTGCCGCTACCCGGGCGGGGTCATGTCGCCCGAGCAGCTCTGGGAGCTGGTCGCGACCGGGCGGGACGCGATCACCGGACTGCCGGCCGACCGCGGCTGGGACGTGGAGCGGCTGTACGACCCGGACCCGGACCAGCAGGGCAAGATCTACACCCGCGGCGGCGGCTTCCTGGAGCGGCCGGGCGAGTTCGACGCCGAGTTCTTCGGGATCAGCCCGCGCGAGGCGCTGGCCATGGACCCGCAGCAGCGGCTGCTGCTGGAGGCGGCCTGGGAGGCGTTCGAGAGCGCCGGGATCGACCCGACCTCGCTGCGCGGCAGCGACACCGGCGTCTTCTGCGGGGCGGTCACCACCGACTACGGCGGCGTGACGTCCTCGGAGCTGGAGGGTTACCGGCTGACCGGCACCACCACCAGCGTGGTGTCCGGCCGGATCTCGTACAGCCTCGGGCTGGAGGGCCCGTCGGTGTCGGTGGACACCGCCTGCTCCTCCTCGGCCGTCGCGCTGCACCTGGCCGCGCAGGCGCTGCGGTCCGGGGAGTGCTCGATGGCGCTGGCCGGCGGGGTGACCCTGCTGGCCGGGCCGTACCTGCTGACCGAGTTCAGCCGGCAGCGGGCGCTGTCGCCGGACGGCCGCTGCAAGGCCTACTCGGCGGCCGCGGACGGCACCGGGTTCGGCGACGGCGCCGGCCTGGTGGTGCTGGAGCGGCTGTCCGACGCGCGGCGCAACGGGCACACCGTGCTGGCCGTGCTGCGCGGCAGCGCGGTCAACCAGGACGGCGCCAGCAACGGCCTCACCGCGCCCAACGGGCCGTCCCAGGAGCGGGTGATCCGGACGGCGCTGGCCAGCGCCGGCCTGGCTCCGTCCGATGTGGACGCGGTCGAGGGCCACGGCACCGGCACCACGCTCGGCGACCCGATCGAGGCGCAGGCCCTGCTGGCCACCTACGGCCGGGACCGTGCGGACGGGCCGCTGTGGCTCGGCTCGATCAAGTCGAACATCGGGCACACCTCGGCGGCGGCCGGGGTCGCCGGCGTCATCAAGATGGTCATGGCCCTGCGGCACGGGATGCTGCCGCGCACGCTGCACGTGGACGCGCCGTCCCCGCACGTGGACTGGGAGTCCGGCGCGGTCTCGCTGCTCACCGAGGCGCGCGAGTGGCCGGCCACCGACCGTCCGCGCCGGGCCGCGGTGTCCTCGTTCGGGGTGAGCGGCACCAACGCGCACCTCATCCTGGAGGAGGCACCGGCGGCGGCGCCGGTCGAGCGGACCGGGGACGTCCCGGCGGTGGTGCCGGTGCTGGTGTCGGCACGCGGCCCGGCGGCGGTGCGGGCGCAGGCGGAGCGGCTGCGGTCGTTCCTGGCCGAGCGGCCGGATCTGTCGCTGGTGGATGTGGCGTTCTCGGCGGCGACGACGCGGGCGCAGTTGGAGCACCGGGCTGCGGTGGTGGCGGCCGACCGTGAGGAGTTGCTGGCGGGGTTGGCGGCGCTGGCTGCCGGCGAGCCGTCGGATGTGGTGGTGCAGGGCCGGGTGGTCGAGGGCAAGCCGGTGTTCGTGTTCCCGGGTCAGGGGGCGCAGTGGGCCGGGATGGCGGTGGAGCTGCTGGATTCGGCTCCGGTGTTCGCGGCCCGGTTGCGGGAGTGTGGGGCGGCGTTGTCGTCGTTCGTGGACTGGGATCTGGAGGATGTGCTCCGCGGCGGGGAGGGGGCGCCGTCGTTGGAGCGGGTCGACGTGGTGCAGCCGGCGCTGTGGGCGGTGATGGTGTCGCTGGCCGCGCTGTGGCGTTCGTACGGGGTGCAGCCGGCGGCGGTGGTGGGGCACTCGCAGGGTGAGATCGCCGCCGCCTGTGTCGCGGGTGGACTGTCGCTTGAGGACGGCGCCCGGGTGGTGGCGTTGCGGAGCCGGCTGGTGCGGGAGCGGTTGGCCGGGCACGGCGGGATGATGTCGGTGGCGCTGCCGGTCGGCCGGGTCGAGGAGCTGCTGGTCCCGTACGCGGGCCGGGTGTCGGTCGCGGCGGTCAACGGTCCGGCGGCGGTGGTGGTCTCCGGTGAGCCGGCGGCGCTGGATGAGCTGCTGGCCGTCTGCGAGCGGGACGGGGCCCGGGCGAAGCGGGTGGCGGTGGACTACGCCTCCCACTCCGCCCAGGTCGAGGCCATCGAGGCCGAGCTGCTGGCGGTCCTGGCCCCGGTCGCGCCGGTCACCGGATCAGGTGCCCTTCTACTCCACCGCCACCGGCGGCTTCGTCGACACCGCCGCGTTGGACGCCGCCTACTGGTACGGGAACCTGCGCGGCCGGGTGGGCTTCGAGCCCGCGGTGCGGGCGCTGCTGGACACCGGCGCGGGCTGCTTCCTGGAGATGTCGCCGCACCCGGTGCTGACCATGGCGGTCGAGGAGACCGCCGACGGCCGCGCCGCGGTGGTCGGCTCGCTGCGGCGGGACGAAGGCGGCCTGCCGCGGTTCGTCACCTCGCTGGCCGAAGCCCACGTCGCCGGCGTGCCCGTCGACTGGGCGCCGCTGCACGGCGGGGCGCAGCGGGTCCCGCTGCCGACATACGCCTTCCAGCGCACCCACTACTGGCTCGCCCCGGGCGGCCGGGCCGGCGACGTCACCGCGGCCGGGCAGAGCCGGGTCGAGCACCCGATCCTCGCCGCCGCGGTCCCGGTCGGCGACCGGGACGAGTGGGTCTTCACCGGCCGGATCTCCCAGGAGGCCCAGCCCTGGACCCGCGACCACGTCGTCTTCGGCATCGTCCTGGTGCCCGGCACGGCGCTGGTCGAGCTGGCTCTGACCGCCGGCCGCCACCTCGGCTGCCCGGTGGTGGACGAGCTGGTGCTGGAGGCGCCGCTGCTGCTGGAGGACGACGTCACCCTCCAGGTCCAGGTCACCGCCGGCCCGGCCGGCGACGACGCCCGCCGCGAGCTGGCCATCTACACCCGCCCGGAGGGCGGCGACGACGAGCCGGGCCCGGCGACCTGCCACGGCCGCGGCTGGCTGGCCGCCGACACCGCGCCGGTGGAGCCCGCGCCGCTGCAGTGGCCGCCGGCCGGCGCCGAGCCGCTCCCCGTCGACGCCCTGTACGAGCTGGTCAGCCAGCACGCGAGCCTCACCGACGTGGGCTTCGACTACGGGCCGGCCTTCCGCGCCGTGCAGGCGGCCTGGCGGGTCGGCGACGACGTCTGCACCGAGCTGGTGCTGCCCGAGGTGGCCGGTCCGGCCGACGGCTTCGGGCTGCACCCGGCGCTGTTCGACTCCGCGCTGCACGGCGGGCTCGGCATGCTCGACCGGGGCGGCGACAACCCGGGCGGGCTGCCGTTCTCCTGGTCCGGGGTGCGGCTGGACCGGACCGGCCACACCCGGCTGCGGGTCCGCATCGGCCTGGCCGGGGACACCGCGCTCCGGCTCAGCATCGCCGGCGACGACGGCGCGCCGATCGCCGAGGTGGCCCGGCTGGACGTCCGCCCGGTCGAGCAGGCGCAGCTGGAGGCGGCCCGGCGGGCCGGCCCGCGGGCCCTGTTCCAGCTGGACTGGGCGCCGGTCCCGGCGCCCGCGCCGACGTCGGCGCGGGTGGCGGTGCTCGGTGGCCTGGCCGTGCCGGGCGAGCGGTTCGCCGACCTGGAGGACCTGGAGCGCGGCCTGGCCGAGGGCTGGCCGACCCCGAACGTCGTCGTCGCGGCCGTGGACGCGGCTCCCGGCGACGCGGCCGGGGCCGCCCGCGGCTCGGCGGTCGAGGCGCTCGCGCTGGTCCGGCGGTGGCTGGCCAGCGAGTGGCTCGGCGAGGCGCGGCTGGTGGTGCTGACCCGGCAGGCGGTGGCCGTCGGCGCGGAGACCGCGGACCCGGCCCAGGCGGCGGTCTGGGGGCTGGTGCACAGCGCGCAGTCCGAGCACCCGGGCCGGTTCCTGCTCCTGGACTCCGACGGCAGCACCGACCCGGACTGGGCCGGGCTGCTGGAGCTCGACGAGCCGCAGCTCGCGCTGCGGGCGGGCCGGCTGGTCGCGCCGCGGCTCGGGCGGGCCGAGACGGCCGGCCCGGGCGGGCCGCTGGACGCCGGCGGCACCGTGCTGATCACCGGCGGCACCGGCGGGCTCGGCGCGCTGTTCGCCCGGCACCTGGCCGAGCGGCACGGGGTGAAGCACCTGCTGCTGGTGAGCCGCCGCGGCGCCGAGGCACCGGGGGTCGCCGGGCTGGTCGCGGACCTGGAGGCGCTCGGCGCCCGAGCCCAGGTGGCGGCCTGCGACGTGGCCGACCGGGACCAGCTGGCCGCCCTGCTGGGGTCGCTGGACCAGCCGCTGACCGCGGTCGTGCACGCGGCCGGCGTGCTCGCGGACGGCGTGGTCGAGTCGCTGACCGCCGAGCAGGTCGAGCGGGTCATGCGGCCCAAGGTGGATGCCGCGCTGCACCTGCACGAGCTGACCGCGGGGGCGGAGCTGTCGGCGTTCGTGCTCTTCTCCTCGGTGGCGGCGCTGATCGGCAGCCCGGGCCAGGCCAACTACGCCGCCGCCAACGCCGCGCTGGACGCGCTGGCGGCGCGGCGCCGGGCGGCCGGGCTGCCGGCCGTCTCGCTGGCCTGGGGCCTGTGGGCCGATGCCACCGGCATGACCGGCGCCCTCGGCGAGCACCGAGCTGGCCCGGCTGGAGCGGATGGGCGTCACCGCGCTGTCCGCGGAGCTGGGGCTGGAGCTGTTCGACCAGAGCCTGGGGACGGACGCGGCGCTGCTGGCGCCGGTGCAGCTGGACCCGGCGGCGCTGCGGGTGCAGGCGCGCGGCGGGATGCTGCCGGCCCTGCTGCGCGGGCTGGTGCGGATGCCGGACCAGCGGGCCGAGCCGGCCGGCGGGTCGCTGCCGCAGCGGCTGGCCGAGGTGCCCGAGGCCGACCGGGAGCGGGTCGTGCTGGACCTGGTCCGCACCCACGTCGCCGCCGTGCTCGGGCACGCGTCGGCGGCCGCGATCGGGCCGGACCAGGCCTTCCAGGACCTCGGCTTCGACTCGCTCGGGGCGGTCGGGCTGCGCAACCGGCTGACCCAGGCCACCGGCATGCGACTGCCGGCGACGCTGGTCTTCGACCACCCGACGCCGGTCGCGGTCGCCCGCATGCTGCTCGCCGAGCTCGGCGGCGCCGCCGCCGCGCAGCCGCCGATCGACGCGGAGCTGACCAGGCTCGAGGAGATGCTCGCCGCCGCCGCGGCCGAGGAGAAGCAGCGGGTGGCCGGTCGGCTGCGCACCCTGCTGTCGTCCCTCGCCGACGGCGGCGACCAGGACCGCAGCCGGATCGAGGCCGCCACCACCGCGGACGAGGTCTTCAAGCTGCTCGACGCCGAGTACGGCGACGCGTGACGAGGGACGAGGACATGACCGCCGGCAGCACCGAGTCCGAGCAGGACAAGCTCCTCCGCTACGTCAAGCGGATGGCGCTCGACCTCAACGACGCCCGCTCCCGGCTGCGCGAGGTCGAGGACCGGGCCCGCGAGCCGCTGGCGATCGTCGGCATGAGCTGCCGCTACCCGGGCGGGGTCAGCTCGCCCGAGGAGCTGTGGGAGCTGGTCGCCACCGGCCGGGACGGCATGACGCCGATGCCCACCGACCGCGGCTGGGACCTGGACCGGCTGTACGACCCGGACCCGGACCAGCTCGGCACGTCGTACTCGCGGGTCGGCGGGTTCATCGACGGGGTCACCGACTTCGACGCGGAGTTCTTCGGGATCAGCCCGCGCGAGGCCACCGCGATGGACCCGCAGCAGCGGCTGCTGCTGGAGGCCGCCTGGGAGGCGTTCGAGAACGCGGGGATCGACCCGACGTCGCTGCGCGGCTCCGACACCGGCGTCTTCTGCGGCGTCGGCGCGTCCGACTACGCCGTCGGCCCGGCCGGCAGCCTGCCGCAGATCGAGGGCTTCCGGCTGACCGGCTCGACCTCGAGCGTGGTGTCCGGGCGGATCTCGTACACCCTCGGGCTGGAGGGCCCGTCGGTGTCGGTGGACACCGCCTGCTCCTCCTCGCTGGTGGCCCTGCACCTGGCCGCCCGGGCGCTGCGGTCCGGGGAGTGCTCGCTGGCCCTGGTCGGCGGCGTGACCGTCCTCTCCGGACCGTTCCTGTTCGTGGAGTTCAGCCGGCAGCGGGCGCTGTCCCCGGACGGGCGCTGCAAGGCGTACGCGGCCGCCGCCGACGGCACCGGCTTCTCCGACGGTCTCGGGCTGGTGGTGCTGGAGCGGCTGTCCGACGCGCGGCGCAACGGGCACACCGTGCTGGCCGTGCTGCGCGGCAGCGCGGTCAACCAGGACGGGGCCAGCAATGGGCTGACCGCGCCCAACGGTCCCTCGCAGGAGCGGGTGATCCGGGCGGCGCTGGCCAGCGCCGGCCTGGCTCCGTCCGATGTGGACGTCGTGGAGGGGCACGGCACCGGGACCAAGCTCGGTGACCCGATCGAGGCCCAGGCGCTGCTGGCCACGTACGGCCGCGATCGGACCGGCGGCCCGCTGTGGCTCGGGTCGATCAAGTCGAACATCGGCCACAGCTCCACCGCGGCGGGCATCGCCGGGGTGATCAAGATGGTGATGGCGCTGCGGCAGCAGGTCCTGCCGCCGACGCTGCACGTGGACGCGCCGTCGCCGCACGTGGACTGGGAGTCCGGCGCGGTCTCGCTGCTCACCGAGGCGCGGGAGTGGCCGGCGGCGGACCGGCCGCGGCGCGCCGGCGTGTCGTCGTTCGGGGTGAGCGGCACCAACTCGCACGTGATCCTGGAGGAGGCGCCCGCGCCCGAGCCCGCCGAGCCGGCCGCCGCCGGCGCCGCGCCGGTGCCGCCGGCGGTGGTGCCGGTGCTGGTGTCGGCACGCGGCCCGGCGGCGGTGCGGGCGCAGGCGGAGCGGCTGCGGTCGTTCCTGGCCGAGCGGCCGGATCTGTCGCTGGTGGATGTGGCGTTCTCGGCGGCGACGACGCGGGCGCAGTTGGAGCACCGGGCTGCGGTGGTGGCGGCCGACCGTGAGGAGTTGTTGGCGGGGTTGGCGGCGCTGGCTGCCGGCGAGCCGTCGGATGTGGTGGTGCAGGGCCGGGTGGTCGAGGGCAAGCCGGTGTTCGTGTTCCCGGGTCAGGGGGCGCAGTGGGCCGGGATGGCGGTGGAGCTGCTGGATTCGGCTCCGGTGTTCGCGGCCCGGTCTGCGGGAGTGTGGGGCGGCGTTGTCGTCGTTCGTGGACTGGGATCTGGAGGATGTGCTCCGCGGCGGGGAGGGGGCGCCGTCGTTGGAGCGGGTCGACGTGGTGCAGCCGGCTCTGTGGGCGGTGATGGTGTCGCTGGCCGCGCTGTGGCGTTCGTACGGGGTGCAGCCGGCGGCGGTGGTGGGGCACTCGCAGGGTGAGATCGCCGCCGCCTGTGTCGCCGGTGGACTGTCGCTTGAGGACGGCGCCCGGGTGGTGGCGTTGCGGAGCCGGCTGGTGCGGGAGCGGCTGGCCGGGCACGGCGGGATGATGTCGGTCGCGCTGCCGGTCGACCGGGTCGAGGAGCTGCTGGTCCCGTACGCGGGCCGGGTGTCGGTCGCGGCGGTCAACGGTCCGGCCGCGGTGGTGGTCTCCGGTGAGCCGGCGGCGCTGGATGAGCTGCTGGCCGTCTTGCGAGCGGGACGGGGCCCGGGCGAAGCGGGTGGCGGTGGACTACGCCTCCCACTCCGCCCAGGTCGAGGCCATCGAGGCCGAGCTGCTGGCGGTCCTGGCCCCGGTCGCGCCGGTCACCGGATCAGGTGCCCTTCTACTCCACCGCCACCGGCGGCTTCGTCGACACCGCCGACCTTGGACGCCGCCTACTGGTACGGGAACCTGCGCGGCCGGGTGGGCTTCGAGCCCGCGGTGCGGGCGCTGCTGGACACCGGCGCGGGCTGCTTCCTGGAGATGTCGCCGCACCCGGTGCTGACCATGGCGGTCGAGGAGACCGCCGACGGCCGCGCCGCGGTGGTCGGCTCGCTGCGGCGGGACGAAGGCGGCCTGCCGCGGTTCGTCACCTCGCTGGCCGAAGCCCACGTCGCCGGCGTGCCCGTCGACTGGGCGACCTACTACGCCGGCACCGGCGCCCGTCCCGTGCCGCTGCCCACCTACGCCTTCCAGCGCGCCCGCTACTGGCTGGCCTCGGCGACCGGGTCGGGCGACGCGGCCGCGGCCGGGCTGGGCCGGGTGGAGCACCCGGTGCTGGCCGCCGCGGTCCCGGTCGGCGACCGGGACGAGTGGCTCTTCACCGGCCGGATCTCCCAGGCGGACCAGTCCTGGACCCGTGACCACGTGGTGCTGGACGCGGTCGTGGTGCCCGGCGTCGCGCTGGCCGAGATGGCGCTGACCGCGGGCCGCCAGCTGGGCTGCACCACCCTGGACGAGCTGGTGCTGGAGGCGCCGCTGGTCCTCGACGACGACGCGGTCCGGCAGGTCCAGGTCACCGTCGGCCCGGCCGGCGACGACGCCCGCCGCGAGCTGGCGATCTACTCCCGGCCGGAGGCCGGCGCCGGGGACGGGTCGGGCGACCCGCCGGCGGCCACCTGCCACGGCCGCGGCTGGCTGGCGCCGGAGTCCGGCCACGCCGCCGGCTGGCCCGCGGTCTGGCCGCCCGAGGGGGCCGAGCCGGCCTCGGTGGACGCCCTCTACGCCGGCATGGCCGACCTCGGCTACGACTACGGGCCGCTGTTCCAGTGCGTGCGGGCGGCCTGGCGCACCCCGGGTGAGGTGTACGCCGAGATCGCGCTGCCGGACGGCGCCGACAACGGCGGCTTCGGCATCCATCCCGGCCTGCTGGACGCGGCGATGCACGGCGGGCTGCTGGAGAAGGAGCCGGGCGACTCGGTCGTGCTGCCGTTCTCCTGGTCCGGTGTCCGCCTCGGCAGGACCGGCCTGACCCGGGCCCGGGTGCGGATCGGCACCGCCGGGACGTCGGCCCTGCGCGTCGACGTCGTCGGCGAGCAGGGCGAGCCGGTCATGAGCATGGACCGGCTGGTGTTCCGCCCGGTCGAGCGCGCGCAGCTGGAACGCGCGCAGGGCAGCCGGCCCACCTCGCTCTACGGGCTCGACTGGACCCCGGTCGCGACCCAGCCGCGCACGGCCGCGGTGGTGGTCCTCGGGGCCGAGCACGCGGACCTGGACGCGCTGGAGCAGGCGCTGGCCGGCGGCGCGGCGACCCCGGAGGCGGTCGTCGCCCCGGTCGCCGCCGCCGGCACCGCTCCCGCCGCCGCGGCCGGCGCGCTGGCGCTGGTGCAGCGCTGGCTGGCCAGCGAGTGGTTGGGCGAGGCCCGGCTGGTCGTGCCGACCCGCGGCGGCGTCGCGGTGGGCGACGAGTCCCCGGACGTGGCCCAGGCCGCGGTGTGCGGCCTGGTCCGCAGCGCGCAGTCCGAGCACCCCGGCCGGTTCCTGCTGGTCGACCTCGACGACGCCGCCGAGCCGGACTGGGGCGCGCTGCTCGCCCTGGACGAGCCGCAGCTCGCGGTGCGGGAGGGCCAGGTGCTGGCGCCCCGGCTGGGCCGGGCCCCGGCCGGGCCGCCGGCGGACGCCTGGCGGCTGTCGATCCCGCGCCCGGGGTCGCTGGAGGACCTCGCGCTCGTGCCGTCCGAGGGCGGCCGCCCGCTCGCCGCCGGCGAGATCCGCGTCGGCGTCCGGGCCGCGGGCCTGAACTTCCGGGACGTGCTGATCGCGCTGGGGATGTACCCGGGCGAGGCGCCGCTGGGCAGCGAGGCCGCCGGCGTCGTGCTCGAGGTCGGCCCCGGGGTGACCGGTCTCGCGGCCGGGGACCGGGTCTTCGGGCTGGTCCCGGCCGGCTTCGGCCCGGTCGCGGTGGCCGACGCGCGGCTGGTCCACCCGATGCCGGCGGGCTGGTCGTTCGCCGAGGCGGCGGCGGTGCCGGTGGCGTACCTGACCGCGTACTTCGGCCTGGTCGACCTGGCCGGGGTCCGCCCCGGCGAGCGGGTGCTGGTGCACGCCGCGGCCGGCGGCGTGGGCACGGCCGCGGTGCAGCTGGCCCGCCACCTCGGCGCCGAGGTCTACGCGACCGCCAGCCCGGCCAAGTGGGACGCGGTGCGGGCGCTCGGCGTCCCGGCCGAGCGGATCGCCTCGTCCCGGGACCTCGGCTTCCGGGCGGCGTTCCTGGACGCGACCGGCGGTGCCGGGGTCGACGTGGTGCTGGACGCGCTGGCCGGCGAGTTCGTGGACGCCTCGCTGGACCTGCTGCCCCGCGGCGGCCGGTTCCTGGAGATGGGCAAGGCCGACGTGCGCGACCCCGAGGCCGTCGCCCGCGCGCACCCGGGGGTCCGCTACCGGGCGTACGACATGTTCGACGCGACCGGGATCGAGCGGCTGGCCGAGATGCTGCGGGAGATCACCGCACTCTTCGAGCAGGGCGTGCTCGCGCCGGCGCCGATCCGGACCTGGGACGTGCGGCAGGGCCGGGAGGCGTTCCGGTTCCTGCGCGAGGGCCGCAACGTCGGCAAGGTCGTGCTGACCGTCCCGGCCCCGCTGGACCCGGACGGCACGGTGCTGATCACCGGCGGCACCGGCGGGCTCGGCGCGCTGTTCGCCCGGCACGTCGTGGAGCGGCACGGAGCCCGGCACCTGGTGCTGGTCAGCCGGCGCGGCGCCGACGCGCCCGGGGTCGCCGGGCTGGTCGCCGATCTGGAGGCGCTGGGCGCCCGGGTCCGGGTGGCGGCCTGCGACGTGGCCGACCGGGACCAGCTGGCCGGCGCTGCTGGCCGCGCTGGACCGGCCGCTGACCGCGGTGCGTGCACGCCGCCGGCGTGCTCGACGACGGCGTGGTCGAGTCGTTGACCGCCGAGCAGGTCGAGCGGGTCATGCGGCCCAAGGTGGACGCCGCGCTGCACCTGCACGAGCTGACCGCGGGGGCGGAGCTGTCGGCGTTCGTGCTCTTCTCCTCGGTGGCGGCGCTGATCGGCAGCCCGGGCCAGGCCAACTACGCCGCCGCCAACGCCGCGCTGGACGCGCTGGCGGCGCGGCGCCGGGCGGCCGGGCTGCCGGGCACCTCGCTGGCCTGGGGCCTGTGGGCGGATGCCACCGGCATGACCGGCGAGCTGGACGAGGCCGAGCTGGCCCGGCTGGAGCGGATGGGCGTCACCGCACTGTCCGCGGAGCTGGGGCGCGAGCTGTTCGACCAGGCGCTCGGGCTGGACGCGCCGCTGCTCGCCCCGGTCGAGCTGGACCTGGCCGCGCTGCGCAGCCAGGCCCGGGCCGGGCTGCTGCCGCCGCTGCTGCGCGGCCTGGTGCGGGCCCCGGCCCGCCGGGCCGGGTCGGGCGGGTCGCTGGCCCAGCGGCTGGCCGGCGTGGCCGAGGCCGACCGCGAGCAGCTGGTGCTGGAGCTGGTGCGGGCGCAGGCCTCGGCCGTGCTCGGGCACGAGTCCGCGGACGCGATCGACCCGGACCGCGCGTTCAAGGAGCTCGGCTTCGACTCGCTCAGCGCGGTCGAGCTGCGCAACCGGCTCACCCAGGCCACCGGCCTGCGGCTGCCGGCCACGCTGGTCTTCGACCACCCCAACCCGGTCGCGGTCGCCCGCATGCTGCTCGCCGAGATCGGCGGCGCGGTCGAGTCCGCGCGCCCGGCGGTGCCGGTCCGGTCGGTGCTGCCGGCCGGCTCCGGCGAGCCGCTCGCGATCGTGGGCATGAGCTGCCGCTTCCCGGGCGGGGTGAGCTCGCCGGACGAGCTGTGGGAGCTGGTCGCGTCCGGCCGGGACGCGGTGACCGGCCTGCCGGACGACCGCGGCTGGGACCTGGAGCGGCTCTACGACCCGGACCCGGACCACCTGGGCACGCTGTACGCGCGGGGCGGCGGCTTCGTCGCCGGGGCCGGCGACTTCGACGCGGACTTCTTCGGGATCTCGCCGCGCGAGGCGCTGGCCATGGACCCGCAGCAGCGGCTGCTGCTGGAGGCGGCGTGGGAGGCGTTCGAGGACGCCGGCATCGACCCGACCTCGCTGCGGGGCAGCGACACCGGGGTCTTCTGCGGTGCGGTCAACTCCGGGTACGGCGGCGCGATCCGGCCGGAGACCGAGGGCTACCGGCTCACCGGCACCACGACGAGCGTGGTGTCCGGGCGGATCGCGTACACGTTGGGTCTGGAAGGCCCCGCGGTGTCGGTGGACACCGCCTGCTCCTCGTCGCTGGTGGCGCTGCACCTGGCCGCGCAGGCGCTGCGGTCGGGGGAGTGCTCGATGGCGCTGGTCGGCGGCGTGTCCGTCCTCACCGGACCGGACCTGCTGATCGACTTCAGCCGGCAGCGCGGCCTCGCCGTCGACGGCCGGTGCAAGGCGTACGCCGCCGCGGCCGACGGCACCGGCTTCTCCGACGGCCTCGGCCTGCTGGTGGTCGAGCGGCTGTCCGACGCCCGCCGGCGCGGCCACCGGGTGCTCGCGGTGATGCGGGGCAGCGCGACCAACCAGGACGGCGCCAGCAACGGGCTGACCGCGCCGAACGGCCCGTCGCAGGAGCGGGTGATCCGGGCCGCGCTGGCCAACGCGGGTCTGGCGCCGTCCGAAGTGGACGCGGTCGAGGGCCACGGCACCGGCACCACGCTGGGCGACCCGATCGAGGCCCGCGCGCTGCTGGCCACGTACGGCCGGGAGCGGCCGGACGGCCCGCTGCTGCTCGGGTCGATCAAGTCGAACATCGGGCACAGCTCCGCCGCCGCCGGCGTGGCCGGCGTGATCAAGATGGTGCAGGCGCTGCGGCACGGGATGCTGCCGCCGACCCTGCACGTGGACGCCCCGTCGCCGCACATCGACTGGGAGCCCGGCGCGATCGAGCTGCTCACCGAGCCGCGCAAGTGGCTGCCGGCGGAGCGGCCGCGGCGCGCGGGGGTGTCGTCGTTCGGGGTCAGCGGCACCAACGCGCACGTGATCCTGGAGGAGGCGCCGGCCGAGGAGCCCGCGCCGGACGAGGAGACGCGGCCGGCCGGCCCGGTGCCGGTGCTGCTCTCGGCCCGCACCGACGCGGCGCTGCGGGCGCAGGCGGAGCGGCTCCGGGCCCACCTCGGGGCGCGGCCGGATCTGTCCGTCGTGGACGTCGCGCACTCGGCGGTGACCACGCGGGCGCTGCTGGAGCGGCGGGCGGTCGTCGTGGCCGCGGGGCGGGACGAGCTGCTGGCCGGGCTGGCCGGGGCTGACCGGGTCGACCGCGGCGGGAGTCCGCGGTCGGCGGCAGGACCGCGTTCCTGTTCACCGGGCAGGGGTCGCAGCGGACCGGGATGGGCCTGGAGCTGGCGGCGGCGTACCCGGTCTTCGCCCGGGCGCTGGCCGAGGTGGCCGCGGAGCTGGACCCGCTGCTGGGCCGGTCCCTGACCGAGCTGCTGGCCTCGGCGGAGCTGGACGAGACGACGTACACGCAGCCGGCGTTGTTCGCGGTCGAGGTGGCGCTGTTCCGGCTGGTCGAGTCGTTGGGGCTGCGTCCGGACTACCTGATCGGGCACTCGGTCGGCGAGCTGGCGGCTGCGCATGTGGCCGGGGTGCTGTCCCTGGCCGGACGCGTGCGCGCTGGTGGTGGCGCGCGGGCCGGCTGATGGGTGCGTTGCCGGCCGGTGGGGCGATGGTCGCGGTGCAGGCGGAGGAGGCGGAGGTCGCGGCGTCGCTGGCCGGCTTCGAGGGCCGGCTGGAGATCGCCGCGGTGAACGGGCCGCGGGCGGTGGTCGTCTCCGGTGACGCGGACGCGGTCGAGGAGTGGCTGCCGCCGTGGGCGGGGCGTAAGACGTCGCGGCTGCGGGTGTCGCACGCGTTCCACTCGCCGCGGATGGAGCCGATGCTGGCCGAGTTCGAGGCGGTGGCCGGCCGGCTGGACTATGCGCCGCCGCGGATCCCGGTCGTGTCGAACGTGACCGGCGAGCTGGTCCCGAGTCCTTCGACGCCGGACTACTGGGTGCGGCACGTCCGGCAGGCCGTCCGGTTCGCCGACGGCGTCGCGACCCTGCACGGGCTCGGGGTCCGCCGCTTCCTGGAGCTGGGCCCGGACGCGGTCCTGACCGCGATGGCGCGCCAGTCCTTCGAGGACGGGACCGAGGCGGCGTTCCTGCCGGCGCTGCGGGCGAAGCACCCGGAGGCCGAGACCTTCGCCGGCTTCCTGGGGCGGGCCGCGATCAGCGGCGCGCCGGTCGACTGGACCGCCTTCTACGCCGGCACCGGCGCCCGCCCGGTCGAGCTGCCCACGTACGCGTTCCAGCGGGAGCGCTACTGGCTGCCGCCGACCGGCGGCCCGGCGGACGCGACCGCGGCCGGCCTCGGCCGGGTCGACCACCCGATCCTGGCCGGCGCCGTCCGGGTCGGGGACCGGGACGAGTGGGTCTTCACCGGCCGGCTGTCCACCGACACCCAGCCCTGGACCCGTGACCACGTCGTGCTCGGCGTGACCATCGTGCCCGGCACCGGCCTCGTCGAGCTGGCCGTCGCGGCCGGGCGGCAGACCGCCAGCCCGGTGCTGGACGAGCTGGTGCTGGAGGCGCCGCTGCTGCTGGACGAGGGCGTCAGCCGCCAGGTGCAGGTGACCGTCGGCCCGGCCGGCGCCGACGGCCGCCGCGAGGTGGCCATCTACACCAGCGCGGAGACCGGCGCGGACGGCGAGCCGGCCGAGGTGACGTGCCACGGCCGCGGGGTGCTCGGGCCCGCGACCGAGCCGGTCGTCGACTGGCCGGCCGAGTGGCCGCCGGCCGGCGCCGAGCCGGCGTCGGTGGACACGCTCTACGCCGGCATGGCCGACCTCGGGTACGACTACGGCCCCACCTTCCAGGGCGTCCGCGCCGTGTGGCAGGCCGGCGACGCCGTCTACGCCGAGGTGGCGCTGCCGGACGACACCGGCGGCGAGGCCTGGGGCATCCACCCCGCGCTCTTCGACGCCGCGATGCACGGCGGGCTGCTCGACCAGGGCGAGGACGTCTCGGCGGTGCTGCCGTTCTCCTGGTCCGGCGTCCGCCTCGGCCGGACCGGGCTGTCCCGGGTCCGGGCCCGGATCCGCCCGGCCGGCGACAACGCGATGCGGGTCGAGATCGCCGGCGAGCAGGGCGAGCCGGTGCTGACCATGGAGCGGCTGGCCATGCGGCCGGTGGAGCAGGGACAGCTGGAGAGCGCCCAGCGCGCCGCGGCCAGCTCGCTGTTCGCCGTCGACTGGGTCGCCGCCCCCGGGGCCACGCCCCGGGAGGCGCGGGTCGCGGTCCTCGGCGACCTCGCCGCGGCCGGCGACCGGTACGCCGACCTGGCCGCGCTGGAGGCGGCGGTGGCCGGCGGCGCGGCGGCCCCGGAGGTCGTGCTGGCCACTGTGGACACCGGACCGGCGGCCGGCGCGGCCGCCGTCCACGAGACCGCGGTCCGGGCGCTGGAGACCGTCCGGCAGTGGCTGGCCAGCCAGCCGCTGGCCGACGCCCGGCTGGTCCTGGTCACCCGCGGCGCGGTCGCCGTCGGCGAGGAGCCGGCGGACGTCGCCGCCGCCGCGGTGTGGGGCCTGGTGCACAGCGCCGGCGCCGAGCACCCGGGCCGGTTCGTGCTGGTGGACTCCGACGGCAGCGTCGAGCCGGACTGGGGGTCGCTGGTCGAGGAGGACGAGCCGCGGGTCGCGGTGCGCGACGGCGGGCTGCTGGTGCCCCGGCTGGCCCGGGTGCCCGGCTCGCCGGCCGCGGCGACCCTCGACCCGGACGGG
The DNA here is from genome assembly GCA_963849885.1 of uncultured Actinomycetota bacterium. Classification (GTDB taxonomy): domain Bacteria; phylum Actinomycetota; class Actinomycetes; order Mycobacteriales; family CADCTP01; genus CADCTP01. The sequence continues at coordinate 111,270 of CAWKIV010000006.1, read as the reverse complement.
ACGGTGCTGGTCACCGGCGGCACCGGCGGGCTGGGCGCGCTGGTCGCCCGGCACCTGGCCACCCGGCACGGCGTACGGCACCTGCTGCTGGTCAGCCGGCGCGGCGACGCCGCCCCGGGCGCCGACCGGCTGGTCGCCGAGCTGCTGGAGCTGGGCTGCGACGCCCGGGTCGCCGCCTGCGACGTGGCCGACCGGGACCAGCTGGCCGCGCTGCTGGCCGGACTGGACCGGCCGCTGGCCGCGGTCGTGCACGCGGCCGGCGTGCTCGACGACGCCGTGGTCGAGTCGCTCACCCCGGAGCAGGTCGAGCGGGTGCTGCGGCCGAAGGTCGACGCCGCGCTGCACCTGCACGAGCTGACCGCGGGGACGGACCTGTCCGCGTTCGTGCTCTTCTCCTCGGCCGCGGCGCTGATCGGCAGCCCCGGCCAGGCCAACTACGCGGCGGCGAACGCGAGCCTGGACGCGCTCGCCGCGGCCCGCCGGGCCGACGGCCGGCCGGCCGTCTCGCTGGCCTGGGGCCTGTGGGCGGATGCCACCGGCATGACCGGGGAGCTGGGCGAGGCCGACGTCGCCCGGCTGGCCCGGCTCGGGGTCGGTGCGCTGCCGACGGAGCTGGGGCTGGCGCTGTTCGACCGGGCCCTCGCCGCCGACGCGGCGCTGCTCGCGCCGGTGCGGGTCGACCCGGCCGCGCTCCGGGCCCAGGCGCGGGCCGGGACGCTGCCGGCGCTGCTGCGCGGGCTGGTGCCGGCCCGGCGGGCCGACACCGGCGGGTCGCTGGCGCAGCGGCTGGCCGGCGTGCCGGAGGGCGAGCGCGAGCGGGTCGTGCTGGAGGTCGTGCAGGCCCAGGTCGCCGCGGTGCTCGGGCACGCCTCGCCGGCGGCGGTGGACGCCGGCCGCGCGCTGCGGGACCTCGGCTTCGACTCGCTCGCCGCGGTCGAGCTGCGCAACCGGCTGACCCAGGCCACCGGCGAGCGGCTGCCGGCCACGCTGGTCTTCGACTACCCGACCCCGGGGGCGATCGCGCAGTACCTGGTCTCCGTGGTCACGCCGGCGAGCGCGACCGCCGGGACCCGGTCCGAAGAGGACGAGGTCCGGGCGCTGGTGGCGTCCATCCCGGTCGCCCGCCTCCGCCAGGCCGGGCTGCTCGGCACGCTGCGCGAGCTGGCCAAGGGCGACCCGGTCGCGGCCCCGCCGGCCGGCGAGGCGCCCGCCGCCATCGACGACATGGACGCCGCGGCCCTGCTCCGGATGGCCCGGGAGGGCGCCGGATGACCCCTTCCCGGTCCGGGACCGGCGTCCCCGGTCCCGACGGCGCGACGGCGCCCGAGTGCTCAGCCCATCCCGATACAGGAGCCCGTTCATGTTGAACCGCCTTGCCGAGCTCACCATCCGCCGACCCAAGCGGGTCCTGCTGCTCACGCTGCTCGTGGTGCTCGCCGCGGGCGCGCTGGGCGCGGGGCTGACGTCCCGGTTGACCATGGGCGGGTACGAGAGCAAGGACACCGAGTCCGCGCGCGCCGCCCAGGTGATCGAGGACCAGTTCCAGCAGGGACCGCCCAACCTGGTGCTGCTGGTCACCGACGCCCGCGGGGTCGACCAGCCGGAGGTGGCCGCCGCCGGCGCCGCGCTGACCGAGCGGGTCAGCCGGGAGGCCGGGGTCAGCAACGTGGTCTCCTACTGGACCACGAAGTCCCCGGCGATGCGCGGCACGGACGGCAACGAGGCGCTGGTGCTGGGCCGCATCGACGGCGACTTCGACGCCGTGCAGGACCGGGCCGCGGAGCTCAAGGAGACCTACTCGGGCACCGTCGAGGGGCTCGAGGTCAAGGTCGGCGGCAGCGGCCTGATGTGGCTGGAAAACCTCAAGACCGCCGGTGAGGACGCGATCCGGGCCGAGGCGATGATCTTCCCGGTCGTGCTCGTCCTGCTGGTCATCGTCTTCGCCAGCCTGCTGGCCGCGCTGGTGCCGCTGGTGGTCGCGATCTCCACCGTGATGGTGGTGATGGGCCTGCTGTTCGTCCTCACGCTGTTCCTGGAGACCTCGGACCTGGTCACCAACGTCACCACGTTCCTCGGCCTCGGCCTGGCCATCGACTACAGCCTGCTGTTCATCACCCGCTACCGGGAGGAGCTGGGCCGCGGCGCCGCGATCCCGCAGGCGATCCGCACCACCATGCGGACCGTCGGGCGCACGGTGGTCTTCTCCGCCACCACGCTGGCCGTCGCCCTCGGCGGCGCGTTCCTGGCGCTGCCGTTCACCATCTTCCAGTCGGCCGGGATCGGCGCGATCTTCACCGGGCTCATCTCCGCCGCGGCGACGTTGCTGATCGTGCCGGCGCTGCTGGTCTGGATGGGCCCCCGGATCGACAAGTACCGGATCGGCCGCCAGCGCCCGGCGACCCGCACCGACGGCGCCGGCTTCTGGCACAACCTCGCCATGTTCGTGATGCGCCGGCCGGTGCCGATCCTGCTTGCCGTGCTGGCGTTCCTGCTGCTGCTGGCCGCGCCGGTCCGGGACATGAAGCTGCGGCTGCCGGACGAGGCGGTGCTGCCGCCCTCGGCCCAGTCGGCACAGGTCGCCCTGGCCATCCGGGAGAAGTTCGACACCCGCGAGCAGGACGTGCTGCAGGTGGTGGCCACCGGCATCGGCGACCCGGCCGCCCGCGGCGCCGACATCGACCAGTACGCGGCCCGGCTCTCCCAGATCGAGAACGTGGCCCGGGTGGACGCGCTCACCGGGACGTACCAGGACGGCCAGAAGGTCGGCCAGCCCGGTCCGGACGCGCGGCAGTTCGCCACCGGGGACGCCACCTACCTGTCCCTGGTATCCGATGTGGACGACGTCTACGGCGACGCCGGGGCACAGGTGGTGCGGACCGTGCGGGCGACCGAGGCGCCGTTCCCGGTGCTGGTCGGGGGCTCGCCGGCGGTGTCGGTGGACACCTTCGACCTGCTCGGCGACCGGCTGCCGGTCGCGCTGACCATCGTCGCCCTCGGCAGCTTCATCCTGCTCTTCCTGCTCACCGGGAGCGTGCTGCTGCCGATCAAGGCGATCCTGCTCAGCGCGCTCGGCCTGGCGGCCACGTTCGGCGCGCTGGTCTACATCTTCCAGGAGGGCAACCTGCAGTGGTTGGTCGGCGACTTCGTCGTCACCGGCGCGATCACCTGGTTGGTCCCCATCATCGTGATCGCGATCGCGTTCGCGCTCTCGCTCGACTACGCGGTCTTCATCCTGTCCCGCATCACCGAGGAGTACCGCCGGACCGGCCGGAACGAGGAAGCGGTCGCGGTCGGCCTGGAACGCACCGGACGGGTGGTCAGCTACGCGGCCATCTGCCTGGCGCTGGTCTTCGGCGCGCTCGCGCCGTCCAACATCAGCTACCTGAAGGCGTGCGGCATCGGGCTGCCGCTGGCCGTGCTGCTCGACGCGACCCTGGTCCGCGGCGTGCTGGTGCCCGCCTTCATGAAGCTGCTGGGCCGGGCCAACTGGTGGGCCCCGGGCCCGCTGCGGCGGTTCCACGCGCGCTACGGGATCCAGGAGTCGTACGACCCGGAGCCGGTTCTCGTCGGCGCCGTCAACCAAGCAGACATGGGTCGCCCGGCTGGGCCCCGACACGGAAGTGGAGCACGGCATGCCCATCGATGAGAACGACTTCGTCGAGGCACTCCGGACGTCGCTGAAGGAGACGGACCGGCTGCGGCAGGAGAACCGCCGGCTGCTGGCCCGGTCCGGCGAGCCGCTGGCGATCGTCGGGATGAGCTGCCGCTACCCCGGCGGGGTGCGGTCGCCGGAGGACCTCTGGGAGCTGGTGGTCACCGGCCGGGACGCCGTCACCGGCTTCCCGGACGACCGCGGCTGGGACGCCGACCGGCTGTACGACCCGGACCCCGAGCAGCCGGGCCGGGTCTACACCCGCGGCGGCGGCTTCATCGACGGGGCGGCCGAGTTCGACGCCGAGTTCTTCGGGGTGAGCCCGCGCGAGGCGCTGGCCATGGACCCGCAGCAGCGGCTGCTGCTGGAGGCGGCCTGGGCGGCCCTGGAGGACGCGGGCATCGACCCGCTGTCGCTGCGCGGCAGCGACACCGGCGTCTTCAGCGGCGTGATCACCTCCGACTACGGCGGCGCGGCACTGCCGGAGCTGGAGGGCTACCAGCTGACCGGCAAGTCCACCAGCGTGGTGTCCGGCCGGATCTCCTACACCCTCGGGCTGGAGGGCCCGGCGGTGTCGGTGGACACGGCCTGCTCCTCGTCGCTGGTCGCCCTGCACCTGGCCGCGCAGGCGCTGCGGGCCGAGGAGTGCTCGATGGCGCTGGTCGGTGGCGCGACCGTGCTGGCCGGGCCGTTCGTCTTCCTGGAGTTCAGCCGGCAGCGCGGGCTGGCCGTGGACGGCCGGTGCAAGTCGTACGCGGCGGCCGCGGACGGGACCGGCTTCTCCGACGGCGTCGGGCTCATCGTGCTGGAGCGGCTGTCGGACGCGCGCCGGCGGGGCCACCGGGTGCTGGCCGTGCTGCGCGGCAGCGCGGTGAACCAGGACGGCGCGAGCAACGGGCTGACCGCCCCGAACGGGCCGTCCCAGGAGCGGGTGATCCGGGCCGCGCTGGCCAACGCGGGTCTGGCTCCGTCCGATGTGGACGCGGTCGAGGGCCACGGCACCGGCACGACGCTGGGTGACCCGATCGAGGCGCGTGCGCTGCTGGCCACGTACGGCCGGGAGCGGCCGGACGGCCCGCTGCTGCTCGGGTCGATCAAGTCGAACATCGGGCACAGCTCGGCCGCCGCGGGCGTGGCCGGCGTGATCAAGATGGTGCAGGCGCTGCGGCACGGGGTGCTGCCGCCGACGCTGCACGTGGACGCGCCCTCCCCGCACATCGACTGGGAGGCCGGCCAGGTCGAGCTGCTGACCAAGGCCCGGGACTGGCCGGCGGCGCCGGAGCGGCCGCGCCGGGCCGGGGTGTCCTCCTTCGGCGTCAGCGGCACCAACGCGCACGTGATCCTGGAGGAGGCGCCGGCCGAGGAGGCCGCGCCGGTCGCGGCGGGCCGGCCGCCGGCCGCGGTGCCGGTGCTGGTCTCCGCGCGCGGTGAGGCCGCGCTGCGGGCCCAGGCGGAGCGGCTGCGGGCGCACCTCGCGGCCCGGCCCGAGGTGTCGCTGGCCGACGTCGGCCTGGCCGCGGCGACCACCCGGGCGCAGCTGGAGCACCGGGCCGTCGTGGTGGCCACCGGCCGGGACGAGCTGCTGGCCGGGCTGGCCGCGCTCGCGGCCGGCGAGCCGGCCGCCGGCGTGCTGGAGGGCCGCCCCGTCGCCGGCCGGACCGCGGTCCTGTTCACCGGTCAGGGGTCGCAGCGGCCGGGCATGGGGGTCGAGCTGGCCGCGGCGTACCCGGCGTTCGACCGGGCGCTGGACGAGGTGTGCGCCGAGCTGGACCCGCTGCTGGGTCGCTCGGTGCGGGAGCTGCTGTCCACTGCGGACGGCTCGCTGGATGCGACCGAGTTCACCCAGGTGGCGCTGTTCGCGGTCGAGGTGGCGCTGTTCCGGCTGGCCGAGTCGCTCGGCGTCCGGGCCGACTTCCTGATCGGCCACTCCGTCGGGGAGATCGTCGCCGCGCATGTGGCCGGGGTGCTGTCCCTGGCCGACGCGGCCGCGCTGGTGGTGGCCCGCGGGAAGCTGATGGGTGCGTTGCCGGCCGGTGGGGCGATGGTCGCGGTGCAGGCGGAGGAGGCGGAGGTCGCGGCGTCGCTGGCCGGTTTCGAGGGCCGGCTGGAGATCGCCGCGGTCAACGGGCCGCGGGCGGTGGTCGTCTCCGGCGACGCGGACGCGGTCGAGGAGTGGCTGCCGCAGTGGGAGGGGCGCAAGACGTCGCGGCTGCGGGTGTCGCACGCGTTCCACTCGCCGCGGATGGAGCCGATGCTGGCCGAGTTCGAGGCGGTGGCCGGCCGGCTGGACTATGCGCCGCCGCGGATCCCGGTCGTGTCGAACGTGACCGGCGAGCTGGTCGAGTCCTTCGACGCCGGCTACTGGGTGCGGCACGTCCGGCAGGCCGTCCGCTTCGCCGACGGCGTCGCGACCCTGCACGGGCTCGGGGTCCGCCGCTTCCTGGAGCTGGGCCCGGACGGCGTGCTCAGCGCGATGACCCGGCAGTGCCTGGAGAGCCACCAGGACCGCGAGTCCGTGGTGGTGCCGGCGCTGCGGGCCAAGCACGCCGAGGCGGAGACCTTCACCGGGTTCCTCGGGCAGGCGCACCTCGCCGGCGCCGGGATCGACTGGACCGCCTTCTACGCGGGCACCGGCGCCCGGGTGACCCCGCTGCCGACGTACGCGTTCCAGGGCGAGCGCTACTGGCAGATCGGCAGCGGCAGCGGGGACGTGGCCGCGGCCGGGCTCGGCCCGGTCGACCACCCGATCCTGGCCGGCGCGGTCCAGGTCGGGGACCGGGACGAGTGGCTGTTCACCGGCCGGCTGTCCACCGACACCCACCCGTGGACCCGCGACCACGTCGTGCTCGGGGTGACCCTGCTGCCGGGCACCGGCCTGGTCGAGCTGGCCATGGCCGCCGGCCGGCAGGTCGGCAGCCCGGTGCTGGACGAGCTGGTCCTGGAGGCGCCGATGGTGCTCCAGGACGGGGTGGCCCGGCGGGTGCAGGTCGCGGTCGGCCCGGCGGCCGGCGGCCGCCGCGAGGTGTCCGTCTACTCGCGACCGGACGGCGCGGGCGAGGACGAGCCGGCGCCGGTGACCTGCCACGCCCGGGGCCGGCTGACCGCCGACTCCGAGCCGGCACCGGCCGGTCCGGTGGAGTGGCCGCCGGCCGGCGCCGAGCCGGTCGCGGCCGACTCGCTGTACGCGCTGCTGGCCGACATCGGCTTCGACTACGGGCCGGCGTTCCAGAACGTGCGGGCGGCGTGGCGGGTCGGCGAGGAGGTGTACGCCGACGTGGCCCTGTCCGACGACCTGCCGGGCACCGGCTTCGGCATCCACCCGGCGCTGTTCGACGCCGCGCTGCACGGCGGCATGCTCGACGTGCGCCCCGGCGACCCGGTCGGCCTGCCGTTCGCCTGGTCGGGCGTCCGGCTCGGCCGTACCGGGGCCACCCGGGCCCGGGTCCGGATCGGTCCGGCCGGGGAGTCCGCGGTACGGCTGTCGGTCACCGGCGAGACCGGCGAGCCGGTGGTCGACGTGGCCAAGCTGTCCGTGCGCACGGTCGACCCGGCGCAGCTCGGGCGGTCGCAGGAGACCACCCAGCGGTCGCTGTTCCAGCTGGACTGGACCGCGGTGCCGGCCCCGGAGCCGCGCGAGGTGCAGCTGGCCGTCCTCGGCGACGTGGCGGCGGCGGGCCAGCGGTTCGCCGACCTGACCGAGCTGGAGGAGGAGGTCGCGATGGGCACGCCCATGCCGGACCTCGTCCTCGCCTCGATCGACACGCCGGCCGGCGCGGACGCCGGCGCGGCCAGGGCGGCCGCGACCGCCGCGCTCGACCTGGTGCAGCGGTGGCTGGTGAGCGAGTGGCTGGTCGACGCCCGGCTGGTCGTGGTGACCCGGGGCGCGGTGGCGGTCGGCGAGGAGACGTCCGACCTCGCCCAGGCGGCGGTGTGGGGCCTGGTGCACAGCGCCCAGTCCGAGCACCCGGGCCGCTTCCTGCTGGTGGACGTCGACGGCAGCGCCGAGCCGGCCTGGGGGTCGGTGGCCGAGCTGGACGAGCCGCAGCTGGCGCTGCGCGAGGGCCGGCTGGTGGCCCCCCGGCTCGGGCGGCTGGCCGCGCTGCCCAACGGCGCCTGGCGGCTGTCGGTCGGCCGCAAGGGCTCGCTGGAGGACCTGACCCTGGTCGGGTCGGACGGCGACCGCCCGCTCGGGGCGGGCGAGGTGCGGATCGGCGTGCGCGCCGCGGGGCTGAACTTCCGCGACGTGCTGATCGCGCTGGGCATGTACCCGGGCGAGGCGGAGATGGGCACCGAGGCTGCCGGCGTGGTGCTGGAGGTCGGCGCGGACGTCACCGACCTGGCTCCCGGCGACCGGGTCTTCGGCCTGGTGGCCGACTCGTTCGGGCCGGTCGCGGTGTCCGACCGGCGGATGCTGGCCCCGATGCCGGCCGGGTGGTCGTTCGCCCAGGCGGCGTCGGTGCCGGTCGTCTACCTGACCGCGTACTACGGGCTGGTCGAGCTGGCCGGCCTGCGGGCCGGGGAGCGGGTGCTGGTGCACACCGCGGCCGGCGGCGTCGGCATGGCCGCCGTGCAGCTCGCCCGGCACCTCGGCGCCGAGGTGTTCGCCACGGCGAGCCCGCCGAAGTGGGAGGTCGTGCGCGGCCTCGGGGTCGCCGACGGCAACCTCGCGTCGTCCCGCGACCTGGAGTTCCGGGAGACGTTCCTCGCCGCCACCGATGGCGACGGCGTGGACGTGGTGCTCAACGCGCTGGCCGGCGACTTCGTGGACGCGTCGCTGGCGCTGCTGCCGCGCGGCGGCCGGTTCGTCGAGATGGGCAAGGCCGACGTGCGCGACCCCGAGGTGGTCGGGCGCGAGCACGCCGGCGTGACGTACCGGTCGTTCGACCTGATGGAGTCCGGGCCGGACCGGCTGCAGGCGATGCTGCGGGAGCTGCTGGCCCTGTTCGAGCAGGGCGTGCTCCGGCTCTCCCCGGTCCGGACCTGGGACGTGCGGCAGAGCCAGGACGCGTTCCGGTTCCTGCGCGAGGGCCGCAACGTCGGCAAGGTGGTGCTGACCGTGCCGGCGGCGCCGGACCTGGGCGGCACCGTCCTGATCACCGGCGGCACCGGCGGGCTGGGCGCGCAGCTGGCCCGGCACCTGGCCGGGCCGCACGGGGCGCAGCGGCTGCTGCTGGTCAGCCGCCGCGGCCCGGACGCCGACGGGGTGAGCGAGCTGGTCGCCGACCTGGAGGCGCTCGGCGCCTCGGTCCGGGTCGCGGCCTGCGACGTGGCCGACCGGGACCAGGTGGCGCGGCTGCTGGCCTCGGTCGAGCAGCCGGTCACCGCGGTCGTGCACGCGGCCGGCGTGCTGGACGACGGCGTGGTCGAGTCGATGACCCCGGACCAGGTGGACCGGGTGATGGGTCCGAAGGTCGACGCGGCCTGGCACCTGCACGAGCTGACCGCGGAGCTGGAGCTGTCCGCGTTCGTGCTGTTCTCGTCGGTGGCGGCGCTGATCGGCAGCCCCGGCCAGGCCAACTACGCGGCCGCGAACGCCGCGCTCGACGCGCTCGCCGCGCGCCGGCGCGCGGCCGGGCTGCCGGCCAGCTCGCTGGCCTGGGGGCTGTGGGGCGGCGAGACCGGCATGGCCGCCCAGCTGGACGAGGCCGACCTGGCCCGGCTGCAGCGGATGGGCGTCCGGCCGCTGTCCGCCGAGCTCGGCCTGGAGCTGTTCGACCAGGCGCTCGGGCTGGACATGGCGCTGCTCGCGCCGGTGCGGCTGGACCTCGCGGCGCTGCGGGGCCAGGCCTCGGCCGGGATGCTGCCCCCGCTGCTGCGCGGGCTGGTGCGGGCGCCGGCGGCGGGGGCGGACAGCGGCGAGTCGCTGGCCAAGCGGCTCGCCGGGGTGGCCGAGGCGGACCGCCCGCCGGTGGTGCTCGAGCTGGTGCGGGTGCACGTCGCCGCCGTGCTCGGGCACGACTCGCCGGAGGCGGTGGAGCCGGAGCGGGACCTGCAGGAGTACGGCTTCGACTCGCTGAGCGCGGTCGAGCTGAGCAACCGGCTGTCCCGGGCCACCGGGCTGCCGATCGAGTCCTCGCTGGTGTTCGACCACCCCACGGCGGGCGCGATCGCCCGGCACCTGCTCTCCCTGGTGCAGGCGGAGGCCCCGGCCGCCCCGGCGGCGGACCCGGTGGCCCAGCCGGCCGCCGAGCCGGTCGCCGAGCCGGTCTCGGCCGAGGAGCAGGAGGTGCACCGGCTGGTGGCCTCGATCCCGGTCGACCTGCTGCGCGCAGCCGGCCTGCTGGACGCGCTGCGCGACCTCGCAAGCTCCACTGTGGACTGACGGCGACCCGGCACCCACCCCGAGACGTAAGGACGGACATGGAAACTCGCGACACGACGGCCCCCGCCGGGTGCCCGGTCGACCACGCGGCGGCGGCCGCGCCGGCGGCGGCGGCCGTCCCCGCGGCCACGGCCATCGGCGGGCCGCGGGCGCCGCTGGCGGCGCAGACGCTCGGCCTCTACCTGCGCCCGACGAGGTTCATGCGGCGCTGCAAGGAGCGCTACGGCGACCGGTTCGAGCTGAAGATCATCCCCGGCGCCACGGTGTACGTGCTGTCGTCCCCCGAGGACGTCAAGGCGATGTTCCTGGCCCCCCGGGACACCCTGCACACCGGCAAGGGCAGCGACTCGCTGGAGAAGTTCTTCGGCCAGAGCGGGCTGGCCTTCCTGGACGAGGACGAGCACCTGGCCCGGCGCAAGGCGATCATGCCGAGCGTCAAGGGCAAGGCGCTGCAGCGGATCGAGGCGTCGGTCACCACGATGGCCAAGGAGGCCGTCGCCGGCTGGCCGAAGGGCAAGGCCTTCTCGCTGCACCCGTACGCGCACCGCTTCACCGTCCAGGTGATCCGCGAGGTGGTCTTCGGCACGAAGGTCCCGTCCTGCTGGGACGAGCTGTACGCGGTCGTCTGGGACATGCTGCGGTTCAACCGGCACGTGTGGTCGGTGGTCGAGACCCACAACATCAAGCCCCGCACGCACAGCATGCTCAAGGCGATCCGGCCGCTCGGCTTCCACCGCTTCGCCCGCAACCGCGCGCACGCGGACGCCCTGATCGCGCAGGCCGTCGCCGAGCGGCTGGAGTCCGGCGAGAGCGGCGACGACATGCTCTCGATGCTGCTCAGCTTCACCCACCCGGACGGCACAGCGCTGACCGGGACCGAGATCCGCGACGAGATCATGACGATGTTCCTGGCCGGCACCGAGACGACGGCGGCCGGGATCTGCTGGGCGCTGGAGTACCTGAGCCGGACCCCGGCCGCGGTGGAGCGGATCCGCGCCGAGATCGCGGACGGCGCCGGCGACCCGTACCTCACCGGGGTGGTGAACGAGGCCCTGCGGCTGCGCCCGCCGACGCCGCAGATCATCCCGCGCGAGGTGGTGAAGCCGATCGAGATCAACGGGGTGCGGTACGAGCCGGGGTCCTGGCTGTGGGCCAGCGGCTACCTGCTGCACCACGACCCGCAGCTCTACCCGGACCCGGAGGAGTTCCGCCCGGAGCGCTGGTTCACCACCAAGCCCAGCGCGCACACCTGGATCCCGTTCGGCGGCGGGCACACCCGCTGCCTGGGTGACCGGGTCGGGCTGCTGGAGCTCAAGGCGGTGCTCCGGGAGGCGCTCACCAGCTGCGAGCTCGGCCGGCCGGACCCGAAGCCGGAGGAGCCGCGCAGCCGCTCGATCGTCGTGATGCTGTCGCAGCACGGCACCCGCCTGCACCTCCGTCCCCGGACCGCCGCACCTAGCCTGGCCTCCGAGGCCAGCAACTGACGGTTCGAGACGGAAGAGGTCCCACCATGAGCATGAGGCTGCCGGACAGCGCGTACTACGACCGGCCGTGGCGCATCCACGAGTTCACGGGCGACTTCCTGCTCGAGGACGTGTGGTCGCTGCCCACGCCGGGCGGTCCGGACGACCTCGACCGGCTGGTCCGGCAGTTCACCTCCGACGACGACAGCGAGATGTCGGCCTTCGCGATCCGCACCATGTTCGCGATCCGGTGGAAGCTCGGGAAGCTGCTCGGCTGGGACAAGCCCGGGGAGGGCGTCGGCAAGCGGGTGCCGTCGCTGCGGGACCGGCTGCCGGAGGACCTCCGCAACGGCACCCGCGGTCCCGACTTCGCGCTGGTGCCGTTCCGGTCGGTCTACCAGACCGACCGGGAGTGGACCGCCGAGCTCGCCAACCGGACCGTGCACGCGCTGATGCACATCGGCTGGGTGCCGGACGACGCCGGTGGCTACCACGGCCAGATGGCCGCGCTGATCAAGCCGAACGGGCTGGTCGGGAAGACCTACATGAACGGCATCAAGCCCCTCCGCCGCACGATCGTGGTTCCCCAGCTGATCCGGTCGATCGGCAAGAACTGGCCACGCTATGCGTGACCATCCGACGAGAAACGAGGTTCGCTGACCATGACTGCCACGCCCGGGTGGAACTTCGCCAAGTTCGCCGAAGGGATCCACGCGCTCGGAATCGACGGCATCCCGGTGTCCGGGGTGATCCCCGGTGCGGTGCACGGCACGGACGAGCTGATGACCAACTTCGCGTCCGTGAACTTCCTCAACCTGCAGCGCCGCGAGGACGTGATGGACGTCCTCGTCGACGCCACCCGGACGTACGGGCTGGGCAGCGGCGGCTCCCGCATCGTGCAGGGGGTCACGCCCCCGCACATCGACATGGAGCGGACGATCGCCGACTACCTCACGAAGGACGCGGCGATCAGCTTCGCCACCGGGACGGTCGCGAACATCGGCTTCATCAACGCGATGGCCAGCACCCAGTCGTTCATGACCGGGCTGGCGATGGTCAACCGGGACACCGTGTTCGTGTACGACCGGGACGCGCACTGGTCGCTGTGGAAGGCGGCCGAGGGCCTGAAGTTCGGCGAGCGGATCTTCTCCTTCCGGCACAACGACGTGGAGAGCCTGGAGGAGGTCCTCAAGCAGCTGCAGGGCAAGCGGGTCGTCGTCGTCTTCGAGTCGGTCTACTCGATCGACGGCACGGTGGCCCCGATGCACGAGCTGGTCGACGTCTGCGAGCGGTACGGCGCGGTGTCCTATGTGGACGACGCCAACGGCTTCCTGGTGTACGGCCCGCCGCACCGCAACTTCCACCAGGAGTACGCCGGCATGCTCCGGGCCACCTTCCTGATGGTCTCGATGAAGAAGGCGGTCGGCCTGGAGGGTGGCCTGATCGCCGGGCCGCGGGAGGCCATCGAGTCCTTCGAGCTGCTGTCCGGCACCGGCTCGTTCACCGCGGGCATGTCCGCGCCGGCCGCGGCCGGCACCGCGTACATCACCCGGCTGCTGGCGTACCAGGAGCCGGAGATCGTCGACAACTACCTGGCCAAGGTGGCCGACTTCCGGAAGAAGATGCTCGACATCGAGCTGCCGATCACCGACACCGAGACCTGCTTCAGCTCGGTCATCGTCGGCGACGAGCGGAAGTGCGTCGAGCTGTTCCGGGCCTACCTGGAGCACGGCATCCGGGTCCCGCCGTACCTGTACCCGGCGGCCCGGCGCGGGCAGGCGGTGCTGCGCATCATCGTCAACGCGGCGCACACCGACGAGCAGATCGACGCGTTCCTCGACGTGTCGAAGAAGCTGATGGCCCAGGGCTACCTGTCCAGCCGCCCCTGAGGGCGCGCTCGCACGAGGTCCCGTCACACCCGTAGTTCCGCTGGTGCTTCCTCGGCTGGGAGAGGTCTGAACTGATGCACGGAAACCAGGGCGAGCGGCCGGACGGCCCGGCCGGAGCGGCCGTCGCCGTCGTCGGGATGGCGTGCCGGGTCCCCGGGGCCGACCACGCCGGGGCGTTCTGGCGGCTGCTGCACGACGGTGTGGACGCCATCGCCGAGGCGCCGGCGGACCGCTGGTACGACGTGCCCGACCTGGCGCCGTACCGGCGGGGCGGCTTCCTGGACCGGGTGGCCGACTTCGACGCCCGGCTGTTCGGCATCTCCCCGCGCGAGGCCGAGGCCATGGACCCGCGGCAGCGGCTGGCCCTGGAGCTGAGCTGGGAGGCGCTGGAGGACGCCGGGCTGGCGCCGGCCGGCCTGCGCGGCAGCGACACCGCGGTCTACCTCGGCGCGGCCGGGGACGACTACGCGTCGCTGGTGCAGCGGTACGGCGCGGACGCGGTGTCCCACCACTCGCTGGCCGGGCTGAGCCGGGGGCTGATCGCCAACCGGGTGTCGCACCGCTTCGGCTTCCACGGGCCCAGCCTGGCCGTGGACACCGCGCAGTCCTCGTCGCTGGTCGCGGTGCACCTGGCCGCGGAGAGCGTGCGGTCGGGCGGCGCCCGGCTGGCCCTGGCCGGCGGCGTGCACCTCAACCTGGTGCCGGAGAGCACGCTCGCGCTGGCCCGGGCGGGCGCGCTGTCCCCGGACGGGCGCAGCTACACCTTCGACGCCCGCGCCAACGGCTTCGTCCGCGGCGAGGGCGCCGGCGTCGTCGTCCTCAAGCGACTCGAGGACGCGGTCGCCGACGGCGACCCGGTCTACTGCCTGCTGCTGGGCGGCGCGGTCAACCACGACGGCGACGGCCAGGCGCTGACCGTGCCGGACGCCGACGCGCAGCAGGCGCTGCTGCGGGAGGCGTACGCGCGGGCCGGGGTGGATCCCCGGCAGGTCCAGTACGTCGAGCTGCACGGCACCGGCACCCGGGCCGGCGACCCGGTCGAGGCCAGCGCGCTCGCCGCGGTGCTCGGCCGGGGCCGGGCCGCCGACCGGCCGCTGCTGGTCGGCTCGGTGAAGACCAACATCGGCCACCTCGACGCCGCGGCCGGCGTCGTCGGCCTGATCAAGGTGGCGCTGTCGGTCCGGCACGGCGCCCTGCCGGCCAGCCTCAACTTCGCCGAGCCGCACCCGTCGATCCCGCTGGACGAGTGGCGCCTGCGGGTGAACGCGGCCACCGCGGCCTGGCCGGGCGACACCCCGGGCCTCGCCGGGGTCAGCTCGTTCGGCGTCGGCGGCACCAACTGCCACCTCGTCGTGGCCGCGCCGCCGGCGGTGCCGGCTCCGGTCGAGCCGGCCGCGGCGGCGCCCGGCCCGGTCCCGGTGGTGGTGTCCGGGGAGTCCGCGGCGGCGCTGAAGGCCCAGGCCGAGCGGCTGCGGGAGCGGGTCGCGGCCGAGGCGGGCTGGCGGCCGGTCGACGTCGGGCTCTCCGCGGCCACCACCCGGTCGCCGCTGAAGCACCGCGGCGTCGTGGTCGCCGCCGACCGGGCCGAGCTGGTGGACGGCCTGGCCGCGCTGGCCGCCGGCGCCCCGGCGGAGAACGTGGTGACCGGTGCGGCGGGCGCCGCGGCCGGGGTGGTCTGGGTCTTCCCGGGCCAGGGCTCGCAGTGGGTCGGGATGGCCCGCGAGCTGTGGGACTCCTCGCCCGTCTTCGGCGCCCGGATGACCGAGTGCGAGCAGCAGCTCGACGGCCTGGTCGACTGGTCGCTGCGGGACGTGCTCGGCGACGAGGCCGCGCTGGCCCGGGTGGACGTGGTGCAGCCGGCCCTCTTCGCGGTGATGGTGTCGCTGGCCGAGGTGTGGCGGTCGGTCGGGCTGGTCCCGGACGCCGTGGTCGGCCACTCCCAGGGCGAGATCGCGGCCGCCTGCGCGGCCGGCATCATCTCGCTGGCCGACGGGCTGCGGCTGGTGGTCGGCCGCAGCAAGGCGATCGCCGCCGGCCTGTCCGGCCGCGGCACGATGGCCTCGCTGGCGGTGCCGGCGGCCGAGGTGGACCGCGACCGGGTCTCGGTCGCGGCCGTGAACGGGCCCACCTCGGTGGTGATCTCCGGCCCGGTCGAGGCCGTGCGCGCGGTGGTGGCCGAGCACGACGCCCGCGGCGTGCGGGCCAAGGTCATCCCGGTCGACTACGCCTCCCACTCCACCGACGTGGAGTCCATCCGGGACGAGGTGCTCGCCGTCGCCGGCGGCATCGCCACCACCGACAGCGGGGTCGCCTTCTACTCCACGGTGACCGGCGGCCGGGTGGACGTCGCCGACCTCGACGCCGGCTACTGGTTCCGCAACCTGCGCGAGCCGGTGCGCTTCGCCGACACCGTCGGGGTGCTGGCCGGCGCCGGGCACCGGATCTTCGTGGAGCTCAGCCCGCACCCGGTGCTGACCACCGCCATCCAGGACACTGTGGACGGTGCGGTGGTGCAGGGCACGCTGCGCCGGCACGAGGACCAGGCCCGGCGGTTCCTGCTGTCCGCGGCCGAGCTGGCCACCAAGGGCGTGGCGGTGGACTGGCGGCCGCTGGTCGCCGGCGGCCGGCGCGTCCCGCTGCCCACGTACGCGTTCCAGCGGGAGGCGTTCTGGGTCTCCGGCGAGCGGGTCGAGGCCCCGGTGGCGCGGCCGGCCGGGACCGGGCCGGCGGCGGTGGACGCGGTGCCGGTGGACGCGGTGCCGGGCGGCGCCGGGCCGGACCGGCTCACCGACCAGGAGCTGCGCACGCTGGTGCACGGCCACGCCGCGGCCGTGCTGCGGCTCGGCGACGCCGGCGCGGTGGACGCCGACAGCACGTTCAAGGAGCTCGGCTTCGACTCGGTGACCGCGGTGGAGCTGAGCAACCGGCTCACCGCGGCCACCGGGCTGCGGCTGCCGACCTCGCTGCTCTACGACCACCCGACCCCGACCGCGGTGGTGCGGCACCTGCGCGACCGGCTGTCCGGCTCCGCCGCCGGCGGGGACGAGACCGTCGCCGCCGCGGCCGCCGACGAGCCGATCGCGATCATCGGCATGAGCTGCCGCTTCCCCGGGGGCGTGGCCTCGCCGGAGGACCTGTGGCGGCTGGTGGCCGACGGCACCGACGCCATCGCGCCGTTCCCCGACGACCGCGGCTGGGCCGCGGCCGGCGCGGACTACGCCCGGGTCGGCGGCTTCCTGCCCGACGCCGGGGACTTCGACGCCGGCTTCTTCGGGATCAGCCCGCGCGAGGCGCTGTCCATGGACCCGCAGCAGCGGCTGGTGCTGGAGGTGGCCTGGGAGGCGCTGGAGCGGGCCGGGCAGGACCCGGCCGCGCTGCGCCGGAGCCGGACCGGGGTCTTCCTCGGCGCGATGAGCCAGGACTACCTGCCGCGGCTGGCCGAGGTGCCCGACGACCTGGCCGGGCACGCCCTCACCGGGACCGCGTCCAGCATCGTGTCCGGCCGGCTGGCGTACACCCTCGGCCTGGAGGGCCCGGCGGTCACCGTGGACACCGCGTGCTCGTCGTCGCTGGTGGCGCTGCACCTGGCGGCCCAGTCGCTGCGGGCCGGGGACAGCGCGCTGGCGCTGGCCGGCGGCGTGACGGTCATGTCCACCCCGGGCATCTTCGTCGAGTTCGCCCGGCAGCGGGGGCTGGCCGCGGACGGCCGGTGCAAGGCCTTCTCCGCCACCGCCGACGGCACCGGCTGGTCCGAGGGCGTCGGCGTGCTGGTGCTGGAGCGGCTGTCCGACGCCCGGCGGCACGGCCACCGGGTGCTGGCGGTGCTGCGCGGCAGCGCGGTCAACCAGGACGGCGCCAGCAACGGGCTGACCGCGCCGAACGGCCCCTCCCAGGAGCGGGTGATCCGGCAGGCGCTGGCCAACGCGGGACTGTCCACGACGGACGTCGACGTGGTCGAGGCGCACGGCACCGGCACCCAGCTCGGCGACCCGATCGAGGCGCAGGCGCTGCTGGCCACCTACGGCCGGGACCGGCCGGAGCCGCTGGGGCTGGGCTCGGTCAAGTCCAACATCGGGCACACCCAGGCCGCCGCCGGCGTGGCCGGCGTGATCAAGATGGTGATGGCGATGCGGCACGGGGTGCTGCCCCGGACGCTGCACGCCGGCGAGCCGACGCCGCACGTGGACTGGTCGGCCGGCGCGGTCGAGGTGCTCGCCGAGCCGCGCCCGTGGCCGGCGGCCGACCGGCCGCGCCGGGCCGGGGTGTCCTCGTTCGGGATCAGCGGCACCAACGCGCACGTGATCGTCGAGCAGGGCGACGTCGACGAGCCGGCCGGGGAGCCGGCGGTCGAGCCGGCCGACGGGGAGCTGGTGCCCTGGCCGGTGTCGGGGCGTACGGCCTCGACGCTGGCCGCGCAGGCGGAGCGGTTGCGGGCGGCGGTGACCGCGGAGCCGGCGCCTGGGCTCGCCGACGTGGCCACCACGCTGGCCACCGGCCGCTCGGTCCTCGACCACCGCGCGGTGGTGCTCGGCGCCGACCGGGCCGAGCTGCTCGCCGGGCTGACCGCGCTGGCCGCCGGCGAGCGCGCGGGCGGGCTGGTCACCGGGTCGGCCGGCGCCGCCCCGGCGGTCGGCGTGCTGTTCACCGGGCAGGGCAGCCAGCGCGCCGGCATGGGCCGGGAGCTGGCCCGCCGGTTCCCGGTGTTCGCCGAGGCGTGGGCCGCCGTCCGGGCCGAGCTCGACCCGCTGCTGGACTCCCCGCTGGACGAGGTGGTCGCGGCGGAGCCGGGCTCGGAGCTGGCCGCCCGGCTGGACGAGACCGCGCTGACCCAGCCGGCGCTGTTCGCCTTCGAGGTGGCCGCGTTCCGGCTGCTGGAGTCGCTCGGCGTCGCGCCGGCCGTCCTGGTCGGGCACTCGATCGGCGAGCTGGCGGCCGCGCACGTGGCCGGCGTCTTCTCCCTCCCCGACGCGGCCAAGCTGGTCGCCGCCCGGGGCCGGCTGATGCAGGCGCTGCCCCGGGGCGGCGCGATGGTGGCCATCGAGGCGGACGAGGACGAGGTCCGCGAGGCGCTGGAGGAGCACGCCGGCGCCGCCTCGGTCGCCGCGGTCAACGGTCCACTCGCGACGGTGATCTCCGGGGCCGAGGACGCCGTGCTGGACGTCGAGTCGATGTTCGCCGGCGCCGGCTGCCGGACCCAGCGGCTGCGGGTCTCGCACGCCTTCCACTCGCCGCTGATCGAGCCGATGCTGGCCGACTTCGAGCAGGTGGCCCGGGCGGTGTCGTACGCGGCGCCGGCGCTGCCGATGGTCTCGAACGTGACCGGTGCGCTGGCCGGCGACGAGCTGGCCACCGCCGACTACTGGGTGCGGCACGTGCGCGAGGCGGTGCGCTTCGCCGACGGCGTGCGGGCCGCGGTGGCCGCCGGGGCCGGGGTGTTCGTCGAGGTCGGGCCGGACGGCGTGCTGTCCGCGATGGCCCGGGAGACGCTGGCCGCGGTGGCGCCGGAGGTGGCCGCGGTGCCGGTGGTGCGCAAGGCCCGGCCGGAGGTCCGGTCGCTGGCCGACGCGCTGGCCCGGCTGCACGTCGCCGGCGTCCCGGTCGACTGGGCGGCCTACCTGGCCGCCACCGGCCGGGCCGGGCGGCCGGTCGACCTGCCCACGTACGCCTTCGAGCGGCAGCGCTACTGGGTGCGGCCGGAGCCGGCCCGGGGCGACGTGACCAGCGCCGGGCTGACCGCGGTCGAGCACCCGTTCCTGGCCGCGGCGACCGAGGTCGCCGTCGGTGACCAGGTCGTCCTCAGTGGACACGTCTCGCCGGCCGCGGACGGCTGGCTGGCCGACCACCGCATCTTCGGCGGCACGGTCTTCCCCGGCGCCGCGTACGTGGAGATGGCGCTGCAGGCCATGGACGTGGCCGGCTGCCGGCGGGTCGAGGAGCTCACCCTGTCGGCGCCGCTCACCCTGGCCGCCGACACCGTCCAGGTCCAGCTCACCGTGGGCGCGCCGGACGACGCCGGCCGGCGGGAGCTCGGCGTCCACTCGCGACCGGAGGGGTCGCGGTCGTGGACCCGGCACGCGACCGGCGTGCTGGCCGCCGACCCGGTCCCGACCCCGGAGGCCGCGCCGGGCGCGTGGCCGCCGCCGGGGGCGGAGCCGGTCGAGCTGGACGGCTTCTACGCCGGGCTGGCCGACCGCGGCTACGGGTACGGCCCGGCGTTCCGCGGGCTGCGGGCGCTGTGGCGCTCCGGCGAGGAGCTGTACGGCGAGGTCCGGCTGCCCGAGGACGTGCCGCACGCCGACGCCGGCTTCGCCGTGCACCCGGCGCTGTTCGACGCGGCCCTGCACCCCATCCTCACCCTGCTGGCCGGGGCGGACCCGGAGCAGGTGCTGCTGCCGTACGCCTGGTCCGGGGTGTCCTTCCACGCGCTCGGCGGCCGGGAGCTGCGGGTCCGGGTGGCACCGGTCGGCGTGAACGAGGTGTCGCTGCGGATCACCGCGCCGGGCGGCGCGCCGGTGCTGACGGTGGACTCGCTGGCCCTGATGCCGGCCTCCGCCGACCAGCTGGCCGCGGCCGCGCCGGCGGACTCGCTCTTCGCGCTGGACTGGACGCCGCTGGCCGAGCCGGCCGGCGCCGCCCGGCCGGCCGCCGAGGTCACGCACGTGGCCGCGGCCGCCGGCGCCGACCTGCCCGCGGTGGCCCGGGCCACCGCGCGCGAGCTGCTCGCCCGGCTGCAGGCGGAGCCGGACGGCGGTCCCCGGCGGGTGATCGTCACCCGCGGCGCGGTCGCGGTCGGCGCCGGGGAGGCGCCGGACCTGGCGGTCGCCCCGGTGTGGGGGCTGGTGCGCTCCGCGCAGGCCGAGCACCCGGACCGGTTCGTGCTGGTCGACACCGACGACGACCCGGCGTCGCTGGCCCTGCTGGACACGCTCGACCTGGCCGAGCCGCAGGTCGCGCTCCGCCGCGGGGTGGCGTACGGGCCGCGGCTGGCCGCCGCCCCGGCGGCGCCCGCCGGCCGTCCGAAGTGGACCGAGGGCACCGTGCTGCTGACCGGGGCCACCGGCGGGCTGGGCGCGCTGTTCGCCCGGCACCTGGTGGCCGGGCACGGGGTGCGGCGGCTGCTGCTGCTCAGCCGGCGGGGTGCGGCGGCGCCGGGCGCGGGCGAGCTGGCCGCCGAGCTGACCGCGCTCGGCGCCGAGGTGGCGCTGGCCGCCTGCGACGTGGCCGACCGGGACGCGCTGGCCGCGGAGCTCGACCGGATCCCGGCCGAGGCGCCGCTGGTCGCGGTGGTGCACCTGGCCGGCGTGCTGGACGACGCCGGCCTGGCCACCATGACGCCGGACCAGCTCGACCGGGTGTTCCGGCCGAAGGTCGACGCCGCGTGGCACCTGCACGAGCTGACCGAGGACCGGGACCTGGCCGCCTTCGTGCTCTACTCGTCGGTCGCCGGCACGTTCGGCACGGCCGGCCAGGCCAACTACGCGGCCGCCAACACCTTCCTGGACGCGCTGGCCGCGCACCGCCGGGCGGCCGGGCTGCCCGCGGTGTCGCTGGCCTGGGGCCCGTGGGAGCTGGGCATGGCCGGCGCGCTCGGCGAGGCCGACCTGGCCCGGTTCCGCCGCGCCGGGCTGGTGCCGGTGCCGGCCGCGACCGGCACCGCGCTGTTCGACGCCGCGCTGGGGCAGGACCGGGCGCTGCTGGTGCCGGCCGTGCTCGACCGGGCCGGGCTGCGCGAGCAGGACGCCGTGCCCGCGGTGCTGCGCGGGCTGGTCGGGCCGCGGCGGCCGCGGGTCGAGGAGAGCAGCGAGCCGCCGGTGATGCGGCGGCTGGCCGCGCTGCCGGCGGAGGAGCGGGCGGACGAGATGCTCGAGGTGCTGATGGGCACCTCGGCCCTGGTGCTCGGCTACCCGTCCACCGACGACCTGGACGGCGACATGTCGTTCAAGGAGATCGGCTTCGACTCGCTCAGCGGCGTGGAGTTCCGCAACCACGTCAAGAAGGACACCGGGGTGGAGATCCCGGCGACGATCATCTTCAACTACCCGACGCCGGCGGCCCTGGCCGTCCACCTGGTGGACCGGATGTTCGGCGGCGACTCCCCGGCGCCGGGGGAGCCCGACGAGGCGGCGACGGACGAGACCGACGAGGAGATCGACGCGCTGGACGTCGAGGACCTCATCCAGCGGGCGTTCTCCGAGTGAGGTGGTGGGACCGATGAGGCCGGAAGACCTGAAGACCGTCCGCCGGTTCGTCAAGGACGAGCTGGGCGCGGGCGACGCGCGGACCGACGAGCTGGCCGACAAGCCGCTGGAGGTGTACGAGAGGTTCCGCGAGACCGGCCTGGCCAACTGGTGGCTGCCGGAGGAGCTGGGCGGCCGCGGGCTCGGCCTGGAGGACGGCGTCGAGATCGTGAACGAGCTGTCCTACGGGGACGCCGGCGTGGCCTTCACGCTGTTCATCTCGATCCTCGGCACCACGATGGTGCAGCTGTACGGGTCGGAGGAGCTGCGCCGGCAGTACCTGGCGCCGATGGCGGCCAAGGGCACGTTCTGCGCGACGCTGGGCAGCGAGCGCGCCGCCGGCAGCGAGCTCAACCGGCTGGAGACGGTGGCCACCCGGGAGGGCGGCGACCTCGTCGTCACCGGCGAGAAGTACTTCTCCACCAACACCGACTTCGCCGACTTCATCGTGGTGGTGGCCCGGGCGGCGGACGACCCGGAGGAGCACCTGGCGGTCCTGGTGCCGCGGGACACCCCGGGCGTGGAGATCGTCAAGCGGTGGGACGTCATCGGCCTGCGCGCCTCGCACACGTACCAGGTCAGCCTGCAGGGGGTCCGGGTGCCGGCGGCGAACCGGCTGGAGGGCTCCGGGCTCCGGCTGCTGGAGATCGGCCTGAACGCCAGCCGCATCCTCATCGCCACCACCGCGCTCGGCATCTCCCGGCGGGTCCGCGACCACTGCATGGTCTACGCCAAGACCAAGCCGCTGCGGGGCGGCACGCTGCTGGAGAACCCGGTCTTCGCGCAGCGGCTGGGCCAGATGGAGATGCAGATCGACGTGATGAAGAGCCACCTGCTCCGGGCGGCGCGCGACTTCGACGCGGTGCTGTCCGGTCCGGACGCGGCGGCGACCTTCCTCCGGCAGGGCACCCTGAAGTCGGCCCTGACCGCGAAGATGTTCTGCGGCCAGGCCGGCTGGGAGGTGGCGAGCGTCGGCTCGGAGATGTTCGGCGGCCTCGGCTACACCAACGACGTGCCGATCGGGAAGCTGCTGCGGGACATCCGCTACGTCTCCGTGGTCGAGGGCGGCGACGACGTCCTGCGCGACCTCCTGTTCGGCCGGTACGTCGTCCCGGTGCCCCGCCGCACCTGACCGGCGGCGCGGCTCAGCGGCCGGCGGCGGCGCGGATGGCCGCCGGGCGACCGCGCTCCCGCCGGCGGGTGCCGGCGGGAGCGGTCGGTCGCGCCCGGCGGTGTGGGCGCCGGCGGCCGGTGCAGGGCGGCGGTCATGCCAGGCAGCGTCAGCGGCGACGCTGAAACCCCGGTCAAATCGCGGTGCGCTCCCGCTTCAACCGCCGTTGCACCGGCGCCCGGTCACTCCAGGGCGAAGGACCCGATCGGGATGTCGCCGGCCGGCTCGTACGTGCCGATCAGCACCCCGGTGGTCGACACGGTGCTGTCGACCATCCGCAGCCCGGCCGGCACGGTGCCGTCGGCGAACAGCCGCTTGCCCGACCCGATGACGACCGGGAAGAACCACAGCCGGTAGCGGTCGACCAGGCCGTGCCGGATCAGCGTCTGCAGCAGGTCGGCGCTGCCGTGCACCTGCAGCTCCGGCCCGTCGGTGCGCTTCAGCCCGGCCACCCCGGCGGCGGCGTCGCCCTCGATCAGCTCGGCCGGGCCCCAGTCCAGCGCCGGCCGGCCGCGGGACGCGACGTACTTGGTCGCCCGGTTCAGCGGACCGGCCCCGGCCTGGTCGGTCGCCCGCGGCCAGTACGCGGCGAAGATGTCGTACGTCCGCCGGCCGAGCAGCAGGTCGAACGGCCCGCCCATGGCCGCGCCCATCACCTCGCCCATCCGGTCGTCCCAGTAGGTCGCCGACCAGCCGCCGTGGCTGAAGCCGCCGGCCTCGTCCTCCTCCGGGCCGCCCGGGCCCTGCATGACCCCGTCCAGGGTCAGGAACGTGTTGACGGTCAGGGTCCGCATCGCCGTGCCCTCCTCCCGGGGCCGCCCAGCGCCGCCCCGCACCCTGACCACGAACGGCCCGGGACCGGATCGACACCGTGGCCGTTAGCGGCGCGTGAGAGGGCCGGCCGGGGCCGTTAGCGCGGTGTGAGAAGCGTTGCCGCCCGGCCCGCCGACGCGCAGCGTCGGATCCGGCCGCGGAGGTCCCGCGGCCGGAGGGAGAGCGATGGCCGACGTCGCGTACGTCGTGCTCACGGTGGTGCTCCTCGGGCTGCTGGCCGCCGCGCTGCGCGGGCTGGAACGGCTGGTCGGCACCCCGGAGCCCGGCGGGGGGAGCGAGCGGTGACCGCGGACAACCTGGTCGGGCTGGTCCTGGCCGCGGCGGCGACGGTGCTGCTGGTGGTGGCGCTGCTGTTCCCGGAGCGGTTCTGATGGGGCCGACCGCGGCCGCGGTGCTCACGGTGGCGTCGCTGGTCGCGGCGCTGGCCCTGGTGCACGCGCCGCTCGGCGACCACCTGGCCCGGGTCTACACCAGCCCGCGGCACTGGCGGGCCGAGCGGGTCGTCTACCGCCTCGTCGGGGTGGACCCGGACCGCGAGCAGCCGTGGGCGACGTACGCGCGCAGCGTGCTCGCCTTCTCCGCGGTCTCGCTGCTGGGCCTCTACCTGCTGCTGCGCGCGCAGAGCATGCTGCCGCTGAGCCTCGGCTTCGGCGCCGTGCCGCCCGCGCTGGCCTGGAACACCGCGGTCAGTTTCGTCACGAACACCAACTGGCAGGCGTACTCCGGCGAGTCCACCCTGGGCCACCTCGCCCAGATGGCCGGGCTGGCCGTGCAGAACTTCGGGTCCGCGGCCGTCGGCCTGGCCGTGGCGATCGCGCTGGTGCGCGGCTTCGCCCGCCGCCGTACGGGCGAGCTGGGCAACTTCTGGGTCGACCTGACCCGCGGGGTGCTCCGCGTCCTGCTGCCGATCGCCGTCGTCGGCGCGGTCCTCCTGCTCGCCGGCGGTGTGGTGCAGAACTTCGGCACCGGCACGGCGGCGCGCACGCTCGCCGGGGCCGCGCAGACCGTCACCGGCGGCCCGGTCGCCTCGCAGGAGGCCATCAAGGAGCTGGGCACGAACGGCGGCGGCTTCTACAACGTCAACTCCGCCCACCCGTTCGAGAATCCGACCGGGTGGACCAACTGGCTGGAGATCTTCCTTCTCCTCCTGATCCCGTTCACGCTGCCGCGCACCTTCGGCCGGCTGGTCGGGGACAAGCGGCAGGGGATCGCGATCGTGGCGGTGATGGCGGTGATCCTGCTCGGCAGCCTCGCCGTCAACGCCGGCGTCCAGGAAGCGCACCAGGGCACCGTGCCCACCGCGGTCGGCGCCGCGAGCGAGGGCACCGAGACCCGCTTCGGTGTGCCGCAGTCCGCGGTCTTCGCCACGGCCACCACCGGCACCTCGACGGGGGCGGTGAACTCGTTCCACGACTCGTACACCGCGATCGGCGGCGCGACGCTGCTGGTCAACATGATGCTCGGCGAGGTGGCGCCCGGCGGGGTCGGCGCCGGGCTCTACGGCATCCTGGTGCTCGCGATCATCACGGTGTTCGTCGCCGGGTTGATGATCGGCCGGACCCCGGAGTATCTCGGGAAGAAGATCGGCTCCCGGGAGATCCGGTTGGCCTCGCTGTACTTCCTCACCACGCCCGCGCTCGTGCTGGTCGGCACGGCGGTGGCGATGGCACTGCCCGGCCAGCGTGCGGGCATGCTCAACGACGGCGCGCACGGGTTGTCCGAGGTGCTCTACGCCTTCACCTCCGCGGCGAACAACAACGGCTCCGCGTTCGCCGGCCTCACGGTGAACACCGCCTGGTACGACACCGCGCTCGGGCTCGCCATGCTGCTCGGCCGCTTCCTGCCGATCGTGCTCGTGCTCGCGCTGGCCGGGTCGCTGGCCCGCCAGCAGCCGGTGCCCGTCTCGGCCGGCACGCTGCCGACCCACCGCCCGCAGTTCGCCGGGCTGCTCGCCGGCGTGACGCTCGTCCTCGTCGCGCTCACCTTCTTCCCGGCGCTCGCGCTCGGGCCGCTCGCCGAAGGAATCCGATGACCACCCGCACGACCGACCGTCCACAGTCGACACCGACCCCATCGGTCCCGCGCCGCGTGCCGGGCGGCCTGCTGGACCCGCGCCAGCTGTGGCGGTCCCTGCCGGACGCACTGCGCAAGCTCGACCCGCGCACGCTGCGGCGCAACCCGGTCATGCTCATCGTCGAGGTCGGCGCGACGTTCGCCACCGTGCTGGCTGCCCGCGACCCGTCGTGGTTCTCCTGGCTCATCACGGCCTGGCTGTGGCTGACGGTCGTGTTCGCCAACCTCGCCGAGGCCGTGGCCGAGGGCCGCGGCAAGGCGCAGGCCGAGGCGTTGCGGCGCACCCGCACCGAGACGCCGGCGCACCGGCTGACCGGCCGGGACGGCGGGACCGAGGACGTCCCGGCTCCGCAGCTGCGCCAGGGCGACGTCGTGGTGGTGACCGCCGGCGAGGTGATCCCCGGGGACGGCGACGTGATCGAGGGCATCGCCAGCGTCGACGAGTCGGCGATCACCGGCGAGAGCGCGCCGGTCATCCGGGAGTCCGGCGGCGACCGGTCGTCGGTGACCGGCGGCACCCGGGTGCTGTCCGACCGGATCGTCGTCCGGATCACCCAGCGGCCGGGGGAGAGCTTCATCGACCGGATGATCGCCCTGGTCGAGGGTGCCGCCCGGCAGAAGACGCCGAACGAGATCGCGCTGAACATCCTGCTCGCGGCGCTCACGCTGATCTTCCTGCTCGCGGTCGCGACGTTGCAGCCGCTGGCGATCTACAGCAAGGCCGAGCAGCCCGGCGTCCCGGACTCGGCGACGCTGACCGGCAACGGCGTCACCGGCATCGTGCTGGTCTCGCTGCTGGTCTGCCTCATCCCGACGACGATCGGCGCGCTGCTGTCGGCCATCGGCATCGCCGGGATGGACCGGCTGGTGCAGCGCAACGTGCTGGCGATGTCGGGCCGCGCGGTGGAGGCGGCCGGCGACGTGGACACCCTGCTGCTCGACAAGACCGGCACCATCACGCTCGGCAACCGGCAGGCGACCGGCTTCCTGGTCGTCCCGGGGGTCGCGGAGCGCGAGCTCGCGAACGCGGCGCAGCTGTCCAGCCTCGCGGACGAGACGCCCGAGGGCCGGTCGGTCGTCGTCTTCGCCAAGCAGGTGTACGGCCTGCGCTCGCCCGGCGGGCTCCCGCAGGCGACGTTCGTGCCGTTCACCGCGCAGACCCGGATGTCCGGTGTGGACCTGTCCACACCGGCCGGTCCGCGGCGGGTGCGCAAGGGCGCCGCGACGGCGGTCGCGGCCTGGGTGCGCGAGAACGGCGGGACCGTCCCGGACGCGGCCGGGGAGATCGTCGACGGCATCTCCGCCGCCGGCGGCACCCCGCTGCTGGTCGGCGAGGCCGGTCCGGACGGCGCCCGGGTGCTCGGCGTGGTCCAGCTCGCGGACGTCGTCAAGCAGGGCATGCGCGAGCGCTTCGACGAGATGCGCCGGATGGGCATCCGCACCGTCATGATCACCGGGGACAACCCGCGCACCGCCCGGGCCATCGCGGACGAGGCCGGCGTGGACGACTTCCTCGCCGAGGCCACGCCCGAGGACAAGCTCGCGCTCATCAGGCGGGAGCAGGAGGGGGGCAAGCTCGTCGCGATGACCGGGGACGGCACCAACGACGCCCCGGCGCTCGCGCAGGCCGACGTCGGCGTCGCGATGAACACCGGGACGGCCGCGGCCAAGGAGGCCGGCAACATGGTCGACCTGGACTCCGACCCGACCAAGCTCATCGAGATCGTGGAGATCGGCAAGCAGCTGCTCATCACCCGCGGCTCGCTGACCACCTTCTCCATCGCCAACGACGTCGCGAAGTACTTCGCGATCATCCCGGCGATGTTCGTCGCGCTCCATCCCGGGCTGGACGCGCTCAACGTGATGCGGCTGTCCAGCCCGGAGTCGGCGATCCTGTCCGCGGTGGTCTTCAACGCGCTGGTCATCGTCGCGCTCATCCCGCTGGCCCTGCGCGGCGTGCGCTACCGGCCGGCCGGCGCCGCCTCGATGCTCTCGCGCAACCTCGTCCTCTACGGCATCGGAGGGCTGATCGCGCCGTTCCTCGGCATCAAGCTCCTCGACCTGCTCGTCCAGTTCCTCCCGGGAGTCTGACCCATGACCCGCCTTCCCGGCTGGGTGCGCCAGCACCTCGCCGCCGCCCGCCTCCTGCTCGTCCTCACCGTCCTGCTGGGACTGGCCTACCCGCTCGCGATCGCCGGGGTCGGGCAGCTCCCGGGCCTGCGGTCCCGGGCCGAGGGGTCGCTGCTGACCGGTCCGGACGGGACGGTCACCGGCTCCCGGCTGATCGGCCAGGCCTTCACCGACCCCGACGGCATCGCGCTGCCCGGCTACTTCCAGTCCCGCCCGTCGGCGGCCGACTACGACCCGACCGCGACGTCCGCGTCCAACCTCGGGCCCGAGGACGTGCTCGACACCCCGGCCCGGACCAGCCTGCTCACCGACGTCTGCACCCGGAGCAGGCAGATCGGCGAGCGCGAGGGCGTCGACGGCTCCCGGCCGTACTGCACGCCGTCCGGCGTCGGCGCCGTGCTCGTCGTGTTCCCGGCCGTCGGTCCGCCTACCCGGGTGGTCAGCGCGAACGAGGCCTGCCCGGCCCCGCCGTTCGTCGGCACGTACGAGGGGGTCGCCGTCGAGTGCGCCCGCGGGGACCTGTCCGCGGGCCGGGTCGTGCCGGTCCGCGGAGACGCGCCGGCGGAGCCGGTGGTGCCGTCCGACGCGGTCACCGCGAGCGGCAGCGGTCTCGACCCGCACATCAGCCCGGCGTACGCCGCGCTGCAGGTGCCCCGGGTCGCCCGCGAGCGCGCCCTCCCCGCGGACCGGGTCCGCGCGCTGGTCGCCGAGCACACCACCGGGCGCACGCTCGGGTTCCTCGGCGAGCCGGCGGTGAGCGTGCTGGAGCTCAACCTGGCCCTCGACCGGGTGGGATCCTGATCCGGTGGGACGGGGGAAGCTGCGGATCTACCTCGGTGCGGCACCGGGCGTCGGCAAGACGTACGGGATGCTGAACGAGGCCCACCGGCGGGCCGAGCGCGGGACGGACGTGGTCGTCGGGCTGGTCGAGACGCACGGCCGGGCCCGGACGGCGGCGCTGCTGGGCGGGCTCGAGGCGGTGCCGCGCCGGGTGCTGACCCATCGCGGCACCGCGTTCGAGGAGATGGACCTCGACGCCGTGCTGGCCCGCCGCCCGGCGGTCGCCCTGGTCGACGAGCTCGCCCACACGAACGTGCCCGGCAGCCGGCACGCGAAGCGCTGGCAGGACGTGGACGAGCTGCTCGCCGCCGGCATCGACGTGCTGTCCACGGTGAACGTGCAGCACCTGGAGTCGCTGAACGACGTCGTGCAGACCATCACCGGGGTGCCGCAACGGGAGACCGTGCCGGACGAGGTGGTCCGGGCCGCCGACCAGGTCGAGCTCGTCGACCTCACCCCGGAGGCGCTGCGCCGGCGGCTGGCCCACGGCAACGTCTACGCCGCGGACAAGGTGGACGCCGCGCTGGGAAACTACTTCCGGGTCGGCAACCTCACCGCGCTGCGCGAGCTGGCGCTGCTCTGGCTGGCCGGCACGGTGGAGGAGCAGCTGGACCGCTACCGGGCCGAGCACCGGATCTCGGCCACCTGGGAGACCCGCGAGCGGGTCGTGGTCGCGCTCACCGGCGGCCCGGAGGGCGACACCCTGGTCCGCCGGGCCGCCCGCATCGCCGCCCGCAACACCGGCGCGGACCTGCTCGCCGTGCACGTGAGCAGCTCGGACGGGCTGACCGGGGCCGACCCCGGCACCCTGACCCGGCAGCGGGCGCTGGTGGACAGCCTGGGCGGCAGCTACCACCAGGTGGTCGGCGACGACGTGCCGCGCGCGCTGCTCGACTTCGCCCGGGCCGAGAACGCGACCCAGCTCGTCCTCGGTGCCTCCCGCCGCGGCCGGCTGGCCCGGCTGCTCTCGCCCGGCATCGGGGTCACGGTGACCGCGCTGTCCGGCTCGATCGACGTGCACATGGTCACCCACGAGCAGTCCGGCCGCGGGCGGCGCCGGCTGCCGCGGCTGTCCGCCGGGCTGACCTGGCGCCGCCGGCTGGCCGGGGCCGCGCTCGCGGCCGTCCTGCTGCCCGCGCTGACCGTGCTGCTGCGCCTGCTGCCGCACACCCTCAACCTGACCAGCGACGTGCTGGTCTTCCTGCTCGCCGTGGTCGGGGTCGCGCTGGTCGGCGGGCTCTGGCCGGCGCTGGCCGCCGCGGTCGCCGGCTCGGTCCTGCTCAACTACTTCTTCACCCCGCCCACCGGCACCTTCACCATCAGCGAGCGCAACAACGTGCTCGCCCTCGCCGCCTTCGTGGCCGTCGCCACCATGGTCAGCGCGGTGGTCGACCTGGCCGCCCGGCGCACCAGCCAGGCCGCGCGGGCCTCCGCCGAGGCCGAGGTGCTGTCCACGCTGGCCGGCGACGTGCTCCGCGGTGAGCCGGCGCTGCCGGCGCTGCTGGACCGGGTCCGGGAGACCTTCGGCCTCCGGTCGGCGACGCTGCTGGAGCGGACGCCGGACGGGTGGCGGGAGGTCGCCTCGGCCGGCCCCGAGCCGTGCCGCCGGCCCGCGGACGGGGACGTCGAGGTGCCGGTCGGCGAGGACCTCACACTCGCCCTGCGCGGCCGGCCGCTGGCCGCCGAGGACCGGCGGCTGCTCACCGCCTTCGCGGTGCAGGCCGCGGTCGCGCTCCGGCAGCGCCGGCTGGCCGAGGCGGCCGCGCGGGCCGAGCCGCTCGCCGCGGTCGACCGCACCCGGACCGCGCTGCTGGCCGCGGTCAGCCACGACCTGCGCTCCCCGCTGGCCTCGGCCAAGGCCGCCGTCACCGCGCTGCGCAGCCCGGACCTGGCGTACACCGAGGGGGAGCGGACCGAGCTGCTGTCCACTGCGGACGAGTCCCTGGACCGGCTGACCCGGCTGGTGGAAAACCTGCTCGACATGAGCCGGCTGCAGGCCGGCGCGCTCGCCGTCGACCCGTACCCGGTCGGCCTGGACGACGTCGTGCCGGCCGTGCTGGACGAGCTCGGCCCGGCCGGGCGGGCGGTCCGGCTGCAGCTGCCGCCGGAGCTGCCCGAGGTGGTGGCCGACCCGGGCCTGCTGGAGCGGATCGTCGCCAACCTGCTTGCCAACGCGCTGCGGCACTCCCCGCCGGACCGCGCGCCGCTGGTCTCCGCCTCCGCGCTGGCCGACCGGGTCGAGCTGCGGGTGGTGGACCGGGGCCCGGGCGTGGCCGAGTCGGAGTGGGACCGCATCTTCGTGCCCTTCCAGCGGCTCGGCGACCGGGACACCAGCACCGGCGTCGGCCTCGGCCTGGCCCTGTCCCGCGGCCTGGCCGAGGCCATGGGTGGCACGCTCGGCCCCGAGCACACCCCCGGAGGTGGGCTGACCATGGTGCTGACCCTGCCCGCTGCGCCGGCGCCGGCGCCGCGCGCCTCCGGGACGGCGGCGCCGTGAGCCGCGTGCTGGTCGTCGAGGACGACCCGCAGCTGCTGCGGGCGATGCGGATCACTCTCACCGCCCGCGGCCACACCGTGCTCACCGCCGCCACCGGGGCCAAGGCGCTCAGCGAGGCCGCCGCGGCCCGCCCCGACCTCGTCGTGCTCGACCTCGGCCTGCCCGACCTGGACGGCGTCGAGGTCATCGCCGGTCTGCGCGGCTGGACCAGCATCCCGATCATCGTGCTCTCCGGCCGCACCACCAGCCCGGACAAGGTGGCCGCGCTCGACGCCGGCGCCGATGACTACGTCACCAAGCCGTTCGCGGTCGACGAGCTGCTCGCCCGGATCCGCGCGGTCACCCGCCGCGCGGTCACCGGCGACAGCGGCACCCCGACCGTCGACGTCGGTGACTACACCGTCGACCTGGCCGCCAAGCGGGTCGAGCTCCGGCCCGGCCGGACCGGCGAGCCGGTCCACCTCACGCCGACCGAGTGGCGGCTGCTGGCCGCGTTCGTGCGGCACCCGGGCACGCTCGTCGGCCAGCGCCCGCTCATCGCGGAGGTCTGGGGACCGGCCGCCACCGGGGACACCTCCAGCCTGCGGCTCTACCTCAACCGGCTGCGGCACAAGCTCGAGCCCGACCCCAGCCGGCCCCGGCACCTGATCACCGAGCCGGGTCTGGGCTACCGCTTCCAGCCGTGACCCGGGCCGGCCGGGCCGGCAGCAGCACGCCGGGGTTGAGCACGCCGGCCGGGTCGAGCTGCCGCTTGGCCGCGGCCAGCGCGGCGGCGAACAGGTCCGGCCGCTGGGCGTCGTACCAGGGCCGGTGGTCGCGGCCGACCGCGTGGTGGTGGGTGATGGTGCCGCCGTGCGCGGCGAGCGCGGCCGACACGGCCGCCTTCAGCTCGTCCCACTGCCGGACCTGGCTGCCCCAGCGCCCGGGGGCGTAGACGCCGAAGTACGGCGCCGGGCCGTCCGGGTAGACGTGGGTGAAGCGGCAGGTGACGACCCCGCCGCCGCAGACCTCGCGCAGCGCGGCGGTGGCGGCCGCGGTCACCGCCGCGTGCAGGGCGGGGAAGCGGTCCCAGGTGCAGGCGGTCTCGAACGTCTCCACGATCATCCCGTGGCTGGCCAGCACGTCCCGCTGGTACGGCATCCGCAGGAACGCCGACCGCCAGGCCGCGGTGGCGTCGCGGGCGTCGCTGGCGTCGTCGGTCGCCGACCGCGGCGGCTCCGGCAGCGTGCCGCCGTGTTCCCGGCAGATCTCGACCGCCCGGTCCAGCCCGCCCTCGACCGGGTGGTCGGCGGACTCGAAGCCGAGCACGAGCACGCCGCCGCCGGTGGCCACGCCGGCGTTGAGGAACGCCTCGGCCGGGTCGAGCAGCCGGCAGTTGGCCGGGTGCAGCCCGGACTGGGCGACCGCGCGGGTGGCCTCGACCGCGGCGGCGTAGTCCGGGAAGTGCACCGACGCGCGGGACCGCCAGCGCGGCCGGTCCTGCAGCCGCATCCAGGCCTCGGTGATGACGCCCAGCGTGCCCTCGGAGCCGAGGAAGAGCCGGTCCGGCGACGGCCCGGCGCCGGAGGCCGGCAGCCGCCGCGACTCGCCGACGCCGGCCGGCGCGACGACGCGGAGCGACTCCACCAGGTCGTCGACGTGGGTGTGCAGGGTGGCGAAGTGCCCGCCGGCCCGGGTGGCCAGCCACCCGCCGAGCGAGGAGAACTCGAACGACTGCGGGTAGAACCGCAGCGTCAGGCCGTGCGGCCGCAGCTGGTCCTCCAGCCGCGGGCCGAGCACGCCGGCCTGGATCCGGGCCGCCCGGCTGGTGCGGTCGACCTCGAGCACCCGGTCGAGGCGGCCGAGGTCGAGGCTGACGGCGCCGGCGTGGTCCCCCTCCAGCCGCGGCTCGACCCCGCCGACCACCGAGCTGCCGCCCCCGTACGGGATCACCGCGATCCCCGCCCGCGAGCACCAGTCGAGCACGTCGACCACGTCCCGCTCCGCGGTGGGGCGGACGACCAGGTCGGGGACGTCCCGCAGGTCGCCGTGCAGGTTGCGGACGACGTCCCGGAAGGCCTTGCCGCGGCTGTGCGCGGCCCGGTCGGCCGGCGCGTCCGAGCAGAGCCGGGCCAGCGCCGCCGGCGGGCCGACCCGGACCGGCGGCAGGTCGAGGTCGGCCACGTCCGGCGGCTCGTGCTCGACCAGCTCGGCGCCGGGCAGCGCCGCCGCCACCCGGGCGACCAGCGCCGCCCGCTCCGGCCCGCGCACGGCGTCCTCGACCGTGCCCCACCCCCACCACGACCGGGTCCCGCCCACGTCAGCGGCGGGCGAGCCGGGCCACCAGCGCGGTCAGCGCCGGGGCCAGCACGGGCCGGTTGAAGACCGTCCCGACGCCGCGCCGGCTGCCGATGCTGAGGATCGACCCGATCGACCCGAGGCTGCCGATCGAGGCGATCGATCCGGCGGACCCGATCGAGGCGATCGATCCGGCGGACCCGATGGAGACCACCGACCCGGCCGACCCGATGGAGCCGATGGACCCGGCGGACCCGATGGACGCGATGGACCCGGCCGATCCGATGGCGGCGATGGACCCGGCGGACCCGATGGCGGCGACGGATCCGGCGCTCCCGATCGAGGCGGCCGCGCCGGCCGACCCGGGCGCGCCGGTTGGACCATCCGAGTGCGACTTCATGACCCCGATCATCCTCGCCCGGTACGGCCCGCCGCGCCGGGGCGCCCGCGGGGAAGAATCAGCCGGTGCGCACGAGCTCTCTGGTCGCCGGGGACGGCTTCCCGCTGGCCGCGCAGACCAGCGGCCGGGACGACGCCCCGGCGCTGCTGCTGCTGTCCGGCCAGGCCAACTCGCACCGCTGGTGGACGGCGCTGCGCGGTGGGTTCGAGGACCGCTTCCGGGTGGTCACCGTCGACTACCGGGGCACCGGGGACAGCCGCGGGCCGGTCGGCGACTGGTCGACGGGCACCTTCGCCGCCGACGCGGCGCACGTGCTCGGCGCGCTCGGCGCCGCGCCGGCCGCGGTCTACGGCACCTCGATGGGCGGCCGGGTCGCCCAGGTGCTCGCCGCCGACCACCCGGCCGCGGTCGACCGGCTCGTCCTCGCCGGCACCTCGCCGGGCGGACCGTTCGCCCGGGAGCGCGACACCGCGGTGCGCCGGGCGCTCGCCGATCCCGACGCGGACGCCCGCCGCCGCGCGCTGCACCGGCTCTTCTACACCGACGCCTGGCCGGGCCGGCCCGAGGACAGCCACCTGCTCGGCGACCCGACCATGACCGCCGCGGAGAGCCGCGCCCACCTGCGGGCCAGCGCCCGCCACGACGCCTGGGACGGGCTGCCGCGCATCGGCGTGCCCACCCTCGTGCTGCACGGCACCGACGACCGGATGGTCCCGGCGGACAACGCCCCGCTGCTGGCCGACCGCATCCCCGGCGCGCGCCTGCACCTGCACCGGGGCGGGCGGCACGGCTTCTTCGAGGAGTTCGCCGCGGACCTGGCGCCGCTGCTCCGGTCCTTCCTCAGCGGGGGGTGAGGGTGCGGCGCTGGTGCTCCCGCAGGACGTCCACCAGCCGCCCGGCCCCGCCGGGCCGGCACGGGTCGACGACCGGCAGCCCGGTCTGGTCCATGCACATGACGATCCTCATCGTGGCGCTGCCGATCTGGATCGGCACCCGGACCGCGGCCCCGTCCTGGGTCTACTCGGTCGTGGTGGTCCTCAACACGGTGACGGTCATGCTGCTGCAGGTCCGGGTCAGCCGGGGGGTGGTGTCGGTGGAGAGCGGCGCGCGGGCGATGGTGCGGGCCGGGCTGCTGCTGGCCGGGTGCTGCGTGCTCTTCGCGGCCGCGGACGGGCGGGGCGCGGTGGTCGCCGTGGTCGTGCTGCTGGCCGGCGCGGTGCTGCACGTCCTCGGCGAGATGCTGCAGGGCGCCGGGCAGTGGTCGCTGTCCTTCGGGCTGGCCCCGGACCGGGCGCAGGGGCAGTACCAGGGTCTGTTCGCGATGTCCCAGCAGCTCGGCACCGTCGCCACCCCGGCCCTGGTCACGCTGCTGCTGACCAACCTGGGCGCGGCCGGCTGGCTGGTGCTGGCCGGGCCGCTGGTCCTCGCCGGTCTCGCCGTCCCGGCGGTGCTGCGGTGGAGCCGGCGGGCCGCGGCCGTGTCAGCCTGACGCGATCCCGGCCCGGATCGCCCACACCGCCGCCTGGGTGCGGTCGTGCACGTCGAGCTTGACGAAGACCGCGGCCAGGTGGTTCTTGACCGTCTTCTCGGCGATGCCGAGGGTGCGCGCGATGCGCCGGTTGGACAGCCCGTCGGCGAGCAGCCGCAGCACCTCGGCCTCCCGGGAGGTCAGGGTCGCGTACGCGTCCCCGCCCGGCCCGGCCCGGTCGTCCCCGGGCCGCCGCGGCGGCCCGGACAGCCGGTGGCCGCAGTGCGGGCAGCGGTCCGGGGACGCCGGGTGCGGCTCCCCGCAGTGCACCTCCACGCAACGCCGGACCGCCGCCAGGGCGGTCGAGACGGCCCGACCGGCCTCGGACAGTCGGAGCTCGGCGTCCAGGAGTTCGTCGCAACCGCGGGCCACCGTGGATCTCCTTCGGTAGCTCCCAGGGTCAGCGGGAAGGAAGGTCGGAGCGGGGTTCGGCGCCGCCATGGCAGAGCGCCCGAAATAGTGATCATTCGAACATTCCGGTCAGGAGCACAGTAACTCGTACGTTAGCGGCTACACCAGTACACCACCGGTGCCGGTCAGGAGGCGGTCAGCGCGGCCAGCTCCCCGACCAGGTGCTCCGCGATGGCGAGGCAGGACGTGGCCCCCGGGGAGGGCGCGTTGCGCACCGCGGTCACCGGCCCGAGCCGGCTGATCCGGAAGTCGTCCACGAGCGAGCCGTCCCGGTCCACCGCCTGGGCGCGGATCCCGGCCGGCGCCCGCACGACGTCGCCGGCGGTCAGCTCGGGCACGTAGTCCCGGGCCCGGGCGACGTACGCGCGCCGGGACAGCGAGCCGTGCAGCTCGGCCACGCCGGCCCGCCAGTGCTGCCGGAACAGCCGCCGCGCGCCCGGCGACCGGGCGATGCGCAGCACGTCGCCGGCCGCGACGTCGCGGCGGCGGTAGCCCTCCCGGGCGGTGGCCAGCACCGCGTTCGGTCCGATGTCGACGGTCCCGTCCACCCGCGGGGTGAGGTGGACGCCGAGGAACGGGTACGCCGGGTCGGGCACCGGGTAGACCAGGCCGCGGACCAGCCCGGCCCGCTCGGGGCGGAGCCGGTAGTACTCCCCGCGGAACGGGACGATCGCCGGGTCGGCGGCGTCGCCGGCCAGCCGGGCGACCAGGTCGGACTGCAGGCCGGCGCACACCACCAGCCCGTCCAGCCGGTGCCCGGCGTCGCCGGCGCGCACGGTCACCGCCGCCCCGGCCGCGGTCACCGCCGTCACCGGGGCGCCGAGCCGCACCGTCCCGCCGGCGGTCCGGACGTCCGCGGCCAGCGCCCGGGCCACCGCCCGGTAGTCCACGATCGCGGTGGTGGGGGAGTGCAGCGCGGCGACGCCGGTCACGTGCGGCTCGAGCTCGCGCAGCGCGGCCGCGTCGAGCCGGCGCAGGCCGGGCACCCCGTTCGCGCGGGCGCGCTCCTCGATCCGGTGCAGCCGCTCCCGCTCGACCTCGTCGCGGGCGACGACCACCTTGCCGATCTCGCGGTAGACCAGCCCGTGCTCGGCGCAGAAGTCCCGGAGCAGCCCGACGCCGCGCCGGCACAGCACCGCCTTGAGCGAGCCCGGCGGGTAGTAGAGGCCCGAGTGCACCACGCCGGAGTTGCGGCCGGACTGGTGCAGCGCCAGGTCCGGCTCCTTCTCGAAGACGGTGACCTCGCAGCCGCGGCGGGCCAGCTCCCGCGCCACGGCGAGGCCCACCAGCCCGGCTCCGACGACGCCCACCCGGGTCACGAGTGCTCCCTCCGTCGACCCGTCCAGCGTACGGCGCCCACCCCCAGCCCGGCCCGACCGCCGTCCCGCCGCCTGGGCCGCGTGGTGGAGGCTCGGCTGGCCGAGGGACGCCGAGGGTCCGCGTCGTCAACCCGGGCCGGAAACGTGCGGTGAAGCTGCCGGTCGTTCTTCCTGTTCCGGCGCCGGCCGGCCTGCCAGCGTGCAGACGTCGCGGCATCCGCGAACCGGCCAGCCTAGGAGGCACTCCATGCGCACCCTGCTCCGGACCACCCTGGTCGCCGCGGTCGCGGCGGCCTCGATCGGCGTCATCGCCACCCCGGCCGCTGCGGCGCCGCCGCCGGTACGGGCCGACTCGCAGAGCCGGCCGGTGCTGCTGATCCACGGCTACGCCACCGGCAGCGGCCACGACTGCAACTCCTACTGGGGCCAGGCCAAGTCGTGGCTGCCCGCGTGGGGCTGGACGGGCACCATCTACACCGTCGGCTACTACGAGGCCAACCGGAACTGCAACGCCGTCATCCGGCGCGGCAACCACGAGGTGCCCATCGAGTCGCTCGGCTTCGACCTGGCCTGGTGGATCTACAACAACCACTCGCAGTACGGCCGGGCCGTCGACATCATCGGCCACTCCATGGGCGGTCTGGTGGCGCGGGCCGCGCTGACCGGGGACCAGCAGAACTGGTCCGGCTGGCCGCCGTACGTCTACGTCGAGGACGTCGCCACCCTGGGTGCGCCGCACGGCGGGAAGGCCTGGTGGACCAGCCCGTGCTGGACCCGGCAGTGCCAGGACATGATGCCGGACTCCGCGTTCCTGAAGCGGACCGCGCAGAACGCCCAGTCGACCTCGGGCACCGACTGGACCCTGATCGGCTCGGACAGCGACGAGGTCGTGAGCACGGGCTCGGCGCTGGCCATGACCGCCGGGCACAAGCTCGACTTCGACCTCCGCAGCGGCCTGACCCACTCGGGCCTGCTCAACCACGACGTCAACGCGATCAACTTCAAGCTCTACTTCTGGAACTACTACGACCCCCGCTGGATCCGGCACACCACCGGGTCGTCGCCGCTGCGGGCGGCGCGCAACGCCATCTACTCCTGGTCGCAGTGGTGACCTGAGCACCTCGGGACCCGCCGGCGAGCACGCCGGCGGGTCCCGCGGTCGGTCAGCGGTCCGCGGTGGCCGGGGTGTAGCTCCCCTCAGGCGCTCTCGCGAGCGGCGGTCCAGTCGTCGTGCGCGCGGCGCACCCGGGTCCACAGCGCGGCCAGCTCGGCGCGCGGGGCGTCCAGGCGCAGCCCGAACTCGCCGTCGAGCACGTCCAGCCACTCGTCGAGCCGCTCGCAGGTGTGCGTCGTGACGACCCCCTGCTCGGAGCGCGTGTGGACGCAGCCGCGGACCAGCGCCGTCCCGGTCGCGTGCCGGCGCTGCGCGGTGGGCGTCTTCGCGAAGCTCGACTCGGCCGAGGTCCGGTGGTAGTGGTGCCGGTCGGCGAAGACGTCCATCGACACCGGCGCGTCGACGATGCTCACGCCGCCGAAGGAGCCGCCGCGGTCGTGGCTGAAGTGCCAGTCCCCGACCCCGCCCGGGGCCACCTCGCTCATCCCGAAGCGCATCGGGCCCTGCGCGAAGACGCCGGTCCGCAGCGGCAGCGGCTCGTGCAGCGCGTCGCCGAGCCCCGCGTCGACGTACCAGCGGCCGCCCGGGTTGTCCGCGGTCGGGCAGCCGTCGACCAGCAGCGCGACGTGGTTGCGCAAGGTGGACGCCTGCGGGCCGGCGGCGTCGTGCACGCCGGCGACGGCCGGGCTCACCCGGTAGCCGAGGTCCGTCAGCAGCGTGGCCAGGGCGCCGTTGAGCTGGTAGCAGTACCCGCCGCGGGTGGTGCCGGCGATGCGGCGCGCCGAGCCGGCCTGGTCGATGCCCCAGTCCTCGCCGAGGTGGAGCCAGAAGGTCTCGTACGGCACCCGCTCGACGTGCGCGCGGTGCAGCCGGGCCAGCGCCGCGGCCGACGGCGGCTCGGCGGCCACGCCGAGGCGGCGCAGGTAGGCGGTGCTCGTCGGGTTCATCTCGTCCTCCGGGGTCTCGGGTGCTGAGATCACCCTGGGCCCGGCGTGGTCCGTCCACCAGGGCCACTTCGGACCGGGACTACCGGACCAATCCGCCGAGCGCGCCGCCGACCCGGGCGACCGCGCCGGCGATGGCGCCGTCGCGGACGTTGCCGAAGCCGAGGACCAGCTCGGCCGGCTCGGTGCTCCCGTCGCTGCGGTAGCGGCTCATGCCGTAGACGGCGACGGACTGCCGCGCGCACGCCTCGATCGCGGCCGCCTCGGTCACCGGGGCCGGCAGCCGCAGGACGGCGTGGCAGCCGGCGGCGAGCCCGGTGACGGCGACGCCGGGAGCGTGCCGGGCGAGGGCGGTGACCAGCACCTCGCGGCGGCGCCGGTAGACCGCGCGCATCTGGCGCAGGTGCCGGTCGTAGCGCCCGGACTCGATCAGCGCGGCCAGCGCGAGCTGGTCGAGCCCGGGAGCGCCGCGGCCGAGCAGCTGCTTCTCCACCATGACGGCGTCGTGCAGCCGCGGCGGGCACACCAGCCAGCCCATCCGCAGCGTCGGGGAGAGCGTCTTGCTGGTCGACCCCGCGGCCACCACCCGGTCCGGCGCCAGCCCCTGCACGGCGCCGACCGGCTGGCGGTCGTACCGGAACTCGGCGTCGTAGTCGTCCTCGATCACGAAGCCGTCCACGTCGTGGGCCCAGGCGACGAGCTGCTGGCGGCGCTGCGGGGCGAGCACGACCCCGGTCGGGGCCTGGTGCGCCGGCGTCACCACGACGGCCCGGGCCGGGGTGCGGGCCAGCGCGGCGACGTCCAGGCCCTGGTCGTCCACCGGCACCGGGAAGACCCGCAGGCCGCTGCGCCGGGCGATCGGGCCGTGGTCGATCGGGCCGGGGTCCTCCACCGCCAGGGTGGTGATGCCGGCGGCGACCATCGCCCGCAGGACGAGGTTGAGCCCGTACCGGAAGCCGGCGCACACCACCACGGCGTCGGCCCGGACCGCCGCGCCGCGCACCCGGCGCAGGTAGCCGGCCAGCACCTCGCACAGCTCCGCGGAGCCGCTGCCGTGCTCGTCGCCGAGGTCGACGGCGGTCGCCCGCCGGGACGCCACCCCCATCGCCCACACCCAGTCGCGCATCGGGAAGCTGCGCACGTCCGGCACGCCGTACTCGAAGTCGACGTCCCAGCGCGGCCGGGCCGGGCGCGGCGGGGCCGGCCCGTCGTCCCCGGCCGCGGACGCCACCACGGTGCCGGCGCCCTGGGCCGAGTGCAGGTAGCCCTCGGACTCCAGCTGCGCGTACGTGTCCACGACCACGCCGCGGGAGACGCCGAGCTGGGCGGCGAGCACCCGGGACGCCGGCAGCCGCTCGCCGCGCTCCAGCCGGCCGGACCGGATCGCGTCGCGGAACCAGGCCTGCAGCTGCCCGCCGAGCGACCGCCCGGCGCCGCGGTCCAGCGCGATCAGCAGCTCGGGACCGCCGCGCGTCCAGTCGAGAGCCACCCCGACACTCTTCGCCACGCCGTTCCCCGAGTCCACCGCGACGCGGTCAGCCGATGTCCAGGGGGGCCGTCGCGCCGCCGCTGCGGCGGGCCGGTCGCCCAGGGCGGTCCAGGGCGGGCAGCAGCGGTCCGACCGTCCGCGCCCGCACGCAGCCCTCCCAGGTGGCGACCGTGGTCACCAGGTCGTCCAGCGCGCGGACGGCCAGGTGCCGGGGGAGGGCCGGCCGCCGGCCGGCGCGCAGCCAGTCCAGCAGCGCGGGGGTGGCCAGCGCGACCGCCAGCGGCAGCCGGGCGGTCCGGGTCCGGACCGCGGCGACCAGCAGCGGCGGCCACCAGACCCGCTCGACCGCGCGGGCCAGGCCCTCCCCGGCGGCGGGCAGGCCGCGGGCGACGAGCGCGGCGGACAGGCCCAGCGGCCGCTCCGCCGAGCCGGCCACGCCCCGGGCCAGCAGGCCGGCCGCGGCGGTGACCGCCGCCGCGGCCGCGACCGGCCGCCGGGCCGCGAGCAGCAGCCAGGCGGCGGCGAGCCACGGGCTGACCCGGGCGGCCGGCAGCGCGCCCGGGTGCCGGCGGCTGAGCAGGCCGACCGACCGGGCGTAGAGCCGGCGCCGGCGGGCGAAGGCCAGCACCGTGTCCCGGTGCCGGTGCGCCACTTCGACCTCGGGGACGTGCCGGACGGTCCACCCGGCGGCGGCCAGCCGCCAGACCAGGTCGACGTCCTCGCCGATCGGCAGCCGCTCGTCGAACGGGCGGTCCACCGCCGCCCGCCGCACCAGCAGCGTCGCCGTCGGCACGTACGGGATCGGCCGGCCCGGCCCGACCGCCCCCGGCCGGGCGCCCAGGTCGAGCGGCGAGTGGACGGCCTCGTACGCGGCCAGCCACCCGGGCCCCGGCCGGTGGGCGGTGACCCGGGGGGCGACGGCGGCCACGCCCGGGTCGGCGAAGTGCGGGCGGAGCCGCCGCAGCCAGCCGGGCGGGACCACCACGTCGTGGTCGACGAAGGCGACGAGGGGGGTCTCGACGACCGCCAGGCCGGCGTTGCGGGCGGCGGCCGCGCCGCGGCGGGCGGGGTGCCGCAGCAGCCGGGCCCGGCTCCGGGCCGCCGCCCGCCGGACCGCCGCGGCGTCGGCGGACCCGTCGTCCACCACCACGACCGGCACCTCCGGGTCCGCCGCGCGCACCGCGGCCAGGCACCGCTCGAGGTCCTCGATGCCGTCCAGGGTCGGGATCACGACGGTGACGGCCGGGCCGTCCGCCGGCGGCGGCTCCGGCAGCACGGGGTGCACGATGCCGGCGTCGAGCAGGCGCCGGGCCAGCGCGGCCGCGGCCGGGGCCGCCCCGACCGGCCCGCCCCGCGTCCAGCCCCGCAGCACGGCGGCCCCGGCCGGGCTGAGCCGGAGCAGCCGGCCGGGGTGCCCGCCGACCAGCAGCCGGCCGCGGTCGGCGACCACCAGCCGCGCGTCCGGCCGCAGGCCCAGCCACGCCGGCGGGAGCCCGTCCGGCCCGTCCGGCGGGCCGCCGGCGCGGACCGGGTCACGGGAGCCGCTCGTGGCCGCCGAAGCCGCGGGTGAGCTCGCCCAGCGCCTGGTCCAGCAGCGCGCCCAGGTCGGCGTCCGGGCTGCGCAACCACTGGTCGTACGCCGCGATGGCCGCGCCGAGGACGGTGTGCGCGATCAGCTGGGGGAGCAGGTCGCCGGCCGGCCGGCCGGTCCGGGCCCCGGCGAAGTCGGCCACGACCGCCCGCCACCGGGCGTACATGAGGGTGGAGTGCGCCTGCAGGGCGGGCGTCTCGAGGATCAGCCGCATGCGCTGCCGGTGCCACGGGACCTGGGCCGGGTCGAGCCGGTTGAAGCTGAGCACGGCGGCGCGGACCGCGTCCATCAGCGGCCGGTCGGCGGGGGTGGCGGCGAGCCACCCGCGCAGCCGGGCCAGCTCGCCGTCGAAGTCGCCCCACACCACGTCGTTCTTCGACCGGTGGTAGCGGAAGAAGGTGCGCCGGCCGATGCCCGCCGCCGCGGCGATGTCGTCCACCGTGGTCTCGTCGAAGCCCTTGGCCTCGAACAGCGCGAAGGCGACCCGTTCGAGCTCGGCGCGGGTGGTGCGCGG
Organism: uncultured Actinomycetota bacterium; assembly: GCA_963849885.1. Lineage (GTDB taxonomy): Bacteria > Actinomycetota > Actinomycetes > Mycobacteriales > CADCTP01 > CADCTP01. The sequence goes on along the minus strand of CAWKIV010000006.1, from coordinate 68,575 downwards.
CCGCCGTCCGGTGCCCATCACCTCTTCCTTTCGGCACCGAGTGCCATTACTCTGGCCGGCGGCAGGTAGCACCTTTCCCGGCACAGGGGAGCATGCCATGACCGACCAGCCGAGCTCCGCCGCCCGCAGCGCCGACCGGCCGGAGACCGCCGCCGGGGCCGCGGTCGCCACCGGGGCCGTGCGTCGCCCCCGCCATCGACGAGCCGCTGGTGGAGCAGGAGCTGCTCGTCGAGGACGTCTCCATCGACGGCATGTGCGGGGTCTACTGAGGACTGTCCTCGGCGGACGCCGTGAGCAGAGTGAGCACAGTGGACATCGACCGGCGGTGGGCGCTGGCGCCGCAGGTCGCGGTGCGGCCGGAGCCGTTCGGCGCGCTGCTCTACCACTTCGGCACCCGGCGGCTGTCCTTCCTCAAGGACCCGCGGCTGCTCGCGGTGGTGCTGGGGCTGGCTGACGCCTCCTCCGCCCGCGCCGCCTGCGCCGCGGCCGGGCTGGCCGCCGACCAGCTCGGGCCGTACGAGCGGGCGCTGGCGGTGCTGGCCGAGACCCGGATGATCGAGGAGGTGCCGTGACCGCCACGCCGGACGCCCGGGCGCCCGCGGCCCGGCCGCTGGTCGAGCACTTCGCCGCCGGCCTGGACGCGCCGATCTGCCTGACCTGGGAGCTGACCTACGCGTGCAACCTGGCGTGCGCGCACTGCCTGTCGTCCTCCGGCCGGCGCGACCCGGGTGAGCTGACCACCGCGGAGGCGAAGGCGGTGGTCGACGAGCTGCAGCGGATGCAGGTGTTCTACGTGAACATCGGCGGCGGCGAGCCCACCGTGCGGCCGGACTTCTGGGAGCTGGTCGACTACGCGACCGACCACCAGGTCGGCGTGAAGTTCTCCACCAACGGCATCCGGCTCGGCCCCGCCGCGGCCCGCCGGATCGCCGCCAGCGACTACGTCGACGTGCAGGTGTCCCTGGACGGCGCGACCGCGGAGGTCAACGACGCGGTGCGCGGCGCCGGCTCGTACGCGACGGCGGTGCGGGCGATGGACCACCTCGCCGCCGCCGGCGTCCGCGGCTTCAAGCTCTCCGTCGTCTGCACCCGGCACAACGTGCCGCAGCTGGACGCCTTCAAGGCGCTCGCGGACTCGTACGGCGCCCAGCTGCGGCTGACCCGGCTGCGCCCGTCCGGTCGCGGGGCCGACGTCTGGCCGGCGCTGCACCCGACCGCGGCGCAGCAGCGCGAGCTGTACGACTGGCTGGTCGCGCACGGCGAGGGCGTGCTGACCGGCGACTCGTTCTTCCACCTGGCCGGGTACGGGCAGCCGCTGCCGGGGCTCAACCTGTGCGGCGCCGGCCGGGTGGTCTGCCTGATCGACCCGGTCGGCGACGTCTACGCGTGCCCGTTCGCCATCCACGACGCGTTCCGGGCCGGCAGCGTGCGCTCGCCGGGCGGGTTCGCCGCGGTCTGGCGGGAGTCCGAGCTGTTCCGGGAGCTGCGCGAGCCGCAGAGCGGCGGCGCGTGCCGGTCCTGCGGCGCGTACGACGCCTGCCGGGGCGGCTGCATGGCCGCGAAGTTCTTCACCGGGCTGCCGCTGGACGGCCCGGACCCGGAGTGCGTGCGGGGCCACGGCGCCACCGCACTGTCCCTCGTGGACGGTGCCGGGCCGCGGCCGAGCGGGGACCACTCGCACGCCGGCGGGGTGCGGGGCGGACCGGTGCCGCTGACCCTCGGCCCGACCCGGGCGCCGGCGAAGCCGTGCGCCGAGAGCCCGCTGGAGGGGTCGGCCCGTGGCTGACGAGTGGTTCGAGTCGGTCGCCGAGGCGCAGCGGCGGGCCCGCCGGCGGCTGCCGAGGTCGGTCTACCTGGCGCTGCTCGCCGGCGCCGAGCGGGGCCGGACGCTGTCGGACAACCAGGCCGCGTTCGCCGAGCTCGGCTTCGCCCCGCACGTGCTGGGCGGCTGGGCCCCGCGCGAGCTGGCCACCCGGGTGCTGGGCCAGGACGTGAGCATGCCGGTGCTCATCTCCCCGACCGGGGTGCAGGCGGTGCACCCGGACGGCGAGGTCGCGGTCGCCCGGGCCGCGGCGGCCCGCGGCACCGCGATGGGCCTGAGCTCCTTCGCCAGCAAGCCGGTCGAGGACGTGGTCGCGGCCAACCCGAAGACGTTCTTCCAGGTCTACTGGTCCGGCGGCCGGGACCGGATCCTGGCCCGGGTGGAGCGGGCCCGGGCCGCCGGCGCCGTCGGGCTGATCGTCACCACGGACTGGACCTTCTCGCACGCGCGGGACTGGGGCAGCCCGACGATCCCGCACCGGATCGACCTGCGGACGATGATGCGGCACGCCCCGGAGGCGATCGTCCGGCCCCGCTGGCTGGCCCGGTACGCGCGGGCCGGCGGGCCGCCGGACCTCGGCGTGCCGAACATGGCCCTGCCCGGCGAGGACCCGCCGGCGTTCTTCGACGCGTACGGCGAGTGGATGCAGACCCCGCCGCCGAGCTGGGCCGACCTGGCCTGGCTGCGCGAGCAGTGGGGCGGGCCGTTCCTGCTCAAGGGCGTGATCCGGGTGGACGACGCGAAGCGGGCGGTGGACGCCGGCGTCAGCGCGATCTCGGTGTCCAACCACGGCGGCAACAACCTCGACGGCACCCCGGCCACGATCCGGGCGCTGCCGGCGATCGCCGCGGCGGTCGGCGACCAGGTCGAGGTGCTGCTCGACGGCGGCGTCCGGCGCGGCGGCGACGCGGTGAAGGCGGTCGCGCTCGGCGCCCGCGCGGTCATGCTCGGCCGGGCCGCCCTCTGGGGGCTGGCCGCGAACGGCCAGGCCGGCGTCGAGAACGTGCTGGACATCATGCGCAGCGGGATCGAGTCCGCGCTGCTCGGCCTCCACCGGTCCGGCGTCACCGAGCTCGGGCCGGCGGACGTCGTCGTGCCCGACGGGTTCGTCCGCCGGCTCGGCGTGCCGGAGCCGCAGCCGGCCGACCGGGCCGACCGGGCCGACCGGGCCGACCGGGCCGGCCGGCCGGCCCGCCCGGCCGGTGACCGGGCCGGGCGCCGGGCAGTTCCGGCTGGGCGAGCTGACCTGGCCGGAGGCCGCGGCCCGCGGCGAGGTCGTGCTGGCCGTCCCGGTCGGCTCGACCGAGCAGCACGGCCCGCACCTGCCGCTGTCCACCGACACCGACGTCGCGGTCGCGCTCGCCGAGGCCCTGGCCCGCCGGCGGTCCGACGTCCTGGTCGCCCCCGCGGTGGCGTACGGGTCGAGCGGGGAGCACGCGGGCTTCACCGGCACCCTGTCCATCGGTCCGGCGGCCACCGAGCTGCTCCTGGTCGAGCTGGGCCGGTCGGCCGCGGCGACCGCCCGCCGGCTGCTGCTCGTCTCCGCGCACGGCGGCAACGCCGAGCCGGTCGCCCGCGCCGCCGCCCGGCTGCGGGCGGAGGGGCTGGACCTCCTGGTCTTCTCGCCGCGCTGGCCCGGCGACGCGCACGCCGGCCGGACCGAGACCTCGGTGCAGCTCGCGCTGCGGCCGGACCGGGTGCGGGCCGGCGAGGCGGCCGCGGGCAACACCGCGGAGCTGCGCACGCTGATGCCCGCCCTCCGGCGGCACGGCGTGCGCGCGGCCAGCCCGAACGGGGTGCTGGGCGACCCGGCCGGCGCGTCCGCGGCCGAGGGCCGGCGGCTGCTGGCCGCCGCGGGGGACGAGCTCGCCGCCGCGGTCGCGGCCTGGACCGGCCGGTGAGCGCCCGGGCCGGCCAGCCGGCGACGGTCGGTGCCGGGCGGCCGGTGCCGGTCGGTGCGGGCGGGCCGCCGCCGGCCGGGTGGGCCGGCCGGTGACCGCCGAGGACACCGGCGGTCGGGTCGCGCTGGTCACCGGGGCGGCCCGGGGGATCGGCGCCGCGGTCGTCCGGCGGCTGGCCGGCGCCGGCTGGTCGGTCGTCGCGGTGGACCGGTGCGCCGACGACCCCCGGGTGCCGTACCCGCTCGGCTCCCGCGCGGACCTCGACGCGGTGGTCGCCGGCGCGCCGGGCCGCGTGCTCGCCGCGGTCGCCGACACCACCGACGGCGACGCGCTGGCCGCCGCGGTGGCGCTGGCCGAGCGGACCTTCGGCGGTCTGGACGCCGTGGTCGGCGCCGCCGGCGTCATCGCCGGCGGGCGGCCGCTGTGGGAGATGCCGCCGGCGCAGGTGGCCGCTGTCCTGGAGGTGGACCTGGGCGGCGTGGTCACCCTCGCCCGGGTGGCGGTCCCGGCGCTGCTGCGGCGGCCCCCGCCCCGGCACGGCCGGGTCGTCCTGGTCGCCTCCGCGGCGGCGACCCGGGGCCTGCCGATGCTGGCGGCCTACTGCGCCGCCAAGGCCGGCGTGACCGGGCTGGTCCGCGCCCTCGCCGTCGAGCTGGGCGGCACCGGGGTGACGGCGAACGCGGTCAGCCCCGGCTCCACCGACACCGCGATGTTGGCCGAGAGCGCCCGGCTCTACCGGCTCCCGGCCGCCGGCGCCTTCGCCGCCCAGCAGCCGCTGGGCCGGCTGCTCGCCGCCGACGAGGTGGCCGAGGCGGTGCTCTGGCTGGTCGGCGACGGCGCCGCCGCGGTCACCGGCGCCGACGTCGCCGTGGACGGCGGCCTGCGCCTCTGAGCCGGGTCAGCGGCCCAGGGCCTCGGCCAGCGCGGCCGGGGCGTCCGCGGCCGAGCGCAGCACCGCGAGCCGGCCGCCGGCCCGCCGGACCAGCTCGGTGGCCTCGGCATGGTCGTCGGCCGGCGCGAGCACCAGCAGCTCGTCCTGGGCCCGGGCGGCCGGCAGCGGGTCGCGCTCGTCGGTGGCCCGGCAGTCGCTGAGCAGCACCGTCACCCGGCGGGCGGCGCGGGCGGTGGCGAGCTGGTCGGCGGCCGCCGCCAGGGCGCCGGCGACCGACGTGACGCCGTGCCCCCGCAGCGCGAGCAGGCTGTCCACGGCGTCCACCGGCGGCGCGGCGGCGTGGATCGACCGGTGCACCCGGACCTGGCGGGCGAAGCTGAGCACGGCGAGCTCGCCCGGGGCGCGCCAGGCGCAGGCGGCGGCGGTCAGGGCCGCGGCGGCCAGCCGGGCGCCGCTCATCGACCCGGACGCGTCGACGAGCAGGCAGAGCGCGAGGTCGGGGCGGTGCCAGTCGGTCGCCACCAGATCGGCCAGGCCGGGCGGCCGGCGGTCCGCCCGCGCGGCCGCCAGCGCGTCCATGGACCGGTCGAGATCGAGGTCGCCGCCGCGGTCGGCGGCGACCGGGCGCGGCCGGCCGGCACCGCCGCGGCGGGGGCTGCCGCGCCGGCCGAGGTCGAGCAGGATCCGGCCGGCCAGCCGGCGGGCCTGGTCGCGCAGCCGCTCGTCGGTCGCGGTGGTCAGGTCGGCCAGCAGGTGCAGGGCGGCGCCGGGGTCCGCCCGGAGGGCGTCGTCCAGGGCGGCCCGGTCCAGCACCCCGACGCCGGGCGAGACGGCCGCGAACCGGGCGTGCCGGCGGGCCAGGTCGGCGCGGGCCTCGGTCCGCGCGCCCGCGCGGCCGGGGCCGCGCTGCGCCCGGTGCCGCTACGGACGGCCGGCCCGCGCCCGGCGGGCCGGCGCTTCCCCCGGCCGATCACCGCCCGCGGCCGGCTCGGCGCCGAAGACGGCCTCGTACAGCTCCCGGACGACCTGCTCGGCGGTCCGCCCGGCCGACTCCACCAGCCGGATCCGGCCGGACAGGGCCACGTACGCCGCGTCCAGCCCGACGTGCCAGTCCTCGACCGGCCGCTGCCGGGCCGCGGCCAGCGCCGACGCCACCCGGACGAGGTCGATCGCCCCGCGCACGGACGAGCCGACCCGGACGTCGTCGTGGTCGCGGGTGCGCCGCACCAGGTCCACCACCAGCGCCCGCCACCCGCCCGGGACCATCGGCGCGCGCCGGACGACGATCGCGGCCTCGTCGGCCGCGGGCTGGTAGCCCATCGCGAGCCGGCAGGTGCGGTCGTACACCGCCGCGGAGATCCGGGCCGTGCCGACCGCGTCGAACGGGTTCATCGCGGCGACCAGCCGGAAGCCGGCCGCCGCGGCCACCCGGCCCAGCCGGGGCACGGTCAGCTCGCCCTCGCTCATGACGGTGATCAGGACGTTGAGCGTCTCCTCCGGGACCCGGTTGAGCTCCTCGACGTACAGCAGGCCGCCGTCCCGCAGCGCCGCGACCAGCGGGCCGTCGACGAAGATCTCCTCGACGTACCCGTCGGAGAGCACCCGGGCCGGGTCGAAGTGGCCCACCAGCCGGGCCGGCGTCAGCTCGGCGTTGCCCTCGACGAAGTGGAACGGCACCGCCCGGGAGGCGGCCACCGCCCGCAGCAGCGTGCTCTTGCCGGTGCCGGGCGGACCCTCCAGGACGACGTGCGCGCCGCCGTCGAGCGCGGCCAGGAGCAGCTCCCGCTCCCGGCCACGCCCGATGGCCTCGACCGGCTCCGGCATTCAGGCCGCGTGCTCGTGCACGACGACGCCGCGGACGTTCTTGCCGGCGAGCAGGTCGTCGTAGCCCTCGTTGACCTGCTCCAGGGTGTACGTCCGGGTGATGATCTCGTCCAGCTTGAGGTCGCCGGACTGGTAGAGGCCGAGGATCCGCGGGATGTCGACCGTCGGGTTGCAGTCGCCGAAGAGGCTGCCGCGCAGGCTCTTCCGCCACAGCGAGAGCACCGTGCCGGGCAGCTGGATGTTGATCTCGTCGAACTTGTGCAGGCCGGTCAGCACGACCGTGCCGCCCTTGCCCACCGCGTTGAAGCCGCTGGTCACGATCTCCGCGGTCAGCAGGCCCGGGGTGAGGATCGCGCTCTCGGCCATCTGGCCGCGGGTCAGCTGGCTGATGGTGTCGATGGCCTCCTCGGCGGTGGCGAAGGCGTGGGTGGCGCCGAGCTCCATCGCCTTCTCCCGCTTGTTCTCCAGCGGGTCGACGGCGACGACGTTCTTCGCCCCGGCGTACCGGGCGCCCTGCACGGCGTTGATGCCGATGCCGCCGATGCCGAAGACGGCGACGGTGTCGCCGGCGCGCACGTTCGCGGTGTTGACCGCCGAGCCCCAGCCGGTCGGGACGCCGCAGCCGACCAGCACGGCCTTGTCCAGCGGCAGGTCGTCGTCGACCTTCACCGCCGAGTTCTGGTGGATCACGCCGTACTGGCTGAACGTGCCGAGCATGCACATGGCGCCGTAGTCGCCCTTGGGGCCGGTGATCGGGAACCGTTCGCCGGGCAGGTAGCCCTCCAGGATCGTCGCGCCCATGTCGCAGACGGACTGCATGCCGGTGGAGCAGTAGCGGCAGGTGCCGCAGTTGGGGATGAACGAGCACACGACGTGGTCGCCGGCCGCCACCCGGGTCACCCCGGGGCCGACCTCCTCGATGACGCCGGCGCCCTCGTGCCCGAGGACCATCGGCAGCCGCGCCTCCAGGTCGCCGTGGGCGATGTGCACGTCGGAGTGGCAGAGCCCGGCGTACTCGTACCGGATGAGGACCTCTCCGTCGCGCGGTCCGTCGAGATCGAGCTCCTCGATCTCGATCGGTTTGCCGGTCTCGTAGACGACTGCGGCCTTGGTCTTCACGGAGCCCCCTTAGCGCAGGTGACCCGGGCGGCAGCCCGGTGCGCACCGCCTTCGGTCGAACCTCCCGCCCATCTTGACCCCGCGCCGCCTCCCCGGCCACAGGTAGCGCGTGCCAGGCGGCCGGCGGACCCGGTCGCCCGCGCCGCGACGGTCGTCCTGCTGGTCACCGAAGGCGTCCCGGCCAACCCCGGACTCACCCACTGAGCAGGCCGGTCGGCACCGTCCCGGCCGCCCTGTGGACGGAGCGCCCGACGCGCGGGGAGGCGGAGTTAGCATTCACCAATTTGTCCGCTACGCTCCCTTCGTACCTAACGTGGAGTGTGGTCATGTCTGGTGTCGAAGTCGATCCCGACGCGGTGGTCGCGACCGGGTCGTCGTTGCAGCCGCTGGCGGCTGACGTGCGCGGTCCGGGTGCCGCGGTGAAGGGCCTGACCGCGCCGCAGGAGGCGCCGCTGGCCGCGGCCTTCGCCGGGATGACGGCGGCCTGGGGGGCCGCGCTGGAGATCCTGGCCCAGGACATGGAGCTGCTGGCGGAGAAGGTGACCGCGTCGGGCGCGCAATACCGGGTGACCGAGCGGGAGATCCACTCGGCCTACGTCACGGCCAGCCAGCCGGTCGACTTCACCCCGCCGGGATCGACCCGGGGCGGCCCGGTATGACCCTCGACCTGCCGTACCCGAAGGACGAGCCGGGGACGCTCTCCACGCTCGGCAGCCGGCTGACCGCGCAGGGGGAGACCCTGCGGGGGGCGCAACAGCGGCTGATCGGCCACCGCGCCGGCATCGAGGGGTCCTGGAAGGACTCGGCCGGGAGCCGGGCGGCGGCCGAGATCGGCACCGTCGCCGGCCTGGTGCACACCGGGGACTCGGCCTTCTCGGCCGCGGCCACCGCGCTGGGGACCTACCGCGGGGCCATCGAGACCGCGCGCACCGACATCGACGCGCTGCGCCGCCGGGCCGAGGCCGCGGTGACCGCCCGCAACGACTACATCCGCCGGTTCGGGCCGAACCTGCTGCCGGAGGACCGGGCCGCGGTCGTGCGGGAGGCGAACAGCCAGCTCGCGTCGGCCGAGTCGACCATCCAGGCGGAGTACGAGACGGTCTGCACCGACGTCACCCGGGCCGCGACGGCGGCGGCCGGCACGATCTCGGAGCTCTCCCGGGCGATCGGCGCCGCGCCGGGCACCGGTGACCCGGTGGCCGCGGTCGCCACCCGGCTGGACGGCGTGCTGCCCTCGGTCCACCAGCAGGCGATGCAGGTCAAGGCGGACGAGGCGGCCGACCTGGCCGACAAGGTGCCGTTCCTGTCCGACGAGGAGGCCGCGCGGCTGGCCGCCTACAGCCGCTATGCGGGCGACCCCGCCTTCGCCACCGCGTTCCAGCAGCGGCTGGGTCCCGACGGCCTGCTCTACCTGGGCGCGGCGCTGACCAAGATGGTGTCCGAAGAGGACCCGCCGACCGACCGGGACCGGTCCGCGGCGGGGATCCAGCAGCTGCTGGCCAGCACGCTGGCCACCGCGACGGAGCCCGGCAACGAGCCGCACCTGGACGCGGCCTGGATCGCGCAGCTGAAGGAGGAGGGCCGGCGCCAGATCGACTTCGGCTCGTTCTCCTTCCAGCCGTACGGCTACCAGGTCCTCGGGGTGCTGCTCAAGCACGGCACCTTCAGCTCGTCGTTCCTGTCCGACGTCGGCGGGGACATGCTCGCCTTCGAGCGGGAGAACGGCGAGAACGGCGACGTGTGGAACAACAACCTGCCCTCCGGAGCCATGTACTGGGGCACCCACCTCGACCTGATCGACGGCGCCGGCGGCTTCGACCCCATGGTCGGGCTGATGAAGGCGCTGGCCGCCAACCCGGAGGCCAGCAAGGACTTCTTCGCCGTCGACCCGGGCGCCACCGGCAGCCGGGTGGACTACCTGCTCACCGACCGGATGTGGCTGCCGGACGCGCCGTACGGCGAGGGTGGCCCGGACCAGCAGAGCCCGGGCACGGACTACCTCGGCCAGGCGCTGGACGGCGCCACCACCGGCCGTCCCCGGGACGCGACCTCGGCGTCCATCATGGAGTCGGTCGTGCACCACATCGGCAGCGACGCGGAGACCCGGGACGGCGTGGTGGAGAGCACCGACCTCGCTCCCGCCAACCTGCGCGACTCCCTGGGCCACATGCTCTCCACGTACGTCGGGGACGTGAACGCCGCCTTCGACCCCAACCTCGACCGGTCCGGGTCCTGGGACGACCCGGCGCTGCCGGGGCAGGAGCCGGCGCACGCCGTGTTCGACCGCTTCGAGCTGATGCGGGTCCTCGCCGACACCAGCAAGGACACCGGCGCGTACACGGAGCTGTCGGACACCCAGCGGGTCTACACCGCGCTCGCGCTGGACGCGGCCGCCACCGACGGCAACCCGCTGGGCCCGGACTCGATCGGCCGCGACGCCGTGGTCGAGGACCGGCGGGAGGCGGTCGCCGCGACCGCCAACCGGTCCGCCTCCGTCTTCGGCGCGCTGGACTTCGGGCACAACCTCGCCGTCGAGGAGACCAACGAGCAGGAGGACGAGGCCACCAACTCGCAGCTGGAGTCGAACGGGAACGCGGCCAGCTTCGTGCTCGGAGTGGTGCTGGACAAGGTGCCGGTCCCCGGCCTCGGCGAGGGCGCGGACGCGTACATCGACAGCCTGGTGGAAAACTCGAAGGTCGACTCCACCGGCAAGACCAACTACGAGATCGGCCAGACCTACGGCAACAGCCAGAACGTGGTCGCCGCCCTGGTCCACGACACCCTCTACAGCAACAACATCTACGAGACCACCCAGGCGCCGCCGGCGTCGCTGCGGGACGACTCCGGCAACCTCGTCCCGGAGCCGCTGATGACCGACGCGCAGCGCGCCGACTACAACCGGTGGGTGCAGTCCGCCGGCGGGCAGGCCGTCTTCGCGCCGGTCGGCGAGACGATGGACGCCTACGGTCAGAGCTACGACGACGCCCAGCGCATCCTGCAGGACAACGACAACGGCTGACCGCACCCGCGCCGCACGCCCCCGCAGACGACGAGTGGCAAGGAGCGCGCTCCTTGCCACTCTCAACGTATAGCGGACCGGGGGGCTTGCGGCAAGACCCTCCCCCTGCCGCAGAATCGGTCGGCCAAGGCCACGACCTGCGGAAATGAGGCTTGCTGCGTGCGTGTCGGAGCTGACAGGGCGGACTCGTCGACCACCAGCGCGTTCGACCTCCCGGATCGCCTCGCCGCCAAGGCCGACCCGGCGCTGATCGCCGGCGACGAGAAGCACTTCGCCGCGCTCGCGGAGAGTCTCCGGCAGTCGATCGCCGAGCTGGCCGACCGCCTCGACGCCGAGCGCCGGGCGCCCGGCGGCTCCGGCCAGGAGGCGCTGGACCGGGACCTGGAGGTGCACCGGCTGACCGCCCGCCTGCGCACCCTGCGCCGCTTCGGCCTGGACCTGTGCCTCGGCCACATCGTGCCCGCCGGGGACACCGCCGATGCCGAGCCCGTCTACATCGGACGGCTCGGCCTCACCGACAGCGCGGGTCGCCGGCTGCTGCTCGACTGGCGGTCGCCCGCGGCCGAGCCGTTCTTCGGCGCGACCCACGCCGACCCGATGGGCCTGTCGAGCCGCCGCCGGTACCGCTGGACCCGCGGCCGGATCACCGACTACTGGGACGAGGTGTTCACCCCGGACGGGCTCGTCGGCCACGCCGCCGCGCTCGACGACCAGTCCGCCTTCATCGCCAGCCTGGGCGGCAACCGGTCGGCCCGGATGCGGGACGTGCTCGGCACCATCCAGGCCGACCAGGACGCCATCATCCGCGCGGGGTCCCGCGGCGCCCTCGTCGTCGACGGCGGTCCGGGCACCGGGAAGACCGTGGTCGCCCTGCACCGCGCCGCGTACCTCGTCTACTCCGACCCCCGGATCGGTCACCGCGGCGGTCACCGCGGCGGCGTGCTGTTCGTCGGTCCGAGCCGGCCCTACCTGGCGTACGTCGCCGACGTGCTGCCGAGCCTCGGCGAGGAGGGCGTGCAGACCTGCACCCTGCGCGACCTCGTCCCCGAGGGGGCCGCGGCCGGGACCGAGACCGACCCGCGGGTGGCCGCCCTGAAGTCGTCCGCGGAGCTGGTGGGGGCGATCGAGACGGCCGTGCGGTTCTACGAGGAGCCGCCCCGCCGGAGCACGACGGTCAGGACCCCGTGGGCCGAGGTCCGGCTGACCGCGGACGACTGGGCCGAGGCGTTCGGGGCGCCGGAGCCCGGCACGCCGCACAACGAGGGCCGCGACCAGGTCTGGCAGGAGCTGCTCACCATCCTGGTCGACAAGCACGGCGAGGACGTCTCGCCCGAGCTGCTCCGCCGGTCGCTGGACCGGAACCGGGACCTGCTCGCCACCTTCAACCGGGCGTGGCCGCTGCTGGAGGCGGCCGACCTGGTCGGCGACCTGTGGTCGGTGCCCGCCTACCTGCGCAGGTGCGCGCCCTGGCTCGGCGACGACGACGTACGCCGGCTGCAGCGCGAGGACCCGTACGCGTGGACGGTGTCCGACCTGCCGCTGCTGGACGCGGCCCGGCAGCGGGTCGGCGACCCGGAGGTGTCCCGGCGCAAGCGCCGGCACGACGCCACGGTCGCCGCCGAGCGCGAGCACATGACCAGGGTGGTCGACGACCTGATCGAGGCCGACGACTCCGAGCTGCTGGTGATGACGATGCTGCGCGGGGACGACCTCCGCAACGCCCTGGACGACGAGTCCGGACTGCCCGCCGCCGACCCGGACCTGCTCGCCGGCCCGTTCGCGCACGTCGTGGTGGACGAGGCCCAGGAGCTGACCGACGCCGAGTGGCAGATGCTGCTGCGCCGCTGCCCGTCCCGGAGCTTCACCGTCGTCGGGGACCGGGCCCAGGCCCGGCACGGCTTCCCGGAGTCGTGGTCGGACCGGCTCGAGCGGATCGGGCTCGACCGGATCACCCTGGCCTCCCTGACCATCAACTACCGCACGCCGGAGGAGGTCATGGCCGAGGCCGAGCCGGTCATCCGGGCCGTGCTCCCGGACGCCAACGTGCCGACCTCCATCCGCGGCAGCGGCCTCCCGGTCGTCCACGGATCCGCCGCGGACCTGGGCCCGGTGCTGGACACCTGGTTGGCCACGCACGCCGACGGGATCGCCTGCGTCATCGGCGATCCGGCGTTCCGGGCGACGTCCCGCGTCCGGTCGCTGACCCCCGAGCTGGCGAAGGGGCTGGAGTTCGACCTGGTCGTGATCGTCGACACCGAGCCGGTCGGCGCCGACGTCGCGGGGACGTTCGGCCGGGGCATCGAGGGAGCGGTGGACCGCTACGTCGCGATGACCCGGGCGACCCAGCAGCTGGTCATCCTCACGAGCCCGTGACGCCGGCGGCTGGCCGCTGGCCGACGCCCCCGACTGACCGCCGGCCGCAGCCGTCCGCCGCACCCCGCTCCTCGCCCGCTGGTGCCGGGGAGCGGGCTTCAGCCGACCTGCAATCGGTCTGCAACCGCCCGGCCCGACACTGGCCGCGACCAGGGACGGAGGACCAGGTGGAGACGGACCAGGCTGAGCCGGCGGTCGACCGCCGGACGCTGTCGGCGGCGCCGTACGGACGTCCGGGGCCGGACCCGGGCGCCGCTGCCGCCGCCCGGGCGCACCGGACGCCGCCGCTGCCGGCGGGCACCGGCCGCCGCGGCACTGTCGCCGCCTCGGCCGTGCGGATCGTCGTCGCACTGGCCGGCTTCGCGCTGGCGATGAGCGCGCTCGTCGGCCCGGCCGCCGACGGGGCGACGTCCGGGCACGCCGGCCATGCCGGCCACGCCGGCCCGACCGCGGCCGACTTCGTCGCGATCGAGGCGGCGGCCGCCGCGCGGCCGGCACCGCGGCCGGGTCCGGCGGCCTCGACCGGGTCCTTCGCCTCGCGGTGCGGCCGCAACACCGACGGCCACCGCAACTCCGACAACTTCATCGTCGCGCCCGGGGTCACCAACGGTGCGCACCACGTCCACGACTACGTCGGCAACACCTCGACCGACGGCACCTCGACCGACGAGTCGCTGGCCGCCGCGGCCACGACGTGCGAGCGGGGCGACAAGTCGGTCTACTTCTGGCCCGTGCTGCGGGACATCCGGCACGCCGGCGGGGACGCCGACCGCCCGGGCGGCGGCCGGGACGGCAACCTCGGCCACATCCTCACCCCGACCCGGGTCTCCGTCGACTTCCTCGGCAACCCGCAGGCGAAGGTCCGGGCCATGCCCCGCTTCCTGCGGGTCGTCACCGGCGACGCCAAGGCGGTCACCAACGGGCCCGCCGCGCCGAACGCCCGGGCGGTGTGGACCTGCTCGGGCACGCCGGACCGGGTCAGCACCACGCACTACCCGCTGTGCCCGGCCGGCCAGCTGGTCCAGCGGGTCGGCGAGTTTCCCAGCTGCTGGAACGGCGCCGGCACCGACAGCGACGACCACCGCACGCACGTCACCTTCCCCGACCCGGTCACCGGCGCCTGCCCGACCGGCACGGTGGCGATCCCGCGCCTGCGCGTCACGGTGAGCTACCGCGTCCCGCCGGGCCGGTCCTTCGCCATCGACAGCTTCCCGGCCCAGCAGCGCAAGGCGGTGACCGACCACTTCGACTTCGAGAACCTCATGCCGGAGTCGCTGATGGGGCGCGCCGTCGACTGCATCAACACCGGGCGTACCTGCTGATCGCCCGCCGGCCGGGGTCGGAGAGTCAGGCCCGCAGGATCGCCAGGACCGACAGGGCGGTCGCCGTGCCCAGCGCGGCGACCGCCGGGCGCGACGACCGTGCTCGTGGTGGCGGGCTCACCGCCGTGCCCTCGCCGGCCGCCTCCGCGCCGAGACCCGCCGGCCGAGCTCGCCTATCCACCGACCGCCGGCGGTGTGACCGTGGTCTTCGCTCCGTTGCGGCAAACTTCTTCCTTGTGCAAGTAAAAGACTGCTAACGTCCGCCCAAAGCGGCACCGGCAGCGCTCGAGGAGGAGACATGGGCCCGAAGCTCACTCGCCGAGGTTTCCTGGGCGCGGCCGGCGGTGCGGCGGCCGGCACCACCCTGCTCGGCACGGCCGCCTTCGCCGATCCCGGCACGGCGTCCGCACAGCGGCGGCGGCGGGGACGGCGACCTGCTCATCCCGCTGAACCGCCGCGGGATCATCCTGTTCACCGTCCGCGACGCGATCAGCCGCGACCCCAGCACGACCGACGCGCCGTCGGGCTTCCTGGAGGTGTTCCAGTACCTCGCGGCGCTCGGCTACGAGCAGATCGAGTTCGCCGGCTACAACCAGCACGCCAACTCCGCCGGCGGCGCGAACCCCGGCCCCGCCGACCCGACGGCGTACCTGGCGTACGCCCGGACGCTGCGCGGCTTCCTCGACGACAACGGGCTCAGCGCGGACGGCAACCACGGGTTCATCCCGGCGTGGCCGCTGACCCCGGCGGACGAGGCGCGGTTCCGGCTGGAGCTGGAGTTCGCCTCGATCCTCGGCACGCCGCACATGGGCACCGGCGGCGACCCGACCGGCAGCGCGTACAAGGCGGACTGGGACGTCGCGGCCGACAAGTGGAACGCTCTCGGCGCGATCGCGCAGTCGTACGGGATCAAGCTCTACACGCACAACCACGACTCGGCGTACGACTTCCTGCTCGACTCCGGGCCGCTGGACGACGCCGGCCGGCCGACCCGCTCGTCCGGCATCCGCAAGCTCGAGTACTTCCTGCGCCGCACCGACCCGCGCTCGGTCTGGCTGCAGATGGACATCTACTGGGCGCACGTGGCCCAGCACCGCTTCCGGAGCTACACCTCGCCGAGCGGCCGGACCCGGACGGACATCTTCGACCCGGCCGGGCTGGTGGCGGCGAACACGCGCCGCTACCCGCTCTTCCACGCCAAGGACGGGGTCCGCACCGACGAGGCGCCCGGCGTCGGGCAGGGCTACGTCATGGTGCCGTTCGGGGAGAGCGGGGAGCCGTCGCTCGGGACGCCCGAGCGCGGTATCGACTTCACCCGGTTCATCCGCCGGATCGGCGCCCCGCAGTTGCACTACATGAACTACGAGCAGGACAACGCCCCCGGCGGCGCCGCGGCGCCCTTCCAGTCCCTGCTCTACTCCGCCACCAGCTACCGCAACATGTCCCGCCTCACCGGCTGACACCGGGCCGGCCGGGGCTCCGCGGGGGTGGCATGACGCTGCGGGTGCTCGCCGCCGCCCGGGTGCCGCGGCACCGGGCCGGCCTGCTGCGCGAGGCCGTCGACGTGCTGCAGGGCGCCGGCGACCGGCTGGAGCTGGCCGGTGCGCTGGCCGACCTCTACCAGGCGCACCGGGCGATGGGGGAGAGCCGCGGGGCGGACGCGGTCCACCGGCACGCGCTCCGGCTGGCAAGGAGTGCCGGGCCGAGCCGCTGCAGCAGGCCCTGCTGCGCCAGGAGGCCGACGAGGAGCCCGAGCCGCCGCGCGCCGAGCCGGGCCTGGCCACCGGTCCGGAGGTCACCGGCCTGGGCGAGCTGAGCAAGGCCGAGCGCCGGGTCATCGCCCTGGCCGCCGTCGGGCACACCAACCGGGAGATCGCCGGCAAGCTCTTCATCACGGTCAGCACGGTGGAGCAGCACCTGACCCGCGCCTACCGGAAGCTGAAGGTCAGCAGCCGCGCCGACCTCGTCGCGACCATGTCGCAGCAGAGCGCCTGACCGGCGGACCGGGCGGACGGCGCTGGCCGCCCGGTCCTGCCGGCGGCTACTCGGCGATCGTGGTCCGCATCGTCCAGCGGAAGACCGAGACCTGCCGCCCGCCGTCGACCTCCCGGTCGTCCGCCCGCTCGAAGTGCTCGTAGCCACCGAGGCTGGGCACCTTGAGACACGCCATCTCCGGCGTGGCGGCGACCTGCATCGTCGTGGGCAGGGTCTCCGGTCCGCCCTCCAGGATCACGTCGACCAGCTCAGCCGTCTGGGCGTCCGCGCAGCCATCCATGGGACCGCTCCTCGCGTCCGGGTCAGTGGCCTCCCCATGGTGCCGGCCGCTGGGGGCGCAGGGATACCCGTATTGCGTACTTAGGGGTATGTGACCCCCCATGCGCTCGATGCGCTCGCGACGTGGCGACCGGGATCACCGCGCTGGCCGCGCCGGAACGACGTGTCGGACTCCTCCTCGGCGTTGCCGGATGACGCCTGGACGCCGTCCGCATCCACCGCGGATTGAGAGACACGCCCTAGACGAGTAAGTCCGAACTTGATCAGTGGTCGTAGGCGATCAGGGATCGGGTGACGGGTTGGCCGGTGGCGCGGTTGTGCCAGATGGCGGCGGTGAGGGCGAGGAGGCGTTGGCGCGACGCGGGCGCCGACGCCGTCGATGCTGCGGCCGCCGTGCAGTTCGAGGTCGAGCTGGCCTTTGAGGGTGTCGTTGACCGACTCGATGAGCTGGCGGATCGGCTTGAGTAGGTGCTCGCCGGGGCGTGGGCGTGCGGTTGCGGTAGGACGGGCGCAGCAGCGCGCACGCCGCGGTCGGCGAGGAAGCGGTCGAGCTCGGCGGAGACGTAGCCCTTGTCGGCGATGATCACCAGCCCGGGCCGGTCGGCGGTCAGGGTCGGGTCGTGTTCGAGGACGGCGATGAGGACCTGGCGTTCGTCGAGTTTCGGGTCGGCCAGCGCCCAGGTGACCGGCAGCCCGGCCGGGGTGCAGACCAGGTGCAGCCGCAGGCCCCAGAAGAACCGGGAGTGGGAGGCGCAGTAGCCGTAGCCGGCCCAGCCGGCCAGGTTCGACCGCTTGCACGGTCGGGCGGGAGCGGGCGCACTCCACCGGGGTGGAGTCGACCATCCACATCGGGTCGGCCCACAGGTCGGTGTCGGCGGCCAGCACCCGGATCAGCCGCTTGATCAGCGGCAACGCCGCCCGCAGCCGCTTGTTGTAGCCGGACTGGCCCAGGCAGGTACGGGAACGCGCCGGGCAGATGCGCGGGGCACGAACCGCAACCACCGGGCCTCGGAGCGCACCCCGAGCAGCACCTGCGCCACCGCCAGCGTGAGCAGCTCGGCATCCGACAGCTTCGGTGGCCTGCCCGGCCGGGCGCGGCCGACCCAGCTAGTCGTCGATCTTCACGTACAGTGCGGTCAGGAGGGTGTTCAGGTCTGTCGTCACAAACTGATCTTCGAACACCCTCCGCCACGTCCCGCAGCCGCCGCGCCGTTAGGACTTACTCGTCTAGGCGCGGCGCCGCCGCCAGGCGCCGGGGCGCCGCCGCCAGGCGCGGGGGGCGTGCCAGTGCCGGGCCATGGCCAGGACACGGAAGGCGAAGATGAACGCCACCGCCCCGGCGGCGATCCAGGGCCCCTGGTGACCGAGCTCCCACAAGCCGACCACCGCCAGCACCCCGGCCACGGCGGGCACGGCGTACAACTCGGTGTCCGGGCGTACCAGGGCCGGGACCTCGCGGGCGATCACGTCCCGCAGCAGGCCGCCGCCGACCCCGGTCACCACGCCGAGGGCGGCCGCCGGCAGCGGCCTCAGGCCGTACTCGAGCGCCTTCAAGGTCCCGCCGACGCAGAAGAAGCCGAGCCCGGCCGCGTCGAAGACGAGGACGGCCGTCGTCAGCCGCTCGAACGCCGGATGCGCGAAGAACGCGACCGCCGCCGCGGCGACCGGCATGAGGAAGTACCCCAGGTTCGTGAAGGCGACCGGCGGGATCGCCCCGATGAAGACGTCCCGCGCCACGCCCCCGCCGAGCGCCGTGATCCCGGCCAGCAGCACGATGCCGACGACGTCGAAGTCCTTGCGGATCGCCATGAGCGCACCCGAGACCGCGAAGGCGAAGATGCCCACGAGCTCGAAGGCGAGCTGGACGCCGTCGTCGAGGAGGATGGGCTGCGCCACCTGGGCCTACCCCCCACCCGCGCGCACGGCAGCGTTATACACCCGGCCGGTCGGCGACCGGCCTTTCCGCCGGGGCCGCGGCGTGGCCCGCCCAACGGAGTGGTCCAGACGTCCGCTAATCGGTGGTCCGATGCGGGTGGGCGGGAGAGCATGGTCCGCGTGAGGCGGGATCGGGTGTGAGGTTGCCGCCTCAGGGTGGGCTGCCGCCGGTGGAGGCGATCGGTGGCGCCGTCGTGGAGATCGCCTGTGACGAGTCCGGGTTCTCCGGCACCAACCTGCTGCATCCGACCACCCCGGTGATCGCCCATGCGAGCGTCGACCTGCGCGTGGGTGAGGCGGTCGAGCTGATCGCGGCGCTGCGGTCCGGGTTCCCCTTCTCGCTGGAGGAGTTCAAGTCCGGGCAGTTCCTTCGCGGCCCGACGGCGGCCGAGGCGCTGGACGGGTTCCTGGCCGCGCTGAGCGGCCGGGCGCACGTCCACCTGGTCGACAAGGAGTATTTCCTCGTCACCCGGATCGTCGACCTGTTCCTGGCCGAGCCGTCCTACGCGGCCGGCACCCGGCTGACCCAGGATCACCGCCCGGCCGCCCTCGCCCTCTACCGGGCCGGGCGCTCGCGGGGTCGCGACTGGGATGTCTTCCTCGCGGCCTTCGTCGAGCTGGTCCGGGTCAAGCGGCGGCGCCAGCCGGACCGCCGCGTGCTGGAGCGGTTCTTCCAGGCGCGGGATGCGCTGGCTCGGCGGCGGCCTCGGCGTACCGGCCGAGGATGTCCTCGACGGGCTCGGCCGGGCCCGGGTGTGGGCCGTCCTGACCAGGCTGACCAGCGACGACGAGTCGATCCCGCCGCCGCTGGAGCCGATGCTGCCGGCGCTCGCCGAGACGGTGTTGTTCTGGAGCGGCGGGCAGCGGCGGGTGCTGGTGATCCACGACGAGCAGAGCGCGCTCACGGCCGGCCGGCTGCGGCGGCTGCAGCAGGCCCTGGCCGCCGGCGCCGGACCGTCGGCGGCCGGTGCCGACGGGGTCGGGCCGCCGCCGGCCCTGGTGTCGCCGTTGGCCGGGCTGGTGCCCGTCGACTCCCGGGACGATCCGCGGGTCCAGGTCGCCGACCTCCTGGCCGGGGTGGCCCGGCGGTGGCCGGGGACCGTCGACGACGGCCCGCTCCAGCCGTTCCTCTCCCCGACCTCGCTGCGTGATCCCGAGCGCTGACGAACGCCCGGCCCGGAGCTCGCCAGGAACCCGACCGGTGGGTGGCGTCGTTGACCGGACATGGCGTTGCTGGTGGCGATGACCATCCCCGGGCTGGCGGTCGGCCTGATCGCGCTGGCCGCGGCCGACCGGCTGGCGCTGTGGTTCGGCGGGCGGAGCTGGTTGCCGTGGCAGCGCAGCGGCCGGGCCCGCCGGGAGGTGTCCTCGACGGCCTTCGACGAGATGCACGCCACCTTGTACGCGGGCAAGCGGTTGCAGCTGGAGCAGCGCAGGACCGAGCAGCTCCTCCGCGACGACGCGGGCGACGGAGCGGCGCCTCGCAGCGAGATCGACCTGGACCGGCGCGCCGCCGTCATCCGGCTGGACCCGGCGGAGCGGACCCGTCCGGCGAACGGCTGCTGACCCCTCGATCCGCTTCAGGGCGGCACGGACCGCGCTAGAGATCCGACAGCGGGACGCCGGCATCAGCGAGGCGGCCGGCCGGGACGGCTCGTCCGATCAGGCGGCGCAGCTCGGGGTTGACGTCCCAGGTGTTCACGTTCATCGCGGCGGTGAGCCGGTCGCCGGCCAGCCAGAAGGCGAGGAACTCGCCGCTGTCGAGGCTCCCGCGGACGACGACCCGGTCGCCGGCGTCGCCGGCGCCGACGTACTCCATGCCGAGGTCGTACTGGTCGGTGAAGAAGTACGGCTGCCAGTCGTACGCGTCGCCCGCGCCGAGGATGGTCGAGGCGGCGAGGGCGCCCTGCCGGATGGCGTTGTCCCAGTGCTCGACCCGCAGCCGCCGGCCCAGCGTCGTGTTGTGGGCGGCGGCGACGTCGCCGGCTGCGAGGACGTGCGGGTCGGCGGTGCGCAGGTGCTCGTCGGTCGCGATGCCGCCGGCGCCGGCGTCGCCGAGGAGGTCCGCGTTCGGCATGACGCCCACCGCCATGACCACCGCGTCGGCCTCGACCCGGTCGCCGTCGGCCAGCACCGCGAGACCGCCGCGGGTCCGCTCGACCGCGCGGACGGCGACGCCGGTGCGGAGGTCGACGCCCTGCCGGAGGTGCAGGTCGAGGAAGTGGCGGCCGAGCGCGTCGCCGAGCACCCGCTGCAGCGGCAGCGGCGCGTGCTCGAAGACGGTCACGCGGCGGCCCGCGGCACGCGCGGCGGCCGCGACCTCGAGGCCGATCCAGCCGGCGCCGACGATCGCCCACCGCTCGTCCCGGGCCAGCGCCTCCCGGAGCCGGTCGGCGTCGGGCCGGGTCCGCAGGGTGTGCACCTCGGGCAGGTCGGCGCCGGGGATCGGCAGCCGGCGCGGGCGGGCGCCGGTCGCGACGACCAGATGCTCGTACGGGACCTGCTCGCCCGTCGCCGTCAGCACCCGGCGGTGGTCCCGGTCGACCGCCACGGCCCTGGTGCCGAGCCTGAGGTCCACGTCGTGCTCCGCGTACCAGCCGGGGTCGTGGACGCGCAGCTCGCCGGCCTTGCCCTGCAGGTAGGTCTTCGACAGGGCCGGCCGCTCGTACGGCGGCTCCGGCTCGTCGCCGATCAGCGTGACCGGCGCGGCGTAGCCGTGCTCCCGCAGCGTCGAGGCCGTGTGGGCGGCGGCCAGGCCGGCGCCGACGACGACCGTGCCGGCGGTCATGCCGACGCCCCCGGCAGCGCGGCCAGGAACTCGGCGCGGGTGGCCGGCGCGGTGCGGAGCGCCCCGGTGAGTGCGGAGGTCCGGGTGGTGGCGCCGACCGCCCGCACGCCCCGCAGCGACATGCAGCTGTGCTCCGCCTGGACGACCACGCCGACGCCCCGCGGCGCCAGGTGCTCGTCGAGCCAACCCGCGACCTGCTGGGTGAGCCGCTCCTGGACCTGCGGCCGGCGGGCGAACAGCTCGACCACCCGGGCGAGCTTCGACAACCCGAGGATGCGCTCGCCCGGCAGGTAGCCGACGTGGGCGACCCCGGTGAACGGCAGCAGGTGGTGCTCGCACAGCGACTGGACCGGGATGTCCTTGACCACGACGAGCTCGTCGTAGTGCTCGTCGTTGGGGAACGTGGTCAGCGCGAAGCTGCGGGGGGTCAGCATCTCGGCGTAGGCCGCGGCCATCCGGGCCGGGCTGTCCCACAGTCCC
Organism: uncultured Actinomycetota bacterium; assembly: GCA_963849885.1. Lineage (GTDB taxonomy): Bacteria > Actinomycetota > Actinomycetes > Mycobacteriales > CADCTP01 > CADCTP01. The sequence continues at coordinate 46,826 of CAWKIV010000006.1, read as the reverse complement.
GGACGGTCGATCGGCACGCCGAGCGCGGCCAGGAAGTCCTGGGCCGCCCTGGTCGCCGCGTCCAGGTCGACGGCCGGCGCCGGACCCGGGCCGCGGTGCCGCTCGACCAGGGAGCCGAGCTCCCGGTCCAGGTCGCCGGTCAGGTGCATGGTCATGCCGGTCCTCCCTCTCTAAGGGATGTCATACAGTACGTTAGAAACTTCGATGGCTAACGTCAAGACTGTTGTCCGTTAGACTGGCCAGGTGGAATCGATCGAGCGGGACGCGGCGGGGATCGGGGCGCTGGCCGATCCGGTGCGCCGCCGGCTCTACCGCTACGTGTGCTCGCAGCCGGCCCCGGTCAGCCGGGACCAGGCGGCCGCCGCGGCGGAGATCCCGCGGCACCAGGCGAAGTTCCACCTCGACCGGCTCGAGGCGGAGGGCCTGCTGGAGACCGAGTACGCGCGGCTCGGCGGCCGCAGCGGCCCGGGCGCGGGCCGGACCTCGAAGCTGTACCGGCGGGCGGCCCGGGACATCGCCGTCTCGCTGCCCGACCGGGAGTACGAGCTGGCCGGCCGGCTGATGGCCGACGCCATCGCCGCCTCGGTCGCCTCCGGCGAACCGGTCCTGGCGGCGCTGCACCGGCTCGCGACCGGGCACGGCCGGACCCTGGGCGCCGGCGCGGTCACCGCCACCGGCCGGCCGGAGTCGGCCGGAGCGGCCCTGGACCTGGCGGTCCGGATCCTGGCCGACGCCGGCTACGAACCCCGGGCCGCCGGCGACCAGGTCGTGCTGGCGAACTGCCCCTTCCACGCGCTCGCCCGGGCCCAGACCGAGCTGGTCTGCCACATGAACCACGCCCTGGTCGGCGGCGTCGCCGCCACCCTCGACCCGCACCGCCCGCGGGTGGCGCTCGCACCCGGCCGGGACCGCTGCTGCGTGGTGCTCGCTCCGGCCGGCGATGCTCCGTGAGTCGCCGGCTCAGGCGCCGGGCCCTAGTCGGCGCCCTGCACGGCCACCATCCGCAGCCGGGCGGCGCCGTCGCGGAGCTTCTTGGCCTGCTGGTAGACCTCCGACTCGTACCACCGACGGGCGGCGGCGACATCCGCGAACTCCAGCACGACGAGCCGGGACGGCTGCCAGTCGCCTTCGAGGACGTCGAGCTCGCCGCCCCGGGCCAGGAAGCGGCCGCCGCCGGCCTCGACCGCGGCCGGTGACGCCGCCTTGTAGCGCTCGTACTGGGCCGGATCGACGATGTCGGTCTCGATGATGACGTAGGCAGCCATGCCCGCAAGCTACCCGCGGCGGGCCGGCCTGGCCGCGACCTCGGTCGCCGCGCGGGTCTCCCGCGCGGGTCGGGACCTTGGGCTCTGTCACGGCGGCCCGGCTTCGTGAAGCCTCGAGGTCGGGCGGACGTGGAGGAGGAGCCGATGATCGGCACGCCGTCCTGACGGCTCAGCTGGTGTGCCTGCGGAGGGCGCTGATCGCGGTGTCCCACCGCTCGGGAGGGGGCTGCTGGTGTCCGACGCCGTCCAGCTCGACCAGCTGCGCGTCGGGGATCAGCCGGGCGAGGGCCTGCCCGTGCGCCAGCGGGAACATCGGGTCGGCGGTGCCGTGCAGGACCAGCGTCGGCGCCGCGATGTCCGCCAGGCCGGCGCCGGCCGGCCAGGCGTCGCCGAGCCGGAAGTGGTTGGTCATCGACGCCGCCATGTCGGTGGTCCGGTCGATCTCCCGGGCGGCGAGGGCCCGTACCCGCGGCTCGTCGAAGCCGAGGGTCCCCGCGTACGGCCGCTCGACCTGGACCCGGTACGCCAGCACCGCCTCCCGGTCGGTCCAGTCGGGCTCCGGGTCCGGCGCGGTGAAGGTCGCCGCGACCCGAGGCTCGGGTCCCGGCAGCGCCGGACCGCCGGTCGGGCCGGCCGGGCTGGTCGACATCAGCGTCAGGGTGCGTACGCGCTCCGGGCAGGTCACGGCGAGGCACTGGGCGATCCCGCCGCCGATCGACAGCCCGACCACGTGCGCCGACGGCAGGCCGAGCGCGTCCATGACCCGCAGCGGGTCGGTCGCGAGGTCCTCGGCGGTGTACGTGGGCCGGCCGGCGGGGGAGGTGGTCGAGCGGCCGGTGTCGCGCTGGTCGTACCGCACCACGAACCGTCCACCGCCGGCCAGCCGGGCGCAGAAGTCGTCCTCCCACCAGACCATCGACTGGGCGCCGCCCGCGATGAGCAGCACCGGAGGATCGGCCGGCGACCCGAACGTCTCGACGCACAGGGTCACCTCGTCCAGCCTGAGCAGCTGCTCACCCATGGTGTAGGACTCTACGACCCGACCCGCTGCCGGCCTGGTCCTTCTCCCGGGGCCAGCAGCGCGGCGATCTCGACGGCCGTGTCCAGGGCGGGCCGGTCGCCCTAACCTGGCGAGGGCGAGAGGGGACGACCATGGCGGTGCCGACGCTGTACGAGTGGGCCGGCGGTGCGGAGGCGCTGGAGCGGCTGACCGAGCGCTTCTACGTGAAGGTGAAGGCCGACCCGCTGCTGGAGCCGCTGTTCGCGGCGATGCCGGCCGACCATCCGCACCACGTGGCGCTCTGGCTCGGCGAGGTGTTCCGCGGCCCGGAGGCCTACTCGGCCGGGTTCGGCGGCTATCCCCGGATGATGCGGCACCACCTGGACAAGCACATCCAGCCCGAGCAGCGCGCCCGCTGGGTGACGCTGCTGGCCGAGACCGCGGACGAGGTCGGGCTGCCCGACGATCCCGAGTTCCGGTCGGCGTTCGTCGCCTACCTGGAGTGGGGCTCCAGGATCGCTCTGGCCAATTCCCAGCCCGGCGCCACGCCCCCGCCGACCGCTCCGATGCCGCACTGGGGCTGGGGCGAAGCCCCGCCCTACCTGCCCTAGTCAGCGGGTCTCGGCACGGCCGGCTCAGCCCGTCGCCGCGGCCAGCAGCAGGTCGCGCAGCTCCATCTCCTCCACCTCGGCGTTGCACAGGACCACGATCGACACGTCCGCCGCCGGCACCCACTGCACGACCGCGGTCGTCCCCGGGTCGCCGCCGTTGTGCCCGAACATCCCGTCGGCGAGCAGGTAGACGCCGTACCCGTATGCCCACGTTCGGCCACGGCTCCGCCCGCGGGGTCAGCATCTCGTCCCGCAGCGCCGTCCCGAACAGCGTGCCGTCGTCGTACGCCCGCAGGAACCGGTCGAGGTCCGCCGCGGTGGAGTTTGCCCCGCCGTCCCCGCCGCCGATGACCGGCGTGGCGTGCACGTTGGTGCGCCACGGCTGATCGGGGGACTTCCGCTCCAGATAGCCGACCGCGACGTCCGGCCGCACGTCGTCGGTGCGGAAATAGCCGCTCGAGCTCATCCCGGCCGGCCCGAACACCCGCTCGGCGACCGCGGCCGGGAACTCCTGCCCGGTCAGCTCCTCGACGATCTGTGCGAGCACGATGTAGCCGGCGTTGGAGTACTGCCAGCGCCCGCCCGGCGGCCGGTACGGCGGGAGGTCGCCGAACATCGGCAGGAAGTCCGCCGGCCGCAGCATCGCGCTGACCGGCCGGTCGACCCACAGCGCCGCGTAGTCGGCGTCCTCGTCCTCCTCCTCGGCGTAGTCCGCGATGCCGGAGGTGTGGCTGAGCAGGTGGTGCACGGTCACGTCCGGCCGCAGCGTGGCCGGCCGCCGCTCCGGCGGCAGCACCTCGACGACCGGGGTGCCGAACCCGACCCGCCCGTCCCGGACCAGCGACGCGACCGCGGCCGCGGTGAACATCTTCGACGCCGAGGCCAGCGCGAACCGGGTCCCGGGCCGCACCGGCACCTCGTCCGACCGGTTGGCCAGGCCGTAGCAGCCCACGAACTCGGCGATCCCGCCGCGGTGCACGGCGGCGATCCCGGAGAAGTCCTGCTCCTCGACCCAGCCCCGGACCTGGGCGTCGATCCGGTCGTACGCGTCGCTCATAGAGGCACCTTCCCGCACCCCACCAAGCGAATATCGTCTCGCGCGCGCCGGTCGGCGGCCGTGCAGGGCGCCGAAGGCGGCGCGGCGTCAGCAGCGTCCAGCCGGGTACGGACTGCTCGCCCGTCTGCTCCTCTTCCGGCGGACCCGGGCCGTCCCTGTCAGCGCCGTTGTCGGGCCATCCACTGCCAGATGTGGGTTCCGTCGATGCTCGGGTCATTGCGGGCGACATAGATCCACGACCAGTGGCCGGGGAACTGGTGGCCGTTCCAGATGACGTGGTCGTACAGCGTCATCAAGGAGCCGGGGATGAGGTCGTGTGCGTGGATGGTGTTGGGCTCCGGCGGCACCGTCGTGTCGTCCAGCGAGGTGACGAGCCAGGTCGGGGTGTCGATCTGCCTCAACTCGGCGTCGGTGATCAGCGGTGGGCCGCCCGGCTGGAGGGACGTGACGACGCCGCAGATCGGCACGGACGCGGCGAACAGGTCGGGGTAGATCGTGGTCATCTCCATGCTCATGTAGCCGCCGTTGCTGCAGCCGGCGACGTAGATCCGCTCGCGGTCGATGGGGTACCTGCGCGCGAGATCGCGGATGATCTCGCGGATGAGGGGGGCGAAGCGGGGGCCGTCCTCGATCCAGTAGGACGTGCTCTGCGGGGCCACGACATAGGCGCCGGAGAAGATCCGTTGTGCCTGCGGGGTGGCGAAGCCCAGCGCACCGCGGTTGGCTCGCAACGTGGTCTCGTTGTCGTAGTAGTTGTCGGGCAGCGAGGCGCCCTCACCCCCGCCGTGCAGCCAGACGACGAGAGGGCGCTTGCCCCGTCCGGTGGAGCGGGAGTGGCCGCCGCCCTGGGTGGGCGAGTACAGCCGGTACTTCATTCCCGAGCCGGAGATGTGGTAGCTGAACGCGTCCACCTCGGGGTTGGACAGCCGGCCCTGCACGAAGCTCGAGATGGTGATCGAGCGGTGATTGCGCAAGGCGATCGGGGCGTTCTGGGTGATGGTGTAGACGAGGTCGAGCTGCACGTTGCGGCCCCTGCTCACGATGTAGCCGAGGGTGCCGCCGCCGACCTGGCCCTCGGCGTAGCTCAGGTGGAGCACGATGTTGCCGCGGTGGTCGAGCCGGACGGCGGTCACCGGGCGGTCGAGGTCGTACTCGCTGAAGATGAGCTCGCCGGGAGCGAGGGGGATCGGGCTGGTGGCCTTGGCGTGGACGCTGAAGGTGCCGGTCGTCAGGCTGGCCGGGTCGATCGGACCGAGCCGGGCGGTGTTGAGGGTGATCGAGGTGACCTGCTCGCCACCGTCGAGCACCTCTGCGTTGAGTCTGAATCCCACGCTGGTGGTGGGGTGTTCGCCGGCATGGGCGGCGACGCCGGGCAAAGCCAGGCCAGCGGCGGCGCCGGCGCCGGCGGCGAGAAAGGTGCGACGGCTGACGGGCGTAGCCATGCTGCCCCCTTTGTATGGTTTTCCGTGCGAAGTACTCAACGGCAAATCCGGTTTACCACATGCGCATTGCCGGGCGGAAGGGTCCTACCTCGGTACCAGTCAGGCGCTACGGCCGGACGCCGCGTCGAGGGCTGACCGCAGAGCTAGCGCACGCGATGTTGGCTACGCGCTGTCGCCATGAAGCGGCCGCTCAGACCTGTCAGCGACCGCGAGAAGGGCCAGCAGGGCCGCGCCCTGGCGGATCAGGTTGTCGCGCACGCCGGCGTCGCCCTTCACCTTGTGGTGGACAAGGACCAGGAATTGCCCGACGTACTTCGCGGCGCGTATTTCGCTGCCCGACTCGCCGAGTCGCTGTGCGCGCGTGAGCTGGCTCAGCAGGCTGCTGGCCACGCGAGGCGCCAGCCGGTCCGCAGCGACGTACTCGTTGATCCAGTCAGCGATATCCGTATACCACGCCGGGTCGCGCATGAACTCCCGCGGGATGTAGCCCGTGCGCGCATTCGCGAGGGTGGTCGCGACGACCTGGCGGACATACGACCACGTCGTTGGGTAGAGCGCGGACAGCTGCGCGTCGGTGAGCGGGACGGAGCTGCCGTCGAGGAAGCAGAAACCTGGACCGGTGTTGGTCCCGGAGTTGACCCGAAGCGGGACCTCGTGCTGGGCGAGCCGGATGCCGCCGAGGGCGTTGCCGAGAGCATCTCGGACGACCGTGTTCGCTCCGGTCGTCTCGATCTTCGGCGCAGTGGGCGGCTGCACACCGTACGCGACCCACTGGACGGTGTGGTCGTAGACGGCGTTCTGCACCATGTGCTGCGGGATGCGGGACAGCGATGGCAGGTCGCACGTGTTGGGTGTGCCGGGGTAGCCGCCGGGAGGTGTGCCGATGTCACGGATGCGCAGGCGGCCGTAGTCCGTGATGAGCTTCCAGTCCCCGTGAGACGTGCCCGCGACCTCCCAGGAGCGGAGCACGGAGGAGTCGGCCTGGGCTCGCGGCCCGGGAGCGAGGATGTTGGTGACGATGTCGCCTTCGGAGTTGATGCGGAAGACCTCGGTCGTGAGGTCGGTGCGCAGGACTCCGCCGCCGCCGTGTAGCACGATCGCGTCGAGGATGTTCGCGGTCGGCTGGATGCCGTTGTAGTAGCTCGCCAGCCGAAACGCCGACTGCGAGTGTCCGGTGGCGACGACGTACTGCGGGTCGAGCCGACCCAGCGGGTCCAGGTCGGCCGGGCTGCGGACCGCCTTCACGGCCTGGGAGAAGATGTCGTAGGACAACGTGTCGTCGAGGATGGTCCCCCCGGCGGTGACGTCGAGTGAGCCGTACCGCGTCGGGCTCCAGGCGCGAAGCCCGGTGGCCGAGTGGATGCCGTTCCGCTGCGCCGAGACCCCCACCCAGGCGTAGCCCTCCTTGATCAGGTGCTCGTGGGTCTGGAACCAGTCGACCTCTTGGTCCCACAGGTTGCTGACGTTGAGCCATTCCGCGATCACGACCCCGTTGAATCTCGCGGCCGAGATTGGGCGGCGGACGACGATCCGGGTCGTGTAGGGGTGCCCCGTGCTGATCGGGGCCGCGGTGTCGGTGCCGACGACGTCGTACCGCGTCGCGGTGCCGGAGACGAAGAACTCTTGCTCGACGTAGCCCCTGCGGGCGAGATCGTAGTCGGTCGCCAGGAACGGGTAGCCGTGCGCTGGATCACCGAGCGGGGAGGTGTTGGCGATCGGTCCCCTGACGGTCGGGGCGGAGACGCTCGTGCCCGTGGCGGTCGAGGGAGTCGGCGCGGCGCCGTGCGGACCCGGCGGGATGGCCGCCGAGGCCGGGACGGCGAGCGACATCGCACTGAGGAGCGCGGCAGCGAAGCCGAGCGGCACGGCGCCGAGACGTCTCTTCGCCAATTGCATTGTGCTGGCCCATCTGCGTGGAAAAGGTAAGAACCGACCAAACGTACCTAGCTCCTATCTGGAACCTAAGACGCGACCCGACCGCATGTCAACGGTTGATTTCTGGTTCGGAGAGGGTTACTACCTCAAATTCAAGACCCTTGCTCTTATGAAGTCAGAAGGCCGCGGCAAGAAGGCCGCCGGCAAGAAGCCGAAGGGAAAGTAGGTCGGGCTGCCCCGCCCCCGCCGCCGGCCGGTCCGTTCAGGCGCTCGCCGTCAGGACTCGCGGGAGGCGAGACGGCCGGTGCGGACGAGGAAGTCGGCGACCTCGTAGAGCTTGACGTTGGTGGTCTGGCTGGCCACCACCAGCAGCCGGAACGCGTCGTGCGCGGTGATCTTGTACCGCTCCATGAGGATGCCCTTGGCCGTGCCGATGGTGTCCCGGGAGCCCAGCGCGATCTGCATCTGCTCGTGGTCCTGGGCGCCGGCCATGGCGACCGCGGCGTGGGCGGCGAACAGCAGCGCCACCTGCTCGGACTCGTCGTCGAAGGCGTCCGGCGTGGTGCTGTGCAGGTTCAGCGCGCCCAGGTCCTCGCCGCGGACGTACAGCTGCACCGCCAGCATGCTGCCGACCCCGAGGTCCGCGGCCTGCGCGGCGAACTTCGGCCACCGCTGCTCGGTCCGCAGGTCCGCCAGCCGGACGCTGCTCTGCTCGTAGAGGCTGTCCAGGCAGGGACCCTCGCCGGTCTGATATTGCGCCTGGTCCACGTCGCGGGGCAGCTCGCCGGTCGCCGCCCGGGTCTCGACCCGCCGCCGGCGCATGACCACCGAGATGCTCGCATGCTCGGCACCGGGCACCGTGTCCGTCGCGGCCTGCGCGATCGCCTGCAGCGTGGCGTCGACGTCCTTCTCGTCCTGCAGGACACGGGACAGCTCGCCCAGCTTCTCCGCCAGCTCGTTCCACCCGCTCTCCAGCCCGGTGTACGCCGAGGACGGCTTGCCCCGAACCAGCTGCGTCTCCGTGCGGCCACGGATCTCGTCCTCGCCCATGAGGGTTCCCTACCCCTCGGGGCGAGCTGGTGACCGTCCGGCAGAGGGGACGGCCCCAGACGGATCGTGACTGACCGCCTGAGGCCTTGCCGGTACGCCGCCCATGGTCAGCTGACCGGCCACCCAGTGGTATGGCCCGTTCGCACCGATCCAATCCTCCGAGGCGCCGCCGCGTCGACGGCCGGCACGAGACCGGGCTGCTGCCGGGGCTCCGGGCCGCGGATCGCTTCGACCTCGTCCGCCATCACCGATGCAAGCGCCTGCAGCAGCTGGCGGGCCTCGGCGAGGTTCCACTCGTGGGAGGCGAGGCGGTCGACGATCGGGTGCATCTGCCTGGCCACGCGGTCCCGCTGCGCCTGGTAGCCGGCCAGCGCGATCCCGGTCGTGCGCTGCGATGCCGCCCCGGCGACGACGGCGGTGGCGAGCAGCTCCGCGTCGTGCAGCGCAGCGGTGATCCCGTGCGTGGACAGCGGGTCCTTCCAGCAGCCGGCGTCCCCGACCAGCGCCCAGCCCGGCCCGTACGGGCGCCGTAGCCACGCCGGCATCCCGCGGAAGACCCGCACCGGGCCCAGGGACGGCGTGGCGGTGAGGTCGGCAAGCCCGCGGTCGAGCCGGGCCAGCAGTGCGTGCTGCGCCTCAGCCGGGTGGCGGTGCCGCAGGGCGGCGGCGAGCAGGGCCGGCGGGCCGCCGACGAAGACGCACGCGAGCCCGTCGTCCGTCGGGATGACTCCGGCGGACAGCGCGTCGCCGTAGTACCAGTGATAGCCGTCCAGATCCGCGGCCGGCCAGTACCCGTAGGCGTATGTCCCGGCGTGGGCGCCGGCCGCCACGGTCGGTGCGGCCACCCGATCGGCCACCAGCGAGCCGCGCCCGTCGGCGCCGACCACGAGCCGGGCGCGCTCGGTCCAGGTGGCCCCGCCGTGGTCGCGTAGCACCACCCCGGCGACGCGGCCGGCGTCGTCGCGGGCCAGGTCGGTCACGACCAGTCCGAAGCGGAGCCGGGCACCGGCGGCTTCGGCGGCGTCGGCGAGGACGGCGTCCAGCACGGTGCGGCGCGGCGCGTACAGCGCACTCACGCCGGCGTACGGCTTCAGCGCGACCGGCGTGGCCTGCGATCCATAGTGGAACGTCACCCGGCGCACCGGCGGTGCGCCGGCCGCCACCACCCGCTCCAGCACCCCCCAGCGCCGCAGCTGCAGGACGCCGCCGCGCATGAGCGCGTGCGTGGACAGGGTGTCCGACCCGCGGCGGGCGCGATCCACCACCAGCACCCGCAGTCCCGCTCGGGCGAGCAGCAGCGCAGTAGCGGCGCCGGCGACGCGGGCGCCGACCACGACGGCGTCCCAGTCCGGGCCGGCGTCCGGGCGGTGCCGGTCCTGACCCCGTACCGGCCGGGCCGACGCGGCGGTCATGTCAGTGGGCGCTGACGTCGATCTGGACATCGGTGCCGTTGACGAGCACGTCGTAGACCGCGGAGCGGCGGCGCGACCGCTCCACCAGCACGGCCAGCTCCTCGGGCGAAGCGTCGCCCTCGACGTCGAGGTGCACGCGGATCTGCTGGTAGCCGTTGCGGACATCATCGGACAGCCCGAGGATGCCGAGCAGGTCGATGTCGCCCTCCACGGTCGAGGAGACCCGCCGTAGCGTGATTCCCCGGGCCGCGGCGATGTTCGCCAGGCCGGCGGTCAGGCACGCCGCGATGGCGTGCAGCAGGAACTCCACCGGGGTCGGGCCCTGGTTCGTCCCGACCAGCACAGCGGGATGGTCGGCGTCGAAAGCGAACGGCTCCGGGCGCGAGACGTCCTCCTGCCCGGCGCCGTGGAAACCCTGGATGGTCGAGCGGCTGTGGGTGCCGCTGACCCACTCGTTCCTCGCCCGGAACTGGAACCGGGCCAGCTCCGGCGCCCCCTTCACTGCGTCCAGGGTGGCGAAGAGCGTCGGGACGTCGACGCCGTTGCGGCCGGCGTTCTGCGTAGTGGTCATGAACGTGCTCCTCGACTCTGGTTGATCCCGGTGGCGGACTCGCCGCGGTCGAGGTTCGCGGTCCGGGACCCGCTGACACATCCGTGCCCAGCACGGATTCCGGGACATCGGTGCTCAGCACGGACGGCGTGGTGGCCCGGTCGCGCCTACCCGGATCGGCGCGGCGGGGCAACACTGAACGGCGTGACCACCGCCGGTCCGGCCCAGGGCAGCGGGGTGACGGCGCGGGAGGCCGAGATCCTTGCCCTGATCGCCCGGCACCTGACCAACGCGCAGATCGCCGACGCGCTGGTCATCTCGCAACGAACCGTGGAGAGCCACGTGTCGGCGATGCTGCGCAAGCTGCACCTTCCCGACCGCCGCAGCCTGGCCCGGCACGCCGAAGCCATCCCGGGTCTCCTGGTCGACCCGGGCCGGCGCGGGCTACCGGTGCCGGTCACGCCGTTCGTCGGTCGCGCCGCCGAGCGGGCGGCGCTGGCAACGGCGCTCGCCGAGCACCGCCTGGTCACCGCTACCGGTCCTGGTGGCGTCGGCAAGACCCGCCTCGCCCTGAGCGTCGCCGCCGACCTCGCCCCGGAGCGCCGCGACGGCGTGTGGTTCGTCGACCTGCTCCGCACGACGGACCCTGGGATGGTCACTGCGGCGGTCGCCGAGACGGTAGGCGTACCCGAGCAACGGACCACGTCCGTCGACCTCGCACTGGTCGCCTCGCTCGCCGGGAGCGACGCCCTGCTCGTCCTGGACAACTGCGAGCACGTGCTCGACAGCGTCCGAGCCTGCGTGCAGCGGGTCATCTCGGGCTGCCCCGAGGTCACCGTGCTGGCGACGAGCCGGACCCGGCTCCTCCTCCCGTACGAGCGGGTGTACGTCGTCCCAGGGCTGTCGGTCGCGGGCGGCGGTGGCGATGCCGTCGACCTCTTCGCCGCCCGGATCGCGGCCGCGACCAGCGACGCCGCGCCGCCGGACGCCCTGCGGGTGGCCGCGCTGTGTCGAGCGCTGGACGGCATGGCGCTGGCCATCGAGCTGGCCGCGGCCCGGTTCCCGGCGCTCGGCCTGGACGGGCTGGAGTCCGGCCTCGACCAACGGCTGCGGTTCCTCACCGCGGGCACCGGCCGGGCCGACCGGCACGGCTCGTTGCGGGAAGCCATCGGCTGGAGCTACGACCTGCTCTCGTCCGACGATCGCGCGCTGCTGCGCGGCGTCGCCGTGTTCCCGTCCTGGTTCGACGTCGACGCGGCCTGTGCCGTCGCGGGAGCCGGTCGCGACCGTGCGGAGATCGCCGACGGGTTGGCCCGCCTCGCCGAGCACAGCCTGCTCGTCGTCCAGCGCGGCGAGCCGACCAGGTACCGAGCTCTGGAGACGATCCGGCAGTACGGCGTCGAGCGGCTCGACCAGGCCGGTGAGCTGGAGCAGCTGCGGGCCGAACACGAGCGGTGGTGCCGGCTGGCCGTCGCCGCGCTCCGCCAGACCGACGGGGGCGGGATCGACGAGACCTGGTGCGCCCGGTTCGACCGGCTCGTCGACGACCTCGGCGCCGCGCTCGCCTGGTCGGCGGCCGACGACCGAGGCGGCGCGCCGGCGGCCGGGCTGGCCGCCGAGCTCGCCGGACTGCTGTTCGCCCGCGGCCGACCGGCGCAGGCGCAGCGGCGGTACGAGCAGGCCGCCGACCTCGCCCCCACCGCGACCGAGCGGGTGGCCCATCTCCGGCTGGCCGCCGGCGCGGCCGCCAGCCGCTTCGTCGGCGAGGACGCGCTGCGGCTGCTGCGGATGGCGGCCGATGAGGCCGTCCCGATCGGCGACCGGTCCGGCGCGGCGCGGGACCTGGCCACGATGGCGACGTACATCAACCGCGCGCCGGGGATCATGGCCACACCGCACTCGCGAGCCGAAGCCGACGTACTGGTCGCCGAAGCTCGAGCCCTCTCCGACGACTCGCCGCTCGCCCGGGCGGCGCTCGCGGTGGCGGACTACGGCACCTCGCCCACGGTCGAGGATTCCCGACGGGTCGCCGAGCTGGCCGAGCGGGCCGGTGACGGAGTCCTGCGGAGCATCGCCCTGGACTTGTTGACTTTCGCCTGCCTCGTGGAGGGCGACATCGCCGAGGCGGTCCGGGTCGCCCGCCGACGGCTCGAGCTGCTGGACACCCTCCCGGTCGAGCCGCTCAGCGGATTCGAGCTCAGCGACGGCCATCTCATGGCTGCGGAGGTCGACCTGGCCGCCGGCGACCTGGCCGCGGCCGCCTCTCACGCGGAGGGGCTCGCCGGTCTGCCCTTCTACCGCGACGAGGACCACCTGGCCATGTCCCGGCGCATCCTGGTCGACGCGCTGGCCGGGCACTTCGACGATGTCATCCGTACCGGAGAGCGGTTCCGCATCGGCTGGGAGCGCGCCGGGCGGCCGGTCGCGTCGAACCTGGCCCGCTCGTCCTACGCCGTGGCGATGGTGCACGGCATGCGCGGCGACGACGACCGCCGGGCGGACTGGGTGCGCCTGACGATCGACCTCGGTGTCGACGCCGAGCAACTCGCCGGATATCGGCAGGGCTGGCCGCCGGTGTTCGACGGCCTGCTCGCGCTCCATCGCGACGACCCGGCCGCTGCCGCACAGCGGCTCGCGGCCGACATCGACGACCCCGAGCCGTTCCGAACCATGGGCAGCAGACCGTGGCGGCCCTGGTACGCCGCGCTCTGGGCCGAGGCCGCCGTACTCATCCATCACCCCGACGCGGCCGCCCGCATCGTCCGGAGCCGCCACACCACCCGCGACAACCCCATCGCCGCCGCCATCGTCGACCGCGCCGAGGCGATCGCCACCGGCGACCGCGACGCCCTGGTCCGCCTCGGGATCACCTTCGCCCAGCTCGGCTGCCCCTACCAACAGGCCAGAACCGGCCAGATCGCAGCCGGACAGCGGGATCGATGGCCGCACGCCGGTCGACCTCGATGAGCGAGCGGCCCGGGCCCTCGAGTCACCGCGGCGTCTGCTCCAGCGGTGCCGCCCGACGCGCCCGGCGCTTGCGCCACGCGTGCGCCGCGACTGCGACCAGAGCGACGGCGAAGCCCGTGCCGAGGCCGATCACCATGGCGATCCCACTGGAGTACGCGCGCGTGGCGAGCTCGCGCCACGCCGCGCAGCAGCTCGCCGTGCGGAAGCGGGCAGCGTCGCGGCGAGGATGGGCGGCGGCGCGGTCCCGGTGGTGGCGCCGCCACCCGCGACAATGAGGGCATGGTGGACGGTCCCGGGGAAGCCGTCGCGTTCCGGCTCTGGCCGCCGGTCGCGATCGGCGCGCCCTTGCTCGTCGGCTGGCTGGCCACGCTGCTCTGGGGTGACCCGGTCGACCTCGGCGGGTGGCGGGTCCCGCTCGGCTGGGCGCTGGTGCTGCTGTTCCTCGGGTGGAACGGCTGGTCGCTGTGGCTGTTCGGCCGGCACGAGACCGGGCTGCTGCCGGGGCAGGCGACGCACGCGATGATCGAGGAGGGGCCGTACCGGCTCTCCCGCAACCCGTTGTACGTCGGCCTGCTCGCGCTCTACCTCGGGCTGGCGTTGCTGGCACCCACGTTCTGGGGGCTCGTGCTGTTCCCGGCCGCGGTGCTGCTCGTCCTCTGGGGCGCGATCCGCCCGGAGGAGCGGTTCCTGCACGAGCGGTTCGGTGCGCCGTACGACGACTACGCGCGGCGCGTGCGTCGCTGGCTGTGACCGGAGCGGCGCTAACGCCGGTCGGTGCGGGCGCCTCAGCCGGGCCTAGCTGGAAGACACGCCGGCCAGGGACAGCACGCCCCGGATGACGAGTGCGGCGCCGACGACGAACGAGATGGACAGGACGAAGGCGCGCGCGTGCCGCCCGGTCCACCGTTGTACCTGCACGACGGTGGACCGGGCCGCCTCGGGATTGACGATGCACATCGCCAGAGCGGCGATCGGCACCGCGAACCAGACCGCGTCGTAGATCGCGACTGCCACCAAGCCGCCAGGCAGCCGCGGGTTGTGGGCCACTATGACGTTCAGCGCGACCAGGTAGAACAACCCGGGGAGGTGGGTGAGCGGGCCCGCGATGGCGGCGGCGCGCACCGTGAGCCGCCGATCGAGCCGGGCCTTCCAGGCGCCGTCGGCTCCGGGAGCACCATGATCCGGCCGTCGCCGGATCAACCCCGTGAGCACCGCGAAGCCGAAGAGCAGAACGACCACACCGCCGACGACGCAGGCGATGCCTTTCGTCCGATCGCTGCCCGCGGAGAGGTGGATTCCGTGAAACGCGCCGACCACGACGACGCCGAACGCGAGGGTGAAGGCCAGGCCCCCGGCTGTGTACGCGAGCAGGAGGGGACGTCGTGACGTATGCGAGAGAATTGCGGAGACGGCCGCAAGGCTCGACGGGCGCACCGTGCTCGCCAGCGCGAGCACGAGGATCTCGATGATCAACTGAGCGTCTTGCCGGTGAGAGCGTCGTCCTGGCCCGGCGGCTGGCCCGGCACCGGAGTGTCGCGGTTGGTCAGGGTGATGAGCACGGCACCGCCCAGCGCGGCCAGCAGCGCTGCGCCGGCGACCACGACGTGCCATGCGGGGCGGGTGAGCCGCTCCTCGAACAGGAGAATCCCGAGGATCACACTGACGGCGGGATTCGCGACGGACACCGCCGCCATCGCCGGCGCAAGCTGACCCGTCGACAGCGACAGCTGCTGGATGAGGAAGGCGATGAACCCGAGTCCGAGCAGGGTCCAGGTCCGCCAGTCGCCGGCCGCCTCGGCGATGCCGGCCTGCAGATCGTGGATCACCGGTTTGGCGAACGCGGCCGACAGCCCGAAGAGGAGGCCCGCGCACAGACCGAGCACGGCCGCTCGCACCGACGGAGCAGCCCCTGTCCGCAGCCACAGCATGAGCAACACGACCAGCGCACCGATCACCGCGCTCGAGATCACCAGGCCCAGCGTCGATGCGTCGTCGACGCCCGTGTCCGGGTCTCCGACCAGCACGAACATCGCCAGCCCGACGACGACGACTCCGGCGCCCAGCACCTGCCGTAGCGCGACATGCTGGTTCGTCAACCAGTACCCCAGTGGCAGCGCCCACACGATGGTCGTCACCATGAGCGGCTGGACCACCACGAGCCTGCCGTGACCGAGCGCAACGCCTTGCGTCGCGTAGCCGACCAACAAGACCAGCGTCCCCAACAGCCAGACGGGTACCGCCACCAGCCGAAACAGACCGGCCAGGCCTCGCACGGCCGAGCCGGCCTGCGCCAGCCTGAACTGACCACGCTGCTGCAGGGCCGCAGCGGCCGCGAAGCACATCGCCGAGACGAGAGCGAGAACCGCTGCCACGACGATCGACCCCTCAGCCCGGGACTACCGTCGGCCGGGCCGAGGCGACATCGCCGGCGACCCGGTCACCGCCCGCCGCGACCGAAGACCCGGAGCTCGCCAGCGCTTCCACCACCACCACAGAATTGCCCCGGCACCGTGCATCGGCATCACCCAGGGAGGGGGAGGAGCAGGGCCGACTCGTGGTCTCAGGCCGGCCCACCGTCGCTCCCGCACTGCGCACGTTGCGGACCCTCGCGGCGCTGGGTTCAGCACAGTGTTCAGTGTCAGCACTCAGGCGCGCGGCGTCGTCCGTCGGCACGCTGGCCCGCGGCCGCCGCGGTCCGCACGTGACCGGTGGATACGAGATCTCGCCAACAGTCCGGATCGGCGGCCGCTACCTACCCAACCCCAGCCTGAGCCAGGTGCAGCAGGCCATCAGACGGACCCGCTGAACCTGCTCTCGAACTGACTCGCCGTCCCCGGCGCGTCCGGACAGGCGATCACCCCAGCCAGGTTCCGTCCTGCATGAGAGTCCGGTCGGGGAGTTCGTTGGCCTCCCGCCAGGCCTGGATGCGCTCGGGTCGCAGGACCAGGAACCGGTAGGAGTCGCCGGCGGTGCGTGGGTCCCAGTCGGCCTGCAGCACGTACCGCTCGGCCAACTCCGGCGCGGCGGCCACGGGGACGGACTGCTCGAGCTGGGCGTCGATGACGACGACGTCGCGGGTCGGGCCGAGCGCAAGGCGAGCGGTCCGGCTGCCTTCGATGTTGCGGGCCGTCCGGGACGAGCTGTCGACCGCGATCACGACCCGTTCGTCGATCCAGGCCAGCGACAGCGGCACCAGGTACGGGTCCGCCGACGAACCGGAGTTGGAGGCGGTGGCGACCCAGACGTCCGCAGCGGGCTCGCCGAGCTTCGCGAGCGTGTCCCGCCTGCGCTGCTGCCGTTCGCGAGGCGCGGGGTGTGTCATGGTGCTACCCCTTCCGAGATCCAATTCGTCTCAAACGGTCACGCCGCCCGCGTCCGCGGCCCGCCGCGCGAGCACGAGCATGTCCGGCTCCGGGTCCATTCCGCGGAGCAAAACGCGTGTGCAGGAGGTCTGGCAAGCCCACTACGGTCCCGGTCATGACCGCGGAGGGGTTCGTGCCAGTCGGCTTCGATCCGCCGACCTCACTCGCGACCAGCCAGTTCCGCCTCGAACCACTGGGGCCGCAGCACAATCAGGCCGACCATGCCGCCTGGATGTCGAGCATCGAACACATACGCTCGACTCCTGGCTATCCCGACGGCGACTGGCCGCCTCGCAGCGGCATGACGCTCGAGGAGAACCTCACCGACCTTCGCCGCCACGCCGAGGACTTCACGCGGGGCGCCGGGTTCACCTTCACCGTCCTCGACCCCGGCGACAACGACGTCATCGGCTGCGTCTACCTGTATCCCTCGGCCTCCGAGGAGTGGGACGTCACGGTGCAGTCCTGGGTGCGGGCGGACAGATCGGGCCTCGACGTACCACTCGCCGATGCCGTCGCGCGCTGGCTCGCCACCGACTGGCCCTGGGAGCGTGTGGACCGCTGCGGTCGTTGAGTTGTGACGGCACGCGTCAATGCCGCGGCGGGACGCTTCCGGCGACGCCCGCCGAGCTGCGGCCTGTGTCGCGGCATCTCGGTCCCGGCACGTCCGGGACGATCCGTCGCTTCGCCGGGTGGGTCGCTAAGGCGGCCCGCTCCGACACGGGGGGATCGGAGCGAGCCGCTGGCGCAGAAGGGTACTGCTCGTAACTGTGAAGCAAGGCGCGGTCCCGCTCCCCCCGTCCGAGCGGGACCGCTTACCTCAGTCTTCCGGTACCGGCTCTGCGCCGCATACCCGGAGATAAGCCCGGACGAGTACGGACCTAACAGCCGCGCAGGCGTGGCGCGACCCGCTCCGGCGCGGGCAGCGGCCGCCTGACGGTGGCGGTCGGGCCTGGCCGACCGAGCCGGCGGTGGGTCAGGATCGTCGGGTGGTGTCGCGTCGGGTGGTGCGGGGTGGCCTGGTCGCCGAGGGGATCGGGGCGGAGGTGCGGCCGGCTGACGTGCTGATCGAGGACGACACGATCGTGGCGGTCGGGCCGGGCGTCGGTGAGCGGGTGGACGCGGCGGTGCTGGACCTGGTCGCCGGGAGTGTGGTGTGCCCGGGGTTCATCGATGCGCATGTGCACGCCGAGGGGTCGCTGGTCGCCGACGGGGTGGTCACTGGGGCGCTCGCGCAGGGCGTGACCACGCTGGTGGTCGGGCAGGACGGGTCCTCGTGGATCGGCGGCGCGCCGGAGGCGGCCCGGTATGTGGGGCGGTACTTCACGCCGGTCAACGGGCCGGTGCCGGCGGCGGGCCGGTACGGGCTGGGCGACTTCGCTGGGATGGTCGCCGGGCGGCTGGCGCAGAACGTGGCCGTACTGGCCTCGCACGGCACGATCCGGTACCGGTTCGCGGACACCGCCGACCGACCGTTGGAGCCTGCGGAACTGGCGGCGGCCCGCGGCGATGTCGAGCGGGCGCTGGCCGAGGGCGCCGCCGGCCTGTCCAGCGGACTGGAGTACGTGCCGAGCCGCTTCGGGACGGCCGGCGAGATCGCGACGCTCGCGGCGCCGCTGGCCGAGACCGGACAGCCGTACGTCTCCCACCTGCGCGGCTACGGACCGAAGGTCCGCGCCGGGATGGCCGAGCTCCTCGAAGTGGGCGCGCGAGCCGGCGTCCGCGTCCACGCCAGCCACCTGTGGGCCACGCCGGCCGACCTGGACGGCGCGGTCGAGGAGGCGGACGGCCGCGGCGTCGACCTCTCCTTCGACATGTACCCCTACCGGCGGTCCAGCACGATCCTGGCGATGCTGCTGCTCCCGGCCGACCTTCAGGCCGGCGGCGCGGACGCCACCCTGCGGGCGCTGGCGGATCCTGCGGTGCGCGCCCGCCTGCTCGCCGACGACGCGTTCTCCGAGCAGAGCCTCCGCCGGCTCGTGCTCGGCGCGGTGCCGGACGACTGGTCCCGCCATGCCGGCAGGACGATCTCGGCTGCCGCCGAAGCCGACGGGCGCCCGGCCGGCCCGTGGACGCTCGACCTGCTCCAGGACGCCAAGCTGCAGGTCGGCGCCCACCTCGACCGCCCATCCCTCACCGACCCCGACCTGCACGCGATCAACACCCACCCCCGGCACTGCGCCGGATCTGACGGCATCTACCAGGGCCAGCACCCGCATCCCCGCGGCTACGGCACGTTCGCCCGGCTCGCCGCCTCCTACACCGACGCCGCCGGCCGCACCGACTACCCGCGGCTCGTCCGCCACCTCTCCACCAACGCCGCCGACGCCTACAACCTGCGCCGCCGCGGCCGGATCGCCCCCGGAATGGCCGCCGACCTGTGCATCGTGGGTCCCGCCGGCCTCACCGACCACGCAACCTACGACCATCCACGCCGCCTCGCGACCGGCGTCGATCACGTCCTCGTCAACGGCCAACCAGTCTGGGCCCACGGTGCCGCCACCACCACACGCCCCGGAAGGATCGTCAGCCGATAGGACAGCCAGCTCCTGGCCGCGCCGCGAGATGGCGCTACTCCTTGCTGTGCGGGCGGAGGTCACAACCGCTAGCTCCGGCTGACGAACCGGACGTGATCCGTCCGGAATGGCTCCTACAGTGCCGGTCATGGCAATCGCACGCTTCCCGGTCGTCGTCCTGGACTGCCCCGACCCCAAAGCGCTGGCCGAGTTCTACGGCGCCCTGCTCGACTGGAAGGTCGAGCGGAACGACGACGACTGGTGGTCCATCCGCGCCGAGTACGGCGACTCGCTGGGCTTTCAGAAGGTCGACGGCTTCACGCCCCCACAGTGGCCCGGCCAAGACGTCCCGCAGCAGATGCACCTCGATGTCGTGGTCGACGCCCTCGACGTCGCGGAGGAAGCGGTGCTCGAGCTCGGCGCGACCAAGCACGAGCATCAGCCGGGTACGACGTTCCGGGTGTTCCTCGACCCCGCCGGCCATCCGTTCTGCCTCTGCGCGGACTGACGCGACTTTGCCGCGAGTCCCGCGTTGGCGGGGACTTCATGGGCCCGGGTAGGGGGTTTGCGGAGGACGGTCGTGCATGGTCGAGTGCTGGCCGTGTCCTCCGCTGAGCCGCGCCTTGACGTCCACACCGACGTAACCCCCGGCTCCGGTGCCCGGCGCGACTGGTGGAAGTCCGCCGTGGTCTATCAGGTCTACCCGCGCAGCTTCGCCGACAGCGACGGTGACGGCGTCGGGGACCTCGGCGGGATCCTGAACCACCTTGACTATCTGGAGTTGCTCGGCGTCGACGTCGTCTGGCTGAGCCCGGTCTACCGCTCGCCGATGGCCGACAACGGCTACGACATCTCCGACTACCACGACGTCGACCCGCTCTTCGGCACACTCGAGCAGCTCGACGAGCTCATCGCGCAGCTGCACGCGCGAGAGATGAAGCTGGTGATGGACCTCGTCGTCAACCACACCAGCTCGGAGCACGCCTGGTTCGCCGAGTCGCGCTCGTCGACGGACAACCCCAAGCGGGACTGGTACTGGTGGCGCTTCCCACGGCCCGGCTTCGAGCCCGGGACACCGGGCGCCGAGCCGACCAACTGGGGCTCGGCGTTCGGCGGCCCGGCGTGGACCTACGACGACCGCACCGGCGAGTACTACCTGCACGTGTTCGCCCCTGGGCAGCCCGACCTCAACTGGGAGAACCCGCAGGTGCGGCAGGCGGTCTACGCCATGATGCGCTTCTGGCTGGACCGCGGCGTCGACGGCTTCCGGATGGACGTCATCAACGTGATCTCCAAGGTGGTCGGCCCCGTCGGCGCCGACGGCCGGGTCACGCTGCCGGACGGCGCGGTCGGCGGCGAGCGCGACCCGCGCTGGCCGGGTGTCGTCGACACCGTCGGCTTCGCCGACACGCCGGCGTTCGTCCTCAACGGACCCCGCATCCACGAGTTCCTCCAGGAGATGCACCGCGAGGTCTTCGCCGGTCGTCCGCCCGGGCTGCTCAACGTCGGCGAGACGCCCGGCTGCTCGGTGGCGGAGGCGGTGCTCTACACCGATCCGGCGCGCGGCGAGCTGGACATGGTGTTCCAGTTCGAGCACGTCGACCTCGACTCCGGCCCGAAGGGGAAGTGGGACGTCCGGCCGGTGACGACGCTTCAGCTCAAGCAGTCGCTCGGGCGCTGGCAGGACGGGCTGGCCGCGGTCGGCTGGAACAGCCTCTACCTCGGGAACCATGATCAGCCGCGCTGCGTCAGCCGGTTCGGCTCTGATGCACCGGAGCACCGCGAGCAGTCCGCGAAGGCGCTGGCCACCGTGCTGCACCTGCACCGCGGCACGCCGTACGTCTACCAGGGCGACGAGCTCGGGATGAGCAACCCGGGCTTCACCAGGCTCGACCAGCTGCGCGACGTCGAGTCGCTCAACCACTACGCCACCGCGGTCGCGCGCGGCGCGGACCCCGCCGACGTGATGCGGGCGCTGGCGTACAAGAGCCGCGACAACGCGCGGGTGCCGATGCCGTGGGACGCCTCGCCCGGCGCCGGCTTCACCACCGGCACATCCTGGCTCGACCTCCACCCGTTGTCCGGCCTCGGTCAACGCCACCGCGCAGGTCGAGGACCCCGACTCGGTCTTTTCGCACTACCGCCGGCTCATCGCGCTGCGGCACGCCGAGCCCTGCGTCGCGTACGGGACGTTCCGGATGCTCCTGATCGACCACGAGCAGCTGTATTGCTTCGAACGCTCCTTCGACGACACCCGGCTGCTGGTCGTGGCCAACCTGTCGTGCGCAGCTGAGGTGGTCCCCGATCTAGCCGAGCTGGCCGCGTGGTCCTCGGCGGCGCCGCTCATCGCGTCCGTCCCCGGCTCCACGCCCGCTCCCACCGACCCGCTCGCCCCATGGGAGTCACGGGTCTTTCGCTTGGCGTGACCGCGCGGCCGGCCCGGCCGCGGATGACAGGGCGGGACATCGACGCCTCTTGCCGGAACGAGATCGTCGGGCTACGAAGTGACGAGGCGAAGTCGGGGAGCCTTCGGACACTCCAACCGACCGGAAGGAGCACCATGCGTGCGACCTTAGCCTCGCTCGCGGCGGCAGGCCTGCTGGCCACCGTCGTCAGCGTCCCGGCCGCGGCCGACCCGCCACACAACCCGGGCGGCCCCTGCCTGCAAGACGGCCAGACCGTGCGCCTGTCCAGCGTCGCCGGCTACGCCGACGTCGTTCAGGTGCTCGACCGGATCGAACGCACCAGCCACGGGCTGGTCGATGTCGCTTCCGCCGGAACGTCCGGCGAGGGGCGCCAGCTGCTGTACGCCACGGTCGGCACCGGTGCGACGACGTTCTGGCTGCAGGCCCGCATCCATGGCAACGAGCTTCACAGCACCGAGGCCGTGCTGCAGATCCTCAACTACCTCGCCGGCGGGTCCTCCGACGCGCGGCTCATCCGTGAGCGGCTGACTGTCGTGGTGATCCCGATGTACAACCCGGACGGTGCCGAGGCCAACATCCGGCAGAGCACGACACCGAACCGGATCGATCTGAACCGGGACTGGGAGAACTTCGCCCAGCCGGAGTCCGTCGCGTTCTGGCGGCTGTGGCGCGCCACCGCCCCGGAGCTCGCTCTCGACCTGCACCACATGGGAGAGGCGCCGGTCGTCAACGGCACCAATGACCTCAACCAGTTCCAGATCGGCGCCCGCTCGATCGACCCGTCCCGGATGACGGCGGAGCAGTGGCTCATCAACCGGCAGATGGCCATGGTCAGCGTCGCGGCGCTGGACCAGTACGGGCCGGTCAACGTCGCGCACTACCCGCTCATCGACATCACCAACGCGGCGCTGTCCCGCATGCTGATGGGCGGGACCGCCCCGGCCGGCGAGCAGCCGGTGACCTCGACGCCCACCACAGGCGCGATCTTCTACGAGGTGCGCTCCGTCGGGCAGAAGAGCAACGGACAGCTCGAGAACCTGTTCCGGATCCCGACGCTCGCGGTGCTGAGGGCGGCAGCCGACGGGTCCCTCTACTCCGCCGACGTCTCGGGGTACCCGAGCCTGCCGTTCGCAACCCAGGGGCCGTGCGGCGAGGTCTAGGGCGTGTCTCCCAACCCGCTGGCGGCGCGGGCCGACGTCCAGACGCCGACCGGCGGCGTTCTCGTCGTCGCCGATACAACGACGGTATCGGACTCCTCCTCGCCTTGCCGGACGACGTCTGGACGCCGTCCGCATCCACCCGATGGGGAGACACGCCCCTCGGCCAGGCCGGGCGGGTTCTGCCACGGCGGAGCCCGCCCGGCACGGCGCGGCTGCCAGAGGCCTCAGCCCTCAGCCGGTGTCGCGCCCGTCATGTTGCTCAATAGTTCGGGGCGCAGTGAGTGCCACGCAGTAGGCAATTCAGGCATCACGAGATTGCACTCAGGAAGGTAGAAACATGAGAGCTCTCCTCACCTCGGCCGGGATCAAGAACAGCAGCATCCACGACGCGCTGGTTGACCTGCTGGACAAACCGATCGCCGAGTCCAACGCCCTCTTCATCCCCACCGCCATCTACCCCTTCCCCGGCGGGCCCGTCATGGCGTGGCGGGCGATCTGCGGCAAGGGTCCCTTGCCGTTGTGTGAACTGGGTTGGAAGTCGTTGGGGGTCCTGGAGCTGTCGGTGCTGCCGAGCATCGAGGAGGCTGCTTGGGTGCCAACGGTCCGGGACGCCGACGCACTGCTGGTATGGGGCGGCGACCCCCTGTTTCTCGCCAACTGGATGCGGCGCTCCGGTTTGACCGGTCTCCTGCCGACGCTGCGCTCCGAGGCGGTCTACGTGGAGGTGAGCGCCGGGAGCATCGCTGCTGCCTCCACCTTCGTCGAGACCTACGTCGAACCGCCCCGCGGCAACGATGGACCGCTGAAGTCCGAGGACATCGTCTTCACCACGCCCCAGGGTGACGTCGACAGAATCCTGGTCACGGGACAGGGAGCAGGACTCGTCGACTTCGCGGTGATCCCGCACCTGGAGCACCCGGACCACCCCGACGCTTCCTTGGCCAACGCAGAGACGTGGGCGGCACGGATTCCTGCGCCGACGTACGCGATCGACGATGACACCGCCATCAGGGTGGTCGACGGCGCCGCCCAGGTCGGCTCCGAGGGGCACTGGAAACTGTTCCAGCCCTAACGGGACCGTGCAGCCCTGAACGGAGCTTGGCGCGGCCCACGTTGCTCGGCTGCGGGTTCTCAGAGAGAGGCAGCATCGGACGAACGGCACCAAGGTGCTGGCACACGATCCCTTCCAACGCCCACCGCAGACCACGCCGAGACAGTTTCGCCCGCGGCTCGGCCGGCGGTCAAAGATCATCGTTCACGCGACACTAGACGACGACAGACCGCCGCCGCCGATCCGGGCGGGGGCTGTCTACTTCCAGGACGATCTTGCTCCGTCGTTCGGAGTCGTTCCGATACACGGCCGCTTCCCGTCGTTGCTCGAATTGGAGAGCCATTCGAGGACCGATCCTACTCCATCTCTTAATGTGGTCTTCGCCCGGAACCATGTGTTCAGGCGGAGAGGCGAACCGACACGTCGCTCCACGCCGGTGGGTTTGCTGGGGTCGCCAAAGAGGCTCGGCTGGTAACCGACCATGTCAGCAGCGATCCTCGCGATGCTCATGAATTCGGTGCCTATCCCGGTGCAGACGTTCAACCGCG
Source organism: uncultured Actinomycetota bacterium (assembly GCA_963849885.1). GTDB lineage: Bacteria > Actinomycetota > Actinomycetes > Mycobacteriales > CADCTP01 > CADCTP01. Next base: position 22,534 of record CAWKIV010000006.1, on the reverse strand, counting down.
GAGCTGAGACCTGTTGGTAGGTGGCAGCGATAGCTGCGACGGCGTCGTCGATGTAGATGAAGTCTCGTACTTGTCGACCAGAGCCCCAAAGCATGAGTGGGTCCTCTTTGGAGAGGGCTCTTGCGGCAATGGCCGTCACCGGGTAGTCGTGGCCTTGATGAGGCCCATAAACGGTGAAGGGGCGATAGCACACGATGGGTACGTCGAACCGGTCCCGCACGACCTGGGCCAAGTGCTCTCCGGTCAGTTTCACCCAGCCGTACGTCCCGTCCGGCCGGCCGAAGTTGGCCGCCAGCGGCTGCACGCTGCTCTCCTCGTGCCGCGGGTCGCCGTCGTCCGGCGCGCTTTGCGAGGCGGCTTCAACGGGATAGACGGCAGAGGAGGACAGGTACGCGGCATGAGCGGGACGCGTACGAGCGGCGAATTCGAAGAAGGCCAGGTCGGTGGCGAGGTTGCCGGCGACGCCGAGTGGTCCCCTCTCGATGCCGGCTCGCCCTCCCACTGAGGCGGCAAGGTGGAAGACGGCGTCGTACCGGTCGAGTCCAGGCAGGATGTCACGCAGATCGGCGACATGGACCTCACCAGAGCAACCGTCGTCCGGTGCCCTGATGTCGATTCTGTCAACCACGTCGTACCTGGCCTGGAGCGTCTGGGCCAGGTGCCGCCCGAGGAATCCGGACGCTCCGGTGACGAGGGCTCTCGACGATGTCATGGCTTGTTCAGGCGCCGGGTGAGAAGGTCTCGGCCAGCAGCCGTTGAAACGTGCTGCTGAACTGTGGGTAGGTGAATCTCTGGCTGCGTTCGATCGCGGCTGCGGCCATCCTGGCCCGCCTTGTCGGTCTGTCGATCAGTGCCAACGTTCCCTTCGCCATGTCGTCGAGGGTCTCCCAGAGGATCCCCGACCAGCCGTCCTCGATGACTTCAGGCTGACCGGCGCGGGCGTACGACAGTGGGACGCAGCCGCTCGCCATTGCTTCGACCGTCGTCATGCCGAAGTGCTCGAAGCGGTCCGGGTCGACGTCGGGGTCTTCCCCGTAGCCGGTGGCGTTCCAGTACAGAGAGCTCTCTGCGTAGAGGCTCGCCAATTCATCCAGACTGGCGTTGGGATGCAGTGTGACGGGATAGCCGACGGCCGCCTCACGACAGTCCTCGAGGTACCGCACGGACTCCGGATCGTGATGCGTCCCGCCGACAAGACAGTATTGCCAGCCCGACAACCCGGCGTCGCAGAGTCTCCGGAACGCGTGGATCATGTCCAACTGCTTCTTGCTGTGTCCCTCCACGAAGAAGCGACCGACGCTGATGATCTGCGGCTTCTTGGACCCCGGCCCGAATTGCCCCACCTGCACCGGCGGATAGAGCAGCTCGCTGGCCCGCCCGAATCGGCGGGCGATCCAACGTTGGGTGAAGTGGGAGTTGGCCAGGAGTAGATCGTAGGTGCCGATCGCATCGTAGTAGCGGTGGTGGTGGGTCCAGCGGTCGATGCCCGTGGCCGGCCGCGGGGGCGGCCGACGACGGAGACGGCCCGCACGTTCCGGAGAAAGAACCGTTGCCGAGGCCGCGGCGATGCGCACGCCGACTGCGGTACGCACGTCGTCCTGGTGCCGCGACGGATCGAAGTTGTCGCTGCGCACGTCGAGCAGCTGTGCGCGGCCGTGCATCAACTCGCGGGGCACCACGACGTCGAGGTTGACGAACCCGCTCCGAGGCAGCGTCGTCGCCGCGCGAAGTGTCGTCCCGTCGACAGCCACCGAGACCTCCGCCGGCGGCACGCCGCGCGGTCGGTTGCTGGCGATCGTCAGCGTGACGAGGGTCGCGCCTTGCCCCGGTGCGACCAGTTCGAAGCGGGCGTGGCCGTCCGTCCAGGCGAAGACCTCGTTGTCTTCACGCTCCAGCGGATACAGTCCGGCAATCGCCCGCAGGTGCCCGTCCTGACCGTCCGGATGGCTCGGCACCGGTGTCACGTCGCCTGCGCTCGCCGGTGCTTCCGGCGGGAAGAAGACCTGCAGGACGTTGACGTCGGCATACGCCCGGACGGTGTCGAGGTAGGAGCAGTTGATGAAGAGGTGGTAGTCCTTGCTGGCGGCCTGGACAGGTCGGTAATGGTCGGGGTCGTACGGCACGATCCTGCTCGTGAGTCCGGTCAGATCGAATCCCAGCCGGTCCCGGAACCCGGCCCAGTCCGGCGCGTCGTGCGAAATGATGTCGACATCATGGCTCTGTGCAAGAGTCGCGGCAATGGCCCCGAGCGTCTGCTCGCCACCGCCGAGCGTGTCGATCCAGCGGCTGTAGATCCCGACTCTCACCGGAGGCGCCAGGTCTGCCGCCGGTGGGCGCGCCACGGTGTGTCGCATTCCAACGCAAGAGCAAGGACATCGGCGAGCAGCGCTCGCACGATGCGGTCGGTACCTCCAACGGAACCGCACAAGGTAACGCCGGCCTCCTCGGCTCGCTTCGTACGGATGATCGCAGTGCGCACGTCATCGGGCGGTGGACCGCCGACGCAGCTCACCACCGGTTGACCAGCGCCGACCACGGCTCGCCACCGGCAACCACGCTTCTCCGTATCCCCGTCGAGGCGAACGTGCTGCCGCTCTGACTGCAGACCGAGCAACGCAGCCACGGCGAGTGCCTCGTCGACGAGATCGCACGGGGAGGCTCCTTCGATCTCGACCTGTTCAACGACATCGCCGGCATCCTCGTGCCGGGCGAGCATTTCCACGAGGGGCAGTCCCGGAAGCAGCGCTGCCGCCATGCCGAGCCGACGGTCGGCACGGAGTACGGCGAAGTCCACGGGCTGCCGGACGAGCTTGACCAGGCCAGTGGTCACGGCAGCATGCCCACTCAGAACTGCGTGAAGTAGAGGGGCGATTCCGTCGTCGTCGACCGTGTCGACGAGGACGGACGGCTCTGGTCCGAGCTCTGGCGCCATGTCGAGCGTGAGGCCCAGACGCCCCGCGATCCCGCTGCCCCGCTCTTGAACGAGCGTCGAGAATCGCTCGGCGACCGGCCCGGTTCCAGTGAGGACCAAGGGTACGCGTCGCACAATCACCCATCCCTGGCGTTCAGAGCCGATGAAGCCGGCTGGCCACTGTCCGCCGCATCCGCCGGCCAGCACGACGGGCAAGGGCAGTGCGCCCGCGCGCGGCGGAGCCCGTAGGCGCCGGCGATGCCAGGCGGGCTTCGGCCGCGAGGCAGCGCTCGCGCCAGAGCGCCACGGCCTGCTCGAGCCCCGCGATAACCTCGCCACGGGCTACAGTCGATTCGTGCCAGTAGTTGAACTCGTGCAGAGCACGGATCACGTCTCCACGGGTCTGGGCCAGCGCCCGCCAGAACTCAAGTTCGGCCGCCGCATCCTGCTGTTCTGACGATGAAGTCAACTAGTGGTCCTCGACGAGGTCGGTCTGATGATTCCCGTGCACGCCCCGGACATCGGAGCCGCCGAGCTTGCCGCGCTCCGGCGATGCATTGACGCTGCCGACGCCGGCGGACACAGCCAGACTACGAGGTCCTTCGAGGCGGAGTTCGCACTCCGCGTGCGATCCTCGCACGCCGTTGCCACCTCCAGCGGAACCGCAGCACTGCATCTCGCCTTCGCCGCACTCGATCTGGGGCCCGGTGACGAGGTGATCATACCGTCGTTCACCTTCGCACCCTGCGCCGACATGGTCGCGCTCACCGGCGCGACCCCAGTCTTCGTGGACTCAGATCCCCTCACATTTAACATTGGCAGTCAAGACGTCCGTGCTGCGATGACGCCCGCCACCCGGGCTGTCCTGGCTGTCCACCTCTTCGGGCACCCGTGCGACCTGACGTCGCTGTCCGATCTGTGCCGCGAGCGCGGGGTGGTCCTCGTCGAGGATTGCGCGCAGGGCCTCGGCGCCGAGCACGACAACCGTCCGGTCGGGTCCTTCGGCGCGTTGGCCTGCTATTCCTTCTATGCCAACAAGGTCATCACGACCGGTGAAGGGGGAATGGTCACGACCGAAGACGAGGCGCTCGCGAACAGACTCCGGTGGTTACGCAGCCACGCTCAGCTAGCCGACGTTGATCGACCATACCTGCACGCGGCGCTCGGCTTCAACTACCGCATGTCGGCCTTCAACGCCGCTGTCGGACTCGCCCAGCTCGAACGCCTCGACGAGTTCCTCGCGCGCAAGGCCGCCAACGCTGCCCACTATTCGGCTCGATTAGACGACTGCCCAGGTGTGCGGATACCGGCAAGACCACCCCGGCCAGACCGGCACGCGAACTGGGTGTACGCCGTCGTCGTCGATCCCCACATCGTCGATGGAGGCGCTCGCGGACTCTCCGCGTTCCTGCGGGCGAGAGGGTGCGAGACTCGGCGCTTTTTCCACCCCTTGCACTTGCACCCGGTCACATCCGGAGGCAATTCCAGTCGACCGAAGCTGCCCGTGTGCGAGACGTTTGCGCAGTGGGGCCTCGTCCTGCCGTCCGGGAACATGCTGGAGCCGCAACACATAGATGTCGTCACCGACGCGATACGGTCGTATGTGAAATCCTAACGCGTTCGGAAGCGCATGCTGCGCGAATCCGGAGTGCGGTAGGCACCAGCCGCCAACGCGCGCGGGTCGGTGCACGTCACCGTCAGATCCTCAGCAAGCCGTGCAGTCGAAGAGCAGGTCCGGATGCGGGAGTGCGGCGGCATCAAGGACTTCCAGGCCGGCGATCTCTCCGTTCAGCAGGAACGCTACGAGCCGGGCCGCTCGCCATACGGCGCATCGGGGCCGTCCCGGCGCAGCCCGGGACGGGTCGGTCGTACCGGGCCGACGGAGCACCCGCGGGGGGTGGCACGGACCCGGTCGTCGGGTGCAGGGTCGAGTTGTAATGCACGGCGATCCATCACGGGAGGGAGCGCACCATGACCGGGAACAAGGCCGTCGCCTACATGGGGCCCGGGCAGGTCGAGGTGCAGGACACCGACTACCCGACGCTGGAGCTGAAGGACGGTCCCGGGGTCAACCCGGCGAACGTCGGCCGCAAGCTGCCGCACGCCGCGATCCTCAAGAACGTCGCGACCAACATCTGCGGCAGCGACCAGCACATGGTCCGCGGCCGGACCACCGCGCCGGACCGGGCCTGGTGCTCGGGCACGAGATCACCGGCGAGGTGGTCGAGGTCGGGCCGGGGGTCGAGTACATCAAGGTCGGCGACCTGTGCTCGGTGCCGTTCAACATCTCCTGTGGACGGTGCCGCAACTGCAAGGAGGGCAAGACCGGGATCTGCCTCAACGTCAACCCGGACCGGCCCGGCTCCGCGTACGGCTACGTGGACATGGGCGGCTGGGTCGGCGGCCAGGCCGAGTACGTGCTGGTCCCGTACGCGGACTGGAACCTGCTCCGGTTCCCGGACCGGGACCAGGCGATGGAGAAGATCCTCGACCTGACGATGCTGTCCGACATCTTCCCGACCGGCTACCACGGCTGCGTGAGCGCCGGGGTGGGCACCGGGTCGACCGTCTACGTCGCCGGCGCCGGGCCGGTCGGGCTCGCCGCGGCGTGCTCGGCGTTCCTGCTCGGCGCCGCGGTGGTGATCGTCGGCGACCTCAACGCCGACCGGCTGGCTCAGGCGCGCAGCTTCGGCTGCGAGACCGTGGACGTCTCCCAGGGCGACCCGAAGGACCAGATCGAACAGATCCTCGGCGAGCCCGAGGTGGACTGCGGCGTGGACGCGGTCGGCTTCGAGGCCCGCGGGCACGGTGCCGAGGCGGAGACCGAGCAACCGGCCCGGGTGCTCAACTCGCTGATGGACATCACCCGGGCCGGCGGCGCGCTCGGCATCCCGGGGCTGTACGTGACCGGCGACCCGGGCGCGGCCGACGACGCGGCCAAGGAGGGCTCGCTGTCCATCCGGCTCGGCCTCGGCTGGGCCAAGTCGCACGCGTTCTACACCGGGCAGTGCCCGGTGATGCGCTACAACCGGAAGCTGATGATGGCGATCCTGCACGACCGGGTGCAGATCGCGAAGGCGGTCAACGCGACCCCGATCCCGCTGACCGAGGCACCCCGCGGCTATCGGGAGTTCGACCAGGGTGCGGCCCGCAAGTACGTGCTGGACCCGCACGGGCTGATCGGCAGCCGCGGCTGAGCCGGGCCGGGCGGTCCGGGCCCGGCGGCGGCCGGCTCCCCGGACTGCCCGGCTGACGTGCCCTCTGGTCAGCGCAGTTCGGTCTGGACGAGCTCCCTCAGCGTGACCAGTGGCAGTGCGCCGGAACCCAGCACGACGTCGTGGAAGCGGCGGATGTCGAACCCCGGTCCCTGGCGCCGGCGGGCTTCCTCGCGCAGCGCGAGGATCTCCAGCTGCCCGACTTTGTAGGACAGCGCCTGTCCCGGCCAGGCCAGGTAGCGGTCGACCTCCCGGGCGGCCAGCTCGGCCGGGAACGCGGTGTGCGCGGTGAGGTAGTCGATCGCTTCCTGCCGGCTCCAGCCCAGCGCGTGCAGACCGGTGTCCACGACGAGGCGGCAGGATCGCAGCGCGTCCTTGGCCCGGCGACCGAGCCGGTCGAGGTCGGTGCGGTAGAGGCCCATCTCTTCGCCCGCCTGCTCGGCGTACAGGCCCCAGCCCTCCTGGTAGGCGGGGGGCAGCCCGAGGCGCCGGAACGCGGGCAGGCCGGTGAGCCGACGGGCGACCGCGATCTGCAGGTGGTGGCCGGGCACGGCTTCATGGCAGGCGTCGACCACGACGTCGAATCGGGCCCGTGTCTGCGGCGCCGAGGTGTTGACGTAGAAGATGCCGGGCCGGCTGCCGTCCGCCGCGGGCGGCCAGTAGTAGGCGAACGGGGCGTTCTGCTCCTCCTGTGGAGGGGCCGCCCGTACGAGGCAGGGCTCGTCGTTCCGTAGCCCGAACCACTTCGGTGCTACGGCCTCCGCGCGCTCGACCGCGTCCCGCGCGACGGCGAGGAGCTCCTCCCGATCCCTGAACCTGGTGCCGTCGCCGGCGAGCAGCCGGCCCAGTGTGTCGGCCAGGCCGTCGCTGCCCAGCACCCGGCGGCCGGACTCGGTCAGCTCGGCGTCGGTGCGCGCGACCTCGGCGAGCCCGATCTCGTGCACCTGCTCGGCGGTCAGGTCGAGTGTGGAGAAACCGCGTATGGCCCGCGCGTACAACTCGGCGCCACCGGGCAGCGCGCCGAGACCGGCCCGGTCGTCCGGACGTGCCCGGGGCAGGACCTCGTCCTCGAGCAGCCCGCGCAGCCGGACGAAGGCGGGTAACACCTCCTCGGCGACGATCGCAGCTAGCTCGGCCCTGCAGGAGTCCCGCTCCCGGTCCGACCAGTTGGCCTGATGCGCCTGGGTCAGCTCGAGCAGCGGGGACGCGGCGGGCGAGGCGCCCAGCACACCGTCGATCTGCGCGATCACCTGTCGGACGAGCACCGCGGGCGCGACCCGGCCGGCCGCAAGCGCGCGACGCAGACCCGCGCCGTACCGGTCCAGGTACGGTGCCATCTCCCGCCAGCGGCGCAGCAGATCCGCCCGCTGCGCCGCGTCGGCCACCGGCTGCCGCTCACCGGCGCCGGCCAGCACCATGACGGGACCCGCCATGGGATCGACGTTCCAGTCGGCGTGCTGGGGGAGTTGCATCGCCAGCTCGGTGTCCAGGAAGGCCAGCAACGCCGAGCGCGTCACCCGGTCCTCCCGGCTGAGCTGCTCGACCGGGACGGCCTCGGTTTCCGCCCGCAGCTCCCGCAGCCGCCTCTCGGCCGTGTCCGCCGCGGCCGGCCCGTTGTCCGGCAGCAGCGCGTCGTACTCATGGAAGCCCAGGGCCGTCGCATTCAGCGGGTCCTCAGCCAGCACGGCGTCCCACACGCGCCCGGCCAGCGCGGCGACCGTCACCTCGGTCCCCGACATGCCCGGAAGCCTACGCAACACCGCCGTTCCGGATCCCCTGGCCCGACCGTCCCGGTCAGCGTCCGGAGTCGGGCGCGGCGAGGACTTGCTGCGTCCAGGCTTCTCAGCCGGGATGGACGTAGCGCGGCGGCGGAGGTCGGCCGGCCAGGTAGTCGACGAGCCGGGGCGTCGCCAGCGCGTAGCCGGTGCCGAGCGCGGCGCCGCCGACGACGTCGGACAGCCAGTGCGCGTTGAGCGAGGTGCGGCTCAGCGCGGTCAGCCAGGCCAGCGGGATGGCCACCGCGAGCGCCTGGCGGCGGCCCGGCCCGGGCGGCAGCAGTGCGATCGCGATGCCGAGGGCGGTGGTCGTGGCGGCCAGCGCGTGGCCGGACGGGTAGGACATCATCGAGGTCCGGGTCAGCGGGTCGGGTGGGCGGATTCGGTCCACCGCGGCCTTGAGCGGGCCGACCGAGACCTCGCCGAGCACGATCGTGCCGGCCCAGCCGGCGAGCGCGCGCCAGCGGTGGCGGCGCACCAGGTCGGCGGTGACCAGCACGCGCACGGTCCAGTCGATGTGCGTGCCGAAGGCGACGTCCAGCACCTTCGCGGCGGCGGTCTGCGGCGGCGTACGGGTGCGCTCGATCAGCGCGTACCACCGGTCATCGAGCCGCTGCACGACCGCCCGGGTCCGCGGCACGTGCACCAGCGCCGTGGTCACCACACCGACCCCGAGCAGACCCGCCGCCGCGACCACGTCCCCCGGCACCCGCCGCCCACCCATGGCGGCGATCCTGCCAGGGCCCCGCTCCGCCGTCCCACGCCCCACCGGCCCTTCCCCGGCGACGGCCTCCCGCCGCCCGTGCGCGTTGGACGCGCGAGTTGCGCAGGTCGCCGCAACGAGAGGTGCTGAGAACGCCTACCGTGGCGATGCACGGTCGGCACGACGACGGGAGGACGGGCCCTATGTCACAGGTACGGCGCTTCGACCACGTCGGCGTCACGGTCGCCGATCTCGACGTGGTGACCGCCTTCTTCGTGGCGCTGGGCCTGGAGGTCGAGGGCAGGACGTTCCTCGAGGGCGAGTTCCTGGACACGGTCTGCGGCATTCCCGACTCCCGCACCGAGATCGTCATGCTGAAGTCGCCCGACGGTGGCGCCCGCCTGGAGCTCGCGCGCTTCGTGCGACCCGACTCCGTGCCGGGCTCACCGTCCGCCATGGCCAACGAGCTGGGATTGCGCAACGTGGCCTTCGAGGTCAACGACCTGCAGGCGGCGGTCGACTGGGCAGCTACCGAGGGCTACGGACTGGTCGGTGGCATCGGCGAGTACGAGGGCGTGTGGCGGATGGCCTACGTCCGCGGGCCGGAAGGGATCATCGTCTCGCTGTCCGAGCGCATCGGCTGAGCCAAGCCGGAGTGGCCGACGGGTCCGCCGTCGCTCGGGCCGGCGAGCTCGGTCAGTCGCCGGTCGTGCCGTCGATCAGCTCGCGGATGATGTCGGCGTGGCCGTTGTGCCGGGCGTACTCCTGGATCTGCCCGAGCATCACCCAACGGATGTCGACCGTGTTGCCGCGCTTGGTGGTGATCGCGGTGTCCGGGTCGACGTCGGCGGTGATCGCCCGGGCCCGTTCGCACAGGGCCACGTAGCGGTCGACGTCGGGCTGCAGTCCCTCGCTGCGGTCGAGCTCCCAGTCCCAGTCGACCTTCTCGCCGTCGTAGTACGGGTACGGCTCCACCTGCCCGCCGACGCACTCCACGAAGAAGAACTGCTCCATCGTCGTCATGTGCCGGACGACCCCGTGCAGGGTGGTGCCCGAGCCGACCATCGGCTGCCCCGCCTGCTCCTCGGTCAGGCCGTCCAGCTTGCCGAGCAGGGTGGCCCGGTTGTAGTCCAGCCAGCTGTTCAGCGCGGCCAGCTCGGGGTTGGTGCGAGGGGGATCGGCGCGCGTGAGGGGTGAGCTGAAGGTCATCCCCGCAGTGTCCGCCTCCGGGACAAGTCAGTTTCGGTGCCCTGAGCTGACCGGCCACCGGCCATCGCTCTCCGGACGCATCGAGCCCGGCAAGGTCTTCGACCGCAGCGTGACCCTCGACCGGACCCCCGACGCCTACCGGGCGATGGACGAGCGCACCGCGCTCAAGGTCCTCATCCGCCCCTGACCCCGGGAGACGACACGCGGCGTCGGCGAGGAGGTCCGGTACGTGGGGCTGTCCGAGGCCTGGGCCGACACGATCCGCCGCGCCCACGCGGTCCACCCGGTCACCGCCCTGCAGTCGGAGTACTCGCTGTGGACCCGGGACCAGGAGGAGCTGCTGCCGGTGCTGCGGGAGCTGGCGCATCGGGCTGGTGGCGTACTCGCCGCTCGGGCGCGGCTTCCTGACCGGCAAGCTGCGCACCGAGGCCGACATCGAGGCCCTCGACGACGACGACTTCCGCAAGAACAACCCGCGGTTCACCGGCGAGAACTTCCGCCGCAACGTCCGCAGCGCCGACGAGGTCCGCGCGATCGCCGACGAGGTCGGCGCGACCCCGGCGCAGGTGGCGCTGGCCTGGCTGCTGACCAAGGGCGAGGACATCGTCCCCATCCCCGGCACCAAACGCGTCAGCCGCGTGGAGGAGAACACCGCCGCCGACGGCGTCACCCTCGCCGCCGACCAGATCGCGGCCCTCGACCGACTCACCCCAGCCGAAGGCGGCCACCACACCGACGCCCAGATGCAGATGATCGAGCGATGAGCCAGCCATAGGACAGCGGGCGCCGTACGGCACGCTCGGCCGACGGCCCTTCGGGGCTCAGGCGTTCGGCGACCCGCCGGCGCCAGGCGGGCCGTCGAGAACGGTGGGGATGTACTCGAGCATCTGCAGCCTGCCGTCGAAGGTGCGGTGGTCCACCAGCTCGAGGGCGACGTCGGGATACCTGTCGAAGATCCGGTCCTGGCCGGTGGCACCGGTGATGACGGGGAACACGACGACCCGGTAGCGATCCACCAGGCCGGCCTGGAGCAGTGACCGGCTGAGGGCGAGGCTGCCGAGGGTGCGCAGGGGGAGGCGGCCCTCCTGCTTCATCGCCCGCACGGCGTCGACGGCGTCACCGCGGACCAGCTCGGTGTTGGCCCAGGACAGCGGCCCCTCCAGTGTGGAGGAGAACACCACCTTCGGCTGCGCGGTCAGTCCCCCCACGCCGGCCTCCTCGGGCGTCTGCTCGGCGAACCCGGACATCAGCCGGTAGGTCGTCGCTCCCATGAGCGCCGTGTGCTCCTCCTGCTCCTCGAGCCACCCCAGGTACTCGGGCCCTTCCATCCCCCAGAAGCCGGGCCAGCCCTCCGCGGCGCCGTAGCCGTCGAGGGAGATGATGAAGTCCACCATCAGGCTCTGCATCGACCTTCCTTTCGTCGGTTGCGCAGCGTCAGCTGCTCGATCGTCGCCTGCGATCCGGTCCGGCAGACTCCAGGCGCTCCAAGGAGTCTGACACCGAGGTGCCTTGGCGCACCGGGTCGCTCCAGGGCGCTTGCTCAGCCGCCACGGGTGCCGCCCTCGCCTGCCGACCGGGGCTAGGGTGCGTCTGGCCGGGCACGTACAGGCCCGGAGTGCTGGAACAGACGTAAACCACCTTCGCGTCCGGAGGCATCAAGGTGCGAGAGCGCATCGCCATACTGCGAACGCGATTGGAGCGGCTGCTCCTGTGGCGCGTGTGGGAACGCATGCTCGAGATCGAGTTCGTCGATCGCAGCGTCGCGCTCGCAGGAAAGGCGTTCGTCTCGTTCTTCCCGCTCGTGATCGTCGTCGCGGCTTTTGCGCCCGAGCGCATCCGTTCGTCGATGATCACCACCGTCACGGCCCGGCTCGGCATGCGCGGAGACGCGCTCACGCTGGCCAGGGACGCCTTCGCCTCGTCGGACGACATCCGGAGGGCGACCGGTCTGCTCGGGCTCGTGCTCACCATCGCCTACGCCAGTTCGTTCACGACTGCGCTGCAGCGCGTGTACGTCCGCGCCTGGCGGCGACCTCCGGGGTCAAGCGTCGGCGCGCAGTGGCGTGGAGTGGCCTGGCTGGTGGTGATCCTGGCTTCGGTGGCCCTACTCGGCGGTCTGCGGGGTGCGCTCGGCGGTGGGCTCGGACTCGGACTCTTCGTCGTCGTGTCACTGGCCGTGACGTCAGCGCTGTGGTGGTTCACCGCCTGGTTCCTCCTGCTCGGCGACGTGCGCCCGCGGGTCCTGTTGCCCACCGGTGTGATCACCGGCGTCGCCATGGCCGGGTTCGCGGCGTCCGCAAAGATATGGATGCCAGATGTAGTGACGCAGAACGAAGCACAGTTCGGCTTCTTCGGTGTCGCCCTCGCGCTGGTGACCTGGTTCTCCGGCGCCGCGATCTGCGTCTTGGTCGGTGCGTGCGCGGGATCGGTCTTCGCCGAGGACGCCGGTCGGGTCGGCACGCTCATCCGCGGGAGCGAGCGTCCGACCCTGACTGCCGGCGCGCGCCCTTCGCTCCCCCCACCCGTCCGCGAACCCAGCCTCCGCGACGCGTTCCGCAACACCGAGGACCCGTGACCGCTGCGACGGGGCGTTGACGCATTCCGATATAGGCATATGATGGTTGCATGGCACGGGCGGCGACGACCTCGGACGCGTTCAACGCGATCGCCGAGCCGCAGCGGCGGGAGATCCTGGTCCTGCTGCAGGGCGGCGAGTGGCCGGTGACCGAGCTGGCGCGGGATCTGGGGATGAGCCAGCCGCAGGCGTCCAAGCACCTGCGGGTGCTCCGGGAGGTCGGGCTGGTGCGGGTCCGCGGGGCGGGCAAGCAGCGGCTGTACGGCCTGGAGGCCCGCGGGCTGCGGCCGGTGCACGAGTGGCTGGGCGGCTTCGAGCGGTTCTGGAGCGGGAGCTTCGACCGGCTGGACGAGTACGTGCAGGACCTGAACCAGGCAAGGCGGGAGGAACCACCGGATGGCGATGACCAGTAGCGGCATCGAGCCCGAACACGCGACCGCGGACCGCGAGATCGTGATGTCCCGGGTCATCAGCGCACCACGGGAGCGGGTGTTCGAGGCGTTCACGCAGGTCCGGCACCTGTCGCGGTGGTGGGGACCGGAGGGGTTCTCCACCACCACGCGGTCCTTCGAGTTCCGCGCCGGCGGGGTCTGGGACTTCGTGATGCACGGGCCGGACGGGACCGACTACCAGGAGTGGATCACCTGGCGGGAGATCGTCCCGCCGGAGCGGATCGCGCTGCTGCACGGCGAGTCCCGCGACGACCCCGACGCCTTCGAGTCGGTCCTGGCCTTCGAGCCGGCCGGCGACGAGACCCGGATCGTGATGCGCACGGTGTTCCCCACCAAGGAACTCCGCGACGAGGCGGTGGAGAAGTACCACGCGATCGAGGGCGGCGAGCAGACCCTGCGCAACCTGGCGGCCTACGTCGCCGAACTCACCCGGAACGACACCGGCCGGAGCGAGACCACCTCGAACGAGACCACCCCGAAGGGAGCGGAGAGCTGATGGCCGGGAAGGTGTTCTTCAGCGTGACGATGTCGCTCGACGGTTTCATGGCACCCGAGGCCGTGCCGGCCGAGGACGCCTTCTCGCCCGAGAAGCAGGACGACCCGGGCGTCAGGCGCTGGACGACGAAGTGGTCGGAACTGCAGGCGTGGATGTTCCCGCAGCGCTGGTTCCGGGAGAACCTCAAGCTCGGCGAGGGCGGCGAGGAAGGCATCGACAACGACATCGCACGGGCGACGTACGAGCGCACCGGCGCGAGCGTCATGGGCAAGCGCATGTTCGACCTCGGCGAGCAGGCATGGCCGGAGGAGGCTCCGTTCCACACCCCGGTCTTCGTCGTCACCCACACCAAGCGTGACCCGTGGGAGCGCCCGGGCGGCACCACCTTCCACTTCGTCAACGACGGCATCGAGAGCGCGCTCGACCGGGCCCGCGAGGCCGCCGGCGACCGCGACGTGCGCATCTCCGGCGGCGCCGAGACGATCCAGGAGTACCTGGACACCGGCCTGATCGACGAGTTCTCGATTTCGCTCGCGCCCGTGCTGTTCGGCACCGGCATCCGCCTGTTCGACCGCGTGGACCCCGACCGCCTCGCGCTGAACCAGGCCCGCACCGCCGCCTCGACCCGGGTGACCCACCTGACCTACACCGCCGAGAAACGCTAGCCCGCGTTCCCGCAGCGTGCGGTGCCGGCGTATCCCCGGCCCTCGACCCGACATCACTGTCCGGATGCGACTCCTGTATGGGTCATTGTGCGTCGCGGTTCAAGGCTTGTTTCAGTGGCTGGTGTTTCTGGCTGTGGGTCCCGGAGGATGGGTGCGGGTGAGTGTGCCGGGTGGGCGGCGGGGACCGGTCCGCCGGCATCGAGAGGTTCCGATGGAGGGATCATGAGGAGATCGAGCAGCCGCCGGCGCATTCTCAGCGGGATCGTCGTTGCCGTTCTGGCGGCGTTCCTCGGCGTGGGTAGTGCGGGGACCGCGTCCGCCGAGCGCGGGGGAGTGCGCCGGGCGGGGGGTTCCGGACAGCAAGATCTCCATTCAGCTGTGGACGTTCGCCGAGTACGTCGGCTTCGGCACCGACGCGGCGACGATCGCGCGGCTGGAGGAGGTGCTGAGCCGCCTGAGCGAGATGGGCTATCGCAACGTCGAGCCGTTCACGCTCAGCGGGCTCAGCGCGGAGGAGTACCGGGCGCTGCTGGACAAGTACGGCCTGAAGGCTTCGGCGCGCCACGTCGACGTCGGCACGCCGGAGAACCCGACCGACTTCGACCAGATCCTGGCCGACAACAAGGTCCTGGGGATCAAGTACTTCGGCTCCGGCTCCACCCCGATCTTCCCGCTCGTCTACCACTCCGAGGCCGAGTGGGTCGCGTACGCCGAGTATCTGAACGAGCTCGGCGCGCGGGCGCGGCAGGCGGGCCAGACGCTGATGGTGCACAACCACGACATCGAGTTCGAGGAGTCCTTCGGAGGCCAGACGGTCTTCGACATCCTGATGGCCAACACCGACCCGCGGAACGTCGTCTTCCAGATGGACATCTACTGGGCGACGAATGGCGGCGGCTTGGACAACCCGGTCGAGCTGATCGAGCGCTACGGCGACCGCATCCAGCTCTTCCACGTCAAGGACATGGCCGCTGGTCCGTTCCCCGGCCGGATCGAGATCGTCGGCGAGGGGATCATCGACTTCCCGGCGATCTTCGCCGCCACCCAGGGCCCGGTGCGGTACTACGTCGTCGAGCACGACCCCCGCTTCGGCGACCCGACCTTCGACCCGTTCGAAGCGGCCCAGAAGGGCTTCGATTACCTCGCCTGCGTCACCTACTGAGTAGCGGGACGGGAGGGCCTCCGAAGTCGGAGGCCCTCCCGTCGTGTCTGGTACGCCCTCGCTACCGGGTGTCCCTCACCGGTGGCGGGGCCGTCGCCCGGACGGCCCCGCCACCAGGACGGATGTGCTACGCCGGGGCGTGGGCGGGACCGGCGCCGCCGCCCTCCTCGGCGAAGGTGCCCTCCGGGCCGGCGGGTGCCGGCAGGGTGAACGGCGGGCCCGGGACCCGCTTGCCCGGGACGCCGTTGACCGACTCGGTCGAGTACGCGAACGTCAGCATCGCGAACGCGATGAGGTCGCTGTTGACCTCGAGCGCGTGCAGGTCGACGTTGTCGAAGGTGTCGCAGGCCTCGTGGTAGCAGGGGTCGAACTGCTCGCCGGCGGTGCCGCCCCAGATCGCCTCCTGCTCCTCGGTCTTGATCACCTCGGCTCCGGTGAACAGGCCGCCGGACGGGATGCCGGCCAGGATGAAGGCCTCGTAGTCGCTACGCCCGGAGAACTCCGTGTCGTCGTACGGCTCGCCGATCCAGGTGTAGTACGACTCGTACAGGTCCTCGATCGCGATGGAGCCCTCCGGGATCGCCACCGGTGCCTCGAAGGTCGACTCGTCCGAGTCGTACACCATGAAGATGTAGTTCGGCGAGCCGACCATGTCGTAGTTCATGTACAGCGCGATGCGGTCGCGCTCCGCCTGCGACAGCCCTGCGACGTAGTCCGCCGAGCCGAGCGAGCCCCTGCTCCTCGCCGGCCCACCAGGCGAACCGCAGCGTGTTCTCCGGGTTGAGGTTGGCCATCATCAGAGCGGTCTCCAGCAGCGCCGCCGAGCCGGAGCCGTTGTCGTTGATCCCCGGGCCCTCGATGACGCTGTCGAGGTGGGCGCCGGCCATCACGACGTTGTCCTCGTTCTTGCCGGGCAGCTCCGCGATGACGTTGTAGTCGGTGCGGGTCTCGGCGGGCAGCACCTCCACGAACGCGGTCGAGCCCGGCTGCGCCAGCGCGACGCCGTCCGCGAAGCTCGCGCCCACCACCGGGATGCCGTGCGTCACCGGTCCGGGCGCTCCCGGGATCGGCTCGTCCACGCTCGTGGCGTCCGCCACGATCAGGCCCTCACGGTCGGGCGTGTTGCCCTGGTTGAAGATGATCACGGCCTCGGCGCCGGCCTGCTCGGCGTAGTACGCCTTCGTGCCGAAGAAGCAGGTGCCGCGCTGGATCAGCGCGATGTCGGCGTCACCGCTCCAGTCGATGCCGGCGAAGTCCGCCGCCTCGCAGCCGCTGGTGGAGGCCCGGTCACCGGTGAGGTTGATGTCGACCGGGATGACCTGGCCCTCGACGGCGCCCGAGCCGCTGCCGGTGAAGACGCCGGTCTCGTAGTCGGCCTCGACCGGCGTGAGCTGGCGCAGCACCGCCGGGAAGTTGAACGTGATCTCGACCGGGTCGAGCGTCACCTCGTAGCCGGCCTCCCGCAGCAGGCCGGCGACGTACTCGACGCTGTCCGCGTAGCCGTCGGTGCCGGCCGCGCGGGTGCCCGGGTAGACCGGGTCGTCGCTGTTGTCGGCGATCTTCTGGAACTCCGCCTGGTGCTCCCGGACGCCCTCCAGCGTCACGCACTCCAGGAGCTTCTGGTACGTGTTGTTCGCTCGCTGGTCACACGCGTCGACCGGCGCGGCGACCGCCGCCGACGCCGGCAACAGCATCGCCAGCGCCAGCGTGAGAACGGCTACCGGAGCTACGCGGGCCGACGCCCGCTCCGTTGTCCCGAACAGCTTCGCCATCTGGACCCCCTTGTCCCGTCACGGCGACCTCGACACGGCATACACCGCCCGCCGAATCTGGTCACCGTAGCGAAGAATCCCGCCAGGCAGGAGGGGAAGCGGCTCCGCCACCTGCGGAACTGCTCGGTTCGGTGGTGGCGTGAGCTACCACCCTGGTCCCTGTGAGGGTCGCCGGCAGCAGACAGGCGCGCCGCGATGCGACCGCAGCTCTTAGATCGATCCCGAAGTGGGACGCGCTGGCCCTCGCTCGGCAGCCGACTCCGGTCGACGCTCCACGACCGCATCCGGACCAGGGACGACAACGGCCGTGTGCCCGTCTGCGTACCGGACGACGAACGGCGGTCCGCCGTCGGCGCCGCGTACCTCAACGATCTCCACCGAGTGGTCGGCGTGGCCGACCGTGTGCCCGTGCACGCGGAGTCGATCCCCCACTCGTGCCTGCATGGTCCGCCTCCTTCCGCATCTCCCGACAGCCTGCTCCGGCTCTCCGCAGGACGAAAGAGCTACCCTCGTCCTCCCCGACGCGTGGCCCTCGCTCAGTGACCCGGCCGGGTCGTACCAGCGGCATGACAGGGCCGCGGCAGGTCCGGGACCCACCGTCGCGCCATGAGCAACTCACGACCCACCGTCCGCCCGCTCACCCGCGACGCCGGCGCGGCGCTCGACCGCGTCTTCGCCGGCCTGTCCCCGCACAGCCGATTCCTGCGCTACCACGCACCGATGCCCCGGCTGCCGGGGCCGGTGCGCCGGGCGCTGCTCGATCTGAACGGGCGCGATCGCCTCGCGTTCGTCGCCGAGGTCCCGACCGCCGACGGCCCGCGGCCGGTCGGGCTGGGCCGGCTGGTCCGGACCGGACCGAGCACCGCCGAGCTCGCGCTCGAGGTCGTCGACGACTGGCAGCGCCGCGGCGTCGGCCGGCAGCTGCTCGCCGCGCTGCACGCCGCGGCCGAGGAGCGCGGGTGGACCGCGCTGGAGGCTCGGGTGCTGCCGGGCAACGACCGCGTCGGGCGGATGCTGCGGGCGGAGTTCCCGGGGACGACCGCCTGCTGGGACGGCGACGCCGTGGTGTTGACGTGCCCGGTCGGCCTGCCCGAGATCGGGCACGAGGACCTGCTCGCCGCCCTGGTCAGCTGAGGTGGGCGAGCACGGCGTCGACGATCGCGTCCAGGTCGGAGGCGTCGGGCAGGTGGTAGTCGCCGTCGAGGGGCTGGAACCGCGCGTCGGGCAGCCCCTCGGCGAGCTGCTGCCCGCCGCGGAACGGGATGACCCGGTCGCCGCGGTAGTGCAGCACCAGCGCGGGCGCGTGCACCTCCGCCAGGAGCGCGGTGACGTCGGCGTCGTACACCGCGGACAGGTAGGCCGCCGCCGTCTCCGGGTCGGCGGACTCGCGCAGGACCGACGCGAGGTGCTGCGCGCTTTCCGGGCCCGCTCCCGGCCGGTACAGCCCGGCCAGCATGGCCGTGCCGGTGCGCGGGTGGGCCCGGACGAGACCGACCGCCGCGGCCCGCAGCGCCGCGCTCGGGAAGGTCACGGGTCCGTCGGCGTACGTGCCGAACAGCACCAGGCGCGACACGAGGTCGGGCCGGCGCGCGGCGAGCGCGACGACCACCGGGCCGGACTGGGAGATGCCCAGCACCGCGGCCGGGCCGGTGTGCTCCAGCACCACCTCGAGCTCCGCGGTGCTCGCCTCCAGCCCGTGGTCGGTCACCGGGGCGCCGCCGCGGGACAGGCCGGTGCCGGCCCGGTCGTAGACGGTCAGCCGGGTGCCCCGGGCCAGTCGCTCCAGCAGCGACGCCCGCGGGTCGCGGCCCGCGGCGATGAGGTCGAGACTGCTGACCCAGGCCGGGGCGACGACCAGCGGCGGGCCCTCGCCCACCTCGGCGACGGCGATCCGACGCCCGTCGGGTCGGCGCAGGTAGCGCACCTCCAGCGGTCCAGCGCCGCGGGCGCGCGGCCCGGCGCCCGCGGCTCCTCGTCGAGGCCGTGGCGCAGGACGTCCAGCTCCAGCCGCTGCAGCGCCACGGACGGTTCGAGGCCCAGCTCGTCGGCGAGGTGCTCCCGGTAGGCGGCGTAGTGGCGCAGCGCGTCGGCGTGCCGCCCACCGGCGTACAGCGCCCGCATCAGCGCGCCGCGCGCCCGCTCGCGCAGCGGATGCGCCGCGACGAACGCTTCGATCTCCCCGATCGCCGCGGTGGCGCGGCCTCCCGCGGCCAGCGCCTCGAAGCGCTCCTCGGCCGCGACGAGCCGCAGCTCGTCGAGCCGCACCGCCTCCAACCGGACGGCCTCCAGCTCGGCGAACTCGACATACGCCGGTCCGCGCCACAGCGCGAGCGCGTCACCGAGCCGCTCGGGACCGTCGTGCGGATCCCGCCTGGCCTGGCGTCCAGCTCCTCGAACCTCGCCGCGTCCAGGGCGCCGGGCTCGCCGCGCAGCGCGTAGCCGTGGTGCACGGCGGTGATCACACCGTCGCCCAGCACCCGCCGCAGCCGTGCGATCTGGCTGTGCAGCGCGGCGGCCGGGCTTTCCGGGAGGCGGTCGGCGAACACCGCCTCGACGAGGGCGTCGGCGGCGACCACCTGCCCGCTGTTGCGAGCAGCAGGGCGAGCAGGCGCGCTGCCGCTCACCGCTGACGGCCACCGGCGCGCGTCGGCCGGTCACCTCCAGCGGACCCAGCACCCTGTAGCGGACACGCCCCTCCCGGAGGCAGCGGCGTGGCAGCACCGCGACAGACCCGCCACGCAGCCTCGGCGGTGCCCTGGCCCCGAACCGTAGAGGAGGAGCCATGTCCGCACGAGAATCCTCGACCGACACGGCGCCACCGCCACCTCCCGGCGTCCGCGCTCGCGCCGTCCGCCGCCCGGTTCCAACACTCTCGGTGAACCGCCCGGACGCCGTCACCTCGGCGGTAGCCGCTCCTTTCGACACCCTGGAGAGGACACCCGCATGACCACCACCGCCCGCTAACCCCGTCCGCGGCCGCCTCAACGCCGCGTTCTTCCACTGATCGACGGCTACGTGCACCGCCTCTCGGCCACGTAAGGCGGCGCTCTTCGACGGGCTGCCCGCCACCGTCGTCGAGATCGGCCCCGGCACCGGAACGAACATGCGCTACTACCGCCCCGGCACCCGCTGACCGCGATCGAGCCCAACCCGCACATGCACCGACGACTTGCCGAGCCGCCGCAGCCACTGGGGTCGACGTCGACATCCGGACGGTGGGTGCGGAGTCGACCGGCCTGCCCGACGACAGCGTCGACGCCATCGTCGGCACACTCGTGCTCTGCACCGTGCCCGATCCGGCGCCGCACTCGCCGAGGCGCGGCGCATACTGCGCCCGGGTGGCCGGCTCGGCCTCTCGAGCACGTCGCCGCGCCGAGGCGACAGCTCTGGACAGGGCCCAGCGGGTCCTGCGCCGAGCGTGGCGGTGGGCGTTCGAAGGCTGCGACCTGCGCCGCGACCCGGCGGGCTGCTGCGCAGCGGGTTTGCGACGGTCGAGCTCGACCGCTACCGGCTGGGCTCGCTGTTCTGGCCGGTGGACGAGCAGGTGGCCGGCGTCGCGACGACCTGAGCAGCGCTGCCGACGCGTACGGCATGACCTTCAGGCTGGACAGCCGACACACACAACGCCCGGGAGTCGGAAGACACCGTCACCGGCGGGTGGGGCGGTAGACGAGCTCTTGGGTGTGGCCGTCGAGCGTCCGGCTCTCGAGCCGTTCGAGGTCGAAGTCGCCCGCAGTTGGATCCGCACTGCACAGGGGAGGCGCTGGACCACCCGGCGCCGGCCACGCCGACCAGCATGAGGTCGGGGCCGGTGGTGGGTAGCATCCGGAGAACTGATTCGGATAGCGGGACTTGGTGCGCCGGTTCAGGTCCCTCACGAACGGCCAGCCACCGTTCTTGATCGAGTCTGTGATGACTTTGTACGCGTGTTTGCCGGGTAGCATCGGTTGGTCATCGAGGGCGGGGTGTGCGAGCAGTGCGGCGCCGCGTTCGCGCCGCGGCGTGAGCACGACCGGTTTTGCTCTGCTCGTTGCCGGGTTG
This sequence comes from uncultured Actinomycetota bacterium, assembly GCA_963849885.1. Lineage (GTDB taxonomy): Bacteria > Actinomycetota > Actinomycetes > Mycobacteriales > CADCTP01 > CADCTP01. Next base: position 1,558 of record CAWKIV010000006.1, on the reverse strand, counting down.
CGTGGAACCGCGAGAGGACCGGCGACCCGGTCGTCGGTGCCAGCGCGTTGGACTGGTCGGTTCCGCGATGGGCGACGCCAGGCGGCGGCTGGCCATGGTGAGTGGATCGGACCGGACGAGCGCGTTCGCCGCCGTCAGTGAGGCGGTGTGGGCGGTGACGATCGTGGACACCGCGATGGTTCGCTATCACCCGGATGCTTACGACGGGGTGCTGGCCGACAAGACGCCGATGGAACGGCGAATGATCGAGGAGAGTCTGGCGGGACTTCGTTTCGTAGGAAACTCGATCCCCGACGAGGCCGCGGTCGCCGATTTCGTCGAGCCGGGTGCCGCGGGTGAACACGGAGTCATGGGTTGGACTTGGAGGTCCGTGGCCAGGCCGGCGCTGACCCGGCGTTCAGCCGGCGCGCGGGAGTGGGAGATGGCGCAGTATGGGGCCTACCAGACCCGGCTAGCCGGCCGCACCGTTGGGGAGGTCTTCGAGAGGGCGGAGGCGTTCCTCAGAGAATCGCCACACATGCGACATCGGCCGGTGATGTCGGCGCGTCCGCTGCTGTCGCTTGGCATCCGCGACCTACGCACCGTTAGAGCGCTGGTGGACTCGCCGTCAACCCGTGATGTCGGGCCAGCGCCGGTGTTCGACTTCGTCGGCGGTGTCACCGCATCCGGCGCAGACGCCCTCCCTGGGCTGACGGCCAACCTAGGAACCGGCAGGAGGGCGCGACGCTCGGACGATGCGGTGGGCACCGGTTGTTCATCTGCCGTTCGCTCACTCTTCATCGGTTTCGGGGTTACGTATACCTACCGTTCCGGATCTCTGGCCGTTCTCTGGGGGCAACGATGGGCGCATGGAGATCTCCGTGATCATCGTGGTGGTCATCGTGACCGCGTTGGCGTTCGACTTCACCAACGGCTTCCACGACACGGCCAACGCCGTGGCCACCTCGATCGCGACCGGGGCGCTGAAGCCCCGCACCGCGGTGCTCATCGCGGGCGTCCTCAACCTGGTCGGCGCGTTCCTGTCGGTCGAGGTCGCGAAGACGATCTCCAGCGGGCTGGTGGACGACACGAAGATCACCCCGACGGTGATCTTCGCCGGGCTGGTCGGGGCGATCGTGTGGAACCTGCTGACCTGGCTGGTGGGCTGCCCTCCAGCTCGTCGCACGCGTTGATCGGCGGCCTGATCGGCGCCACCTGGGTGGCCGCGGGGCGGACGCGGTCAAGTTCGCGAGCCTGGTCGGCAAGGTGCTGCTGCCCGCGGTGCTGGCGCCGATCATCGCCGGGGCATCGCGCTGATCGCGACCTGCCTCGCTTATCGGATCACCGCGCGCGGCGCGCCCGCCACTGTCACGAAAGGCTTCAAGCTCGGCCAGATCATCTCCTGGTCGATGGTCTCCCTCGCGCACGGCACCAACGACGCGCCAGAAGACCATGGGCATCGTCGCCCTACCCTGATCACCGCCGGCGCGCTACCCGCAGACGCCGGCCCGCCCTTCTGGGTCATCCTCTCCTCGGGTCTGGCGATCGCGCTGGGCGGCTACGTGGGTGGGTGGCGGAT
>CAWKIV010000005.1:0-83351 GCA_963849885.1 uncultured Actinomycetota bacterium | reverse complement strand
CAAGAACGGCGAGGGCGGGTACGTCGCCGACGGCCGCACCCTGGACGAGCTGGCGGCCGAGGGCCGGGTGGTGGCCCGCTACCTCGGCGACAACCCCAACGGGTCGGCGCGGGACATCGCCGGGATCAGCAACGCCGCCGGCACCGTGGTCGGCCTGATGCCGCACCCGGAGCACGCGGTCGACCCGCTCACCGGCCCGACCGCCGACGGCCTCGGCTTCTTCACCTCGATCCTCCGGACCCTGGTGGCCGCGTGATCGACACGGTGGACCGGGCCGAGAAGACGCCCGACGAGGAGCAGCCCTGGGCCGACCTCGGCCTGGCCGAGGACGAGTACGCGCGGATCCGGGACATCCTCGGCCGCCGCCCGACCGCCGCCGAGCTGGCCGTCTACTCGGTCATGTGGAGCGAGCACTGCTCGTACAAGTCGAGCAAGGTCCACTTGCGACAGTTCGGGGAGCGGGCGCCGGAGTCGGACCGGCTGCTGGTCGGCATCGGGGAAAATGCCGGCGTCGTGGACGCCGGCGACGGCTGGGCGGTCACCTTCAAGGTCGAGTCGCACAACCACCCGTCCTATGTGGAGCCCTACCAGGGCGCGGCCACCGGCGTCGGCGGCATCGTCCGGGACATCCTGGCCATGGGCGCCCGGCCGGTCGCGGTGATGGACCCGCTGCGCTTCGGCCCGGCCGACGCCCCGGACACCGCCCGGGTGCTGCCGGGTGTGGTCGCCGGCGTCGGCGGCTACGGCAACTGCCTGGGCCTGCCCAACATCGGCGGCGAGGTCGTCTTCGACCCCAGCTACCTGGGCAACCCGCTGGTCAACGCGCTCTGCGTGGGCGTGCTGCGGAAGGACGCGATCCAGCGCGCGCACGCCTCCGGCCCGGGCAACAAGGTGATCCTCTTCGGCGCGAAGACCGGCCGCGACGGCATCGGCGGGGTCTCGGTGCTGGCCAGCGCGACCTTCGACGACGCCAAGCCGAGCAAGCGGCCGTCGGTCCAGGTCGGCGACCCGTTCGCGGAGAAGGTGCTGATCGAGTGCTGCCTGGAGGTGTACGCGGCCGGTCTGGTCGTGGGCATCCAGGACCTCGGCGGCGCCGGGCTGTCCTGCGCGCTCACCGAGCTGGCCAGCGCCGGCGACGGCGGGATGCACGTGGACCTGGACCGGGTGCCGCTGCGGGAGCCGTCGATGGGGCCGGAGGAGGTGCTGGCCAGCGAGTCGCAGGAGCGGATGTGCGCGGTCGTCACCCCGGACGAGGTCGACGCCTTCCTCGCCGTCTGCGCGAAGTGGGAGGTGCTCGCGACCGTCCTCGGCGAGGTCACCGACACCGGCCGGCTCACCGTCGACTGGCACGGCGAGCGGGTGGTCGACGTGCCGCCGCGGACGGTCGCCCACGAGGGCCCGGTCTACACGCGACCGCTGGCCCGGCCGGCCGACCAGGACGCGCTGCAGGCCGACACCCCGGACCGGCTGCCGCGCCCGGAGGACCTGCGCGCGCTGCTGCTGCGGATGGTGGCCAGCCCCGGGCTGTGCAGCCGGGCCTGGGTCACCGACCAGTACGACCGGTACGTGCAGGGCAACACCGTGCTGGCCCAACCCGAGGACGCCGGCGTGGTCCGCATCGACGAGGCCACCGGCCGCGGCGTCGCGCTGGCCACCGACGGCAACGGCCGCTACACCCGCCTCGACCCGTACGCGGGGGCGCAGCTGGCGCTGGCCGAGGCGTACCGCAACGTGGCCGCGTCCGGCGCCGAGCCGATCGCGGTGACCAACTGCCTCAACTTCGGCAGCCCGGAGGACCCCGGGGTGATGTGGCAGTTCGCGGAGGCGGTGCGCGGGCTGGCCGACGGCTGCCGCGCGCTCGGCACCCCGGTCACCGGCGGCAACGTCAGCTTCTACAACCAGACCGGGGCGACCCCGATCCTGCCGACCCCGGTGGTCGGCGTGCTCGGGGTGCTCGACGACGTGACCCGGCGGACCCCGATGGGCTTCGCCGCGCCGGGCGACGTGGTGGTGCTGCTCGGCGCGACCGGCGCCGACTTCGGCGGCTCGGAGTGGGCGTACGCGGAGCACGGCCACCTGGGCGGCACGCCGCCGCCGGTGGACCTGGCGGCCGAGCGGGCGCTGGCGACGGTGCTGCGCTGCGGCCTGCTCCGCAGCGCCCACGACCTGTCCGACGGCGGCCTGGCCCAGGCGCTGGTGGAGTCCGCGCTGCGCCGGGGCCTCGGGGCCCGCGTCCGGGTCGCCGGCGACCCGTTCGTGCAGCTCTTCAGCGAGTCGACCGCCCGCGCGCTGGTCACCGTGGCGCCCGCCGACGTCGACCGGCTGGCCGCCGTGGCCGCGGAGCACGGCGTCCCGCTGACCCGGCTCGGCGAGGTGACCGCCGACCCCGCGCTCGCCGTCGAGGACGTGCTGGCCGTGCCGCTGGCCGAGCTGCGCGCGGCGCACGAGGCGACCCTGCCGCGGCTCTTCGACTGAGCAATCCGTCCCGGCCACTGGTACGACGCCGCCCACCAGGACCACATCCACGCCGACGACACCGCCCTGCCCACCGTCTGCCGGACCAGCTCCCGATCGGACACGGTCTTCGTGCAGGCGACCTGCAACAACTTCACCGGCGCCGCGCTGGCGATCGACGGCGTCTGGGGGTCGCGCACCACCGCCGCCTTCACCACCGCGACGGCGCGGCTGGGGGTCAGCGGCGACCCGCACTCCAGCTCGGCGGCCTGGATCAGCTGGACCGAGCGGGCGGCCGCGCGGGGCTTCGCCAACCAGCCGTTCTGACCCCGGGCGGCCCCGCGGGAGGGCCGGTACGGTGCGGCGGTGGCGGCGCGGCGGGTGGATCCGGGACGGGCGGTGGCCGCGGTGCTCGACCAGGCCGACGCGGTCATCGGCTGGCTGTCCGGGCTGCCGCCGTCGGCCTGGCGGCAGCCCTCGGCGCTGCCCGGCTGGACCGTGCTGGAGCTGGCCGAGCACGTCGGGACGGTGCTGCGGGCGATCCCGGAGACGCTGGCCCGGACCACCGGCGACAAGCCGCTCCCGATCGGGCGCTACCTGGCCGGCTACGCGCCGGCCGCGGCCGAGATCCGGGCGCGCGAGGTGGCCACCGCCGCGGGCCAGGGCCCGGCCGAGGTGCTCGCCGGGATCTACGCCGGCCGGGACGCGGTGGCCGCCGTCGAGCCGCCGGCGACCCGGGCGGTGCGGGCCGGCCGCGGGCCGATCGCCCCGGCCGACTTCCTGCTCACCCGGGTGGTCGAGCTGGCCGTGCACGCGGACGACCTGTCCCGGTCGCGGCCGGACCGGGACCCGGTCGAGCTCGACCGCGGCGCGGTCCGGCTGGCCGCCCAGGGGCTGGCCGACGTGCTCGCCGAGAAGGCCCCCGGCCGTTCGCTGGAGCTGCGCGTCCCGCCGTACGCGGCCGTGCAGGCGGTGCAGGGTCCCCGGCACACCCGGGGGACGCCACCGAGCGTGGTCGAGACCGACCCGCTGACCTGGCTCCGGCTCGCCGCCGGCCGTCTGACCTGGTCGGATGCCGTCCGGGCGGGATCGGTCCGGGCCAGCGGCGAACGGGCCGACCTCGCATCGTGGCTGCCCCTTCTCTGACGATCACTCGATCGAGTGAAGGGCGGGGCGACTCGTCCGATTTCACCCTGTACGAGGTGCGACTGCCAGTAGTCAGAGGTACCGTTGACATCCCGCGGCCGGCCGCATCCCCCCAAGCGGCCGGTCGCGGCTACCACGCTGCGGAGTCACCGGCCGGTAGCATGGGCGCCGTGCCGGAGGACCCACCCCGCGAGGAGTGCGGCGTCTTCGGCGTCTGGGCCCCCGGCGAGGACGTCGCCAAGCTTGCCTACTACGGGCTCTACGCGCTGCAGCACCGCGGCCAGGAGGCCGCCGGGATCGCGGTCAGCGACGGTGCCGCGCTGGTGGTCTACAAGGACCTCGGGCTGGTCGCCCAGGTCTTCGACGAGCCGACGCTGGAGAGCCTGCAGGGGCACATCGCCATCGGGCACACCCGCTACTCCACCACCGGCTCGTCGACCTGGGAAAACGCGCAGCCGACCTTCCGCACCACGGCGGCCGGCACCGGCATCGCGCTGGGCCACAACGGCAACCTGGTCAACACCGCCGAGCTGGCCGGGGAGGCCGCCCGGCTCGGCGTCGCCGATGTCCGCGGCGTCACCACCGACTCCGACCTGGTCACCGGCCTGCTGGCGGCGTACCCGGACCTGTCCGTGGAGGCCGCCGCGCTGACGGTGCTGCCCACCCTGCGCGGCGCCTTCTCGCTGGTGTTCATGGACGAGCACACCCTCTACGCGGCCCGCGACGGGTACGGCGTGCGCCCGCTGGTGCTCGGCCGGCTCGACCGCGGCTGGGTGGTCGCGTCGGAGACCGCGGCGCTGGACATCGTCGGGGCCTCGTTCGTCCGCGAGGTCGAGCCGGGCGAGCTGCTGGCGATCGACGCGGACGGGCTGCGGTCGGAGCGGTTCGCGCCGCCGACGCCGAAGGGCTGCCTGTTCGAGTACGCGTACCTGGCCCGCCCGGACACCACCATCTCCGGCCGCAACGTGCAGGCCGCCCGGGTCGAGGTGGGCCGCCGGCTGGCCCGGGAGCACCCGGCCGAGGCCGACCTGGTCATCCCGGTGCCGGAGTCCGGCACGCCGGCGGCGATCGGCTTCGCCGAGGCGTCCGGCATCCCGTACGGGCTGGGCCTGGTGAAGAACTCGTACGTGGGCCGCACGTTCATCCAGCCGTCCCAGACGATCCGGCAGCTCGGCATCCGGCTGAAGCTCAACCCGCTGCGGGACGTGCTGCGGGGCAAGCGGATCGTGGTGGTCGACGACTCGATCGTCCGCGGCAACACGCAGCGGGCGCTGGTGCGGATGCTGCGCGAGTCCGGTGCGCTGGAGGTGCACGTCCGGATCTCCTCGCCGCCGGTGAAGTGGCCGTGCTTCTACGGCATCGACTTCGCCAGCCGGGCCGAGCTGATCGCCAACGGGCTGGACGTCGACGGGGTCCGCCGCTCGATCGGCGCCGACTCGCTCGGCTACGTCTCGCTGGACGGGCTGGTCGGGGCGAGCGAGCAGCCCGCGTCCCGGCTGTGCACCGCCTGCTTCGACGGCCACTACCCGATCCCGCTGCCGGCGCCGGACCTGGTCGGCAAGCACGTGCTGGAGGGGATCGAGCGGTCGGTGACCGCGACCGCCGGCTCGCCCGGCCCGTCCGGCGACACGCTCGAGGAGCTGGGCCTCATCGACCCGGCGCCCCGGTGAGCCGCCCCGAGGTCACGTACGCGGGGTCCGGGGTCGACATCGACGCCGGCGAGCGCGCGGTCGAGCTGATGAAGGCGGCGGTGGCCCGGACCCGGCGGCCCGAGGTGGTCGGCGGGCTCGGCGGCTTCGCCGGCCTCTTCGAGCTGGACGTGACCCGGTGGCGGCGGCCGCTGCTCGCCTCCACCACCGACGGGGTGGGCACCAAGATCGCGATCGCCCGGGCGCTGGACCGGCACGACACGGTCGGCCTCGACCTGGTCGCGATGGTGGTCGACGACCTCGCGGTCTGCGGGGCCGAGCCGCTCTTCCTGCAGGACTACGTCGCCTGCGGCAGGGTCGTGCCGGAGCGGGTCGCGGACATCGTGCGCGGCATCGCCCGCGGCTGCGAGCTGGCCGGCTGCGCGCTGGTCGGCGGGGAGACCGCGGAGCACGGCGACCTGATGGAGCCGGACGCGTACGACCTGGCCGCGACCGCGGTCGGGGTGGTCGAGGCGGACGCGCTGCTCGGCCCGGACCGGGTCCGGCCCGGGGACGCGGTGGTCGCGCTGGCCTCGTCCGGGCTGCACTCCAACGGCTACTCGCTGGTCCGCCGGGTGGTGCGGGACCTGCCGCTGTCCGCCGAGGTCCCGGAGCTGGGCCGGACGCTGGGCGAGGAGCTGCTGGAGCCGACCCGGATCTACGCGCGGGACTGCCTGGCGCTGGCCGCGGCCACCGAGGTGCACGCGTACGCGCACGTCACCGGAGGCGGGCTGGCCGGCAACCTGGCCCGGGTGCTGCCGCCCGGGCTGGACGCCGTGGTGGACCGGGCGACCTGGTCACCACCGCCGGTCTTCGGCCTGGTCGCCCGGCTGGGCCCGGTCGAGCCGGCCGAGCTGGAGCGCACGCTCAACCTCGGCGTCGGCATGGTCGCGGTGGTCCCGGACGGGGACGCCGTGGTCCGGCTGCTCGCCGAGCGCGGGGTGCCGGCCTGGGTGGCCGGCGAGGTGCTACCGGGGGCCGGGCGGGCCCGACTGGTCGGCACGCACCCGCACTGAGCGGGTGGGACGACTCCGGATCACACCTCGCCGGCCGGGTGACACGTCACCAGCCGGGCCGCGCCGACTCAGCGGCGGGACGGGGTCCACTCGTCTGGGTCGTACTCCTCGCCGTCGTCCGCCTCGTCGTCCGTGATGGACGGTGGGCTTGTGGACGGCTCGGCACCCAGCTCGCGCTGCAAGGCAGTCAGGTCGGTGTCGTGCGTGCTGTACTTCAGCGCACGGGCCACCTTCTGCTGCTTGGCCTTGGCACGGCCGCGCCCCATGGCTCGACCCCCTCGCACAGGACAAAGGGGCGGCCTGCACGAGGCGGCCCCGACAGTGTGGTCATCGTCGTGGCACCACGGTACAACCCGCGGGCCGCTCGTACCACGTCGCGTCACCGCGTGGCCGGCGACGTTCGGTGTGACGTCACCCGATCGGCGGGCGCCGGCCGCGCGGCACGCGGTGCTACGGCAGCAAGATCCCCCGCAGCCGGCCGACCTCGGCCATCCGCCGCTCGGCCAGCCGGTCCGCCGCGACCGCCGGCGGCACGCCCTCCTCGGCCGCCACCGCGAAGATCCGCCGGGTGGTCTCGAAGATGCCGGTGGCCCGGGCGTGGGCCCGCTCGGGCACGTACCCCCGGTACTCGTCGGCGACCTGGATCACGCCGCCGGCGTTGACGACGTAGTCCGGCGCGTAGAGGACGCCGCGCTCCTCCAGCAGCTTCTCCACCCCGGGGTGGGCCAGCTGGTTGTTCGCCGCGCCGCAGACCACCTGCGCCCGCAGCGCCGTGACCACGTCGTCGGAGAGCGCGCCGCCCAGCGCGCAGGGCGCGTAGACGTCCAGCTCGGCCCGGACCAGCGCGTCCACGTCCGTGACCGCCGTCACCTCCGGGTGCGCGCCGGTGACCGCCGCCACCGCGGCCGGCACCACGTCGGTGACCACGACCGCCGCGCCGGCCTCGACCAGGTGCCGGACCAGGTGCCGGCCGACCTTGCCCACCCCGGCCACGCCGACCCGCCGCCCGCGCAGCTCGGGGCTGCCCCACTGCCGCTCCGCACACGCCCGCATGCCCTGGAAGACACCCCACGCGGTCAGCACCGACGAGTCGCCGGCGCCGCCGTCCGCGGTGGACCGGCCGGTCACGTACCGGCACTCGCGGGCCACCACGTCCATGTCCTGGACGTACGTGCCGACGTCGCAGGCGGTCACGTACCGCCCGCCGAGCGACTGCACGAACCGTCCGTACGCCCGCAGCAGCGCCTCGGTCTTGTCGGTGCCGGGGTCGCCCCAGATGACCGCCTTGCCGCCGCCGTGGTCGAGCCCGGCCAGCGCATTCTTGTACGCCATGCCGCGGGACAGGTTGAGCACGTCGGCGAGCGCCTCGTCCTCCGAGGCGTACGGGTAGAAGCGGGTGCCGCCGAGGGCGGGGCCGAGCGCGGTCGAGTAGATCGCGACGATCGCCCGCAGCCCGGAGGCACGGTCGTGGCAGAAGACCACCTGTTCGTGGTCGGTGACGAAGACGGACACAAGCGGCTCCTCGTGGTCTCCGGCGCGGGTGGCGGGGATCGCCCGCGGGGCCCGCAGGGGGTGGAGTGGTGGCTCCGTCGCTCACCTTAGAGCGCCTTCTTTGCGGCAGGCCCCGGGACGGGAGCGATCATGCGACGATCGGCCCGTGACGCCGCCGTACGCCGCAGAACTGCGCGTGTACGAGCCGCTCGCGGCCTTCGATCTCGAGGAGCGCCGGCAGTGGCAGAAGTACGCGCAGGCGCCGGCCGTGCCGACCGGCCTGGCCGGTGCCCGCCGGGAACGGATCGTCGGGCTGGTCGCCGCGTGCCGGGCGACGCCCGCGGTGCCGCGGCCCGGCGACGCCGGCGAGCACGCCGCCGTGCTGCGCGGCGAGGCGGGGTTGCTGGTCTGCCCGCTGCGCACCGAGCTGCGGTGCTGGGAGGCGGCCGCGGAGACCCGGGCGGCGCTGCCGCCGGAGGTGGCCCGGGTGGTGCTGCCGGAGACCGAGGTGGCGCTCGCCGCCCGGGAGCACGAGCGCTGGCTGGCCGACCACCCGACCCGCCGCTCGCACGTGCAGCAGCACCGCTGGCGGGTGCCGGTCCGCTGGTTCCTGCTCTTCGACCGGGAGGAGCGGCGGCTGCAGCTCGGGCCGCGCGAGCACGACCTCGACCGCGAGCCGGCCGCCACGACGACCCGGTCGCTGGTCTACCGGACCGCGATGGCGCAGGCCCGCCGGCGGGTGGCGCGCGGGCTGCAGGTGCTGCGCCGGGCGCTGCCGGACGGGCCGGCCGTCCCCTCGGTCGAGGCGATGGGGCGGTGGCTGGAGGAGTTCCACCCGCGGTCGCTGGTCGAGCTCGACTACGGCGGGCTCGTCGACCTCTGCGGGGACGCCGAGCTGCGGGCCGACGACTCGGTCGCGGACGTCGTGGAAGCGATTTCAGCGCTCGGTCGGGGCGATACCAAGACTGCCACAGAAGCGTACGAACGGGTGACGGACAGGTGGCGCGCGGCCCAGTCGGTGGAGACCGCAAACTGACGCGCCGGTGTCGTACATGACAGTCCGGGAACACCATCTGGGGCGGGTCGTTGAGCGATGCGGTCGAATGGTGCATTATGGACCTTGGTCGAGGGACGAACCGGGGTGCTTCGACCACGTGGCAGGAAGGGACGAGCCATGACCACGCGCCAGACCACAGACGCCGAGCCACTGCTCACGCCGGCTGAGGTCGCCACGATGTTCCGTGTCGATCCGAAGACGGTCACTCGCTGGGCAAAGGCAGGCAAGCTCACGTCGATCCGCACGTTGGGTGGACACCGTCGCTACAAGGAGTCCGAGGTCCGCGGGCTCCTCGAGGGCGGCAGTCCGGCCAGGGTCGAGGAGTAGGACACCGGCCGTCGAGATCCGCCGCCGTGGCACGCGAGTGCCACGGCGGCGGACTCTTCTCTGCGGCCGGGCCAGTATCGATCTGCCGCTCCGCGTCATGCCCTGGACACAGTCGCGTCCTCGGCTGACACGGAGCGGGTCTGGGTGACTTCGCTGCGGAGTTGTCCCGCTGCGGGCCCTGTTCGGCCGCGGGAGTCGCCGGGTGCTGAGATCGGGCCACTCTGAGGCGACACGCCGCAGAGTTGACCGGTGTTCACGTCCGGTGATGCCACGATCCGATCGTGCCCGGATCCCCCGGCGGGCGCCGGCGCGGCATCGGTCCCACCGATGTCGTGATCGTGCTCGCCTGCGCGCTCGCGGTGCTGCTCGCCGGCCCGCGCGCCGATCCGGCGAGCCCGGGTTCGGCCGGGGCTTTCCGGGCGGGTGCGGCGGACGCCGCGGCCGGTCACGCTCCCGCCGCGGGCCAGGCCGCGGTGGTGGCGGGGGCGCCCAACCCCGGCGCGGCGGTCCTGGACGCCGACGGCGTCCAGCGGCGGCTCAGCGGGGCGGCCGGCCCGTCGATCGCGCTCACCTTCGACGACGGACCCGACCCGCGGTGGACGCCCACCGTGCTGCAGCTGCTGCGCCAGCACCGGATCCGGGCCACGTTCTGCCTGGTCGGCCAGCACGTCGCCGAGCACCCGCAGCTGGTCCGCCAGATCGCGGCCGAGGGGCACGCGTTGTGCAACCACAGCTGGTCGCACGACGAGCAGATGCAGCGCCGGTCCGCCGGCTCGGTGAGCGCCGACCTGGCCCGGACCACCCGGGCGATCACCGCCGCCGCCGGCCGACCGCCGCAGTACTACCGGGCGCCGGCCGGCAACTGGGCCCCGGCCGCGGTGGCCGAGGCGAAGCGGCAGCGGCTGCGGCTGCTCGGCTGGACCGTCGACCCGTACGACTGGCGCCGGCCGCCGGCCGCCGAGATCACCCGCCGGGTGCTCGCCGGGGCCCAGCCGGGCGCGATCGTGCTGATGCACGACGGCTACGGCGCCCGCGGCAACACCGTCGCCGCGCTCCGCACCCTGCTCACCGCGCTCTCCGCGCGGCACCTCCGCTTCGTCACCCCCTGACGCTCGTACGATCCGGGCATGGCGGTCGACCACTCGCAGCTGTTGGTGGAGAGCCGCGCGGCCTGGCGGTCCTGGCTGCGGGAGCAGCACGGATCGGCCGCCGGCGTCTGGGCCGTCACCTGGAAGAAGACCTCCCCGGGGCCGTACGTGTCGTACGAGGAGCTGGTCGAGGAGGCGCTCTGCTTCGGCTGGATCGACAGCCTCGGCCGCCGGCTCGACGACGAGCGCACCCAGCTGCTGTTCACCCCGCGCAAGCCGGCGAGCAAGTGGTCCCGGCCCAACAAGGAGCGGATCGAGCGGCTCACCGCCGCCGGCCTGATGGCGCCGGCCGGCGAGGCGATGGTGGAGCTGGCCAAGCGGACCGGCACCTGGACGGCGCTGGACCTGGTCGAGGACCTGGTCGAGCCGCCGGAGCTGCGGGCGGCCCTGGACGCGGTGCCGGCGGCGCGGCGGAGCTGGGACGGCTTCCCGCGGTCGACCCGGCGGGCCATCCTGGAGTGGATCTCCTCGGCCAGGACGGACGCGACCCGGGACAAGCGGGTGCGCACGACGGTGGACGAGGCGGCGGCGGGCCGGCGTGCCAACCAGCCACGCTCCTCCCGCTGAGCGCGGCCGCGGCGGGTTGCCTCGCTCGGGCGGCTGAGCGCGGCGTGGCCTTGCTCGGGCGGCTGAGCGCGGCCGCGGCGTCGGGCTGCGGCGTCTCGCTCGGCCGGATGGGCGCTAGCGCGGCAGCGTCAGGTCGGCGACCAGCGGGCGATGGTCGCTGCCCGGGCCCTGGGCCCGGCGGATGCCGGTCACGCCGATGCCCGGGCCGACCAGCACGTGGTCGAGCCGGAGCAGCGGGAAGCCGGGCCGGCCGGTCGTCGGCCAGGTCGGCGCCAGCCCGCCGCCGGCCACCCGCTGGGCGTCCCGGTAGCCCGCCCGCAGCAGCGCGGCCAGCGGCCGGTGCTGCGCGGTCGCGTTGAAGTCACCGGCCAGCACGACGAGGCCGCCGGGCCGGCGGCGGGCCAGCTCGGCGTGCTGCTCGTGCCAGGTCAGAATCCGCGCCGGGTCGAGCGGGGCGACCAGGTGCACGTTGACCACGTGCAGCGGCCCGGCGGGCGTGGCCACGTCCGCCTCGGTCAGCGGCGAGCCGGCGCAGTCGAAGGACCGGCCGCCGGACAGCGGCAGCCGGGACAGGATCGCCCCGCCGTGCACCCAGGGGCGCGGGTCGAGGACGCGATACGGGTACGGCTCGAGTGCCTTGGCGTCCTCCAGCTTGGCCAGGTGCTCGGGGGTGAGCTCCTGCAGCAGCAGCACGTCCGGCCCGGCCGCGGACAAGCCGGCGACCAGGGCGGCCGGATCGGGGTTGTCGAGCAGCAGGTTCGCGGTGGCCAGCCGCAGCGCCACCCGCCGCCCGGTCGCCGGGCTGCTCTGCGGGCCGGCTGCCGGAGCGGTTCGAGGGCCGGTGGCCGGGCTGCTCTGCGGGTCGGCTGCCGGGGCGGCTGGGCGGAGGCCGGCCTCGGCGCTCGTCCAGCGGGCGTGCGCGGCGGCCAGGGCGGTCAGGACCGCCGCCCGCCCGGCGCGGCCGCGGGCCGCGGCCAGGAGCGCGGCCGGGTAGGCCGGCAGCAGCAGCCAGGGGACCAGCCCCTGGATCCCGATGCCGAGCGGATGCCGGCCGGCCCGCTCGGACATCCGGATCGCCGCGGCCGCCGTGGCGCCGGCGGTGACCAACCCGGTCCAGCCTCCCGTCGATGGCTGCCGATCAGCGGCGGCGTCGCGATCCATGCGCTCCCTTCCGTCGAGCGGGCGGAACTGTCGGTGCCGGCCCCTAGTCTCCGTCCCGACCTTCTGGAGGCGAGATGACGGATCGACCGCGCATGAGTCTGACCGCCGCGGTGCTGGACGCGCCGGACGTGCCCGCGCTGGCCGGCTTCTACGAGCGGCTGCTCGGCTGGCCGGTGGGCAGCACCGAGCCGGACTGGATGACCCTGCGGCCACCGGGCGGCGGGGCCGGGCTGTCCTTCCAGGCCGAGCCGGCGTACGTGCGGCCGGTGTGGCCGGCCGGTCCCGGCGACCCGCAGATGTCCATGCACCTGGACATCGAGGTCGACGACCTGGAGGCGGCGGTGGCCTGGGCGGTGTCCTGCGGGGCCACGCTGGCGGAGTTCCAGCCGCAGCAGGACGTGCGGGTCTGCCTGGACCCGGCCGGGCACCCGTTCTGCCTGTGGACCAATCCCTGACAACCGGGCCGGCGGTGCCGGAGTTGAGGAGGGCATGGGACGAGCTGGAGTCGCCGCCGGGGTCGGCGCGGTCGTGATGCTGGGCGGCGTGCTCGGGGTAGCCGGCCTCGCGCTGGCGGACGGCGCGGGCGGGCGGCCGGCGGCGCCGGCGCGCTCGTCGGCGAGGACCTCGCCACTGGCGGCACCGCCGGCCGTGAGCCCGTGCCCGACCGCCCCGGCGCCGCGTGCGCCGGCGGCCCTCGGCGCCGACCCGGGTGCCGGCGCCGCGGGCTCCGGAGGTGACCCGACGCCTGCGGGCGCCGCCGAGCGGTGACCCGGGCGCCGGCGTCCGGTGCACGCCCCGGCGCTGCGCCCGTCGGGCGCCGCAGCGGTCAGCGGCTCGCGAAGTAGCCGAGCACCGCGACGGTCAGCACGAAGGCGCCCGCGAACAGCCAGACAGCGACGCGGCGCCGGTTCAGACCCGCGACCACCATGCCGGCGATCGGCAGCAGCAGTCCGCAGGCCAGTCCGCCGTACAGCAGGAGCTCTGCCTGCCGCATCTCCTCCGGGCTCGGCGTCTCCCCGAAGAACGGCGTGGCGGTGATCATGGCGCCGTACAGCAGGTATGGCGTGCCGAACATCCACCCGACCGTGATGAGGCCGAGGATCGCGTCCATGTCGACGCGCGGACGCCTGCGCTCTGGTTCGACCATGGGCCCGATGCTCATCGGGGCCGACGCGCCCGGACACCGCCACAGTCCTCCCGGCCGCTGAGTACTTCAGCTCTGTTGGTCAGCCCCTGCCACGACGGCGCCGGCCGCTCACGGGCACCGTCGTCCACGGGGCAGGTCTCCCTGCCGTGCAGCGTTCTCCATCCGTTAACACGGGGCCGGTCTACCAGCCATGTCCACTCACTCCCGACGGATGAGGTGACCAAGAACCCCCCGGCCCACCCTGGATCAGGGAACCGGCCGCGGGCGCCGCCCCAGGAGGTGGCCGGCATGGCGGGTGACGCGGAGGCGAACCGGCTCGACGAAGCGGATCGGCTCGGGGTGCCCTGGCGGCGCTGGGGGCCGTACCTCAGCGAGCGGCAGTGGGGCACGGTCCGCGAGGACTACAGCGCGAACGGGGACGCCTGGTCCTTCTTCCCGCACGATCATGCCCGGTCCCGGGCGTACCGGTGGGGCGAGGACGGGATAGCCGGCATCAGCGACGACAAGCAGCGGCTCTGCTTCTCCCTGGCGATGTGGAACGGCCGCGACCCGATCCTCAAGGAGCGGATGTTCGGGCTCACCAACTCCGAGGGCAACCACGGCGAGGACGTCAAGGAGTACTACTTCTACCTCGACAGCACACCGACCCACTCGTACCTGAGCTTCCTCTACAAGTACCCGCAGGCGGAGTACCCGTACAACGACCTCGTCGCGACGAACCAGGCCCGCACCAAGACCGACTTCGAGTACGAGCTGCTCGACACCGGAATCTTCGACGACGATCGCTACTTCGACGTGGCGGTCGAATATGCCAAGGCCTCGGCCGAGGACCTGCTGATCCGCGTCACCGTCCACAATAGAGGGCCGGAGCCGGCGACGCTGCACCTGCTGCCGACGCTGCTGCTCCGCAACACCTGGTCGTGGGGGCTGGACGGGGCGAAGCCCCGCCTGCACGCGCTCGCCGACCGGCCCGGCATCGCCGCCGAGCACGCGGACCTCGGCACCCGGCGGCTCTACTGCGACGCCGACGTCCCGCTGCTGTTCACCGAGAACGAGACCAACACCGAGCGGCTCTACGGCCGGCCCGCCGACTCCCCGTTCGTGAAGGACGGGATCGACCGGTTCGTCGTCGGCGGCGAGACCGGCGCGGTGAACCCGGACCGGGTCGGCACCAAGGCCGCCGCGCACTACGTCCTCGACGTTCCCGCCGGCGGCAGCGCGACCGTACGGTTGCGGCTGGCCGACACCGAACCCGGCGCGGACCCGATCACGGCCGGGTTCGACGAGTTGATCGACCAGCGCAAGGCCGAGGCGGACGAGTTCTACGCGGGCCTGACCCATCCGGAGATGACCGAGGAGGAGCGCCGGGTCGTCCGGCAGGCGCTCGCCGGGATGCTGTGGAGCAAGCAGTACTACGCGTACGACGTGGAGCGCTGGCTGATCGAGCACGGCCGCGACCCGATGGACCGTCGGTCCGGCCTCCGCAACGCCGACTGGGTCCACCTCGTCGCCGACGACGTGCTGTCCATGCCGGACAAGTGGGAGTACCCGTGGTTCGCCGCCTGGGACCTTGCCTTCCACACGATCCCGCTGGCGATGGTCGACGTCGGCTTCGCCAAGCAGCAGATCGACGTGCTGCTGCGCCGGCTGTACCAGCACCCGAACGGGCAGCTGCCGGCGTACGAGTGGAACTTCACCGACGTCAACCCGCCCGTGCACGCCTGGGCCGCCTTCTTCGTGTACCAGCTGGAGAAGGGGCGCACCGGGAAGGGCGACCTGCAGTGGCTGGAGGCCGCCTTCCAGAAACTGGTGAAGAACTTCACCTGGTGGGTCAACCGCAAGGATCCCGAGGGACGCAACGTGTTCGAGGGCGGCTTCCTCGGCCTGGACAACATCGGCGTCTTCGACCGGAGCGCGCCGCTGCCCACCGGCGGTCACCTCGACCAGGCCGACGGGACCGCGTGGATGGCCCTGTACGCACAGGTGATGCTGACGATCGCGCTCGAGCTGTCCACCGACGGCGACCCCGTGTACCAGGAGCAGGCCGAGACCTTCTTCGAGCACTTCGCCTGGATCGCCGCGGCGATGAACCGCCCCGACTCGCTGCGGTCCGGACTGTGGGACGAGGAGGACGGCTTCTTCTACGACGTGCTGCGGCTGCCGGACGGTACCGCCGTACCGCTCAAGGTCCGGTCGATGGTGGGACTGCTGCCGCTCGCGGCCGCCACCGTGATCTCCAACGACGTCGACGAACGGTTCCCCGGCCTGGTCGCCGGCGCGCAGGAGTTCGTCGCCCGGCATCCAGGTGCGCTGGCCGGCGTCTCCGGGGCCCGGCTGCTCGGCCACGATGGCCGGCGCCTGTTCGCGCTGTTCGGCGAGCCGCGGCTGCGGCGGGTGCTGGCCCGGATGCTCGACGAGGAGGAGTTCCTCGGCCCGTACGGCATCCGGGCGGTGTCCCGTTACCACCTCGACCACCCGTACACCTTCGACGTCGGCGGCCAGGACTACCGGGTGTCCTACCTGCCGGCGGAGTCCGACACGGGCATGTTCGGGGGCAACTCGAACTGGCGCGGCCCGGTCTGGTTCCCGGTGAACGCCCTGCTGATCCGGGCCCTGCTCAACCTGTACGTCTTCTACGGCGACGAGTTCACCGTGGAGTGCCCGACCGGGTCGGGCCAGCAGATGACGCTCTACGAAGTGGCGGCGGAGATCTCGAACCGGCTGACCCGGATCTACCTGCCGGACGCCGACGGCCGGCGGCCGGTCTACGGCGGCATGGAGAAGTTCCAGACCGACCCGCACTGGCGGAACCTGCTGATGTTCCACGAGTACTTCCACGGCGACAACGGCGCCGGCATCGGCGCCAGCCACCAGACCGGCTGGACCGGGCTGGTGGCGCTCACCGCCACGCTGGTGCACAGCATGGCGGCCGAGGACCTGCTCGCCGACGGGCTGGACGCGGCGTTCCGGCAGGTGGGGCGGTCATGACCGGGTGGCCGGCGCAGCCGGTCATCCATGAGGTCGACACCTGGGTGTGGCTGGCCGAGCTGGGACCGGACCGGACCCTCGGCACCGTCCCGACGGAGGCGTGGGACGCGCTCACCCTGTCCGGTGTGGACGCGGTCTGGCTGATGGGCGTCTGGGAGCGGAGCCCGGCCGGGCTGGACATCGCGCTGGGCAACGAGCAGCTGACCGCCGCCTTCTCCCGGGCGCTGCCCGACCTCGCGCCCGCCGACGTCGTCGGCTCGCCGTACTGCATCCGCCGGTACGTCGTGGACGCCCGGCTGGGCGGTCCGGCCGGCCTGGCCACGGCCCGGGCCGAGCTGGCCCGGCGCGGCGTGCGGCTGCTGCTCGACTACGTGCCCAACCACGTCGCCCCCGACCACCCGTGGGTGCGCGAGCGGCCCGAGGTCTTCGTGCACGGCAGCGCGGACGACCTGGCCCGCGAGCCCGGCGCGTTCGTCGACGTGGACGGACAGGTGCTGGCGCGTGGCCGGGACCCGTACTTCCCGGCCTGGCCGGACGTCGTGCAGCTGGACGCGTTCAACCCGCGGATGCGGGACGCGGCCGTCGAGACGCTCACGTCCATCGGCGACCAGTGCGACGGGGTCCGGTGCGACATGGCCATGCTGCTGCTCGCCGACGTGTTCGGGAAGACCTGGGGCGACCGGGTCGGGCCGGCACCGGCGAGCGAGTTCTGGCCCGAGGTCCTCGGGCAGGTGCGGGAGCGGCATCCGGAGATGCTGTTCGTCGCCGAGGCGTACTGGGACATGGAGTCGGCGCTGCAGCAGCAGGGCTTCGACCACTGCTACGACAAGCGGCTCTACGACCGGCTCGTCGGCGAGGACGCGGCGTCGGTGCGTGCGCACCTGCGGGCCGACGTCGGCTACCAGCGGCGGCTGCTGCGGTTCCTGGAGAACCACGACGAGCCGCGGGCCGCGGCGACGTTGGCCCCGGTCGAGCGGGAGCGGGCGGCCGCGGTGGTGATCGCCACCTTGCCGGGTGCGACGCTCTGGCACGAAGGCCAGTTCGACGGTCGACGGGTGCAGCTGCCGGTGTTCCTCGGCCGCCGGCCGACCGAGCCGCTCGACGCCGACCTGCGTCGCTTCCATCTCGATCTCCTCGCCGCGGTCGCGTCCTCCGGGATGCGGGCGGGGGAGTGGCAGGCGCTGGACTGCACCGGCTGGCCGGACAACCCGTCGTACCAGCAGATCGTCGCCTGGTGCTGGCGGGACGGCGACCGGCGGCACCTGGTCGTCGTGAACCTGTCCGCGGCGCCGGCCCAGGCGCGCGTCCCGCTGCCGTGGCCGGACCTGGGCGGCCGGTCCTGGCGGCTGCTGCCGGTGCTCGGCGGCGAGCCGTTCGAGCGCGCGGGTGACGACATGGTCGACCCGGGACTGTTCGTGTCTCTCCACCCGTGGGGCTGGCACCTGGTCGAGTTCGCCGGCGGAGGCTAGCGGCAAAGCTGTGACCTGGAAGGATGCCGCTGAGAAGGGTGGGCAGGGGCGGGGTCGAACCGCCGACCTTCCGCTTTTCAGGCGGACGCTCGTACCGACTGAGCTACCTGCCCGCGACCCCGACGGGACTCGAACCCGCGACCTCCGCCGTGACAGGGCGGCGCGCTAACCAACTGCGCTACGGGGCCAGACACGGTCGTGCTGACCGAGGGACGACGTTACCAGAAGTCGGGCAGCGGCCGCCGGGGCGGGAGGGTCAGGGCGGGCGGCCACGGGGTACAGCACGATCATGACGGCGCCGGACACCACCTCCGAGACCGAGGGCACCCCGCTGAGGCGGGTGATCAGCCCCCGCATGCTGATCCTCTTCATCGTCGGCGACATCCTCGGCGCGGGCATCTACGCGCTGACCGGCAAGGTGGCCGGGGAGGTCGGCGGGGCGATCTGGGTGCCGTTCCTGCTCGCCTTCGGGCTCGCGGCGCTGACCGCGACGGCGTACGCGGAGCTGGTGGGCAAGTATCCGCAGGCGGCCGGGGCGGCGCTCTACACGCACAAGGCGTTCCGGCGGCCGTTCGTCACCTTCCTGGTCGCCTTCGCGGTGCTGATGTCCGGCATCACGAGTGCCGCCGCGGCGGCGCGGGCGTTCGGCGGGGACTACCTGGCCGAGTTCGTGGACCTGCCGACGGTGCTGGTCGGGCTCGGCTTCGTGCTCGGGCTGGCGGCGATCAACTACTGGGGCATCCGGGAGTCGGTCCGGATCAACATCGTGCTCACCCTGATCGAGGTGACCGGGCTGGTGGTCATCCTGGCCATCGGGGTCGTCGCGCTGCTGTCGGGGGACGGGGAGCCGGGGCGGGCGCTGGAGTTCGACGCGGAGAACGGGCTGCTGCTCGGCATCCTCGGCGGCACCGCGCTGGCCTTCTACGCGATGCTCGGCTTCGAGGACACCGTCAACCTCGCGGAGGAGACCGAGCGGCCGGCCCGGTCGTTCCCGCGGGCGCTCTTCACCGGGCTGGTCATCACCGGGCTCATCTACCTCGGCGTCGCCTTCGTGTCCTCGATGATGCTGCCGGCCGACGAGCTGAGCGAGTCCAGCGGTCCGCTGCTCGCGGTGGTGGAGGCGAGCGGGGTGGACTTCCCGCCGAAGCTCTTCGCCGCGATCGCGCTGCTCGCCGTCGCGAACACGGCGCTGATCAACCTGATCATGGCGTCCCGGCTGCTGTACGGGATGGCCCGGCAGGGCCTGGTGCCGCGGGTGCTGGCCCGGGTCGACGAGGGTCGCAAGACGCCGTGGGTGGCGATCCTGCTGACCGTGGCGATCGCCGCGGTGCTGGTGATCACCGGCAGCCTGACCGGCCTGGCCGACACCACCGTCCTGCTGCTGCTCTGCGTCTTCGCGATCGTCAACATCTCGGTGCTGGTGCTGCGGCGCGACCCGGTCGAGCACGACCACTTCCGGGCGCCGACCGTGCTGCCGGCGATCGGCGCGGTCGCCTGCCTGATCCTGGCCAGCCCGCTGACCGGCCGGGAGGCTTCGGTCTACCTGCGGGCCGCCATCCTGCTGGCCATCGGCGTCGTGCTGTGGGCGATCGACCGGCTGGTGCGCGGCCGGGCGCCGGAGATCGACGAGCAGCACATCGGCGAGGCCTGAGGCACGCTAGGTCCGGAGCAGCGCCTTGCGGACCAGCTGGGTCACCTGGCGCTGGTGGTCGGTGAGGAAGAAGTGGCCGCCGGGGAAGACCCGCAGCGCGAACGGGCCGCTGGTGTGCTGCGCCCACTCGCGCGCCTCGTCCGCGCTGACCAGCGGGTCGGCGTTGCCGATGAGCACGGTGATCGGGCAGCTCAGCGGCGTGCCGGCGGCGTGCCGGTAGGTCTCGATCGCCTTGTAGTCGTTGCGCACCGGGGGCAGCAGCAGCGGCCCCAGCTCGGGGTGGCTGAGCAGCTCGACCGCCGGCCCGCCGAACTCGGCGATCCCGGCCAGGAAGCCCGCGTCGTCGCGCTGGTGCAGGGTGCTCAGCTTGAGGCTGGACGGCGCCCGCCGGCCGGAGGCGTACAGGTGCTCGATCGTCCGGCCCTGCGGCTCCCAGCGCCGGGCCACCTCGTAGCCGACGATCGCGCCCATGCTGTGCCCGAGGAAGGCGGTGGGCCCGTCCGTGTCGGGCAGCGCGGCGGCGATCTGCTCGGCCAGCACGGTCAGGTCGTCGACCAGCGGGTCGTCCAGCCGGTCCTGCCGCCCCGGATACTGCACCGCCAGCACCTGCACGTCCGGCTGCAGGGCGGCGGAGAGGCGGAAGAAGTAGTTTGCCGCGCCGCCGGCGTGCGGGAAGCAGATCAGCCGGGGAGCGTCGGTCGAGGCGCGGTGGAACCGGCGGATCCAGCGGTCGGTGTCGAGTTCGGTCACCGCACCAGTGTCCGGTACGGCCGGGTATGCGTCATCAGTAGGTGTCCAGGCCGAGCTTGACGGCGACGCCGAGCCCGCAGAACGCGATGAAGACGCGCAGCCCGTCGGCCGGCAGCCGGCGCACGATCGCCGGGCCGATCCAGCCGCCCAGCAGGAAGCCGGCCGCCAGCGGCGGCACCGCCGACCAGTCGACCGGCCCGAAGAGCGCGAAGGCGACCGCGGCGGCGGCGTTGGCCACCGCGGAGATGACGTTCTTCACCGCGATCTTACGGGCCAGTGGCTCGTCCAGCAGCGCGGTCAGCACGGCGAGGACGAGCACCCCGCCGGCCGCCCCGAAGTAGCCGGTGTAGACGGCGACCGCGACGACGGCGGCGGTGAGCAGCGGGCTGTGCTCCCGGCCGCCGGGGGCGTCCCGGCGCAGCCGCGGCCCGGCCAGCAGGACCAGCGAGGCGGCGGCGACCAGCCACGGCACCACCACCTCGAACGTGGCCGCCGGCGTGAGCAGGAGCAGGGCGGCGCCCGCGGCCCCGCCGACCGCGTTGAGCAGGCCGAGCCGGACCAGCCGGTCCCGCTGGCCGGCCAGCTCCCGCCGGGAGCTGGCGGCCGAGCCGAAGCCGACGAAGACCAGCGCGATCGTGTTGGTCACGTTGGCGGTGAGCGGGGGCATGCCGATCGCCAGGAGCGCCGGGTACGACACCAGCGTGGCCAGGCTGGCCACGACGCTGACCACCCCGGCGACCACACCGGTGGCGAACAGCCAGCCGACGTCGGACACCGCGCCAGCCTCGCCGATCGGTCGGCGGGCGGTCGTGTGACCTCGCCGACACCGCGCATCAACCGACCCCGTCGCGTCGTTTCCCGGGTGTTCGCAAACGCTCACCGAGGAAGGTCATGTCACCCGCTCTCCTGCACCGACCGGCCAGCTCCCGCCGCATCGCCGCCCGAATGGTGCGCGACCTCGCCGACGCCCGCCGCCGCCGCGAGACGGACGACCTCCGCCAGCGCGCCGCGTGGGTCGACCAGGCCCGGCACACGCCGACGCTCGAGGACTGGATCGACGACGACCTGCTCGACCCGCCGGCCCGCGGCACCGCCCGGATCGCGCTGCTGCTCGGCGGGCGGCGGTGACCGGGGCGGTTACCCGACCGCGGCCTGGTGCGGTCAGCCGCACCTGATCCGGGCGGCCAGCCCGGCTGTCCGGCCGCCGGCCGCCGACCAGGCTGGACGCCATGGATCCCGTGGTGGAGCTCAGCGGTGTGACCCGGCGATACGGGGCTTCCGGCCCCGTCGCGTTGCGGGAGGTGTCGCTCGCCGTGCCCGGCGGCTCGTTCGTCGCGGTCATGGGCGCGACCGGCTCCGGCAAGAGCACGCTGCTGCACTGTGCGGCGGGGTTGGACCGGCCGACCGCCGGCCGGATCCGGCTCGCCGGCCGGGACATCACCCGGCTGCGGGAGCGGTCCCTGACCCGGCTGCGCCGGGACCGGGTCGGCTTCGTCTTCCAGTCCTACAACCTGCTGTCCGAGCTGACCGTCCGGCAAAACGTGCTGCTGCCGACCCGGCTGGGCGGCCCCCGCGGCCGGGGTGTCGGGGTGGCGCTCGCGCTGGTCGGCCTCGCCGGTCTCGACCGCCGGCCGGTCGGCGAGCTGTCCGGTGGCCAGCGGCAGCGGGTGGCCATCGCCCGGGCCCTGGTCACCGATCCCGTCGTGGTCTTCGCCGACGAGCCGACCGGAGCGCTCGACCCGACCACGGGCGGGCAGGTGCTCCGGCTGCTCCGGGACGCCGTCGACCGGGACGGGCTGACCGTGGTGATGGTCACCCACGACCCGGTCGCGGCCGCGGTGAGCGACCGGCTCGTGCTGCTGCGGGACGGCCGGGTGGTGGCGGACGGCGCGACGCCGGAGCCGGCGACGATCGCGGCGCGGCTGCGGGCCGTGTCCGCGGGCGCCGGGCCGGGTGAGCGGCGGGTCCCGGCATGAGGGCCGGGCTCACCCGCCAGGCGCTGCGGCGGCACCCGTGGTCGTTCCTCGGGCCGGTGACGACGCTCTGTCTCGGCGCCGCCCTGGTCAGCGGAGCGCTCGGCGCCCAGGCGTCCTTCGGCGACGCCCGGCTGGACCCGGCGGCCCGGCAGGCGCTGGAGGCGTCCGACGCGCTCGACTTCGCCACCATCCTCGTGCTGCTCGGGATCTACCTGTCGGTCCTCATCGTCGGGCTGACCATGACCTCGACCATCGCCCGGCAGGCGCGCGACATCGCGCTCGTCCGGGCGGTCGGGGCGACTCCGGGCCGGGTCCGGCGGGCGGTCGCGACCCAGGCGGCCGTGGTCGCCGTGCCGGCGGTGCTCGTCGGCGTGCCGCTCGGGGCGCTGGCCGGCCGCGCCTGGCTCGCCCTCCTGGCCGACCACGGCGTGATCCCGGCCGCGGTCACCTTCCGGGCGAGTGCCGCGGCCTGGCCGGCCGCGCTGGCGGTCGCGGTCGGCGCCGCCGTGGTCGGTGCGCTCGTCGCCGCGGTCCGGCCGGCCCGGGTGCGCCCGGCGGTCGCGCTCGCGGAGACCGCGGTGTCGCGCCGGACGTTCGGTCCGGTGCGGACCGGGCTCGGCGTCGTCCTGGTGCTGGGCGGGGTGGTGCTGTCCGCGTCGATCTCCGGGCTGCCCGCCGACCAGGCCGACGACCTCGGGTTCTTCGTCGTGCTGGCGATGTGCGTCGGCGCCGGGCTGCTCGGGCCGGCGCTGCTGCGGGTCACCGCGCCGGCGGTCCGCCTGCTCGGCGCGTCCGGGACGCTGGCCGCCGACAACGTCGCCGTCCGGGCGAAGGCACTGTCCGGCGCGCTGGTCCCGCTCGTGCTGGCGGTCGGCTTCGCCACCATCAAGGTGGCCGCGCACACCACGGCGGCGCACGTCACCGGCACGCCCGACCCGGCCGCCGACGTCTGGCTGGACTACTCCGGCACCACGGTCTACGTGGCCTTCGCGGCCGTGGCCGCGCTCAACACCCTGGTCACCGTGATGCTCAGCCGCCGCGGCGAGCTCGCGGCCACCCAGCTGGCCGGCGCCACCCGGGGGCGGGTGCTCGGCGTGGTGACCTGCGAGGCTCTGATCGTGACCGGCACCGCGCTGCTCGCGGCGGCCGCCGTCGCGCTGGCGACGCTGCTGCCGCTGCTGCACACCGCGCTCGGCACCTGGGTGCCCTACCTGCCGCCGGGCCACCTGGCGGCCGGCGTGGCCGCGGTCGCCGCGCTCGTCGCTGCCGGCACGGTGCTGCCGGCGGCCCTGCTGACCCGCCGGCCGGCGATCGAGGCCGCGGAGGTCGGCCCGTGATCGGCCGGGTCCTGCGCGCGCCGTTCGCCGCCCGGACCTGGCGGGAGCTGGCGTACGCGGTGGTGGGCCTGCTGCCGGCCGTGCCGGCGTTCGTGCTCGCGCTGCTCGGCCTGGTGGCGTCGGTGCTGTCGCTGCTGATCGTCGGCCTGCCGGTCCTGCTCGGCGTGCTGGTCGGCACCCGGCTCG
The DNA here is from genome assembly GCA_963849885.1 of uncultured Actinomycetota bacterium. Classification (GTDB taxonomy): domain Bacteria; phylum Actinomycetota; class Actinomycetes; order Mycobacteriales; family CADCTP01; genus CADCTP01. The sequence continues at coordinate 59,792 of CAWKIV010000005.1, read as the reverse complement.
CCAACCGGGCCTTCCGCGGCCCGGCCCGCGCGATCCTCGGCTGGGACTGGCCGGTGCCGCGGCCGGTGCGGTCCGGCGGCGGGTTCGCCCGGGCGCGGGCGGTGCTGCGCGACGGGGCGGGCTGGCGCGCGCTGGTCTACTGCTTCGTCAAGCTGCCGCTGACCGCGCTGGCCGCCTACATCGGCGTCTTCTCGGTCGTCGTCGGGCTGCCCGCGCTGACCTCGCCGGCCTGGTGGTTCGTCGCCCCGGACGGCCTCGGCCAGTTCGACACGGCCAGCTGGGCCAGTGCCTGGCTGCTCGCGCTGCAGGCCGCGGGCATCCTGCTGGTGTGGCCGTGGCTGGTGCGGCTGCTGGTCAGCCTGGACCGCGCGCTGGTGCGGGCGCTGCTCGAGCCGACGGCCGACCAGAACCGGATCGAGGAGCTCCAGGCCAGCCGGGCGGTGCTGACCGCCGACGCGGCGACCGTGCTGCGCCGCCTGGAGCGGGACCTGCACGACGGCACCCAGGCCCGGCTGGTCTCCCTCGGGCTCACGCTCGGCCGGATCGGCCGCCGGGTGCACGATCCCGAGGTGAGGACGCTGGTCACCGACGCGCAGGGCACCGTGACGGAGGCGCTGGCCGAGCTGCGGGACATCGTCCGCGGCATCCACCCGCCGGCGCTCGACGACGGCCTGCCGACCGCGATCGCCACCCTGGCCGCGCGCAGCGCGGTCCCGGTCGAGGCGACCGTCGCGCTGTCCCACCGGCCACCGGACGCCACCGCCAGCGCGCTCTACTTCACCGTCGCCGAGCTGCTCACCAACGTGGCCCGGCACGCCGGCGCCAGCCGGGTCCGGGTCCGGCTGGTCGAGGACGAGCGGATCCTCCGGCTCGAGGTCACCGACGACGGCCGCGGTGGCGCCGTGGTCGACGCGGCGGCAGCGGGCTGGCCGGCCTGGCCCGCCGCGCCGCCGCGCTGGACGGCACCCTGACCGTGTCCAGCCCGCCGGGTGGCCCGACGGCGGTCACGATGACGCTGCCGAGAGAGGGGTGAGCGTGCGCGCGGTGATCGCCGAGGACAGTCCGCTGCTGCGCGACGGGATCTCGCTGGTGCTGGCCGACCACGGCATCGACGTGGTCGCCGCGGTCGACAACGCGGACGACGCCGTGGCCGCGGTGGCCGAGCACGAGCCGGACGTGGCGATCATCGACGTCCGGATGCCGCCCACCCACACCGACGAAGGGGTCCGGGCGGCGATCGCGATCCGGGCCACGCACCCGGACACCGCCGTGCTGGTGTTCTCCCACTGGGTGGAGACCAGCTACGCCCGGCAGCTGCTCGCCGGCAGCACCGCCGGGGTCGGCTACCTGCTCAAGGACCGGATCGTCAGCTCGGACGCGTTCGTCGAGGCGCTCCGCCGGCTCACCGACGGCGGGACCGCGCTGGACCCGGAGGTGGTCCGCCAGCTGCTGTCCGCCCCGGCGGTGGACGCCGGCCTGGCCCGGCTGACCGACCGGGAGCGGGAGATCCTCGGGCTGCTGGCCGAGGGCCGGTCCAACATCGCGATCGCGGCCGACCTGCACCTGGCCAGCCGCAGCGTGGAGAAGCACGTCACGGCGATCTTCACCAAGCTCGACCTGCCGGACGCCCGCACCGACCACCGGCGGGTGCTCGCGGTGCTCCGCTACCTGGACGCCGGACCGGCGCCGAAGCCAGGGTGAGTGCCGTGGGCAACAATCGGCTGGTGTCAGCGACGGAGGGCCGCGCCACCGCGGCGGTGACGTGGAGCGATCCGGGGGCCGACCAGGTGGCGCCGGGGGTGTGGCGGATCCCGCTGCCGCTGCCGGGCGACGGCCTCAAGGCGGTGAACGTGTACGCGGTCGCCGACGGCGACGGCGTCACGCTGGTGGACGGCGGCTGGGCGCTGGACGTGGCCGAGCTCGAGCTGGAGCGCGCGCTCGGCGGGCTGGGTCTCGGGCTCGGCGACATCCACCGCTTCCTGGTCACCCACGCCCACCGCGACCACTACACCGAGGCGGTGGCGGTGCGCCGCCGCTTCGGCACCCGGGTGCTGATCGGCGCCGGCGAGCGGCACGCGATCGAGCGGATCATCACCCCCGGGCACCGGGCCGGCCAGTCGCACTGGGACCTGCTGCACCGGCACGGCGGCGAGGCGGTGCTCGCGGCCATGCGGGCCGCCGGCGCCAGCCCCGACGAGGGCGACCAGGGCTACGAGCGGCCGGACGACTACATCCCGGCCGGCGAGCGCCTCGCGGTCGGCGACCGCATCCTGGAGGCGATCCCGACGCCCGGGCACACCCGCGGCCACCTGGTCTTCCTGGACCGGACGGCCGGGCTGCTCTTCTCCGGCGACCACGTGCTGCCGCACATCACCCCGTCGGTCGGCTTCGAGGTGGACCCGCCCCCGCTGGCGCTGCGGGACTACCTGGAGTCGCTGCGGCTGGTCCGGTCGCTGCCGGACGCGGTCATGCTGCCCGCGCACGGGCAGCCCGGCGACAGCGTGCACGCCCGGATCGACGCGCTGCTCGGCCACCACGACGTGCGCCTCGACCAGGCGGCCGCGGCGCTGCGCGCCGGCCCGCGGAGCGCGTACGAGGTGGCGACCGAGCTGCCGTGGACGTCCCGGCAGCGGCGCTTCGCCGACCTCGACCCGTTCAACCAGATGCTGGCGGTGCTGGAGACCGCGCTGCACCTGGAGCTGCTCGCCCACCGCGGCGCGGTGGGCGTGCAGGAGGCGGAGGGGTTGGTGGTGTACGCGGCGCCGCCGAGCCGGGGCCGCCGGCCGCTGAGGTGCCGGCGGCCGAGGCTGGCCGGACGCCGGGATCGAGCGCGGGAGGCCGGCCTGGGCCGGCCGGAGCGGCCGGGAGCCGGTCTGGGCTGGCCGGAGTCGCCCGGCTGAGTCGGTCACGGTCTTGGCGGATCGCCCGGCTGAGTCGGTCATGGTCTTGGCGGACCGCCCGGCTTAGTCGGTCAGGGCGTGGCGGATCGCCCGGTTGGGTACCAGCCGGGCGTGACCGTGATCAGGCCGGCCGGGGAGCGCTCGCTGTGGCAGGAGCTGGGCGTCGCGCTGCGGCGGCTGGCGCTGCCGGTGGTGCTCATCGGCGGCGTCGTCGTGCTGCTCGGACTGCTCCTCACCCGGGTGCTGGACAACTCCGACGTCGCCGACGCCGACGCCTGGGTGGACCGGGAGCTGGTGCAGAGCCGCACGCCCACCGGCAACGACCTGACCCACTACGGGTCGCTGCTCGGGGAGACGCCGACGATCATCGGGCTGACCGCGCTGGCCGCGATCGTCTTCCGGGTCGTCTTCCGCCGCTGGCGCGAGTCGGTGCTGCTGGTGCTCTGCGTCAGCGGCCAGGCGCTGATCTTCATGGTCACCCAGATGCTGATCGACCGGCAGCGGCCGCCGGTGCCGCGACTGGACGACTCGCCGCCGACGTCGAGCTTCCCGTCCGGGCACACCGCGGCCGCCACCGCCTTCTACCTCGGCGTCGCGATCGTCCTCGCCTGGCACACCCGGCACGTCTGGCTCAAGTGGCTGCTCGTCATCCTCGGTGTGCTGTTCCCGGTCGTGGTCGCCTTCTGCCGGCTGTACCGCGGCATGCACTACCCGACCGACACGACCACCAGCTTCCTGCTCGGGCTGTCCCTGCTCGCCGTCGGCACCTGGCTGCTGCCGCTGTCCACACGGGACCGGGGCCGGGTCCTCAGGTCCCCGCGCCCGGCGGCCCGAACGCGCTGACGAACCGGTCCCGGAACGCGTCCATCCGCCAGACCGGCGCCCGCGGCCCCGGGTTGAGCCCCGGCTGCCAGCCCCAGCCGGCGATCCGGTCCAGCACCGCCCGGTCCCGGGCCAGCACGGTGATCGGCACGTCCCGGCCGGCCCGGGCGCCGGTGACGATCGGGGCCGGCTGGTGGTCGCCGACCATCACCAGCACCAGGTCGTCGCCGCCGTGCTCCTGCACGTACGACACCAGGGTGCCGAGCGAGTATTCGATCGCCTGCCGGTACGCGGTGCGCAGCCGGCCGCGATCGCTCACGATCGCGCCCGGTGGCGGGCCGACCTGGTACGCCGGGTCGGCGAAGACGGAGCCGTCGCCGACCGCGTCCCAGCCCACCGGCCGGGGCAGCGGCGTCCACGGGCTGTGGCTGGACACCAGCGTGACCTCCGCCATCACCGGCGGGTGGCCCGGCCCGCGCTCCCGCTGCTGGAAGGTGGCCAGCGTGTACTGGTCGGGCATGGTCGCGTAGCTCATCCGCGGCCCCCGGTAGCCCAGGTTGCGCGCGTCGTACACCTGGTCGTAGCCGTAGAACCGGCCCTCCGGCCAGGGCCGGTCGATCGCCGGCTCCACGCTGACGGTCCGCCAGCCGGCCCGGCCGAACAGCGACGGCAGCGTCAGCCGGTCGCTCGCGGTCAGGCTGCGGTAGCGCTGCTCGTTGTTGATCCACAGCCCGGACAGCAGGGTGCCGTGCGCGAGCCAGCTCCCGCCGCCGACGGTGGAGGACGTCAGGAACGCGCTGCGGGAGCCGTAGCCGGCCGCGGTCAGCGAGCGGGTCCCGGCGTCGAGCAGCCGGTCCACCGGCGGCGCCAGCCCCGGGTCCTCCAGCGCGGACCGGCCGTAGCTCTCCACGAAGACCACGACCACGTCCTTGCCGCGCAGCGCGGTCAGCAGCCGGTCGCCGGGCACGCCGGCGTACCGGTCCTTCCCGGCGAGGGTGGCGAAGACCTCCTTGTCCTGCAGGCCGGCTCGGACCTGGTCGACCCGGTCGGACACCAGCGCGGCGGTGCTGCGGGCGGCGACCGGCGCGCCGAGCAGCGCGGCGGCCACCCAGACGACGGTCAGCGCGGCCACCGTGCGCAGCGCCGCGCTGTCGTGCCGCACGCCGACGCGGGTCAGCCGCAGCACCGACAGCACCATCGTGACCAGCGCCGCGGCGACCAGCAGCAGGGCGCCGACGACGACACCGACCGCGCCCAGCCGGCCGACCGAGTCCTCGACCACGCCGGCGGCCGAGCCCAGCAGCGGCCAGTCCAGCACCAGGTCGAACGACCGGCCCAGGGCCGCGGAGAAGCCCAGGTCCACCACCTTGAGCAGGGCCAGCAGGCCGAGCAGCAGGCCGCCGGCGACCGCGGCCACCCGCCGCGGGCGGGGCGGCAGCAGCACCAGCACCGCGCCGCCGACCAGCAGCTCCACCGGCAGCCGCAGGAAGGTCCGCGGCGCCACCCCGTCGAGGTCGTCCGGGGCCAGCAGCGCGCCGACCACCACCAGCGCGGCCAGTCCGGTCAGCAGCCACCGCCGCACTGCGCCGCCCGTTGCCGCGCCGCCCGTTGCCGCGCCGCCCGTCGCCGCGCCGCCCGTCACTGCGCCGCCGGTCACTGCGCCCGCCGCAGCAGGGCCGGGGTGCGGGCGGCGCGGCGGGCCTTCGCGGCCAGGTAGGCGGCGTTCGCCGGGGCCAGGAAGAGCCCGGTCGGCACCCGCTCCACCACCGCGACGCCGAGCCCGGACAGCTGGTCGGCCTTGTCCGGGTTGTTGGTGAGCAGCGCGACCCGCCGGACGCCGAGCGCGGCCAGCATCTGCGCCGCGGCGGTGTAGTCCCGCTCGTCCTCGCGGAGGCCGAGCGCGAGGTTCGCCTGGTACGTGTCCAGCCCGGCGTCCTGCAGCGCGTACGCGTCCAGCTTGTTGTAGAGGCCGATGCCGCGGCCCTCCTGGCGGAGGTAGAGCAGCAGCCCGCCGGCGCCGGTGATCCGCTCCACCGCCTCGCGCAGCTGCGGCCCGCAGTCGCAGCGCTGGCTGCCGAAGACGTCCCCGGTCAGGCACTCGCTGTGCGGGCGGACCAGCGGCACCGGCACGCCGGTCCAGTCGCCGAGGGCGAGCGCGACGTGCTCGCGGCCGTCGACCAGCCCGTCGAAGGTGTGCACCCGGGCCGTGCTGGTGTAGCCGTCCGGGAAGCGCAGCGGCACGGTCACCCGGGTCCGGACCGTCGCCGCCGGCACCGGCCGCCCAGCCTCCAGCGACATGGCCCGCTCAGTCACGGGTCCGCCGCCACAGCAGCACGGCCGCGCCGGGCAGGCTGGCCACCAGCACCAGCACCCCGTACGCGATCCCGGTGGCGAGGCCCTGCGCGGCGGTCAGCCCGGCCGCGCCGAAGGCCCACGCGGCCACCCCCTCCCGCGGGCCGAAGCCGGCGACGTTCATCGGGACGCTCATCGCCAGCAGCGCGAGCAGCGCCAGCGGCACCAGGCTGAGCAGCGACGCGGCCGAGCCGGCGGCGCGGGCGGCGACCAGGAAGAGGGCGACGTGCCCGGCGACCGCCACCGCGGAGGCCAGCGCGATACGCCCGCGGGTGTCCGGCGCCAGCACCGCCGCCCGGGCGTCGGACCAGGCCCTCCGGGCCCAGCCGGCGCGCGGCAGCAGCAGCGCGGCGAGCACCGCCGTCACCGCCACCGCGGCGACCACCGGCATGGCCGAGCGCACCGGGGACGGCAGCGCGAAGAGCACGGCCACCGCGACCGCCAGCTGCACCACCTGGCCGGCGGTCCGCTCCCACACCACCGCCCGGACGCCGCGACCGACGTCACCGGCGTCCCGGCCGGACCGGACCGCCCGGTGCACGTCGCCGACGACCCCGCCGGGCAGCGTCGCGTTGAGGAAGACCGACCGGTAGCAGGCGGCCACCGCGGCACCCAGCGGCAGCCGCAGCCCCAGCCCGCCGGCGACCAGGCTCCACCGCCAGGCCGCGCACACCGTGGTCAGCCCGCCGATGCCGAGCGCGGCGGCCGCGGCCCGGCCGTCGACCAGCCGGACCCCGTCCAGGAACGGCCCCGAGCCCAGCCGCCAGAGCAGCACGGCGAGGATGCCGGCGCCGGCCACCGGCCGCACCCATCCCCAGACCGAGTGGTGGGCCGCCGGCTCGACAGCGGGCGGCGGGAGTGCCGGAGCGGTTGCGGTCAGCAATGGGTCTCCCTCGGTGAGCGCTTACGGGGGAGAGCACGGGCGGTCAGCGGCCCGGGTTCACCGGCCGGCCGGAGAAGTTTCGATCACGCCCGCGAGCACCGCGCCGACGCGGCGGGCGGTGATCGCCCAGCTGCCGAGCGTGTCCCGGCGGGCGCGCGCCGACCAGCGCAGCTGGTCGCGCAGGGCCGGGTCGGTGAGCCAGCAACGCAGCGCGGTCCCCAGCCCGTCCGGCTCGACCAGCAGCCCGGGCAGGCTGCCGTCCGGCGCCCGGCCCAGCGCCTCGGCCACCCCGCCGACCGCGGTGGCCAGCACCGGGATGCCGCGGGCCAGCGCCTCGGTGACCACCATCCCGTACGTCTCCGCGCGGGACGGCACCACCACCAGGTCGGCGTCCGCGTACGCGGCGGCGAGCCGGGCGCCCACCAGCGGCCCCGCGTACCGCACCTGGTCCAAGCGGGGCAGCCCGGCGACGAACTCGGGGTCCCGGTCCAGCGACCCCACGCACAGGCACCGGCAGGCCAGGTCCGGCTGCGCGGCCAGCGCCTCGACCAGCCGGTCCTGCCCCTTGACCGGGGTCACCGCGCCGACGCAGAGCAGCCGGTCGCCGGGCGGCGAGCCGGGCGCGACCGGTGCCGGGTCGACGCCGGGCGCGGCGACGTGCACCGGCGCGACGTCCCGCAGCCGGTCGCGCGTCCACAGGCTGGTGCCGACGACGGCCCGGGCGGTGGCCAGCGCGGCCCGCTCGGCCGCGGTGCCGAGCGGCATGTGCACCAGCACCACCAGCCGCAGCCGGTCCCGCTCCGGCGCCAGCACCTCCGGGACGGCCGAGGCGACCAGCCCGTCCAGCAGGACGACGGCGCCGTCCGGGATCCCGGCCAGCACCCGGGCCAGGCCGGCCCGCTCGGCCGGCGCCGGCTCCGGCCAGCCGCCGCGGACCGGGTGCTCCCGGACCTTCCAGCCCAGCCCGGCCAGGCCGGTGCACAGCCGCCGGTCGTACGTGTTGCCGCCGCTGGGAGCGCGCGGGTCGTCGACGTCGTTGGGCAGCACGACATGGACGACCCGCCGGGAGCGCCTCCTCACAGCGGCCGCTCGTAGCTCGCCCAGGCGATGTGCGACTCGTGCAGGGTCACCGCGACCGCGGTCGGCCCGCTGCCGGCCAGCCGGCCGGCCAGCCGGTCGGCGATCACCCTGGCCAGCACCTCGGTGGTGGTGTTGGTGCCGGCCAGCTCCGGGTCGTCGTCCAGGTTGCGGTAGTTGAGCTCGCCCAGCACCGCGGCCAGCTCGGCGGCCGCCCGGCCGATGTCGATGACGATCCCGTCCGCGTCCAGCTCGGCCCGGCGGAACGTGGCGTCGACCACGAAGGTCGCCCCGTGCAGCCGCTGCGCCGGTCCGAAGACCTCGCCGCGGAAGCTGTGCGCGACCATGATGTGGTCGCGGACGGTCACGCTGAACACGGCCTCACGTCCCGTCGTAGGTGATCAGGTGGCAGAGCGCCGGCAGCGTGCCGGCGGCCAGCCCGGCCAGCACCTCCGGCAGCTGGTCGAAGCGGGACCGGCCGGTGAGCAGCGCGTCGAAGCGGTCGTCCCGGAGCAGGTCGAGGGCGAGCGCCAGCCGGTCCGCCGCGGTCCGGTCCGGCCGGGCGACGGTGCCCACCTGGCTGGCCCGGATGCCGAGCCGGCCGGAGTGGAACTCGCCGCCGAGGGACAGGCTGACCTCGCGGTCGCCGTACCAGCTCAGCTCCAGCACGGTGCCGCCCGGCCGGAGCAGCTCCAGCGACCGCTGCAGGCCGGCCGAGGTCGCGCTCGCGTGCACGACCAGGTCCCGGCCGCCGCCCGCGTCGGCCGGCGAGGCGAAGGCGACCCCGAGCACCTCGGCGATCCCGGCCCGGGCCGGGTCGGCGTCCACCAGCTCGACCCGCACGCCCGGGAAGCCGGCCAGCAGGGCGGCGACGCAGCAGCCGACCATGCCGCCGCCGACCACGCTGACCCGGTCGCCGAGCCGGGGCGGGGCGTCCCACAGCGCGTTCACCGCGGTCTCGACCGTGCCGGCCAGCACGGCCCGCTCCGCCGGCACCCCGGCCGGCACCTCGACCACGGCCCCGGCCGGCACCACGTACGCGGTCTGGTGCGGGTAGAGGCAGAAGACGGTCCGGCCGACCAGCCCGGCCGGGCCCTCCTCGACCACGCCGACGTTGAGGTAGCCGTACTTCACCGGGGCCGGGAAGTCGCCCTCCTGGTGCGGCGCGCGCATGGCGGCGTGCTGGCTGGCCGGCACCCCGCCGGTGAAGACGAGCGTCTCGGTGCCCCGGCTGATGCCGGAGAAGCGGGTGCGGACCAGCACCTCGCCCGGACCCGGCCCGGCCAGCGGGACGGCCCGGATCTCGGCCGTGCCCGGCTCGCGCAGCCAGCACGCCCTGGCCTCCCGGATCATCGGCGCCCTCCTCCCGCCCGGAATCCTGCCCGAACCGATCCGCGCTCCGGCGCGTGGTCTCGTCGGGGGGCTCTCCCACTGTCTGACGACGGAGGCACGGTGCCCACGGTTCGGAACGGTCCGCTCGCCGGTCTCGCCGGCCAGGTCCTGCTGCTCGAGATCCTCGCCCGGGTCGCCGGGCTCGGCGCCGCCGGCTGGTGCGCCGGCCTCGCGTACGGGGTCGTGCTCTGCGCGCTGCTCAGCCGGGGCCTGGGCGGCGCCGACCTCGGCCCCGCGGACCGGGTGACGCTGGCCCGGGCCACGCTGGTCGGCGGCGTGCTCGCGCTGACCGCCGACTCGCTGACCGGCCCGGTGCCGGTGCCGCCGCTGGTCGGGCTGGCCGCCGTCGCGCTGGCCCTGGACTGGGTGGACGGCCGGGTGGCCCGGCGGACCGGGACCGTCTCGCGGCTGGGGGCCCGCTTCGACATGGAGGTGGACGCCTTCCTCATCCTGGTGCTCAGCGCGTACGCGGCCGCGTCGGTGGGCTCGTGGGTGCTGGCGATCGGCCTGATGCGGTACGCGAACGGCGCCGCCGAGTGGCTGCTGCCCTGGCTGCACGGCCCGGTGTCGCCGCGGTACTGGCGGAAGGTGGTCGCGGCGGTGCAGGGTGTCGTGCTCGCGGTCGCGGCGGCCGGGCTGCTGCCGGGACCGGTGGTGTCGGCCGTGCTCGGGGTCGCGCTGGCCCTGCTGGTCGAGTCGTTCGGCCGCGACGTGTGGGAGCTGTGGAGGCGACGTGACTACGTTCCGAGCAGTCCTGTTCGACGCGGGGGACACCCTCATCCGGCTCTCCGGTAGCGGCGGGGTGCTGCTGCGCACGGCCGCGGCCGCGCTCGGCGCCACCTCGGAGCCGGAGGAGCTGGAGCTGGTCTGGCAGCGGGTGCTCGACCGGGCCAGCACCCCGGACGAGCTGGCCAAGGGCCGGGACCTGTCGGCGGCCAAGCACCGGGACGTGTGGACCGCGCTCTACACCGCGGCCGGCTGCGAGCAGGTGGTGCCCGGCCTGAGCGCCGAGCTGTACGCGCGGACGGTCGACGCCGCCTCGTGGGAGGGCTTCCCGGACTCGGTGCCGGTGCTGCGGGCGGTGCACGAGCGCGGGCTGCGGATCGGCGTGCTCAGCGACACCGGCTTCGACCTGCGGCCGGCGCTGCACCGGGCCGGGCTCGGGCCGTACCTCGACGTCGTGCTCTTCTCGTACGAGCTGGGCGTCTGCAAGCCGGCGGCGAAGTCCTTCCTGACCGCCTGCGACCGGCTCGGCGCGCCTCCCGAGCAGGTGCTGATGGTCGGCGACAACCCGCTCACCGACGGCGGCGCGGTCGGCGCCGGGCTGACCACGCTGCTGCTGCCACGGCCGGCCCCGACCGGCCCGCGCGGGCTCGACCGCGTCCTCGCCCTGCTCTGACGGCTGCTCTGCTGGTCGGGGCGCCTCGGGACGGGCATGCCGATACTGTGCCGGACATGCGGGATGCCGACGAGAGGGCGGGAACGTGACCGAGCCGGACCTGCCCGGACCGGCCTGGGTGCCGTCGCTGCCGCTGGACGTCCGGTTCCGCCGGCAGCGCGGCAAGCTGCTCGTCGCCCGGCAGGACAGCAGCGTCGAGCTGGACGACGTCAGCGCGGAGATCTTCAACCGGATCGACGGCGAGACCAGCCTGGCCACCATCGCGGCCGCGGTCAGCGCCGACTTCGACGTCGACCAGGAGACCGCGGTCACCGACGTGCAGGAGTTCCTCGCCCAGCTGGCCGACCTGGGCATCCTGGTCAGGGACTGGTAGCCGGCTCGATCAGGTCGCGGCGGTAGCGCACCGGCGACCGGAGCACCGGCACCAGCCCGACCAGCAGCAGGGCGCACAGGATGGCCAGCGCGGCCCGGACGCCGATGGCCTCGCCGAGCACGCCGGCGATGATCGCGCCCAGCGGCAGCACGCCCCAGGACAGGAAGCGGACCGTCGCCATCACCCGCGGCAGCAACGCCGGCGGCACGCTGACCTGGCGGTGGGTCCGGGCCACGATGCTGAACGCGACGGTCGCGCCGGCCAGGCCGCCGTAGCCGACCGCCCAGAAGACCAGCGCCGGCCCGCGGAAGGCCAGCGGCAGCAGCAGCGCCGACACCGGCGCCACCACCATGGTCAGCAGCACGGTCCGGGCGCTGCCGATCCGGTTGACCAGCGGCGTCGCCACCGCGGCGCCGGCCACCGCGCCGATGCCCTCGAAGGCCAGCAGCAGGCCGATGGCCAGCGGGCTCAGGTCGAGCGTGCGGGCCAGGAAGACGGTGCTCAGCGCCATCGCCGCCGCGTTGGTGAAGTTGAGCGCGGCCGCCGCGGCGGTGAGCGGGCCGACGATCTCGTCGCGGCGGACGTACCGGAGGCCGACCCGGATCTGCTCCAGGAAGCCGCCCTCGTCCTCGTCCGGCTCGACCTTCGCCTCGGCGGGCGGCTTGCCCAGGGCGAACAGGCAGGCCGCGGAGACGGCGTAGCTGACCACGTCGGCGATCAGGCTGGCCGCGGCGCCGACCAGCTGGACCAGCGCGCCGCCGCCGGCCGGGCCGACCATCAGCGCGATCGACTCGGTGCCCTGCACCATGCTGTTGCGCCGGGTCAGGTCCGCGGCCGGCACCACCGACGGCATGAACGAGGCGAAGGCGACGTCGTAGAGCACGCTGAAGATGCCGATCAGCGTCGCCACCACGATGAGGTGGGCGACCGTGAGCACGTCGAGCGCGGCTGCCACCGGCACCGTCAGCAGCACCAGCCCCCGGGCCAGCTGCGCGGTCACCAGCGAGGCGCGCAGCGGGAACTTGGACACGATGACGCCGGACGGCAGCCCGATGATCAGCCAGGCGGCCACGCTCGCGGCCGAGATGATGCTGACCTCGAGGGTGGACGCGTCCAGCATCAGGACGGCGACCAGCGGGAGGGCGACCGTGGTCACCGCGGTCCCGAACCAGCTGATCGTGGACGACGCGTACACCAGGTAGAAGGCGCGCGCGTTCAGCGTCGTCGACCGCCCCGGGGGCGACTCGGACCGTGTCAAGGCAGCTCCCGCGTCCAGCGAACTTTGCACCGATCCTGCCGGGTTCGACTGCTGACTCCGGTCGTTCCCGGCGATAGTCTCCCAGAGTGGCCCTTGCCGGAGCGTTTCTCCACTGCTTCGCGGCGGTCCGTTGATGCTCACCGGCTACGACACCGACCGGCGTGGCCTCGACTGGGTGCGGTCCTGCCTGGCCGGTGAGCGGGCCGAGTCCGGGCTGGCGTTCAACCCGCTCACCGGCGCGTTCCGGCGCGACCCGGAGCCCGGCTACGCCGAGCTGCGCGAGCACGACCCGGTCCACTTCAGCCGGCTGCTGGACTGCTGGGTGGTCAGCCGGCACCGCGAGGTCGAGCAGGTGCTGCGCGCGCCGGAGGTCTTCCGCAGCGACGCCCGGGCCAGCACCCAGGACCTGACCGACCCGTACGTGCTGCTGGACCCGGACCGGCCGTCGCTGTTCCTGGTCGACCCGCCGGACCACGGCCGGCTGCGCGCGGCCGTCAACGACGCCTTCAGCCGGGCCGCGGTCGAGCGGCTGCGGCCCCGGCTGGCCCGGGCCGTGCGCGAGGTGGTCGGCGCGCTCGGCCGGCCGGGCGACGAGGTGGACCTGGTGCCGCGGTTCGCCGCGGCGGTGCCGCTGCGGGCGCTCGACCTGGTCACCGGGCTGCACACCGGCGACCTGGCCGCCGTCGCCGGCTGGGTGGACACCACGGTGCGGGCGCTGGAGCCGATCGCCACCGCCCGGACCGCGGACCGGTCCGCCCGGGCGTACCGGGAGCTGGGTGCCTGGCTGGACGAGCAGCGGGCCCGGCAGTTCCCGGCGGGCACGCTCGGCGCGGCGCTGCAGGCGGCGGTGCGCGCCGGCCGGCTGACCGACCCAGAGGCGCGGGCGCTGCTGCTCTTCGTGGTGCTGGCCGGGACGAAGACGACCGCCGACTTCCTGGCGAGCGCGGCCCGCGAGCTGACCGCGCTGCCGGCCGGCGCTCCGGGACGCCGGGTCGACGACGCCCGGGTCGAGGAGCTGCTCACCGCGATCACGCCGGTGCAGATCGTGGCCCGGACCGCGGCCGTCGACGCCGTGGTGGGCGGCCGGGCGGTCCGGGCCGGCCAGCGGGTGCTGCTGCTGCTGGGCTCGGCCAACCGGGACTGCGCCGGCCGGGAGGCGGCCGGCCGGGAGGCGGCCGGCGGGGGGACGGCCGGCCGGGTGGCGGCCGGTGGGGGGACGGCCGGCGGGGAGGCGGCCGGCCGGGCCCGGCCGGTCACGTTCGGGCGGGGGATCCACCTGTGCCCCGGGTCGCACTTCGCCCGGGTCCAGGGCCGGCTCGCGCTGTCGATGCTGCTGGAGACGTACCCGGGGATCCGCCTGCGGGCGGCGACCCGGTCCCGGCGCTGCATCACGCTGCGCAGCTGGGACAGCGTCGTGGTGCGGCTCTAGGGAAGGGGACGCGGTGGTGGACCGGTCGACCGAGGCGGACGTGGCCCGGGCGGTGTCCGCGCGGCTCACCGAGCGCGGTGCGTTAGCACCCGACGACTGCATCATGCTGATCGGCTCGACCGTGGTGGGCTTCGGCCACGCCAGGTCGGACCTCGACCTGCTGGTCTCCGGACCGACCCCGGACCGGGTCCCGCTGCACACGTTCCACGGCGACCGCCGGATCGACGTCGACTTCCTCTACCCGGTCGCGTGGGCGGAGACCAAGGGCCGGGTCAACGCGTGCGCCCGGTCGGTCACGGAGCCGTACGAGGGCACCCCGCCGGCTCCGGTCGAGGACCGCGACTGGTGGTCGGACCACCTGTGGCTCTACGACCGGGTGGTGCACGGGGTGCCGATCACCGAGCGGACCGCGACCGAGTTCCTCGAGGGCGCCACCCCGCATCTGCTGGCGACCGCGATCGGCAACTACTCCCGGGCGCTGTGCACCCGGATGATGCAGCGGGCCCGGATGCACCTGCGGCTCGGCACCGTCGAGGCGGCCTGCCAGTACGAGTGCGAGGCGCTGCTGGCCGCGGTGGAGGCGGTGGCCGCGGACCGCGGGCTGACCTTCTGGAGCGACCGGACGATCCTGGAGAAGGCGAAGCGGGTCCAGCGCCCGGACGACGCCTGGGACGCCGCCGAGATCGAGCGGCTGTTCGCCGACCTGGCCGGGCGGGCCTGGGGCGCCGGGCCGGACCGCAGCGACGAGGTGCCGGGCATCCTGCGCGCGCTGCTCGGCGCCGAGCCGGACGGGCGGGCCGACGAGCCGGCCGAGGGCGGCCACCTGGAGGCGCACCTGACCCCCGGGTGGCAGGCGCACGTGGTGGCCGGCGAGGGCTTCCTGCTCGCCCCGGACCGCTCGCTGCACCGGGTGGGCACCGCGGTGGCCCGCTTCCTGGCCGACGGCGGCCAGTCCGCGGCGCTGACCTGGCCGGCCGCCGCCGTGCTGACCGCCACCGGCGCGCTGGTGCTGGAGCCGGGCGGACCGTGCGGCCGGCGGTGCGGCCGGCGGCCGAGCCGCTGCGGCTGCTGGACGTCTGCGGCCTGCCGGTCGCGCCGAGCGCGGAGTCCTGGCTGTCGTCCCGGATCGCGGCCCAGTGGAACGCGATGACCGTGTGGAGCCTGTCCGACGACCTGCGCGGCGCGGTGGAGAGCGAGCAGCGCAACCGGGTGGTGCCGATCCTGCGCAAGGCCGAGCTCTTCCTCCGGATGATGGCCATCTCGGTCAAGGGAGTGCGCCCCGACGCCGGCCGCAGCCTGGCCATGGACCTGCAGGGCTGCGTGCTCGACGAGGGTTTCCGGGAGCTGCTCGACGCGGTCTACAGCGACCGGCCGGAGGACTTCCGGCAGCTGCCCGAGCGCGCGGTGTCGGTGTTCAGCGCGGCGATGGTGGCCTGGGGGATGCCGGCCCGGCCGGACATGTTCGAGAAGAGCCGCAGCTTCATGAAGCAGCTCGGCGACGTGCGGATGTGGTTCCGGGTCGCCGAGGCCTTCGGCATCCCGACCCAGGTCCCGGACACCCTGGTGGCCAAGGGCGCGGGCAGCAGCGCGCCGGCGGGCTCCTCGGTCTTCGTGGACGCCTCCTGACCCGGAAGGGAAACCGTCATGGCCAGCGTCTTCGACCGCGTCCGCACGATCCTCGTCGACCTGGTGGGGGTCAACGAGGCCGAGATCAAGCCCACCACCACGTTCCAGGAGCTCGACCTGGACTCGCTCGACATGGTCGAGTTCGTGATGCGGATCGAGGACGAGTTCGCCGGCGAGTACGAGCGCGGCGGGAAGCGCTTCGAGATCACCGACGAGGAGGCCAAGAAGATCCAGACGGTCGACGACGCGGTCGCGTACATCAAGACGGCCGGGATCGAGGACCGCTGACATGGCGAGCACCGCCGGCACTGCCGGCACCGCCGGCACCGCCGGCGCACCGCGGAGTCCACCGAGCTGTTCACCCGGGTCCTCGGCGGCGAGTGGCACCTCTACTCGACCCACGTGCTGTCCGGCGACCCGGCGCAGACCGAGACCGAGAGCCAGGAGGCGAAGCTCGACCTGCTGGCCGAGCTGATGGGGCTGCGGCCGGGGATGCGGGTGCTCGACGTCGGCTGCGGCTGGGGCGGGTCGCTGACCTACCTGGCGAAGCGGCACGGGGTGACCGGGCTGGGGATCTCGCTGGTGCCGCAGCAGTGCGAGTACGCCCAGCGGCGGGCCGACCGGCACGGCGTGCCGCTGCGCTTCCGCCCCAGCCACTGGCAGGACCTGGTGGTGGACGAGCCGTTCGACGCGGTGATGACCAGCGGCGTGGTGGTGCACTTCGCCAGCCTGCGCGACTACTTCGTCCGGGCCCGGGAGTGGCTGCGGCCGGGCGGGGTGCTGCTCAACGAGGAGATGCACCTGCTGACCGCGGACATCCAGCACGACGCGGTGGCCCGGTCCAGCCGGGCGATGGCGTTCCTCGACGAGGTGCGCAAGAAGGGCCGGGAGGCCGGCGGCCGGCTGGAGGTCGAGGAGGAGGGCCGGTACGTCACGCTGGAGGAGGAGCTGGCCACCCTCCGGGACGCCGGCTTCGACGTGGCGCGGGTGGCGCCGCTGTCCATGCGGGACTACCAGCGGACCACCGAGCGGTGGCTGGCCAACTGCGAGCGGCAGCGGGCCGAGCTGACCGAGCTGGCCGGCGACGACGCGTACCGGTGGTATCGGACGTACTTCCGGCTGTTCCGCCGGCTGATCGACGACCGGGCGATGCAGCTCGACGCCGTGGTCGCCCGGCGTCCCTGAGTGCTACCGCCGGCTGTCGGCGCGGCGTTGGCGGCGAGCTTCCCCGGCGCGGCGCTGGTGCGGGTCGAGCCGGTGGGCCGGGCCCGGCTGTCCAGCACCGCCCGGCTGGTGCTGGCGGACGGCCGGACGGTCTTCGCCAAGTGGCCGGCCGGCTCGGGCCGGGTCCGGCGGGCGGCCCGGCTGTCCGGCGCGTACGAGCGGGAGGAGTGGTTCTACCGGGGACCGGCGGCCGGCGGGGCGGTGCGGGTGCCGCGGGCGTACGCGGTCGGCGAGGAGGTGCTGCTGCTGGAGGACTTCCCGGCCGCGCGGCCCGGCGACACGCTCACCGCGTCCGCGGACGACGTCGCGGCGATCCTGCGGGCCATCGCTCCGCTGCACGACCGGCCGGCGCCGGCGGTGCCGGCCGACCCGCGGGTGGAGCGGTACGCGCTGGCGCGGATCGCCCGGGCCGCCGCGACCGGCCGACTGCGCGGCGACGCGGCCCGGGCGGCCGCGCTCCTGGCCGACGGGCTGCCGACCGGCGGGCTGCGGGTCGACGGGCTGCCGGCCGGTGCGCGGCGAGCGGGCCGGTGGCCGGTGGGCCGGTGGGCTGGTGGCCGGCGGGCCGGTGCTGGTGCACGGCGACCTGCACGCCGACCAGGCGCTCTTCCCGGCCGCCGGCCCGCCGGTGCTGGTCGACTGGCAGCTGGCCCGGCCCGGCCACCCCGGCATGGACACCGCCCGGCTGATCACCCTCAGCCTGCCGCCGGCGCAGCGGCGGGAGCACGAGGCGGCGCTGCTGGCCGGCTACGCGGACGCCCGCGGGGTGACCGCCGACGCCTGCCGGGCCGAACACCGGGCCGGCCTGGCCTGGACCGCCTTCGTCAACCTGACCGCCTACCTGGCCGGCGCCGACGGCCCGCTGCACGACGTGCTCTTCGAGCGGATCGCCGCCGCGGCCGCGGACCGCTGACTCAGCCCAGCGCCCGGACGTCCGCGGCGGTGAGCACCGCCGGCCAGGGCCGGCGGGCCGCCACGCCGCTCGGCCGGTAGCGGTCGACCCGCCAGCCGCCGGTGCCGAAGACCTGCCCGCCGCCCGCGCCGCCGGCGGCCGAGCACAGCCAGCTGACCATCGCCGCGTTCGTGGCCGGGTCCTGCTCCAGGGAGTCCCGGTACGCCGCCGGGTCGGTGATGCCGTGGTGCCGGGCCCGCAGCAGCTCGATCCGGCGCCTCCGGGTGGTCAGCTCGTCCGGCCGGGACGCCCGGGTCCGCCCGCTGGGCAGCACGGTGCCCACCGTCACCCCGCTGCCGGCCAGCTCGGCGGCCAGCGACCGGCCGAGCGCGAGCACGGACCCCTTGGCCGCCGCGTACGCCGCCTGACCGGGGGAGCCGGTCACCGAGCGGGACGACAGCAGCACCACCCGGCCGGACCCGGGCCGGCGCAGCTCCGGCAGGCAGCTGCGGACCAGCGCCTCCGCGCCGGCCACGTGCACGCCGTGCACCGCGTCCCAGTCCTGGTCGGCCGACTCGAAGACCAGCGCCGGCCGGACCACCCCGGCGGCGTGCACCACCGCGTCCAGCCGGCCGAAGGCGGCGACCGCGCGGCGGGCCAGCTCCGCGCAGTCCTCCGGCCGGCGCACGTCGACGCAGGCCGCGACCGCCCGCCCGCCGCGGGCCACGATGCCGGCCGCGACGGCGGCCGCCGGGCCGGGATCGCGACCGGCGCCGTCGGCGTCGCAGCCGAGGTCGGCGACCACGACGGCGGCCCCGTCGGCGGCCAGCCCGGCCGCGACCGCCGCGCCGATCCGCCCCCGCCGCCAGTCACCACCGCGACCCGGCCGGCCAGCGTCGCCGGCCCGCCGAGCGCGGCAGCGACGTCCGCGGTGCGCAGCCGGCGGTCGGCCCGGACCAGCTCGCGGTCCACCGCGATCGGCTCCAGCCGACCCAGCTCCGCCCCGGTCGCCACATACACCCGCCCGCCCCCGATCCCGGCGTCGGTGGCCAGGACCGCGGTCAGACGGGCGGTGGTGGCCGGGTCGACGGCCAGCACGCCGGTCACGGACACGCCGTAGTAGTCCAGGTCGGCCGCGGCGGACCGGACGAACGCGGCGGCCGACTCGGCCAGCGCGGTCCGGGGCAGGTCGGCCGCCGGCGGGTGCGGCACGACGCAGATCAGGGCGCCGGCCCGGCGGGTGGCCAGCGGCCGGGCCGCGGCCCGCACCAGCCGGGCCAGCTCGCGGACGTCCGGGCTCGCCAGCACGGCGATGTCGGCCGGCGCCGGGCCCGGTCAGCGCGCGCTCCAGGTCGGCGGCGGTGGGGGCGGCGACCGCGCCGGGGAGCGCCCCGGCCAGCCGCGCCGCCGTCTCCGGCGGCGCCGCGACCACCACCGCGCCCCCGCTCGGGGCCGGGCGTGCAGGCCGTGTTCCCATCGTCCGACCCATGGTATATGTGACTGAACGACCCGAGACGACCCGTGCGGGGCGTTCCTATCCGGAGATGATCAGATGACCGTGCCTGGCTGGCTGGATCGCGTCTCCCTCGACTGGACCGACTTCGACAAGGCGAGCCGCATCTCCTCCGACATCGTCCGCGAGCTGGCCGCGGACCGGCCGCTGCTGCGCAAGCTGGTGCTCTCGGTCCAGCGCGACGAGCGACTCCGCTTCCTGGCCGAGAAGCACGACGAGCTCAACTACATCGTGCTGTACGACGCGCTCGACCGGGGCCTGCGCATCCGGCTGCACCGCTTCTCGAAGGGCCTGGAGGACATCCCGCACAACCACCGCTTCTCGTTCTCCTCCGCCCTGCTGAGCGGGTCGTACGTGCACACGCTCTTCCAGGTCGAGCGCAAGGACGCCGACGACGAGCGGGAGTCGTGGCGGCTGCACCAGCCGGCCGGCAGCCACGTCGGCGTCGACGTGCGCGAGCTGCCGCTCGCCGGCCTGGAGCCGCAGCTGGCCACCGTGCAGGCCGCCGGCAGCTCGTACACGCTGCACCACTCGACCATCCACAAGACGGCGATGCCGGTGGAGGACGCCTACTCGGTCTTCTGCCGCGGGCCGGCGATGAAGCCCTGCGCGCTGCAGCTGCAGCCGGACGTGAGGACGTACCGGTGGAAGTTCGGTCAGGCCAACGAGACCGCCGAGGTGGTGGCGGACCGGAAGATGACCGACCAGGAGTTCGTCCGCTACGTCGAGACGCTGGAGGAGGCCGCCGTCATCTAGGGCGTGTCTCTCAACCCGCTGGCGGCGCGGACGAGAGACACGCCCTAGACCTCGGTGGCCATCATCAGCCGCCGGGTGTGCTTCACCGTGTCGGCGACCCACCGGCCGGGGGCGGCGCGGTCGCAGGCCGCCATCGTCTCCACCGCCCAGTAGTCCTCGAAGGGCAGCTCGGGCAGCGCCGCCTCCTGCACCCGGCGGGCCCGCCACTTCACCGTGAGCGACCCGTACATGTCGTGGCTCTCCAGCAGCGCGTCCACCGCGTGCTGGTAGGCACTCCTCGCCGACAGGGCGGCGCTGGTCAGGTCACCGGCGGCGGCCTGGCCGAGCGCGTCCACCACCGCCTTGTCGGCGAAGCCGAGCGAGCGGCTGGCCACCAGGGTGCGGAAGGCGCTCTCGGCCAGCCGGGTCCGGGTCTTCTGCAGCCACTCGGCGCCGGCCAGCGGCACCGCGGTGACCAGCCGCTCCAGGAAGAGCTCCTCCTGCTCGATGATGCTCTGCGCCGCGGCCCGGTTGCGCTCGAAGCTCTCCCAGCGGACCTTCTCGAGCATCTGCTCGACCTGGTCGACCAGCCAGTACTTCACCTCCCAGCCGACCGACCCGGCGTACCCGGCCGCGAACACGATGTCGGGCGGGTCGAGCGGGACCGGCAGCGGGCTGACCCCGTCCGCCGGCTGGCCGGTGGCGACGACCACCACGTCGATGTCGCTGCCCTCGTTGGCCCAGCCTCGCGCGTACGACCCGACCAGCAGGGCGGCCTGCAGTCCGGCCGGGACGGGCGCCTGCCGGCGCACGGTCTCCCACACGGTGGCCGGGTCGATCATGGCGGCGCGCTCCTCTCGCCGGACGGGCCGGAACACGAGAGATGGGGCGCCCGCCGAGGACGCCCCATCTCGTCGACCACCCTGGGGCCTATGCCATCAGGGCCAGCACGGTGCCCGTGGTCACCTTCTTCGCGACCGGCTTGGAGTACTTACGCATATTGTCCACCTCCCCCCCGCGCCGGGTTGGTGAATAATGTGGACTGTAGCTCACGAAGAGACCCGAGAGTAGGGTCTTGTGACAGTTCGGGCGACGCTGTCCAGTTGTCGGGTCGGGCAGCTCGGGGGACCGGTCGGGCGCCGCGCCGGCGGGGCCGAGCACGGTGAAGGAGCAGTGCGGATGGCGCTTCGCGCACCCAACTCGGGGGAGCCGCCGGGACCGCGCCCCGTCCCCGCCCAGACCGCCGCGCTGCGCACCGGTCCGGGTGGTGGGCCGCGCCCGGTGACCTCGTCCGCGGCGACCGCGGCCGACGGGCTGTCCCGCAGCGGGGAGGCGCGGTCGCTCGGTCGCGGCAAGATCGACTGGACCGACGACGGCGAGCAGCTGTCGGTGGCGGTCACCCGGCAGGACACCTATCCGGTGGTCATCGGCCGGGGCCGGCTGGACACGCTGCCCGCGCTGGTCGGTCGCACCTTGCGGACCGACTCGGTCTTCGTGGTCACCGACGACACCGTGGCCGGCCTGTTCCTCGCCCGGGTGACCGACGCGTTCGCCGCCGCCGGGCTGGCGGTCCAGTCCGTCGTCGTGCCGGCCGGCGAGCCGTCGAAGTCCTGGCCGGCCGCACAGTCGGTGATCGAGGCGCTGCTCGCCCGCGGCGCCAAGCGCCGCAGCGTGCTGGTGGCGCTCGGCGGCGGCGTGATCATCGACATGGTCGGCTTCGTGGCGTCCGCCTTCATGCGCGGCCTGCCGTACGTCAACGTGCCGACCAGCCTCATCGCCCAGCTGGACGCCGCGATCGGCGGCAAGACCGGGATCGACTACGACGGCTCGAAAAACCTGCTCGGCGCCTTCTACCACCCGGCCGCCGTGCTCATCGATCCCGACCTGCTGGCCACGCTGCCGCCGCGGGAGGTGCGCAGCGGGCTGGCCGAGGCGGTCAAGGTCGGCATGCTGCACCCGCCGCTGTTCGCCAAGCTGGAGAAGCTGCGGCCGGACGCCGGGACGGAGGTGCTGGCCGGCATCACCCGGGACGCGGTGCTGTGCAAGATGCGGCTGCTGCGGGACGACCCGTTCGAGCAGTCCCTGGTCCGGCTGCTCAACCTGGGCCACTCGGTCGGGCACGCGCTGGAGGCGGCCACCGCCTTCTCGCGGTACCGGCACGGCGAGGCGGTCGCGATCGGCATCGCGGTGGCCACCGTGATCAGCCGGCACCGCCGGCTCTGCACCGCCGCGACCGCGGACCGCATCCTCGGCTGCCTGCGCACCTGCGGGCTGGACACCGCGCTGCCGCTGCCGCTGCTGGCGGCGACCTGGGCCGAGATCGACGTCATCCGCCGGATCCGCAACGGGGCGCTGCGGGAGGTGCTGCCGGTGTCGATCGGCGAGTTCGTGGTGGTGGATGAGATCGGGCCCGCCGAGTTCGAGGCCGCGGTGGCGGCGCTGGCCGCGCCGGCCGCCGCCGGCGCCGGGATCGGCTCGGGGTGACCGGCGCCCGGCTGCTCGTCGACGGCGGCGGCACCACCACCCGGGTCGCCGTGCACTCGCCCGGCGGGCCGTACGCGGAGCTGACCGGGCCGTCCTGCAACCCGCACAGCGTCGGGCCGGCCCGGGCTCTGGCCACCCTGGCCGACCTGGTCCGGCAGGCCTGGCGGGACCGGCCGGCCGGGGTGGACGAGCTGGAGTCCGGCTGGCTCTGCCTGTCCACCGCCTCCTCCCGCGCCGCGGCCGAGTCGGTCGCCGCCGACCTGCTGGCGTCGGGCGCGCTGCCGGCGGTCGGCGAGCTGTGGGTCACCAACGACGTGGCCCCGCTGCTCGTGCACGACGGCCGGGTGGCCGACCGGGTGGCGGTGGTCTGCGGCACCGGCACCGGTTTCTGCGGGGTGCACCCGGCGGCCGGCCGGATCGCCCGGGCCTCCGGCCGGGAATACCTGCTCGCCGACGAGGGCGGCGGCTTCGACCTGGGCCTGCAGGGGCTGCGGGCGGTGGTGCGGGCGGACGACGGGCGCGGCCCGGTGACCCGGTTGACCGACCGGCTGACGCCGTGGCGGGGCGTCGCGGTGGCCGAGCTGGTCGAGGTCGTGCACTCCTCGCCCGAGCCGAAGCTGCTGATCAGCTCGTTCGCCGAGCACGTGCTGGCGGCGGCGCAGGAGGGGGACGGCTGCTCCCGGCGGATCACCGCGGCCGCGGCGGCCGAGCTGGTCACCGGCATCCGGGCGGTGGCGGCGCGGACCCGGCTGCCCGCGGAGCACGAGGTGGTGCTGGTCGGCTCCAACCTGGTCGGCCGGTATCCGGTGCTCCGGGACCAGCTGTGCGCCCTGCTGCACACCGAGCTGCCCGGGGTGACCGCCGCGCCGTTGGCCGGCTCCACGCTGCCCGCGGTGGCCGCGCTGGCCGAGCTGCTGCCCGGCGACCAGTCGCTGCAGGACCTGCTGGGCCGGTGCCTGCCGCTGGTCCGGACCCGGCCGGTCGCGCCGCGCCCGGGATAAGCTGCTTGGGTGGGTTGGGACCCGAAGCGCCCGGTCGAGCGGATCAACAGCCGGTTCGAGCTGAGCCAGATCATTTCGCCGGTGATGTCCGAGATCGAGGCGGCGCTGCTGTCCGGCGAGGTGATCCTCTCCGCCGAGGTGGAGCGCTTCGAGCGGGCCTTCGCCGACCACACCGGCACCGCCCACGCGCTCGGCGTCAACAGCGGCACCGACGCGCTGGTCCTCGCGCTGAAGCGCTGGACGTCGGCCGCGGCGACGAGGTGATCACCGTCGCCAACACCTTCCACGCGACCGCGCTGGCCATCGCCCGCACCGGCGCCACCCCGGTGCTCGCGGACGCTCGCCCGGACGACTACCTGATGGACGTGGCCGCGCTGGAGTCGCTGGTCACCGAGCGCACCAGGGCGGTCGTCGCGGTCCACCTCTACGGGCTGCCGCTGGACCTCGGGCCGGTGCTGGCGGTCTGCCGGCGGCACGGGCTGCGGCTGGTCGAGGACGTCGGCCAGGCGGTCGGGGCCCGGGTGGGCGGGCGGCGGGTCGGCTCCCTCGGCGACGTCGGCTGCTTCAGCTTCCACCCGAGCAAAAACCTGGGCGCGGCCGGCGACGGCGGGATGGTCACCACCGACAGCGCCGAGCTGGCCGACCGGGTCCGCGGCCTGCGCTACTTCGGCCAGCGGCAGCGCAAGGTGCACAGCGAGCTGGGCTGGAACACCAAGCTGGACGCGGTGCAGGCGATCGTGCTGCACCACAAGCTGCCGTACGTGGACGGCTGGGCCAAGGCGCGCCGGGAGCGGGCCGAGCGCTACCGGGACCGGCTGGCCGGCCTCCCGCTGCGCTTCCAGACCGCGACCGACGAGCACGTCTTCCACCTCTTCCAGGTGGAGACCACGGACCGGGAGCCGCTGCGCCAGCACCTGCAGGAGCGGGGCATCGACGCGGTGGTGCGCTACCCGGTGCCGATCCACCGGCAGCCGGCGTTCGCCTCTCTGGGACACCGGCCCGGCGCCTTCCCGGTGGCCGAGCGGTTGGCCGGCTCGCTGCTCGCGCTGCCGATCCGGCCGGACCTGGACGACCCGGAGATGGACCATCGTGGTCGCCGCCGTCCGGGACTTCTTCGGGTAGCCCGGTGCCGCTCCGCTTCCGGCCGCAGCCGGGACCCGGCCGGCTGGTCGCGGTCGAGGGACTGGACGGCTCCGGCAAGACCACCGTGGTCCGGCGGCTGGCCGACCACCTCACCGCCGCCGGCTCCCGGTGCTGGCCACCCGGCTGCCCACCACCGGCATGCGGGAGACCCGGTTCTTCGAGCTGCTGCGCAACCAGGGGCGGACCGACCTGGTCGACCCGGTGGCGTTCGAGGTCGCGTACATGGTGGACCGGATCCAGCACGGCCGGACCGTGGTCGAGCCGGCGCTGCGGGCCGGCACCACCGTGCTGACGGACCGGTACGTCTACTCCTCGATCGGGACGCTGCTGTTCCGGCTGCCGGAGCTGCGCCGGGCGGTGCTGGCCGCGGTGCTGGAGGAGGCCTGGTTCGCCGACCTGGCCCGGCACCTGCTCCGCCCGGACCTGACCCTGGTGCTCACCGCGGACGGCCGCACCGGCCGGGACCGGCTGCGGGCCCGGCCGGGCGAGGACGACGTGGACTTCGCGGCGGCGGACTACGACGAGCTGCAGGCGCTGCTGCTCCGGCTGGCCGGGGCGGACGGGGCGGTGCCGGTCGACAGCACCGGCCCCGCGGACGCCACGCTGGCCGCCTGCCTGCCGCACCTGCGCGGGCTCGGCCTCGGCGTGCCGCTCGGGGACCGGGTGTGACCGGCGCGGTCCTGGTCACCGGCGGGTCGGGCGGCATCGGCGCG
Organism: uncultured Actinomycetota bacterium; assembly: GCA_963849885.1. Classification (GTDB taxonomy): domain Bacteria; phylum Actinomycetota; class Actinomycetes; order Mycobacteriales; family CADCTP01; genus CADCTP01. Next base: position 34,576 of record CAWKIV010000005.1, on the reverse strand, counting down.
GCCATGGCGGCCGCGGCCGCCGCGACCGGCCGCCGGGTCGGCGTGCTGTCCCGGCGGCGGCCGCCGGTCGGCGACTGGGTCCGGGCCGACCTCACCGACGCCGCCGGCAGCACCGCGGCCGTCCGGTCCTGGCTGGCCGGCCTGGACGGGCCGCTGGACGCGCTCCTGCTCAGCGCGGTCTCGTACGGGCGGGGCTCCCGGCACCCGGTCGCGGAGACGACGCTGGCGGAGTGGGACGAGGTGCTGGCGGTCAACCTGCGCGGCCAGTACGTCGCGGTGGCCGCCGTGCTGCCGGAGCTGCTGGCCCGGCCGCGGGCGCTGGTCCTCTCGGTCAGCTCGGTCGCGGCGCTGGAGCCGGCGGCCGGCCGGGCCCACTACGCCGCGTCCAAGGCCGGCGCGCTGGCCTTCTTCCGGGCGCTGGCCGAGGAGCTGGCCGGCACCGGGGTGTCGGTGGTCCAGGTGCTGCCGCGCAATCAGGTGGCGACCCCCGGGTTGCGGGCGCGCCGGCCGCCGGGGTTCGACTTCGCCGGCTACGACCCGCCGGAGGTCTTCGCCGGCGTGGTCCGCGCCGCGCTGGCGGACCTGGGCGCCGGGCTGGCCGGCGCACTGGTCGAGGTGGGCGGCGACGGCCGGTGGCAGCGCATCGACCCGGCCCCCCGGAACGCGGCATACTGACACACGCGACGCAGACCGTGCGCAGGTGCCTCAGATCACCCGACCGAGGCCCGGCGTGGGACGGAGGGGATGGGGAGCGATGCTGGTCCTGGGCCTCAACTACGGCGACCACGACCCCTCGGCGGTGCTGGTGGAGGACGGGCGGGTGCTCGTCGCGATCGAGCACGAGCGGGTCAGCCGGACCAAGCGGGCCAAGTTCCAGCTGCCGGCCGAGTCGGTGCTGGCCTGCCTGGAGGTGACCGGCCGGACCGCCGCCGACGTCGACCTCATCGCCTGCGGGTGGAACGACGACACCCTGGCCGGGCTGGCCGCCGACGACGTGCGCTACGCGCTGGACAACGTGCTGCCCGGCGCCTTCTCCCGGCTGCCGGCGCTGCCGCCGCTGGTCGGCGTCCAGCACCACCTGGCCCACGCGGCCAGCGCGTTCTGGTGCTCCGGCTACCGGGAGGCGGCGGTGCTGGTCGCCGACGGCGAGGGCGACGACGAGGCCACCACGCTGTGGCGGGGCACGCCGGCCGGGCTGGAGCAGCTGGCCAGCTTCCCGCCGTCCATCTCGCTCGGGCACTTCTACAAGTCGGCGACCAAGTTCTCCGGGCTGGAGATGGACGGCGGCAACCACGAGGGCAAGCTGATGGGCCTGGCCGCGTACGGGCGGCCGACCGAGCCGATGCCGCTGGAGGTCGGCCCGGACGGGCCGGCGCTGGTGGAGGACATCGTGCCGCCGACCGGCGGCCGGATCCGGGAGTCGCTGCGCGACCAGATGCACGAGTGGTGGCGCCGCAACACGTACCCGTACGCGCTCGGCGACGGCCGCGAGATCATGGCGTACGCGAACTACGCGGCCTCCGTGCAGGACGCGCTGGAGCGGGCGCTGATCCACCTGGCCGAGCGGCTGCGGGCGGAGACCGGCCTGGGCGCGCTGGCGATCGCCGGCGGCGTCGGGCAAAACTGTGCGGCCAACGGGGTGCTCGCCGACCGCCGGATCTTCGACACCGTCTACGTGCAGCCGGCCTGCCACGACGCCGGGGTCAGCCTGGGCGCCGCGCTGCAGGTGACCCACCAGCGCGAGCCGGCGATCGAGCTGACCCGGACGGCGGCGATGCCGCATGCGTACTGGGGGGTCAGGCACCGGCCCGAGGACTGCCAGGCGGCGCTGGACGGTGCCGGCCTGAAATACCGGCACCTGGCCGAGGACGAGCTGGTGCGCACCGTGGCCCGGCTGCTCGCGGACGGGAAGATCGTCGGCTGGTTCCACGGCGCGGCCGAGCTCGGGCCGCGCGCGCTCGGCGCCCGGAGCATCCTGGCCGACCCGCGCAGCCGGCGGGCCGTGGTCCGGGTCAACGACCTGAAGTCCCGGGAGGTCTGGCGGCCGCTGGCACCGAGCGTGCTGGAGGAGCACTTCGACGCGTACTTCACCTCGCCGGTGAAGTCCCCGTTCATGAACGTGGCCACCCAGGTCGCCGAGAGCGCCCGCCGGCAGGTGCCGGCGATCGTGCACGTCGACGGCACCGCCCGGCCGCAGGCGGTGTCCCGCCGGGACGCCCCGCGCTACTGGGCCCTGATCGACGCCTTCCGGGAGGTCACCGGGGTGCCGGTGCTGCTCAACACCTCGTTCAACCTGCGCGGCGAGCCGATCGTGCACACCCCGCGCAACGCGGTGCGCGACTTCCTCTTCAGCTCGCTGGACGTCCTGGTGCTGGAGGACTTCCTGGTGACCCGGGACATGCAGTCGTGACCGCCGCCGGAATGCGGGTCGCCCGCTACCACCGCAACTGCTCCGTCCGGGTGGAGGCGGTGGACCGGCCCCGGATCGGCGCCGGCGAGGTGCTGGTCCGGGTGCGGGCCTGCGGCATCTGCGGCAGCGACGTGGCCGAGTGGTTCCGGCTGCCGAAGGCGCCGCGGATCCTCGGGCACGAGATCAGCGGGGTGGTGACCGAGTCCCGCGCGGCCGGCTGGGCCGAGGGCGACCGGGTGGTGGTCCGCAACCAGGTGCCCTGCCGGGAGTGCTTCGCCTGCACGCACGGCCACCACGCGGTCTGCGAGGAGCAGGTGGAGGTCACCCCGGGCGGGATGGCCGAGTACGTGCGGGTGCCGGCCGAGGTGGTGGCCACCGGGCTCACCCCGCTGCCGCCGGCGCTGTCGTACCCGGTGGGCACGCTGGCCGAGCCGGTCGCCTGCGTGCTGCACGCGCAGGCGCTGGCCCGGGTCCGGCCGCACCAGTGCCTGGTGGTGTACGGGTGCGGTGTCTTCGGCCTGCTGCACCTGCAGGTCGCCCGTGGCGCCGGGGTGTCCCGGATCGTCGCGGTGGACGGGGTCGCCTCCCGGCGCGCGGCCGCCGAGCAGCTGGGCGCGACCGTCGCGCTCGAGCCCGGCGCGGACATCGCGGCCGAGGTGCGGGCGGTCAACGACGGCCGGCTGGCCGACGTCGCGGTGGTCGCCACCGGCGCCCCGGCCGCGCTGGAGTCGGCCTCGGGCGTGCTGGCCCGGTGGGGCACCGTGCTGCTCTTCGGCGCGCCGGAGCCGGGCGTGCCGGTGCCGGTCACGCTCAACCAGCTCTTCTGGCGGCGCGAGCTGACCGTGGTGAGCAGCTACGGCGCCGGCAGCGTCGACCTCGCCGACGCGCTCGCCCTGGTGCAGAAAGGCGTGGTCGACGGCGATGCGATGATCAGCCACGTGATCCCGCTGGTCGAGGTGCAGGGTGCGTTCGACGTCGTGACCGCCGCGGGGGACTCCCGCAAGGTCGTCCTCGATCTGTCGTGACCGCGCCCCCGCTGCACGTCGCGCTGATGGGCATCGACGGCGCCGGCAAGAGCTCGCTCGCCGTCGAGCTGGCCACCGCGCTGCACGGCGCCGGCCGGCCGGCCGAGATCGTCAGCTTCAAGCGGGCGATGGCCGGCACCGAGCCGGTGACCGGCAGCATCCTGGCCCACGTCGCGTACGCGTCGCTGAAGTGCCAGTACGCCGAGGCCTCGCTCGCGGACCATGACCTGGACGTGGGCGCGCTGCTGTCCGCCACCGACGTGGGCCAGTCGTTCCCGGCGGCGGAGCGGCGGCTGCGGGCGGTGCCGGTGGAGCGCAACGAGGCCCGCCCGTTCCTGTCCTCGGCGCTGCTCGAGGTGGTCGGCGGCTTCTGGGTCCAGTCCTATGTGGAGGCCCGGCTGCGGGCCGGCGTGTGCGTGATCGACGAGAGCTACGCCTTCAAGCACGTGCTGAAAAACGTGCTGCTGGCGCAGCGGCTGGCCGGTCCCGGCTCGCCGGTGCACGCGGAGGCGCAGCGGGTGCTGGACACCGCGGTCGGGCTCTTCGGCACGCTGCTCGGGCCGGCGGTCGGCTGCTGGGTGGACACCGACCCGGAGCTGGCCCTGCAGTGGCGGCTCAAGGCCGGCGAGGAAACCACCGCGTTCGAGAACTACGGGCTGCTCGGGGAGACCGGCGACGAGTCGTTCCTGGCCCTGCAGCAGGACTGCCGGGGCGCCTTCGCGGCCGCGGCCGGGCGCTGGGGCTGGCAGCGGGTCACGATGACCGACCGGCCCCGGGAGGACAACCTGGCCGCGGCGGTGGCAGCGATCGCCGGATCCGTGCGGTGACGGTGGCCGGGTCGGCGGTCGCGTCGACGACGGTCAGCGGCCAGCGGGCCCGGAAGGCGGCGACCAGCCCGGCCAGCGCGGCCGCCTGACCGGCGACCCGGGCGGCGGCGACCGGCCCGGCGTCGTCCGGCCGGGTGGACCGGCGGCCGGCGACGCGGCCCGCGGCCCGGTCGGCCGGCAGGTCCAGCAGCACGCCGACGACCTCGGTCCCCGCCGGCAGCGCCGCCGCCAGCACGGCCACGTGGTGCTCGTCCCGGGGCGAGCCGTCCAGCACCAGCAGCGCCGGCCGGTCGCCGTCGGCCAGGAACGCCCGGTAGAGCGCCGGGGGGATCGGCTGTCCGGTGTGGACGGTCTCCCGGGCGGAGCGGTCGCCGGCCGCGGCCCGGGCCCGGACCCAGTCGCCGACCGAGCGGGCGACCCCGCCCAGCTCGGCCGCGACCACCCGCGCCTGGGTGCTCTTGCCCGACCCCGGCACCCCCAGCACGGCCACCACCCGCATCGTCCGCACCCTAGGGGAGACACGGCCTAGCGGCGGCGGAGCCGGCCCCACGGCTTGGCCACGGACAGCACGGTGGCCAGGGTCAGCGCGGACAGCGACACCGCGGGCGGGAAGAAGAGGTTCGACAGCTCGCGCTCCGGCGCCGTGCCGGCGGCCAGCGCCCGGCCGTACTCGGCCAGCTCGCCCAGCTCCGGCCGCAGCAGGACCAGGATCAGCGTGCACAGCACGATGTTGAGCACCAGCTTGACCGCCACCCACCAGTAGCGGACCAGGCCGTACTTGCTGCCCAGGCCGAGGACCACCCCGGTGACCAGGCTGGCCAGGCCGGCCACGAGCATCGGCCAGACCACGAACGTGCCCAGCGCCTGGTACGCGGCGCCCCGCACCGCCGGGTCGTCGCCCAGCCAGCCGGCCAGCACGAGCACGCCGACCAGCACGTCGATGCCGACCCAGGTGCCGACCGCGAGGATGTGCGCGATCAGCACGGTCTTGCGGGTGCGGCCGCGCAGTCGCCAGGGGGCGGGCCGACCCGGCGCCGGGCGGGTCTGCGGAGTCGTCGTCGTCATGCCGGCAGCGTCGCCCGCGGCGGCGTCGCGCCGCATCCGCCCGGGATCGGCTCCGGGCCTACGTCAGCTGACGTACGGCCGGCCGCTCAGCCGTCGTACGCGACCTGGACCAGGAACGGGGCCGCGCCGGCCACCGGCCGCGCCCCGATGCCGAGCGGTCTCGACTACAGCCGCGCCGCCGGACGGAATTCGGGTGAACCCGGTCCCGGAACGGGCCGTGCTCGGAGTGACCCCGAACCGCTGGAGGGTCCGGGAAGTCCCACGAGATGAGGCTCGAATGACCTTCGACATGGGTGCGCAGACGCTGTCCCAGCTCACCCAGGCCGCGGTGGACAGCGTCGGCTGACGCCGCCCGCACACCCCGGGGGCGGCGCGCCGGGCCGACCCGCGCCGCTCCCGGTCACCAGCACTGTCCGAAGTGGAATCACGACCTGTCCCCAGCACAGTCCGTCGAAGCCCGGAGGTCGACATGACGCTGCCCCGCACCCTGACCATGATCGCGATCGCCGCCGGCGTGCTGTCCACCGCCGCCTGCGACCTGAGCGACCTCGGCGCCTACCGGGAGCCGCAGGCCGCCGCCGCGACCCCCGCCGCGACCCCCGCCGCGACCGCCGCGCCGTCGGCGGCCCCGACCGCGACGCCCGCCCCGGCCGACACCGACCTGCGCGTGGTCCCGGTGTTGCGGGCCCGGGCGATCCGGAAGTTCGGCACGCTGGTCACCGACGCCCGCGGCATGGTGCTCTACCGGTCCGACCGCGACTCGGCCCGGCCGTCGGTGTCCCGCTGCGCCGGCGCCTGCACCAAGACGTGGATACCGGCTCCGGCGGACGGCGACGACCCCACCGTCGCCGGCATCGACCCGGCCCTGGTCGGCTCGGTCCGCCGCGCCGACGGGCTGCGGCAGCTCACGCTGGCCGGCCGGCCGGTCTACACCTTCGCCAAGGACAGGCCGGGCCAGGTGCTGGGCCAGTGCAAGGCCGGGTTCTTCGCGATCACGCCCGAGGGCGACAAGACGACCATGCGCGGGTGAGGGCAGGTCCGACTGCCCGGCCGGGACCCGGCGGCCGGTGCCGCTGCCCACGCGCTGAGCGTTCCGGCGCCGGGCCGCACCGCGGCCCGGCCCTCGGCGTACCCGCGGTCAGTCGACCGGGGCGGAGACGAACTGCTCGCCGTCGAAGTTCTCGACCACGATCTCGGCCACCTGGTCCGGCGCGACCAGCGCGAAGCCGGCCAGGTCGCTGCCCTCGTCGGCGGCCTTCGGGGACACCAGCCAGCTGCCGGCGACCTGCCGCTCCCCGTCCGCCCCGACGACCACCAGCCGGCACCGCTGGCCGGCCGGGATGCCGTTCACCTCGGCCGACACCCGCACCCAGCCGGCGGCCGGGATGACGTCGACCTCCATGGAGGCGCCGGTGCCGGAGTCGGTCGCGGACACGGTGCGGGTCCCCGGGACCGGCGCGGGGGCGCTGGCCACCGGGGCGGTGGGCGCGGTCTCCCGGCCGGTGATCACGCCGGCGCCGAGCAGGCCGGCGGCGACGACCACGGCGGCGGCCGCGGTGAGCAGCCGGCGCCGGACCAGCCCGCCGCGGCGCTCGGCCCGCACCCGGCTGACCGCCCGCTGCACGAGCAGGTCGCCGCCGTCCGGCGGCCCCTCCAGGAAGAACTCCGGCGGCACCTCGTCCAGCCGGGCGGCGGCCTCCTGCAGCTCGGCCAGCTCGGCCCGGCACGCCTCGCACCCGGCGACGTGCTCGTCGATCTCGGCCATCTCGCCGGGGGCGAGCCCGCCCAGCGCGTACGCGCCCAGGTCCGGCGCCGCCACGTGCTCGCCGGTCATCGCGCCGCCTCCGTCCGCGCCGAGCGCGGCTCCAGCTTCTCCCGCAGCGCCCGCAGGGCGTAGTAGGAGCGGGACTTCACCGTGCCGGGCGGGATGTCCAGCACGGCCGCCGTCTCGGCCACCGGCCGGCCGCGGAAGTAGATCTCCTCGATCACGCTGCGGTGCTCCGGGCTCAGCCCCTCCAGCGCGTCCAGCACCACGATCGAGTCGACCACCTGGTCGGCCGGGTCGCTCTCCCGGGCCGGCACGTCGGTCTGCGGGGCCACCTCGGTCGGGCGGGCGGCCCGGGCCCGGACCTGGTCGATGACGATGTTGCGGGCGACCGTGAACAGCCACCCGCGCACGGAGCCACGCCCGTTCGTCACCACGTCCAGCTTGCGCCAGGCCCTCACCAGCGTCTCCTGCACCACATCCTCGGCGGCCGCCCGATCGCCGGTGAGCCGGGTCGCGTAGGCGAGCAGCGCCCGGCCGTGGTCCGCGTACAGCGCCCTGATCAGCGCCTCGTCCGCCGGAGCGGCGCGGTCCGGGCCGCGTCTCCTGCGCGGCGGTTCCTGGTCCTCGGGGTGGATCACCGACTACACGGCCTCACGGGCGCCCCGGTTCAGCCCTCGGTCGGGAAAGCTCGGCGGTCCCGTCCGGACCGCGCCGCAGGCGCCGTGCACCAGGTCACCGGGTCCCTTCGCTCGCGCCACTGCCGCGTCGCTCGGGGCGGACGGGCGGGATGTCGTCGTCACGGTCGCGTCGCTGCGTCCAGGGCGAGCCTATACCGGGCTGTCGGGTTCCCAGCCGGCCCGGCGGACCACGTCGGCCAGCGCGGCCCGGTCCAGCGCGCTGCGGCCCGGCGGCCGGCTCGTCCTGCTGGTCTGGCAGCCGTACGAGCGGAACGAGTGGATCCAGGTGGTGCGCAGCGCGCTCGCCGCCGGGCGGGACCTGCCGGCGCCGCCGCCGGACGCGCCCGGGCCGTTCGCGCTCGGCGACCCGGACCGGCTCCGGTCCCTGCTGGCCGGCGCCGGCTTCGCCGGGATCGAGCTGGCCGACGTGCGGCAGCCGATGGACTTCGGGCCCGACGCCGGCGCGGCGTACGACTTCCTCACCGGGCTGCTCGGCTGGATGGTCGCCGGCCTGGACGACGCGGCTCGATCCGCGGCGCTGGCCACCCTCCGCCGGACCCTGGAGCGGCATGCCACCGCGGCCGGGGTGCGGCTCGGCTCCGCCGCCTGGCTGGTCACCGCCCGCGCCTGACCGCCTGTACTTCGGGTGTACGGCGGCTGGACCGGCTCTGTCAGACTGGCTTTGTCCGCCAGGGCCGGGAGGTGTCTGGGTGCGTGGCGCAGGAGGTCAGGACGACCTCGATGCCCTGCATCCGGTGGCCGCCGGGCCGCCCGAGGTGCCCGGCGTCTCCGGGTTGACCCTGCTGGCCGAGGTGGGCTTCTCCGTCGTCTACCGCGGCACCCTGGAGCGGACCGGGCTGCCGGTCGCGGTCAAGGTGCTGCCCACGCCGTTCGACCGGGAGACCCGCGACCAGTTCGACCTCGACCGGGCCCGGCTGGGCCGGCTGCAGCACGTCGCCTCGGTGCTCCAGGTCGACGACGTGCACGTGCTCGACGACGGCCGGCCGTACCTGGTCTCCGAGCTGTGCGCCGACTCGGTCGCCGCGCTGCTCGACCGGGGCGACCGGCTCGACGCCGAGGAGGTCACCGCGGTCGGCTCCGCGGCCGCCACCGCGCTGGCCGAGGCGCACGAGGCCGGCGTGCTGCACGGGCGGGTGATCCCGGCCAACCTGCTGGTCCGCTCGACCGGCCAGCCGGTGCTGTCCGACTTCGGGCTGGCGCTGCGCCGGCTCTACCCGGGCGACCCGGCCGACGCCGGCGAGTACACCGCGCCGGAGACGCTCCGGGACGGGACCGTGACCGCCCGGTCCGACCTGTACGGCCTCGGCGCGACGCTGTACGCGGCGCTCACCGGGCGGCCGCCGTTCCCGGCCCGGGTCGGGGAGCACCCGAGCGAGCGGGTGCTGCGGGTGCTGCGGCAGGCGCCGCCGCCGCTCGGCGAGGACGCCGCGCCGCTGGAGCTGGCCGAGCTGGTCGCCGAGATGCTGGCGACCCGGCCGGACGAGCGGCCGTCGAGCGCGGCCGAGGTCGCGGCCCGCTTCGACGCGCTGCTGGCCCGGCCGGTCCGCCCGCCGAATCCCCGTGCCGCCCCCGAGCCCTCCGACCCGCCACCCCCCCACCGCCCCCGCCGGCCGCCCCGCCGCCCGCGGCGTCGCCCGCGCCGCTGGCGCCGTCCGCGCCGCCGGCCGGCCGCCGTCCGAGCCGCCGGCCTGAGCCGCCGGCCGAGCCGCCGGCCGAGCCGCCGGCCGAGCCGCCGGCCGAGCCGCCGGCCGAGCCGCTCCCGCCGCCGCCGGCCGAGCTCCGTCGAGCCGGCACACCCCGTCGAGTCGGTGGGGGAGCGGGCCGAGGCGGCGGCAGAGCCACCGCGGGAGCCGGCCGGGCCGGTCGAGACGGATCCGGCGGGCGAGGCGGTGCCGCCGGTCCGGGATCCCTCCGCGGCGGAGCCGACCGCGACGACGGGACCGGTCGAGGCGGCCCGGCCCGCCGAGACAGTCGACCCGGCGGGGTGGCGGCGGGGGGTGGGGAGGCCGGCGGAGCCGGGCGGGTTGCTGGCCGAGCTGGAGGCGGCCGAGCGGGAGTCGGGTGCGGTCGACGAGACGGCCGGCGGCGGAGTCCGGCGGGCTGAGTCGGCTCGGTCTGCGGCGGGATGCCGGCGACGCGGGCGGCGACGAGCTCGGCGAAGTCGGGCCGCAGCGGGAGGCCGGCGAGCCGGCGCCGGAGCGGCGGCGGCTGTCGCTGGCGGTCAAGATCGCCGGCGGCGTCGTGCTGGTCGTCCTCGGCGCGCTGCTCACCCGGCAGATCGGCAGCGTGCCGACCGCCGCGCCGCCGCCGGCCACTCCCGGCACCGCCGCGCCGGGCACCGCGGCCCCGCAGCCGGCCTCGGTGCAGCTCACCTCGGTCCGGGTGATCGACCAGGGCCGCAAGGTCACGCTCGCCTGGCGGGGCGCGCCGGGCATGAGCTATGCGGTGATCGTCGCGGTGGCGGGCCGGTCCGCGCCGTCCGCGAAGCTGGTCAACCAGGACCGCACCCGGACCTTCACCATCGTGCCCGGCCAGCAGTACTGCTTCCAGGTCCAGGGCAGCTTCGACGGCACGAACGCGGTGCAGAGCGCGCCCCAGGGCATCAACGGCGCCCGCTGCCAGGGCTGACCGCCCGAGCTACCGCGGCGGGAAGAGGCTGCGGACCTCGAGCGCGGCCCGGACCCGCCCGACCAGCGGGCCGGCGGCCAGGTCCCGCCGCACCGCGGTCACCGCGGCCCAGGCCTCGTCCACGGCGTCCCGACCGATCGTGGAACCCGACCACGCGGTCGCGTCCACGGACACGGCCAGCCGCCGCAACCCTTCCACGCCCGGGCCGGCGCGGGCGGCCGCGGCGGCCAGGTCGCGCACGGTCATCGCCGGGCTGGCCGGCACCCGGTGCGCCCGGAGCTGGTCGCGCGCCTCCAACCAGGCCGCCGTCACCGCCGCCGGGCCGGGCCGCCGGCGCCGCCGGGCCCGCCGCACCGCCTTGGCCGCCGGCACGCCGAGCAGCCAGCCGAGCGCGCCGGCGAGCAGCAGCCCGCCCGCCACCGGCAGCCACACCCGCCCGACCGGGGTGTCCGCCGGGTCGGCCGGCTCCTCCTCGGCCGCCGCCGGCTCGGGCTGCTCCTGCTCGACGGGCGGCGTCGGCGGCCGGGGCCGCGGCGGTGGCGGCAGCGGCGCGCTCGGCCGCGTCGTCCCGTCGGCCGCGCGCTCGGGCAGCGGGTCCACCGGCACCCAGCCGGCGCCGCGCACGGCCACCTCCGGCCAGGCCAGGATGTCCCGGTTGCGGATCAGGTAGCTGCCGTCGGGCTCCGGCCGGTCCGGCTGCCGGAAGCCGACCACGACCCGGGCCGGGATGCCGAGCGTCCGGGCCAGCACCGCGTACCCGGTGCTGAACTGCTCGCTGGTGCCGCTGCCGCCCTGCAGCAGGAAGCGCTGCAGCTGGATCCAGCCGTTGCCGGTGGGCACCGTGGGCCCGGTGGCCAGCGGGTAGTGCTCGCGGAGGTATTGCGCGAGCAGCAGCGCGGAGCCGAACGACGCCCCCCGATCCCGGACGGCGGCCGCGGCCAGGTCGCTGATCCCGGCCGGCACCTCGGGCAGCCCGGCCTCCCCGCCGGCCGCGGCCGGGTCCAGCGGCCGGCCGCGCAGCTCGGCCGCGGTCGGCACCGGCGCGGCCCAGCTGAGCCGGTAGTCGGTGCCGGCGTCCGGGACCGGCGCCACCAGCGTGCCGGTCGCCGGGTCCACCAGCGGGTCCAGCCCGGTCACCGCGGTGGTGCCCCGCTGGCTCGGCAGCCAGGGGGACGACCCGTCGTCGAGGGTGATCGCGGCCTCGCCCCGCTGCAGCGGCACGGTCACCGCCCGGTCCGGCGGCAGCTCGGCGCCCATCCGCAGGTACTGCGCGCCCGGGGTCCAGCCGGCACCGTCGAAGCGGTCCAGCACGACCAGCTGCCAGCGGTCGACCGGGGCGGCGGTCCGGACCCGGAAGACCTCGGCGGCCGGCCGGGCCAGCCGCTCGGCGATCTCGTCCAGCGGGTTGCCCACCGGGCTGCCGAGCTGCGGCGGCGGGGTCCGCTCCAGCGCGTACGGCGGCCGCCCGGCGAGGCTGCCGGCACTGAGCGCGGCCGCGGCGAGCAGCCCGACGAGCAGCAGCGGGCCGGCCACGGTCAGCCCCCGCCCGACGGCGGCCACCGACCGGGGCCGTCCGGCGGGGCCGACGGGCGGGCCGAGGACGGCGGCGGCCGCGACGGCGAAGCCGAGCGCGACCAGCGCGGCGGTCCAGCCGGACACCGGGTGGAACGCCTGGGCCAGCCCGGCCACGGCCAGGCCGGGCAGCAGGGCGAGCCCCCGCCAGCTCCACCGGCGCAGCGCCGCCGCCCCGAGCAGGACCGCGAGCAGCACCAGCAGCGGCACGAACAGCAGCCGGTCCGGCGCCGGCCCGACCGGCCAGGTGGTCTGCAGGGTCAGCCGCCAGGAGTCGGTCACGCCGCGGCGCAGCGCCCGCAGCGACTCCACGGTCGGCAGGCCGTACCGGGTCGTCGGCCGCAGCACGGTGGCCAGCAGCGCGGCGAGCGCGGCGGCCGCGGTCAGCGGCAGCTGCCAGCCGGCCAGCCGCGGCCACCGGCGGGCCACCTCGGCGCCCGCCGCCCCGGCCGCGACCACCAGCCCGACCGGCAGCAGCAGTGCCGTGATCCCGAACACCGGCGCGAAGAGCAGGCCGGCCAGCGCGGCCGCGCCGAGCACGCCCGCGGTGGCCAGCCGGTCCCCGGTCAGCCCGCCACCGCCCGGTTCCAGGCCCGGATCGCGGTCGCCGCGTCGTCACCGCGGACGGCCAGCACCCAGCCGGGCGGGGCGGCCGGCCCCGGGGCGAGGTCGAGCACGGCCACCCGGTCGTACGCCGCCCGCAGCGCGGCCAGCGTCCCGGTGTCCGCGGCCGCCGGCCCGCCGGTGACGTAGACCAGCGCGCCGCCGCCCTGCGGCGGGATCGTGGCCGGCGCGGTCGCCTGCTCGACCTCGGCCAGCCGGTCCAGCAGCGTCCGGGCCGCGGCCGCGCCGCCCGGCGTCGCCACCACCGGGCCGGCCGTGGTGGTGAGCAGCTGGCTGTGCTGGCCGCCGACCGCGGCGGTGTACAGCAGCGACGCCGCCGCCTCCACCGCCTCCTCGAACGCGGCCGCCGACAGCACGCCGGCCCGGTCGTCCAGCAGCAGGGTCAGCCGCGGCTGGGCCGGGTCGACGTACTCCCGGACCATCAGCGTCCCGGTCCGGGCCACCGCCTTCCAGTGCAGGTGGCGGACCTCGTCGCCGAAGACGTACTCGCGGACGGCGCGCAGGTCGGTGGAGCCGCGCAGCGGATCCGGCGGCGGCGCCCCGGTGTGGTGGTGCCGCGGCCGGAGCCCGGCCAGCGACCGCACCGGGTGCCGCTTCGGGTGCACCCACAGGGTCGCCGTGGTGCCGGTCCCGAGCCGGCTGCGGACCAGGCCGAGCGGGTCGGTCCGCTCCAGCACCAGCGGCCCCACCAGCAGCTTGCCGCGGCGGCGGGTCGGCAGCTCGTAGTGGTAGGTGGCGGCCTGGCCGGCGGCCAGCGGCCGCACCACCACCCGGTGCTGCTCGCTGCCGAGCTGGTCGCGGGCCGTGCAGCCGGGTTGCCGGCGGCCGTCCGGGTTGCGCGCCCGCAGTGTGGCCAGCGCGGCCGCCCCGCGCTCGACCCGGTCCGGGTAGACCTCGCGCTCGACCACGATCCGGGGCCGCCGCAGCACGGTGACCAGCCCGACCGCCAGGGCCGCCAGCGCGGTCCCGGCCAGCGCCCGGAACAGCGGGTAGCCGAGCGCCTCGCCGGCCACGTACGCCGCCACGGCCGCCGCCAGCACGCCGCCGCCGCGCGCGGTGAGGCGCATCGCCTCAGCCCCGCTCGGTCGCCGGCTCCGGCACCGGCACCGGCACGCTCGCCACCACGTCCCGGACCACGTCCCGGCCGCGGCGCTGGTTCAGCTCCGCCTCCGCGGTCAGGATCACCCGGTGGGCGAGCACCGGCTCGCTGACCGCCTTCACGTCGTCCGGGGTGACGAACGCGCGGCCGTGGGTGGCGGCCAGCGCCTGCGCGGCCCGGACGAGCGCGATGCTGCCGCGCGGGCTGGCCCCGTACCGGACCGCCACGTGCTCGCGGGTGGCGGCGGCCAGCCGGACGGCGTAGTCGCACACCCGGACGTCCACGTGCGAGCCCCGCACGATGTCGATGACCTCCTGCAGGGCCGGCACGTCCAGCACCGGCTCCAACTGGTCGGGGGCGACCCGGGCGGCGTCCGCGCGGACCACCCGCACCTCGGCGGCCCGGTCCGGGTAGCCCAGCTCGATCCGCATCAGGAACCGGTCGAGCTGCGCCTCGGGCAGCCGGTAGGTGCCCTCCAGCTCGATCGGGTTCTGGGTGGCCACCACGAGGAACGGGCGGGGCACCGGGTGCGAGGCGGTGTCCACCGTGACCTGGCGCTCGGCCATCACCTCGAGCAGCGCGGACTGGGTCTTCGGGGTGCCCCGGTTGATCTCGTCGGCGACCACGACGTTGGCGAAGATCGCCCCCGGGTGGAACTCGAACCGCTCGCTGCCCTGGTGGTAGACCATCACCCCGGTCACGTCGCCGGGCAGCAGGTCGGGGGTGAACTGGATCCGCTGCCAGCTGCCGCCGATGCTGCGGGCCAGGCAACGGGCCAGCGTCGTCTTGCCGAGGCCGGGCACGTCCTCGATGAGCAGGTGGCCCTCGGCGAACAGGGCCACCACGGCCAGCCGGACCGCCTCCGGCTTGCCCTGGATGACCTGCTCGATGTTGGCCGAGATGCGCTCGTACGCCTCGCCGGGCTGCATGGTCGCCATCACGAGTGCGAGACGGTCAGGCCGCGGATCACGACTTCACCGTAGTTGCCGCTGCTGCACGGGCTGGAGTTGTCGCAGTTGGCCTGGGTGAAGGCGCCTGCCTGGAAGTATCCGCCGGAGAAGCTGCCGGAGATCGTGCCCACCTGGGCGCCGTTGTAGAAGGCCCGGATCTGGCCGCCGCTGACCACGAACCTGACCTCGAACGAGCTGCCCAGCCCGACCCCGGTCGCGGCGACCTGGTGGTGGGCGTCGTCGCCGTCGGTCAGGTAGAGCGTGCTGCCCTCCAGGCGGAAGGTGGCCAGATCGTCCTCCTGGTCGTGGACCTGCGCGACCACCACGTGCGGCGTCCCGTTGGGCTGCTGGGTCACCGCCACCCGCACGGTCATGGTGTGGGTGCCCGAGGTGGACGACCACTCCGTCGTGTTCCGCAGGGCGGTCCTCGAGTAGCTGGAACCGCTGGTGGTCTCGCCGTTGACCGGGGCCCGGAGCCGGACGCCGGTGCAGTCCGGCGTGGTCACGAACCACGGGTCGGCGGAGTAGGACCCCAGCTGGCCGACGACCGTGCCGGTCGACAGGCCCAGCGACCAGCCGCCCAGGCTCAGCACGTCGGACGGGTGCTGGCAGGTCGGGACGGCGGCGAGCGGCACGCCCTGGCCCGGCTGGCCGGTGCCGACCGAGTTGGTGCCCACGGCGGTCACCGGTGCCGCTGGCCGTGCCCGGGTCGATCGTCAGCTGGGTACGGCCGGCCTGGCAGGCCAGCGTCCCGGACCGCCAGCCGCCGACCGAGACCCGGCAGCCGGTCATCGCGGCGCCGCCGTCGTCGACCTGCGCGACCACGGTGACACCGCTGCCGGACCGGGTCGCGCTCACCACGTCGACCCGGGGCACCCCGACCGCGGTGACCGCGACCGGTGCCGACGGCGCGCCCGCGACGCCCGCCCCGCTGCTGCCCTGCGCCCGGGTGATCGCGCGGACGGTGAACGAGTAGGCCCGGCCGGCGACCAGCCCGTCCACCGTGGCCGTCCTCGCGGTCACCGTCCGGCTCACCCCGGCGGCGGTGACGCGGTAGCTGACCAGCTCCCCGCCGTTCAACGGCGGCGCGGTCCAGGTCAGGGTGGCCGCGCGGTCGCCCCGGGTGGCCCGCACGGCGCCCGGCGCGCCGGCCGGCCGGTACGGCGTCGCCGCGTTGCTGGCCGCCGACGGCGGGCCGGCGGCGCCGGTCGCGTCCAGCGCGGCCACGGTGAAGGTGTAGCGGACGCCGACCCGCAGGGTCCGGAACACCGCCTGCCGGCCGGTCGCCCGCTGGGTGGTGCCGTCGCTGGCGGTGGCCATGTAGCCGGTGATGCCGGTGCCGGAGGCCGGCTGGAAGGTCACCGTGACCGAGCCGTCGGAGCCGGCGGCGGCCCGCGCCCCGGTCGGCGCGCCCGGTCCGGCCGGTTGGAAGGTCACCGGGTTGGACTCGGCGGCCGTCCCGCGGCCGGCCCGGTTTTCCGCGGCGACGGTGGCCACGTAGCTCAGGCCGGCGGACAGGCCGCTGACCGTGGCCTGGCGGGCGGTGCCGGGCAGCGTCTGGGAGTTGACCGCGGCGCCGCCGGTGGCCGGTCGCCAGGACACCAGGTAGGCCGTGATCGGGGCGCCGTTGCTCGGCCCCGGCTGCCAGCTCAGCGTGGCGCCGGTGCCGGACGCGGTCGCCTGCACCGCCCGCGGCGCGCCCGGCGCGGTCGGCTGGGTGGGCGTGGTCGGCCGGGTCGGGCCGGTCGGCCCGGTCGGCTGCGGGGGCGCCGGCGGCTGCGGTGGCGGCGGCGCGGTCGTCGCGGGCGGGGTGGTCGGCTCCCGGTCGGGCAGCGGCGAGCCGCTCGGCTCGGCGCTGTCGGACGGCTCCGGTGGCTCCGGCGGCTCCGACCCCTGCGACGGCTCGGGCGGCGCGGTGGGGGTCGGCGGCGCCGCGGACGGCGAGGCCGGCGGGGTGGTCGGCGGCGCGCCGGTCGACGGCGGCGCCGGCTGGCCCGGTCCGGTGTCCGGGGTCCCGGCCGGCACCGGGTCGGTGAGCGGCACCTCGTCGATCCGGCCGCTGCCGTCGATCACCACCGCGCGGTCGCTGGGCCCGTCGACGTCCGCATACACCCGGCCGTCCTGGGCCCGGCTGAGCCGCACGGTCGAGCCGGCCGGGAGGTCGGCGCTCTGCACCCGCGCGCCGGCGGTGTCGTACGTGACCAGCTTGTCGTTGCGCTGGTCGACGACCGCCACGGCGCGGCCCGCGGTGGCCGGCGTGCTGACGTCGGTGCTGGGCAGCGCCACCCGCCGCGGCGCAGCCCGGCTGCCGGCCGGGGGCCAGCCGGGTGGTGTCGACCAGCAGCAGGTCGCCGGACCGGACGATCGGCAGCGTGCCGTCCGCGTCGGCCGGCGCGACCTTGGCGTCGTCGCCCAGCCGGGTGCCCACCGGCATCGCCGGGCCGAGGCCGCCGGCGCCGATGGTGCGCACCTCGGAGCTGGTGGTGTCGACGAACGCGGGGCGGTCGCCGATCACGGTCAGCGCGCCGCGGTGCCCGGCCGGGGCGCGGTCCGGGCAGCTGACCTCGGTGGCCGTGCGGGCCAGCGAGCAGACCGCCCCGTCGGTGAGCCGCAGCAGCCACACCGTGCCGTCGGTGGTGGCCACCGGGTCGCCCAGGCTGCCGCCGAGCTGGATGGTCGCCAGCGGCGACAGCCGCTGCACGATGCCGCTCTGCCGGTACACGTAATACGGCCCGCCCGGCACCTCCAGGCCGACCGGCAGCTCGTTGACCCCCGAGGGCAGCACCGACTTGACCTTCAGCTTGGACTTGCCGAACTCGATGGTGGTGCCGCCCTGGCCGGGCACGAAGACGCTGCCGGGGCTCTGCACGGCCGGGCCGCCGGCCAGCCGGCCGCCCTCGACCTTGCCGGACGCGTCGACCGCCTTGCTGGCCCCGTTGACGTGGAAGACCCGGCCGAGCGTGCCGGAGTAGACCCAGTGCCCCACCTGGCGGAAGCCGAGGTCCGGCACGGCGCCGCCGGGACCGCTGGTCGCGGCGACCCCGACCAGCGCCAGGCTGACGGCCACCCAGGCGGCGACCGAAGCACGCAGCCGCCGCCGGGCGGTCCCCCGGCGGGGGGCCGTCCCGGTCTGCGGGGGCGACTGCTCGTCCACGCCCGGGGTGCTCCGTTCTCCAGATACTGCACCGATTCAGCAGAGGCATACGGGGGGTCAGAATCTACCCATCCGGCCCAATGGCCACACGATACCGAAGATGCGTCCCTCGACCAGCCGGTCGTCCACAGGGCCCAGCTCCCGGCTGTCCAGCGACCGGCAGCGGTCGTCGCCGAGCACGTAGAGGTGCCCGGCCGGCACCAGCACCGGGTCCGCCGGGGCCCGGGCCAGCGGGCAGTCCCGCCCCGCGTACGGCTCCCGCAGCGGGACGCCGTCGACCGAGACGGCGCCGTCCCGGGCCGCGACGCGCTCCCCGGGCAGCCCGATCACTCGCTTCACCAGCTCCTCCTCGGGGATGCCGGCGCCGGTGGGCCGGCGCAGGACGACCAGGTCGCCGCGGCGGACCTCGCGCAGCCGGTAGGTGACCCGGTCGGCGAGCACCCGGTCGCCGGGCCGCAGCGTCTCCCGCATGGACGCGGAGTCCACCGAGAAGGTGCGCACCACGTACGCGCGGAGGACGACGGCGGCCAGCACGGCCAGGCCGGCGGCGAGCGCCACGTCCGCCACCCGGGACCGGCGGGCGCCCGGCCCGCCCGGCCCACCCGGCCCACCCCGCCCGCCTGGCCCGCCCCGCCGGCCCGGCCCGGCCGACCCGGGGCCCCGGGCCGGGCCCCGCCAGAGCAGGACGGCCAGCGGCCCGCCGGCCGCGAGCGCCGGACCGGTGACGGCCGGGCTGCCGGCGGTCAGGGTGGACAGCGTCACCAGCCCGACCAGGACGGCCGTCAGCCGGCCCGCCGCGCGGGCCACCCGGGTGCCGGTGACCCGGGAGCCGGTCAGCCGCCAGGCGGCCGCCCGCACCAGCCGGCCGCCGTCGGCCGGCAGCCCGGGCAGCAGGTGCGCGGCGGCGAGCAGCAGGGCGGCGCCGGCCAGCAGCCGCAGCACCGGGCCGGCGGGGCCGCCGGGCGCCGCGGCGGCGCCGGCGGCCGCCAGCGCGGCGGTCACCAGCAGCACCAGCGGCCCGGGCAGCGCGATCAGGCACTCCTCCCGCGGGGTGTGCGAGCGCGAGCCGGCCCAGCCGAGCAGCCGGCCGGCCGCCACCCGCCGCGGGGCCTGGCCCAGCGCGACGCCCACCGCGGTCCGGGCCAGGTCGCGGGCGAGCAGCGCGCCGGCCAGCCCGCCGGTGAAGGGCAGCGCCACGGCCGGCCCGCGGGCCACCGCGGCCAGCAGGGCGACCACGCCGAGCGCCCCGGCCGCCGAGCCGGGCAGCACCACCGGCACCCCCTGGAACCGGCCGAGCGGCAGGCCCGGTCCGGCGACGGCGGCGTCGGCGGCGGTCACGGCAACCGGAACTGGACCCGGCGGCCCGGATCACCGGTGCCGCGTGCGTTGGTGCCGAGGACGTAGACGTCGTACAGCATCCCCCGGCTCAGGCCGGCGACCGCCAGCTCCTGGGTGCCGGCGCAGCGGGTGGCCAGCCGCTCCACCGAGTTGAAGAACACGTGGCAGAAGACCGGGCCGCCGCCGCTGACCCGGACCCGGACGGTCGCCCCGGTGGCGCCGGCCGCCCGGACGTCCAGGACGTCGACGGTCGGTACGCCCCCCGGGGCCGGGTCGGCCGGCGGGCGGGTGGTGGGCGCCGGGGCCGGGTCGCTGGTGGGCGCCGGCCGCGGGGCCGGCGAGCTGGTCGTCGCGGGCGGCGGCGCCGGGGCCGGCGGGCTGGTCCGCTGCGGCGTGCCGGGTGCCGGCGCGGCCGGGGTCGGCACCGCCGTGGTGGGAGCCGGGGTGGGCGCGGTGGTGGTGGTGGGCGCCGTGGTGGTCGGGTCCGGCGTGCCGGCCGGCGGCGGCGTGGTCGGCGGCGCGGTGGTCCGCGGCGCCGCCACCGGCGGCCGGTAGCTCGGCGCCGGGCCGCCGTACCGCACCACGGTCAGCGTGCCGTCGCCGTCCATGACCACGCTCTGCCGGCCGTCGGTGGCGTCGGCGTACACCCGGCCGTCCTCGCCCCGGGTGGTGCGGATCCCGCCGGTCCGGATCATCGCCGCGCCGCGGGGCTGCCCCCGGCTGTCGTAGCTGGCCACCTTGCCGGTGTCCTGGTCGACCAGCGCGACCGCGTCCCCGCTGGACACCGGCCGGTCGAAGCGGCCGGGGCCGAGCGGCACGGCCACCGCGTCGCCGCCCGGCTGCACCAGCAGCAGCCGGCGCCCGCCCGGGTCGAGCACCGGCAGCCGGCCGCCGGCGTCGGCCGGGCCGACCCGCGCGTTCGGCGGCAGCGCCACGCCGAGCCGCGTCGCCGTGCCGGCGCCGCGCCGGGCGACCGGCTGCACGGTGCCGGCCGTGACGTCGACCAGCACCGGGTGGTCGCGCAGCGAGCTGAGCGCCGCCCGGTGCCCGGCCGGGACGCGGGCCGGGCAGCTCAGCGCGGTGTCGGCCGGGCCGAGCGCGCACACCGCGCCGGTGTCCACCCGGTGCGCCCACAGCGTGCCGTCGCGGTCGGCGACCGGGTCGCCGAGCGGCCCGCCGGCCCGGACCGTGGCCCGCTCCGGGTGCAGCCGGACGACCAGGCCGGCGGTGCGGTAGACCAGGTACGCGGCCGCGGCCGTCTCCACCGGCACCGGCGTCTCGGCCACCCCGACCCCGGGGTGGCCGCCGGTCACCCCGGTGGTCGGTCCGAAGGCGATCACCCGGTCGACGTCGACCACGTAGCCGGCCGGCCCGCCCTGCAGCACCGGGCTGCCGGCCCCGGCCGCGCCCACCGGCACGGTCGCGTCGACCTGCTTGGTCTCCCCGTCGACGTGCACCGCGGCGGCCAGGCCGGGCACGTACACCCAGTGGCCGGCGAGCTGGGGCGGCGGACCCGGGTCGGACCCGCTGGTGCCGGCGGTGACCAGCAGCCCGACCAGCACCGGGCAGAGCGCACTCAGCGCGATGGTCACCCGCGCCCGGCGGTCGGCCGCCGCGCCGCGGTCGCTGGCCAGGGCGGGCACGCGGGCATCGTGCCCGGGGGCGATACAGCGGGGATCCATTCCCGGCCCGACCGCGGTCGGCCGCGGGTGTATCCGGCCCGGACCCGGGGTGTACGGCCCCGCCGGATGCTCGGTCCGGCCGAACGACCGGCGGGCGCGAAGGGCGGGTGGCGCGGGTGGCGTGGCTGGCCCGGGTGCGACGGATCCGGACGCTCGTCGGCGTCCTCACGGTCGCGGGGGTGGCGCTGGCGCTGTCGCCGCTGGCCGCCGCGCCGGGCGACACCGACCCGGGCAGCGTGGCCACCCAGGTGGTGGCGGCGGCCCGGACGCTGGACGGCCGGGACAACAACCCCCAGGCGCCGGCCCGGGGCCAGGCCGGCACGCCGTACCTGCGGCTGGCCCCCGCGGCCTACCCGGACGGGCGCGGCGCGATCGTCGGCGGCCCGCCGGCCCGGTACGTCAGCAACCGGATCTTCACCGACAACGGGCAGAACCTCTTCTCCGAGCGCGACCTCTCCCAGTGGGTCTGGATCTGGGGCCAGTTCATCGACCACGACGTCGGCCTGCGGGACGAGACCAAGGGCGAGCCCGCGCCGATCCGCTTCGACGCCCGGGACCCGCTGGAGCGGTTCCGCAGCGACCGGGACATCTCCTTCGCGCGCTCGCCCGCGGCCCCCGGCACCGGCACCGCCGGCCAGCCGCGCCAGCAGGTGAACCAGATCAGCTCGTTCATCGACGGCTCCACCGTGTACGGGCTGTCGGACACCCGGCTGGACTGGCTGCGGGAGGGCCCGGTCGACGGCGACGCGACGAACAACCGCGCCCGGCTGCTGCTGCCGGAGGGTTTCCTGCCCCGGCCGCGGGACCGGGGCGACGCGACCGCGGCCCCGCTGATGGACCTCTTCGGACCGCAGACGGGGCGGCCCGGGACGGCCCGGGTGGCCGGCGACGTGCGGGCCAACGAGAACACCGCGCTCACCCTGCTGCACACCCTCTTCGCCCGCGAGCACAACCGGGTGGTGGCCGCGCTGCCGGCGTCGCTGACCGAGCAGCAGAAGTTCGAGATCGCCCGCAAGGTGGTCGGCGCGACGATCCAGTACATCACCTACGCCGGGTTCCTCCCCGCGGTCGGCGTCACCCTGCCGCGCTACCAGGGCTACGACCCGTCGGTGAACCCGTCCCTGTCGAACGAGTTCGCCTCCGTGGGCTACCGCTCGCACAGCATGGTGCACGGCATCTTCAACCCGTCGTTCCGGCCGGGCGAGTATTCGGCGCAGCAGCTGGCCGCCTTCCGCCGGCAGGGCATCGGCGTCACCAGCGTGAGCGGCGTGAACACCCTCGACGTCCCGCTCACCGCCATGCTCGGCAACCCCGGCCTGCTCGGCCAGGTCGGGATCGCCAAGCTGGCCGCCGACTTCGCCGCCGGCCACCAGTACCGCAACGACGAGCAGATCGACGACACCCTGCGCAGCGTGCTCTTCCAGGTGCCGCGGCCCGGGCTGGCCAACCCGCCCCGGTGCACCGACCCGCTCGTGCTGGCCGGATGCTTCACCCTGGTCCAGGACCTGGGCGCCATCGACATCCAGCGCGGCCGCGACCACGGGATGCCGTCGTACAACGAGCTGCGGCGGGCCTTCGGGCTGGCGCCCCGGACCTCCTTCACCGCGATCACCGGGGAGGACACCGACCAGTTCCCGGACGACCCGCGGGTCGACCGGGCCGACCCGATCGACGACCCGCAGATCCTCGACTTCATCGCGCTGCGCGACATCGACGGCGCCGCGATCGGCCGCACCGACCGGACCGCGATCCTGGAGCAGGCGGTCAGCGGGACCCGGCGCAGCACTCTGGCCGCGCGGCTGCGGGCGGTGTACGGGAGCGTCGACGAGGTGGACGCGTTCGTCGGCATGATCGCCGAGCCGCACCTGCGCGGGTCCGACCTGGGCGAGCTGCAGTCGGTCATCTGGCGGGACCAGTTCCAGCGGCTGCGCGACGGCGACCGGTTCTTCTTCGGCAACGACCCGACGCTGGCCGCGATCGAGAGCGCGTACGGGATCTCGTACAAGCGGACGCTGGCCCAGGTCATCGAGTCGAACAGCGTCGCCCGGGTGCAGGACGACGTGTTCGTCATCCCGCAGGGCTGAGTCCCCGCCCTCCCCGCGCCCGCCCCGTCCGTCCGGCACCGGACGGGGCGGGCGCCGGGTTTGCGGCGCCGCGGCGGGTCAGGACCGGGGCTGACGTCGCGGTTCCGGCCGCCGCGGCGGCGGTGCCGGTCCTTGCGCGGCGGGTCGCAGTCGTCGCCCTTCCGGCGCCGGCCCCTCCTCGCCTTCTTCTCCCCCTTGGCTTCTCCCCGCCCTTGCGCTTCGCCGCGGCGCGGCGGCGCTCGTCCGCCCGGTCGGCCTTCTTCCGTCGCTTGCCCCCCATGCCGCCGGTGTCGGACGGGCGCCCGCTCGGGCGCTTCCGGCGGCGGCCGGAGGTGCTCTTCCGCTTCCGGGTGCTCCCGGCCGGCGCGCGCTTCTTCTTCGGCTGCTTCTTCTTGGGCCCCGGCGCGGGCGCGGGCTCCGGTGTCCGGGCCCGGCTCCGGCGACGCCGGCGGGGTGCTCGCCGCCGGCGGGGCGGCCGGCGGCGTGCCGGGCTGCCGGCCGGCCGGCTGCTGGTCGGCGGCTCGGCTGCGGCGGGCGGGCGGCGGCGGCGGCGTGGCTGGTCGGCGGCGTGGTGTCGCCGTGGTCGCGGCGGGGTCGCGGTGGCCGACGGTGGCGGCTCGTCCGCCGGCCGCGGTGCCTGGTCCGCCGGCAGCGGTGGCCGCGGGCCCTCATCCTCCTCGGGCGGGATCCAGCCGGTGGGGTTGGACAGCAGCGCCATCCGCCGCTGGAAGGCCTCGTCCGACTCCCCGGCGCGGCGGCCGGGCCACCCCGGCACCCGGTCCCGGCCCGGCGGCACCCCGTCGACCAGCTCCTCCAGGTCGGCGAGCAGCGACGTCAGGCCGGCGGCCCGCAGCAGCGGCCGGGCCGAGGCGACGCCGGCCGGGCGGGTGCCCAGCCGCAGGCCGTCGGCCAGCCCGGACAGCACCCGGACCGCCTCCCGCCGGGCCGCGCCGGCGGACGTGCGCACCTGGCGGACCGCCTCCCGCAGCGCGGCCAGCGCCTGGTGGTCGGCGACGGTCAGCGGCCCGGCCGGACTCCGACGCGGTCAGCGCCGCCGAGCCCGGCCGGCACGTCCCACGCGGGCCGCCAGCACCGTGCCGGTGATCGAGGTGGCCACCGCCCGCTGCAGCGCCGCCACCGGGAAGCGGCCGTTGAGCCGGAGCGCGGCGGTGTCCGGGCCGGTCCGGGCCGGCACCACCGGGCGGCCGCCCGGGACGTCCCCGACGGACAGCAGGTGGTCACCGCCCGCTGCAGCGCGGCCACGGGGAAGCGGGCCGTTCAGCCGGAGCGCGGCCGTGCCGGGGCCGGTACCGGCCACCTCGTGACCGGTCCCGGCAACGCCTTTGTCGCCGCCGCCAAGCGCCAGGTCTACGGCCGCGTGGGCATCGACATGGTGGCCGGTCCCTCCGAAGTGCTGGTCATCGCCGACGCCGACGCGGACCCAGACTGGATCGCCATCGACCTGCTCAGCCAGGCCGAGCACGACACCGCGGCGCAGGCGATCCTGATCACCGACGCGCCAGCGCTCGGGCCGAGCGTGGCGCGGGCAGTGGAGGCGCGTGTGACCCGTTGCCGCGCGGAGCCATCGCGGCGGCGGCTGGCGCGACAATGGTGCCGTGATCCTTGTCCGCGACCTCGCAGAGGCGGTGTCTCTGGCGGATCGGATCGCGCCCGAACACCTGCAGATCCTGACCGCGGACCCCGACGGGCTGGCGGCCGAGGTGCGGAATGCCGGGGCGATCTTCCTCGGCGCGTGGACGCCGGAGGCGATCGGGGACTACGTCGGCGGCCCGACCACGTCCTGCCGACGGCTCGCGCGGCCCGGTACGCCTCCGGCCTGTCGGTGCAGAACTTCCTCAAGCGGACCACGGTGGCGCGCATGACGCCGGCAGCGATTGTGCGGATCGGCCCGGCGGCCGAGCGGCTGGCGCAGGCGGAGGGGTTGGCCGCTCACGGGCTGTCGGTCCGCGCGCGGCTCGACCGGCTGAACGCATGACCGCGCGCCTTTGCCAGATCGAGGTCGACGATGCGGGCCTGCGACCGCCGACACCGGAGATCGAACAGGAGCGCCGGGTTGCGATCTTCGACCTGCTCGAGGACAACAGCTTTGCCCCGCTCGGACGCGATGGACGGGACGTGCCGCCCGGACCCTACCGGCTCGTCTCGCCATCCGCGACCGGCGCCTCGTCTTCGACGTCGCCTCCGACAGACCGGCGATCGCGCCGAGTTCCATCTGGCGCTGAGCCCGTTCCGGCAGGTCGTCAAGGACTACTTCCAGATCTGCGAAGCCTATTTCGACGCCGTGAAGCGGATGCCGCCCAGCCAGATCGAGGCCATCGACATGGCCCGCCGCGGCATCCACAACGAAGGAGCGCGCGTCCTGCAGGAGCGCCTCGAGGGCAAGGCAGAGCTCGACACGGACACCGCGCGGCGCCTCTTCACGCTCATCTGCGTCCTGCATTTCGGTGGCTGACGACGTGGCCAGGGACTTTTGCAGCCCGACGCGCTCCCCAGTCCGTACTCTTCTGCTGCGACCATAACGCCGTCCGCTCGCCGATGGCAGAGGGGATGATGAAGAAGTTCTACGGCCAGCGCGCCTACGTGCAGTCGGCGGGCGTCAAGTCGGAAATGGAGATCGACGGCTTCAGCGTGGCGGTCTGCCGCGAGATGGGGATCGAGCTCGACCGTCACCGCGTCCGCTCCTTCGACGAGATGCAGCAATGGGGCGACGACCTCGTCGGCCTTCGACCTTTCGTGGCGCTGTCCCCGGCGAGCCAGCGTCAGGCGCTGGAGTTCACCCGCCTCTACGCGCTCGACGTCGAGTACTGGCCGATCCTCGACCCGACGGGCCTGGGCGAGTCCGTGACGACAAGCTCGCGAGCTACCGCCAGGCGCGAGACCAGATCCGCGACCGCATACTCGCACGCTTTGGCCCGCCGACCGATCCGGGCGGCGGAATGACCCGCGGTCCCGGCGCGTCGCGCCGTCCATCTAATCTTCTTGAAAACTTCACCTCTTCGGAGCATCTATGCGCCGCGCCGCGACTGGCGGGCTCTGTGGAGTCCACATGGCCAAGGAAGAACTTCTCGAATTCCCGGGCGTCGTGAAGGAACTCCTGCCGAACGCGACGTTCCGGGTCGAGCTCGAGAACGGCCATGAGATCATCGCGCACACGGCAGGCAGATGCGCAAGAACCGCATCCGCGTCCTCGCAGGCGACCGCGTACAGGTCGAGATGACCCCCTACGATCTGACCAAGGGCCGGATCAACTATCGCTTCAAGTATCGCGTGCGCCCCGGCTCGCTCCGGTGCGGCTGGTCCTCGGCTCGGCCTCTCCGCGCCGGCTCGAGCTCCTCGGCCAGCTCGGCATCGCGCCCGACGACGTCCGCCCGCCCGACATCGACGAGAGCCCCGCGCGCGGCGAGCTGCCCCGGCCCTACGTGATCCGCATGGCGCGGGAGAAGGCGTCGCCGTTCCGCTCCGGCGTGGACGAGGTGGTGCTTGACCGCCGACACCACCGTCGCCGTTGGCCGCCGCATCCTCGGCAAGCCCGCCGACGAGGCCGAGGAGCGTCGCTTTCTCGCGCTGCTCTCCGGCCGGCGCCACCGCGTGGTCACCGCGATCGCAGTGCGCCGCGGCGAGCGCTTGTGGCAGCGCGACGTCACCACGCAGGTGCGCATGAAGCGCCTGTCCCGCCAGGAGACGGACGCCTACGTCGCGACCGGCGACTGGCGCGGCAAGGCCGGCGGTTACGCCATCCAGGGCCCCGCCGGCGCCCTGATCCCGTGGATCGAGGGATCGTTCAGCGCCGTCATGGGCTTGCCGGTGGCCGAGACCGCCGCCCTCCTCGCGACGGCGGGCTACCCGGTCTGGCGATGAAGGGCTCCGAGATCATCCTCGGCCGGATCGACGGGCGCGAGGCGGCGGTGCTTATCGTCGACGGACGGGTCGAGGACCTTCTGGTCGCGCCGGGCGCCGACCGCGCGCTGCCCGGCGCGATCTACCGCGCGCTACCCGACCGGCCGATGAAGGGCATGGGCGGCCAGTTCCTGCGCCTGCCCGGCGGCACCGCCTTCTTGCGCCAGACCAAGGGCGTCGCGCCCGGCCGCCCGCTGCTGGTGCAGGTCTCGGGCTTTGCCGAAGCGGGCAAGGCCGTGCCGGTCACCGACCCGCCTCGTCCTCAAGGGCCGGACGGCGATCGTCACCCCTGCCTCGCCCGGACGGAATGTCTCGCGCCGGGCATCCGAGGACGAGCGCGCGCCGGCTGGCCGCGATCGCCGCGGCGGCCGAGCTGCCCGCGTCGGCGGGTCTCATCGTCCGCTCCGGCGCCGAGGCGGCCCCGGACGCGGCGGTCGCCGACGAAATCGCGTCATGCTCGCCGACCTCGCGACGCGCCTGATCGCCGATGTCGAGGGCGGCGCCCGAGCTGCTTCTCGACGGGGCCGGGCCGCACGCGACCGCGCTCCGCGACTGGGAGGCCGACGCCCTGCGCGAGGCCGCCGACCTCGCGGCCGAGGACATCGACGAGGCGATCCGCGCCTTCCTCTCGCTCCGAGGTCGCGCTGGCCGGCGGCGGCCGATGACGATCGAGCCGACGCGGGCGCTCGTCGCCGTCGACGTCGACACCGGCGGCGACACCTCGCCCGCCGCCGCGCTCAAGGCGAACATCGCGGCTGCTCGGGCGCTGCCGCGCGAGCTCCGGTGCCGCGGCCTTGGCGGGCAGGTCACGGTCGACTTCGCCCCGATCCCGCGGAGCGACCGGCAGCGGATCGAGCAGGCGCTGACCGCCGCCCTCCGCCGCGACCCGGTGGAGACGGTGATCGCGGGCTGGACGCCGCTCTCGCATCTCGAGTTGCGCCGCCAGCGCGCGCGCCTACCTCTCAGCGAATGCCTGGCGCGATGACCTGCCCGATCTGCAAGCGCCCGGCCGAGCCTGCGTATCGCCCCTTCTGCTCGCGCCGCTGTGCCGAAGTCGACCTCGGCCGCTGGTTGACCGGCGCCTACGCGATCCCGGCGGGCGAGGAAGAACCGGATGACGCGGATTCGCCGAACCCGCCTCTGGACAACGGTGCGGAGCCCCGTCTAGAACCCGCCTCGCCCCGGCGGCCGCGCCGCTGACCCGTGCCCGGGTAGCTCAGGGGTAGAGCAGTGGACTGAAAATCCTCGTGTCGGTGGTTCAATTCCGCCCGGGCACCACGTAATCAATGCCTTAGAGACGATCCTGCCGCGAACCCCGACCGTCTCGCGTAAATCGTGTGTAATCAAGTTAGATTTCTTACCCCCCGAAAGGGACGATCCTCCTCGCTCCGGCGGCGCCAATGCGACCTTGGAGCCGCTCCATCGCCGCTTCTATATGTGCGCCGCTTTGATGCGCGTAGCGGGCGACCATCGCCAACGTCTTGTGGCCCGAATGCGCTGAACGGTTGGAAGATCGACGCCGGCCTGCACAAGGTGTGTCACGGCGGTATGGCGGAGGGTGTGGGGCGTGACGTGGTCCGGGTCCATCCCGGCTCGCGCGACGGAGCGTCGAAACGCCTTTCGGATCGTGTGGGCATGTCCGCTGGCGCTGCCGGGCGACGGGAAGAGCCACTCGCAGCCCGGCGGCAGCATCTGCATTGATCATCCAGATAGGTACAGAGCTCACGTGTGATGGGTTGCTCGCGCACCCCCGCCTTAGCCCGCGGAATCCAGATCACCCGCCGACCGAGATCGATGTCGTCGCGGCGGATCGCCAAAATCTCCGCGTGCCGCATTCCCGTGTGAAGACCAACCATGACGAAGGCGTGTACGTTCTCGTTGTGATCGGTCGCCGCAACCTCGAGAAGCGCCGCGCATTGATCGTCTCTAGATACACAATGCGACCGCTGTCCTCTTTGTATCGAACAATCTTCACTACTTTTGTCTTGATCCACTTCCATTCCACCGCAT
This sequence comes from uncultured Actinomycetota bacterium, assembly GCA_963849885.1. GTDB lineage: Bacteria > Actinomycetota > Actinomycetes > Mycobacteriales > CADCTP01 > CADCTP01. The sequence goes on along the minus strand of CAWKIV010000005.1, from coordinate 5,724 downwards.
TGTTCAGGAGGTGTGAGAGAACCGCGAGCTCTCGATTTACGGTCGCTTTTGCCGCCCCGGCTGCGAGCCGCGCCTTCTTGTATCGCTCAACGTCGAATGACTCGATCTGACCGACGGGTTTTTGGCCGAAGAACGGCGTGCATGCTGTCGGAGTTGTCGGTCTTTCGCTCCTATGTTTTTGCCGCCGATCTCCGAAGACGCGCGATATAGTGGTCTGCCCCCTGAGAAGTGGTCCTCCCTGAGGTATGGCTTTGGGCCGAGGAGGACGGAGCGATGTCGCAGGAAGGGCCCAGGCTGAGGAGATCGTCGCGAAGCTGCGGCAGGTGGAGGTGTTGACAGCGCAGGGCCGGACGGTGGCGGAGGCGATCCGCTCGATCGGCGTGACCCAGTTCACCTACTACCGTTGGCGGAACGAGTATGGCGGGCTGAAGACCGACCAGGTGAAGCGGCTGAAGGATCTGGAGAAGGAGAACGAGCGGCTCCGCAGGGCGATCTCGGACCTGACGCTGGAGAAGCTGATCCTGAAGGAGGCTGCCCCGGGAAACTTCTGAGCCCCGCCCGCCGTCGCGCTGCATCGAGCATGTCGCGACGAAGCTCGCGTGTCGGAGCGCCTGGCCTGCCGGGTGCTGGGCCAGCACCGCTCGACGCAGCGCAAGGTGCCGCGAGGCCGCGCCGACGAAGCGGCGCTGACCGCCGACATCATCGCGCTTGCACCCAATATGGCCGCTACGGCTATCGCCGGATCACGGCGATGCTGCGCGATGCCGGCTGGGTGGTGAACCTCAAGCGGGTCGAGCGGATCTGGCGGCGGGAAGGGCTGAAGGTCCCGCAAAGCAGCCGAAGCGCGGCCGGCTCTGGCTGAACGACGGCTCGTGCATCCGTCTGCGGCCGGAGCACCCGAACCATGTCTGGTCCTACGACTTCGTCGAAGATCGGACCCATGACGGGCGGAAGTTCCGGATGCTCAACGTCATCGACGAGTTCACCCGCGAGTGCCTGGCGATCCGGGTCGGCCGCAAGCTCAACTCAACCGACGTCATCGACGTCCTGTCCGACCTGTTCCGAGTGCGTCGACAGTCCGTGAGGCGAGCGCGCCGTTAACCAGGTTCTTACTCATCGTTAACGGTTCGTGACGCATACGCGAAACTCGATTCAAACTCGAGTGGAGCTGTCATGCGTCGCTTCGCGGCCCTCTTCGTTCCCCTGTTAACACTCATCCTCGCGACCTGCGCGCAAGCCAGGGATGGCAAGTCGAAAAGATCACGCAGCCGGTCGAATACACGCTCGACTCCAAGACCTGGAACAGCCTGCAGCCGGGGATAGAAGTTCCTAACGGAGCTGGATCAAGACGGGCGCCCGGGGTCGACTGATCCTGCGGCGGCAGGCCGAAATGATCCAGTTCAAATCCAATACGGTCGCTTTGATCACCGCCGAAGTCGAAGCGGGCGTGCCAAGACAAGGATAAAGCAGAAGGCAGGCTCCATTCTGCTCGACGTCGAGATCGGGCGACCAGGCATACGAGCGTTAGACGCCCTTTCTTGCCGCGGTGGTCAAGGGCACGCGGTTTAGTGTCGAGGTGGGCCGCACCAAGGCGACGCTCAGGGTCGAGCGGGGGGTGGTCGAGACCACCGACTTCGCTCGCGGCGAAAGGGTAACGTGCAAGCGGGGCAGGGCGTCACCGTCGAACTGGCGGCCCGCGAACCGCTCAAGGTGACCGGGCGTGGCCCGAAGCCCCCCGTCATCAGAGTCCCTCCCGAGCGCCCTCGGTCATGCCCGCGCTGTCATCGAGGAGGCCGCGGCTGCCGGCCTTGAGCTGGGACCCCCGTGGTTGCCAGCCAGAAGAACGTAACGGTCGTGAAGTCCCGAGAGATTGACGAGGTCAGCTCAATCACCCGGACGAAGTGAGCCAGATTGCCGCGGTCGATCTGAGGGACACCCACGAAAGCGATGATCGGCTGATGCAGTCTATCGCAGACCTCATGACGGCCGTAGCGACTATCGGGCGGCCTGACGGATCGACAGACGGCGCGCGCGACTCGGAGAATTCGTTCGAGGAGAAGCAATCCGCCGCTGTCCACGAGAGCGCCGAGCCCGGTCGGGACACGCACGAGGAGCGCCTGGCCGCTCGCGAGGCGCGCATCGGCGAACGGGTTGATACTCGCGTCAAACAACGCATGGCGGCGAGCGGACACCCTTGGGCTGAAGCCCGAGTGTCGCGGGTCGAAAACGCGAATCCAGGCCCGCATCGAGAACCGGATTGCCGAGCGGCAAAGCCAGCACGCCGAAAAGCGGAACGCGAGGCGCGAGGAGCGAAAGGCTGAGCGTGTGAGCACAAACCCGAGCCAAGAACCCGCGGCCAGCGGCACGCTAGGCACTGGTAACGAACCTGCCGAAGGAAACGAGGCGACCCAGCCGGGCGAGATCGAGGACCCCGCGTCCGAAGGCGCGCCGGAGGCCGTTGAGCCGGGGAGCGGGACGAACAGCGACGTCCAGGGCGAACCCGGTTCTCAGCAGCAGGGGCCTAACACGCAGTCCTCGGAGCGCGATGCGCAACAGGAGGCTGGGCGACAGGCCGAACGTGAGGAGCGGCGTGAGGAACGCAAGGAGGACGGCAGGAGAAACGCGAGGAGCGCAAGGAGCAGCGGCAAGAGCAGCGCGAGGAACGTAGGGAACAGCGGCAGAGGAGCACAAGGAGCACCAGGAGGTCGATCACGCCGCCGAGGGGCAAGCCGAGGACTTCGTTGGGGAAGATGGAAGCGCGGCAGAAACTGGGGCGCCGGACGATGGCGCGGGCAGCGGCGACAACGGTGAGGCCGGCCGAACCGTGAGCGATGGCGAGGCGCGGTCGCCAGAAGACGGCGCCGACGGAGAGCCCGGCGGAACCGGTGGCGGTTGAGGGCGGCCGATACTCCCCTCGCCACATGTGACAAGGACCTTACCTATGACCGACGGCTCCGCACCATCGTCCTCCTCCTTGCCACGATCACCGTCGTCTTCGGCCTTGAGCGCAGCGGGATTGCTCCGCTGGGCCGAGGATGTGCTGGCCGAGGCGCGGATGGCCGGCGCTCCCCGCGAGGCCTCGGGGGATATCGTCCTCGTCGGCATCGACAGCCGCAGTCTCACGAGCATGGGCGCCTGGCCGTGGCGGCGTGAGACCTACGCCGAGATGACTCGGCGGCTTCTTGATCTCGGCGCCGACCGAGGTCTTCTTCGACATCGATTTTAGCTCCCCGTCGAACCCGAAATCGGATGCCGCATTCGCCGAGGCTCTGGCCGCCTCGCATGGCGCGGTGATCCTCTCCGGGTTTCGTTCCGGGACGGGATCGGCAGCGCCCTACGGAGTCAACCCTCACCCTGCCGCTGCCTGAGTTTCAGGAGCACGCGTGGGTTGCCTCGGTCAACGTGACCGCCGAGGCGGACGGACTGGTCCGAGCAGTACCCCGGGGCCAGGTCGTCGACGTGAGCAGCTTGTATCAGCCGCCGCCGTCATCGCCGGTGCCTTTGGTCCGGCCGGTGTTGAGTTCCCGATCAATTTCGCGCTGCGACCCGAGTCCCTGCCGCCTACTCGGCGATCGACCTTGTCGAGGGCCGCGTCGACGCCGACGCGATCGAGGGTCGCTCGGTGATCGTTGGCGCTCATGCCGTCGAGGTCCGGGACCAGTTCGTGGTGCCGGTCCCTGGCGTCATCGGCGGCGCGGTCCTGCATGCGCTGGCGGCCGAGACCCTGCTCCAGGGGATCATGCCGATCACTGCCAGCCCGCTCCTGCCCTTCCTTCTCGTCATCCCGCTCTTGCTGGGGCTCGCGCTCTCGCCGCTTCGTCAGCGACCGGGGGCGCTCCTCCTCTCCTGCACCGCAATCTCGGTGGCGGTCGAGGTTGCAGCCTTCGGACTTCAATCACGCAGCGCGATCATCTTGCCGACCTCGCTGGTCCACGCCACCCTCCTCGGCTGCAGCTTCGCGATGGCGGCGCGCGAACTCGACGTCCGCGGGTGGCTCCTGCACGTTACCAAGATCGAGAGCCGGAACCGCCGGAACGTGCTTGAGCGCATCATCGCCGACAGCAGCGACGCCGTGGTCATCGTCGACCAGTTCGGCGTCGTGATCGAAGTCAGCGACAGCGCCCGCCAGCTCTTCGAGATTTCCGAGGGGCCGCCCGCGCGGCCGCTCCTTGCGACTTGCCTCACGCCCGAGCTTGCGGGGGCCATTCGGGACGCGATCGCAAACTTTGCGGCTGGAGCGTCACTACCGAAGGGGCCGCGCGAGGCAAGCTCGTCAAGCCTGGCCGAACGCTGTTGCTCGAGTACACGATCACGCTGTCGCAGATCGAGAGGCCGTCGAAGCGGAGCACACGCATCGCGCGGTGATTGTCGCCTGCCTCACCGCCCGCGACGTCACGCAGGCGCGTGAGCAGCAGGCTCGCCTCGACCAGCTCGCCCGCTTCGACGCGCTGACCGGCGTCGCCAACCGCCATGAATTCGCGACGCGCCTCCGCGCCGACCTCGCATCCGGCGGACGCGCGGTTCTGGCGTTCAATCTGCAGCGGTTTGCGACGATCAACTCGACCCTCGGCCGCAGCATCGGCGACGCCCTGCTCAGGGCGGTGGCCGGCCGCATCGCCCTGGCCGACCCGCGGATCGCCCACGTTGCCCGGCTCGGCGGCGACACTTTCGCAGTGGTGTCGAGCGAAGCAAGCGAGGAGGCCGCGCTCGAACTCGCCGTGCGCCTTCTCGCGCAGATCGAGGAGCCGTTCGATATCGAAGGCGTCTCGGTTATTGTCGACGCCCGGATAGGCATCGCCGTCGGGCCAATTGCGAGGGACGCCGAGCTTCTCCTCGGCCAGGCTGAGAGCGCGCTCGATGCCGCCCGCCACGCCGCCGGAGAGCGCCTTAGGCTCTACGAGCCGCAGACCTCGGCGCGTCAGGCGCGCTCGCGCCTGATCGAGCGCGCCCTTGCCTCTGCCGTGAAGAACGGCGAACTCCACCTCGCCTACCAGCCGCAACTCGATCTCGAAACCGGCTGCGCCATCGGCGCGGAGGCGCTCCTCCGCTGGTCGCATCCGGCCCTGGGCCCGATCTCGCCGGTTGAGTTTATCGCCATCGCCGAAAGCAGCGGGCTGATCGAAAAGCTCGGCGGCTGGGTGCTGCGGCAGGCGTGCGGCGAGGCCACGGCGTGGTCCGAGGACATGGTCGTGGCCGTCAACGTCTCGCCACTCCAGTTCCAGCGTGGCGACCTCCTGGCCGACGTGCGCTTAGCGCTTGCCCAAAGCGGCCTGGCGCCGGCGCGGCTGCAGATCGAAATCACCGAGTCACTCTTGATCTCGCCGTCGGACCGGCTCTCTGAGCAGCTCGAAGGTCTTCGCCGGATGGGCGTGACGATTGCGCTCGACGACTTCGGCTCTGGATTCTCCTCGCTCGGCTATCTGGCGTCGCTCCCGATTGACAAGCTCAAGCTCAACCGCGTGTTCGCGCAAAATCCGAGGGGAGGGATCGAGCGCCGCCATCGTCAAGTCGGTCGCAGCCCTGGCGCATGACCTGGGCCTCACCCTCCTCTGCGAGGGGATCGAGACCGACGAGCAGCTTCGCCAGCTTCGGGCATTTGGCTGCCACCAGGGCCAGGGCTTTCTCCTCGGCAAGCCGCAAAGTCTCGGCCGAGAATCTGGCCAGACTTCGGCGCAGCCCACTTCCGCATCATCGAAGCCGTTGCCGACGGCCGCCTGAGGCGGC
>CAWKIV010000004.1:0-15789 GCA_963849885.1 uncultured Actinomycetota bacterium | reverse complement strand
ACGAGGCGAGCGAGGGCCGCGCTGGTCGGGTTGCGAAGGAAGTCCCGCAGCTGCACGGCGGCGCCGAGCTCGTCGTGGATCAGGCCGACCAGCCGGATCGCCCGCAGGGAGTCGCCGCCGGCGGCGAAGAAGTCCTCGTCGGCACCGACGTCGTCGCGGCCGAGGACCTCGGCGACCAGCTCGCGCACCCGGCCGCCCGCGGTGCCAGCGGCGGCCTGGTTCGTCCCGCCGGCTGCGGGCCGGGCGACCGCCTCCAGGGCCCGCCGGTCCAGCTTGCCGTTGCGGGTGATCGGTACCTGGTCCAGCACCGCCCACAGCGAGGGCACCATGTAGCCGGGCAGCCGTCCGGCCAAGAAATTCTGCAACTCGCCGAGGTCCGGCGCCACCCCGGCCGGCACGCAACCGGCGAGCAGCCGCTTGTCCGCGCTCCCGCTGCCGGTGACGACCACGACCGCGTCCTGCACGGAAGGGTGAGCGCACAGCGCTGCCCTGATCTCGCCGAGCTCCACCCGGTAGCCCCGCAGCTTCACCTGCTCATCCCGCCGGCCGAGGAACTGCAGCCGGCCGCGGGTGTCCAGTCGGACCAGGTCCCCCGTGCGGTAGAGCCGCTCGGCCACGTCCGGGGACGGGCTGCCGAAGGCCCGCGCCGTCTCTGCCTCGTCGCCGAGATAGCCGGCGGCCAGACCGTCGCCGGCGGCGAAGAGGTCGCCGACCGCGCCCGGCGGGAGCAGCCGCCACCGGTCGTCGAGGACGTACACCCTGGTGTTGGGGACGGGCCTGCCGATCGGCAGCGGGTCCTCCACCTCGGCCGCGGTGCGCACGGTGTGCGTGGTGGTGAAGGTCGTGTTCTCGGTTGGCCCGTAGCCGTTGGTCACCACGAGCCCGGGATGTCGGGCGAGCAGCCCGGCGACATGCGCCGGCGACACCACGTCACCGCCGGTGAGCAGCTGCCGCAGGTGGGCGAAGGATCCTGGCGCGAACTCGGCCACCAGCCGGAAGAGCCCGGAGGTGAGCCAAGCGACGGTCACTTTCCGCCGGACCAGGAAGTCGCCCAGCTCGCCGGGTGATGGCAGGCCGGCGGGATGGATCTCCAGAGCAGCCCCGGTAAGCAGCGACCCCCAGACCTCCAGTGTGGAGGCGTCGAAGGCGAGGGGCGACAGGCGCAGCACCCGCTCGTCCGGGCCGAGCCGGACGTAGTCGACCCCGTGGACCAGCCGGACGATGCCGCGGTGCGGGACGCAGACGCCCTTCGGCACCCCGGTCGAGCCCGAGGTGAAGGCCACGTACGCCACCCGCTCCGGGTCGGCGGGTCCGGCGGGCTCCATCCCTGGCCGGCCGTTCCAGGACCCGTGCCACGTCTCGACCAGTGGCACGGCCCCGAAACGGCCGGGCTCCGCCGCCGGGTCCTCCAGCGCCGCGGCAGGCTGCACCCGGTCGACGATCTGGTCGCGCACGGCGGCGGGCAGGTTGGCGTCCACGCCCACGTAGCGGCCGCCCGCCCACAGCACGCCGAGCAGCCCGACCGCCTCGGCGACGGAACGGTCCAGTCCCACCAGGACCGAGTCGCCCGGGCGGACGCCGGCATCGGCCAGCAGGCGGGCCTGTACCGACGCCGCCTCGGCCAGCTCGGCGTAGCTGAGCTGGGTGTCCCCCTCCCGTACGGCGACCGCGCCCGGCCGCTCGGCCACCCGCCGGCGGAAGAGCTCCTCCACCGACGTGGCCGGGTACGGGCGGGCGGTGTCGTTGAGCCGCTCCAGCAGCGACCGCCGCGGTCCGGCGATGCACCGGACGTCCTCCAGCCGGCGGTCCGGGTCGGAGGCGAGCCCGTCGACGGCGGCGGCGTAGTCGGCCAGGAACGCCTCCGCCTCCGCCGCGGTCCACACCGCGGTCGCGTACTCCAGGTCGCCGGCGAACGCGGGGTCGCGGTCGCGGATCAGCAGCGTCAGGTCGAACTGCGAGCCGCCCCCGTGGCCCTCTTCGACCCGCACGTCCAGGTCGGCGGTGCGCAACCGACGGGGCACGAGCTGGTCGTGCATGCCGAAGGACACCTGCACCAGCGGGTGCCGGTCGATGCCGCCGCCGGCGCCGACACGGGACACGATCTCGTCGAACGGCAGCGCCCCGTGCCGCACGCCGTCGGTCACCGAGCGGTGCACCCCGCGCAGGTAGTCGGCGACCGACCGGCCGTCGTCGACGTCCACCCGGACCGGCAGCAGGTTGCCGGCCACCGCGACGAGCTCCTCCAGCTCGGCTGACGAGCGGCCGGCGAGCAGCACGCCGACCAGCAGCCGGTCGGCACCGGTGTAGCGGCGCAGCGCGAGCGCGAAGGCGCCGAGGAGGAAGGCGAAGGGCGTGATGCCGAGCTCGCGGGCGCGCCGGACCACCGCCGCGGTGGCCACCGGCCCGGCATCGAAGGGCCGCCGCGCGCCGGCCGGGTCCTGCACCTGCGGGCGGGGCCGGTCAGCGGGCAGGTCCAGCAGCGTCGGGACCCCGTCCAGCCGGCGTTCCCAGAAGTCGCCCAGCCGGTCCCACTCGCCGGTCTCCCGCAGCCGGCGCTGGGCTCGCAGCAGGCCCTCCATCCGGGCCGGCGGGCCGAGGTCGGGCTCCCCGCCGGCGGCGTAGGCCGCATACCGGTCGAGGATCTCGCGCAGCACCAGACCGATCGCCCAGCCGTCGAGCAGCATGTGATGCACGACCATGACCAGTGCGGCCCGGTCGGCTGCCGAGCGGACGAGCAGGAACCGCAGCTGCGGGGGCGGAGGCCGGGTCCAGCGGCCGCCGGCCGTGCTCGGCCGCGATCGCCCGGACCGCCGTGGCGAAGCCCGCGGCGTCCCCGTCGTGGCGCACCGTCGCGAAGTCCGGCCGGTCGACCTCGACGACGCGGCGGACCAGGCCGCCGTCCTCCTCCGGGAAGACCGTGCGCAGCCCCTCGTGCCGGGCGACCGTCCCGGCCACCGCCCGCTCCAGCAGGTCCTCCCGCAACCGGCCGGTCAGGAACGCGGTGAATACGAGGTTGTACGGCGCGCCGCCGATCAGCCGCTCGGCCGCCCACATCCCCTGCTGGATCGCCGACGCCGTTCCGTTCGCCGCGGAATCGTCCTCGTCGGCGCCCGGTGCGACCGACCGCTCCGCGGGAGTGGCTGCGGCCAGCACCTCGACGAGCGGCTGGCCGCCCATCAACGCCTCGACCGGGACGACCACGTCGTGCCGGTCGAGCGCCACGGCCGCGAGGTGCATCGCCCGCAGCGAGTCGCCGCCGAGGCCGATGAAGCTGTGCTCGGCGAATGCCTCGCCGCCGCCGGGCGGTGACTCGCCCCAGAGCACCGCGGCAGCCGTCTCGACCAATCCACGAGGCACGCTGTCGGACCGCCGCGAACCGACCGGCAGGGTCACGAGCGGACGTTAACACGGTGACAGTGGTGCGGTTTATCTTCCGAGGCCGCTGGGGGAGGATCGGGACTAGCGGCGAGGAACGGAGGTCGGGGTGATCTCAAGGCAGGACGCCCGTCACCCCGCCAGCCCCGCCCAGCGGGGCCTGTGGCTGATCGACCGGACCGCCGACCCGCAGGCGCGTCCGGCCTATCTGGTCCCCACGGTGCTGGAGTTCACCGGTCCGGTCGACCGGCCGGCGCTCCGGGACGCGGTCGCCGCCGTGCTTGCCCGCCATCCGGCGCTGCGGTCCCGATTCGAGCTGGACCCCGACCGCAGCCGGGTCGTCTACCGCACAGACGGCCCGCCGCCTCCGGTCACCGTGCTCGAGCCACCCGACGTCGACGCGCACCTCGCCGTCGCCTGCTGGATGCCGTTCGACCTCGCGGTGGACGCGCCGGCCCGGGCGGAGGTGCTAGCGGCCGGCGAGCGCACCGTGCTGCTGATCTGCGCCCACCATCTGGTACTGGACGGCTGGTCCCGGCAGGTCCTCCTGGACCAGGTCGGCGACGCCTACCGGGCGGCGGTGGACGGGCGCGACGCCGAGCTGCCGGAGCCGGTGCATCCCGCGACGCAGGCCGGTGACACCGGTCCGGACGAGAGTCGGACCGCACAGGCCGTGCAGCGCTTGCGCGGTGCGCCGGTAGACGTGCAGCTGCGGCCCGACCGGCCGCGCCCGGAGGTGGCTACGACCCGCGGCGCGACCTGCGCCGGCTCGTTCGGCCCGGCGCTGACCGCGAAGCTGCTCGACCGCGGCACGGAGCAGGGGTGCACCCCGTTCATGCTGGTGGCCGCGCTGCTCGCGGCGACCCTCGCCGAGCGCGGCGACCAGCGCGACTTCCTCTTCGCGTTTCCCTGGCTGGGCCGGGACACCGAGGCCAGCCGGCACGGGGTGGGGATGTACGTCAACACGCTGCTGCTGCGCGCCGACCTGACCGGCGGCCCGAGCTGGGCCGAGTTCCTCGGCCGGGTCCGGGACGCCTGCCTGGCCGCGTACGGGGACGCGGACGTGCCCTTCGACGCGATCGCCGCCCGGCTGCACCCGGACCGCGACCTGAGCCGGCCGCCGGTCACCCCGGTGATGGTGAACGCGCTCGGCCCGCTGGCACTGCCCGACCTCGGCCCCGGCGTCGCCGCCCGGCAGCTGCCGCTGCCGGACTACCGGGTCCGCTACGAGCTGGAGCTCGACGTGACGCCCGCCGGCGACGACATGCTGCTCGCCCTCGACTACGCGGTGGACCTCTTCGACCGTGGAAGCGTCGAGGCGCTCCTGGAGACCCTGCGGCGTAAGGCCGGCGAGCTGGTCGCCGACCCGGCGGCGCCGGTGCTCGACGAAGCCGCCGACCACGGGCCCTCCTCGCCCCAGACCCCGCCGTCCGGCAGCGTGGCCGCGGCCGGCGCCGACGCCGACGACGACGCGCTGGTCGACGAGGTGCGGCAAGCGTGGCGAGAGGTGCTCGACAAGGAGACGGTGCCGCTGGAGCAGAACTTCTTCGAAGCCGGCGGCAACTCACTGCTGCTGGTCGTCCTGCTGGACCGGCTCAACGCACTGACCGACCGCGAGCTGGTCTCGGCGGACCTGTTCAAGTCCCCTACCGTCGCCAGTCAGGCACGGCTGCTCGGCGAGCCGCCCGACGGCGTCCGCCCCGGGACCGGCGGGGGTCGCGGCCAACTGCTCGAGCGTGGCCGGCGGGCCCGCGGAGGCGGTCGACCGGCCGCGGGCGCCGGCGCTCCGGGGCCGCTGTGAACCCGGACAGCGCCGTCGCCGTCGTGGGCATCGGCTGCCGGTTCCCGGACGCCTGGTCGCCGGCGGACTTCTGGCGCAACCTCGACGACGGCGTGGTCTCCTGCCGCCCGCTGCCGGAGGACCGGCTGCGGGCCGCCGGCGTGCCGGACGAGCTGCTCGACGCGGACGACTACGTCACCGTCGCGGCCACCCTGCCGGCCGTGGACGAGTTCGCCGGCGAGTTCTTCGGCTACCCGCCCGGCGAGGCCGAGCTGATCGACCCGCAGCAGCGGATCTTCCTGGAGGCCTGCTGGGAGGCACTGGAGTCCGCCGGCCACCCGGCCCGGGACGGCCACCGGCAGGTCGCGGTCTTCGCCGGCGCCAGCTTCAGCACGTACGCGACCCTGCTCTACCTGGCCCGGGCGCGGACCGCCGGCGCCGCGGCGCTCAACGACGTGGACCTCTACCTCGGCGGCGTCACCGACTTCCTCGCGTCCCGGGTCGCCTACCGGCTCGGCCTGCACGGCCCGTCCGTGGCCGTGCAGACGGCCTGCTCGTCGTCGCTGACGGCCGTGCACTACGCGACGCTCAGCCTGCTCGCCGGCGAGTGCGACCTCGCGCTCGCCGGCGGCACCGGACTGGAGACGCTCGACTCCGGCTACCGCTACCAGCCGGGCGGGCTGCTGTCCGAGGACGGCTACTGCCGCGCCTTCGACCGCCGCTCGACCGGGACGGCCCGCGGTGCCGGAGTAGGCGCAGTGGCGCTGCGCCGGCTGTCCGACGCGCTGGCCGACGGCGACCCGGTGCTCGCGGTGGTCTGTGGCAGCGCGGCCGGCAACGACGGGGCGGACCGGCCCGGCTTCACCGCGCCGAGCCCGGCCGGGGTCGCCTCGGTGGTGTCGGCCGCGCTGGGCGTCGCGGAGGTGTCCGGCGACGCGGTGCGCTACGTCGAGGCGCACGGCTCCGGCACCCCACTCGGCGACCAGGTCGAGCTGGCCGGCCTGACCGACGGACTGCGGGCGACCACCGCCCGGACCGGCTTCTGCGGGCTCGGCTCGGTGAAGGTCAACATCGGGCATGCGGAGTCGGCCGCCGGGATCGCCGGACTGATCAAGGCGGTGCACGTCGTCCGCACCGGCCGGGTGCCGCCGCACCCGCTCTTCGAGCGGCCGCGCGAGGAAGGACTGCTCGCGGACAGCCCGTTCCGGGTGCCGACCGAGCCGGAGACCTGCCCGGACGAGGACCGGTACGTGCTGGTCAACTCGATGGGGCTGGGCGGTACCAACGCCGCGGTCGTGCTGGCTCCGCCGCCGGGGCCCACCCGGCCGCCGGCGCCGGCCCGCGAGACCGTGCGCCTGCAGCTGTCCGCCCGCACCCGCCGCGAGCTCGACGACGCCTGCCGCCGGCTCGCGGACGAGCTGGACGGCGGCGACCTCGCGGTCGCCGACGTCGCGCACACACTGCGGGTCGGCCGCAACGATTTCGCCGAGCGGCGGGTGGTGACCGGCCCGCCGGACCGGCTGGCCGCCGGCCTCCGGCTTCCTCGCCCGCCGGCGGCGGCGACGGCCAGGGTGCCCGACCAGCGGCGGGCGCTGCTGGTCCGCGGCGGGGACGGGCCCGCGGTCGCCGACGCGCTGTCCCGGCTGTCGGCGGCCCTCGGGCCAGGGGTCGAGGTCGTCGACGAGGCGCCCGAGTCGCCGCCGGCGGACCGCTTCGTGGTCGTGGTCGGCACGGGCGAGGTCGGGCGGGACGGGCAGCTGCTGCCGGTCGGCCCCGACACCGGCCCGGAGCAACTGGCGGATGCCGTCGAGGCGGCACTGGCCGCCGCCTGGCTGAACGGCGTCCCGGTGGACTGGGCGGCGGCGGCCGGCGACTCCGGGCGCCGGCTGCCGCTGCCGACGTATCCCTTCCGGCGGCGGCGCTACTGGGCGCTGGACGACAGCCTGCCCGCCGGCGCGGCCGCGGCTCCCTCCCCCGCCGCGGCGGCCGCCGGCGCGCCGGACGCCCCGCCGGCGGCCGATCCGGTCCGGGCGGACGGTCCGGTCCCGGCGGACGGTCCGGTCCCGGCGGACGGTCCGGTCCCGGCGGACGGTCCGGTCCCGGCCGGCGCGAACGGCGACGGGCTGGAGGCCGAGCTGTGCGAGGTGTGGCGCGGGCTGTTCGGAGTGGAGTCCGTCGGTCCGGACGACGAGTTCGGCGACCTCGGTGGCACCTCGCTGCTGTCCGTCCGGATGGCGCTGGAGATCCAGCAGCGGCACGGCGTGCTGCTCAACCTGCACCGGGTCGGGGGCAGCCGGGCCACGGTGCGGCGGATCGCCCAGGTGATCCGGACCCGCGCCGGCTCGGCCCGGGAGCCCGAGGAGGCCGCGGGTGCGGCCGCGCTGGTGGACGCCGACGTCGACCTGGACCTGGGACCGGCACCGGCTGGAGCCGGCCCCCGGGACGGCGACGTGTTGCTGACCGGCGCCAGCGGCTTCCTCGGTGCCTTCCTGCTCGCCGAGCTGCTGCGCGCCACCACCGGCCGGGTCTACTGCCTGGTCCGCGCGGCGGACCAGAGCGAGGGCCGGCGCCGGCTCGCGGCCGCGGCCGCGCGTTTCGAGCTGCCGGTGCCCGACCCGGACCGCGTGCGGGTCGTGCCCGGCGGCCTCGACGACGTCGAGCGGGCCTGCGCCGGATATGCGGGCGGGAAGCTGGCCGACCGGGTCGGACATGTCGTGCACGCGGCGGCGCGCGTCGTCTTCACCGAGCCGTATGAGGCGCTCCGCGCCGACAACGTGCTGGGCACCGCCGGCCTGCTGCGATGGATGCGGGCCAGCGGAGTGGCCGACCTCTCGCTGGTGTCCAGCCTGGCCGCGTGCGGCCAGGCGGTCGGCGCGGCCGGCTTCCAGGAGACCCGGCAGCAGCCGCTCGACCCGGAGGAGGGCGGCTACGGGGTCGCCAAGTGGGTGGTCGAACGGCTGGCCGAGCGGGCCGAGGCCGACGGCATGCGGGTACGGGTCTTCCGGCCGGGTTTCATCGTCGGCGCGACCGACACCGGCGCCTGCAACGGCAAGGACGTGCTGTGGCGGATCCTTGCCGGTGGCCTCGCGGTCGGCGCGCACCCGCTTGACGACCGGCCGGTGCAGCTCGCCCCGGTCGACGTGGTGGCACGGGCGGTCGTCGGGCTCGGGGCCGAGCCGGGGTCGGTCGGCCGGGTCTACCACCTGGTCGACTCCAGCGGGCTCTCCCTCCGCGGGCTCTTCGAGCTGCTGGCCGCCGACGGCCTCGCCACCACCGGGCTGCCGGTCGAGCAGTGGCAGCGCAAGGTCGCCGCGGCAGCACTGTCCACTGAGGATCCGATGCTGTCCGGCATCGCCCTCTACGAGCTGGACCGCAGGCGGCGCGACGAGGCGGTGGCCACGGCAACCGGCTGGCGGGATTGGCTGGACCGCCAGCGGCTGCGCCCCGAGGTGGACGGCGCCGCGCTCGGCCGGAGCATCCGCTTCCTCGCCCGCCAGCCGGACTACCGGAGTGCCCTGACCCGCACGCTCACCGCCGTCGAGGCCCGGGAGGTCGTATGAGCGACGATCCGACTCCGCACCGGCTCGCCGTCGTGGGGGCCGGCGTGATGGGAATCGGCATCGCGACGCTTGCGGTCGGCCGCGGGCTTCCCGTGCTGCTCGTCGACGTCGACGCGGACCGGCTGGCTGCCGCGCCGGACCTGGTGCGGCAGCGGTCGCTGGAGGCCCACCTGCTCGGCGGGCTCGGCACCGACGGTCCGCCCGGGGCGCTGACGACCAGCCCGACGGTCGCCGACGTCGCCGGCGCGACCGCGGTGGTCGAGTCGGTGACCGAGATTCCCGAGCTGAAGCTGCGAGTGCTGGCCGAGGTGTCCGCCGCGGTCCGCCCCGGCACCCTGCTGACCTCGAACACCTCGGCGATCCCGATCGGCGAGCTGGCTGGCGCACTGGCCCGGCCGGAGGAGCTGGTCGGCACCCACTTCATGAACCCGCCGTACCTGATCCGCACCGTGGAGGTGGTCCGCGGCCCGGCGACCGGCGACGCGGCGCTCAAGGGCGTGCTCGGCCTGCTGGAGTCGCTGGACTGCCGGGCGCTCGTGGTCGGTGACGGGCCGGGCTTCGTGTCCAACCGGATCCTGATGCTGATGATCAATAACGCCGCCCGACTGGTGGACGAGGGCCGGGCCGGCGCGGCCGAGGTGGACGCGGTCTTCACCGGCTGCCTCGGGCACCGCACTGGCCCGCTCGCGACCGCCGACCTGATCGGGCTGGACAACGTCGTGGACACCCTGCGGGTGCTCCAGGAGCGCACCGGCGACGACGGCTACCGGCCCGCCACCGGGCTGACGTCCAGAGTGGACAGTGGGGACCTCGGCCGGAAGAGCGGCCGCGGCTTCTTCGACCACGGGAGGAACCGGCCGTGACGGACACCGCCGACCCGCCCCGCCCCGCCGGCGCCGGCGACGACCCGGTGGAGCTGAGCCTGCAGCGCTTCCTGGCGGAGCGCACCCAGGCCGAGTGGACGCCGGAGCAGGACATCTTCGCCGAGGGCGGGGTGTCGTCCCTGTTCGCGCTGCAGCTCGTGCTCTACCTGGAGGAGGAGTTCGGCGTCGCGGTCAGCCGTGACGAGCTGAACCTGGACAACTTCCGGACCGTCCGGGCAATGGCCCAGCTGGTGCACCGGCTCGGGCCGGACGGGACGCCGGGGTGAGCGACCAGCTCGCCGCCGCCTGCGACCTCGTCAGCGCCGAGGTCGGCGACCATGCGGGCGACTGGGACCGACAGGGACGGCTGCCGGAGTACGTGATCCGCCGGCTCGGCGGGGCAGGCCTGCTGTGCGGCCAGGTGTCCGCCGAGCACGGCGGGATGGGCCTGACGGCCGTGGCGAACGGTGAGCTGACCGCGCACACCGGCAGCCTGTGCAGCTCCCTGCGCAGCGTGTTGACGTCACACGGCATGGCGGCCTGGATAGTGCAGCGGTGGGGCGGCGACGAGCAGCGCACGGGGTTCCTGCCCCGGCTGACCGGTGGCGACCTGGCCGGGGTCGCGTTCAGCGAGCCGGGCGCCGGCAGCGACCTGGCGGCGATGCGGACGACGGTCTCGGAGGAGGACGACGGGATCGTCGTGGACGGGGAGAAGAGCTGGGTCACCGCGGCCGAGTACGCGGACCTGCTGGCGGTCTTCGGACTCTCCGGCTCCGGCGTGGCGGTGGCGATGGTGCCGACCGCGACGCCCGGTGTCCGGCTCGAGCCGGTGCCGAACCCGCTCGGCTGCCGCGCCGCCGGGCACGCGAACGTGTGGCTGGACCAGGTGCGACTGCCGGCCGACCATCTGGTCGCCACCGACCTGCCGTTGCCGCTGCTGGTCACCTCGGCCCTGACGTACGGCCGGCTGTCGGTGGCGTGGGGTTGCGTCGGGATCCTGCGCGCCTGCCTTCGGGTGGCGACCCGGCACGCCAAGGCAAGGGAGCAGTTCGGCGTCAAGCTGGCCGACCACCAGCTCGTCGGCCGGCACCTGGCCGACCTCTACGCCACCGAGCAGACCGCCGTCCGGGTCTGCGAGCACGCGAGCCGGTGCTGGGACGACGGCTCGGTCGACATGGTCCCCGCGTCGGTGGTCGCCAAGTATGTCAGCGCCGCCGGGGCGGCCCGCGGATCCTCGGCGGCGGTGCAGGTGCTCGGCTCGACCGGCGCCGAGGACGGCGAAGTGGCCGCCCGGGCGTACCGGGACGCCAAGGTGATGGAGATCATCGAGGGAAGCACCGAGATTTCCCAGCTTCTGCTCGCCGACCACGCGCTGGCGGTGCCGTGGTGACCGGGTCGCCGCAGGCGGTCGGCCTCGGCGCCGTGCACTGCCTGCTGCCGGAGCAGAAGCTGACGGTCGCCGAACTGCCCGAGCTCGCCGACCTGGACCGGGAGGCCGCCGACTTCGCGCTGAGCTGCGGGATCGATGCCGTCGGCGCGTTCGACGATCGCAGCGCGGGCGAGCTGGCCGCGCAGGCCGTCCGCGAGCTCGCCGAGCGGGTCGAGATCGAGGCGGACGCGCTGCTGCTCGTCGCGCCGCGGGCACCGGACGTGCTGCTCGGATCGGACGCCGGCCGGGTGCATGCCGACTCCGGTGTGGACGTGACCGTCTCGTTCACCGTGGACGGCCTGGGCTGCACCGGGTCGAGCGCCGCCTGGGGCCTGGGCCGCGACCTGATCCTGGCCGGCACCGCGCCGCGAGGCGTCCTGATCGCGCACGCCAGCCGCCCGACCGCCGTCGACCGGGTCCGTTTCCCGGTCACCGTGATCGGCGACGGCGCGTTCGCGCTCACCCTGGTGCCGGGCGGCCGACCGGCGCTCCGGGCGCACCGGATGCGGACCGACGGCGCCTTTCACGACCTGTTCGGCGTCGACTACAAGCAGACGCCTTGGTACGAGTGGCGGGAGGAGTGCGCGTCCGTCGACCGCTACCGCTTCGAGCTCGCCCTGGTCAGCCGCCAGGCGCTCGATGGACTGGTCGAGCAGGTGCTGGCGGACGCCGGCGTCACCCGCGACGACGTCCGCTGCGTGCTGATGCAGAACGTGACCGACGGCGCGTACGAGTTCCACGCCGAGATGCTCGGTGCTCCCATCCACCCGGTCTGCCGGGACACCCTGGCCGCCCACGGGCACCTCGGCGCGATGGACGTCGTGCTCAACCTGGACCGGCTGCTCCGCAGCGGCGAGCTGACCGGCGGCGACCTGGTCCTGGTGCTCAACGCCAGCCCGGTCGCGGCCTGGGCCGCCACCCTGTGGGAGGTCTGAGCCGATGGCCGAGGACACCGTCGACCTGGTCAAGTGCTTGGTCTGGGACCTGGACGAGACGCTGTGGCGAGGCACCCTGCTGGAGGGCGACGACCTCGCGCTCGCGCCCGGCGTGCTGGACGTCATCCGGACCCTGGATGCGCGGGGCGTGCTGCAGTCGGTCGCCAGCCGCAACGACCACGACGACGCGTGGCCCCGGCTGGAGCGGCTCGGCGTCGCCGAGTACCTGGTGCTGCCGCGGATCGGCTGGGGACGCAAGTCCGACGCGGTCCGCGCGATCGCGGCCGAGCTGGGCTTCGCCGAGCGGGCGATGGCCTTCGTCGACGACCAGCCGGTCGACCGCGCCGAGGTCGCCTACCACCTGCCCGAGGTGCGCTGCTACGCCGCCGACGAGGTGCCGACCCTGCCCGCGCGCCCGGAGCTCAGCCCGACGGTGGTCACGGTCGACGGCAGGCAGCGGCGGGCGATGTACCAGGCCGGCTTCCGCCGGGAGGCGGCCCGGTCGGACTTCTCCGGCCCGGACGACGACTTCCTCCGCTCGCTCGCGCTGAGGATGCGGATCGGCCTGGCGGGCGCGGAGGAGCTGTCCCGGGTCGAGGAGCTGACCCTGCGGACCAGCCAGATGAACGCGACCGGCGTGCACTACTCGACGGCCGACCTGCGCGGGCTGCTGGCCGACCCGAGGCACGCGGTGCTGGTGATGACGATGACCGACCGCTTCGGCCCGCACGGCGCGGTCGGGGTGGCACTGGTCGAGCGACACCCGCCGACCGGGCACCCGCCGGCCTGGCACCTGAAGCTGCTCGCCACCTCGTGCCGGGTGGTGTCGTTCGGCGCGGGATCCGTGCTGCTGCGCTGGTTGACCGACCGGGCCGCCGCGGCCGGCGCGCACCTGGTGGCCGACTTCCGGCCGACCGACCGCAACCGGATCATGGAGGTGGCGTACCGCTTCGCCGGGCTGGCCGAGCGACCGTGCGACTGCCAGGACGCCCTGGCCGAGGCCGCGGACGGGGTGCAGCGGCTGCACCTGGTCCCGCAGCGGCAGGACCCGCCGACCACCATGCTGGTGGTCGGGCCCGACCTCGCCGCACCCGACCCGGCGACCGCGCCGGAGACGGACTGGACGCCGCGGTGACCGCCTCCGGCCGGCTCGCGCTGCTCGCCGGCAACCGGCCCTTCGCGACCGTCTGGGCGGCGCGGACGGCCTGGTCGCTGGGCGACTGGACCACGCTGACGGTGCTCGCCCTCTACGTGCTCGAGCGGGAGGGCTCGGCCACCGCGGTGGGCGTCGCGATGGGCGCCCGGGTGCTGCCGCAGGCGCTCGGCCCGATCGCCGGCGCGCTGGCCGACCGGGCCGAGCCGCGGCGGCTGCTGCTCGCCTGCACGGCCTGCCGGCTGGTCGCGATGGGCGCCATCCTCGCGCTGCTGCCGCCCTTCGGCGTGCTGGTTGCATTGATCGCGGTCAGCGGCCTGGCGACCACGCTGTTCACGCCGACCAGCAAGAGCGTCGTGCCCAAGGTGGTCGACCGCGACCAGCTCGGCCGGGCCAACGCGCTGTTGTCGCTGTCCCACAACACCGCCTTCGCGCTCGGCCCGGTGGCCGGCGCGTTCCTCTACCAGCTCGCCGGGCCGCGGGCCGGCTTCGTCCCCGACGTGGCGCTGACCGCGGCGCTCGCCGTGCTGCTGCTGATGCTCCCCCCGATCGTCGATGCCGGCGGGGAGGCCGCCGGGCCGCCGGCGGTCCCGGCCCGCGGCCTGCTCGCCGACGCCCGGGAGGGCTTGGCGTACGTGCTGCAGACCCGGGTCACCCGGGCCGTCCTGGTCGGGTTGGTGCTGTGGATCTGCTTCGCGGCCCTGGACAACGTCGCGCTGGTGGTGCTCATCCGGGACGTGCTCGGTGGCTCCCCGACCGCGTATGGCCTGGCCAACAGCGCGTACGGGCTGGCGATGATCCTCGCCCCGGTCCTGCTGGTCGGCTCCCGCTGGTCGCCGCCCGGGACCCGGCTGCTGCTCGTCGGGCTGGCCTGCAGCGGCGTCGGTCTGCTGCTGACCGGGCTGTCCGGCGCGGTCGTGCTGGCCATCCTGGCGTACGCGGTCGCCGGCGCCGGCAACGGCTTCGAGAACGTCGGCCTCGACACCACGGTCGGCGAGAACGTCGAGCAGGACAAGCTCGGGCGGGTCTTCGGCGTCGTCTACGCGCCGATCTTCATCGCCGAGGCGCTGGCCTCCTTCGCCACCGGCCCGCTGATCGAGGCGACCTCCGCTCGGTTCGCCTTCGTCGTCGCCGGCACCGGCGTCCTGGTCGTGACCGCGGCGCTCGCACTGGCGCTGCGTTCGGTGCCGCGGCGGCCCGGCGCGGAGTCCGCCACGGAGGAGGTGCGATGACCGACCGAACGCTGTGGGAGTGGTTCGCCGGGTCGGTGGAGCGGGCGCCGGACGCGCCCGCGCTCGAGATCGACGGCGGGTCACTGAGCTACCGGCAGCTGCACTCCACCGTGCTGTCGCTCGCCGCGGAGCTGGTCGAGGCGCACGGCGGCGCGCCGTCGCGGGTCGGGCTGCTCGCCGCGCGGGACCTGCTCGCCTTCGCCGGCTACCTGGCCGCGCAGCGGCTCGGCGCGGCGGTGGTCCCGCTCAACCCGGGCTACCCCGCGGAGCGCAACCGGACGATCGTCGAGGCGGCCGGCGTCGACCTGGTGCTCACCGCCGACGCCGACCTCGGCCGCTCCGCCGTGCCGGAGGGCGCCGCGCCGACGGTGCTGGTCCGGACCGGCCTCACTCCGGCGCCGGACCGCGACGCCGACGAGACCGGCCTGCCGCCGTACCGCACCGGTCCGGACGAGCTCGCCCTGATTTCCTTCACCTCCGGCTCGACCGGCCGGCCCAAGGGCGTCCCGGCCCGGCACCGCAACATCTCCCCGTACGTCCGGTACAACATCGCCACCTACGAGGTCGGCCCGGGCAGCCGGGTGTCGCAGACCTTCGAGCTGACGTTCGACTCCTCGCTGTTCGACCTCTTCGTCACGTGGGGGTCCGGTGCAACCCTGGTGGTGCCGACGGGTGCGGAGATGCGGAGCCCGGTCGACTACGCCGCCGGGCGTGCCCTCACCCACTGGTTCTCCGTGCCCTCGGTGGTGTCGATCGCCGCTCAGCTCGACAACCTTCCCGCCGGACGGATCAGCACGCTGCGACACAGCCTGTTCATCGGCGAGCAGCTGCAGCGCGGGCTGGCCGAGACGTGGCTGCGGGTGGCGCCCGGCACCGCGGTGGAGAACGTATTCGGCCCGACTGAGCTGGTCGTCTCCTGCAGCCGCTACCGGCTTCCGGCCCGAGCTGACGAATGGCCGGCCACGTCCAACGACACCGTGCCGATCGGCCGGGTCTACCCGCACCTGGAGCAGGTCCTCGTGGACGGCGCCGGCCGGGTCAGCGACGTCGAGGGCGAGCTGTGCGTCCGCGGGCCACAGCGCTTCGACGGCTACCTCGAGCCCGGCGACAACGCCGGCCGCTTCCTGCGGGTCGACGGCGACCGGACCGACGTCTACGACGGCACCGGGGAGCTCACCGCGGCGCACTGGTACCGCACCGGCGACCGGGTGCGGGTCGAGCACGGCGAGCCGGTACACCTCGGCCGGCTCGACCACCAGGTGAAGATCCGCGGCTACCGGGTGGAGCTCGGTGAGGTGGAGGCGGCGCTGCGCCGGCATCCCGACCTGCGCGACGTCGTGGTGGTCGCCGCCACCATCGGGGGCGAAACCGAGCTGGTCGCCGCTTACACCGGCGTCCCGGTGGAATACCCGCGGCTGGCGCGCTGGCTGCGCGAACGGGTGCCGGCGCATCTGGTGCCGCG
>CAWKIV010000003.1:0-125196 GCA_963849885.1 uncultured Actinomycetota bacterium | reverse complement strand
GGGTCCTCCTGGAGCCGGGTCGCCACCCGGCCCTCGAAGTGCACGTCGCCGGCGAAGGCGAGGGTGATCTGCGCGGCCTTGGTCGGCGTCGGGCTCGGGGTGGTGGCGGGACGGGTGGTCGCGGCCGGGCCGGGCGGGGCCGAGAAGCTCGGCCGGGCGGCCGGTTGGATCGACCGGGCCACCGTGGTGACGCCGGCGACCGCGGCGCCGGCCGCGACCAGCGCGACCAGCGCGGGCACCAGCCGCGCGCCCCGGCGCCGACCGGACCCGCCGCCCGCCTGCACGCGCGGACCCTACCGCCGCCACCCGGGGACACCACCCCCTCCTTTTTCGCTACGCCCCTGCTCCACCCCGCGAAGCAGAGACGCACCCGACCGGACTGCGCCACCCCCCGGCCTACGGAGGTAAGCCGGCTACGTCTCTGCTTCACCTCGCGAAGCAGCGGCGTACCCCGGCCGGGTGTGTCACCTCTGGATCTACGGACCTAAGCCGACTACGTCTCTGCTTCGCCTCGCGAAGCAGAGACGTACCCGGTGGGGGTGCGTCGCCCCTGGGACTACGGAGGTAAGGCGGCTGCGCCTCTGCTTCGCCGGGGTGAGCAGTGGCGTAGCAAAAAAGGGGGAGGGGTGGTCGGGGGAGGGGGCGGAGCGCCGCGCAGTACGGTCGGGCGGTGCGAACGATCACCGTCACCGGCGACGGTCTCGATCTGGCGGACGTGGTGGACGTGGCCCGCGGGCGGGCCCGGGCCGTCCTCGGCCCCGAGGTCGCCGCCCGGATGGCGCCCAGCCGGGCCGTCGTCACCGACGCCATCGAGCGCGGCGCGGTCGTCTACGGCGTCAGCACCGGCTTCGGTGCCCTCGCCGACGTGTCCATCGAGCACGACGACCTGGCCCGGATGCAGCTGGCCCTGCTGCGCAGCCACGCCGCCGGCGTCGGCCCGCCGCTGCCCGACGACGCGGTCCGCGCCCTGCTGCTGCTGCGCGCCCGGACCATCGCCGCCGGCGCGTCCGGCTGCCGACCGGAGCTGCCGCAGCGGCTGCTGGAGCTGCTGGAGCACGACCTGCTGCCGGTGGTGCCGAGCAAGGGCTCGGTCGGCGCGTCCGGCGACCTGGCCCAGCTCGCCGCGGTCGCGCTGCCGCTGGTCGGCGAGGGCCGGCTGCGCCGCGGCGGCGACCCGGTGGAGCACCCGGCCGCCGACCTGCTCGGCGAGGCCGGCCTGGCGCCGCTCACGCTGGCCCCCAAGGAGGGCCTCACGCTGATCAACGGCACCGAGCCGATGCAGGCCCTGCTCGCGCTCGCGGTCGCCGACGCCGAGCTGCTGGCCAAGGCCGCCGACGTCGCCTGCGCGCTGTCCGTGGAGGCGCTGCTCGGCACCGACCGGGCGTACGACGAGCGGGTGATCCGGATCCGCCCGCACCCGGGCCAGCTGGCCAGCGCCGCCAACCTGCGGGCGCTGCTGGCCGCCAGCCCGCTGCTGGCCAGCCACCGGCACTCCACCCACGCCGTCCAGGACCCGTACTCGCTGCGCTGCGCCCCGCAGGTGCACGGCGCCGCCCGGGACGCCCTCGCGTACTGCCGGCGGGTGGTCGAGGTGGAGCTCGCGTCCATCGTGGACAACCCGGTGGTGGTGCCCGGCGAGGACGGCGCCGGCTTCGAGGTCATGTCGACCGGCAACTTCCACGGCCAGCCGCTGGCGCTGGCCGGCGACCTGCTCGCGATGGCGGTGGCCGAGCTGGGCAGCATCAGCGAGCGGCGGGTCTACCGGCTGCTCGACCCGGCCACCTCCCGCGGGCTGCCGCCCTTCCTGGCCCGCGCCGCCGGCACCAACTCCGGCTTCATGCTCGCCCAGTACACCGCCGCGTCGCTGGTCGCCGAGGACCGCGTGCTCGCCCACCCGGCCGGGGTGGACAGCATCCCGACCAGCGGCAACCAGGAGGACCACGTCTCGATGGGCTGGTACGCCGCCCGCAAGGCCGGCGAGGTGCTGGACAACGTCCGGACGATCCTCGCCGTCGAGGTGCTCTGCGCGGCCCAGGCGATCGACCTGCGCGCGGCGGTGGCGGCGCCTGGCCCGGCCATGGCGGCCGTGCACGCGGCGGTCCGGGCGGTGGTCGAGCCGATGGACGTCGACCGCGAGGTGACCGGCCAGATCGAGGCCGTCCGGACGCTGCTGCCGGCCCTGGTGGAGGTCGCCGAGCAGATCACCGGCCCGCTCGGCTGACCCGGCGGGATTTGTCGGCGGGCGGCGATACGGTCGGCTCATGGATGGAGCGAGGGTGGTGCGGGCGCCGCGCGGTCCGGAGCGGTCGGCGCGGTCGTGGGGAGCCGAGGCGGCGCTGCGGATGCTGCACAACAACCTCGACCCCGAGGTGGCGGAGCGGCCCGACGACCTGGTCGTCTACGGCGGCTCCGGGCGGGCCGCGCGGGACTGGCGGTGCTTCGACGCGATCACCGAGTCGCTGCGCACGATGGCGCCGGACGACACGCTGCTGGTCCAGTCGGGCAAGCCGGTCGGCGTGGTCCGCACGACCGAGCAGGCGCCGCGGGTGCTGATCGCCAACTCGCTGCTGGTGCCGAAGTGGGCCACCCCGGAGCACTTCCGCGAGCTGGAGGACGCCGGCCTGACGATGTACGGGCAGATGACCGCCGGATCGTGGATCTACATCGGCACCCAGGGCATCCTCCAGGGGACGTATGCGACCTTCGCCGAGGTGGCGACGCAGCACTTCGGCGGCACGCTGGCCGGCACGGTGACGCTGACCGCCGGCCTGGGCGGCATGGGCGGCGCCCAGCCGCTGGCGGTGACCGGCAACGGCGGTGCGGTGCTGTGCGTGGAGGTGGACCCGGCACGGGCCCGGCGCCGCCTGGACGGTGGCTTCCTGGACCGGATCGCCGGCTCCCTGGACGAGGGCGTCGAGCTGGTCGAGGCGGCGAAGCGGGAGCGGCGGGCGCTGTCGGTCGCGGTGATCGGCAACGCCGCGGAGACCCACCCGGAGCTGGTGCGCCGGGGCTGGACCCCGGACGTGGTCACCGACCAGACCTCCGCGCACGACGCGCTGCACGGCTACGTGCCGGCCGGTCTCGCGGTCGAGGAGGCGCCGCAGTGGCGGCGGGACAAGCCGGCGGAGTACGTGGAGCGGGCCCGGGCGTCGATGGCCACCCACTGCGACGCGATGCTCGGCTTCCAGCGGGCCGGCTCGGTGGTCTTCGACTACGGCAACGGGCTGCGCGGGCAGGCCAAGGACGCCGGGGTCGCCGGCGCGTTCGACTACCCGGGCTTCGTGCTGGCGTACGTGCGGCCGCTGTTCGCGCGCGGGTCCGGCCCGTTCCGGTGGGCCTGCCTGTCCGGCGACCCGGCCGACCTGGCCGCCACCGACGACGCGGTGCTGGCCGCGTTCCCGGACGACGACGGTCTGCAGCGGTGGATCCGGTTCGCCCGGGAGAAGGTCAAGGGGCAGGGCCTGCCGTCCCGGATCTGCTGGCTCGGCTACGGGGAGCGGCACGTCGCCGGCACGGCGTTCGACGACCTGGTCGCCCGGGGCGTGCTGACCGCGCCGGTGGCGATCGGCCGCGACCACCTCGACTCCGGCTCGGTGGCCTCGCCCGAGCGGGAGACCGAGGGCATGCGGGACGGCTCGGACGCGATCGCCGACTGGCCGATCCTCAACGCGCTGCTCAACACCGCGTCTGGCGCCTCCTGGGTGTCGGTGCACCACGGCGGCGGGGTGGGCATCGGCAAGTCCATCCACGCCGGCCTGGTGGTCGTGGCCGAGGGCACCCCGGAGTCCCGGGCCCGGGTCGAGCGGGTGCTCACCAACGACCCGGGCAGCGGCGTGCTGCGGCACGCGGACGCCGGCTACGACATCGCCACCCGGACCGCGCAGGACGTGGGCATCCGGATCCCGCTCCAGCCGGGCACGCACCCGCCGGCCTGGCAGCGGTGAGCTCGCCGGTCGGGGACCTGCTGGTCCGCCGGGCCGGGCGGGTGGTCACCCAGGCCGGGCCGCCGGTGGAGGGGCCGGCCGCGGTCTCGATCCGGGGCGGGGTGGTCGCCTGGATCGGCCCGGACGACCGGGTGCCGTGGACGATCACCGACGCGCCCGAGCTGGACGCCGGCGGCGCCTGCGTGGTGCCCGGCTTCGTCGACCCGCACACGCACGCGGTGTGGGCGGGTTCGCGGCGGGCCGAGTTCGCGGCCCGGCTGGTCGGCGAGCGGTACGACGGCGGCGGCATCGCCACCACGGTGGCGGCGACCGGGGCCGCCGGCGACGACGAGCTGGTCGAGCTGGCCGCCGGCCGGCTGCGGGCGATGGCCGCGAACGGCACCACCACGGTCGAGGTGAAGACCGGGTACGGGCTGGAACCGGCCGCCGAGCTGCGGCTGCTGCGGCTGGTCCGCCGGCTGGCCGACCGGGTGCCGCTGCGGGTGGAGCCGACCCTGCTCGCGCACGTGGTGCCGGCCGGCGCCGACCGGGCCGCGCACGTCGCCGCGCTGGCCGCGGCGCTGCCCGAGGCGGCCGCGCTCGGCGCCCGCTGGGTCGACGTCTTCTGCGACCGCGGCGCGTTCACCGTGGACGAGGCGCGCCGGCTGCTGCGGGCCGGCGCCGCGGCCGGCCTGGGCGGCCGGCTGCACGCCGAGCAGCTGGCCCGGACCGGCGCGGCCGGGCTCGCCGCCGAGTGCGGCTGCGCGTCCGCCGACCACCTGGAGCGGGTGGACGCCGCCGGCGCCCGGGCGATGGCCGCGGCCGGCGTGGTCGGTGTGCTGCTGCCGACCGCGACGCTGACCACCGGCGGCCCGTGGGACAGCGCGCGGGTGCTGCGCGAGGCCGGGGTGACGCTCGCGCTGGGCACCGACTGCAACCCGGGCACGTCCTGGTGCGAGTCCGTGCCGTACGCGCTGCAGCTGGCCGGGCCGCTGCTCGGCCTGGGCGTGGACGAGGCGCTGCGGGCGGCCACCGCGGGCGGGGCGGCCGCGCTGCGGCGCACCGACGTCGGGCAGCTGCGCACCGGCGCGCACGGCGACCTCGCCGTGCTCGCCGCCGAGCACGAGGCCGACCTGATGGCGCACCTCGGCGCGCCGGCGGTGAGCACCACCGTGGTCGGCGGCGTCCCGATCGCCGGCGCCCGCACCATCCACTGAGCCACCCGCCCGCCCGCCCGCCCCACCGCCCGCCGCGCCGCCCGCCGGCGCGCCCGCCCACCACCGGCGTGGCCCGTCGAGTGACGGCGTGGCCGGTCGAGTGACGGTGTGGCCCGTCGAGTGACGGTGTGGCCGGTCGAGTGACGGTGTGGGCCGGTCGAGTGACGGCGGTGGCGCCGTCACTCGGGCGGCGGAGTCCGTCACTCGGGGGCGGAGTCCGTCACTCGGGCGCGGGGGGTCGGGCGCGGGGTCGGGCGCGGATGGGCGTCAGGGGCGCGGCGGCCGGGGCGCGGGGAGAGGTGCGCCGGTGGCCGACCCGCTCAGCTGAGGTCGTCGTGCAGGAGCATCTCCAGCTCCGCGTCCAGGTCCAGGAAGCTCGCCTCGGACCCGGGCGGCACCAGCGCGTGGCAGCGGTGCACGAAGTCGGCCAGCACCGGCCGCGGCACCGCGAACAGCGCCCGCCCGGACGGCGAGCACAGCTCGACGTACACGGGCCCGCCGAGATCCTCCGGCGACGGCCAGATCAGCACGTCGCCGTCCCCGGCCGGCACGCTCAGCCCGTCCGCGACCAGCGACCGGGCGAAGATCCACTCGATCGGCTCCCGGCCCGGCGAGGTCGGGAACGACAGGTGCACCGCGTACGGGTCGTCCCGGTCGTACCGCAGCGACGCGTCCACCAGCACGTCGGCCCTGGGCACGACAAGTCGCAAGGTCACCGCGATACGCACTTCTGACACTCGACCGGTCATTCTGTTCCCCCCGTGTACACGACTTCTTACCATGCGTGACTGCCTTCGCAACGAGCGTCTCCCCGGATGGGTAATGTGTCGCCCGACGGAGACGGGTTGCGGAAACCGGACGGATCCGTCCGGCGAAGGCTTCTTGTGAGGACGGCCACCGTGACCATGCCGCCGGCACCCCGGCCCGAGGCGGATGCCTCGGACGGGATGCTCGTGCGCCGTGTGGCCGAGGGGGACGACGACGCGCTGGAGGCGCTGTACGACCGGTACGGGCGGCCGGCGTTCGCGCTGGCCCGGCGGATCACCGGGGAGCCGGTGTTCGCCGAGGAGGTCGTCCAGGAGGTGTTCCTGGCGCTGTGGCGGGACCCGGAGAAGTACGACCCGACCCGCGGCGGCTTCCCCAGCTGGCTGCTCGCCACCACCCACCACAAGGCGGTCGACGCGGTGCGCCGGGAGGAGACCGTGCGGCGCCGGCGGGCGTCGCTGGCCGAGGAGGCGGCGACGTACACCTCGGCCGCCGCCACCGACCCGCCGGTGGAGGACGCGGCCTGGTCCGGCCTGCGCGGCGAGCGGGTCCGGCGGGCGCTCGGCTCGCTGCCCGAGCCGCAGCGGGAGGCGCTGGTGCTGGCGTACTACGCCGGCTACACCCAGCGGGAGATCGCCGAGCGGACCAACACCCCGCTCGGCACGGTGAAGACCCGCATGCTCGCCGGCATGCGGCGGCTGCGGGACCTGCTCGACGGGGTCTCCGACACGGAAGGGGCGCGGCCGTGACCGCCCCCGCCGCCCCGCCGGCCGGCCCGCGCGACGGCGGGCACGGCGACTGGGACGCGCTCGCCGTCGGCTGGGCGCTGTCCACCCTGGACGCCGACGACGAGGCCCGCTTCGCCATGCACCTGCCCGGCTGCGACCGGTGCGCGGCGACGGTGCGGGAGTCGCTGCACACGGTCGCCGACCTGGCGTACGCGCTGCCGGACGAGCCGCCGCCGCCGGCGCTGCGGGAGCGGATCATGGCCGCGGTCCGGGCCGAGCCGCGGCGACCGGGGACGGCGGTGTCCCAGGCCGGTTCCGCGGTGCTGACGGCGGGGCCGCCGGCGCCGGCCGCCGCCGGCGACGGGGAGTGGCCGCTGGCCGGCGGGGTCGACGCCGCGGACACCGACTGGTTCGCCGGGCGGGGGACCCGTACGCCGCCCGGCGCCGAGGACGTCCCGCCACGTCCCGAGTCGGACGCACCGCCCTCCGCCCCCGAGCCGGGCGCACCGAGCTCCGCCGCCCGAGCTGGGCGCCGGGTTCCGCCGGCCCCGAGCCGGCGCCGGGTTCCGCCGGCCCCGAGCCGGCCGCGCCGGGCTCCGCCGGCCCCGAGCTGCGGGCGCCAGGCTCCGCCGGCGCCGAGCCGGCCGCGCCGGGTTCCGCCGGCGCCGAGCCGGCCGCGCCGGGCCGCCGGCGGCGGACCGGACGCGCCGCCGGCCCGGAGCACCGGGCCGGGCACGCCGCCGCCCTCCGCCGTCGACCACACCGGCCGCCCGGACCCGTCCGACGCCACCGGCATCGACGCGCGACGACCTCGCCGGCGACGCGCCCGACGGCGCGCTGCGCACCGCCGACCGCCCGCGTACGACCGATCGCGGCCGGCACGCCGCCCCCGACGACGGCGACGACACCGTCGTCCCGTTCGCGCGCCCCGCCCGCCGGTGGACCCGGATCGCCGCGGCCGCGGCCGCGCTCATCCTGTTCGCCGCCCTCGGCGCCTGGAACCTCCGGCTCCGCGCCGAGCAGGACGACCTCAATGACGTCGTCGCCCAGCGCGACGCCACCATCCAGCAGCTCACCCAGAACGCCCCGGCCCGGGTCGCCGCCCTGGTCAACCCGACCGCGCCGACCGAGGCCCGCCGCGCCACCGTCGTCGTCCGCGGCGACCAGGTCGAGATCATCACCGAGACCCTCGGCGTCAACACCGGCGACACCACGTACTGGCTGTGGACCCTGCGCTGCGACACCCCCCAGCCGTCCGACCTCCGGCCGATCCAGGGCTTCACGCTGTCGGGCGCGCAGTTCAGCGTTCGCGACATAGGATCCGACCCGGGCTTCGCCACCGCGACGTGCTTCGCGATCAGCGAGGAGATCGGGACGGCCCGGCCGTCCGCTCCGCGGGACGTCGTCGCGGTGGGGCAGCCCGAATGACCACCGGACGAGCGGGAGGATCGCTGACCGCCGATCAGGACCAGCGCGACGACGAGCCCGGTCTGCTCGACGAGGTGGCCGACCGGCTGGGCTTCCGCGACCGGTTGAAGAAGCACCCCGCCCTCGCCCTCGCGTACCGCATCGGGGTCGGGATCCTCGGCACGCTCGTCGTGCTGCTCGGGCTGGTGCTGGTCCCGTTCCCCGGGCCCGGCTGGCTCATCGTCTTCGTCGGCCTCGGCATCCTCGCCACCGAGTTCGCCTGGGCGGAGAGGCTGCTCGACTTCGGGAAGGCCAAGTTCCGCGCCTGGCTGCGTTGGGTCGGCCGGCAGCACCTCGTCGTACGCGCGCTCATCTCGATCGCGACCCTCGGCTTCGTCGCCGGAGTGGTGCTGCTGACCGTCTACCTGTCCGGCACCGGGGTGCCGTTCGTCGGGGACTGATCCGGTACCCTTGCTCGGCCCGGGCGATTAGCTCAGCGGGAGAGCGCCTCGTTCACACCGAGGAGGTCACTGGTTCGATCCCAGTATCGCCCACGCACCGACGGCGGCCCTTGCTCGCGGACAGCGCGAGCCGGGGTCGTTGCTTTTTGTTGGTCGCGGGGCCGAGCCCCGCGGACCCGCGTTCCGGTGGTCGGGTGAGCGGCGCCGCGGCGAGGCCGGCCCCCTCGCCGCCCGCGTTCCGGTGGTCGGGTGAGCGGCGGCGCGGCGCCGAGCGCCGGCGACTGAGCGGCGCCGCGGGCGAGCTGATCATGTTTGCGCGGGGGGTCGGCGGGGCTCGGCGTGTCGCTTGGGTGTGTCGGCGAGCTGGCGCGCAAACGTGATCGTCGCCGGGGCGGGCGGCATGGCTGGTTGTTGTCATCGTGCGGGTGAGGGGTGCGGCTCTAGGGTCGGAGGGTCGTGCTTCGGCGGCGCCGGACGCACCGGGGGGCCGAGCCGGCGGTGCCCTCGCTCCCTTCCCGGTTGGGAGCGGGGGTACGGCCGTGTCGGGCGAGCGGCGTACGGGCATCATGGGGCCGGTGCGGGCCACGGGGACGACCGGGCCGCGGCTGGTGGCCGCGGACGATCCGGCGCTGACCGAGGCCGTGGCCGGCGCGGAGCGGGTGCTGGTCGACGTCGGCTGCGGCGACGGGCGGCACACCGTGCGCTGGGCCGAGCGGGAGCCGGCCGCGCTGGTGGTCGGCGTGGACGCGGAGACCACCCGGCTGGACCGGGCGCTGGCCGGGGCGCGCCGCCGCCGGCTGACCGGGCCGCTGTTCGTCACCTGGTCGATGGGGGAGCCGCTGCCGGCGCTGACCGGGCGGTGCGCCGGGATCGCCGTGGTGATGCCGTGGGGCTCGCTGCTGGACGGCGTGCTCGGCGGGGACGACGCGGTGCTGCGGTCGGTGCTGGCGCTGGGCGCGCCCGGAGCGGCGCTGTCCGCGGTGGTGAACGTCCGGCCCTGGGCCGCGCCCGCCTCCGTCGACCGCAAGCTGGCCGCGACCCCGGAGCCGACCGCGGAGCACCTGGCCGGCCTCGCCGACCGGTACGCGGCGCTGGGCTGGTCGCTGGCCGCCCCGGTCCCGCTGACCGAGGCGGAGGCCAGGGCGCTCGGCTCGTCCTGGGCGTCCCGGGTGGTGGCGGCGCGGGCCAGCCGGCTGCTGCGGCTGACCGCGGTGCGGTCGTGACCGTCCGGCTGGTCGCCGCCGGCCACCCGGGGGTGACCGGGCGGCACGGCAAGACGCTCGAGCTGACCACCGACCCGGACATCACCGCCCGGGCGTCCTGCGTGCTCGGCACGTCGGCCGACCCGCTGCCCGGCGGGCTGGAGCGGCTGCGCGGGCGGGTGCGCGTCCGGCTCGCCGTCGGCGACCTCACCGCCGTGGTCGAGGGCGAGGTCAACCCGGCGTACGCGTCGACGTCCCGGCTGGTGGTGCGGCGCAGCGACGTGCTCGACCCGGACACGTTCCTGGTGAACGCCTCGGCGGCGGCCGCCGACCTGGACCGGGCCCTGGTGGCCCGGTTGCGCGACCCGGCGGCGCGGCTGGAGCTGACCGCGGCCGAGATCGGGACGCCGCCGCCGGTGCTGCTGGTGCTGACCGCGCCGCCGCCCCGGCCCGCCCTGGCGGCCCTGGCCGCCCAGGTCGACCACGTCCTCGACCTCGGCGGCCCGGCGGGCGAGCTGGCCGGGCGGCGGCACCGCGGGATCCCGGCCGATCCGGCCGTGCTCACCGGCGCCCGTACGGTCGCGGTGCCGGTGCCGGACCTGACCGCGCTGACCGCCGCGGTCCGGGACCGGCTCGCCGCGGCGCTGCCCGGCGCCCGGGTGCTGCTCTGGCCGCCGGCGCCCGGCGTCGACCTGCTGCTGGCCGCCGGCCGGGCGCCCGCGCCGGTGCTGCACGCCGGCCGGCTGCCCACCGCGGCCCGCGAGCTGCCGGCGCTCGCCGCGCTGCTGGGCGCCGCCCCGGCCGCCACCCTCACGGTCGACCCGGCCACCCCGGCGGCGCTGGACGCGCTGCGGGAGCGCCTGCCCGACCACGCGCTGCTGCTGCCGGACCCGGCCGTGGGCTGGGGCGTCGGAGCCGTCGAGCTGCTGCCCGCCGCCCCGCTGGAACCCGCCCGCCTGGCCGGCCTGCGCCGCGCGCCGGCGGTGGCGCTGGCCCGCCGCGGCGACGCCCCCGCTCCGGTCACCGCCGACCCCGGCGAGCTCGCCCGGGTGCTGCGGGCGGCCGGCGTGTCCGGGCGGTCCGCCGCCGCGGTGCTCACCGGGCTGGGGGTGCCCCGCCGCGAGGCGTACCGCCTCGCCGCGGAGCACCCCCACCCCTGTGGATATCCGGACGGCCCGGACCCGTCCGCTCGATAGCATCGACCCGTCAACCACCGACC
This sequence comes from uncultured Actinomycetota bacterium, assembly GCA_963849885.1. GTDB lineage: Bacteria > Actinomycetota > Actinomycetes > Mycobacteriales > CADCTP01 > CADCTP01. The sequence goes on along the minus strand of CAWKIV010000003.1, from coordinate 114,274 downwards.
CAGGAGGATCCCGTGTCGCAGCCCAGCCCGTCCGCCGCTCCCGCCGCCCTGCGGGTCCCGGCCGGCACGACTGCGGCCGCCGCGCTGGAGGCCGCCGGGGTGCGCACCGACGGCTCGTCCGGCGCCGTCGTCGTCCGCGAGGTGGGCTCGGGGGCGCTGCGTGACCTGGCCTGGGCTCCGGAGGCGGATGCCGAGGTCGAGCCGGTCCCGATGGACTCGCCGGACGGTCGCGCCGTCCTGCGCCACTCCACCGCCCACGTGCTCGCCCAGGCCGTGCAGGACCTCTTCCCCGGCACCCGGCTGGGCATCGGCCCGCCGATCGACAACGGGTTCTACTACGACTTCCTGCCCGAGCGCCCGTTCACCCCGGACGACCTGGCCCGGATCGAGCGACGGATGCAGGAGATCGTCAAGGCGGCGCAGCGGTTCGCCCGCCGGCCGGTCTCCGACGACGAGGCGCGCGCCGAGCTGGCGCACGAGCCGTTCAAGCTGGAGCTGATCGACCTCAAGGGGGCCGCCGACGACACCGAGGGAGCCTCGGCCGAGGTCGGCGCCGGCCAGCTGAGCATGTACGACAACCTCGACAAGTCCTCGGGCGAGCGGGTCTGGACCGACCTGTGCCGCGGGCCGCACCTGCCCACCACCCGGCGGATCCCCGCGTTCAAGGTGCAGCGCTCGGCCGCGGCCTACTGGCGCGGCTCGGAGAAGAATCCGCAGCTCCAGCGGATCTACGGCACCGCCTGGGAGTCCAAGGACGCGCTGGCCGAGCACCTGCGGCTGCTGGCCGAGGCGGAGAAGCGCGACCACCGCCGGCTCGGCGCCGAGCTCGACCTGTTCTCCTTCCCGGTGGAGCTGGGCTCCGGCCTGGCCGTCTTCCACCCGAAGGGCGGGATCATCCGGCGCGAGCTGGAGGAATACTCGCGCCGCCGGCACGAGCAGTCGGGCTACGAGTTCGTCAACTCCCCGCACATCACCAAGGAAGACCTCTTCCTCACCTCGGGACACCTGCCGAGCTACGCGGACACCATGTTCCCGCCGATCAGCTTCGAGGGCGCCAACTACTACCTCAAGCCGATGAACTGCCCGTTTCACATCCTGGTCTACCGGTCGCGCGGCCGGTCCTACCGGGAGCTGCCGCTGCGGCTGTTCGAGTTCGGCACCGTCTACCGGTACGAGAAGTCCGGCGTCGTGCACGGCCTGACCCGGGTCCGTGGGCTGACCATGGACGACGCGCACATCTTCTGCAGCAGGGAGCAGGTGCCGGACGAGCTCGACTCGCTGCTCGGCTTCGTGCTCGACCTGCTCAAGGACTACGGGCTCAGCGACTTCTACCTGGAGCTGTCCACCCGCGGCGAGGGACCGAAGTTCATCGGCGCGCAGGAGCAGTGGGACGAGGCCACCGCGGCGCTCGCCACCGCGGCGGAGAAGTCCGGGCTGGAGCTGGTGCCGGACCCGGGCGGCGCCGCGTTCTACGGGCCGAAGATCTCGGTCCAGGCCCGGGACGCGATCGGCCGGACCTGGCAGATGTCCACCATCCAGGTCGACGTGCAACTGCCGGAACGGTTCCAGCTTGAATACCAGGCCGACGACGGGTCCCGGCAGCGGCCGGTGATGATCCACCGGGCGCTGTTCGGCTCCATCGAGCGGTTCTTCGGCATCCTGACCGAGCACTACGCCGGCGCCTTCCCGGCCTGGCTGGCGCCGGTGCAGGCGGTCGGCATCCCGGTCACCGACGCGCACGTGCCCTACCTCGCGGCGTTCGCCGAGCGGCTGCGCGAGCACGGGCTGCGGGTCGAGGTCGACTCCTCCGACGACCGCATGCAGAAGAAGATCCGCACCTGGACCAAGCAGAAGGTGCCGTTCCAGATCATCGCCGGCGACGACGACGTGGCCGCCGGCGCGGTGTCCTTCCGCTACCGGGACGGCTCCCAGCGCAACGGGATCCCGCTCGACCGGGCGGTGGACGAAGTGGTCGACTTCGTCCGCCGCCGGGAAAACGAGGGGCCGTCCGAGGCGTCGTTCGCCGGGGTGTGAGAGCGGTGTCCGAGGAGGCCGGGCCACCGCAGCTCACCGAGCAGGACGGGGCCGGCGAGCCGGACGCCTTCGTCCGGCTGTGGACGCCGCACCGGATGGCGTACATCAAGGGCGAGGGCAAGCCGGCGGGGGAGGGTGACTGCCCGTTCTGCCGGGCGCCGGCGCTGTCCGACGAGGACGGGCTGATCCTGGCCCGCGGCGAGCGGGTGTACGCGGTGCTCAACCTGTACCCGTACAACTCGGGGCACCTGATGACGGTGCCCTACCGGCACGTCGCCGACTACACCGAGCTGTCGGTGGAGGAGTGCGCCGAGCTGGCCGCGTTCACCCAGCGGGCGATGGCGGCGGTGCGCGCGGTCAGCGGCGCCCAGGGTTTCAACATCGGGATGAACCAGGGGTCCGTCGCCGGCGCCGGCATCGCCGCCCACCTGCACCAGCACGTGGTGCCGCGGTGGGGCGGCGACACCAACTTCATGCCGGTGGTCGGGCACACGAAGGTGCTGCCGCAGCTCCTCGCCGACACCCGCCGCCTCCTCGCCACCGCCTGGACCTGACCCGCTACGTCACCACCAGGACGGCCGAGCCGGCCAGCGGCAGGTCGACCGGGAAGCGCTCAGCTCTGCGCGGCCGCGGCCTCCTTCGCCTTGCGCGCCTCGTGCTCCGGCATCGGGTCGTGCCGCACGTACGTGCGGGTGAACCGCCCGGTCCCGGCGGTCAGCGACCGCAGGTCCACCGCGTAGCGCACCAGCTCGATCTCCGGCACCTCCGCGCTGACCACGCTGCGCTCGCCGCCGACCGACTCGGTGCCGGTGACCCGGCCGCGCCGCCCGGACAGGTCGCTCATCACCGCGCCGACGTACTCGTCCGGCACGGTCACGGTGACCGCCTGCACCGGCTCGAGCAGCGCCACCGACGTCGCCTTGGCCGCCTCCCGCAGCGCCAGCGCGCCGGCGGTCTGGAAGGCCGCGTCGGAGGAGTCGACGCTGTGCGCCTTGCCGTCCACCAGCGTGACCCGGAAGTCGACCAGCGGGAAGCCGGCCGCGACCCCGCGCTCCATCTGGGTCCGGACGCCCTTCTCGACCGACGGGATGAACTGCGACGGCACCGCGCCGCCGACCACCTTGACCTGGAACTCGAAGCCGGCGCCGCGCTCCAGCGGCTCCACCTCGATGTCGCACACCGCGTACTGCCCGTGGCCGCCGGACTGCTTGACGTGCCGGCCCTTGGCCGCCGCCTTGCCGGCGAAGGTCTCCCGCAGCGGCACCACCACCGGCACCGTGTCCAGCTCGACGCCCTGCTCGCGCAGCCGGTCCAGCAGCACGTCCGCGTGCGCCTCACCCATGCACCACAGCACCAGCTGGTGGGTCTCCGGGTTGCGGTCCAGCCGCAGCGTCGGGTCGCCGGCGGTGAGCTTGGCCAGCCCCTTGGCCATCGAGTCCTCGTCGGAGCGGGTCTTCGCCCGGACCGCCACCGGCAGCAGCGGCTCCGGCATGTCCCAGGCCGCCACCAGCAGCGGGTCGTCCTTGGCCGAGATGGTGTCGCCGGTCTCGGCGCTGGTGAGCTTCGTCACCGCGACCACGTCGCCGGCCACCGCCCGGTCCACCGGCCGCAGCGTCGCGCCGAGCGGGGAGAACAGGTGCCCGAGCCGCTCGTCCACGTCGTGGTCGGCGTGGCCGCGCTCGGCCAGCCCGTGCCCGGACACGTGGATGGGCAGGTCCGGCTTCAGCGTGCCGGAGAAGACCCGGACCAGCGAGACCCGCCCCACGTACGGGTCGATGGTCGTCTTGACCACCTCGGCGACCAGCGGGCCGTCCGGGTCGCACGACAGCGGGTCGCGGGGGGAGCCGTCCACCCCGGTCACCGGCGGCAGGTCGTGCTCCAGCGGCGACGGGAACGCGCTGGTCAGCACCTCGAGCAGCTCGGCCGCGCCGAGCCCGGTGGCGCCGCAGGCGGCCAGCACCGGGTGGAACGAGCCGCGCGCCACCGCGGTCTCCAGGTCGTCGACCAGGATGTCCATGTCGATGTCCTCGCCACCGAGGTAGCGGTCCATCAGCGACTCGTCCTCGCTCTCCGCGATGATCCCCTCGATCAGCGCGTTGCGGGCGGTGTCGATCAGCTCGACGTGCTCCGGGTCGGGGTCGCGCTCCTTCGGCGGGAAGCCGCCGGAGTAGTCGAACACCTTGCGGGACAGCAGCCCGATCAGCCCGGCCACGCCACCGTCGTCGGCGTGCACCGGCAGGTAGAGCGGCAGCACGTTGTCCCCGAACACCCGCTGGCAGACCGCCACCGACTCCTCGAAGTCGGCCCGCTGGTGGTCCAGCCGGGTGATCACCACCGCGCGCGGCATCCGGACCGCGGCGCACTCCTCCCAGAGCGAGATGGTGGTCGCGTCCACGCCGTCCACCGCGGACACCACGAAGATCGCCGCGTCCGCGGCGCGCAGGCCGGCCCGCAGCTCGCCGACGAAGTCCGCGTAGCCGGGTGTGTCGAGCAGGTTGACCTTCACCCCGTCGTGCTCGAAGGGCGCCACGGCCAGCGACACCGAGCGCTGCTGCTTGACCTCGGCCGGGTCGGAGTCGCTGACCGTGGTGCCCTCGGGCACGGACCCGGCCCGCGGGATGGTGGCAGTGGCGTGCAACAACGCCTCGACCAGCGTCGTCTTGCCGGCGCCGGAGTGACCCACGACGGCGACGTTGCGCACCTTCTCGGGGCGGTCGACCGCTGCCACGGCAGCCACCGCCCCCCGGTCCGCGCCCTTGGTTGCCCCTCTCGACGCCATACCGGCCTCCAGTTCCGCGGTGGGCGCGTGGTCGACGTGCTGCGTCCTGCGATTCGACACCTTCGCTGCGTCACCGACAAGACTTCTCCCGGACTCTCGCCCGACTCATTCGCCGAGTACGCCCGGCCGGGGCATCCGCGGGCGGCCACTAAGGTGAGGCGCACCATGGTCAGTCTCTTCTCCCGGGCGGCGTGGTCGCGGGCGGTGCGGCCGCTGGCGGAGTGGCTGGTGCGGCTCGGGGTCACCGCCGACGCCGTCACCGTGTTCGGCACGGTCGGCGCGGTCGGCGGCGCGCTGGTCTTCTACACCCGCGGCGACTTCCTCGTCGGCACGCTGGTGATCTGGGCCTTCGTGATGCTCGACATGGTCGACGGGGCGGTGGCCCGGCTGCGGGGCGGGTCCAGCCGGTTCGGCGCCGTGCTCGACTCGACGCTGGACCGGCTCGCCGACGCGGCCGTGTTCGGCGCGCTGCTGTGGTGGTTCTCCGGGCCGGGGGACAGCCGGCCGCTGGTGCTGGCCTGCCTGCTCGGCCTGATCCTCGGCTCGCTGATCTCGTACGTGAAGGCCCGGGCCGAGGGCGCCGGCATGCGCTGCGACGTCGGCCTGGTGGAGCGGCCGCAGCGGCTGACCATCGTGCTGGCCGGCACCGGGCTGGACGGCTTCGGCGTGCCGTACGCGCAGGCGGTCGCGCTGTGGGCGCTGGTGGTGCTGTCGGCCATCACGGTGGGGCAGCGGATGGTCGAGGTGCACCGGCAGTCCCGGCTGCTGCTCCCGGACCCGCCGGCTCCCGACCAGCGGCCCAGCGGTCCCCCGGGGCCGCCCGGCGCCGCCCGGCCCGCCGCCGGGTGAGGCGTCCCGGGTCCGGGACGAGCCGTGAGCTGGCGCGAGCGGGGGGTGGACGCCGGCTTCGCCGCCGGCTGGGCCGCGGTCAAGGCGCTGCCCGAGCCGCTGGTCGCGGCCGGCTTCCGGGCCGCCGCCGACCGGTCCGCGCGCCGGGGCGGGCCCGGGGCGAGCCGCCTGCGGGCGAACCTCCGCCGGGTCGTCCCGACCGCCACCGAGACCGAGCTGACCGAGCTGACCCGCCGCGGCCTCCGCTCGTACGCGCGGTACTGGCAGGAGGCGTTCCGGCTGCCGGTGATCGGCCCGGACCGGATCCGGGCCGACACCGACTTCCGCGGCGCGGACGTGCTGGACAAGGCGGTCGCGGCCGGCGCCGGGGTGATCTGCGCGCTGCCGCACATGGGCAACTGGGACGCCGCCGGGGTGTGGCTGGTCGACCACGGCACCCCCTTCACCACGGTCGCCGAGCGGCTGAAGCCGGAGTCGCTGTACGACCGGTTCGTCGCCTACCGGGAGGGCCTCGGCATGGAGGTGGTCCCGCTGACCGGCGGCGACCGGCCGCCTTCGGACGTGCTGGCCGAGCGGCTGCGGGCCGGCGGGGTCGTCTGCCTGCTCGGCGACCGGGACCTGACCAAGCGGGGCATCGACGTGACCTTCTTCGGCGAGACCGCCCGGATGCCGGCCGGGCCGGCGCTGCTGGCCGCGACCACCGGCGCCGCGCTGCTGCCGGTCGGGCTGTGGTTCACCCCGGCCGGCTGGGCGGTGCAGATACACCCGGCGGTCGGGCTGCCCGGGGAGCGGCTGCGCGACCGGGTCACCGCGGGCACCCAGGCGCTGGCGGACAGGTTCGCCACCGAGATCGCGGCCCGCCCGCAGGACTGGCACATGCTGCAGCGGCTGTGGGTGGCCGACCTCGACCCGGCCCGCCGGCCGAGCGGGGCCGGGTAGCCGTGCGCGTCGGCCTGGTCTGCCCGTACTCCTGGGACATCCCGGGAGGCGTCCAGGCGCACGTCCGCGACCTGGCCGAGGCGCTGCTGGCGCTGGGGCACCAGGTGTCGGTGCTGGCGCCGGGCGACGAGGACACCCCGCTGCCGCCGTACGTGGTCGCGGCCGGCCGGGCGGTGCCGATCCGCTACAACGGCTCGGTCGCCCGGCTGCAGTTCGGCCCGGTGTCGGCGACCCGGGTGCGGCGCTGGCTGCGGGACGGCCAGTTCGACGTGCTGCACGTGCACGAGCCGGTCGCGCCGAGCCTGTCGCTGCTCGCGGTGATGCAGGCCCGCGGCCCGATCGTGGCCACCTTCCACACCTCGAACCCGCGGTCCCGGTCGCTGTCCGCGGCGCAGAGCATGCTGCAGCCGTTCCTGGAGCGGATCCGGGGCCGGATCGCGGTGTCCGCGGCGGCCCGCCAGGTGCAGGTGGAGCACCTGGGCGGGGACGCGGTGGAGATCCCGAACGGGGTGGCGGTGGCCCACTACGCCGGCGCCACGCCGCTGCCCGGCTACCCGCGGGCGGGCGGCACGGTCGGCTTCATCGGCCGCTACGACGAGCCGCGCAAGGGCATGCCGGTGCTGCTGGGCGCGCTGGCCGCGCTGGCGCCGCACCGGCCCGGGCTGCGGCTGCTGGTCGCCGGCCGGGGCGACGCGGACGACCTGCGCGGCGACCTGCCGGCCGCGCTGGCCGGCCGGGTCGACCTGCTCGGCCAGGTCAGCGAGGCGGACAAGGCCCGGATGCTGCGCTCGGTGGACGTCTACTGCGCGCCCAACCTGGGCGGCGAGAGCTTCGGCATCATCCTGCTGGAGGCGATGGCGGCCGGCACCCCGATCGCGGCCAGCGACCTGGACGCCTTCCGCCGGGTCCTGGACGACGGCCGGGCCGGCGTGCTCTTCCCGACCGGCGACGCGGCCGCGCTGGCCGGGGCGCTGGCCGGGCTGCTCGACGACCCGGACCGGCGGGCCGCGCTGGCCGGGACCGGGGCCGAGGTGGTGGCCCCGTACGACTGGCCGGTGGTCGCCCGGCAGGTGCTGGACGTGTACGAGACGGTGATCGCCGCCGACCCGGTCCCGGTCACCCCGGACAGCGCGACTCGCAATGACCTCGTGGTGGAGGCACCGGACGGCATACCCTGACGCTCCGTGGAGGTGATCCTCGCCGTCGGCGCGGTCGCCGTCCTGCTCGCCCTCTGGGTCGGCTGGACCGCGAGCCGGGTCGAGCGGCTGTACGACCGGACCTCGGCGGCGCGCGCCTCGCTGGACGCGCAGCTGGTCCGGCGGGCTGCCGCGCTGCAGGCACTGGCCGACCGGTCCGCGGCCGAGCTGGGCGCGGACCGGGTGGCCCGGCTGGGGACGCTGGCGGCCGCGTCGCTGGACGCGGACGCGACCACCCGGGAGGCCGCGGAGAACGACCTGTCCCGCGCCCTGCACGACATCCCGCCGGGCGCCGACCCGGCGCTGCTCGGCGACCTGGCCGACGCCAGCCGGCGGGTTGGGCTGGCCCGCCGGTTCTACAACGACGCGGTCCGGGACACCGTCTCGCTGCGCCGCCGGCGGCTGCCCCGGCTGTTCCGGCTCGGCGGCCGGCGGCCGCTGCCGGCGTTCTTCGAGATCGACGACACCGTGCCGGACCTGCGCCGCCCCGCGCCCGCCGCCGTCCCGCCGGCCGGGTAGGGTCCGCCGCCCGACCCGCCGACCGAGCCGGCCCGCGACCGACTGAGGACTCCGCACGCGACTGAGCAGCTGCTGCTGCTCAGTCGGCGGCGGGACTGCTCAGTCGGCGGGACTGCCCACTCGGCGGTGGGAGTGCTCAGTGGGCGGCAAGGACTGGCCAGGAGGGGAGCGGCGGGTGCGGAGAGTGGGTGCGGCGGCGGTCGCGGTCGCGGTGCTGAGCGGGGTGGCCGCGTGCTCGGGGGAGCCGGCCCCGCCGCCGGCGGCGGCGCCGACCACCACCACGCCGGCCCCGACGCCGACGCCGACGCCCACCCCGAAGCCGGCGCCGAAGCCGAAGCCGAAGCCGGCGGTCAACCCGCTCACCGGCCTGCGCGGGGTGCCGACCCGCCCGGTGGTCGCGGTCAAGATCGACGACACCGCCTCCGGCCGCCCGCAGATCGGGCTGGAGGCGGCCGACGTGGTCTACGTCGAGCAGGTCGAGGCCGGCGCCACCCGGCTGGTCGCGGTCTTCGCCAGCCGGCAGCCGGGCACCGTCGGCCCGGTCCGCAGCGTGCGCAACAACGACCCCGAGCTGCTCGCCGCGTACGGCCGGCCGGCGCTGGCCTACTCCGGCGGCGCGGCCGGCCCGGTCCGCCGGCTGCACCGGTCCCGGGTGGTCGACGCCGGCCCGGGCGCCCGCGGCGGCGCGTACCGGCGGCTGACCACCCGCAGCGCGCCGTACAACCTGGTGGTGGACGTCGCCCGGGTGGCCCGCGAGGTGCGCGGCGCGTCCCGGCCGGTCGAGGTGGGCTTCCGCTGGGCCGGCACCGACCCGCGGCTGACCGCCGCCCGCAAGGTCAGCCGGGTCGAGGTGCTGGTCGGCAAGACCCGCTACCGCTTCGCCTGGGAGGCCCGCGGCAAGCGCTGGCTGGTGCTGAACCAGGACGGCTCGGTCCGGCGGACGGCGTCGGGCCAGGCGGTCGCGACGCCCAACGTGGTGATCCCGTTCAGCCGGTCCCGGCTCGACCCGACCAACGTGGACGTGCTCGGCACCCCGTCGGTCTACACGTCCACCGTCGGCTCCGGGAAGCTGCTGGTGCTGCGGGACGGCCGGGTGCTGACCGGCACCTGGCAGCGCCGGCACGTGATCTACGGCACCCGCTACTACGACGCCGGCGGCAAGCGCGAGCTCACCCTCCGCCCGGGTGGCGCCTGGGTGCTGCTGGCCGCCACCGGGGCGCCGGTCGCCTACCGCTGACCGCGCCGGGGCACCCGCGCGGCGACGTAGACTGGACGGTATGCCCGAGCTTTCCCCCGACTCCGCCCCGAAGACCGGCACCGCCCGGGTCAAGCGCGGCATGGCCGAGATGCTCAAGGGCGGCGTGATCATGGACGTGGTCACCCCCGAGCAGGCGAAGATCGCCGAGGACGCCGGCGCCGTGGCGGTGATGGCGCTGGAGCGGGTGCCGGCCGACATCCGCGTCCAGGGCGGGGTGGCCCGGATGTCCGACCCGGACATGGTCGAGGGCATCGTCAACGCGGTCTCCATCCCGGTGATGGCCAAGGCCCGGATCGGCCACTTCGTCGAGGCCCAGGTGCTGCAGTCGCTCGGCGTCGACTACGTGGACGAGTCCGAGGTGCTGACCCCGGCCGACGAGGCCCACCACATCGACAAGTGGGCGTTCACCGTCCCGTTCGTCTGCGGCGCCACCGACCTGGGCGAGGCGCTGCGGCGGCTGTCCGAGGGCGCGGCGATGATCCGCTCCAAGGGCGAGGCCGGCACCGGCAACGTGGTCGAGGCGACCCGGCACATGCGGTCCATCCGGGCCGGCATCCGGCGGCTGACCACGCTCGCCCCGGACGAGCTCTTCGCCGCGGCCAAGGAGCTGCGCGCGCCGTACGAGCTGGTGGCCGAGGTGGCGGCGCTGGGCAAGCTGCCGGTGGTGCTCTTCACCGCCGGCGGCATCGCCACCCCCGCCGACGCGGCGATGATGATGCAGCTGGGCGCCGAGGGCGTGTTCGTCGGCTCCGGCATCTTCAAGTCCGGCGACCCGGCCCGGCGGGCCGAGGCGATCGTCAAGGCGACCACGTTCCACGACGACCCGGACGTGATCGCGAAGGTGTCCCGCGGCCTCGGCGAGCCGATGGTCGGCATCGGGCTGGACGAGCTCGCCCCCGAGCAGCGGTACGCGGGCCGGGGTTGGTGAGGGTCGGGGTCCTCGCCCTGCAGGGTGACGTCCGCGAGCACGTCCGGGCCCTGGAGGTCTCCGGCGCGACCGCGGTGCCGGTGCGGCGCCCGGCCGAGCTGGACGCGGTCGACGGGCTGGTCATCCCCGGCGGGGAGTCGACCACGATCTCGAAGCTGGCCGCCGCGTTCGAGCTGACCGAGCCGCTGCGCAAGCGGATCGCCGACGGCCTGCCCGCGTACGGGTCCTGCGCCGGGATGATCCTGCTGGCCGACCGGATCGTGGACGGCATCGCCGGGCAGGAGACGCTCGGCGGGCTGGACGTGACCGTGCGGCGCAACGCCTTCGGCCGGCAGGTGGACTCCTTCGAGGAGGACATCGAGATCCTCGGCCAGCCGTTCCACGCCGTCTTCATCCGCGCGCCGTGGGTCGAGTCGGTCGGTCCCGGGGTCGAGGTCCTCGGGCGGACCCGCGGCGCAGGTCAGGGCGGCACCGTCGAGGGTGGTGCGGCCGGGGGTGGTGCGGCCGCCGGTAGGATCGTGGCGGTGCGTCAGGGCGGGCTGCTGGCCACGTCGTTCCATCCGGAGTTGGCGGGCGACGCGCGCGTGCACGCGCTGTTCGTGCAGATGGTGAAGGAGTTCAGCGCATGAGCGGCCACTCCAAGTGGGCGACGACGAAGCACAAGAAGGCCGTGATCGACGCGAAGCGCGGCAAGCTCTTCGCCAAGCTGATCAAAAATGTGGAGGTCGCGGCCCGGGTCGGCGGCGGTGACCCGGCGGGCAACCCGACGCTCTACGACGCGATCCAGAAGGCCAAGAAGAGCTCGGTCCCCAACGACAACATCGACCGCGCGGTCAAGCGCGGCTCCGGGGCCGAGGCCGGCGGCGCGGACTACCAGACGATCACGTACGAGGGGTACGGGCCGGGCGGCGTGGCCGTGCTGGTCGAGTGCCTGACCGACAACCGCAACCGGGCCGCCTCGGACGTGCGCACCGCGATGACCCGCAACGGCGGGTCGATGGCCGACCCCGGCTCGGTGGCCTACCTGTTCGCCCGCAAGGGCGTGGTGCTGGTGCCCAAGACCGGGACCACCGAGGACGACGTGCTGGGCGCGGTGCTGGAGGCCGGCGCCGAGGAGGTCAACGACCTCGACGACTCCTTCGAGGTGGTCAGCGAGCCCGGCGACCTGGTCGCGGTGCGCACCGCGCTGCAGGCGGCCGAGATCGACTACGAGTCGGCCGAGGCGCAGTTCGTGCCCAGCGTGACCGTGCCGCTGGAGGAGGACGCGGCCCGCCGGGTGCTGCGGCTGGTGGACGCGCTGGAGGACCTGGACGACGTGCAGGACGTCTACGCCAACTTCGACGTCCCCGACGAGGTCCTCGCCTCAGTGGAAGGCTAGCCGGCCGGTGGTGTAGCCGCGGGCGACCATCGCCATGACGGCGTGCACGTCGGTCTCCCAGGGGGAGAAGGGGCCCTGCCGCCAGCCCGGGGAGCCGGTGCCGCGCTGCACCGACTCGCAGGCCGCCCAGTCCTGCCGGTTGACCAGGTCCCAGAAGTCGGTCGCGTACGCCGGGTCGAAGCCGTCCCGCGCGTACGCCTCCGGCGGGAAGTACCAGGAGCACTCCACCCGGGTCCGGTCCGCGGCCAGCGGCTCCAGCCGGTGCGTCATCAGGTAGTCCGGGTGCGGGCTGACCAGCAGCGTCGGCAGCAGCGCGGCGTAGCCGACCTCGCGCCGGCGGGCGTCCGGCAGCCCCGGGATCGGCACGCCGAGGCTGCGGCCGGTCCGCGACATCGTCTCCGCGTGCCCGGCCAGCGCCAGCGGGCCGCCGACCCAGCAGCCGACCGCGGGCTCCGGGTAGCCGCGGCCGGAGTCCGGCGGCGTCACCTCGCACAGCTCCGGGTGGATCGGGGCGCAGTGGTAGCACTCCAGGTAGTTCTCCACCACCAGCTTCCAGTTGGCCGCCACCTCGTAGTCGTGCCGGTCGCCGAGCACCAGCCGGGCAGCGTCGTAGCCGTCCACCACCACGCCCGCGTTGCCGAGGTGCTCGGCCAGCGGCGGGGCGTCGCCGGAGACGTTCGCGAAGACCCAGCCGTGCCACTCCTCGATGCGGGCGGCCACCAGCGGGAACTCGGCCGGGTCGACCGCGGCGCCGCCGTCCTTGCCGAAGCGCGGGGTGGCCCGGCACTCGCCGCCCAGCCCGTACACCCAGTCGTGGTACGGGCAGCGGATGCCGCGGCCGCGCCGGCCGGTGCCGGGGGCGAGCAGCTCGTGCCCGCGGTGCCGGCAGGTGTTGAAGAAGCCGCGCAGCGCGCCGGCCTCGTCCCGGACCAGCAGCAGGCCGGCGCCGGCCGCGGTCACCGCCCGCTGGTCGCCGACCGCGGGCAGGTCGGCGGCCCGGCCCACGCACAGCCACGACCCGGCCAGGAAGTGCCGCCGCTCCCACTCGAACACCTCGGCGCTCGCGTACGCCGCCCCCGGCAGCGTGCGCGCCTCCGCCAGCGGCCGCACCACCGCCGCCAGCAACGACTCCTCGATCGGCGCCCGCATGCCCCCAGTCTGCCGCGACCGACGCCCTCCCGCCGCGACCGCCCGGCCGCCCTGCGCGGTGCCGGCGGCCCTGCGCGAGTGACGGCGTGCCTGCGCGAGTGACGGCGCGCTCGCGCGAGTGACGGCGCCGGTGCCGTCACTGGTGGGCCGGCGCCGTCACTCGCGGGCCGGGGGCGTCACTCGCGGGCGGGGGCCGTCACTCGCGGGTGGGGGCCGGCGGTGGTGGGGAGGCGGGTGGGGTGGCGGAGTGTCGGGGCGGGGGGCGGGGCGGGGGTCGGTAGCGTGTCGAACGACTGTTCGTACGAGGGTGGGAGTGGGCGTGCGGGTGCTGGGCGTCGACCCGGGGCTGACCCGGTGCGGCGTCGGCGTGGTGGAGGGTGCGGTCGGCCGGCCGCTGCGGCTGGTCGCGGTGGAGGTGCTGCGCACCCCGGCGGACGCCGACGTGGCCGAGCGGCTGCTGCTGCTGGCCGCCGGGCTGGACGCGGCCGTCGCCGCGTACCGCCCGGACGTGGTCGCCGTGGAGCGGGTCTTCAGCCAGCACAACGTGCGCACCGTGATGGGCACCGCGCAGGCCGCGGCGGTGGCGATCCTGGCCGCCGCCCGGGCCGGCGTGCCGGTCGCGCTGCACACCCCGAGCGAGGTCAAGGCGGCGGTGACCGGCTCCGGCCGGGCGGACAAGGCACAGGTGGCGACGATGGTGACCCGGCTGCTGCGGCTGACCGAGCGACCCCGGCCGGCGGACGCCGCGGACGCGCTGGCGCTGGCGATCTGCCAGCTGTGGCGCGGCGCCGCCCGGGCCCGGCTGGACGCCGCGCTCGACCGCCACACCGCGGCGGCGCGCCCCCGACCGGCACCCGACCCGGCGACCGCACCCGACTCGACCACGGCGCCCGGTGCGGCGGCGGTGGCCGGTCCGGCGGTGGGCGGGGTGGGCCGGTGATCGCCAGCGTGCACGGCCCGGTCGCCGCGCTCGGCCCGGACGGCGCCGTGGTCGAGGTCGGCGGCGTCGGCCTGGCCGTGTCCTGCACGCCCGGGCACGCTGGCCCGGCTCCGGGTCGGCCAGCCGGCCCGGCTGGCCACCAGCCTGGTGGTCCGGGAGGACTCGCTGACGCTGTACGGCTTCGCCGACGACGACGAGCGGTCGCTGTTCGAGCTGCTGCAGACGGCCAGCGGGGTCGGCCCGCGGCTGGCCCAGGCGGTGCTGGCCGTGCTGCCGCCGACCGAGGTGCGCCGGGCGGTGGCCACCGCGGACGTGCCGACGCTGATCCGGGTGCCGGGCATCGGCAAGAAGGGCGCGGAGCGGCTGGTGCTGGAGCTGCGCGACCGGATCGGCGCGGTCGACACGGCGCCGGCGGCCGGGGTCGTCACCCCGGTGGCGCCGTGGCGCGACCAGGTCCGGCAGGCGCTGGTCGGCCTGGGCTGGACCGCCCGCGAGGCCGAGGAAGCGGTCGCCGCGGTGGCGCGCTCGAGAACACGGTGGCCGATCCGGCGCCGGACGTGCCGGCGCTGCTGCGGTCCGCCCTGCGGGTGCTGAGGCCGCGGTGACCGACGTCGACGTGGTCTCGCCGTACCCGGAGGGCGACGAGCGGGAGGTCGAGGCGGCGCTGCGGCCGCGCCGGCTGGCCGACTTCGTCGGGCAGCCGCGGGTGCGCGAGCAGCTCGGCCTGGTGCTGACCAGCGCGCTGCGCCGCGGCCGCCCGCCGGACCACGTGCTGCTGTCCGGCGCCCCCGGGCTGGGCAAGACCAGCCTGGCCATGATCGTCGCGGCCGAGCTCGGCGCCGGCATCCGGATCACCAGCGGCCCGGCCATCGAGCGGGCCGGCGACCTGGCCGCGGTGCTCACCTCGCTGGGCGAGGGCGACGTGCTGTTCATCGACGAGATCCACCGGATCGCCCGGCCGGCCGAGGAGCTGCTGTACGTCGCCATGGAGGACTTCCGGGTCGACGTGGTGGTCGGCAAGGGTCCGGGCGCGACCGCGATCCCGCTCGACGTGGCCCCGTTCACGCTGGTCGGCGCGACCACCCGGGCCGGGCTGCTGACCGGCCCGCTGCGGGACCGGTTCGGCTTCGTCGGGCACATGGAGTTCTACGAGCCGGCCGAGCTGGAGCGGGTGCTGGTCCGCTCGGCCGGCCTGCTCGGGGTGCGGCTGCAGCCGGACGGGGCGGACGAGATCGCCGGCCGGTCCCGCGGCACCCCGCGGATCGCCAACCGGCTGCTGCGCCGGGTCCGCGACTTCGCCGAGGTGCGCGCGGACGGCGTGGTCACCCGGGCGGTCGCGCAGGCCGCGCTGCGCGTGTACGACGTGGACGAGATCGGGCTGGACCGGCTGGACCGGGCGGTGCTGGACGCGCTGGTGCGCCGCTTCGGCGGCGGCCCGGTCGGCATCTCCACGCTGGCGGTGGCGGTGGGGGAGGAGTCGCAGACGGTGGAGGAGGTGTGCGAGCCGTACCTGGTCCGCGCCGGCCTGCTCGCCCGCACCCCCCGCGGCCGGGTGGCCACCCCGGCGGCCTGGTCCCACCTGGGGCTGCCGGTGCCCACCGTCCCGGACGGGCCGGCCACGCTCTTCGAGTAGCGGCGGAACCCTGCCGGCGGCCGACACGTTGCGCCGGTCAGGCGGAGACGCTGTGTAGACTGCGCCGATTGTCGCGGGGTGTGCCGGAGGAGTCAGGAGACCATGGAATCGTTGCTGCCCCTGTTGCTGCTCGCCCTGGCGTTCGTGGTGCTGATCGTGCTGCCGATGCGGACCCGCAGCCGGCAGCTGCAGGCCACCCGGCAGCTGCAGGCCCGGCTCGCCGTCGGCAACGACGTGATGACCACGTCGGGACTGCATGGCCGGATCGTCGGGCTCGCCGACGACACGGTCGAGCTGGAGGTCTCGCCCGGCGTGGTGGTCCGCTGGGCCCGGGCGGCCGTGGCCGAGGTCCGGAGCCCGGTGACCGACCAGCCGGCCCCGGAGGCCGACCCCGGTCCGCCGTCGAAGGCGAACGGGGAGGCCGGCCCGGTCTGACCGGGTCGCCCCCGCGGCCGGCCGGCCCGCCGGCCGCCAGCCGGCCGAGTCATACTGGCTAGTCGTACACGTGAAGCACGTTGCCCGCCGTGGCGGGACCTGCACCGAGGAGAGAAGAACCCCGTGGCCGCACCGTCCGGACAGCTCCCCGTCGGCCGCTACCTCGGATCCCTGGTGGGCATCTTCGTGGTGCTCTACGCGCTGGTCTTCTTCACCGGCGACTCGGCGACCCCCAAGCTCGGGCTGGACCTGCAGGGCGGCACCACGGTCACGCTGCAGGCCCGCACCACCGACGGCAACCCGCCCAGCCGGGAGGCGCTCGACCAGGCCCGGCAGATCATCCAGCGCCGGGTCGACGGCGTCGGCGTCGCCGAGGCCGAGGTGGTCACCCAGGGCTCCGACCGGATCGTGATCTCGGTGCCCGGCCAGGACGGCGACCAGGCCAAGGAGCTCGGCCAGACCGCGCAGCTGCGGTTCCGCCCGGTGGTCGCCAGCGGCCCCGCCGCCCCGACCCCGGCCGCCACGCCGTCCGGCTCCGCCACCCCGTCCGGCGGCGCGAGCCCGTCGGCGACCCCGCGGCCGTCCACGTCGGTGTCCCCGGCGCCGTCCGGCTCGGCCTCGCCGCAGGGCTGGGCGCCGGCCCCGAGCACGCCGGCCGCGCCGGCCGCCCCGACCGCGCCGGCGCCGACCGCCGCCGCGCCGGACACGTCCATCCCGGCCACCCCGCCGAACGGCGGCGACCCGGCGCAATACCAGAAGGCCGTGGCGGAGTACGAGGCGCTCACCTGCTCGGCCGCCGGCGAGAGCGGCGCGGCCAGCCTGGACAAGCCGAGCGACTACATCGCCTCCTGCGACCAGGACGGCACGTCGAAGTACCTGCTCGGCCCGGCGATCATCGAGGGCACCCAGATCGGCGGCGCCTCCGTGGTCGCGCCGGACACCACCAACACCGCGTGGCGGGTGTCGCTCGACTTCAAGGGCCAGGGCCAGACCATCTGGGCGCAGTACACCGCCAAGAACAACGTCACCGTGACCCCGGGGGCGCCGGGCAACCGGGTCGCCTTCGTGCTGGACGGCCGGACCATCTCGGCGCCGGAGATCCAGGGCACGATCAACGGGCAGACCGAGGTGACCGGGCAGTTCACCCAGCAGTCCGCGACCGACCTGGCCAACGTGCTGAAGTACGGCGCGCTGCCGCTGACCTTCGAGCAGCAGGAGGCGCTGACCGTCTCGCCGACGCTGGGCACCGACCAGCTCAAGGCCGGCCTGCTCGCCGGCGGCATCGGCATCGCCCTGGTCTTCATCTACAGCCTGCTCTACTACCGCGCGCTCGGCCTGATCATGATCGCCAGCCTGATCCTGTCCGGCCTCCTGGTGTACGCGGTGCTGGTCATCCTGGGCCGGCAGATCGGCTTCACCCTGACCCTGGCCGGCGTCGCCGGGTTCATCGTCGCCATCGGCATCACCGCGGACTCGTTCGTGGTGTTCTTCGAACGGCTCAAAGACGAGATCCGGGAAGGCAGGTCACCACGATCGGCGGTGCCGCGCGCCTGGGTCCGGGCGCGGCGGACCATCCTGTCCGCCGACGCGGTGTCGTTCCTGGCCGCGGCGATCCTCTACTACCTGGCCGCGGGCAACGTGAAGGGCTTCGCCTTCACCCTCGGCATGTCGACGGTCCTGGACCTGGTGATCGTCTTCCTCTTCACCCACCCGGTCGTCGCGCTGGCCGCGCGCAGCAAGACCTTCATGTCGCCGCGGTTCTCCGGGCTCGGCGCCGTGCAGAAGGTGGCCGCGCAGCGGGCCGCGAAGGCGGCCGCCGCCGCGCCGGCCCAGTCCACCCCCGCCCGGGCCGCCGGTCGCCGCGTCCCGGCCAAGGAGTCCTGACATGCTCACGCTGATGCGCCGGCTCAACGCCGGCGAGGCCGTCTTCGACTTCATCGGCAACCGCAAGCGGTGGTATTGGGTGTCGGTGGGGCTGCTGGTGCTGTGCGTCGCCAGCTTCGTCTTCCGCGGCTTCAACCTGGGCATCGAGTTCTCCGGCGGCACCTCGTTCCAGTTCCGGGCGGTGGCGGCGGAGCCGGCGCAGGCCCAGGAGGCCGCCGAGGCGGCCGGGGCCGAGGTCGCGTCCACCCCGCAGGTGGTCGGCTCCGGCGGCAGCCGGCAGATCCTGATCAAGACCGGCGAGCTGAGCCCGGCCGAGCAGACCACGGTGAAGAACGCGCTGGAGTCCCGCTTCGGCCAGGAGGTGACCGTCCAGGCGGTGAGCTCGTCCTGGGGCGGCGACATCACCAACGCGGCCATCCGCGGTCTGGTGTTCTTCCTGATCGCGGTCTGCATCTTCATCGCGATCCGGTTCGAGTGGAAGATGGCGGTCGGCGCGATCGCCGCGCTCTTCCACGACCTGCTGCTCACCGCAGGGATCTACTCGCTGGTCGGCTTCGAGGTCACCCCGTCCACGATCGTCGGCCTGCTCACCATCCTCGGCTTCTCGCTGTACGACACCGTGGTCGTCTTCGACAAGGTGGACGAGAACGTCCGGGGCATCCTCGGCGGCTCCCGCACGACGTACTCGCAGGCGGCCAACCTGGCCGTGAACGAGACGCTGATGCGCTCGATCAACACCTCGCTGATCGCGCTGCTGCCGGTGGCCGGGCTGCTCTTCGTCGGCGCCGGGCTGCTCGGCGTCGGCACCATCAAGGACCTGGCGCTGGTGCTCTTCGTCGGCCTCGCCGCGGGGGCATACTCGTCGATCTTCCTGGCCACCCCGATCGTCTGCGACCTCAAGGAGCGCGAGCCCAAGTACGCCGCGCTGGCCAAGCGGGTGGCGGCCCGGCAGGCGGCCGAGGCCCGCGGGGTGCCGGTGGGCGCGGCCGAGCGGCGGGCCCGTCGCGGCGCGGCCAAGGCGGCGCCGGCCGCGGCGGCCGAGGACGAGGTCCTGGACGCCGAGCCGGCCGAGGACGAGGAGCCGGCGCCGGCGGCCGCCGGCACCGCGGCGGCCCGGGCCCGGACCGGCGGCGGCTCGTCGCCGCGGCCGGGCGCCCGGCCCAAGCGGCCGCAGCAGCGCCGCGGCGGCGGTGGCCGGCCGTCGGCCAAGAAGCGCCGGTGAGCGACCCGCCCGGCGCCGGGGTCGACGCCGAGGTCGGGGCCGAGCTGGCCGGGCGGGTGGCGGCCCGGGTGCGGGACGTCCCCGACTTCCCGAAGCCGGGCATCCTGTTCAAGGACCTGACCCCGCTGCTCGCCGACGGTCCGCTGCTGGCCGAGGTGGCCCGGGCGGTCGCCGACCAGCACCGGTCCGCCGGCTTCGACGTGGTGGCCGGCATCGAGGCCCGCGGCTTCCTGGTCGCCGCGGCGGTGGCGATGGTCAGCGGCACCGGGGTGGTGCCGGTCCGCAAGGCCGGCAAGCTGCCCTGGTCGACCATCTCGGCCGCGTACGAGCTGGAGTACGGCCAGGCGACGATCGAGGTGCACGCGGACGCCTTCGCCGAGCACCGCCGGGTGCTGCTGGTGGACGACGTGCTGGCCACCGGCGGCACCCTGGCCGCGGCCGCCGACCTGGTCGGCCGGGCCGGCGGCGAGATCGTCGGCACGTCGGTGCTGCTGGAGCTGGCCGCGCTGGGCGGGCGGGACCGGCTCGGCGGGCTGGACCTGCACACGGTGCTGCGCGTCTGATCGCTCGCCAGCGACCCCACCTCGGGTGATTCGCGGACATCTGATGCCGGTTAAGGTAGTGCCGGGCAGGTCTGTCCGATTCGAGGGTGGTGTCGCGTGGGACATCTCGTGCTCGGCGTCAACTCCGTGTATCACGAGTCGTCGGCCTGTCTGCTGGACGGGGCCCGGGTGCTCGCCTTCTGCGAGGAGGAGCGCTTCACCCGGGAGAAGCGCGGCAAGCGGCTGACCATCGACAACGCCGACGTGCTGCCGGAGCGCGCGATCGAGTGGTGCCTGGCCACCGCCGGGGCGTCCTGGGCGGACGTCGGCCGGGTCGCCTACTCCTACGACCCGGACGTCCGCCCGCCGGCCGCCCCGCACCCGGCCGAGGACGTCCGGCCGGGGTCGTGGGGCAGCCCGGAGGGCGAGGCGGTCTTCCAGCGGACGGTGCGCGGGGTGCCCGGCGTGCTGTCGGGGCTGGCCGGGACCGACCTGACCGACCGGTTCCGCTGGGTGCCGCACCACCGCGCGCACGCGGCCAGCGCGTACTTCGCCTCGCCGTTCGAGTCGGCCGCGGTGCTCAGCGTGGACGCGCTCGGCGAGGTGCACTCCACCGGGCTGTACGCGGGCCGCGGGCCGCGGCTGGAGACGCTGCGCGAGATCGCGTACCCGCACTCGCTCGGCTTCCTCTGGGAGACCGTCGCCGAGTTCCTCGGCCTGGACCGCTACACCGGGCCGGCGAAGGTGATGGGGCTGGCCGCGTTCGGCCGGCCGGACCGGTTCGCCGCCGCGCTGGCCCGGCTGCTGCTCGTCGGCCCGGGCGCCTTCGAGGTGGACAACTCGCTGACCCGGTTCCGGTCGTACGGGCCGAACAAGCTGGACGACCTGTTCGGCGAGCCGCGGCCGCCCGGCGCCGAGCTGGACCACCGGGACGCCGACGTGGCCCGGGCGCTGCAGGAGCGGACCGAGGCGGCCCTGCTGGCGCTGGCCGCCTTCCTGCACGAGCAGACCGGCGCCGACGCGCTCTGCCTGGCCGGCGGCGTCGCGCTCAACTGCGTGGCCAACGGGCGGCTGGCCCGCGACAGCGGCTTCTCCCGGTTCTTCGTGCAGCCGGCGGCCAACGACGCCGGCACCTCGCTCGGCGCGGCCCTGTACGTGGCCCACTACGAGCTCGGCACGACCGACCGGTACGTGATGCACCACCCGTACCTCGGGCCGGCGTACGACGACGCGGCGCTGCGCCGGGCGCTCGACGCGGCCGGCCTGCCGTACGAGCGGGTCCGGGACGTCGCGGCGACCACCGCGCGGCTGGTCGCCGGCGGGAAGGTGGTCGGCTGGTTCCAGGGCGCGCTGGAGGCCGGGCCGCGGGCGCTGGGCAACCGCAGCATCCTGGCCGACCCGCGCAACGCGGCGGTGAAGGACATGATCAACCTGCGCGCCAAGCACCGGGAGTACTGGCGGCCGTTCTCGCCGAGCGTGCTCGCCGAGGAGGCGGCCGACTGGTTCGAGGTGGCCGGCGAGTCGCTGTCGCACGGCTTCATGTCGTTCACCTACCCGGTGCGGGCGGAGCGCCGGTCGGCGATCCCGGCGGTGCTGTCCGCGGACGGCCACGCCCGCGCCCAGCTGGTCACCCCGCAGCTCAACCCGCGCTACCACGGGCTGATCAGCGAGTTCCGCGCCCTGACCGGGGTGCCGCTGGTGCTCAACACCTCGTTCAACGGCCCCGGCGAGCCGCTCGTGTGCAGCCCCGAGGAGGCGGTCGCCCGCTACCGGGACAGCGCGCTGGACGCCCTGGTGCTCGGCGACCTGGTGGTGACCGAGCGGTGCGGTCAGGCCGGCGGCAGCCCGGCGTCGAAGCAGTAGTACAGCCGCTGGAACGGCTCCCGGAAGTCGGCGACCTCCCGGCGCACCCGCTCCGGCGGCACCCGGTCGAGCAGCACCCGCCGGACCAGCCCGGCGATGGTGGCCATGTCGGGCTCCCGCATGCCGAGCCGGGTCACCTCGACGGTGCCCAGCCGGATGCCGCTCGGCTCCGCGTCCGGCCGGTCCGGGTCCGACGGCAGCAGCATCTTGTTGACCATGATGTCGGCCCGCTCCAGCGCCTGGGCCACCGCGATGCCCGGGCCCAGGGCGCGGACGTCGAGGAGGATCTGGTGGGTGCGGGTGTAGCCGCGCTCGGCCGCGAAGACCGCGAAGCCGGCTCCGGCCAGCGCCGCGGCCAGGGCGGCCGCGTTGGCCACCGTCTGCCGCATGTACGCGGCGCCGTACGCGAGCTGCTCCGCGGTCGCCACGGCCAGCGCCGCGACCCGGTTGACCTGGTGCGACCCGGTGAGCGTGGGGAAGATCGTGGTCGTCACCGGCCGGCTGAGCCGGTCGTCCTGCCACGCCACCAGGCCGCTCTGCGGGCCGCTGAAGGTCTTGCCGCCGGAGCCGGTGAGCAGGTCCGCCCCCTCGGCCAGCGGGTTGGGGTAGACGCCGCCGGCGATCAGGCCGGCCTGGTGGGCGCCGTCGAAGTAGAGCCGGCCGCCCCACGGGGCGACGACCTGCTTGAGCTCCCGGACCGGCAGCGGGAAGAGCGTCATCGCCTGGTTCAGCGACACCACCCGGGGCCGGTGCCGCTCGGCCACCGCCCGGAACGCCTCCAGGTCGACGGTGAGCCCGTCCGCGGAGCACGGGATGTCGACGACCCGCAGGCCGCGCACGCCCGGCGGGCCGTCCAGCCGGCCGCTGGAGTCGCCGCCCTTCGGCACCGGCAGGCTCATCAGCACGTCGCCGGGCCGGGCCAGCGCGGTGACCGCGACCATGCAGCCGGCCATCCCGCCGAGCAGCCGGTGGTCGGCGTGCCGGGCGCCGAAGGCCCGCTTGAGCAGCTCGATGCAGAGCGCCTCGATCTCGTCCACCCGGCCGAGGCCCGGGAAGCACCGCGACGCCGCGCCGATGTGGCCGCCGCTGGCCCGGGTGCCGACCTCGGCGGACAGCAGCGCGCGCACCGCCGGGCTGGTCGGGGACTCGGCGGCGATCAGGTTGAGGCAGCGCCGGCCCCGCCAGGCGGCGTTGTCCGCGACCAGCCCCTGCACCCGGTGGGCCAGCTCGGCCGGGGTCGAGCCGGCCACCTGCCGGGCGGCGGCGGCCAGCACCGCCGGGTCGTGCTCCTCGCCCTTGGTGAAGGTCACGCCCGGGTGGCGGCCTTCGCCGTGCTGTCCTCCCACCAGCGGTCGTCGCCGGTCAGGCCGCGCCGCAGGTCGGCCTCCGAGGCGAAGGTCATGTTGAGGATGATCCGGGTGGCGTCGGTGGTCAGCGGCACGGTGCGGTGCAGCGTCGTGTCGGTGCGCAGCAGGTAGATGTCGCCGGAGACGAAGCCGTAGGTCCGGATCGGGTTGGCGCACAGGTACTCGTTGATCCGCGGGTCGGTCTTGTCCCAGCGGGTGTGCGGCACGCACTGCAGCATCCCGCCGTGCTCCAGCGGCGGGGTCTCGATGATCCAGATCAGCGCGAAGCTGAAGTCGCCCCAGTGCCAGCCGTGCGTGTCGCCGACCTTCTCCTGGCGGGTGATCAGGAAGTTCTCGTCCGCGGCCGGGCACGGCCGGGGCGGCTCGCCGGCGATCCGCTCCAGCGCGGACGCCAGCGCCGGGCAGCCGTACAGCGTGGTGATCGTCTCGCCCCGCTCGGCGATGATCTCGCTGCGCACCACGCTCATGAAGCGCGGCGTGCCGCCGGTGGTCCGCAGCCGCAGGTCCCGGCGCTCGGCGTGCTCGTCGAGCAGCCGGAGCACCTCCGCCCGGACCCGCTGCTTCAGCTCCGCCGGGACGACGTCGGAGACCAGCGCGAAGCCGTCCCGGGCCAGCCGGCCGCGCAGGTCGAACAGCGTGGCCGGGTCCAGCCAGGCGGTGGTGTGCTCCTGGACGATTCGATCGAGCTCCTGGGTCGGCGTGTCCATGACCGTCCCCTTTCGGCTCAGGAATGGGACTCCGAGGATGACACGGGTCCGGACAGTCAACAACGCCCTGGAAACCCCACGAAACGCTATTGTTGACCGAATGAGCGCAGCGACGGTCGCCGACGGGAGCCCGGTGTCGTCCTTCACCGAGTGGGATCCGCTCGAGGAGGTCATCGTCGGGCACGTCGACGAGGCGATGCTGCCGTCCTGGAACCGGATCAACCGGATCACCTACCCGCCCGGGATCTGGACCGCGCCCGAGCTGCGCGACGGCGGCGGCCGGCCCTACCCGGCGGCCCGGGTGGAGGCCGCCCGGCAGGACCTGGCCGAGCTGGTCGGGGTGCTGGAGGCGGCCGGGGTGCGGGTCCGGCGGCCGGAGCCGTCCCGGTTCGCCGCCGGGTACGGCACCCCGGACTGGCAGGTCGACAACGGCTTCTGCGCGGCCAACCCGCGCGACGTGCTGCTGGTCGTCGGCGACGAGCTGATCGAGGCGCCGATGGCCGACCGCGGGCGGTACTTCGAGACCTGGCCGTACCGGCCGCTGCTGCGGGAGTACTTCGCGGCCGGCGCCCGCTGGACCGCCGCCCCCAAGCCGCGGCTGCTCGACGACCTGTACGACCCCGCCGCCCAGGACCCGGCCGGCGACCGGTGGGTCACCACCGAGCAGGAGCCGACCTTCGACGCCGCCGACTTCGTCCGCTGCGGCCGGGACCTCATCGGCCAGCGCAGCCACGTGACCAACGACGCCGGGATCGCCTGGCTGCGCCGGCACCTCGGGCCGGACTACCGGGTGCACCTGATCGAGCCGGTGTGGACGCAGGCGGCGCACATCGACACCACGCTGATGCCGCTCGCGCCCGGGCGGATGCTGGTCAACCCGGAGCACTACGGCCCGGCCGGGCTGCCCGAGCCGTTCGGCGACTGGGAGGCGCTGGTCCCGCCGCCGCCGGTGCCGCCCCGGGACGGCGTGCTCAGCACGGTGAGCTCCTGGATCAGCATGAACGTGCTGATGCTGGACGAGCGCCGGGTGGTGGTCGAGCGCCGGCAGGAGCCGCTGCAGGACGCGTTCGCGGACTGGGGCTTCGAGCCGGTGCCGTGCTCGTTCGAGAGCTGCTACGCCTTCGCCGGGTCCTTCCACTGCGCCACCCTGGACGTGCGCCGCCGCGGCGAGCTCCGCTCGTACGTCGAGGAGGCGCGGCTCGGTCAGGGGTCGGCCAGCGTCACGGTGTAGAGCAGTGGCCGGTCGGTCTCGTTGCCGTAGCTGTGCGGCCGGTCCCCGACGAAGATCGCCGCGTCGCCCGGGCCGAGGGTGAAGCGGTGGCCGTCCAGGGTCAGCGTCAGCACGCCCTCGTCGACGTGGGTGATCTCGCGGTCGCCGGGCAGGTGCGGGGTGCCGTGCCGGGTCTCGCCCGGCTCCAGCCGCCACTTCCACAGCTCCAGCGCCGGCTTCGGGTCGCTGCCGACGACGAGCCGGCCGGTGCCGCCGTGCGGGCCGTGCCAGAGCACCGGCTGCCGCTCCGGCGGGACCAGCCGGATCACCGGCTGCGGCTCGCCCTCGACCAGCCGGGCCAGCGGGATCAGCAGCGCGTCCGAGACCTGGATCAGCGTCTGCAGGGCGGGCAGCTCGCGGCCCTCCTCCAGGGCGAGCAGCGCCTCGGGCGGCATCCCGGCCCGGGCGGCCAGGCTCTCCGGGCTCATGCCGTGCGCCGTGCGCACCGACCGCACGGTCCGCGCCACCAGGGCGGCGACCTCGTCCGACTCCGTCATCCTGCCGACCTCCCGCGAGTGGGTGCTTGCTCCCAGAGGCGCGGGGCACGGCGCCGTTCGGAGTCTATGCGGGCTGCGGAGGCCGGTCCGCGGCGCGGCCGGAGGTGGACACCGTCGCCGTCCGGCGATCACGCGGTGGCACTTTCGGGCAGCAATCGCTGCTCCATCCGGGCGACACCCGGTCCGTGCAACACGCCTGGCAGGCTGCGCCCGTACACTGGGCGAGACCAATCCGAGGGAAGGGGATCTCCCTGAGTCCGGATGTCGCCCCGTCGGCCCTCCGCGAGGAGCCGGCCGATCCGGCCGCCGGCGCGGCCGGCGCTGCGGCGCGCCCGGACGCCAACGGCAGCGCTCCGCCCTCCGCCAACGGCGCCCCGACCACCGCCGCGGCGGCCGGCAACGGCACGCCCGGCACCGCTCCGACCGGCACCGGCGCGGCGGCCACGGGCGTGACGACCGGCACCGGGACGACCGGCACCGGGACGACCGGCAACGGCGCCGGCACGGCGGCCGCCGGTCGACGGCGGCCAACGGCGCGGCTGCCGGCGGCGCGGCGGCGCGGCGCGGCCGCCGGCGGCGCGGCGGGCGGGACGGCCAACGGGGCGGTGAACGGGCCGGTCACGGCCAACGGTGGCCCGGCCGGCACGGTGGCCCCGCCGCCGACCGCCCCGCCCTCCGACGACCCGTACCCGACGCAGCCCCTGCCCGGCCTCCCGCTGCTGCTCGACGACGACCCGGCCGACCCCGAGGCCGAGACGCTGCCGGCCCGCGGCGAGGCGGACCCGACGACCTACCGGCGCCGGGTCCGGGCCCGGCTGGCCCGCCGGCTCGCCTCCGGCGGGCAGCGCCCGTCCGGCATCCAGGCGGTGCTGGAGCCGCTGGTCGCCACCCACCGGGCCGCGCACCCCAAGGCCGACCTGCGCATCCTGCAGCGGGCGTACGACATCGCCGAGGAGCAGCACCGCGGCCAGCTGCGCAAGTCCGGCGACCCGTACATCACCCACCCGCTCGCGGTGGCGACCATCCTGGCCGAGCTGGGCATGGACACCACCACGCTGGTGGCCGCGCTGCTGCACGACACCGTCGAGGACACCGGCTACACGCTGGACAACGTCAAGGACGACTTCGACGCCGAGGTGGCCCACCTCGTCGACGGCGTGACCAAGCTGGACAAGGTCAAGTACGGCGACGCGGCCGAGGCCGAGACCATCCGCAAGATGATCGTGGCGATGGCCCGCGACCCCCGGGTGCTGGTCATCAAGCTGGCCGACCGGCTGCACAACATGCGCACGCTGCGCTTCCTGCCGCCGAGCAAGCAGGAGCGGATCGCCCGGCAGACGCTGGAGGTGCTGGCCCCGCTGGCCCACCGCCTGGGCATGAACACGGTGAAGTGGGAGCTGGAGGACCTGGCCTTCGCCACCCTCTACCCGAAGCGGTACGACGAGATCGTCCGGCTGGTGGCCGAGCGGGCGCCGTCCCGGGACACCTACCTGGCCCGGGTGGTCGAGCGGGTGTCGGCCGACCTGCGCGCGGCCCGGGTGAAGGCGACGGTGACCGGCCGGCCGAAGCACTACTACTCGATCTACCAGAAGATGATCGTCCGCGGCCGCGACTTCACCGACATCTACGACCTGGTCGGCATCCGGGTCCTGGTCGACTCGGTCCGCGACTGCTACGCCACCCTGGGCGTCGTCCACTCGACCTGGCAGCCGGTGCCGGGCCGGTTCAAGGACTACATCGCGATGCCCAAGTTCAACATGTACCAGTCCCTGCACACCACGGTGATCGGCCCCGAGGGCAAGCCGGTGGAGCTGCAGATCCGGACGCTGGCCATGCACCGGACGGCGGAGTACGGCATCGCGGCGCACTGGAAGTACAAGGAGACCAAGGACGACGTCTCCACCCCGGCCAACGAGGACCTGCTCTGGCTGCGCCAGCTGCTGGACTGGCAGCGGGAGACGCAGGAGCCGGGAGAGTTCCTCGAGTCGCTGCGCTTCGACCTGGGCTCCCGCGAGGTCTTCGTCTTCACCCCGAAGGGCGACGTCATCGCGCTGCCGAGCGGCTCGACGCCGGTCGACTTCGCGTACGCGGTGCACACCGAGGTCGGCCACCGCTGTATCGGCGCCCGGGTCAACGGGCGGCTGGTCGCGCTGGAGTCCCCGCTGGAAAACGGGGACACCGTCGAGGTCTTCACCTCCAAGTCCGAGGGCGCCGGCCCGTCCCGGGACTGGCTGTCGTTCGTCGCGTCGCCGCGGGCGAAGACGAAGATCCGGCAGTGGTTCGCCAAGGAGCGGCGCGAGGACGCGATCGAGGCCGGCAAGGAGTCGATCAGCCGGGCCATGCGCAAGGCCGGCCTGCCGCTGCAGCGGCTGCTCGGCGGCGACGCGCTGGTCACCATCGCCCGCGACCTGCGCTACGCCGACGTGACCGCGCTGTACGCGGCGGTCGGCGAGAGCCACGTCAGCGCCACCTCGGTGGTGCAGAAGGTGGTCGCCTCGCTCGGCGGCTCCGAGGGCGCGATCGAGGACATCGCCGAGACCGCGGTCCCGGCCCGGACCGGCCGGCGCCGGCCCGCCGGCGACCCCGGCGTGGTGGTCAAGGGCGCCTCGGACGTCTGGGTCAAGCTGGCCAAGTGCTGCACGCCGGTGCCGGGCGACGACATCCTCGGCTTCGTCACCCGCGGCGGCGGGGTGTCGGTGCACCGCCGGTCGTGCACCAACGCCGGTGACCTCACCGCCGAGCCGGACCGGCTGGTCGAGGTGGAGTGGGCGCCGTCCACCGACTCGGTCTTCCTGGTCGCGATCCAGGTGGAGGCGCTGGACCGGCACCGGCTGCTCTCCGACGTCACCCGGGTGCTGTCCGACGAGCGGGTGAGCATCCTGTCCGCGTCGGTCACCACCACCCGGGACCGGGTCGCGGTCAGCCGCTTCACCTTCGAGCTCGGGGACCCCAAGCACCTCGGGCACCTGCTGCGGGCCATCCGCGGCGTCGAGGGCGTGTACGACGTGTACCGCATTACGTCCGGGACGTAGCCGCCCTCCCCGCTCCTCACCGAGCATCACTGAGCGTGCGCGCCAGGTCGATCCTCCGATGACGTCTTCTCACGCTGAGTGACTAGGATTCCACGTGGAGTGCACTATTTCCGCGCGTCACGGAAAGCATTGATAACGCCACACAAAGTCGTTATTGCCATTCCACCGCAATAGTGCCTGAATAAGTAGGCGCGGAAGAACTGCGTGCGCCGACTCGTCCACGACGTACGGAGATGGAGCAACATGGCCGCGGGCCGACGGATCACCTGGTCGTCGACCGACCGCTACAGCCCGGTGCAAGACCGGGCCGGCGTGGTGGACCCGCGCCCGGACGAGCTGCCCCCGGTGCACCGGCGGGTGCGCCAGGACCCCTCGCCGTACGAGCCGGCCTGGCTGGACCAGCGGGAGATCCTCCGCGTCACCTACCAGGGTGACGACCGGTGCCAGCTGCGCTGCCCGGGCTGCTACACCGGGGAGCGGCTGGACCGCCCGAGCCTGCCGCCGGCCGCGCACCCGGCCGGCGAGCAGCCCCGGCTGCGCGTCCCGTGGGACGACTTCACCGGTCAGATGCACGGTCTGGGTGCCGGACTGCAGGACTTCTACCTGCTCGGCGCGGAGCCGACGATGGACCCGGAGGGCTCGGCGGAGAAGCTGCGCTGGGCCGCGGAGGCCGGCATGTCCGTCATGTCGATCACCAACGGGGCGGTCTCGGCCCGCCGGTTCGACCGGACGTTCGGTCCCGCGCTGGACGCCGGCGACCTCTACAAGGTGATCGTCAGCCTGGACTCGATCGACCCGGCGGTGAACGACGCGCTGCGCGGCAGCCCGGTCGCGTTCCGGCAGACGACCGCCACCATCCGGCGCGCGGTCGCCGACGGCGTGCCGGTCAAGGTGCAGATCACTGTTTGGCCCCGCAATTATCCCACCGTTCTGGAAACCGTCGCCGCGCTGTGGGAGATGGGAGTGCGGGGATTCGCTTTCCACTGCGGGTCGGTGGAGGGCGTGCCGGATTTCCTGGACCGCGGCCTGGATCACCTGGACCCGCTGGCCTGGCGCACGCTGTGTGAACAGCTGTCCGCGTTCCGGGACACGCACCGTGACGAGCTGCTGCACTTCAACTTCCCGCTGCTCTACTTCACCGAGCAGGAGCTGCGTGCCCGGGTGATCGGCGACGAGGAGCTGGCCGACGCCTACCTGACCCATGTGGCCGCGCTGGAGGCCGGCGTGCCGTCCACCAAGCCGTTCCACGCCTGCCCGGCGATGGACGTCCCCCAGGTGTACGTGTACGCGAACGACGGGCCGGCCAGCCGCGGCGTGGTGTCGCTGTGCAACGTGCACAGCCCGGACTCCGAGGCCGCGTTCGCCGACTACGACCCGGACAGCGGCCGGTGGGCGGTGGTGCAGGACCCGGCCCGCAACCAGATGCAGCGGATGGCCGACTCGCCGCACCTGTGCCCGGCGATGCCGTTCGCCACCGGCGGACGGTCCTCCGACCGGGTGGTCACCGAGGCCGGCGACCTCTACCACGCCTGCCGCTACCTGGGCGTCAACCAGGTCGCGGTGGACCGCGACCAGTTCGGCCCGGCCGCGTACGAGCGGTCGGTGCAGTTCTACCGGGCGGTCGAGGTGCTGCGGGTGGCGGTGGCCGAGAGCGGTGGCGAGTCGCACCTGGCCCGGGTCCGGCGGATCTCCACCGGCGTGCTCGGGCTGCGGGAGCGGACGGTGGCGGTGCTGCGGGAGGCCGCGGCGCTCGGCGGGCCGGAGCCGGTGGAGCTGATCGCGGCCGGGTTCGCCGCGGACGTGGTGGCCGGGGTGGCCGCGCCGGCCGGGCCGGGCCCGCGGCGGTCCGCGACCGTGCCGCTCGGCCTGCCGGTGTTCGTGCTCAAGACGGATGCGGACGGGGGCGGGGGAGCGGCGGACGGCGTGCCGGCAGCCCCTGCGGCAGCTGCCGGTGAGCGCCGAGTCGCCGGCGCCGGCCGCGCCGGCCGCCGGTCCGGGCACCGCCGGGCCGACGGACGCCGCCAGCGGCCGGCCGGCGGACGTCGCCAGAAGCGGGCCGGCAGGCGCCGCCGGCGGCGGGCCGACGGAAGTCGCCGGCGGCGGGCCGGCGGACGTCGCCAGAAGCGGGCCGGCGGGCGTCGCCAGCGGCGGGCC
The DNA here is from genome assembly GCA_963849885.1 of uncultured Actinomycetota bacterium. Classification (GTDB taxonomy): domain Bacteria; phylum Actinomycetota; class Actinomycetes; order Mycobacteriales; family CADCTP01; genus CADCTP01. The sequence continues at coordinate 83,699 of CAWKIV010000003.1, read as the reverse complement.
GGCGGGCATCGCCGGCGGCGCGGCGTGCGCGGCGGCGGAGCGGACGCCGCTGCACCGGTGGGTGCGCGGCCTGCTCGGCCGCTCGGTCGGCGCCGGCCGGCCCGGCACCGGCCCCACCGGCGCGCTCGGCCCGCTGGTCGGCATGCACCTGACCACCCGGCCGGTGGACGCGGACATCCCCACCCTGGAGCGCGCCTTCGCCGTCGCCGAGAAGCACCACCGCGGCCAGCGGCGCAAGAGCGGCGAGCCGTTCATCACCCACCCGCTCGCCGTCGCCACCATCCTGGCCGACCTCGGCCTGGACACCACCACGCTGGCCGCCGCGCTGCTGCACGACACCGTCGAGGACACCGGCTACACCATCACCGAGACCCAGGCCGAGTTCGGCCTCGAGGTGGCGCACCTGGTCGACGGCGTCACCAAGCTGGACAAGGTCCGCTTCGGCGACGACGCGGAGGCCGAGACCATCCGCAAGATGGTCGTCGCCGCCGGCCGCGACCTGCGGGTGCTGGTGATCAAGCTGGCCGACCGGCTGCACAACATGCGGACGCTGCGCTACCAGCCGCCGCACAAGCAGCAGCGGACCGCCCGGGCCACCCAGGACGTGCTGGTCCCGCTGGCCGACCGGCTCGGCATCGGGCTGCTCAAGCGGGAGCTGGAGGGGCTCTGCTTCGCCGTCCTGCAGCCGGCCGAGGCGGCCACCACCGCGCGGCTGGACCGGGAGCGGGCGCCGCGCCGGGCCGCGCTGGCGGCCACGGTGGCCCGCGAGCTGGCGCCGGAGCTGCGGGCCGGCCGGATCCCGGCGACCGTCCGGGCGCACCCCCGCCACCCGTACTCGGCGTACCGGACCAGCCGGGAGCGCGGCGGCCGCGGCGACCAGCTGCTGGACGCGGCCCGGGTGCTGGTGCTGGTCGGCGAGGGCGGCACCCCGGGCGACTGCTACGCCGCGCTGGGGCTGGTGCACGGGCGCTGGCGGCCGGTGCCGGGCCGCTTCAAGGACCACATCGCGGTGCCGAAGTTCAACCTCTACCAGTCGCTGCACACCACCGTGCTCGGCCCCGGCGGCGAGCCGCTGGACGTGCTGATCCGGACCGAGGCGATGCACCTGGTCGCCGAGCACGGCATCGCCGCCCAGCTGCGGGCCAGCTCCGCGCCCGGCATCGCGCACCCGTTCGGGGTGGCCCGCAGCCGGGAGATGGAGTGGCTGCGCCGGCTGCTGGCCTGGCAGCGGGAGGTCGCGGACGCCGGCGAGTTCATCCGGACGCTGCGCGACGAGCTCGGCGGCGGCCGCGAGGTGCTGGTCTTCGCCACCGGCGGGCAGGCGGTCACGCTGCCCGAGGGCGCCACCCCGGTCGACCTGGCGTACGCGCTGGGCGGCACGGTCGGGCACCGCACCATCGGCGCCCGGGCCAACGGCAAGCTGGTGCCGCTGACCATCCCGCTGGCCGAGGGCGACCGGGTGGAGATCCTCACCTCCGAGTCGGAGAATCCGGGCCCGTCCCGGGACTGGCTGACCTCGGTCCGGACGCCGCACGCGCTGGTCCGGATCCAGCAGTGGTTCACCGAGCAGAGCCGGGACGTGGTGATCGAGCGCGGCCGGCACGCGCTGGAGGTGGCCTTCTCGGCCGCCGAGCGGTCCCTGGAGGACGCCGTGGAGGACGGCTCGCTGCTGGTCACCGCGCTGGAGGGTGGGCACCGCCAGCTGGACGAGCTGTTCGCCGCGGTGGCCGAGCGGCGGGTGACCCCGGACCTGGTGGTGGCCCGCGCCACCGTGCACGCGCCTCCCGGCTAGCCCGACCCGCTAGCGCGGCGGGGTCAGGCGGTAGACCGCGCCGGCGGCGTCGTCGCTGACCAGCAGCGAGCCGGTGGCGTCCGCCGCCACGTCGACCGGGCGGCCCCAGACCTGCTGGCCGCTGTCGTCCACCCAGCCGGTGGCCAGGTCCTGCTGGGTCCCGGGCCGGCCGCCGCCGGCGGTCGGCAGCCAGCCGAACCAGACCACCTTGTAGCCGGTGCGGCGGGTCCGGTTCCAGGAGCCGTGCAGCGCCACGACCGCGCCGGTGCGCAGGCCGGCCGGGACCGGCGTGCGCTGCAGGAAGGTCAGCCCGAGCGGCGCGGAGTGCGCCGGGATGCCGGTGTCGACCGGCTCCGCGGCCGCGCAGTCGGCCTTCCGGCCGTCCGGGTTGGTCTGCACGTCCCGGTCGTACGGCATGTCCCGGTTGCCGGCCGGGGTGTCCTGGGTCGGGTTGCAGAACGGCCAGCCGTAGAACCTGCCCTGCTCGACCTGGACGAACGGCTCCATCGGGTGGTCGTCGACGTACTGCGGGACCACGGTGCCGTAGTCGTCCCGGCCGTCGCCGGTGATGTCCCGGTGGTGCGGGTACGCGATGTTGTCCCGGTTGTTGACCACCGCCCACAGCGCGGTGGTGCCGGGCACCGCGGCCAGCCCCTCGGCGTTGCGCAGCCCGGTGGCCACCAGCGTGCCCGCGCCGCCGGCGAGGCCGTACCGGTAGATCGCGGCCCGGCGCGGGGTGGCGACGGTGTCGGACTCGCAGACGTTGCAGGTGGAGGCGATGGACACGTAGAGCGCGCCGCCGACCACGGCGATGTTCTTCAGCTCGTGGCCGTACCGGCCGCCGAGCTCGGGGCTGCTGGCGTCCGGCAGCCCGGTCACCACCACCTGGCCGGGGCCGGCCGGGGTGGCCCGCCCGGCCGCCCACGGGTAGCGCACCACCCGGTGCGTCTCGGCGACGTACACCCAGGTGGTGCCGCCGGTGCGGACCGGCACCAGGTCGTGCGGCCGGGGCGGCCCCCCCGGAGCAGGCGGTGGCGAGCAGGGCGAGCAGCAGGCCGGCCGCGACCGAGGGACGGAAGCCCATGACGAACCTCTAGTCGCTCTGCGTGACCGTCAGCTGCTCGGAGTCTGCACGACCTGCATCGAGGTGATCGACACCGGCGTCTTCGGCTTGCCGTCGCCGTCGCCGTTGGAGTTGTCCGAGCCGCCCTTGGCGATCGCCTCGACCACCGGCAGGCCCTTGGTCACGGTGCCGAAGACCGTGTAGTTGGGCGCCAGCTGGGTGTCCCGGTAGACGATGAAGAACTGGCTGCCGTTGGTGTCCGGCCCGCTGTTGGCCATCGCCAGCACGCCCTTGGTGTACTTCAGGTCCGGGGTGACCTCGTCGGCGAAGCTGTAGCCCGGGCCGCCGGACCCGGTGCCGCCCGGGTCGCCGCACTGCAGCACGCCGAACTGGGCCCCGGTGGTGACCCGGTGGCAGGGCGTGCCGTCGAAGTACTTCTTGCTGGCCAGGTAGGCGAAGTTGTTGGCCGTGCAGGGCGCCTTGGCCCGGTCCAGGGTGAAGGTCAGCGGGCCGCGGTTGGTGGTCACGTTCACCGTCGTGGTGCCGGTGGTGGGCACCTTGCCGTTCGGCGGGACGCCGACGTCCTTGGCCGCCTTCTCCTGGCCCTTGGTGTACGTGCAGTCGCCCTTGGCCGCCGCGCTCGCGCTCGCGGTCGGGGTGGGCGCGGCCGCCGGGGTGGTCGGCTCCTCGCTGCCCAGGGTGGTGACCAGCAGGAAGACCGCGCCGACCACGAGCACGACCCCGAACGCGGCCGCGGTGACCAGGTTGCGCCGGCGCCGCTTGACCGCGGCCTCCTGCCGGCGCTGGATCTGGCGCTCGAGGCGGCGGCGCGCGGACTCGCGGCGCTGCTTGGTGGTGGGCAAGGCTGGGCTCCTGGCGTCGGCGTGACACGGGGGGTCGAGCCGGCAGTGTAGGACGGCGGGCTGTCCGGTTCCCGTGAGGTCGCCGCCGGACGGGAAGACCGGCACGGGTGCTGCGGACAAGCTAGGATCCTCCGGGCGAGAGCCGCAACACGGGAGGAAACGGATCGTAGTGCGCCGGATGCGGAGCGTCGCCGTGCTGGTCGCAGTCCTGGGACTCGCGACCGGCTGCGCCGACGGTGGCGGCGTGAGCGCGCTGCCGGCCGGCCCCGCGGCCACTCCGGCGCCGCCGACCGCGGCACCGGCCACCGCCGCGACCGACCCGGTGGCCACCGCGTACCTGCGCTTCTGGGACGCGGTCGTCGCCGCCCACCGGGCCGGCGACCCGGCCGCGCCCGGGCTGGCCGCGGTCGCCGCCGACCCGCAGCTGACCCGGGTCCGGCAGGCGGTCTCCCGCAACCGGATCCAGCGCCTCAGCGTCCGCGGCACGGTCGGCCACCGGCTGCGCCCGGCCCGGACCAGCGGGGACACGGCCACGCTGGAGGACTGCTACGACATCTCGGCCTGGAACCCGGTCGACCTGCGCACCGGCAAGCCGGTCGAGGTCACCGAGGAGGGCGGCACCGGCCGCTACCGGGCCCGTTACACGCTGCGTCGGGCCGGCTCCGGCTGGCGCGTCGTGGACCAGACCGCACTGGGGGGATGCTGATGCGCCGGCTGCTCGGGCTGCTGGTCCTGACCCTGCTCGGCGGTGCGCTGCTGCTGCCGGTCACCCCGGCCGCCGCGGCGGACCGGCGCTGCCACACCGAGGCGGTGAAGAATCCGGACGGCTCCATCACCTACTCGCTGGTCTGCGTGGACGTGCAGCCGGGCGACCCGGGGGAGCCGGGCGGGCCGGCCGAGGACTGCGGCCAGGACGAGGTGACGCCGGGCCCCGGGGACGGGCCCTACTTCTGCAACGGCGGCATCCCGTGCGCGTACACGACCAACGTCGTGCCGCTGGCGCTGCCGACGACCGAGCCGCCGCCGGGCCAGGAGTGGCAGGTGATGATCTGCCACCACGGCGGCTTCTTCACCAAGGACTGGGTGCTCACCAACGGGACCCAGCCGCGGCCGCTGATCGTGCAGGCCCAGGAGGCGTACGGGAACCTGGCCCCGCCGGCCGGGGCGGTCCGGCACAGCCCGGACGCCCGCGGCATCGTCGGGCTGCCGACCTGGCTGTGGCTGGCGCCGGGCTCGTTCGCCGAGCTGACCGGCAGCTCGGCCGAGGGCCTGGTCGCGGTGGCCGAGCCGGACCGGACCGACTGGGTCACCGGTGACGGGGGCTCGGTCAGCTGCGCCGGCGCCGGCACGCCGTACGGGTCCGCGGGCACCGGCTGCACGCACACCTACCGGGCCGCCGCCGCCCGCTACGACGGGACGGTCACCCGGCGCTGGCAGGTGCACTACGAGCAGGGCGGCGCCGCGATCGACATCCCCGGCGCCCCGACCGAGCTGACCGCGGCCACGCCGTGGGGGCTGGCGGTGGCCGAGGCGCAGGTGGTCACCGGCGGTCGCTGAGTCCCGCCGGCGGCCGGCCCGTAGGGTGAAGGGGTGCTCGTCACCGGGTTCCCGGCCGGCCCGCCCGGCACCAACTGCTGGGTCGTCGCCCCCGCGGCCGGGGAGCGCTGCGTGGTGGTCGACCCGGGCATCGACGCGGTCGACCCGCTGGAGCAGGTGCTGGCCCGGCACCGGCTGCGGCCGGCCGCGGTGCTGCTCACCCACGGCCACCTCGACCACACGTTCTCGGTGGTGCCGGTGTGCGGCGCCCGCGACATCCCGGCCTACCTGCACCCGGACGACCGGCCGCAGCTGACCGACCCGTGGACCTGGCTGGGCATCCCCCGCGGCCTGCCGGTGATGGGGCTGCCGAGCCTGCCCGCGGCCGAGCCGGCCGACGTCCGCCCGCTGGCCGACGGCGACACCGTGGAGCTGGCCGGGATCAGCTTCGGGGTGCGGCACGCGCCCGGCCACACGCTCGGCTCGGTGGTCTTCACGCTGGACACCCCGGACGCGCCGGTGCTGCTGGCCGGCGACCTGCTGTTCGCCGGCTCCATCGGCCGGGTCGACCTGCCCGGCGGCTCGGAGGCGGCCATGCTCGACTCGCTCGCCCGGGTGGTGCTGCCGCTGGACGACGCGACCGTCGTGCACCCCGGGCACGGCCCGTCCACCACGGTCGGCCGGGAGCGGCTGACCAACCCGTTCCTGCAGCTCGTCATCGAGAAGGAGTCGCTGTCGTGATCCGTACGCACGAGGCCGGGACGCTGCGCGCGGCGGACGCCGGCCAGGGCGTCACGCTCGCCGGCTGGGTGGCCCGCCGGCGCGATCACGGCGGGGTGATCTTCGTCGACCTGCGGGACGCCTCCGGCCTGGTGCAGGTGGTCTTCCGCGAGGGCGAGATGGCCGCGGCCGCGCACCAGCTGCGGGCCGAGTTCTGCGTGGCCGTGACCGGCACCGTCGGCGCCCGCCCGGCCGGCAACGAGAATCCGGACCTGCCCACCGGCGCGGTCGAGGTCACCGCGACCCGGCTGGAGGTGCTCAGCGAGGCCGCGCCGCTGCCGTTCCCGATCTCCGGGGGACAGTCGACGGGTCCACCGGGGACGTCGGCGAGGAGGCCCGGCTGAAGTGGCGCTACCTCGACCTGCGCCGGTCCGGCCCGGCCGCGGCGCTGCGGCTGCGCTCGGACGCCAGCCGGATCGCCCGCGCGGTGATGGCCGAGCAGCGCTTCGTCGAGGTGGAGACGCCGGAGCTGACCCGGTCCACCCCGGAGGGCGCCCGCGACTTCCTGGTGCCGGTGCGACTGCAGCCGGGCAGCTGGTATGCGCTGCCCCAGTCGCCGCAGCTGTTCAAGCAGCTGCTCATGGTGGCCGGCCTGGAGCGGTACTGGCAGCTCGCCCGCTGCTTCCGGGACGAGGACCTGCGCGCCGACCGGCAGCCGGAGTTCACCCAGCTCGACATCGAGATGTCCTTCGTCGACCAGGAGGACGTGATCGCGCTGGCCGAGGAGGTGGTGGCCCGGCTGTGGTCCGAGCTGGCCGGCCACGAGGTGCCCCGGCCGCTGCCCCGGATGACGTACGCCGAGGCCATGGCCCGGTACGGCTCGGACAAGCCGGACCTGCGCTTCGGGGTCGAGCTGGTCGAGCTGACCGACCACTTCGCCGGGACGGAGTTCCGGGTCTTCCAGGCGCCGTACGTCGGCGCGGTGGTGATGCCGGGCGGGGCGGCCCAGTCCCGCAAGCAGTTCGACGCCTGGCAGGAGTGGGCGCGGTCCCGGGGGGCGCGCGGGCTGGCGTACGTGACCGTGGGCGAGGACGGCTCGCTCAAGGGGCCGATCGTGAAGAACCTGTCCGAGCAGCACGTCGCCGGGCTGGCCGGGGCGGCCGGCGCGGCGCCCGGGGACGCGGTGTTCTTCGCCGCCGGCGAGCCGGCCGACGCGCGGGCGCTGCTCGGCGCGGTCCGGCTCGAGGTCGGCCGCCGCTGCGGGCTGATCGACTCCGCGGCCTGGTCGTTCCTGTGGGTGGTGGACGCGCCGATGTTCGAGCGGGACGCCGAGGGCGGCTGGACCGCGGTGCACCACCCGTTCACCGCGCCGGCGCCGGAGTGGGCGGACCGCTTCGCCGACGACCCGGAGCACGCGCTGGCCCAGGCGTACGACATCGTCTGCAACGGCAACGAGATCGGCGGCGGGTCGATCCGTATCCACCGCTCCGCCATGCAGCAGAAGGTCTTCGAGGTCATCGGGCTGTCCAAGGCCGAGGCGGAGGCGAAGTTCGGCTTCCTGCTGGAGGCGTTCCAGTACGGTCCGCCGCCGCACGGCGGCATCGCCTTCGGCTGGGACCGGACCTGCGCGCTGCTGGCCGGGGCGGAGTCGATCCGCGAGGTGATCGCGTTCCCGAAGACGGCCTCCGGCGGCGACCCGCTCACCGGCGCGCCGACCCCGGTCGGGCGGGACCAGCTCGCCGAGGCCGGGGTGCTGGCCGCGGCCAAGGACCCCGGCCCGGCGCCGGGTGCGCCGACCGCCCCGGCCGGCGCGACCGCGCCCGCCGGCTCGGCCGGCAGCCTCGCCCCGGCGCCGACCGGCAGCCTCGCCCCGGCGCCGACCGGCGGGGAGACCACCCCCACCTGACCGCTCGGCGCGGGTACGTCACAGTTCGGCGACTGGAGCTTGTCCGCGCAACCGGCCCGGCGGACTATCACCGCGTCGCACGGGGGCTTTCGCCGCTGCCGGAGGCCGCGATGACTGAGTCTCTCGCCCGCGCGGGCGCAACCCATCCCCTCGGTGTGTCCCGGCCGGATCTGGCCGTCGACGACCTCCCGACCCCGGAGGAGGTGTTCGGGGTCCGGAGGCTCGGCTTCAAGGAACTCTTCATGTACGCGGTCGGGCCGAGCCTGATCGCGCTCGGCATCTCCATCGGCAGCGGCGAGTGGCTGCTCGGGCCGCAGGCGGTCGGGCAGTTCGGCTTCGTCGGCATCGGCTGGGTCATCCTCATCTCGGCCGTGCTGCAGACCGCGTACAACATCGAGTGCTCCCGGTACGTGATCGCCACCGGTGAGGTGCCGGTCGTCGGCTGGGGGCGGGTGCCGCCCGGCTACTTCCTCTGGGTTCCGGTCGGGGTCTTCCTGGTGCTCTTCGCGTTCATCGCCGGCGGCTGGGCGGCCTCGGCCGGGCAGGGCGTCTACGCCCTGGTGCACGGCGAGGCGCCGAGGGCCGGGATGGAGGAGCCGCGGCTCTACGCGATCGCGCTGCTCGTCGTCGTCTTCCTCATCACCGCGGCGTCCCGGAAGATCAGCCGGTCGCTGGAGCTGGCCAACTGGGTGATGGTCAGCGCGATCCTGATCGGGCTGATCCTCATCGACCTGTTCATCGTCCCGTGGCGGCTGTGGTGGGAGGGCATCCGTGGCTTCGTCACCCCGGCCATGCCGCCGGAGGGGATCACCGCCACCCAGCTCGGCGGCCTGGCCGGCTTCACCGCGCTGGCGTCCGGGCTGAACTGGTACGTGATGGGGCACTACCGGGACAAGGGCTACGGCATGGGCCACCGCGCCGGCCACATCGCCGGCCTGCGCGGCGAGCAGACCAAGCTGCGCGACGTCGGCGTCACCTTCCCGGACGACGAGAAGAACACCGCGCTGTGGAAGCGCTGGTTCAGGCTGCTGGCGATCGACCAGTGGGGCGTCTTCTTCATCGGTGCGATGCTCGGCATGCTGCTGCCCACGATCCTGATGGCCCACGCGGTCGAGCTGTCCGGCGAGAAGCCCACCCAGGCGAACGTGCCCACCTTCGTCGCGACCGCGCTGGACGCGGAGTACGGGCAGGCACTGTTCGTGGGCGCCTTGATCATCGGCGTGCTCATCCTCTTCAGCACCCAGCTCGGCATCTTCGAGGCGATGGTCCGGGTGACCACGGACGCCGCGCACGCCAACAGCCCGCGGCTGCGCACGCTCATCGAGGGCGACCCGCGGCGCTTCTACTTCCCGTTCATGTTCGCGCTGCTCGTGATCATCAGCATCATCCTGCACTTCGCGCTGCCGGTGAGCCTGGTGCAGTGGTCGGCGAACATGTCCAACCTCGGCGCGCTGATCTTCCCGTTCATGCTCATGTACCTGAACTCGAAGCTGCCCAAGACGGCGCGGACGCGGCCGATCGGCTACATCCTGCTGGTCGCCAACTTCCTGTTCTTCGGCTTCTTCTTCGTCAACTTCATCGCCGACTTCGTCGGCGACCCGCTGGTCACCTTCTGAGTCGGCGGTCGCGGCCCGGCGGCCCGGATATCGTCGGTGAGTGGAGGAGAACGAGGCACGCCGGGTCGTCGACGGGCTGCGCGAGCGGGGCGTCGACGCGCACATGGAGAAGGCCGGGATCTACCAGTTCGGCGTGCGGGTCATGCTGCCCGACGGCCGGCAGGCGGTGTGGGACTCCGACGGCACGGCCGCGCTCGAGGCCCAGGTGATGCGCGACGGCATGCTGGTCGGCTACGTGCCGCAGATCGAGGGGTCGGCCGACTTCGACGTCGCGCAGACGATCGACGTCATCCTGCGCACCGACTACGACCGGCCGGTCGCCCGGCAGCGGGCGCAGCCGCCGCCGGCGGCGGCTCCGCTGCCCCGTCAGGGCGGGGTGTTCCGCCGGTTCCTGGGCGGCTTCCGGGAGCGCTGACCAGGGGCCGGCAGGCCGCGCAGCGACGCGTCGAGCACCTCGACGGTGTGGGCCAGGCCGATCCGGCCGCCCTCGCCGTCGCCCTGGCCGCCCTGGCCGCCTTGGCGGCGCAGTGACGCGGCCACCTGCATCAGGCAGCCCGGGTTCGCGGTGACCAGCAGCTCGGCGCCGGTGGCCAGCACGTTCGCGGCCTTGCGGTCGCCGAGCTCGGCCGCCGGCTCCGGGTTGAGCACGTTGTAGATGCCGGCCGAGCCGCAGCACAGCTCCGCCTCGGCGATCTCCCGCAGCTCCAGCCCGGGGATGCCGCGCAGCAGCTCGCGCGGCTGGGCCCGGACGCCCTGGGCGTTGGCCAGGTGGCAGGCGTCGTGGTAGGCGACGGTCACCGGCAGCGGGTGCCGCGGCGCCACCGGGCCCAGCTCGACCAGCAGCTCGGCCACGTCGCGGACCTGCGCCGCGAAGGCCCCGGCCCGGGCGGCGTACGCCGGGTCGTCGGCGAGCAGCTCGGCGTACTCCTTCATGGTCGACCCGCAGCCGGCCGCGTTGACCACGACCCGCTCCACCCCGGCCGCCTCGAAGGTGTCGACCAGCTTGCGGGCGAAGGCCTGCGCCTCCGGCTCGCGACCGTTGTGGACGCTCAGCGCGCCGCAGCAGCCCTGCCGGCGCGGGATCACCACGTCGCAGCCCTCCAGCGCCAGCACCCGGGCGGTGGCCGCGTTGACCCCCGGGAAGAAGGCGCCCTGCACGCAGCCGGTGAGCAGGCCGACGACCGCGCGCCGGGAGCCGCGGGCGGCGACCCGCTCGGGCAGCGGGCTGTTTCTCCAGCCCCGGCCGATCGGCGGCGCGATGTCCTCCATGGCCGCCAGCGTCGGGGCCAGCCGGGCCAGCAGGCCGGAGCGGCGGACCAGGCCCTGCAGGCCGACCCGCTGGTACGCCCGCAGCGGGCCGCGCAGCAGGGCCACCCGGCGCGGGTACGGGAACACCGCGAAGATCGCCTCGCGCAGCAGCCGGTCCTTCGGCGAGCGGCGGTGCCGGCGCTCGACCTGGGCCCGGGTCGCCTCGATCAGCCGGTCGTACTGCACGCCCGACGGGCAGGCCGGCACGCAGGCCATGCAGCCGAGGCAGGCGTCGAAGTGCCGCACCATCGAGTCGCTCAGCGGCTCGCCGGACAGGCCCTGGTTCATCAGGTAGATCCGGCCCCGCGGGGAGTCCATCTCCTCGCCCCACAGCGCGTACGTGGGGCAGGCGGGCAGGCAGAAGCCGCAGTGCACGCAGTCGGCGACCAGCTCGGCCGACGGCGGGCGGTGCTCGTCGAAGGCCGGCATCCCCAGCGCCACCGGCCCCGGGCCGGCGTCGCCGCGGGCGCCGTGGGTGGCGTCGACCGGCTCGTTCGGTGCCCGCCCGCCGCGCTGGCCCTCGGGCTCGCTCATCTCAGATCCCTCCCACGAAGCGGCCGGGCGCCAGCCGGCCCTGCGGGTCGAACTGCTCCTTCACCCGGCGCATCAGGTCGAGCCCGGCGACCGGTCCCCAGGCGTCCACCTCGGCCCGCACCGCGGCCGGAGCGCTCAGCACCACCACGCTGCCCGACCAGGCCGGAGCCGCGCCGCGCAGCGTCTCCACGAACGCGGCCGCGGCGCCGGCCCCGACCGCGAGGTGGAAGACGCCGATCCCGGCCGAGCCGCGCACGCCGGCCGGCCCGGCCTTCTCCACCCCCTCCAGCAGCCGGCCGACCCCGGCCAGCTCGGTGGTCGCCTTGACCAGCACGTCGCCGGCCGGCAGCCGGCCCCACCAGGCCGGCCGGTCCACCGCGGCGGCGCCCGGGCCGAGCGCGTCCAGCGCCGGCCGGGTGCGCGCGGCCACGCCGGCCGCGGTGCCCTCCAGCAGCAGCGCCACCTCGACCGGGCCGCCCGGCTCCGGCCGGTCCAGCTCGACCGCGGCCGGCACGAACTGCGCGTGCAGCACCCGCTGCACGGTCGCGTGCGCGGCCGCCGGGTCCGGCACCCGGACGCTCGCGTACGCGGCCGCGGGGGCGACCGGGTGCAGCCGGAAGGCGGCCTCGGTGACCAGGCCGAGCGTGCCGTACGCGCCGCAGACCAGCTTGGCCACGTCGTAGCCGGCGACGTTCTTGACCACCTTGCCGCCGGAGCGGGCGACCACGCCGTCCGCGCGGACCAGGGTGGCGCCGAGCACCAGGTCGCGGACGGCGCCGGCCTGCAGCCGGCGCGGGCCGGTCAGCCCGGTGGCGATCGCGCCGCCGACGGTGGTGCCGGGCACCACCTCGTCGACGGCGAGCCGCTGGCCGGCGCCGGCGAGCCGCTCGGCCAGCGCGGCCAGCGGGACACCGGCCTGGACCACCGCGACCAGGTCGCCGGCCGCGTGCTCGACCACCCGGTCCAGCCGGCCGGTGTCCACGATCAGGTCGAGCCGGCGCGGCGGCGTGCCCCAGTCCAGCTTGGTGCCGGCGCCGCGGGCGACCAGCGCGAGGTCGTGCTCGGCGGCCACCCGCAGCACCGCGGCCGCCTCCTCGGTCGACCCCGGCGCCGCGGCGAACCGCGCCGCCACCCCACCCACCGCGTCCCGCTCGCCGGCCTCCTCCGCGTGCCCCCCGGCCGCCGCCCGCAGCGCCTCCAGCACACTCACTGTCGATCACCTTTGCTCGCTGGCTCGCCGGAGACGGTCGCTGGCACGGCGTGTCGGCACGAGGACACGCGCAAAGGTGAGGGGGTGCGGGGGGTGGGGGGGGCATCAGAACTGCTCCGCGAGGCCGGCGTCGACCAGCGGGTGCGCGCCGCGGTGCCGGCCGGGGACCTCGCCGCAGAGGCGGGGGGTGGGGAAGATCTTGCCCGGGTTGGACAGCCCGGCCGGGTCGAACGCGCACCGCACCAGCTGCATGGTGTCCAGGTCGGCGTCGGTGAACATGCGCGGCATGTGCTTGGCCTTGTCCGAGCCGACCCCGTGCTCCCCGGTGATCGACCCGCCGTGGGAGATGCACAGGTCGAGGATCCGCCCGGACACCTCCTCGGCCGCCTCGCCGGCCCCGGGCACGGCGTCGTCGAAGAGCACCAGCGGGTGCAGGTTGCCGTCGCCGGCGTGGAAGACGTTGGCCACCCGCACCCCGGAGTCGGCCGACAGCGCCGCGATCGCCCGCAGCACCTCCGGCAGCGCGGTCCGCGGGATCACCCCGTCCTGCACGATGTAGTCCGGGCTGATCCGGCCGACCGCGGCGAACGCGGACTTCCGCCCCTTCCAGAACAGCGCCCGCTCCACGTCGTCGGCGGCGATCCGGATCTCGGCCGCGGCGTGCTCCCGGCAGAACCGCTCCACGTCGGCGAACTGCGCCTCCACCTCGGCCGCCGGCCCGTCCAGCTCGACCACCAGCACCGCCCCGGCCCCGGCCGGGTATCCACAGTGGACCGCGGCCTCCGCCGCCTCGATGGCCAGCGCGTCCATCATCTCGATCGCGGCCGGGATCACCCCGGCGCCGATGATCGCGGACACCGCCTGGCCGGCCTCGTCGGTGCCGGGGAAGCCGGCCAGCAGGGTCCGTACGGTCTCCGGGGCGCGCACCAGCCGGACGGTGACCCGGGTGGCGATGCCCAGCGTGCCCTCCGAGCCGACCACCGGGCCGAGCAGGTCGTAGCCCGGCGCGTCCGGCGCCTTGCCGCCCAGCTCGACCACCTCGCCGTCCGGGGTGACCAGCTCGACGCCGAGCACGTGGTTGGTGGTGAAGCCGTACTTCAGGCAGTGCGCGCCGCCGGAATTCTCCGCCACGTTGCCGCCGATCGAGCACACCTGCTGGCTGGACGGGTCCGGCGCGTAGTAGTAGCCGACCGGCGCGGCCGCCTTGGTCACCTGCAGGTTGATCACGCCCGGCTCGACCACCGCGCGCTGGCCGTCCCGGTCCACCTCGAGGATGCGGCGCATCCGGGAGGTCACCACCAGCACGCCGTCGGCGTGCGGCAGCGCGCCGCCGGACAGCCCGGTGCCGGAGCCGCGGGCGACGAACGGCACCCCGGCCCCGGCGCAGGCCCGCACCGTCGCGGCCACGTCGGCCGTCGTCTCGGCCAGCACGACCAGCCCGGGCACGACCTTGTAGTGGGCCAGCCCGTCGCACTCGTACGTGCGCAGCTCCTGCCGGTCGTCGATCACCTTCGCGTTCCCCAGCTCCGCGCGGAGCGCGGCGGCGAGGCGTTCGAGACCGGCCATGCGGATCGCTCCCTACGGCATCCGTTCGTACGCGGGCAGGGTGAGGAACTCGGCGTAGTCGTCGGACAGCGCCATCTCGGTGAACAGGGCGGTGGCGTCGTCCCAGCGCCGGCCGTCCTCGTCGGTGCGGACCTTCGCCAGCTCCTCGGCGATGACCCGCTCGACCAGCTCCCGGGTCACCGTCTCGCCGCCGGCCAGCCGCACCTCGTTGTGCAGCCACTGCCAGACCTGGGAGCGGGCGATCTCCGCGGTGGCCGCGTCCTCCATCAGGTTGAAGATGGCCACCGCGCCGCTGCCGCGCAGCCACGCCTCCAGGTACTGGATGCCGACGCTGACGTCGTTGCGCAGCCCGGCCTCGGTCACCTCGCCCGGGGTGGACGCGACGTCGAGCAGCTGCTCGGCGGTGACGTGCACGTCCTCCCGCTTGCGGTCGAGCTGGTTGGGCTTGTCGCCGAGCACCGCGTCGAAGACCTCCCGGCACAGCGGCACCAGGTCCGGGTGGGCCACCCAGGAGCCGTCGAAGCCGTCGCCGGCCTCCCGGGTCTTGTCGTCGCGGACCTTGGCCATCGCGACCTCGGTGACCTCCGGGTCGCGCCGGTTGGGGATGAACGCGGCCATCCCGCCGATCGCGTGCGCCCCGCGCTGGTGGCAGGTGGACACGAGCAGCTCGGTGTACGCGCGCATGAACGGCGCGGTCATGGTCACCGAGTTGCGGTCCGGCAGCAGGAACTCCCGGCCCCGGGTGCGGAACTTCTTGATCACCGAGAACAGGTAGTCCCAGCGGCCGGCGTTGAGCCCGGACGAGTGCTCGCGCAGCTCGTACAGGATCTCCGCCATCTCGAACGCGGCCGGGTAGGTCTCGATCAGCACGGTCGCCCGGATGGTGCCCCGGGGGATGCCCAGCTGCTCCTGGGCGGCGACGAAGACGTCGTTCCACAGCCGGGCCTCGAGGTGGCTCTCCATCTTCGGCAGGTAGAAGTACGGACCGGCGCCGGCGTCGAGCAGCTTGGACCCGCAGTGGGCCAGGTGCAGGCCGAAGTCGACCAGGCTGCCGGACATCGGCTCGCCGTCGACCAGCACGTGCTTCTCCGGCAGGTGCCAGCCGCGCGGGCGGACCACGATGGTGGCCAGCTGGTCGCCGAGCCTGTACTCCTTGCCGCCGGCCTCGAAGTCGATGGTGCGGTCCAGCGCGTCGCCGAGGTTGAGGTGCGCGGAGACGACGTTGGCCCAGTGCGGGGTGTTGGCGTCCTCCAGGTCGGCCAGCCACACCTTGGCGCCCGAGTTGAGCGCGTTGATCGTCATCTTCCGCTCGGTCGGGCCGGTGATCTCCACCCGCCGGTCGACCAGCCCGGGCGCCGGCTCGGCGACCCGCCAGGACGGGTCGGCCCGGACGTCCGCGGTCTCCGGCAGGAAGCCGAGCGTGCCCCCGGCGGCCAGCTGCGCGTACCGGTCCTGGCGGGCGGCCAGCAGCTGCCGCCGGCGGCCGTCGAACTCCCGGTGCAGCCGGGCCAGCAGGCCCAGCGCCTCCGGGGTGAGCACCTCGTCGAAACGGTCCTGCCGCTCCCCGGTGACCTCGACGCCGTCGACCTCCGCCATGCGCCCTCCCGATTGTTGCCCGGACGTTAGGCACGCCGCTTCACCCAGGTCAACGCCCACTTCCCGTCCGCGGGTGACGTCCGCCGTCCGCGGGTGACGTCCGCCGTCCGCGGGTGAGTCCGCCGTCCGCGGGTGCGTCCGCCGTCACCGCGGTGGGTGTGCGCCGTCACCCGGGGGCGGGTGCCGTCACTCGCGGGCGGGCGCCGTCACTCGGGGGCGGGCCGGCGGGCCGGGGCGCGGGCGGTCAGCCGAGGCGGGCGAGCTCCTCGTCGGTGAGGCGGAGGTCGGCCGCCGCCGCCGAGTCGGTGATGGTCTCCGGGCGGGACGAGCCGGGGATCGGGACGACCGCCGGCGACTTCGCCAGCATCCAGGCCAGGCACACCTGCTGCGGGCTGACCCCGTGCGCGTCGGCCACCGCGGCGAAGTCCGCCTGCTGGGCGATCCGGCCGGCCCGGCCGATCCCGCCGAGCGGGCTCCAGGGCAGGAACGCCAGCCCCAGCTCGGCGCACAGCCGCAGCTCGGGCTCGCTGGACCGGAAGTTGGGCGCGAACTGGTTCTGCACGCTGACCAGCGCCCCGCCGAGGATGCCCTGCGCGGTGCGGATCTGGTCCGGGTCCGCGTTGCTGATCCCGGCCATCCGGATCTTGCCGGCGTCGTACAGCTCCTTGAGCGCGCCGATGGTCTCCTCGTACGGGACCTCGGGGTCGGGCCGGTGGTGCTGGTAGAGCCCGATCGCGTCGACGCCGAGCCGCCCGAGGCTGGCATCGCAGGCCTTGCGGAGGTAGTCCGGGGAGCCGTCGATCGCCCAGTCGCCGTCGGCACCCCGGGTGTGGCCGCCCTTGGTGGCGACCAGCACGTCCCGGATCCGGCGGCCGAGCGCCTCGGCCAGCAGCTCCTCGCCGTGGCCGAAGTCCGACGCGTCGGCGCAGTACGCGTCCGCGGTGTCGATGAAGGTGACGCCGGCATCGAGGGCGGCGTGCACGGTGCGGATCGCCTGCTGCCGGTCGGGCCGGTCGGCGAGCGACAGCGGCATCTCGCCGAGCCCGATCGCGCTCACCTCGACCGTGCCGGTGGTCGGGGTGCCCAGAGTGCGGGTCTGCACGGGTGCTTCTCCTGTCCTGTTCGGTGTCGGCGCCCGGCGGCGCCCGCCGAACCCCTACCCTCTGCACGCCGCGGCACGCGGCGCGGTCAGGGACGGGAGACCATGCGGGACGAGCAGGGCTTCGCAGACTTCGCCGCCGGACGGGGCGGCGCGCTGCGCCGGCAGGCGCTGCTGCTGGCCGGCGACCGGGCGCGGGCGGCGCAGCTGGGCCGGCGGGCGCTGGCCGAGACCGCCCGCCGGTGGGACCGGCTCGCCGGGCCGGACGCCGCGGAGGAGCACGCCCGCCGGGTGCTCGCGGTCGCGGCCAGCCGGCGGGCGGCCACGCCGCCGCCGGCCCCGGGCGCGGGCGACGCCGACGGCGACGTGGTCTGGCGGGGGCTGGCCAGCCTGCCGCCGCGGCGGCGGGTGGTGCTGGTGCTGCACGCCGACGAGGGCCTGGACGACGCCGCGGTGGGGGAGCGGCTGGGGCTGCCGGAGTCGGCGGTCCGGGCCGAGCGGGACGCCGGGATGGCGGCGCTGCGCAGCATCCTGCTGCGCCGCGGCCGGCCGGAGGACCTGCTGCCCGCCGCGCTCGCCGCCATCTCCGACCCCGACCCCGACTCCACCGCGGCCGCCCGCCCCGCCGGCCGCGCCGGCCGCGCCGGCCGCACCGCGAGCTCCGGCCGGCCGGTCGGCCCGGACCACGCCGCGGGCCCCGGCGGTGGCGACGCCGGCTCGGGCCGCGGTGCGGGCACCGGCCGTGATGCCGGCTCGGGCCGCGGCGCGGGCCCCGGCCGTGACGCCGGCTCGGGCCGCGGCGCGGCCTCCGGCCGTGATGCCGGCTCGGGCCGCGGCGCGGGCCCCGGCCGTGATGCCGGCGCAGACCGCGCCGCGGAGGCCGGACGGGTGGTCGGGACCGGCGGCGGTGGCGCCGCCGGGGAAGCCGGGGACGTCGGCGCGGACGGCCGGCATGGGGTGCGGCGGTCGCGCCGGAGGCGGCTGGTGCTGGCCGGGGCCGCCGCGGCGGTGCTCGTCGGCGGCGGTGCGGTGCTGGTGCCGACCCTGGTCGGCGGCGCGGAGGCGGACCCGCTGCCGGCGACCGGCGCCGCGCCGGCCGGCGGGCTGGCCTGGCCGACCCGCGGCCCGCTGGCCGGGGACGCCGAGCTGCTCCGGGCCGCGCTGCGGGCCTGGCGGGACGGCGTGCCGGCGGCGCAGCGGCCGGTCGACCCGGCGGTGCTCTACGCCGGCAGCCCGGACGGCGCCCGGGTGGTGCTGCTGCAGGGCGCGGACGCCGCCGGCCTGAGCTGGGTCGCGGAGGTGGACGACGCCGGCGGGCCGCTCGCGCTGCGCCGGACCGAGCCGCTCGGCCGGGCCGCGCCGCTGCTCGCGCTGCCCACCGAGGGCCGCGCTCCCAGCGCCAGCGCGACCAACGGTGCCAGCGCGACCAGCGGTGCCAGCGCGACCAGTGGTGCCAGCGCGACCAGCGGTGCCAGCGCGACCAGTGGTGCCAGCGCGACCAGTGGTGCCAGCGCGTGCCAGCGGTGCCAGTGGTGCCGGTGGTGCTAGCGGTGACGGGAGCGGCGGCAGCGGGGAGGTGCGGCTGCTGGCCCCGCCGGACACGACCGGCGCGCTGCTGGTCCGCGACCCCGGCCTGGCCGCGGACGCGCCGCTGCGCCGGCTCGCGCTGGACGCGGACGGGCTCAGCGAGCCGCTGCGGCCGGGGGCCACCGGCGTCCCGGTGGTGGTCGTCCGCGGCGGCGCCGCCCCGGTGGTCGCCGGCAGCGGGCAGGTCACCGCCGGCCGGCTGACCGTCGGCACCGGCACGGTCGAGGTCGGCCCCGGCGCGCTGCCGCTGGCCGGCTCCACCGACGTGCGCGGGACCTGGTACGACGACGGGGCGCTGCTCGCGACCAAGCTCGGCGGACCGGTGGTGCTCGCCGCGGCCGGGCCGGTGCTGGCCGCCCAGATGCGCGTCGCCCCCCGGGCCCGGCCGCGCCGGCTGGAGGCCCGCAGCTACGAGGTGCGCCGCGCCGGCACCCGGGTGCTGGCCACGGTGTTCCGCCTGGACGGCGCGCCGGCCTGCCTGGAGACCACCGAGCTGGGCCCGGTCGGCGCTCCGCCGGCGCTGCCGGTGGTGGCCCGCCGGTGCGTGCCGGCCGGCGCCCGGGACGGCGCGCTGCACGTGGTGGCCGGCCCGCAGGTGGTCGAGGTGCGGCTGCGGCTGCCGGGCCGGCCGGGGCAGCGGGCCCGGTCGGTGACGGTGCGCCGGCCGGCCGGGCAGCCGGCCGGCACCGGGTTCGCCGCCGTGGTCCGGGTGGCCGGCCTGCCCGCCCGCGGCGGCGCCGGCGTGGCCTACGCCCCCGGCGGCGCGGTGGTGGCCCGGATCACCGTCGGTCCCGGTCGCGGCCCGCGGGGCTGACCTCGAGCACGGTGCGGCCCTCCTGCTTGACCACCCGGAGCGAGCCGGGCCGGCCGGCCCGGTGCCGCGGACCCCGGACCGCCTTGCCGTTCAGCGCGGCCACCCCAGCCGGGTCGCCCGGCCGCGCCAGAGACCCAGGCTCGCCCGGGAAGCCCGGCTGTCCCGGGTAGGCCGAGTGCCCCGGGTAGACCGGCTGCGGAGACCGAGTGCCCCGGGTAGACCGGCTGGCCCGGATAGGCCGGCTGGCCCGGGTAGACCGGCTGGCCCGGGTAGGCCGGCTGGCCCGGGTAGGCCGGCTGCCCCGGGTAGGCCGGCGCCCCGGGTAGGCCGGCCCACCCGGGTAGGCCGGCCGGCCCGGGTGGACGGCGGGGGCGGAGGCGCCCTCGCGGAGCCCGATGCGGGCGTGCAGCCGGCGCAGCGGCGCCGGCGCCCACCAGTTGGCGTCACCGAGCAGCGTCATGGTCGCCGGCACCAGCAGGCAGCGCACCAGCGTGACGTCCACGACGATCGACACCGCCAGCGCCAGCCCGAACTCCTTGATCCCCACCATCTGACCGGCCGCGAAGCCGGCGAAGACGATGACGATGAGCAGCCCCGCCGAGGTGATGATCCGCCCGCTGCGCTGCAGCCCGAGCCGGACCGCGTCGTCGTTGCTGTACCCGGCGTCGTACAGCTCCTTGATCCGGGCCAGCAGGAAGACCTCGTAGTCCATGGAGATGCCGAACGCGAACGCGAACACCAGCACCGGGATCCAGGTCTCGATCGCGCCGGGCGAGGTGAAGCCGAGCGGGCTCTCCAGGTTGCCCCACTGGAACACCCAGACCAGCGCGCCGAAGGTGGCGCCGAGCGAGATCGTGTTCATCACCAGCGCCTTCACCGGCACCAGCACCGACCCGGTCATCAGGAACAGCAGCACGAACGCGGCCACCGCGATCTGCGCGAAGGCGACCGGCAGCGAGCTGACCACCTCGTCGGTGAAGTCGATCACCACCGCGGTCTCCCCGCCGACCCAGGTGGGGAAGTCGGCCCGGTGCTCCCGCAGCTGCTCCACCACCCGCCGGGCCGGGTCGCCCTGCGGCGGGCCGGTCGGGATCAGGCTGACCGAGGCGTAGTCCGAGCCGCCGAGCCGCTCCGCGGCGCCGACCTGGGCCACGTCCGCCCGGTACGCCGGGCCGACCCGGTCGGCCAGCCCGGCCACGTACGCGTCGAGCTGCGTCGGGGTGGCCCGGGCCACCACGGTGACCGGCTCCGCGCTCAGGCCGGGGAAGCGGGCGGCCACATTCTGCTCGACCTGGACGCTCTCGAACGAGCCCGGCAGCAGCGCGGCCCCGCTGTTCTGCAGCCGGAGGGACAGCAGCGGGATGCCGGCGGCGAGCAGCAGCGCGGCCACCCCGAGCGCGACCGGCCACGGCCGGCGCTGGACCGCGCCGGCCAGCCGGGAGAAGAAGCCCTGGTCCGGCGGCACCACCCGGCCGAGCCGGATCCGCCGGCCGGCGATCGCCAGCAGCGCCGGCACCAGGGTCAGCCCGGCCAGCAGGGCGACCACCACGACGGCGACGCCGGCCGCGCCGATGGCCCGGAACGTCGGGTCGTCGAAGGTGAACAGCGCGGACAGGCAGACCGCGACGGTCAGCGCGGAGAAGGCGATCGTCCGCCCGGCGGTGGCCGCGGTCCGCTCCACCGCGGCCGGCACGTCCGCGCCGGCCGCCCGCTCCTCCCGGAACCGGCTGACCATGAGCAGCGCGTAGTCGATGGACAGGCCGAGCCCGAGCAGGGTGAGCACCGGCACCGTGTTCGGGTCCAGGGTCAGGACGGTGGAGAAGCCGAGCAGGCAGAGGAACGCGCCGGCGATGGAGCCGATCGCGCCGAGCAACGGCAGCCCGGCGGCCAGCAGGCCGCCGAAGATGACCACCATCACCACCAGGGTGAGCGGCAGCGCGACCAGCTCGGCGTGCTCGGTGTCCTTCTGCACCTGCTCGTTGACGTCCCGGCTGATCAGCGGCTGGCCGCCCATCAGCACGGTGGCGCCGTCCTGCTGCGCCGGCGGCAGCGCGCCGGGCAGCTGCCGCAGCCGGTCGCCGACCGCCTCCGCGGCCTCGATGCGCTCGGTCCGGCTCAGGTCCCGGTCCAGGTCGACCACGACCAGCAGCGCCCGCCCGTCCGCGGCGGCCAGGCCGGCGCGGGGCTGCGTGTACGGCTCCCGCACCCGGCCGACCCGGGGCAGCGTGCCGACCTCGCGGGCGGCGCCCAGCACCACCTCGCGGACCGCCGGGTCGGACACCCGGACGCCGTCCACCAGCCCGAGCACCCGGCCGCCGTACTGGGCCTCGTTGCCCAGCAGGTCGTACGCCTGGATCGACTCGAACCGGCCGCTGGCCTGGCCGCTCTCCAGCCGGGCGAAGACCGGCCCGCTGGCCGTCCCGCCGGCGATCGCGACCAGCAGCCAGCCGGCCACCACCAGCCGGCGGCGCCGGGCGCAGAACCGGCCGATCCGAGCGAACACGCCCCAAGCATCCCCGATCGGACCCGGCTCGGGCGATTTGGTGTCGTCCCGGCGGCACGGGGGTCGCCCGCACCGCCGCCGGCCCGCGTACCGTCGCCGCGTGACCCTGTTCGACGCCGCGGCCGAGCAGGCGGTGGCCGCGACCGCCCCGCTGGCGGTGCGGATGCGCCCGCGCACGCTGGACGAGGTGGTCGGCCAGCGCCACCTGCTCGGGCCGGGCACCCCGCTGCGCCGGCTGGTCGAGGGCGACGCGCCGATGTCGCTGATCCTGTGGGGCCCGCCGGGCACCGGCAAGACCACGATCGCGTACGTCGTCTCGCGTGCGACCCGGCGCCGGTTCGTGCCGCTGTCCGCGCTCAACGCCGGGGTCAAGGAGGTCCGCGAGGTCATCGCCGCGGCCAAGCGGGACCTCGGCATGTCCGGCCGGCAGACCGTGCTGTTCATCGACGAGGTGCACCGCTTCTCCAAGACCCAGCAGGACTCGCTGCTCGGCGCGGTCGAGGACCGGGTGGTCACGCTGGTCGCGGCGACCACCGAGAATCCGTTCTTCTCCGTGGTCAGCCCGCTGCTGTCCCGCTCGCTGCTGCTCACCCTGGAGCCGCTGACCGACGAGGACGTCAAGGTCGTCGTACGGCGGGCGCTGGCCGACGAGCGCGGGCTCGGCGGCGCGCTCGGGCTGGACCCGGACGCCGAGGCCCACCTGCTGCGGATCGCCGGCGGGGACGCCCGGCGGGCGCTGACCGCGCTGGAGGCCGGCGCCGGCGCGGCCCAGGCCCAGGGCGCGGACCGGGTCGACCTGGCCACCCTCGAGGCCGCGGTGGACCGGGCCGCGGTGCGCTACGACCGGGACGGCGACCAGCACTACGACGTGGCCAGCGCGTTCATCAAGTCGATGCGCGGCTCGGACGTGGACGCCGCGCTGCACTACCTGGCCCGGATGATCGAGGCGGGGGAGGACGCCCGGTTCATCGCCCGGCGGATCATGATCCTGGCCTCGGAGGACATCGGCGAGGCCGACCCGACGGCGCTGCCGCTCGCGGTCGCCGCGGCCCAGGCGACCCAGCTGGTCGGGTTGCCGGAGGCCGGCATCATCCTGGCCCAGGCGGTGATCCACTGCGCGCTGGCGCCGAAGTCCAACGCGGTGGTGGCCGCGCTCGGCGCGGCCCAGGCCGACGTCAGGGCCGGGCTGGCCGGCCCGGTGCCGGCGCACCTGCGGGACGCCCACTACGGCGGGGCCAAGCGGCTGCAGCACGGCCGCGGCTACCGGTACGCGCACGACTTCCCCGGCGGGGTGGTGCGCCAGCAGTACGCCGCCGGACCCGGTGGTCGGCCGCGACTACTACGCGCCCGAGCGACCACGGCGCCGAGCGCGGCGCGGCCGAGCGGGTGGCCCGGCTGCGGGCGATCCTGCGTGGGACGGCACCGGCCACCGACGCGACGGAGGATTGGCGCCCGCGGTGCGAACCGGAGCTGCCCTCGCCCGCCGACCGGGCCGACCTCGGCGACCCGGACGCCCACGACGGACGGTAGTCGGGATATCCGCCGATCGGGTGATTGCCGCGCCACGATGCTCCAAACAGCGGTTATTTCCCGTCCGCTGCCCTGGCGCAAACCCGTTCGGTCGGCTAAGTAAGTTCAGTGGCGGTGCACCGCGGGTTCCCGCGGGCGCGCCGGCGCCGCTCCCACAAGCGGCGGCACCCCCCATACACCGTTCGCCGGAGGGAGAGCCGGCGGCCGAGTGCGGCCACTTCCCATGGAAGGACCACCGTTGGGATCTCCCCTCCTCCGGCGGCGCAACCACGCGCTCGCCGTGCTCGGCGCTGCCGGGCTGATCGCCGGGCTCGCCACCGTGGGCCCGGCCACCGCCGCCCCGGCAACCGCCGACGGCACCACCGCCACCTACCTGGTGCAGCTCTCCGACGCCCCCGCCGCCAGCTACGCCGGCGGCCTCGCGGGCTACGCGGCGACCCAGCCGGCCGCCGGCGCCAAGCTGGACGCCGCGGCGCCCGCCGTCGCCGCCTACCGCGGCTACCTGCGGCAGCGCCAGGACGGCGTGCTCCGGCAGGCCGGCAGCGCGCGCAAGCTCTACGACTACTCGGTCGCCTTCAACGGCTTCTCCGCGCGGATGACCGCCGCGGACGCCGCGAAGCTGGCCGGCACCGCCGGCGTCCTGGCGGTCACGAAGGACGAGCGGCGCACCATCGACACCACCCGGACGCCGGAGTTCCTCGGGCTGACCAAGCCGGGCGGGATCTGGTCCCAGCTCGGTGGCCCGGGCTCCCGCGGCGCCGGCAGCGGCGTCGTGGTCGGCGTCGTCGACTCCGGCGCCTGGCCCGAGTCCCCGTCGCTCGCGCCGCTGGCCAATCCGCGGCCGATCAGCTTCGCCGGCACCTGCCAGACCGGTGAGCAGTGGACCGCGGCGAACTGCACCAGCAAGATCGTCGGCGCCCGCTACTACACCGCCGGCGCGACCGCCGGTGTCGGCGACATCAAGACCGTCTTCCCGTACGAGTACCTCTCGCCGCGGGACGCCGACAGCCACGGCACCCACACCTCGACCACCGCGGTCGGCAACTACGGCGTCGACGTCGTGGTCGACGGCGTGGCCCTCGGCAAGGCGAGCGGCATGGCGCCGAACGCCCGGCTGGCGACCTACAAGGTCTGCTGGGGCCGTGACGAGGCCGAGGCCGGCTGCTACACCAGCGACAGCGTCAAGGCGATCGAGGACGCCACCGCCGACGGCGTCGACGTGATCAACTTCTCGATCTCCGGCAGCACCACGAGCATCGTCAACCCGGTCGAGCTGGCGTTCCTCGGCGCCGCCGACGCGGGTGTCTTCGTGGCCACCTCGGCCGGCAACACCGGCCCGGGGGCGAGCACGGTCGCGCACAACGGCCCGTGGGTGACCACCGTCGCCGCCGGCACGCTGGACCGCACCGGCAAGTCGTCGGTGACCCTCGGCAACGGCGTGACGTACGCCGGCGTCGGCGTCGGCGCGGCCGTGCCCAGCTCGCCGCTGGTGCTCTCGACCGCGGTCGCCGCGGCCGGCGCCACCGCGACCGACGCGCGGCTGTGCTTCGCTCGGCTCGCTCGACCCGGCCAAGGTCACCGGCAAGATCGTGCTCTGCGACCGCGGCGTCAACGCCCGGACCGACAAGAGCAAGGAGGTCAAGGCGGCCGGCGGGGTCGGCATGGTGCTCGCCAACACCGCGCCGAGCTCGCTGAACGCAGACCTGCACTTCGTCCCGACCGTGCACGTCGACGAGACCGCCGGCGCGGCGATCAAGGCGTACGTCGCCGGCACCGCGGCCCCGACCGCCTCGCTCGCCAAGGGCGAGCTGGAGTTCGGCGTCAAGGCGCCGCAGGTGGCGTCGTTCTCGGCCCGCGGCCCGGCCCTGGCCGGCGCCGGTGACCTGCTCAAGCCGGACATCATGGCGCCCGGCGTGGACGTGCTGGCCGGCACCTCCCCGCCCGGCAACAACGGCCGGCTGTACGACTACCTGTCCGGCACCTCGATGTCGAGCCCGCACATGGCCGGCCTCGCCGCGCTGGTGATCCAGAAGTACCCGAACTGGTCGCCGATGCGGGTCAAGTCGGCGCTGCTGACCACCGCCGGCCAGAAGGACAACACCGGCGCGGCCATCACCACCGACACCAACGGCGCGGCGGGTGCGCTCGACTACGGCTCCGGCCAGGTCGACGCCAGCCGGGCCACCGACCCGGGGCTCGCCTACGACAGTGGCTTCGCCGACTGGGTGCGCTACCTGTGCGGCATCGGGCAGCTCGCGGCGACCGGCAGCACCTGCCAGTCGTACGGGCGGATCGACCCGAGCGACCTCAACACGCCGAACATCGCGATCGGCGCGCTGGCAGGGTCGCAGACGGTCACCCGGACGGTCACCAACGTGGCGGACAAGGCCGCGACGTACACCGTGTCCGTGCAGGCGCCGGCGGGCGTCACCGCCACGGTGACGCCGTCCACGCTGAAGCTGGCGCCGGGCGCCAAGGGCACCTACAAGGTGACCTTCACCCGGACCTCCGCCGCCTTCGGCCGGTACACGCTCGGCGCGCTGACCTGGTCCGACGGCACCCATCAGGTGCGCAGCCAGATCGCGGTCCGGCCGGTCGCGGCGGCCGCGCCGGCCGAGGTGTCCGGCACCGGTACCGCCGGCTCGACCGCGATCGGAGTCACCTCCGGCTTCGCCGGCACGCTGACCGCGGCGCCCGCGGCCGGCCTGACGGCGGCGGACCGGCTGGCCGCCACGCTGTCCCCGACCGGCCCGGGCTTCGACTCGGCCGCGCCGGCGGTCAGCGCCCGGACGGCGAAGTTCACCGTCACCGTCCCGACCGGGACCACGGTCCTGCGGCAGTCGAGCTTCGACCGCGACTTCGCGGCCGGGACCGACGTGGACCTCTACCTCTACCGGGGCACCACGCTGGTCGGGGTCGGCGGCGGGGCCACCGCGGAGGAGCAGATCCAGCTGCTCAACCCGACCGCCGCGACGTACGACCTGTACGTCGTGCTCTTCGGCGCGGCGCCCGGCCAGACGACGGTGGAGACGCCGGCGTTCTCCTGGGTGCTGGGTGGCACCCCGGCGGGCAACCTGACGGTGACGCCGGCCAGCCAGCCGGTGCAGGCCGGCCAGCTGGCCACGGTCACGGCGGCCTGGAGCGGGCTGACCGCGGGCCAGCGCTACCTGGGCCGGGTCGCCTTCGGTGACGGCACCGTGCCGCCGGCAGCACCTTCGTGCGGGTCGACGGCTAGCCCTCTCGCAGCACCCCGAGGTGCCCCACCGGTCCGCCGGTGGGGCACCTCGCTGTAGGGTCTGCGGGTCTTCGGCCCGGGGGTTAGGAGCGTTCGTGTCCGGTGGGGAGTGGGCCGCGCTCGTCGCGGCCGCCGCGTTCGTGCTGCTCGTGCTGCTGCTGGCCGTCCCGATCCTGAAGCTGGGCCGGACCCTGGACGAGACCACGCTGGCCATCCGCAAGGCGCACGAGGGTGCCCAGCCGCTGCTGCTCAACGCGCAGACCACGATGGATCAGGTCAACAGGGAGCTGGAGCGGGTCGAGGGCATCACGCAGAATGCGCAGGCGGTGAGCAGCAACGCCGCCGCGCTGTCCTCGGTCTTCGCCACCACCCTGGGCGGGCCGGCGATCAAGGTGGCCGCGTTCTCGTACGGGATCCGCAGGGCCGCGCAGAACCGGCGCCGGGTCGAGGCGGAGAAGGCGGCCAAGGACGCGGTGAAGGCCGACCGGCGGGCCCGCCGGGCCGCCCGCCGCGCCGGGCTGTAGGTGCCGGCCCGGGCGTAATCCGGTCGCCCCCGCGGCGCACCATGGAGTGAGACGGCGATCCACGCCGTCCGGACGAGAGAGGGTGCAGCGGTGAAGCGGATGTTCTGGCTGGCGCTGGGGGTCACGGTGGGGGTTCTCGTGATGCGCAGGCTGTCCAGCGCCGCCGCCAGCCTGTCCCCGCGCGGCCTGGGCAGCTCGCTGCAGGGCCTGGCCGAGGCGGTCCGCGACTTCGCCGACGAGGTGCGCGACGGCATGTCCGCGCGCGAGTCCGAGCTGCTCGAGGGCTCCGGCATCGACGGCCGGCTCGGGGCGCGCCCGGAGGACTTCCGATGAGGGCGGCGGAGATCAAGCAGCGCTTCCTGCGCTACTTCGAGCAGAACGGGCACACCGTGGTGCCCAGCGCGAGCCTGATCCTGGACGACCCGACGCTGCTGTTCGTCAACGCGGGGATGGTGCCGTTCAAGCCCTACCTGCAGGGCGAGGCGCCGGCGCCGTGGCCGCGGGCGACCAGCGTGCAGAAGTGCGTGCGGACCCTCGACATCGAGGAGGTCGGCAAGACCACCCGGCACGGCACGTTCTTCCAGATGGCCGGCAACTTCTCCTTCGGCGACTACTTCAAGGAAGGCGCGATCACGTCGGCCTGGGAGCTGCTCACCACCGGCCAGGGCGACGGGGGCTACGGCTTCGACCCGGACCGGCTGTGGGCGACGGTCTACCTCGACGACGACGAGGCGTTCGACATCTGGCACCGGGTGATCGGGCTGCCGCACGAGCGGATCCAGCGCCGCGGCAAGGCGGACAACTTCTGGTCGATGGGCGTGCCCGGCCCGTGCGGGCCGTGCTCGGAGATCTACTACGACCGCGGCGCGGAGCACGGCCCCGACGGCGGCCCGGTGGTGGACGAGGACCGCTTCCTGGAGGTCTGGAACCTCGTCTTCATGCAGTACGAGCGGGGGCCGGGCTCGGGCAAGGAGGACTGGCCGATCCTCGGCGAGCTGCCGGCGAAGAACATCGACACCGGCCTGGGCGTCGAGCGGATGGCGTACCTGCTGCAGGGCGTGGACAACCTCTACGAGATCGACGAGGTCTTCCCGGTCCTGGAGCGCGCGGCCGACCTGGCCCGCCGGCGGTACGGCGACGACGAGCCGGCCGACGTCCGGCTGCGGGTGGTCGCCGACCACGTCCGGTCCGGGCTGATGATCATGGCGGACGGGATCACCCCGTCCAACGAGGGCCGCGGCTACGTGCTGCGCCGGCTGCTGCGCCGGGTGATCCGCTCGGTCCGGCTGCTCGGCTACGACGGGCCGGTGCTGCCCGAGCTGCTGCCGCTGTCCCGGGACGCGATGGCGCTGTCCTACCCGGAGGTGGCGACCGACTTCGGCCGCATCGCGACGTACGCGTACGCGGAGGAGGAGGCGTTCGCGCAGACGCTCCGGTCCGGGACCGCGATCTTCGACACCGCGGTCGGCGCGGTCCGCTCCGCCGGCGCGTCCACGCTGCCCGGGCACCAGGCCTTCCAGCTGCACGACACGTACGGCTTCCCGATCGACCTCACCCTGGAGATGGCGGCCGAGCAGGGGCTGTCCGTCGACGAGGAGGGCTTCCGCCGGCTGATGGCCGAGCAGCGGGAGCGGGCCAAGGCGGACGCGCAGTCGCGCAAGACCGGCGGCGCCGACGTCTCGGCGTACCGGGCGGTGCTCGACGGCGCCGGGGCGTCCCGCTTCACCGGCTACGTCGAGGCGGAGCGGGAGTCCACGGTCACCGGGCTGCTGTCCGGCGGCCAGGCGCTGGCCGAGGCGGGGGAGGGCGACGAGGTCGAGGTCGTCCTCGACGTCACCCCGTTCTACGCGGAGGGCGGCGGGCAGCTCGCCGACACCGGGCGGATCATCGTGCGGTCCGGCTCCCGGGACGCGCAGCTCGAGGTCGTGGACGTGCAGCAGCCGGTGCCCGGGCTGACCGTGCACCGGGCCCGGGTGCTGTCCGGTGCGGTCCGGCCGGGCGACGGCGTGCACGCGGCGGTGGACACCGACCGGCGCCGGTCGGTCTCCCGCAGCCACTCCGGCACCCACCTGGTGCACGCGGCGCTGCGGGCGGCGCTGGGGGAGAGCGCGGCGCAGGCCGGCTCGCTCAACGCGCCGGGCCGGCTGCGCTTCGACTTCTCCTCGCCCGGCGCGGTGCCGGCGTCCGTGCTCGCGGACGTCGAGGACGAGGTCAACGAGGTGCTCGCCCGCGACCTGGAGGTGCACGCCTTCCTCACCTCGCAGGACGAGGCGAAGCGGATCGGCGCGCTGGCCATGTTCGGCGAGAAGTACGGCGACGAGGTCCGGGTGGTCGAGATCGGCGACTACTCGCGCGAGCTGTGCGGCGGCACGCACGTGGCCCACTCGGCGCTGATCGGCATGGTCAAGCTGCTCGGCGAGTCGTCCATCGGTGCCGGGGTGCGCCGGGTGGAGGCGCTGGTCGGGCTGGACGCGTTCCGCTTCCTGGCCCGGGAGCACCTGCTGGTGGCCGGGCTCGCGGACGCGCTGAAGGCGCCGGCGGACCAGGTGCCGGAGCGGGTGCAGTCGCTGGTCGACCGGCTGCGCACCGCGGAGAAGGAGCTGGAGCGGCTGCGCGCGGAGTCGGTGCTGGCCGGCGCGGGCGCGCTGGCCGCGGCGGCCCGCGACGTCGCGGGGGCCGCGGTGGTGGCCGCGGAGGTGCCCGGCGGGCTCGGCGGCGCCGAGCTGCGCACGCTGGCGCTGGACGTCCGCGGCCGGCTCGACCCGGGCCGGCCCGGGGTGGTCGCCCTCTTCTCCCGCGCGGACGGCAAGGTCGCCTTCGTGACCGCGGCCAACGAGGCGGCCCGGGTGCGCGGCCTGTCCGCCGGCGAGATCGTGCGGGCGACGACCGCCCCGGTCGCCGGCCGCGGCGGTGGCAAGGACGACGTCGCGCAGGGCGGCGGCACCGAGCCGGGCGGGATCCCCGAGGCGCTGCTGCTGGTCGAGCACGTCGTCGGGCAGCGGGTGAGCGGGTCCGGATGACCGCCGTGCCGCCCGTCCCCGGCTCGCCGCCGGCCCGGTCGTCCCGGGCCGGCGACCCCGACCCCGCCCCGGCCGGACCGGCCGGCGGAGCCGCGTCAGCGGAGCGACCGGTCGTCGTCCCCCCGACGACCGGCCGCCCGGCCGGCGAGCTGGGTGGCCGGCGTGCGGATCGGGGTGGACGTGGGCACGGTGCGGGTCGGGGTGGCCGCGAGCGACCCGGACGGCGTGCTCGCCACCCCGCTGGCGACGCTCGCCCGCGACCCGCGCGGCGACGCCGACCTGACCCGGCTGGCCACGCTGGTCGCCGACCGGGCCGCGGTGGAGGTCGTGGTCGGCCTGCCGACCTCGCTGTCCGGCCGCCCGGGCCCGGCCGCCCGGGCCGCCCGCGACTACGCCACTCTGCTCGCGGAGCGCATCCATCCGGTTCCGGTCCGTTTGTCGGATGAGCGGCTGACCACCGTCGCGGCGACAAGACGGCTCGCCGAGGCGGGCACTCGCGGACGTAAGGGACGATCGGTCGTTGACCGTTCGGCCGCTGTCCTCATACTTCAAGGATGGTTGGACGGCGCTCGGAGGGCGCAGTGACCGCTGGACGCAGGAGCGCCGAGTGAGCCATGCGCCGCAGGACCTCGGGTTCTTCCCCCCGGAGCACTACTCGCAGCCCAGCCGGTCGGACCGCCGCCGGCACGAGTCGGACCGGCGCCGGCGCCGCCGCCGGCGGCTGGTCGTCCCGCTGGTCGTGCTGCTGGTGCTGGGCGCCGCCGGGGTCGGCGCGCTGTACGGCGGCCGGACGCTGCTCGGCCGCTTCGGCACCACGCCGGACTACGCCGGCCAGGGCACCGGGGACGTGCTGATCCGGGTCGAGCCCGGCGACACCGCCACCGACATCGCCGCCACCCTGGTCACCGCGGGCGTGGTGAAGAGCGAGGACGCGTTCCGCAACGCGGCCAAGGACGACCCGCGCTCGGTGTCCATCCAGCCGGGGACCTACCGGCTGCGCAAGGAGATGAGCGGCGTCTCCGCGCTCACGCTGATCCTCGACCCGAGCGCCCGGGTGCTGGCCCGGGTGACGGTCCCGGAGGGGCTCAGCGTCGCGGCCACCCTGAAGCTGATCGCGGACAAGACCCCGCTGGAGCTCAAGGACCTGCAGGCGGCGGCGAAGAACACCAAGGCGCTCGACCTCCCCGACTACGCGAAGGGCCGGCTGGAGGGCTTCCTCTTCCCGGAGACGTACGACCTGGAGCCGGACACCACCGCGGCCAGCCTGCTGCAGTCGATGGTCGCGATGTACAAGGACAAGGTCGACACCAGCGGGCTGTCCGCGCGGGCCGCGGACGTCGACCTCGACCCGTACCAGCTGCTCATCGTGGCGTCCCTGGTCGAGCGGGAGACCCAGCGGGTGGAGGAGCGGCCGCAGGTCGCCCGGGTCATCTACAACCGGCTGCAGCAGGACTACTACCTCGGCGTCGACGCGGCGATCCTGTACGGGCTGGGCCGCTCCGGCGGCGGGCTGACCCAGGCCGACCTGGAGAAGGACACGCCCGTACAACAACCGCCTCCGCAAGGGCCTGCCGCCGACCCCGATCGCCAACCCCGGGGTCGCCTCGGTGCAGGCCGCGGTGGAGCCGGCGGCGGGGAACTGGCTCTACTACGTCCTCAACTCGGACAAGAGCGGGCGGCACATCTTCACCGACGACCCCGAGGTGTTCAACGCCGCCAAGGCGAAGTGCCGCGCCGCCGGACTCTGCTGATCCCGGGGAGCGGCCCCCATACCCCGGGGCGGACGGTCGGTCCGCCTGGGCGCGCTGATCGGCGCGCTCGCCCAGCGACGTGCCGGGTGCACCCGTCGCAAGCTCCGGGTGTCCCCGGCCGGCTCCGTCCCGGTGGCCGCTGAGGCGCGATGGTCCCCGGGGCCGGGCCCGCACCCGGAGCCGGCCGCCCTCCGGCGGCTGTGGACGGGGATCGGGCGGGGTCCGGCGGGGTCGGTAGGGTCCGGCGGGTGTCGGTCGGGGTCGGGCTCGGATGTGCGGCGGTGGGGGCCGCGCTGGGACCCTTCCTGGCCGCGCTGACCCTGCGGGTGCCGGCCGGCGAGCCGATGTGGGGCAAGGGAGCGTGGCGGGGGGAGCCGGCGGCGCCGGCGCGGCGGGCGGTGCTGGCCGGGCTGGCGGCGGTGGTGCTCGGGGCCGTGGGCGCCGCGTTCGGCGCCGCCCCGGAGCTGCCGGCGTACCTGTGGCTCGGCGCGGTCGGGCTCACCCTGGCCGTGATCGACCTGGACTGCCAGCGGCTGCCGGACCGGCTGACCCTGCCGTCCTACCCGGTCGGCCTCGCCCTGCTCGCCGTCCCGGGCGACTGGGACGCGCTGTGGCGCGCCGTCCTCGCCGCGGCGGTCACCGGCGGCGCCGCGCTGCTGCTCGCCCTGATCGCCCCGGGCGGCGGCCTCGGCCTCGGCGACGTGAAGCTGCTCGGGGTGCTCGGCCTCTTCCTGGGCTGGCTCGGCTGGGCCGAGCTGGCCCTCGGGATCGCGCTCGGCTTCACCATCGGCGCGCTGGCCGCCGTCGGGCTGCTCGTCCTGCGCCGGGCCGGGCTGAAGGACCAGATGGCGTTCGGCCAGTGGCTCATCGCCGGCGCGCTGGTCGCCGTGGTCGCCGGCGAGCCGCTGGTGGACGCGTACGTCGGGTGGGGGGCGTGAAATCATGGGCGGCGTGCTGCGCTGGCTGACCGCGGGGGAGTCGCACGGCCCGGCGCTCGTCGCCGTGCTGGAGGGGATGCCGGCCGGGGTGCCGGTGACCACCGACGAGATCGCCGGGGCGCTGGCCCGGCGGCGCGCCGGGTACGGCCGGGGCGCCCGGATGTCCTTCGAGCGGGACGAGGTCGAGCTGCTCGGCGGCGTCCGGCACGGGCGGACGCTCGGCGGCCCGGTGGCGGTGCGCATCGGCAACACCGAGTGGCCGAAGTGGGAGCGGGTGATGAGCCCGGACCCGGTGCCGGCCGAGGAGCTGGCCGGGCTGGGCCGCAACGCGCCGCTCACCCGTCCCCGGCCCGGGCACGCCGACCTCGCCGGCATGCAGAAATACGGCTTCGAGGACGCCCGGCCGGTGCTGGAGCGGGCCAGCGCGCGGGAGACCGCCGCCCGGGTGGCGCTCGGCGTGGTGGCGCGGTCCTTCCTGGCCCAGGCGCTCGGCGTGGCGGTGCTCTCCCACGTGGTCCGGATCGGCGCGGTCGCGGTGCCGGACGGCACGCTGCCCGGCCCGGACGACCTGCCCGCGGTGGACGCCTCGCCGGTGCGCTGCTTCGACCCGGCGACCAGCGACGCGATGGTGGCCGAGATCGACGCGGCCCGCAAGGACGGCGACACCCTCGGCGGTGTGGTCGAGGTGGTCGCGCACGGGCTGCCGCCGGGCCTGGGCAGCCACGTGCACGGCGACCGCCGGCTGGACTCCCGGCTGGCCGCCGCGCTGATGGGCATCCAGGCGATCAAGGGGGTCGAGCTCGGCGACGGCTTCGAGCTGGCCGCCCGGCGCGGGTCGGCCGCGCATGACGAGATCGAGAGCGGGCCGGCGGGGCTGCGCCGGCGGACCGGGCGGTCCGGCGGCACCGAGGGCGGCATCAGCACCGGCGAGCCGCTGCGGGTCCGCGCCGCGATGAAGCCGATCTCCACCGTGCCGCGCGCGCTGGCCACGGTGGACGTGGCCACCGGCGAGCCCGCGGTGGCGATCAACCAGCGCTCGGACGTGTGCGCGGTGCCGGCGGCCGGCGTGGTCGCCGAGGCGATGGTGGCGCTGGTGCTGGCCGAGGCGGCGCTGGAGAAGTTCGGCGGGGACTCGGTGGCCGAGACCGCCCGCAACGCCCGCGGCTACCTGGACACCCTGGTGGTCAAGTGAGCGAGGCCGAGGAGCGGACCCAGGGCCCGGTGGTGGTCCTGGTCGGGCCGCCGGCCGCCGGCAAGACCACCGTGGGCCGGCTGCTCGCCGAGCGGCTGGGCGTGCAGCTCGTCGACTCCGACGAGCTGATCGTGGCCGCGGCCGGCAAGTCGGTCAGCGACATCTTCGTGGACGACGGCGAGGAGGCGTTCCGGGCGCTGGAGGCGGCCGCGGTCGCCCGGGCCCTGACCGGCTCCGGGGTGCTGGCGCTCGGCGGCGGCGCGGTGCTGTCCGCGGAGACGCGCCGGCGGCTGGCCGGGCATCCGGTGGTGTTCCTGGCCACCGGGGTGCCGGCGGCGGCGGCCCGGGTCGGGCTCAACCGGGACCGGCCGCTGCTGCTGGGCAACCCGCGCCAGCAGCTGCGCGCGCTGCTGGACGCCCGGCTCCCGCTCTACCGCGAGGTGGCCGCGGCGACCGTGGAGACCGACTCGCTCACCCCGGAGCAGGTCGCCGACGCCGTCCTCGCCGCCCTGGCCGTCCTGCCCCCCGCCGGCCCGCCGGCCGGCGGACCGGCCGCGGTCGCCACCGCCGCGGACCGGCCGACCGCGGACCGGCCGACCGCGGACCGGCCGTGACCGGCGTCCGGGGGCGGCGGCGCCCGCCGGGTCGGCGGCCGGACCGGGGCCGGCCGGTGTCGGCGGGGATCCGGTGCGGGTGCCGGTCGGCGGCGGACCCGGGCGGCCGGGCGGGTACGACGTCGTGGTCGGCAGCGACCTGGACGGCGAGCTGCCGGCGCTGCTGGCCGGGGCGGCCCAGGTCGCGCTGGTGCACCAGCCGACCCTGCGGGACCGCGCCGCCGCGGTCGCCGACCGGCTGCGCGCGGCCGGGCTGGCCGTGCTGCCGCTGGCGGTCCCGGACGGCGAGGCGGCCAAGACGCTCGCGGTGGCCGGCGACTGCTGGGAGGCGCTCGGCGCCGCCGGCTTCACCCGGTCCGACGCGGTGGTCGGCCTCGGCGGCGGCGCCGCCACCGACCTCGCCGGCTGGGTCGCCGCCGCCTGGCTGCGCGGCGTCCGGGTGGTGCACCTGCCCACCACCCTGCTCGGCATGGTCGACGCCGCGGTCGGCGGCAAGACCGCCATCGACACCGCGGCCGGCAAAAACCTGGTCGGCGCCTTCCACCCGCCGGCCGGCGTGCTCTGCGACCTGACCGCGCTGGCCACGCTGCCGGCGCGGGACCACCGGGCCGGGCTGGCCGAGGTGGTCAAGTGCGGCTTCATCGCCGACCCGGCGATCCTCGACCTGCTGGAGCGGGCCGGCCCGGCCGCGCCGGCCGGCGAGCTGGTCGAGCGGGCGGTCCGGGTCAAGGCCGGGGTGGTGTCCCGCGACCTGCGCGAGTCCGGCGAGCGCGAGCACCTCAACTACGGCCACACGCTGGCGCACGCGATCGAGCGCCGGGAGGCGTACCGGATCCGGCACGGGGAGGCGGTCGCGGTCGGGCTGGTCTTCGCGGCCGCGCTGGGCCACGCCGCCGGCCGGCTGGACGCCGCGACGGCCGACCGGCACCGCGGCCCTGCTCACCGCCCTGGGCCTGCCGACGACGTACGACGGGGGCGCCTGGCCGGAGCTGCACGAGGCGATGCGGGTGGACAAGAAGGCGCGCGGCGCGGTGCTCCGCTTCGTGGTCCTGGACGGGCTGGCCCGCCCGGGGATCCTGGCCGACCCGGATCCGGCGCTGCTCGCCGCGGCCTGGGCGGCGGTCGCCGCCGGGTAGGTTGGCGGGGTGACCGCTCCCGCCGCCCGCCGGACCCTGCTCCGCGACCGCGCCCGGGCCGCCGGCCTGGACGCGGTGCTGGTGACCCGGCTGGTCAACGTGCGCTACCTGACCGGCTTCACCGGCTCCAACGGCGCCCTGCTGCTCGCCGCGGACGGCGCGGACGTGCTGTGCACCGACGGCCGCTACGTCACCCAGGCCGGCCGGCAGGCGCCGGACCTCGAGCTGCTGGTGGAGCGGGCCAGCGCGGCCGCGCTGGCGGCCCGCGCGAAGGTCCGGCGGCTGGGCTACGAGTCGCACGACGTCACCGTCGACCTGCACGCCACGCTGGTCGACCGGGCCGCCGGCGCCGAGCTGGTCAGCATCCGGCAGGCGGTGGAGGAGCTGCGCGCGGTCAAGGACGACGGCGAGATCGAGCTGCTCCGCCGCGCCTGCGCGATCGCCGACCAGGCGCTGGCCGAGCTGATCGGGGCCGGCGGGCTGCGCGCCGGGCGGACCGAGCGCGAGGTCGGTCGCGACCTGGACGGCCGGATGCTGGAGCTGGGCGCGGACGCCCGCTCGTTCGAGACGATCGTGGCCGCCGGCCCGGACTCCGCGGTGCCGCACCACCGGCCGACCGACCGGGTGCTGGAGCGCGGCGACCTGGTCAAGCTCGACTTCGGGGCGACCGTCGGCGGTTACCACTCGGACATGACCCGCACCCTGGTGCTGGGCGAGCCGGCCGGCTGGCAGCGGGAGATCTACGACCTGGTGCGGGCCGCCCAGCGGGCCGGGCGGGAGGCGCTGGCGCCGGGCGCGGACGTGCGGGCGGTCGACTCCGCCGCCCGGGACGTGGTCGCGGCCGGCGGCCACGGCGAGGCGTTCGTGCACGGTCTGGGGCACGGCGTCGGCCTGGAGATCCACGAGGCGCCGGCGCTGAGCCAGCTCAGCGCCGGTACACTGGCCGACCGGATGGCCGTCACCGTCGAGCCCGGGGTCTACCTGGCCGGGCGCGGGGGAGTCCGGATCGAGGACACCCTCGTGGTCCGCGACGGCGCCGAGCCCGACCTGCTGACTCTCTCATCCAAGGACCTCCTGGTCCTCTAGACCAACCAAGGACCTCGTGGTCCTGTGATCCTGCGGAGACTCCGACCGACGTGGCCACCACGAACGACCTGAAGAACGGCCTGGTGCTCGACCTGGACGGCCAGCTCTGGGCCGTCGTCCAGTTCCAGCACGTCAAGCCCGGCAAGGGCGGCGCCTTCGTCCGGACCACGCTGAAGAACGTGCTGTCCGGCAAGGTGGTCGACCGCACCTTCAACGCGGGGACCAAGGTCGAGACCGCGACCGTGGACAAGCGCGGGATGAGCTACCTCTACCGCGAGGGCGACGAGTTCGTCTTCATGGACTCGGACACGTACGAGCAGGTCCACGTGCCGGCGGAGACGGTCGGCGACGGCGCCGGCTACCTGCTGGAGAACACCGACGTCGTGGTCGCCGTGCACGAGGGCACCCCGCTCTACGTCGAGCTGCCGACCAGCGTGGAGCTGGTGGTCGCGCAGACCGACCCGGGCCTGCAGGGCGACCGGTCCACCGGCGGGACCAAGCCGGCGACGCTGGAGACCGGCGCCACCATCCAGGTCCCGCTCTTCGTCACCACCGGCGAGAAGGTCAAGGTGGACACCCGGGACGGGCGCTACCTCGGTCGGGCCTGAGCGGCGGTGGCAGCCCGGAGCAAGGCCCGCAAGCGGGCCGTCGACGTGCTGTACGAGGCCGACGTGCGGGGCACCGAGGCGGTGAGCACGCTGGCCGAGCGGCTGGCCCAGGCCGACCCGCCGGTCCCGGAGTACGCGGTGGAGCTGGTCGAGGGGGTCACCGGCCGGCTGGCCGACATCGACCAGGTGCTGGAGGCGCACTCCGAGGGCTGGACCGTGCAGCGGATGCCGCCGGTGGACCGGGCCGTGCTCCGGCTGGCGCTCTACGAGATGCTCTGGCGCGACGACGTGCCGGCCGCCGTGGTGATCGACGAGGCGGTGGAGCTGGCGAAGTCGCTGTCCACCGACGAGTCGCCGCGGTTCGTCAACGGCGTGCTCGGCCGGGTGCTGCGCGAGCAGCCCGCCCCCGAACGCGTCGAGCCACCCCCCGGCTGACCCGACCCGCGAGTGACGCCGCCGGTCCCCGAGTGACGCCGCCAGCGCCGTCACTCGTGGGCGTGGGCCGTCACTCGGGGGCGTGGGCCGTCACTCGGGGGTGGGACAAGCGAAAGCGGGCCGCCTCCCGGGGGAGGCGGCCCGCTGGCGCGTCCTGGCCTAGCCGCGGTCGGCGGAGCGGCGGTCCAGCGCCGGGTCGATGCTGCGCGCGTCCGGCGCGAGCACGCCCCACTCGATCAGCCGCTCGGTCAGCTCGCCCTCGGAGAGGTCGTAGATGATCGACAGCGACCGCAGGTCCTCGCCGCGGATCGAGAGCACCTTGTTGTTGTAGTCCCCGCGCTGGCTCTGGATCGCCTGCGCGTACCGCGCCAGCGGACCCACCTGGTCCGGTGGCAGCTGGAAGAGCCGCTCCAGGTTGAGCACGATCTTCTGGGCCGGGGTGGCCGACGAGGCGGCGCGGCCCTCCGGCAGCAGCTCGCTCACCGGGACGCCGTAGAAGTCGGCCAGCTCGGCCAGCTTCTGCACGGTCACCGCGCGGTCGCCGCGCTCGTACGACCCGACGACGACGGCCTTCCATCGGCCCTTGGACTTCTTTTCCACGCCATGCAGCGAGAGCCCCTGCTGCGTGCGGATCGCTCGCAGCCGGGCGCCGAGGGCCCTGGCGTAGTCGCTGGTCATTCCGTTGCGCTCCATCTCCGGTGCGACACCGAGTGCTGGCATCCGACTGGCCCCCCGCGCTTTCCGACTACGGAGCGTGACCGTAAGCTGAGCACCGCTCCGGGGTCAAGACGATGACGGAAAGATCGTCCCCACTCGTCACCCCGAGTAGCCCTCGCGACGGACCCGTAACCACCAGATTCACCCGATCGAGTGACACATTTCGGGAGAAGTGACTCCGGCGCGTCGCCGACACGCCCATCGTACGCCCGGCGCAGAGCCGTCCGGACGGATGTCGTCACGCTGCTAGCGTGGGCGCGTCCGACGTCCTTTAACGACCCGTCCCGTGAGGCGGGGAAGGAGGTCCCCGGTGAGTCGTGCGCTGCTCGACGCGGCCGACGTGGCCCGCGTGATCGACCGCATCGCCCACCAGATCCTGGAGAAGACCGGCGGTGCCCGCGACACCGCGGTCCTCGGCATCCCGACCCGCGGCGCCCCGCTGGCCCGCCGGCTGGCCGCCCGCATCCGCGCCTTCGAGGGCGTCGACGTGCCGGTCGGCACGCTCGACGTCACCCTGCACCGGGACGACCTGCGGCTGCGCGGGGTGCGGGCGCTGGAGCCGACCGAGGAGCCGCCCGGCGGGGTGGACGGCCGGCTGGTGGTGCTGGTCGACGACGTCCTCTACTCCGGCCGCACCGTGCGGGCCGCCCTGGACGCGCTGCGCGAGCTCGGCCGGCCGCGCGCGGTCCAGCTGGCCGTGCTGGTCGACCGGGGCCACCGGGAGCTGCCCATCCGGGCCGACTACGTCGGCAAGAACATCCCCACCGCACCGGAGGAGAACGTCCGGGTGCTGCTGGCCGAGACCGACGGCCGGGACGCCGTGCTCCTCGAGCAGCCACCGGTGGTGCCCGCGAGCGCGAGTGCTCGCAGCGCGAGCGGAGGGACGCCGTGAGGCACCTGCTGTCGGCGGCCGACCTGACCCGGGACGAGGCGCTGGCGGTGCTGGACACCGCCGCCCGGATCGACGAGCAGCTGGTCGGCCGCGAGGTCAAGAAGCTGCCCACGCTGCGCGGCCGGACCGTGGTCAACCTCTTCTTCGAGGACTCCACCCGGACCCGGATCTCCTTCGAGCTGGCGGCCAAGCGGCTGTCCGCGGACGTGGTCACCTTCTCCGCGAAGGGCTCCAGCGTGTCCAAGGGCGAGTCGCTCAAGGACACCGCGCTGACCCTGGAGGCGATGGGCGCGGACGCGGTGGTGGTGCGGCACTCGCTGTCCGGCGCGCCGCACCGGCTGGCCGGCTGGCTGCGCGGCAGCGTGGTCAACGCCGGCGACGGCACCCACGAGCACCCGACCCAGGCGCTGCTGGACGCGTACACGATGCGGCGCCGGCTGGGCCGCCTGGAGGGCCTGCGGGTGGCGGTGGTCGGGGACGTGCTGCACAGCCGGGTGGCCCGCTCCAACGTGCTGCTGCTGGCCACCCTGGGCGCCGAGGTGACCCTGGTCGCGCCGCCGACGCTGCTGCCGGTCGGGGTGGAGGCGTGGCCGGCCGCGGTCTCGTACGACCTGGACGCCAGCCTGCCCAAGGCGGACGTGGTGATGATGCTGCGGGTGCAGCGGGAGCGGATGGGCCAGGCCTACTTCCCGTCCGAGCGCGAGTACAGCCGCCGGTACGGGCTGGACCGGCACCGGATGGGCCTGCTGCCGGACGAGGCCATCGTCATGCACCCGGGCCCGATGAACCGGGGGATGGAGATCGCCGCCGAGGTCGCCGACGACCCGCGGCGGTCCACGATCGTGGAGCAGGTGTCCAACGGGGTCTCCGTCCGGATGGCCGTGCTCTATCTCCT
This sequence comes from uncultured Actinomycetota bacterium, assembly GCA_963849885.1. Lineage (GTDB taxonomy): Bacteria > Actinomycetota > Actinomycetes > Mycobacteriales > CADCTP01 > CADCTP01. Next base: position 43,413 of record CAWKIV010000003.1, on the reverse strand, counting down.
TCTCGGGGGCCCCTCCCCCCAAGGGACCACGCTTCTCGGGGGAGGCCCGGCGTGAGCAGCTGGCTGATCAAGGGCGTCGCCCCGTACGGCGGGGCGCCCACCGACCTGCTCGTCCGGGACGGGGTGATCGCCGAGGGCAGCGCCCGCGGCGCCCAGGTGGTGGACGCGGCCGGGCTGGTCGCGCTGCCCGGCCTGGTCGACCTGCACACCCACCTGCGCGAGCCCGGCCGGGAGGACGCGGAGACGGTGCAGACCGGCTCCCGGGCGGCCGCGCTGGGCGGCTACACCGCGGTGCACGCGATGGCCAACACCGACCCGGTGGCCGACACCGCCGGCGTGGTCGAGCAGGTCTGGCGGCTGGGCCGGGAGGCCGGGCTGGTGGACGTCCGCCCGGTCGGCGCGGTCACCGTCGGGCTGGGCGGCGAGCGGCTGGCCGAGCTCGGCGCGATGGCCGACTCGGCGGCCCGGGTGCGGGTCTTCTCCGACGACGGGCTCGCGGTGGCCGACCCGCAGCTGATGCGCCGGGCCCTGGAGTACGTCAAGGCCTTCGACGGGGTGGTCGCCCAGCACGCCGAGGAGCCGCGGCTGACCGCCGGCGCGCAGGCCAACGAAGGTGTGGTGGCGGCCCGCCTCGGGCTGGCCGGCTGGCCGGCCGCCGCCGAGGAGGCGATGATCGCCCGGGACGTGCTGTTGGCCGGCCACGTCGGGTCGAGGCTGCATGTGTGCCACGTCTCCACCGCCGGCTCGGTGGAGATCCTGCGCTGGGCCAAGGCCCGCGGCACCCGGGTGACCGCCGAGGTGACCCCGCACCACCTGCTGCTGACCGACGAGCTGGCGGCCACGTACGACCCGGTCTACAAGGTCAACCCGCCGCTGCGGACCGCGGACGACGTGGCCGCGCTGCGGGCCGGGCTGGCCGACGGCACCATCGACGCCGTGGCCACCGACCACGCGCCGCACGCGCTGGAGGACAAGGAGACCGAGTGGGGCGCGGCCCGGCCCGGCATGCTCGGGCTGGAGACCGCGCTGTCGGTGGCGGTGCTGGCCATGCTGGAGACCGGCCTGCTGGACTGGCGCGGGCTGGCCGAGCGGATGTCGGCGACCCCGGCGCGCATCGGCGGGCTGACCCCGCCGGCCCTGGAGGAGGGCGCGCCGGCCTCGCTCACGCTGGTCGACCCGGCCGCCCGGTGGACGGTCGACCCGGCCGCCTCGGCCAGCCGCAGCCGCAACTCGCCGTACGCGGGCCGGGAGCTGCCGGCCCGGGTGGTGGCCACCTTCCTGCGCGGCGAGCCCACCGTCCTCGACGGGAAGGCGGTCCGGTGAGGCGACGGGTGAGTGAGCATCGCAGGGCGCCCCAGGCGCCCGAGGAGCGGAGCGAGCTCGGAGGCGAACAGTGGACGGAGTGACCGCCCTGCTGGTGCTGGAGGACGGGCGGACCTTCCGCGGCGAGCCGTACGGCGCGGAGGGGGAGACGATCGGGGAGGCCGTCTTCGCCACCGGGATGACCGGCTACCAGGAGACGCTGACCGACCCGTCGTACCACCGGCAGGTGGTGGTGATGACCGCGCCGCACATCGGCAACACCGGGGTCAACGACGAGGACCCGGAGTCCGGCCGGGTGCAGGTGGCCGGCTACGTGGTCCGCGACCCGGCCCCGCGGCCGTCGTCCTGGCGGTCCCGGCGCAGCCTGCAGGACGAGCTGGCGGCGGCGGGCGTGGTCGGGGTGTCCGGTGTGGACACCCGGGCGCTGACCCGGCACCTGCGCGAGCGCGGGGCGATGCGGGTCGGGCTGTCCTCAGTGGAGACCGACCCGGCCGCCCTGCTCGAGCGGGTCCGCCAGGCGCCGGGGATGCTCGGCGCCGACCTGGCCCACGAGGTGTCCACCAAGGAGCCGTACGTGGTGCCGGCGGTGGGGGAGAAGCGCAAGGTGGTGGTCGCGCTCGACCTCGGCATCAAGCGGATGACCCCGCGCCGGATGGCCGAGCGGGGGATCGAGACGCACGTGCTGCCGGCCTGGTCCACTCCGGACGAGGTGCTGGCCCGGGACCCGGACGGGGTGTTCGTGTCCAACGGCCCGGGCGACCCGGCCGCCACCGACGGGCCGGTCGCGGTGGTCCGGGCGGTGCTCGGCGCCGGGGTGCCGCTGTTCGGCATCTGCTTCGGCAACCAGATCCTGGGCCGGGCGCTCGGCTTCGGCACGTACAAGCTGCGGTACGGCCACCGCGGCCTCAACCAGCCGGTGCGGGACAACGCCACCGGCCGGGTCGAGGTGACCGCGCACAACCACGGCTTCGCGGTGGACGCGCCGCCGGAGTCGGAGACGCGAGTTCGGCCGGGTCGGCGTCTCCCACGTGAACCTCAACGACGGCGTGGTCGAGGGCCTGCGCTGCCTGGACCGGCCGGCCTTCAGCGTGCAGTACCACCCCGAGGCGGCGGCCGGGCCGCACGACGCCGACCACCTCTTCGACCGCTTCGTCGAGGTGATGGCCGGTGCCTAGGCGGGAGGACGTCCGGCACGTGCTGGTGATCGGCTCCGGGCCGATCGTGATCGGGCAGGCCTGCGAGTTCGACTACTCCGGCACCCAGGCCTGCCGGGTGCTCAAGGCCGAGGGGCTGCGGGTCAGCCTGGTCAACTCCAACCCGGCCACGATCATGACCGACCCCGAGTTCGCCGACGCCACCTACGTGGAGCCGCTGACCGCGGAGTTCGTCACCAAGGTGATCGAGCGGGAGCGGCCGGACTCGCTGCTGGCCACCCTCGGCGGCCAGACCGCGCTGAACATCGCCATGGAGCTGGCCGGCTCCGGCGTGCTCGACCGGTACGGCGTGCGGCTGATCGGCGCGGACGTCGAGGCGATCCGCCGGGGCGAGGACCGGGAGCGGTTCAAGGAGGTGGTCCGCCGGGTCGGCGGGGACGTGCCCCGCTCGGCGGTGTGCCACTCCCTGGACGAGGTGGTCGCGGCCGCGGACGGGCTGGGCCTGCCGGTGGTGCTGCGGCCGTCGTTCACCATGGGCGGCGCCGGCTCCGGGGTGGCCCGGGACCCGGCCCGGCTGCGCCGGATGGCCGTCGCCGGGCTCGCCGCCAGCCCGGTCGGCGAGGTGCTGGTCGAGGAGAGCGTGCTCGGCTGGAAGGAGTTCGAGCTCGAGCTGATGCGCGACCGCAACGACAACGTCGTCGTGGTCTGCTCGATCGAGAACGTCGACCCGATGGGCGTGCACACCGGCGACTCGGTCACCGTGGCCCCGGCCATGACGCTGACCGACCGGGAGTACCAGCGCATGCGCGACCTGGCCATCGCGGTGCTGCGCGAGGTCGGGGTGGACACCGGCGGCTGCAACATCCAGTTCGCCGTGCACCCGGAGACCGGCCGGATGGTCGTCATCGAGATGAACCCGCGGGTGTCCCGGTCCTCCGCGCTGGCCTCCAAGGCGACCGGCTTCCCGATCGCCAAGATCGCCGCGAAGCTGGCCATCGGCTACACGCTGGACGAGATCCGCAACGACATCACCGGGGAGACCCCGGCGTCGTTCGAGCCGACCCTGGACTACGTCGTGGTCAAGGTGCCGCGGTTCGCGTTCGAGAAGTTCCCGGGCGCGGACCCGGAGCTGACCACGCACATGAAGAGCGTCGGCGAGGCGATGGCCATCGGGCGCAACTTCGCCGAGGCGCTGGGCAAGGCGATGCGGTCCACGGAGACGTACGCCGCCGGTTTCTGGACCGGCAACGACCCGTGCGTCGGCCCCGAGGACCGCGCGGCGCTGCTGGAGCAGCTGCGCACGCCGACCGACGGCCGGCTCTACCTCATCGAGCAGGCGATGCGGGCCGGCGCGACGGTCGCCGAGATCTCCGCGGCCAGCGGCATCGACCCCTGGTTCGTCGACCAGATCGCGCTGGTCAACCACGTCGGCGGCGACCTCGCGGACGGGGTGCCGCTGACCGCGGAGGTGCTGCGCCGGGCGAAGCGGACGGGCCTGTCCGACGCGCAGATCGCCGCGCTGCGGCCCGAGCTGGCCGGCGAGGCCGGCGTCCGGCTGCTGCGGCACCGGATGGGCATCCGGCCGGTGTTCAAGACCGTGGACACCTGCGCGGCCGAGTTCGCCGCGGCGACGCCGTACCACTACTCGACGTACGACGAGGAGACCGAGGTCGCGCCGCAGCCGGAGCGGCCGAAGGTGATCATCCTCGGCTCCGGGCCCAACCGGATCGGGCAGGGCATCGAGTTCGACTACTCGTGCGTGCACGCGGCGATGGCGCTGCGCGAGGCGCGGGCTACGAGACCGTGATGGTCAACTGCAACCCGGAGACCGTCTCCACCGACTACGACACCTCCGACCGGCTCTACTTCGAGCCGCTCACGCTGGAGGACGTGCTCGAGGTGGTGCACGCCGAGCAGGGGTCCGGCACCGTCGCCGGGGTGGTCTGCACGCTCGGCGGGCAGACCCCGCTCGGGCTGGCCCAGCGGCTCAAGGACGCCGGGGTGCCGATCCTCGGCACCCAGCCGGAGGCGATCCACCTGGCCGAGGACCGCGGCTCGTTCGGCCGGCTGCTCGGCGAGGCCGGGCTGCCGGCGCCCCGGCACGGCACCGCCTCCTCCTTCGGCGAGGCGCGGATCGTGGCCGACGCGATCGGCTACCCGGTGCTGGTCCGCCCGTCGTACGTGCTCGGCGGGCGCGGCATGGAGATCGTGTACGACGAGGCCTCGCTGGAGGCGTACCTGACCAAGCACCTCGCCGAGACCGACTCGGCCCACCCGGTGCTGGTGGACCGCTTCCTGGACGACTCGGTGGAGATCGACGTCGACGCGCTCTTCGACGGCGAGCAGCTCTACCTCGGCGGGGTGATGGAGCACATCGAGGAGGCCGGCATCCACTCCGGCGACTCGGCCTGCGCGCTGCCGCCGATCACCCTCGGCGCGTCCGAGGTGGCGGCGGTCCGGCAGTCCACCGCCGAGCTGGCCCGCCGGATCGGGGTGCGCGGCCTGCTCAACGTCCAGTACGCGCTCAAGGACACCACCCTGTACGTGCTGGAGGCCAACCCGCGGGCGTCCCGGACGGTGCCGTTCGTGTCCAAGGCGACCGCGGTGCCGCTGGCCAAGGCGGCGGCCCGGATCGCGCTCGGCGCCACCGTGGCCGGGCTGCGCGCGGAGGGGCTGCTGCCGGCCTCCGGCGACGGCGGCGACCTGCCCGCGGACGCGCCGGTGGCGGTGAAGGAGGCGGTGCTGCCGTTCCACCGCTTCCGCCGCGCGGACGGGTCCGGGGTGGACACCGTGCTCGGGCCGGAGATGCGCTCCACCGGCGAGGTGATGGGGCTGGACGTCGCGTTCGGCACCGCGTTCGCGAAGTCCCAGGCGGCCGCGTACGGGTCGCTGCCGACCGGCGGGCGGGTGTTCGTGTCGATCGCCAACCGGGACAAGCGGGCGGCCATCCTGCCGGTGATGCGGCTGGCCGACCTCGGCTTCGAGGTGCTGGCGACCGAGGGCACCGCGCTGGCGCTGCGCCGGCACGGGGTGCCGGTCGAGGTGGTGCCGCGCTACCGGCGCGGCTCGGCGGAGGTGCCGGACTGCGTGGAGCGGATCCTGCGCGGCGACGTGGCGCTGGTGCTCAACACCCCGTGGGGGAGCCCGGGCAACTCCGGGCCCCGGCTGGACGGCTACGAGATCCGCACCGCGGCGGTGGCGATGGGCATCCCGTGCGTGACCACCGTGCAGGGCATGACAGCCTGCGTGCAGGGCGTGGAGGCGCTGATCCGCGGGGACATCGGGGTGCGCCCGCTGCAGGAGCTGCACGCGCAGCTGAGGGGGGATTCTTCGTGACCGTCGATCGGGGGCCGGTGCAGGTCCGCGGGGAGGTGCTGGGCCGCCGCCGGGTGGGGGCGTACCACCTGCTCGAGGTGGCCGCCGGCCGGATCGCCGAGCGGGCCCGGCCCGGGCAGTTCGTCGCCGTGTCGGTCGGCGGGCCGGTGTCCGCGCTGCTGCTGCGCCGGTCCTTCGCGCTCTACCGGGCCACCCCGACGGGGGCGTACTCGGGGACCGTGCAGTTCGTGGTCGGCGTGCACGGGCGGGGCACCGAGTGGCTGGCCGGGGTGCGGCCGGGGGAGCCGCTGGACCTGGTCGGCCCGCTGGGCACCCCGTTCCGGCTGCCCGGCGCGCCGACCGGCTGCCTGCTGGTCGGCGGCGGCTACGGCTCGGCCCCGCTCTTCGGCCTGGCCGAGGCGCTGCGGGCCCGGGAGTGCCGGGTCGACTTCGTGCTCGGCGGCGGCACCGCGGACCGGGTGTTCGGCGAGCTGGAGGCCAAGCGGACCGCCGGCGCGGTCACCGTGACCACCGACGACGGCTCGGCCGGGGTGCGCGGCACCGTCGTCGACGTGCTGCCCGACGAGCTGGAGCGGACCGGGGCGCTGGCCGTGTACGCGTGCGGCCCGATGGCGATGCTGCGCGAGGTCGGCGCGGTCGCCGAGTCGTACGGGCTGCCCTGCCAGGTCGCCGTGGAGGAGTCCATGGCCTGCGGGATCGGGGTGTGCATGACCTGCGTGCTGCCGGTGGTCGGGGAGGACGGGGTGACCCGGATGGTCCGGTCGTGCGTGGACGGGCCGGTGTTCCCGGCCGAGCGGGTCCGCTGGTCGGACGTGGGGACCGTGCCGCCGGACGCCCTGGGCGCGCCCGGCGGCCCGGCCGACGCGCTGCCGGCCGGGGCGCCGGCGTGACCGCGCTGGCGGCCGACGCGGTCGACCTGTCCACCGCGCTCGGCGCGGCCGCCTTGCCCAACCCGGTGCTGACCGCGTCCGGCTGCGCGGCCGCCGGCCGGGAGCTGGAGCCGTTCGTCCCGGTCGCCTCGCTCGGCGCGGTGGTGACCAAGTCGGTCACCCTGGCCCCGCGGGCCGGCCGGCCGACCCCGCGGATGGCCGAGACGCCGAGCGGCATGCTCAACTCGATCGGCCTGCAGAACCCCGGGGTGGACGCGTTCGTCGCGCACGACCTGCCCTGGCTGGCGTCGCGGGCCGCCCGGGCGGTGGTCAGCATCGCCGGCGGCAGCGTGGCCGACTACGCCGAGCTGGCCCGCCGGCTGCGGCACGCGCCGGCGCTGGTCGCGATCGAGGTCAACATCTCCTGCCCGAACGTGGAGGACCGCGGCCAGGTCTTCGCCTGCGACCCGGACGCGGCCGCCCGGGTGGTGGCCGCGGTCCGGGCCGAGACGCCGGACGGGATCCCGGTGCTGGCCAAGCTGTCCCCGGACGTCACCGACATCGTCGCCGTCGCCCGGGCCTGCGTGCGGGCCGGCGCGGACGGGCTGACCCTGATCAACACGCTGCTCGGGCTGGTGATCGACCCGGACACGCTGCGCCCGGTGCTGGCCGGCACCACCGGCGGGCTGTCCGGGCCGGCCATCCGGCCGGTCGCGGTCCGGTGCGTGTGGCAGGTGCACGCGGCGCTGCCGGACGTGCCCGTCCTCGGCGCCGGCGGGATCACCAGCGGGCTGGACGCGCTGCAGTTCGTGCTCGCCGGGGCGTCCGCGGTGTCGGTGGGCACCGCGGTCTTCGGCGACCCGTCCGCGCCCGGCCGGGTGCTGGCCGAGCTGCGCGCCGCGCTCGCCGAGCGCGGCTTCGCCCGGCTCGCCGACGCCGTCGGCTACGCCCACCGGGCCAAGGTCGGCGACGAGCACCGGCCCGACCGCACCGCCGCCCCGCCCCGCCCGCTCTGGCGCCTCGGCGAGGACGACCTGTGAGCGAGCGCGAGGGCTCGCAGCGCGAGCGGGGAGCGACGAGGGCCGGCCGGCCGGCGCTCGCGCCTGCCGGCCTGTCCGAGGAGCGGGCACTGTGAGCGAGGAGCGGACACGGTGAGCGAGGCCTTCGGCAGCCGGCTGGCGGCGGCGGTCGCCGAGCGGGGACCGCTGTGCGTCGGCATCGACCCGCACCTGCCGCTGCTGCGCGACTGGGGGCTGCCGGCCGACCCGGCCGGGCTGGAGCGGTTCGCGCTCACCGTGGTGGACGCGCTGGCCGACCGGGTGGCCGTGCTCAAGCCGCAGTCGGCGTTCTTCGAGCGCTTCGGCAGCCGCGGGATCGCGGTGCTGGAGCGGGTGCTGGCCGGCATCCGGGCGGCCGGCGCGCTGGCCCTGCTCGACGTCAAGCGCGGCGACATCGGCTCCACCATGGCCGGCTACGCCGGCGCGTACACCGACCCGGCCTCGCCGCTGGCCGCGGACGCGCTGACCGCCAGCCCGTACCTGGGCTTCGGCTCGCTGCGCCCGCTGCTGGACGCGGCGTACGCGCACGGCGCCGGCGTCTTCGTGCTCGCCCTGACCTCCAACCCGGAGGGCGCCGCGGTGCAGCGCGCCACCGGGCCGGACGGGCGCACCGTCGCCCAACGGGTGCTCGACGAGGTGGCCACCGCGAACGCGGCCGAGCTGGCCGGCACCGGCGGCCCGCTCGGCTCGGTCGGAGTCGTGGTCGGCGCCACCGTGGCCGGGCACGGGCACCGGCTGGACCACCTGCGCGGGCCGGTGCTGGCACCCGGCCTCGGCGCCCAGGGCGCGGCCGCCGCCGACCTGCCCGCGGTCTTCGGTGCGGCGCTGCCGGACGTGCTGCCGGCGGCCTCCCGGGAGGTGCTCGGGGCCGGTCCGGACGTGGCCCGGCTGCGGGCCGCGGCGGCCCGGCTGGCGGCCGAGGTCGACACGATCCGGTCACACCGGGCGTCCGGATCCGGCTGATCCGGGGCGTACTGGCGCTGCGACGTTGCCCCTGGGGGTCGCGGCTCGCTAAGTTGCCGCACATCGTCCGCCCCGTCCGAGGAGATCTCAGGTGCCCCTCCCGCCCCTCACCCCGGAGCAGCGTGCCGCCGCGCTGGAGAAGGCCGCCGCGGCCCGCAAAGCCCGGGCGGAAGTGAAGGAGCGACTCAAGCGCAACGGGGTCTCCATCGCGGAGGTCCTCTCCGCCGGCGAGTCCGACGACATCATCGGCAAGATGCGGGTCTCCGCAGTGCTGGAGTCGATGCCGGGCGTCGGCAAGGCCCGGGCCGCCAAGATCATGGAGCGGCTGGAGATCTCGCCGACCCGGCGGGTACGGGGTCTGGGTGCCAAGCAGCGCAGCGCCCTCGAGCGGGAGTTCGGCGCGTCCGCCGACTCCTCCTGAGGAGACGCTCCGTCCTGTGTCGCTCGTCCCGGGTGCCGACGGGCCCGCCGAGGCCCGGCTGACGGTGCTGTCCGGTCCCTCCGGCGTGGGCAAGGACGCCGTGCTGGCCGCGGTGCGCCGCCGCCATCCCGACGTCTGGGTGTCCACCTCGGTGACCACCCGGGCGCCGCGGCCCACCGAGACCGACGGGGTGGAATACCACTTCGTCGACCGGGACCGGATCGCGCACATGATCGAGGCCGGGGAGCTGCTGGAGCACGCCGAGTACGCCGGCAACCTCTACGGCACCCCGCGGGAGCCGGTGCTGCGCCGGCTGACCGCCGGCCGGCCGGCGTTCCTGGTGATCGAGCTGCAGGGCATGCGGCAGGTGCGCAAGCTGATGCCGGACGCGCAGTTCGTCTTCCTGGCGCCGCCGTCGTTCGCCGAGCTGGAGCGGCGGCTGACCGGGCGGGGCACCGAGCCGGAGGAGATCATCCGGCAGCGGCTGGACCAGGCCATGATCGAGCTGGCCAGCGAGGCGGAGTTCGACGTCACCGTGGTCAACGACTCGGTCGAGCGCGCGGCCGACGAGTTGGTAACGTTGATAGAGCACCCAGTTCCCCGGCGCAGGAAGTAGTTGACACTTTGTCCGGCACCGTCGCGGTCCCCGAGGGGATCACCAACCCCCCTATCGACGAGCTGCTCGAGCGCACCAGCTCGAAGTACGCGCTGGTGATCTACGCGGCCAAGCGCGCCCGCCAGATCAACGCGTACTACAGCCAGCTCGGCGAGGGCCTGCTGGAGTACGTCGGCCCGCTGGTCGACACCCAGCCGCAGGAGAAGCCGCTCTCGATCGCCCTCCGCGAGATCAACTCCGGCCTGCTCACCCACGAGTCGGTCGCGGAGTAGCCTGCTCCGCTCACTCGGCGGCGCCTCGCTCGCTCCGCCGGTGGCTGCCCGACTGATGTCGGCCGGGGGACGACCCCCCGGATCCCGGCCGCGGTGGCCGTCGCCCGGCGCGGCGGCCCGGCAGCGCACCGCCTGACGCCCGCCCTAGGCTGGGCCGGTGAGCGGGACAGCCGACCGGCCGCGGGTGGTGCTGGGCGTCACCGGGGGCATCGCCGCGTACAAGGCGGCCGAGCTGCTGCGGCTGCTCACCGAGACCGGGCACGACGTGCGGGTGGTGCCCACCGCCGGCGCGCTGCGCTTCGTCGGGGAGGCGACCTGGGCGGCGCTGTCCGGCCACCCGGTGCGCACCGACGTGTGGACCGGCGCCGAGGACGTGCCGCACGTGCGGCTGGGCCGGGAGGCCGACCTGGTGGTGGTCGCGCCGGCGACCGCCGACCTGCTCGGCCGGGCCGCGCACGGGCTGGCCGACGACCTGCTCACCAACGTGCTGCTCACCGCCCGCGGCCCGGTGCTGGTGGCGCCGGCCATGCACACCGAGATGTGGGAGCACCCGGCCACCCGGGCCAACGTGGCCACCCTGCGCGACCGCGGGGTGGTCGTGGTGGACCCCGCGGTGGGCCGGCTGACCGGCGCGGACACCGGCCGCGGCCGGCTGCCCGACCCGGCCGACCTGGCCGAGCTGGCCCGGCTGCTGCTGGCCCGCCCGGACTGCCTGCCCCGCGACCTCGCCGGCCGGCGGGTGCTGGTCACCGCCGGCGGCACCCGGGAGGCGGTGGACCCGGTGCGCTTCCTCGGCAACCGGTCCAGCGGCCGGCAGGGGTACGCGCTGGCGCTGGTCGCCGCGGCCCGCGGCGCCGAGGTGACGGTGGTGTCCGCGAACGTCGCGCTGCCCGACCCGACCGGCGCCGAGGTGCTGCCCGTGCGGTCGGCGGCCGAGCTGCGGGACGTGACGCTGGTCGCGGCCGCCGACGCCGACGTGGTCGTCATGGCGGCCGCGGTGGCCGACTTCCGGCCGGTCCAGGCCGAGTCGGCCAAGATCAAGAAGGAGGCCGGCCCGCCGCCGCCGGTCGCGCTGGAGCGCACCGCGGACGTGCTGGCCGAGCTGGTGGCCGCGCGCCGGCCCGGCCAGCTGGTGGTCGGCTTCGCCGCCGAGACCGGCGACGCCGAGGCCGACTGGCTCACCCACGGCCGGCGCAAGCTCGCCCGCAAGCGCTGCGACCTGCTGGTGGTCAACCCGGTCGGCGACGGGCTGGCCTTCGGCACCCCCGACAACCGCGCGGTGGTGCTGACCGCGGACGGCGGCGAGGTCGAGGTGCCGCCCGGGCCGAAGGCGGCCCTCGCCGCCACCGTCTGGGACCTGGTGACTCCCCGCCTGGCCTGACTACCAGCTGGTGGGCTTGCCGGGGACGTACAGCCAGACCCGGAAGAGCCGGTCCAGCTGCATCCCGGAGATCCGCTCGGCCAGCGCGACCAGCTCGGGCGTGCTGGTGTTGCCGTACCGGTGGATCTGCGCCCAGGCCTTGAGCAGCCGGAAGAACGCCCGGTCGCCGATCCGGACCCGCAGCGCGTGCAGGGTCATCGCGCCGCGGTCGTAGCTGGGGGAGTTGAAGAGGTTCTCCGGGCCGCCCGGGTTCCCGGCCGGCTGCTGCCAGAACGCCGAGGTGGCCGGCCGGGCGTACGCCTCGTCGAAGAGCTCCTGCGCGGTCGCCTCGCCGGTGTGCTCCGCCCACAGCCACTCCGAGTAGGTGGCGAAGCCCTCGTTGAGCCAGATGTCCTTCCACCGGGACAGACTCACCGAGTTGCCGTACCACTGGTGGGCCAGCTCGTGCACCAGCGTGGACACGTCGGGGGCGCTGTCGAAGTTGGGCTTCGTCTGGCTCTCCAGCGCGTAGCCGACGTCCGGCGCGCGGTCGACGATCGCGCCGACGGTCTCGAACGGGTACGGCCCGAACAGCGACTGCTCCCAGCGCATGATCTCCGGGATCCGGTCGGTGACCGGCTTGGCCGCGGCCGCCTCCCGCGGGTCCAGGGCGACGTACACCGGGATGCGCCCGACGGTGTCCTCGTACACCTGGAAGCGCCCGAGAGTGATGGTGGCCAGGTAGGTGGCCATCGGCTTGCCCTCGTGCCAGACGAAGGTGCTCCGGCCGGCCCGGGTCGACCGGGCGAGCAGCCGGCCGTTGCCGACCGCGGTGAGCCCGGCCGGGACGCTCATCCGCAGCGTCATCGTCGCCTTGTCGGTGGGGTGGTCGTTCGACGGGAACCAGCCCGGCGCGCCCTGCGGCTCGCCGACCACGAAGGCGCCGTCGTCGGTGGGCACGAAACCCTCGATGGAGCCGTCCGGGTCGGTGATCACCTGCGGCACCCCGGCGTACCGGACCGTGACCAGGAACGGCGCGCCCCGGCGCAGCGCCCGGTGCGGGGTGATCCGCAGCTCCTGCCCGGCGCGGCTCCAGGCGGCCCGGTGCCCGTTGACGGTGACCGAGGACACGGTGAAGCCGCGCAGGTCCAGGTCGAAGCGGCTCAGCGCCTGGGTCGCGGTGGCCAGGACCGCGGCCGTGCCGACCAGCCGGCGGGTGGCCGGGTCGTAGCGCAGGTCCAGCCCGTACGACCGGACGTCGTAGCCGCCGTTGCCGGCGAGCGGGAAGTAGGGGTCGCCGATCCCGGGCGCCCCCGGGGACGGGCCGGCCGGCGCCGCCGTCGCGGTGCCGGGGAGGGTGGCGACCAGGGCGGCCGCGGTGATCAGGGCGGCGAGCAGCGGGCGTGGCCGCATCGGGGCCTCCGGCGGGGGAGTCGCGGGCCGTCACCGTACCTCGCACCGGGTGAGTGATGGGGGGTGCCGCGGGCCGCCGGTAGACTCCCGCGCGACAACCCCCCAGAGTTCCCCGAGGAGTGCTGTGTCCCGCCGTCTATTCACCTCCGAGTCCGTGACGGAGGGTCACCCGGACAAGATCGCCGACGCGATCAGCGACGCGATCCTGGACGCCCTGCTCCGGGAGGACCGCACCAGTCGGGTGGCGGTCGAGACCCTGATCACCACCGGCCAGGTGCACGTCGCGGGCGAGGTGACCACGGACGCGTACGCGGACATCCCCACGATCGTCCGCGACAAGATCCTGGAGATCGGCTACGACTCCTCGAAGAAGGGCTTCGACGGCGCGTCCTGCGGCGTCAACGTGTCCATCGGCTCGCAGTCCCCGGACATCGCCCAGGGCGTCGACTCCTCGCACGAGATCCGCGAGGAGGGCGAGGTCGACGAGGTCGCCAAGCAGGGCGCCGGCGACCAGGGCCTGATGTTCGGCTTCGCCTGCGACGAGACGCCGGAGCTGATGCCGCTGCCGATCGCGCTGGCCCACCGGCTGGCCCGCCGGCTCACCGCGGTCCGCAAGGACGGCACCGTCCCCTACCTGCGGCCGGACGGGAAGACGCAGGTCACGATCGAGTACGTGGACGGCAAGCCGGCCCGGCTGGACACCGTCGTGGTCTCGTCGCAGCACGCCGCGGACATCGACCTGAAGACCCTGCTCGAGCCGGACATCAAGGAGCACGTGGTCGACCCGGAGCTGGTCGGCCTGGACATCGACACCGCGGGCTACCGGCTGCTGGTCAACCCGACCGGCCGGTTCGAGATCGGCGGCCCGATGGGCGACGCCGGGCTGACCGGGCGGAAGATCATCGTCGACACGTACGGCGGCTACGCGCGGCACGGCGGCGGCGCCTTCTCCGGCAAGGACCCGTCGAAGGTGGACCGCTCGGCGGCGTACGCGATGCGCTGGGTGGCGAAGAACGTGGTCGCCGCCGGGCTGGCGACCCGGTGCGAGGTGCAGGTGGCGTACGCGATCGGCAAGGCCGAGCCGGTCGGGCTGTTCGTGGACACCTTCGGCACCGGCACGGCGCCGGACGACAAGATCCAGGACGCGATCACCGACGTGTTCGACCTGCGGCCGGCCGCGATCATCCGCGACCTCGACCTGCTCCGGCCGATCTACTCGCAGACCTCGGCGTACGGGCACTTCGGGCGCGAGCTGCCGGACTTCAGCTGGGAGCGCACCGACCGCGCCGACGAGCTGAAGAAGCGCGTCCTGGGCTGAGTCATCCCGGGGGCGGCCCCCGGACCCCCGGGGCGGCCGGTGGGTCCGGCCGGTCCGGTTGATCGGCGCGGTCGCCCAGCGAGGTGCCGGGTTTCCCTGTCGCGAGCTCCAGGGATCCCCGGCCGGCTCGGGCGCGGTGGTCGCGTCGCGGTGCCCGTCACCCGCGGGTGGGCGCCGACTGAGAAGGTCGGCGCGCGGCTGAGGACGTCGAGGGCCGACTGAGCAGCTATAGCTGCTCGTCGGTCGGCCCGTCGGCCGGGACTGCTCAGTCGGCGGGGCGGGTGGGGACGGCGGCGGGGGAGTGCTGGCGGTTTCTGGTAGACCCGACCGGTGAGCACGAGCGGGCCGGCGACGGGCCGGGCCCCGGCGCGGGGGAAGCGGCGGCCCGAGCAGCGGGTGCCGGCCGAGCGGGACCCGGTCGCCCGGGTGGTGGTCGACGTGCCGCTGGCCCACCTGGACCGCCCGTTCGACTACCTGGTGCCGACCACGCTGGACGGCACCGTGGCCGCCGGCACCCGGGTCCGGGTCCGGTTCGCCGGGCAGCTGGTCGACGCGGTGGTGCTGGAGCGGGTGGCGACCACCGACCACGACGGGAAGCTCGCGTACGTCGAGCGGGCGGTGTCGGCCGAGCCGGTGCTGGTGCCGGAGGTGGCCCGGCTGGCCCGGGCGGTGGCCGACCGGTGGGCCGGTTCGCTGACCGACGTGCTCCGGCTCGCGCTGCCGCCGCGGCACGCCAGGGTCGAGGGGGAGCCGGCCCGGGAGCCGGCGGCCCCGCCGGAGGCGCCGCCGCCGGCCGGCTGGGACTCGTACGAGACCGGCCCGGCGTTCCTGCGCGCGCTGGCCGCCGGCCGCCCGGCCCGGGCGGTGTGGTCCGCGCTGCCCGGCGAGGACTGGCCGGCCCGGCTGGCCGAGGCGGCCGCGGCCACCGCGGCCGGCGGCCGCGGCGCGGTCCTGGTGGTGCCGGACCGGACCGACCTGGACCGGCTGGACGCGGCGCTGGCGACCCGGCTCGGCCCGGGTCGGCACGTCGCGCTGGCCGCCGACCTCGGCCCGGCCGAGCGCTACCGGCGCTGGCTGGCCGCCCGCCGCGGCGCCGTCCGGGTGGTCGCCGGCACCCGGGCCGCCGGGTTCGCCCCGGTCGCCGACCTGGGCCTGGTCGCGATCTGGGACGACGGGGACGACCTGCACGCCGAGCCCCGGGCGCCGTACCCGCACGCCCGCGACCTGCTGGTGCTGCGCGCCCACCTGGCCGGCGCGGCCGCGCTGCTCGGCGCGCACGCCCGGACCGCCGAGGCGCACCAGCTGCTCGGCACCGGCTGGGCGCACGAGATCGCCGCGCCCCGGCCGGCGGTGCGGGCGGCGGCGCCGCGGGTGGTGGCGGCCGGCGACGACACCGAGCAGGCCCGGGACGCCGGCGCCCGCACCGCCCGGCTGCCCACGCTGGCCTGGCGCACCGCGCGGGAGGCGCTGGCCGCCGGGGCGCCGGTGCTGGTGCAGGTGCCCCGGCGGGGGTACGTGCCGGCGCTGGCCTGCGCCCGCTGCCGCGCCCCGGCCCGCTGCCCGGCCTGCTCCGGACCGCTCGGGGCCGGGGCCGGCGGGGGTGTGCCGGCCTGCCGCTGGTGCGGCCGGCCGGCCGCGGACTGGGCCTGCCCGACCTGCGCCGGCACCCGGCTGCGGGCCGCGGTGGTCGGCGCCGGCCGCACCGCCGAGGAGCTGGGCCGCGCGTTCCCCGGGGTGCCGGTGCGCTCGTCCGGGGGCGACACCGTGCTGGCCGCGGTGCCGGCGGAGCCCGCGCTGGTGGTGGCCACCCCGGGGGCCGAGCCGCGGGTGCCCGGGGGCTACGGCGCGGCGCTGCTGCTGGACGGCTGGGCGCTGCTGACCCGGCCGGACCTGCGCGCCGCCGAGGAGGCGCTGCGCCGGTGGGCGAACGCGGCCGCGCTGGTCCGCCCGGCCGGCGCCGGCGGGCGGGTGGTGCTGGCCGCGGACGCCGGCCTGCCGGTGGTGCAGGCGCTGGTCCGGTGGGATGCCGGCGGCTTCGCCGGGCGGGAGCTCGCCGAGCGGGGTGAGCTCGGCTTCCCGCCGGCGTGCCGGTTCGCGTCGCTCACCGGCGCGCCGGCCGCCGTCGCCGACTTCGTCGCCGCCGCCCACCTCCCGCCCACGGCCGAGCCGCTCGGCCCGGTCGCGGCCGGCGACGGCGCCGAGCGGCTGCTGCTGCGGGTCCCGCGCCCGGACGGGCTGGCGCTGGCCCGGGCGCTGCACGCCGCCGCGGCGGTGCGCAGCGCCCGCAAGGCGCCCGACCCGGTGCGGGTCCAGCTCGACCCGCTCGAGCTCTTCTGACCGGTCAGCGGGCCGTCCAGTCGGTGTCGATCTCGGGTCCCGCCCGGCGGCCGCCGCCCACAGCCGGTATGCCCGCATTGCGTCCACAGGGAGTGTTCGAGCCTCTTCGAACGTTGATTTGAGTATGAAGGGCGACAGGGTGGAGGTCGTCATCGACGCCGGTGGCGACACGAAGACGTACGAGGTGACCGCGACGCGGGCCGGCCGGCGGGTGGACATCCGCACCGGCCGGGGCATCGTCGAGGTCACGGAGGTGACCCGCGGCGGGACCCCGGTCCGGACCGCGCGGTTCATGGCCAGCCGGGTGCTGGCCCTGGTGGAGCATCCCGCGAAGCGCACGCTGCCGGACGACGAGACGGGAGTGGTGCGGATCGCCTAGCAGCCGGCACAACTACACTCGGCGGCTGTCCGTCGACGCCGTCCCCAGCAGGAGCAGCCCCGTGGCCGTCCAGCCGATCCGACTGTTCGGCGACCCGGTGCTGCGCTCCACCGCCGACCCGGTGGTGGACTTCGACAAGGAGCTGCGGACGCTCGTCGCCGACCTCTTCGAGACCATGCTCGACGCCCCCGGCACCGGCCTGGCCGCGCCGCAGATCGGCGTCGGGCTGCGCGTGTTCACCTACCACGTGGACGACGAGGAGCACGGCCACCTGGTCAACCCGGAGCTGAGCTTCCCCGACCCCGAGCAGCAGGACGGCCCGGAGGGCTGCCTGTCCATCCCCGGCCTGTCCTGGGACTGCCGCCGGCACCGGCACGTGGTCGCCCGCGGCCGGGACATGTACGGGGAGCCGGTCACCCTGCTCGGCTCCGACCTGCTGGCCCGGTGCGTGCAGCACGAGACCGACCACCTCGACGGGGTGCTGTTCGTGGACCGGCTCGACCCGGAGACCCGGCGGCAGGCGATGGCCGAGATCCGGGCCGCCGAGTGGGCGCAGGCCCCGGCCCCGGTGGTCAAGCTCAGCCCGCACCCGACCCTGGGGCGGGCGCTCTGAAGCTCGTCTTCGCCGGCACCCCCGCGGTCGCGCTGCCGCCGCTGCGGGCCCTGCTGGCTTCCCGCCACGACGTCGTCGCTGTGGTCACCCGGCCGGACGCGCCGGCCGGCCGCGGCCGGCACGAGCGCCGCTCGCCGGTGGCCCGGCTGGCCGACGAGGCCGGCCTGGAGGTGCTCACCCCGGCCCGGCCGCGGGAGCCGGAGTTCCTGGCCCGGCTGGCCGCGATCGGGCCGGACTGCTGCCCGGTGGTCGCGTACGGGGCGCTGGTCCCGCGGGCGGCGCTGGACATCCCCCGGCACGGCTGGGTCAACCTGCACTTCTCGGTGCTGCCGGCGTGGCGCGGCGCGGCCCCGGTGCAGGCGGCCGTGCGGCACGGCGACGAGGTGACCGGGGCGAGCACCTTCCTGCTGGAGGAAGGGTTGGACACCGGCCCGGTGTACGGGCTGGTCACCGAGACCGTGCGGCCCCGGGACACCGCCGGGGAGCTGCTCGAGCGGCTGTCGGTGTCCGGCGCCGAGCTGCTGGTGCGCACCCTGGACGGGATCGAGGACGGCACGCTGGAGGCCCGCCCGCAGCCGGCGGACGGCGTCTCGCTGGCGCCGAAGATCACCGTCGAGGACGCCCGGGTGGACTGGGCCGCGCCGGCGGTCGGGGTGGACCGGCTGGTCCGGGCGTGCACGCCGGCGCCCGGCGCGTGGACCGAGCACGGCGCCGACCGGCTCAAGCTGGGGCCGGTGCTGCCGGTGCCGGACGCGCCGGCGCTGCCGCCGGGCGCGGTCCGGGTGGAGAAGCGCCGGGTGCTGGTCGGCACCGGGACGGCGCCGGTGGAGCTGGGCGAGGTGCAGGCGCCGGGCAAGCGGCCGATGGCCGCGCCGGACTGGGCCCGCGGCGCCCGCCTCGCCCCGGACACCGTCCTCGGCGTCCCGGCCGGGGGACCGGCGTGAGCGGGCGGCCGGCGCCGGCGCGGCGGGGCGGCGCGGCCGGCCGCGGTCCGCGCCCGGCCCGCCCGGCCCCGCGGCGGGACGCCGACCCGGCCCGGCGGGCCGCGTACGACCTGCTCCGCGCGGTCGAGGAGCGCGACGCGTACGCGAACCTGACCCTGCCGGCGCTGCTGCGCGAGCGCGGGCTGACCGGCCGGGACGCCGCCTTCGCCACCGAGCTCGGCTACGGCACCCTGCGCGCCACCGGCACCCTGGACGCGATCCTGGCCCGGTGCGCCGACCGGCCGCTGACCGCGATGGACCCGCCGGTGCGCGCGGCCCTGCGGCTGGGGGCGTACCAGGTGCTCCGCACCCGCGTCCCGCCGCACGCGGCCGTCTCCGCGACCGTGGACCTGGCCCCGCGCCGGGCCGCCGGCTTCGTCAACGCGGTGCTGCGCCGGGTCGCCCGGCAGGACTGGGACGGCTGGGTGGCCGCGGTGGCGCCGGGCGACCCGGTCGGCGACCTGGCGATCCGGTACGCGCACCCGGAGTGGGTGGTGGCCGCCTTCCGGGCCGCCCTCGGCGGCGACCTGACCGAGACCGCGGCCGCGCTGGCCGCGGACGACGCCCGCCCGCAGACGCACCTGGTCGTCCGGCCCGGCCGGCTGGACCGGGCCGAGCTGGTCGCGCTGGCCGGCGGCGAGCCCGGCCCGTGGTCGCCGTACGCGGTCCGGCTGCCCGGCGGCGGCGATCCCGGCGCGCTGGCCCCGGTCCGGGACGGGCGGGCCGGGGTGCAGGACGAGGGCAGCCAGCTGTGCGCGCTCGCGCTGCTGGCCGCCCCGCTGGACGGCCCGGACCGGACCTGGCTGGACCTGTGCGCCGGCCCCGGCGGCAAGGCGGCCCTGCTCGGCGCGCTCGCGCTGGCCGGCCGTCCGGGCCCCTCGGCGGGCGGCGCGACCGATCCGGCCGCCGCCGGCTCCGCCGCCGCCGGCTCCGCCGCCGCCGGCTCAGCCGCGGCCGGGGGCGGGGCGCGGCTGGTCGCGGTGGAGATCGCCGCGCACCGGGCCCGCCTGGTCGCCGCGGCCACCGCCGGCCTCCCGGTCACCGTGGTCGGCGCCGACGGCACCGTCCCGGCCTGGCGCGCCGGCGCCTTCGACCGGGTGCTGGTGGACGCCCCGTGCACCGGCCTGGGGGCGCTGCGCCGCCGCCCGGAGGCGCGCTGGCGGCGCCGCCCGGAGGACGTCGCCGAGCTGGCCGCGCTGCAGCGGAGCCTGCTTCGGTCCGCGCTGGCCGCCGCCCGCCCCGGCGGCGCGGTCGGGTACGTCGTCTGCTCCCCGCACCTGGCCGAGACCCGCGAGGTGGTGGCCGACGTGCTGGCCGACGGCACCGCCGAGCCACTGGACACCCGGCCCCTCTTCCCCGGCGTCCCGGACCTCGGGGACGGCCCGGCGGTCCAGCTCTGGCCGCACCGGCACGGCACCGACGCGATGTTCTGCGCGCTGCTGCGCCGCCGGTGACCGCCCGGGCGCGGCCGGTAGGGTGATCGAGTGCCCCCGATGATCGCGCCGAGCCTGCTCTCGGCCGACTTCGCTCGGCTCGCCGAGGCCGCCGAGGCCGTCCGCGGCGCCGACTGGCTGCACGTCGACGTGATGGACAACCACTTCGTGCCCAACCTCACCATCGGCCTGCCGGTGGTCGAGGCGCTGCGCGCGGCCACCGACATCCCGCTGGACTGCCACCTGATGATCGAGGACCCGGACCGGTGGGCCCCGCCGTACGCGGAGGCCGGCGCGCGCAACGTGACCGTGCACGCGGAGGCGGCCGCGGACCCGGCGAAGCTGGCCCGCGAGCTGCGCGCGGCCGGCGCGCTGGCCGGGCTGGCGATCAAGCCGGGCACCCCCCTGGAGCCGTACCTGGAGGTCCTGACCGGCTACGACACGCTGCTGGTGATGACGGTGGAGCCCGGCTTCGGCGGGCAGGACTTCCGCGCCGAGGTGCTGCCGAAGGTGCGGGAGGCCCGCCGCCGGGTGCAGACCGGCCACCTGCGGCTGCACGTCGAGGTCGACGGCGGCATCAACGCGGACACCATCGAGGCCGCGGCCGAGGCCGGCGCGGACGTCTTCGTCGCCGGCTCCGCGGTCTACGCCGCCGACGACCCGGCCAAGGCCGTCGCCGAGCTGCGCGGACTCGCCGCCCGGGCCGGGTGACCGCGGTGTTCACCGGCATCGTGGAGGAGCTGGGCGAGGTGGTCGAGGTCACCACCGGCCGGCTCACCCTGCGCGGGCCGCGGGTCACCGAGGACGCCGCGCCCGGCGACTCGATCGCGGTCAACGGCACCTGCCTGACCGTCGTCGACGTGGCCGGCGGCACCTTCGCCGCGGACGTCACCGCCGAGACGCTCAGCCGCAGCTCGCTGGCCGACGTCGCGGCCGGCGACCCGGTCAACCTGGAGCGCGCGGCCACCCTGTCCACCCGGCTGGGCGGCCACCTGGTGCAGGGGCACGTGGACGGGATGGGCACGCTGCTGTCCCGGTCCGACGGCGGCGAGCTGCGCTTCGGGCTGCCGCCGCGGCTGAGCCGCTACCTGGTGGAGAAGGGCTCGGTCACCGTCGACGGCGTGAGCCTGACCGTGGTCGAGGCCGGCGCCGACTCGTTCACCGTGGCGCTCATCCCGACCACGCTGGCGATCACCACGCTCGGCCGGATGCCGGTCGGCCGCCGGGTCAACCTCGAGGTCGACGTGATCGCCAAGTACGTGGAGCGCCTGCTCACCGCGGCCGGCGGACCGGAGGAGTGAGCCAGATGAGCGTCTTCGGCACGGTGGAGCATGCCCTCGCGGAGATCGCCGCGGGCCGCCCGGTGGTCGTGGTCGACGACGAGGACCGGGAAAACGAGGGCGACCTCATCATGGCCGCCGAGTGCGCCACCGCGGAGCTGATCGGCTTCATGGTCCGGCACACCAGTGGGGTGCTGTGCGCGCCGCTGACCGCGGCCGACTGCGACCGGCTGGCGCTGCCGCCGATGCACCACCGCAACGAGGACCGCAAGCAGACCGCGTTCACCGTGTCCGTCGACGCCCGGGACAAGACCACCACCGGCATCTCCGCGGCCGAGCGGGCGCACACCATCCGGCTGCTGGCCGACCCGGCGACCGAGGCCGAGGACCTCACCCGGCCCGGCCACGTCTTCCCGCTGCGGGCCGCCGAGGGTGGCGTGCTGCGCCGGCCCGGCCACACCGAGGCCGCGGTCGACCTGGCCCGGCTGGCCGGCCGGCGCCCGGCCGCGACGCTGTGCGAGGTGGTCAACGACGACGGCTCCTGCATGCGGCTGCCGCAGCTGGTCCCGTTCGTCCGGGCGCACGGGCTGACCCTGATCTCGATCGCCGACCTGGTGGCGTACCGGATGCGCACCGAGCGGCAGGTGCACCGGCTGGCCGAGGCCCGGATCCCGACCGCGCACGGCGAGTTCAAGGCGATCGGGTACGGCTCCGACCTGGACGACCGGCAGCACGTCGCGCTGGTCGCCGGCGAGCTGGTGGACGGCCGGGTCGCCGCCGGCGACGACCTGCTGGTCCGGGTGCACTCGGAGTGCCTGACCGGGGACGTCTTCGGCTCCCGCCGGTGCGACTGCGGGCTGCAGCTGGACGCCGCGCTGGCCGCGGTCGCCGCCGCCGGTCGCGGCGTGGTGCTCTACGTGCGCGGGCACGAGGGCCGCGGCATCGGCCTGCTGCACAAGCTCCAGGCGTACCAGTTGCAGGACGCCGGCGCGGACACGGTCGACGCCAACCTGGCGCTCGGCCTGCCGGCCGACGCCCGCGACTACGGCACCGGCGCGCAGATCCTGGCCGACCTGGGCGTGCGGACGATGCGGCTGCTCACCAACAACCCGGCCAAGCGGGCCGCGCTGGAGGGGTACGGGCTGCGGATCGTGGAGCGGGTGCCGCTGCCGGTGCACCCGACCGAGGACAACCTGCGCTACCTGCGGACCAAGCGGGACCGGATGGGCCACGACCTCCCCTCGGCGCTGTGAGCGGGCGCCGGTGAGCGGCACCGGCCGGCCCGGGCCGGAGCCGGTCGACGCGACCGGCCTGCGGCTGGGCATCGCGGTCACCCGCTGGCACGCCGAGCTGACCGGCCGGCTGCTGGACCGGGCCCTGCGGGCCGCCGAGGACTGCAAGGCCGCCGACCCGCTGGTGGTCCCGGTGGTCGGCTCGCTGGAGCTGCCGGTGGTGGTGCAGGAGCTGGCCCGGCAGCCGTACGACGCGGTGGTCGCGCTCGGCGTGGTGATCCGCGGCGGCACCCCGCACTTCGACTACGTCTGCCGGTCGGTGACCGACGGGCTGACCCGGGTCGCGCTGGACGAGCGCACCCCGGTCGGCAACGGCGTGCTGACCTGTGACACGGTGGAGCAGGCCCAGGACCGGGCCGGCGGGCCGGGCAGCCGGGAGGACAAGGGCTACGAGGCGGTGATCGCGGCGCTGGACACCGCGCTGGTGCTCGGCGGCCTGCGACATCGCCCGGGCCGGTCCTGGATCTGACCCGCTCTCGCCCCACCGGAGTGCCCGTGCTCTCGCTCGTGCTGCCCAAGGGGTCGCTGGAGAAGGCGACCCTCGACCTGTTCGACGCGGCCGACCTGGCCGTCCGCCGCGGCTCGGACCGCGACTACCACGCCTGGATCGACCACCCCGGGATCGACCGGGTGCGCTTCCTGCGCCCGCAGGAGATCCCCGAGTACGTCGAGCAGGGCCTGTTCGACCTCGGCATCACCGGCCGGGACTGGATCACCGAGACCGACTCGGACGTGGTGTCGCTGGGCGAGCTGCACTACAGCAAGGCGACCTCGGACCCGGTCCGGGTGGTGCTCGCCGTCCCCCGGGAGGCGACCTGGCAGGGCCCGGCGGACCTGCCGGAGGGGGTGCGGATCTCCACCGAGTTCCCCTCGCTGACCCGGCGCTACCTGGAGCGGCACGGGGTCAAGGCGGTCGTGGTCCCGTCGTACGGGGCGACCGAGGCCAAGGTGCCGGACATCGTGGACGCCGTCGTCGACCTCACCGAGACCGGCTCGTCGCTGCGCAAGAACGGGCTGCGCATCCTGGACACGCTGCTGACCTCGTACACCGAGCTGGTGGCCAACGCGGCCGCGTACGCCGACCCGGCCAAGCGGGCGGCGATGGAGGACGTGGCCCTGCTGCTGCAGGGCGCGATCCGGGCCCGCGGGCAGGTGCTGGTGAAGCTCAACGTGCCGGCGACCCGGCTGGACGAGGTGCTCGCGGTGCTGCCGGCGATGTCCTCGCCGACGGTGACCCGGCTCGCGTCCGGGGACATGAACGCGGTCGAGTCGGTGGTGCCCAAGCGCGGGGTGAACACGCTGATCCCGGCGCTGCGGGCGGCCGGGGCGCGGGACATCCTCGAGCTGTCGATCTCCAAGATCGTCGAGTGAGCCCGGCCCGGCGGGCGGCTCGGACGCCGGGCGCGGGCCGGCGGCGGAGCCGGCGGCGGCGGGCCGGCGGCGGGTGGCTCGGACGGCGGGCGCGGGCCGGCGGCGGGGGCGCTGGGCGCCGTCCTCCTCGGCGGCGCGCTCTTCGCCCTGCAGGGCCGGCTCAACGGCGAGCTCGCCGACCGCGCCGGCTCCGCGCTCTGGGCCGCGCTCGTGTCCTTCGGCTCCGGCCTGGTCGTCATCGCCGCGCTCGTCGCCGCGCTGCCGGCCAGCCGCCGGGCGGTCCGCCCGGCGCTGGCCCACCGGCTGCCCTGGTGGACGTACTGCGGCGGCCTGTCCGGCGCCACCGTGGTCACCGTCGCCGCGCTCGCCGTGCCCGTGGTCGGCGTCGCCACCTTCACCGTCGGGCTGGTCGCCGGCCAGGCGGTCGGCGCCCTGCTGGTGGACCGGTCCCGGCTCGTCCCGGGCGGCCCGCACCCGCTGTCCGCGGGCCGGGTCGCCGGGGCCGCTTTGGCGGTGCTGGCCGTGCTGGTGATCCGGCTGGGCCACGACACCGCCGCGGTCACTCCCGGCGCCGTGCTCGGCATCCTCGCCGCCTCGGCCGCGGCCGGCGTCGGGCTGGCCGTCCAGCAGGCGCTCAACGGCCGGGTCCAGCGGGCCACCGGCTCGGCGCTGCTCGCCGGCTGCGTCAACTTCATGGTCGGCACCGCGGCGCTGGTCGTCGTCTTCGCCGTCGCCCTGCTCGCCGGCGCCGGGCCGGACCGGTGGTGGCCCGGCCCGGCCGGCCTGTATGCGGGCGGGGCGCTCGGCGTCGTCTACATCACCGTGGCCGCCTGGGCCGTCCGCGGCCTGGGGGTGCTCCGGCTGGCGCTCAGCACGGTCGCCGGCCAGCTGGCCGGCGGCGTGCTCATCGACCTGGTCAGCCCCGGCCGCACCGGCGGGGTGGACGCCGCCACCCTGGCCGGCGTGCTGCTCACCTTCGCCGGCATCGCGCTGGCCGGCCGGCGGCCCGGTCAGAGCAGGTCGCGGCGGCCGACCAGCAGCAGCGAGAGTGCCGCGAAGGCGACCAGGTAGCCGGCCGTCAGCCCGGTCGCCACCGGCCCGGACAGCACGTCCAGCACCCCGGGCGCGCCGCCCTGCGCGTCGCCGACCGCGCCGAGCGAGCCGGCCAGCGAGCCGGCGGCGGAGCCGGGCAGCCGGTCGGTCACCCCCTCGATGCCGGGCAGCGCCGCCGCGACGCCGCGCAGCAGGTTTTCCACCACGAGCGACCAGACCAGGCCGAGGCCGACCGCCAGCGCCGGCCCGCGGGCCAGCACGCCGACCAGCACGCCGGCGGCGGTCCACATGCCCATGATCAGCAGGCCGCCACCGTACGACCGGGCCAGGTCGGCCAGGCCCGGCAGCGCCCCGGAGCCGCCCTCGACCGCGGCGATCAGCGACGACACGGCCAGGTCGACCCCGATGGTGGCCAGCACGGTGCCGGCGATCACCACCCCGAGCGCGACCAGCGTCCCGCCGAAGGCGGCGACCCGGCCCGGCCCCTGGGTGAGCACGGTCTTCCAGGTGCCCCAGCCGTACCCGCTGCCGACGGCCAGCGCGCCGAGGATCATCACGATCGCCCCGCCGAACATCGGCATCCCCTGCACCAGCACGTCGGGGATCGCCGCCGGCAGCAGGCCGTCCAGCGTCACCCCGGCAGCGGCGGGCCCCGTGGTCTCGCCGGTGCGGTAGCTGATCCAGTCGAAGACGTACGTGAAGGTCAGGCTGAGCGCGGACCACACCCCGACCAGCACCCAGGTGGCCGGCCAGCGCAGCAGCCGGCGCAGCTCGGCCCGGCTGCTGCGGACCAGCGCGGGTCCCGGTGCGGACGCCGGTCGGGTCGGCCGCTCGACGGTCGTGGCGGTCATGCCGGAACCTCCTTGCTCTCGAGTCGGGTGGTCCCGGCGCGGGTGAGGTCGAAGAAGACCTCCTCCAGGGACCGCTCGACGTGGTGCAGCTCGGTGATGTCGACGTCCGCGGCGACCAGCGCCCGGGCCAGCTCGGGGACCAGCTCCGGGGCGGCCGCGAGCCGCAGCCCGCGCCCGGCGCCCGGCTCGGCCGGCGGCGCGTCGACCACCTCGACGGCGTCGTCGCCGGCCAGCCGCATCGCGACGGCCAGCGCCCGGTCCAGCGGCCGGGCCCGCAGCAGGATGCCGCTGGACCCGCGCAGCTCGGCCACCGTGCTCTCCACCAGCAGCCGGCCGTGGTCGACGATGCCGACCCGGTCGCAGATCTCCTGCACCTCGGCCAGCAGGTGGCTGGACAGCAGCACGGTCTGCCCGCCGGCGGCGACGTCGACCAGCAGCCGGCGCATGTCGGCCATGCCGGCCGGGTCCAGCCCGTTGGTCGGCTCGTCCAGGACCAGCAGGTCCGGGTCGCCGAGCAGGGCGGCGGCCACGCCGAGGCGCTGCTTCATGCCCAGCGAGTACGCCCGGAAGCGGTCGCCGCCGCGGGCGGTCAGGTCGACCCGGTCCAGGACCCGGTCCACCTCCCGGTCCGGCAGGCCGCGGTAGCGGGCCAGGACGCGGAGGTTCTCCCGGCCGGACAGGTACGGGTAGAAGCCCGGCCCCTCGACCAGCGAGCCGGTCCGGGCCACCGCGGCCGGGTCGCCCGGCGCCCGCCCGTGCACCAGCGCCCGGCCCGAGGTCGGCCGGACCAGCCCGAGCAGCATGCGCAGGGTGGTGGTCTTGCCCGCACCGTTGGGCCCGAGGAAGCCGTACACCTCGCCGCGGCGGACGGTCAGGTCCACCGCGTCGACCGCGCGCCGCGGGCCGAAGGTCTTGGTGAGCCGGTGCGTGCTCACGACGGTCGCAGGGGGATCGGTCATGGCCCCGATCCTTCGGTGCGGCGAGGTCCCGGTCGTCCGCCGGTGACCGGCTCCCCGGTACGCGGATCTGCGTACGGCGGGTGCGCCACCACGCGGACGCCCGGCCGGCGGCCCCGTCCTAGGCTCGGGTCGTGCGCAGGCGCTGGCTGATCCTTCTGCCGGCGGTGCCGCTGCTGGTCGTCTGCCTCGGCGGCACCCGCGGTGCCGCGGCCAGCCAGGCGACCGAGCCGGGGGCGGTGGCCTACCTGCTGGCCGCCGCGGCCGCGCTGACCCTGCTGCTGCGCCGCCGCGCCCCGCTGCTCGGGGTGGCCGTGGCGGCCGCGGTCACCGGCGCCTACCTGGTGCTGGACCAGCCGTACGGGCCGATCCTGTTCGTCGGGCCGGTGTGGGCCTGGTGCCTGACCGCGGCCATGCCGCTGCGCCGGGCCGTGCCCTGGCTGGCCGGCTACGTCGCCGTGCTGGTGGCGGCCGCGGCCCCGCGCCTGGTCGACGACCTCGGCTGGGGCGGGCTGCTGGTGTGGTCGACGGCGGTGGCCGGCACCACCGCGGCCGGCGCGGTGACCGGCTTCGCGCTGGCCGCCCGGCAGCGCTCGGAGGCCGCCGCCCGGGCCGAGGCGGCCCGCCGGGCGGTGAGCGAGGAGCGGCTGGCGATGGCGCAGGACGTGCACGACGTCGTCGGGCACACCCTCGCCGTGGTCGCCATGCAGGCCGGGGTGGCCGCGCACGTCATCGACCGGGACCCGGCCCGGGCCAAGGAGCTGCTCGGCGTGCTCGCCGCCACCTCCCGGGAGGCCCTGGACGGCCTGCGGGCCGACCTGGACCGGCTGCGCACGCCGGCCGACGCCGCCGCCCGCGGCCCCGGCCCCGGGCTGGCCGACCTGCCGGTGCTGCTCGACCGGATGCGCGGCGGCGGGCTGCGGCTGGACGCCGAGCTGCCGGCCCCCGGCCGGGTGGAGCTGCCGCCCGCGGTGGGCGCCGCCGCGTACCGGATCGTCCAGGAGTCGCTGACCAACGTGCTGCGGCACGCCGGCACCGCCCAGGCCTCGGTCCGGGTCCGGCTGGACGGCGTCCTGCTGGTCGAGGTCGCCGACCGCGGCACCGGCGCCGGCGCGGAGGCCGCCCGCACCGGCACCGGGATCGCCGGGATGCGCCGCCGGGCCGAGGCGGTGGGCGGCTCGCTGACCGCCGGGCCGCGGGCCGGCGGCGGGTTCGTGGTCCGGGCCGAGCTGCCGCCGCGTACCGTCCCCGGCACCCAAGCCCCCGCCGGAGGACCGCGGTGACCCAGCCGGACCGCCCGATCCGGGTCGTCGTCGTCGACGACCAGGCCCTGGTCCGGATGGGGCTGCGCGCGCTGCTGGAGACCGAGCCGGGCGTCGAGCTGGCCGGCGAGGCCGAGGACGGCCGGGCCGGGTTGGCCCTGGTGCGCCGGACCGTGCCGGACGTGGTGCTCATGGACGTCCGGATGCCGGTGCTGGACGGGCTGGCCGCGCTGCGGGAGATCACCGCCGACCCGGCGCTGGCCGCGGTCCGGGTGGTCGTGCTGACCACCTTCGAGCTGGACGAGTACGTCTTCGAGGCGCTGTCCGGCGGGGCCAGCGGCTTCGTGCTCAAGGACGCCGACCCGGCCGACCTGCTGCGCGCGGTGCGGGTCGTCGCCGACGGCGGCTCGCTGCTGTCGCCGAGCGTGACCCGCCGGGTGATCGAGCGCTTCTCCGGTGGTGGGCGCCGCGGCGCGCCGCACCCGCGCCTGGGCGAGCTCACCGAGCGGGAGCGGGAGATGGTCGCCTGGGTGGCCACCGGCCGGTCCAA
This sequence comes from uncultured Actinomycetota bacterium, assembly GCA_963849885.1. Classification (GTDB taxonomy): domain Bacteria; phylum Actinomycetota; class Actinomycetes; order Mycobacteriales; family CADCTP01; genus CADCTP01. The sequence continues at coordinate 14,950 of CAWKIV010000003.1, read as the reverse complement.
CGACGAGATCGCCGCCGAGCTGGTGATCAGCCCGGCCACCGTCCGCACCCACGTCAGCCGGGCGATGCTCAAGCTCGGCGCCCGCGACCGCGCCCAGCTGGTCGTCTTCGGCATCGAGTCCGGGCTGCGGGTGGACCCGGCCTGACCCGGCTGCGGGGATCGGTTTCCTGACCCGGCTGGTCGGGACCGCCCTGCCGGCGGCGGGGAGCGGCAGGCAGGATGGACCTGTGAGCAGCGAGACCGAGGGCCCTGGCGTGGTCCGGGCGCGACCGGTCCGGCTGCGCCGCGTCGCCGTGGCCGCCGCGGCGGCCGTCACCGTCACCTTCGTGGTGATGGCGTTCCTGCTCGGCAACACCGGCAGCGAGGGCGTCGCCTTCGGCGTCGGCGACCAGATCGCGATCGCGCTGCTCGGCCTCTTCCTGGCCGCGGGCATCCTGCTCTTCGCCCGCCCGTCGCTGGTCGCCGACGAGCGCGGCCTGCGGGTGCGCAACATCCTCGTCTCCCACGACGTGCCGTGGGAGGTGGTGCGGGAGGTCGCCTTCCGGGACGGCTGGTCCTGGGCGACCCTCGAGCTGGCCGACGACGACCAGATCATGCTGCTCGCCGTGCAGGCCGCCGACGGGGAGCGCTCGGTCGCCACGGTGCGGGCGCTGCGCGCGCTGCACGCGCGCCGCAGCCCGGGCGCGGCCCGCCCCGACCCGTCCGCCCGCCCGGACCCGTCCGCCCGCCCGGACCCGTCCGCCCGCCCGGACCCGTCCGCCCGACCCGGACCCGTCCGCCCGCCCGGACCCGTCCGCCTGAGCCGGCGGACTCAGCGGCCCGCGGTCAGCCAGGCGTGCACCCGGTCGGCGGCCTCGGTCCCGGCCGCCACCGCGCCCTCCAGGCACGGGGAGCGCAGGCGATCCCGCCGCCGACGACCAGGACGTCGGTCTCCTCGCTCGGCCCACCGGTCATCCGCGCTCCTCGCCGTACCGGACATCCCGCTACAGACTGGCACAGTCATGCCGGTTCGGGGTGCTCCGGGCGGCCGGGAAGGCCCGCCGGCCGGCACGCGTTCAGATGGGGTAATCTCAATAGGACGACCAGCCTCCGCCCCGTGTGGAGGTGTGCAAGTGGAGCCCCGCTCCCACCCGAGCCGCTGCCGTCCAGCTGCCGGGTCCGGTCCCGCCGAGGCGATCTTCGCGCCGCGGCGGTCACGGTGTCGCCGCCCCGCGGCGACCCGGTCGACCGGTCGAGCATGGGCTTCCGCGAGCACGGTCCCCTGACCGCTCACCGAGGAGGCCCCATCAGCACCGAGCCCCGCATCAACGACCGGATCCGCGTCCCCGAAGTGCGGCTCGTCGGTCCCGAGGGCGAGCAGGTCGGCATCGTGCGCATCGAGGATGCGCTTCGTCTGGCGCAGGAGTCCGAGCTCGACCTGGTCGAGGTCGCCCCGATGGCCCGGCCGCCGGTCTGCAAGCTCATGGACTACGGCAAGTTCAAGTACGAGAGCGCGCAGAAGGCGCGTGAGGCCCGCCGCAACCAGGCCCTCACGGTCATCAAGGAGATGAAGCTCCGGCCGAAGATCGACCCGCACGACTACGCGACCAAGAAGGGTCACGTCGAGCGGTTCCTCCGTGCGGGAGACAAGGTCAAGGTCACCATCATGTTCCGCGGCCGGGAGCAGTCCCGGCCGGAGCTCGGCTTCCGGCTGCTGCAGCGACTCGCTGACGACATCCAGGAGCTCGGCTTCGTCGAGTCCTCGCCCAAGCAGGACGGCCGCAACATGGTGATGGTCGTGGCCCCGCACAAGAACGCCAAGGTGGTCCGTGCCTCCCGCGAGGTCACGCCCACCCCCGAGACGGCCGGCTGACCCCAGCCGGGTCCGCCGACAGGAGAAACCCGCCACCATGCCCAAGAACAAGACGCACAGCGGCACCTCGAAGCGTGTCCGGGTGTCCGGCAGCGGCAAGCTGCTCCGCCAGCACACCAACCGCCGCCACCAGCTCGAGCACAAGCCGAGCACCCGCACCCGGCGGCTCGCCGGTCTCACCGACATCGCGCCCCAGGACGCCAAGCGCGTCCGCAGGCTGCTCGGCCGCGGCTGACGATCGCCGACCCGGCCGGCCGCTGACCGCGGCCCCGGCCGACACGACTCCGCCGCCCGGTCACCCGGCGCGGCGCCGGAAGACGAGGACAGACACCAGTGGCACGCGTGAAGCGGGCGGTCAACGCCCAGAAGAAGCGGCGGGCGACGCTGGAGGCGGCCAGCGGTTACCGCGGGCAGCGCTCCCGGCTCTACCGCAAGGCGAAGGAGCAGCTGCTCCACTCGTCCAACTACGCCTTCCGCGACCGGCGGGCCCGCAAGGGCGACTTCCGCCAGCTGTGGATCACCCGGATCAACGCCGCGGCCCGCGCCAACGGCATGACGTACAACCGCTTCGTCCAGGGGCTGAAGGCGGCCGGCGTGGAGGTCGACCGCAAGGTGCTGGCCGACCTCGCGGTGACCGACCCGACGGCCTTCACCGCGCTGGTGCGCACCGCCCAGGCGGCGCTGCCCGCCGCCGAGGCCGGCGGCACCGCGGCCTGACGCCGCCCGTGCGGCAGCTGACCGGAACGCCGCGCCGGACCCGGATCCCGGGCCGGCGCGGCGTCCGCCTTCCCGGCGCGGGTCCCGGAGGTGGTCCGTGGGCGGCGCGGTGAGCGGCGCGGCCCCGTACACCGAGCGGACGCCGCGGGTCGCCGCCGCCCGCCGGCTGACCCGCCGGTCCGCCCGGGACGAGGCCGGCGACTTCCTGGCCGAGGGGCCGCAGGCCGTCCGGGAGGCGCTGGCCGGCGCACTCCCGCCGCCGCGCGAGCTCTTCGTCACCGCCGCGGCCCTCGACCGGCACGCCGACATCGTCGAGCTGGCCCACCGGGCCGGCGTGCCGGTCTCCGAGGTGACGCCGCGGGCCGCCGCGGGACTGTCCGAGACCGCCACCCCGCAGGGCCTGGTGGCGGTCTGCCGGGTCCTGGACGTGCCGCTGGAGACCGCGCTCGCCGGCCGGCCGGCGCTGGTGGCCCTGCTCGCCGACGTCCGCGACCCCGGCAACGCCGGCACCGTCCTGCGCAGCGCGGACGCGGCCGGCGCGGACGCGGTCGTGCTCGCCGGCGGCAGCGTCGACCCGTACAACGGGAAGGCGGTCCGCGCCTCCGCCGGCAGCCTCTTCCACCTGCCCGTGGTCCGCGGTGCCGACCTCGCCGCGGCGCTGGCCGCCGCCCGCGCGGCCGGCCTCACCGTGCTCGCCGCGGACGGCGCCGGCGAGGACGACCTGGACGAGCTGGTCGACCGCGGCGCCCTCGCCGCTCCGACGGCGTGGCTCTTCGGCAACGAGGCGTGGGGCCTGCCCGCGACCGTGGGCGCGCTCGCCGACCGCCGGGTCCGCATCCCGATCTCGCCGCGGGCGGAGAGCCTGAACCTGGCGGCGGCCGCCGCCGTATGCCTGTTTGCGTCGGCCCGCTCGTTGCGCCCGGGCCGGGCCGGTGCCGCCGGTCCGGGGTCGCACGGAGTCGCCGGACCGGCGCCCGGCGGTGGCGCTGACCACCCGCCGCGTGCTATGCCCTGAGAGCGCACGGCCACCGCGCCGGGCGTCGCACAGGGCCAAGAGGGGGGACCGGCCTGCTGGACACGTACGACGAGCTGCCCGACGGCGTGCTCGTGGCCGGGCCGGACGGCCGGGTCAGCACGCTGAACCGGGCCGGCCGCCGCCTGCTCGGGCTGACCCGCGACGCCGCGGTCGGCCGGGACTACCGCGACGTGATGCCGCTGGCCGACAGCGGCGGCTCGGACTGGTGGAGCTGCATCGACCCGTACCGCGGGCTGCGCAGTCGCACCGGCCACCCGGAGCGGCTGCTGGAGCTGCGGTCCGGGTCGAGCTCGGGCCGGGAGCTGCTGGTCAGCGCCCGCTACGTGCGGGAGCGGCCGCGCGGGCCGGTGGTCCGGCTGGTGGTCTCCTTCCGGGACACCAGGGCCCGGCTGCGGGCCGACCGGGACCGGGCCGACCTGGTGTCCACGGTCGCGCATGAGATCCGCTCGCCGCTGACCACGGTGAAGGGCTTCACCTCGACGCTGCTGGCGAAGTGGGACCGGCTCGGCGAGGAGCAGAAGCTGGCCATGCTGGCCGCGGTGAACGCGGACGCCGACCGGGTGACCCGGCTGCTGTCCGACCTGCTCGACGTCTCCCGCATCGACGCCGGCCGGCTGCGGCTGCGCCCGCAGGTGGTCGACGTGCCGGGCGCGGTGCGCCGGGTGATCGCCGGCCGGGTGGCCAGCGGCGACCGGCCCGACCGCTTCGCGCTGGCCGTGGCCGGCGAGCTGCCGGAGACCTGGCTGGACCCGGACCGGGTCGCGCAGGTCTTCGCCAACCTGATCGAGAACGCGGTCCGGCACGGCGCCGGCACGGTCGCCGTCGAGGTCGCGGCCGCGAAGACGCCGGATGGCTCGGACGCCGTGGTGGTCACCGTGGCCGACGAGGGCGCCGGCATCGACGACGGGATCCGGTCCCGGATCTTCTCCCGCTTCTGGCGCGGCGGGCACGCCGGCGGCACCGGGCTGGGGCTCTACATCGTCAAGGGGATCGTGGAGGCGCACCACGGCGTCGTCGAGGTGGACGCCGCCCCCGGCGGCGGTGCCCTCTTCCGGGTGTTGCTGCCGGCCGGCGTCGCGCCCTACGACCAACCGCCGGCCGGCTGAGGGCGCCGCCGGAAACCGGCTCGGGCCGGCGCACCGCCGGTCCCTACACTTTCCAGCGTGTCCGCACCGCCATCCGACCCCGGGCCGGCCGCCGCCCTGGCCCCCGACGCGCTCGACTCCGCCGTCCGCGAGGCCGAGAAGGCCTTCGCCGAGGCCGACGGTCTGGACGCGCTGACCCGGGTGAAGCCGGCGCAGCTGGGCGACCGGGCGCCGCTGCGGCTGGCCCGCCGCGGCATCGGGGCGCTGCCGCCGGCCGAGCGGTCCGCCGCCGGCCGCCGGCTCAACGAGGCGCTCGCCGCGGCGCAGGCCGCGTACGACGCTCGGCTGGCGACGCTGACCGCCGAGCGGGACGCGCGGGTGCTCGCCGAGGAGGCCGTCGACGTCACGCTGCCCTGGGACCGCCGTCCCCGCGGCGCCCGGCACCCGCTGACCACGGTGGCCGACCGGATCGCCGACGTCTTCGTCGCGATGGGCTACGAGGTGGCCGAGGGACCCGAGGTGGAGGCCTCGTGGTTCAACTTCGACGCGCTCAACTTCGGCAAGGACCACCCGGCCCGCGCCGCCATGGACACCTTCTACGTCGCCGGCGAGGACGGCGCGGCCGACTCCGGCCTGCTGCTGCGCACGCACACCTCGCCGGTGCAGGCCCGGGTGCTGCTGGAGCGCGAGCCCCCGGTCTACGTGGTGGTGCCGGGGAAGACCTTCCGCACCGACGAGCTGGACGCCACCCACAGCCCGGTCTTCCACCAGGTCGAGGGCCTGGCGGTGGACGAGGGCATCACCATGGCGCACCTGCGCGGCACGCTGGACCACTTCGCGGCCGCGATGTTCGGCGCCGGGCTGCGCACCCGCTTCCGGCCGCACTTCTTCCCCTTCACCGAGCCGTCCGCCGAGTTCGACGTGCAGTGCTGGGTCTGCCGCGGCGCGTCCGTGGGCGACCCGGCCCGGCCCTGCCGGACCTGCAAGTCGGAGGGCTTCGTGGAGTGGGGCGGCTGCGGCATGGTCAACCCCCGGGTGCTGGTCGCCTGCGGGGTGGACCCGGAGCGCTACAGCGGCTTCGCCTTCGGGATGGGCATCGAGCGCACTCTGATGGCCCGGCACGACGCGGAGGACATGCGCGACGTGGTCGAGGGCGACGTGCGTTTCACGCTGCCGTTCGGCATGGAGGTCTGAGGCGTGAAGCTGCCCCTGTCCTGGCTGCGCGAGCATGTCCGGCTGCCGGCGGACGCCGGCCCGCGCGAGGTCGCGGCCGGCCTGATCCGGCTCGGTGTCGAGGTCGAGGGCGTCGAGCCGGTGGGGACCGACCTCATCGGGCCGCTCGTCGTCGGCCGGGTGCTCTCCTTCGAGGAGTTCACCGCCGGCAACGGCAAGACCATCCGCTGGTGCCAGGTCGACGTCGGTGCGGAGAGCGCCCGCGGCATCGTCTGCGGCGCGCGCAACTTCGCCGACGGCGACCTGGTCGTCGTCGCGCTGCCCGGGGCCGTGCTGCCCGGCGGCTTCGCCATCTCGGCGCGCAAGACCTACGGCCACGTCTCGGACGGGATGATCTGCTCGGCCCGGGAGCTCGGGCTCGGCGACGACCACCTCGGCATCCTGGTGCTGCCGCCGGACCTCACGGTCGGCGCGGACGCGATCGAGGCGCTCGAGCTGCGGGACACCGTGCTCGACCTGGAGACCACGACCGACCGCGGCTACGAGATGTCCGTGCGCGGGATCGCGCTGGAGCTCTCGCACGCCTTCGACGCGCCGTACCGGGACCCGGCGGCGGACGTGGCCGTCCCCGCCCCGGACGACCGCGGCTGGCCGGTGCGGATCGAGGACCCGGTCGGCTGCGACCGCTTCTCCGCCCGCGTCGTCACCGGGCTGGACCCGGCCGCACCGTCGCCGCTGTGGCTGCGCCGCCGGCTGCTGCTGTCCGGCGTGCGGTCGATCTCGCTCGCGGTGGACGTGACCAACTACGTGATGCTGGAGACCGGCCAGCCGATGCACGCCTTCGACCGGGACAAGGTCGCCGGCGAGCTGGTCGTGCGGCGGGCCCGGCCGGGGGAGCGGCTGGTCACCCTCGACGGCGCCGAGCGCGTCCTGGACCCCGACGACCTGCTGGTGACCGACGACTCCGGCCCGGTGGCGCTGGCCGGGATCATGGGCGGCGCCAGCACCGAGATCGGCCCGGAGACCACCGCGGTGATCCTCGAGGCGGCGCACTGGGAGCCGCCGACGATCTCCCGCGGCGTCCGGCGGCACCGGCTGCCGAGCGAGGCGGCCAAGCGCTTCGAGCGGGGCGTCGACCCGGAGGTGGCCGCGCCCGCCCTGCAGCGCGCGTGCGACCTGCTGGCGACCTACGGCGGCGCCACCCCGGCGCCCGGCTTCACGGTCGCCGGCGGCCCGGTGGCTCCGGCGACGATCCCGCTGCCGGCCGACCTGCCGGAGCGCATCGCCGGCATCCCGATCCCGGAGGCGGTGGTGCTCCGCCGGCTCGAGCAGGTCGGCTGCACGGTCGCCGGCGCCGGCACGCTGCGGGTCATCCCGCCGTCCTGGCGGCCCGACCTGGTCGACCCGGCCGACCTGGTCGAGGAGGTCGTCCGGCTGGAGGGCTACGAGTCGGTGCCGTCCACGCTGCCGACCCCGCCGCCCGGCCGCGGGCTGACCGAGGCCCAGCGGACCCGCCGGTCGGTCGGCCGCGCGCTCGCCGAGGCCGGCTACGTCGAGGTGCTCTCCTACCCCTTCGTCGCCCCCGGCGTGCACGACGCGCTCGGGCTGGCCGAGGACGACCCGCGCCGGCACGCGCTCCGGCTGGCCAACCCGCTGTCGGAGGCGGAGCCGGAGCTGCGCACCACGCTGCTGCCCGGCCTGCTCGGCACGCTCCGGCGCAACGTCGGCCGCGGGCTGCGCGACGTCGCGCTCTTCGAGGCCGGCCTGGTCTTCCTGCCGGTCGAGGACCCGCCGCCGATGCCGTCGCTCGGGGTGGACCGCCGGCCGACCGCCGAGGAGCTGGCCCGGGTGGCGGCCGCGCTGCCCGACCAGCCGACCCACCTGGCGGTCGCGCTCGCCGGGGCCGCCGAGCCGGCCGGCTGGTGGGGACCGGCGCGCCCGGCCACCTGGGCGGACGCGGTCGAGGCGGCCCGCCTGGTCGCCGCCACCGCCGGCGTCGAGCTCACCGTCCGGGCCGCCCGGCAGGCGCCCTGGCACCCCGGCCGGTGCGCGGCGCTGCTCCGCGACGACCGGGTGATCGGCTACGCCGGCGAGCTGCACCCGCGGGTGGTCGCGGCGCTGGAGCTGCCGGAGCGGACCTGCGCGATGGAGCTGGACCTCGACGCGCTCGGGGCGGGCGGCATCGTCCGCGCCCCGGTGCTGTCGACCTATCCGCCGGCGCTGCTGGACGTCGCCCTGGTGGTGCCGGACGAGGCCCCGGCCGCGGACGTCGCCGCGGCCCTCCGGGAGGGCGCCGGCGCGCTGCTGGAGTCGCTGCGGCTCTTCGACGTCTACACCGACCCGGAGCGGCTCGGGCCGGGCCGCCGGTCGCTGGCCTACTCGCTGCGCTTCCGTGCCCCGGACCGGACGCTGACCGTGGAGGAGGCGGCCGAGGCGCGCGACGCGGCTGTGGCCGAGGCGGCCCGGCGGACCGGAGCCGTCCTGCGCGGCTGACCCGGCGGTCACGGCGACCCGCCGAGGTGCTTGAGCGCCTCGCGCCGGGACAGCGGGCTCAGGTCGTGCCCGGCGACGAAGTCCCGCACCCACTGCGGGTCGGTCCGGGCATGCTGCCGCAGCGCCCAGCCGATGCCCTTGCGGAGGAAGAAGTCGCGGTCGGCCGCATTGGCCTCGATCGCGGCCGCGAGCAGGGCCGTGTCGGTCCCCTCCTTGGCGCCGATCTGGCAGATGACCGCGGTGCGCCGCCGCCACCGGTCCTCGTCGGTCGCCCATGCCCGCACGGTCGGCGTCAGCACGTCGGGAGCGGACCGCAGCAGCGGCCCGACCAGCCGGGTCGCCGTCTCGTCCACCAGGTCCCACCAGGCGCCGGTGACCACCAGCTCGTCCAGCATCCGCACCGACTCGGCCGGCTCGCCGAGCAGGAAGCCGCGATAGGTCCGGTGGCCGGCGAGGGTGAGCGCCGCATACCGCTCCTCGCGATAGGCGGCGGCGCGCCACAGCCCGAGCACCGCGGCCCGCCACCGGCCCGCGTCGGGCAGCGGGTGCTCGGCCAGCAGCGGCCGCAGCACCGCCGCCCGGACCGGCTGCGGCACGCCGAGCATCGGCATGGTGGACTTCATGTATGCACGCATGGGCGCGGCCTTCGCCGGGTCGGCCTCGGCAAGTAGTGCCGCACGCACCGCGGCGACCAGGACTTCCTCCATGGCCGGCACCGTAGCGGGACCCTCTGACAAAACCGGCGGTTCGCATCGTCATGCATCACCGGGTATGTTCGTGCGCATGGGAACGACGGTCGCGGTCGCCGGAGCCAGCGGATACGCCGGCGGCGAGCTGGTGCGCCTGCTCACCGGTCACCCCGACCTGGATGTCGGTCCGCTGACGGCGCACGCCAGCGCGGGGGAGCGGCTCGGCGACGTGCACCCGCAGCTGGTCAGCCTGGCCGACCGGGTGCTGGCGCCGACCACGCCGGAGTCGCTCGCCGCCGCCGACCTCGTCCTGCTCGCGCTGCCGCACGGCGAGTCCGGCCGGCTGGCCGCGGCGCTGCCGCCCGACCTCCCGGTGGTCGACCTCGGTGCCGACCACCGGCTCGCCGACCCGCGGGCCTGGGCGTCGGCCTACGGCGGGGAGCATGCCGGCAGCTGGACCTACGGGTTGCCCGAGCTGCCCGGCCAGCGCGCCGCGATCGCGGCGAGCCACCGGGTCGCGGTCACCGGCTGCTACGCGGTGGCGATCACCCTGGCGCTCGCCCCGCTGATCGCGGCCGGCCTGGTCGAGCCCGAGGACGTGGTGGCCGTGGCCGCCTCCGGCACCTCCGGCGCCGGCCGCGCCGGCAAGGCCCACCTGCTCGGCAGCGAGGTGATGGGCGACCTCTCGCCCTACAAGGTGGGCCGTCACCAGCACGTCTCGGAGATCCGGCAGGCCACCGGCGCGCGCACGCTGTCCTTCACGCCGGTCCTGGCGCCGATGCCGCGCGGCATCCTGGCCACCGTCACGGCCCGGCCGGCGCGGCCGGGGGTGGATGCCGGGGCCGTGCGGTCCGTCCTCGCGGCTGCGTACGGTGCGGAGCCGTTCGTCCACCTGCTGCCCGACGGCCGCTGGCCGCACACCGCCGCGACCGCGGGCAGCAACAGCGCCCACCTGCAGGCCACCGTGGACGCCGACTCCGGCCGGGTGATCGTCTGCAGCGCGCTCGACAACCTGGGCAAGGGCGCCGCCGGCCAGGCCGTGCAGTGCGCCAACCTCGTCCTCGGCCTGCCGGAGACCGCCGGCCTGAGCGCGGACGGGGTGGCCCCGTGAGCGTCACCGCCGCCCAGGGCTTCCGGGCCGCCGGGATCGCCGCCGGCATCCGGTCGGGCTCCGGCCCCGATCTCGCGCTGGTCGTCAACGACGGCCCGCTCGACGCGGCGGCCGGCGTGCTGACCAGCAACCGGGTGAAGGCCGCCCCGGTGCTGTGGACCCAGCAGGTGCTGACCACCGGCCGGCTCACCGCCGTGGTGCTCAACGCCGGCGGCGCCAACGCGTGCACCGGCAGCGCCGGCTTCGCCGACACGCACGCCACCGCCGAGGCCGTCGCCGCCGCGCTGGGCATCGGCGCGGTCGACGTCGCGGTCTGCTCGACCGGCCTGATCGGCGAGCGGCTGCCGATGGAGGCGGTCCTGCCCGGCGTCGAGAAGGCCGCCGCCGCGCTGTCCGGCGCCGGCGGCGACGCGGCCGCGACGGCGATCCTGACCACCGACACGGTGCCGAAGACCGCGGCGGTGACCCGGGACGGCTGGACGGTCGGCGGGATGGCCAAGGGGGCCGGCATGCTCGCCCCCGGCCTGGCCACCATGCTCTGCGTCCTCACCACCGACGCCGCGGTGACCGCCGGGGACTGCGACGCCGCGCTGCGTGCCGCGACCGCGCGGACCTTCGACCGGGTCGACTCCGACGGCTGCATGTCCACCAACGACACGGTCCTGCTGCTGGCCGGCGGCGCGTCCGGCCGGACGCCCGCGCCGGCCGACTTCGCCGCCGCGGTCGAGCAGGTCTGTGCCGACCTGTGCCGGCAGCTGCTCGCGGACGCCGAGGGCTCGACCAAGGACGTGACCGTCGAGGTGACCGGTGCGGCATCGGAGGCCGACGCGGTCGAGGTCGGCCGGGCCGTCGCCCGCAGCAACCTGCTCAAGTGCGCGCTGTTCGGCAACGACCCCAACTGGGGCCGGGTGCTCGCCGCGGTCGGCACCACGGCGGCCGCGTTCGAGCCGGACGCGCTCGACGTCGCCATCAACGGCGTCCAGGTGTGCCGCGGCGGCGGCGCCGGCGAGCCCCGCGACCGGGTCGACCTGTCCGGGCGGGCCGTGCACATCCTGGTCGACCTGCACGCCGGCCGGCAGGCGGCCACGGTCTGGACCAACGACCTCTCCCTGGCGTACGTGCACGAAAACTCGGCGTACTCGACATGACCACCACCGAGACCCGCGACCGGCTGGCCGCGCTGGCCAAGGCGGCCACCCTGGTGGAGGCGCTGCCCTGGCTGGCCCGCTTCCACGGCGCGGTCGTCGTCCTCAAGTACGGCGGCCACGCGATGACCGATCCCGCCCTGCAGCGGGCCTTCGCCGAGGACGTCGTCTTCCTGCGGTACGCGGGGCTCCGGCCGGTCGTCGTGCACGGCGGCGGCCCGCAGATCACCGCCCACCTGGAGCGGCTCGGCATCGAGAGCGAGTTCCGCGGCGGGCTGCGGGTGACCACTCCCGAGGCCATGGAGGTGGTCCGGATGGTGCTCGTCGGCCAGGTCAACGGCGACGTCGTCCGGCTGGTCAACGACCACGGCCCGTTCGCGGTCGGGCTGTCCGGTGAGGACGGTGGCCTGCTCACCGCGCAGCGGCGGACCACCGTGGTCAGCGGCGAGGAGGTCGACCTCGGCCTGGTCGGCGACGTCACCGAGGTCGACCCGGGCACGGTCCGGGCGCTGCTCGCCGACGGCCGGATCCCGATCGTGGCGACGGTCGCCCGCGGCGCCGACGGCGCGCCGTACAACGTCAACGCGGACAGCGCCGCCGCCGCCATCGCGGTCGCGCTCGGCGCGCAGAAGCTGGTGGTGCTGACCGACGTCGAGGGTCTCTACGCCTCGTGGCCGGCCGGCGGCCCCGGCGAGCCCGGCGATGTGGTGAGCGAGATCACCGCGACCGACCTGGAGCGGCTGCTGCCGGGGTTGTCCGCCGGCATGGCGCCGAAGATGGAGGCCTGCCTGCGCGCGGTCCGCGGCGGCGTGCCGCAGGCCCACGTGCTGGACGGCCGGGTGCCGCACGCGGTGCTGGTGGAGGTCTTCACCGACTCCGGCGTCGGCACGATGGTGCTGCCGGACGGGGGTGCGGCGTGACCGCGACCGACGACCTCGCCGCCCGCTGGGACGCGGTGATGATGCCGACGTACGGCACGCCCCCGGTGGCCTTCGCCCGCGGCCGGGGCTGCCGGGTGTGGGACCTGGACGGCCGGGAATACCTCGACCTCATCGCCGGCATCGCGGTGTCCGCGCTCGGGCACGCCCACCCGGCCCTGGTCGAGGCGGTCTGCCGGCAGGTCGGCACGCTCGCGCACTCCAGCAACCTGGCCATGCACGAGCCCGGCGTCCGGCTGGCCGAGCGGCTGGTCGCGCTGCTCGGCGGCGACGGCCGGGTGTTCTTCGGCAACGACGGCGCCGAGGCCAACGAGGCCGCGGTCAAGCTGTCCCGCCGGCATGGCCGGGCGCTGGACCCGGCCGGTGGCCGGCTGGAGATCGTCGCCGCCGAGCGCGGCTTCCACGGCCGCACGCTGGGCGCGCTCGCGCTCACCGGCGTGCCGGCCAAGCGGGAGCCGTTCGCACCGCTGCCGGGTCCGGTGACCTTCGTGCCGTACGGGGACGAGGCGGCTCTGCGGGCGGCGGTGACCGAGCGCACCGCGGCCGTCTTCCTCGAGCCGACGCTCGGCGAGGGCGGCGTGGTGCCGCCGCCGGCCGGCTACCTGCGCGCCGCCCGCGCCGCCTGCGACGCGACCGGCGCGCTGCTCGTGCTGGACGAGGTGCAGAGCGGGATCGGCCGGACCGGCGCCTGGTTCGCCCACCAGACGGAGGGCATCCGCCCGGACGTGGTGACCCTGGCCAAGGGGCTCGGCGGCGGGCTCCCGATCGGCGCCTGCGTCGGTCTGGGCGCCGCCGGCGGGCTGTTCGCCCCGGGCGACCACGGCAGCACCTTCGGCGGCAACCCGGTGTCCGCGGCGGCGGCGCTGGCCGTGCTGGAGACCATCGAGCGCGACGACCTGCTGGCGTCGGTCAGCGCGGTCGGCGACCGGCTCGCCGCCGGCCTGGCCGCGATCGACGACCCGCTGGTCGCCGGGGTGCGGGGCAGCGGGCTTTGGCGGGCGCTGGTGCTGACCGCGCCGGTGGCGGCGGACGTGGAGGCGGCGGCGCGGCGGGCCGGGCTGCTGGTCAACGCAGTGCAGCCGGACGCGGTCCGGGTCGCCCCGCCGCTGGTGCTGTCGGCCGCGGAGGCCGACGAGGCGGTGACCGGCCTGGGCGCCGCCGTGGCGGAGGTCGGGAACGCTACCGTCGGGGCCGCCAGCGCCGCCGGTGCGTCGGGCGCCGGCGGCGGACCAGCCCAGGACAAAGGGGTCCGCTGATGCCTCGCCACTTCCTCCGCGACGACGACCTCGGCCCGGCCGAGCAACTCGAGGTGCTCGACCTCGCCGACCGGGTCAAGGCCGACCGCTACGCGTTCACCCCGCTCGCCGGTCCGCGCGCGGTCGCGGTGCTGTTCGACAAGCCGTCCACCCGCACCCGGGTGTCGTTCAGCGTCGGCATCGCCGAGCTCGGCGGCTATCCGCTGGTGATGGAGGCGGTCGGCAGCCAGCTCGGCCGCGGTGAGCCGATCGAGGACACCACCCGGGTGCTGGACCGGCAGGTCGCGGCGATCGTCTGGCGCACCTTCGGCCAGGAGCGGGTGGAGGCCGCCGCCCGGGTCAGCCGGGTGCCGGTGGTCAATGCGCTCACCGACTCCTTCCACCCCTGCCAGGTCCTCGCCGACCTGCAGACGGTCCGCGAGCGGCTCGGTCGGCTGGCCGGCGTGACGCTGGCGTACGTCGGGGACGGCGCCAACAACATGGCCCACTCGCTGCTGCTGGGCGGCGCGACCGCGGGGCTGCACGTGCGGGTGGGCACGCCGCGGGGCTTCGACCCGGACCCGGCGGTGGTGGAGCGGGCGGCGCAGGTCGCCGCGGAGACCGGCGGCTCGGTCCGGGTGGTCGGGGAGCCGAAGGAGGCGTTCGAGGGCGCCGAGGTCGTGGTCACCGACACCTGGGTGTCCATGGGCCAGGAGGGCGAGGCCGCCGACCGGGCCGCGCCGTTCGTGCCGTTCGCGGTGACGCCGGAGGCCATGCAGCTGGCCGCGCCGGACGCCGTGGTGCTGCACTGCCTCCCGGCGTACCGGGGGAAGGAGATCGCGGCCGAGGTGCTCGACGGCCCGCAGAGCGCGGTCTGGGACGAGGCGGAAAACCGGCTGCACGCGCAGAAGGCGCTGCTGACCTGGCTGGTGGAGCGGTCGTGAGCCGGCCCACCCGGATCGTCGCCGGCCGGCGGGACCGGCCGCCGCCGGGCAAGGCGGTCGGCAAGACCGCCCGGCACGAGCTGATCCGTGCCCTGATGGGCGCCAAGCCGGTGTCCTCCCAGGTGGAGCTGGCCGCCCTGCTGGCGGTCGAGGGGATCAACGTCACCCAGGCCACCCTGTCCCGGGACCTGGAGCAGCTCGGTGCGGTGAAGATGCGGGCGGACGGCGGCCCGGCGGCGTACGTGGTGCCCGAGGACGGCAGCCCCGCCCTCCGTCCGGACACCGGCGTCCCGCCGCCGCGGCTGGCCCGGCTGCTGGCCGAGCTGCTGGTCTCGGCCGAGGGCAGCGGCAACCTGACCGTGCTGCGGACCCCGCCGGGCGCGGCCCACTTCCTCGCCTCCGCGATCGACCGGGCCCGGCTCACCGACGTGGCCGGCACCATCGCCGGCGACGACACCGTGCTCGTGGTGGCGCGCTCGCCCAGCGGCGGCACGGTCACTGCCGACCAGTTCGAGCAGCTGGCCCGGCGCAA
>CAWKIV010000002.1:0-145610 GCA_963849885.1 uncultured Actinomycetota bacterium | reverse complement strand
CCTCTAGGTGGGCTTGGTCCGGGCGCGGCTCGGCTGGACGCTCATCGGCTCGCCTCTCCGAGCCGGCGGCCCCGTCAGCTACCGCTGGCGGGGCGGCGGTCTGCAGGTGTCGTGGGTCAGCCGCAGTCGACCTCGAAGCTGATGTGCTCGGCGGTGACCTCGTCCTCGGCGTTGACGGTCACGTGCACGGTCTCCCTGATGCTGAAGTCGTTGTCGGGGCCCTGGCCGACGAACCGGACGTGCCGGGTATTGGTGAAGAGGTAGGGAGGCCCGACGAACGGGTCGAAGTCGTAGGAGCTGGTGCCCTCCGTCCCGACCGCGTGGTAGATCGTGCCGCTGGTCAGCCCGGTCCCGACGGCGGCGCCGAGGTCGACCGCAGGATGAAGTGGGTCCCACCGCTGGCATCGGTGGACTGGAACAGGACGAAGACGCCGCTCCCCTCGACCAGAACCTCCTCACCGACCCCGCCGAGCGCGCACGGCACGAACGTCGCCGTGGACAGCTCGGTGCGCACGACGGTCGCTCCTTCGGCCGCGGCCGGGACCTGTCCAGTCACGGTGAACAGGCCCGCCACGATCGCGGCCAGTCCGAGCGTCCTTGTGCTGGTCTTACCGAACACGGCGCACCCCCGGTGGCGAGCGGCACCATGACCACCGCGTCCGTGCGATTGGTCCAGCCAGTCGCCTAGGTCGGCCAGTGTCCGCCGGGTCGCCACACCTGTAAACAGCACGACGCGGGGACCGCGGACGGCCTCAGCCCGGACGAGTCGCGGATCATCCTCGATGCGCTGCGTATGCGCGACCGATCCGGCGACTGACAGCCCCCGACCCCGGCGACCCCGAGGGCAGCCCGCACCCGGCGCGGCGTCCACCACGCCGCAGCCGCCGACCTCGCTGGCCTGCCGGCCGGCGCCGCCCTATTGGCCGGTGGCTCCGCTGGTAGGACGCTTAGCGCGGCTCGGCTGGACGCGCATCGGCTCGCCCTCCATCTTGGGGAAGTTCGGCGGGTACGGCGCGTCGCCGAGGCCGCGGTCGGCCTCGTCCCGCTCGGCCCACTCCAGCAGCGGCTCGATCGACCAGGCCACGTCGTCGATGCCGGCGTGCACGTCGCCGAGGGCGGCGAAGCGGGCCGGCACGGTGGCGATGGTGAAGTCCTGCGGCTCGGCGTCCGGCAGCTCGTCCCAGGTGATCGGGGTGGAGGCCGGGGCGTGCGGCTCGCCGCGCAGCGAGTAGGCGGAGCGGATGGTGCGGTCCCGCGCGTTCTGGTTGTAGTCGACGAAGACCTGCTCGCCGCGCTCCTCCTTCCACCACGCGGTGGTGACCAGGTGCGGCGCCCGCCGCTCGACCTCCCGGGCGAAGGCCAGCGCGGCCCGGCGGACCAGGGTGAAGCCCCAGCGCGGCTCGATCCGGACGTACACGTGGATGCCGCGGTTGCCGGAGGTCTTCGGCCAGCCGACCGCGCCGAGGTCGTCCAGCACCTCCTTGACCACGGTCGCCACCACCCGGGCCTCCGGGTAGCCGGTGCCGGGCTGCGGGTCGAGGTCGATGCGCAGCTCGTCCGGCTGCTCGGTGTCGGCCCGCCGGGAGTGCCACGGGTGGAACTCCACCGTGGACATCTGCACCGCCCACGACCACGCTGGCCAGCTCGGTGACGCACAGCTCGTCCGCGGTCCGCCCGGACGGGAACTTGACCTGCACGGTCTCCAGCCACGGCGGGGCGCCCTTGGGCACCCGCTTCTGGTAGACCTTGTCGCCGTCGGTGCCCTCCGGGAAGCGGTGCAGCATGCAGGGCCGCTCCCGCAGCGCCCGGACGATCCCGTCGCCGACGGCCAGGTAGTAGTTGACCACGTCGAGCTTGGTCTCTCCGCGCGCGGAGAAGTAGACCCGGTCCGGGTTGGTCACCCGCACGACCCGGTCCCCCACCTCGACGTTCACGTGCGGCGAAGCCACGCCGATCACGCTACCGCCTGTGAGCGCCACCCGGTGGTCCACCCGCCGTCCGGGGGATGTTGCCCGCTTGTCGAGACGGCGCCGCCCGGAAGTGTTAGAAAGCGCCGTGCGTCCCTCTTCGCGCGTCGCCGCGCTCGCCGTGTCCGCCCTGGTCGCCGGAGGGGCGGTGGCGCTGACCGCGTCGCCGGCCACCGCGGCCTCCCCCGACGTCGTCATCAGCCAGGTGTACGGCGGTGGCGGCAACTCCGGCGCCACCTTCACCAACGACTTCATCGAGCTGCGGAACACCTCCGCCGCCGCGGTGGACGTCACCGGCTGGTCGGTGCAGTACGCCTCCGCGGCCGGCACGCACCTGGTCGGTCACCGTGCTGTCCGGCACGCATCGCCGCCGGGCGGCTACTACCTGGTCCAGGAGGCCGCCGGCGCCGGCGGGACGCACCCCGCTGCCGACCCCGGACGCGACCGGCTCGATCGCGATGAGCGCGACCGCCGGCAAGGTCGCGCTGGTGACCGCGAGCGGCGCGCTCGACCTGCGGCGCCGACTGCGACACCGCCGCCGGGGTGCGCGACTTCGTCGGCTACGGCACGGCGAACGACTTCGAGACCTCGCCCACGCCGGCCCTGTCCAACACCACTGCCGCCCTGCGCGGCGCCGGTGCGGACACGGACAACAACGCCGCCGACTTCGCCGTCTGCTCCCCGCTTCCCCGCAACTCCGGCGGCGCCGAGCCGGACCCGGGCGTGCCCGGCCTGACCATCGCCGGCATCCAGGGCGCCGCCCACCGGTCGCCCCGGGAGGGCGTCAGAGTGGCCGAGGTGCCCGGCGTGGTCACCGCGAAGTCGGTCAACGGGTTCTGGTACCAGGATGCGGCGCCGGACACCGACCCGCGCGACCAGCGAGGGTCTGTTCGTCTTCACCTGCGTCGGGCCCGACGTGGCGGTCGGTGACGCGGTGACGGTGACCGGCACGGTGGCCGAGTTCCGGGCCGGCGGGGCGACGTCGACCAACCTCACCACGACCGAGCTGACCACCCCGACCGTCACCGTCGCCGCGTCCGGCCAGCCGGTGCCCGCACCGACCCTCGTCGGCCCCGGCGGTCGGGTGCCGCCGTCGACCGTGGTCGAGGACGACGCCAACGGCGACGTGGAGCAGACCGGCATCTTCGACCCGGCCCAGGACGGCCTGGACTTCTGGGAGTCGCTGGAGGGCATGCGGCTCCAGGTGAACGACGCGGCGGTCGTCGGCCCGCGCAGCAGTTTCGGTGAGTTGCCGGTGGTCCCGGTCGGCTCGACGGTGCGGACCGCCCGAGGCGGCATCCTGCTCCGCGAGAACGACCTCAACCCGGAGCGGGTCATCCTCGACGACGTGCTCGCCACGGTCCCGACCGCGAACGTGGGCGACACCCTGACCGGCGCCACCGTCGGCGTCCTCGACTACTCCTTCGCCAACTTCAAGTTGCTCGTCACCGCCACCCCGACCGTGGCTTCCGCAGCTCTGCCCCGCGAGGTCACCCGACCGTCCACGGACGTCGAGCTCGCGGCCGCCACGTTCAACGTAGAGAACCTGGACCCGACCGACCCGCAGTCGAAGTTCGACGCGCTGGCCGCCCAGGTCGTCACCAACCTCGCCAGCCCCGACCTGGTGGCTCTGGAGGAGGTGCAGGACAACAACGGGCCGACCAACGACGGCATGGTGGCCGCGAACCATCACGCTCGACCGCTTCGTCGCCGCCATCCAGGCGGCCGGCGGCCCGGCGTACCAGTACCGGCAGATCGACCCGGTCAACAACGCCGACGGCGGTGAGCCGGGCGGCAACATCCGGGTCGCGTTCCTGTTCCGCACCGACCGCGGGCTCTCCTTCGTCGACCGTCCCGGTGGGACGGCCACCGCCGCGACCCAGGTCGTGGCGAGGCCGGACGGCAAGCCGCGCGCTGTCCCTGTCGCCCGGCCGGATCGCGCCCACCGAGACCGCCTGGGCGAACAGCCGCAAGCCGCTGGCGGGCGAGTTCCGCTGGCACGACAAGCCGCTGTTCGTCGTCGCGAACCACTTCAACTCCAAGGGCGGCGACCAGCCGGTCAACGGCCGCTTCCAGCCGCCGACGCGGTCCTCGGAGACGCAGCGGCACGCCCAGGCCCCGCTGGTGAACGACTTCGTCGCGGACATCGAGCGGCTCAACCGGAAGGCCGCCGTGGTCGTGCTCGGCGACATCAACGACTTCGAGTTCTCCGAGACGGCGGACATCCTGGTCGGCGGCGGCGTGCTGGTCGACCTGCCGCGCACGCTGCCGGACGGCGCAGCGCTACTCGTACGTCTTCGAGGGCAACTCGCAGGTGCTCGACCACATCCTGATCAGCCCCGGGCTCGCGTCGCGCAAGTACGACTACGACATCGTGCACGTCAACGCGGAGTACGCCGACCAGGTCAGCGACCACGACCCGCAGGTGGTCCGGATCCGGCCGTAGCCGGCCCGGTCACCGCACCGGCCTAGAGTCGGTGCGGTGACCGAGCTGGTGGCCGACTGCGCGCGCTGCCTCGCGCTGTGCTGCGTGGTGCCCGCGTTCGCGAAGTCGGCCGACTTCGCGATCGACAAGCCGGCCGGGCACGCGTGCCCCAACCTGCGGGCCGACTCGCGGTGCGGCATCCACGCCGAGCTGCGGCCGCGCGGGTTCGCCGGCTGCGCCGCGTACGACTGCTTCGGCGCCGGGCAGCGGGTCACCGCGCTGACCGGCGGCCGGGGCCGGTCGGCCGCGGCCGTCTTCCCGGTGGTCCGGCAGCTGCACGAGCTGCTCTGGTACCTGGAGCGGGCCCTGGCCGAGCCGGCCGCCGCGCCGCTGCGCGCCGAGCTGCGCGCCGCCCGCGCGGAGACCGACCAGCGGGCCGCCGGCGATCCCGCGGCACTGGCCGCCCTCGACCTGGACGCGCACGGGCAGCGGATCGACGCGCTGCTGCGCCGGGCGAGCTCGCTGGTCCGCGGGCCGGGCGGTGCCGACCACCGCGGGGCGGACCTGGTGGGGCGGGACCTGCGGCGGGCCGACCTGCGGGGCGCCGACCTGCGCGGGGCGCTGCTGATCGGCGCCGACCTGCGCGGCGCCGACCTGCGCCGGGCCGACCTCATCGGGGCCGACCTGCGCGCCGCCGACCTGGCCGGCGCCGACCTCACCGGCGCGCTCTTCGCCACCCGCCCGCAGCTGGCCGCCGCCCGCGGCGACGCCGCCACCCGGCTGCCGGCCGGGCTGGACCGGCCGCCGCACTGGTCCGCCGGCGCCGTCCCGGTCCCCGCACCGGGCGGGCGGCGCCGGTCCCCAGGCCGTACCGTGGAGGCGTGACCGTGCCTGCGCCGAAGGTGGAGAAGACCGACGAGGAGTGGCGGGCGGAGCTGTCCCCGGCCGAATACCAGGTGCTCCGCAAGGCCGGCACCGAGCGGCCGTGGACGGGCGAGTACGTCGAGGAGAAGCGGACCGGGGTCTACCGCTGCCGCGCCTGCCGCACCGAGCTGTTCCGGTCGGACACCAAGTTCGACTCGCACTGCGGCTGGCCGAGCTTCTGGTCGCCGCTGGCCGGCGACCGGGTGATCCTCCGCGAGGACCGCGCGCTCGGCATGACCCGGGTGGAGGTGCTCTGCGCGACCTGCCACTCCCACCTCGGGCACGTCTTCTCGGGCGAGGGCTACGGCACCCCGACCGACGACCGCTACTGCATCAACTCGATCTCGCTCACTTTCGAGCCGGCCGAGTAGGTCAACGGCCTACTGCCAGGGCGGTGGTCCTTCGAGGCCGAGCACGTGTACGTCGAACAGGACCGCCGCCTCCACCCCCAGCACGGGACCGCCCATCCGGGCGGCCCAGGTCAGGAACGGCTCGGGTTCGAAGGCGGCGGCGCCCAGCCCCTTGGTGTACTCGGCGTGCGCTGCCGGCCGGCGCGCGAACCGCCCTGACGCGCCTCGCCCGCTTCCTCGCCAGCCCGGTCGAGACACCGGCCTGATCCGGTGCGGCTCGTCGGCCTCGAAGGCGAGCATCCACTCGATCCCGCTGACGTTCGAGCCGGTCGACCAGGTGAAGGACGGCGCCCTCAGCTGATCGACGGCTTCCGGGCGCCGAGGAAGAACCAGCCCGGCAGCCCGGCCGTCTCGAAGCCGGCGCTGGTGTTGCCGCTGATCCGCGAGCCGCGCACCGTCGCGGTGCCGGTCCGGTCGTTGCTGACGAAGAAGACCGCGCCGCCGCCCTCGTTGGCGGTGTTGCCGGTGATCGTCGAGCCGGTGATCCGCAGCGTGAACGTGTTGCCGTCCAGATAGATCGCGCCGCCGCTGCCGCCGCCCGGGGTGCCGCTCCGGGCCGGGTTGGCGCCCCGGCCGATCGCCTTGTTGCCGGTCATCGTGCTGTCGGCGATGTCCCAGGAGACGCCGATGCTGGACACGGCGCCGCCGTTGGCGCACACCCCGCCGGTGAACGTGCTGCCCACCACCCGCACCGGGCCGCCGCCGGACTGGCTGAGCACCCGCAGCGCCGCCCCGCCCAGGTCGGGCCCGGTCGGGTCGCACCGGTTGCCGGTGAACCGGCTGCCGATCACCGACAGCCGGCCGCCGCGGACGAACACCGCTCCCCCGCCGCCGCCCTCGGTCCGCTCGCCGGTCGAGTTGCCGCCGGCGAAGGTGAGGTTCTGCAGGACCAGCTCGGGGTGGTCCTGGTCCTGGCAGTGCGAGGTGGTGTGGCCCTGGGCGGCGTCGCAGGTGTTCTGGTAGAGGATCCGGCGCTGCCCGCCGCCGGACAGGGTGACCTTGCCGCCGCCGTCGAGGACGGTCCGCCGGTTCTTGTTGACGACCTTGGCGGTGGCGGCCATCCGGATCGTCGCCGGTGCCGGGCCGCAGTCGAAGGTGATCACGCCGCCGGCCGCGACCGCGGCGACCACGGCGGCCGAGGTGCAGCTGGCGGCGGAGCCGGTGCCGACGACCCGGTCCGGGCGGGAGGTGTCCACGCCGCGGGAGTCGACCGGCGCGGCCGGCGCGGTGCTGCGGGGTGCCGCGGCGAGTCGGCCGGCGGACGGAACCGGCGGGTCCGGGCGGCCGGCAGCCGGCCGGCTCGCGGCCGGGCTCGGCGCCGGGGCGGCGGACGGACCGGCGGCGCCGGCCGGGGCGGGCGCGGCGTCCGGCGGGCTGCCACAGGCCGCGAGCGCGAGGACCGCCGCGGCCACGACCACCGGCCGCCCGCGACGGCGCCGGCGGGCTGGCGAGGGGCGCCCGGGCACCGCGGGAAGCTAGCACGTCCCGAGGCCGTCGGCGCCGCGGCGGGCGGCGTCAGGATCTAGGGCAGCGCGGCGACCAGGTCGGGCAGCGCGCGGCGGCGGCCGGTGTAGAAGGGGATCTCCTCGCGCACGTGCCGGCGCGCCCGGGACGCCCGCAGGTGCCGCATCAGGTCCACGATCCGGTGCAGCTCGTCCGCCTCGAAGGCGAGCATCCACTCGTAGTCGCCGAGCGCGAACGACGCCACCGTGTTGGCCCGGACGTCGGGGTAGTCCCGCGCCATCTTCCCGTGCTCGGCCAGCAGCTCCCGCCGCTCCGCGTCCGGCAGCAGATACCACTCGTACGACCGGACGAAGGGGTAGACGCACACCCACGCCCGCGGCTGCTCGTCGGCGAGGAAGGCCGGCACGTGCGACTTGTTGAACTCGGCCGGCCGGTGCAGCGCCAGCTGCGACCACACCGGCGCCAGGTGCGGCCCGATGCCGGTCTGCCGGAACCGCGCGTACGCATCCTGCAGCGCGTCCGCGGACGGCGCGTGCCACCACACCAGCACGTCGGCGTCCGCCCGCAGCGCGGACAGGTCGTACGTCCCCCGGACCACCACGTCCTTGGCCGCCAGCTCGTCGAAGAGCTCCTGGGTCTCGCCGGCCGCGCGGTCCCGCGGCCCGGTCAGCCGGCCCTCGGCCCGGAACACCGACCAGGCCGTATACCGGATCGTCTCGTTGAGCTCACGCGCCCGCTTGCCGTCCACCCGACCGTCCGCCACCGGCCCAGTCTCGCAAATGCGCCAGCACCTGCGCGGCGGCGGCCTGGCCGGACCGGATGCAGGCCGGCACGCCGACCCCGTCGAACGCGGCGCCGGCCACCGCCACCCCGGGCACCCGGGCCACGTCGGCGCGGATCCGGCGGACCCGCTCCAGGTGCCCCGGCGCGTACTGGGGCAGCGCCCCGCCCCACCGGGTCACCCGGGCCGCCACCGGCGCCGCCCGCACCCCGGTGAGCGCGGCGACCTGCCCGGCGACCAGCCGGACCAGGTCGGTGTCGTCCCGCTGCAGCACCCGGGCCTCCTGGTGCCGGCCCACCGACGCGCGCAGCACCGCCACGTCGCCGCCGCCGAGGTGTGCCCACTTCACCGAGGAGAAGGTCACCGCCTTCACCGGCCGCCCTTCGGTGCCGGCCACCAGCAGCCCGGAGCCGCGCAGCCCGGCCAGCGCGGGCGCCGGGTAGGCGAGCGTCACGATGCCCACGCTCGCGTACTCCATCGCGGCCAGCTCGTGCGCCGCCCACGGCGCCAGGTCGGCCAGCAGCCCGGCCGCCTTGGTCGCCGGCACCGCCACCACCACCGCGTCCGCCACGATCGTGACCGGGTCCGGCACCGGGCCGCCGACCAGCCGGAAGCCCGCCGAGGTGCGCTCCACCCGGCGCACCGGCAGCCGCAGCCGGACGTCCGCGCCGCAGGCCCGGGCGACGGCCTCCGGCAGCAGGCCCAGGCCGCCGTCCAGGGAGGCGAACATCGGCCCGGCATCCGGTGGGGCGGCGTCCAGCACCGACTTCGCCGCGGCCACCAGCCGGCCGCCGCCGGCCGTGTCCAGCGCGGCCGCCAGCTGGGGCATGGTGGCCCGCAGCGACAGGCCGTCCGCGCGGCCCGCGTACACCCCGCCGAGCAGCGGGTCGACCAGCCGCTCGACCACCTCCGGGCCGAGCCGCCGGCGCACGTACTCCCCCACCGACGGGTCGCCGAGCGGCGCCGGCTCGCTGCGGTCCGCGCCGACCGCGGCCAGGCCCTCCTCGGTGAGCAGCCCGGAGCGGCGCAGCGCGGCGCGGTCGCCGGGCACGCCGAGCACGGTGCCGGCCGGCAGCCGGGCGACCGTCCCGTCCACCACCACCGACGCCTGGGTGGTCGCCGGGTGCACCAGCTCGCCGCCGAGGCCGACCGCCCGGACCAGCTCGACCCCCTCCGGGGCCCGCGCCAGGAACGTCTCGGCGCCCTCGTCGACGAGCACGCCGCCCACCCGGGACACCCGCAGCTTGCCGCCGAGCCGGGCCGCCCCGTCCAGCACCGTCACCTTGGTCCCGCGCGGGGCCTGCTGGCAGACCGCGTACGCCGCCGCCAGGCCGGCGATGCCGCCACCGACCACCACGACCCGCGTCACCCGCCCATCTTGCTCCCTGCGCCGCACCGGATCGAGACCGGATCGCGATCTTCCGCCGGGAACCCGTGCCCCGCGGTCACGGTCGCAGCGGCAGCAGGCGACGAGGGAGGCCGGGGATGGGCGGATCGGGTACGGGGCGGCGGCTCGCCGGGATGGCGGCGGTCGGGGCGGCGGCGCTGCTGGCGCTGGTCGCCTGCACGTCGGGCGGCAGCGGGAACGACTCGGGCGGCGGCGGCTCCACCGCCGAGATGGGCAGCGCGGACCGGGCCGCGACCGGGATCGCCGCGCCCGCGCCGCCCGGCTCCGCGCCGGACGCCGGCACCGGCACCGGCACCGACACCGGCTCGGCGAAGGTCGGGGTGGCCGAGCCGGCGCTGATCCGGACCGCGGAGCTGACCGTGCGGGTGGACGACGTCGCCGGCCAGGCCCGGGCGGCCCAGGAGCTGGTCCGGGCAGCCGGCGGCACCAGCGCCGGGGACAGCCGGTCCGGCCGCGACGAGCAGGCCCGCGCCGACCTCCAGCTCAAGGTGCCGCCGGGCCGGCTGGACGGCACGCTCGACCAGCTCGGCGGGCTCGGCGAGGAGCTGCGGCGCAGCAGCACCACCCAGGACGTCACCGAGGAGGTCGCCGACGTCAACTCCCGGGTCGCCACCATGCAGGCGTCGATCGCCCGGGTCCGGGCGATCCTGTCCCGGGCCGAGCGGATCGGCGACGTGGTGGCCGTGGAGGGCGAGCTGTCCCGCCGGGTGACCGAGCTGGAGTCGCTGCAGGCCCGGCAGCGGGCGCTGGCCGGCCAGGTCACGCTGGCCACCGTCACCCTGCACCTGGTCGCGCGGGACGTCACGGCCGCCCCGGTCGACCGCAGCGGCTTCCTCGGCGGGCTGCGGGACGGCTGGTCCGCCTTCACCGACACGATCGGCTGGCTGCTGACCGTGCTGGGCGCGGTGCTGCCCTTCCTGATCGTCCTGGTCCCGCTGGTCCTGGCCGTCCGCTGGTACCTGCGGCGGCAGCGCCGCCCCGCGACCCCGGTCGTCGCCGCGCCCGCGCCGCCGGCCGGCTAGCCGGAGGTGCCGTGGACGAGGTCGACCACCCGGGTGAGCACGTCCGGGTCGGTCTCCGGCAGCACGCCGTGGCCGAGGTTGAAGACGTGCCCCGGGGTGGCCCGGCCCTCGGCCAGCACCCGGCGGGTCTCCCGCTCGACCACCGGCCAGTCGGCCAGCAGCAGCGCCGGGTCGAGGTTGCCCTGCACCGCCCGCCGGGGGCCGACCCGGCGGGCCGCCTCGTCCAGCGGCACCCGCCAGTCGACCCCGACCACGTCCGCGCCGGCCTCCCCCATCAGCCCGAGCAGCTCGCCGGTGCCGACCCCGAAGTGCACCTTGGGCACGTCCAGGTCGGCCAGCGCGGCCAGCACGGCGGTGCTGTGCGGCAGCACGTGCGCGGCGTAGTCGGCCGCGGACAGCGCACCCGCCCACGAGTCGAAGAGCTGCAGGGCCGAGGCGCCGGCGGCGGCCTGCACCCGCAGGAAGGTGGCGGCCACCCCGGCCAGGTGGCCGAGCAGCGCCGCCCACACCGCCGGCTCGCCGTGCATCAGCGCCTTGGTCCGGGCGTGGTCCTTGGACGGGCCGCCCTCCACCAGGTAGCTGGCCAGCGTGAACGGCGCGCCGGCGAAGCCGATCAGCGGCGTCCCGCCGAGCTCGCGGACCAGCTCCCGGACCGCCTCGTCGACGAAGGAGACCTGCGCCGGGTCGAGCCCGGGCAGCTTCTCCACGTCGGCCAGGGTGCGGACCGGCGACGCCACCACCGGCCCGACCCCGGCGACGATGTCCAGGTCGACGCCGGCCGCCCGCAGCGGCAGCACGATGTCGGAGAAGAGGATCGCGGCGTCCACCCCGTGCCGGCGGACCGGCTGCAGGGTGATCTCGGTGATCAGCTCCGGCCGGGTGCAGGCGTCCAGCATGCCGACGCCGCGGCGCAGCTCCCGGTATTCCGGCAGCGACCGGCCGGCCTGCCGCATGAACCACACCGGCGTGGTCGGCCCCGGCTGCCGCCGCATCGCGCGGACCAGCAGCGACTCGGCGGGGTCCGGGCGGGCGGGGTCCGGCGGGGCGCTCACCGGCGCCATCCTGCCACGCCCGGACGGGACCGGCGCGGCAGCCGTACGAACGGACATACCAGGACGAAGCGGGCACCCGCGGGGGGCAGCGGACGACACGCCGACCGCCCTCCCGCGTCCCGGCCGGCCGCCGTGTCACCGTGCCCGGGAAGGCATCACCCCACCGTGCGAGGAGGTCCGAATGCCCACGCAGCTGAGGCCCTGCCCGTCCTGCGGGGAGGAGCGTGCCTTCGAGGCACCGCCGTGCGCCGACGGCCACGGGCCGGAGTGCGCCGAGCTGGCCTGCCGCGACTGCGGCACCGCGCTGCTCGTCGACCCGCTGGTCGGCGCGCGCCGCCGCCGTCGTCGCCGCCCCGCGCTCGGCGCGGCGGCCTGACCGGCGGGGAGGGGACAGCACAGTGGCCGCCTCCGTGCCGGAGCGTGGGGTGCCGCGGCCGCGGGCCCGGGCGCTCGCGCCGGCCGAGTTCGCCGCCGCCGTCCGCAGCCTGGGCGCGGCCCGGATCCGCTCCGAGGTGCGGGTCGAGGAGGTCCGGCCGCCGCAGAAGCTCGCCCCGTGGACGCACGCGCTCGCGCTGACCGTCGTGGTCGGCGACGACGAGCCGGCCACCGGGCGGCTGGTGCTGCTGCACGACCCGGCCGGCTACGAGGCCTGGGAGGGCACCCTCCGGCTGGTCGGCTTCGTCTCCGCGGAGCTGGACCCGGAGATGGCCGGCGACCCGCTGCTGCCCGAGGTCGGCTGGAGCTGGCTGCTGGAGGCGCTGGACGCGACCGGCGCCGACTTCCGGGCGGCCGGCGGCACGGTCACCCAGACCTCGTCCACCCGGTTCGGCGACCTGGCCGGCCCGCGGCGGACCAGCGACCTCGAGCTGCGCGCGTCCTGGACGCCGGTCGGCCAGGACGTCTCCGCGCACCTGCGCGCCTTCGCGGACCTGCTGTGCACGGCGGCCGGGCTGCCGCCGGCCGGGGTGACCGCGCTGCCCAGCCGGTCCTGACCGGCCGGGCGCTCAGGCGACGCCGAGCGCCGGCCGATCGCCCGGACCGGTCGCCGCCGTGCTGCCCGCCGCCGCGCCGCTGCCGCCGCGCCGCCCGCCGCGGCGGCGATCTGCCCGCCCAGCGCGGTCCGCGGGGACAGCGGCAGCCGCAGCGTGAGCTGGGTGCCCTCGCCGGCGCCGGTGTCCAGCTCCAGCGAGCCGCCGGCGAGCCGGGCCCGCTCCCGCAGCAGCCCGAGCCCGACGTGCCGGCCGCCGTCGGACTGCACCTGGCTCGGCACGAAGCCGGGCCCCTCGTCCCGCACCCGGGCGACCAGCCACTCCCCCTCGACCGCCAGTGACGCGTCCGCCTCGTCCACGTCGGCGTGCTTGACGACGTTGAGCAGACCCTCCTGGAAGAACCGGTAGACCGTCACCGCGGAGACCAGCGGCAGCGGGTACGGCTGCTCCGGCCAGGACAGCCGCACGGTGACCAGGTAGCGGCTGGCGAACTCGCGCCGCAGCGCGCCGACCGCGGAGGCCAGGTCGCCGTCGCGCAGCTCGGCCGGCCGGGTGCGCGCCATCACCGCGCGGACCTGCTCCTCGGCGTCCTCGACCAGCTCCTGCACCCGCTCCAGCCGGTCGGCGGCGCCGGTCGCGGGCACGTCGGCGAGCAGCGAGCGGGCCACCGCCAGCGTCTGCGCGACCGTGTCGTGCAGCTCCGCGGACAGCTGCCCGCGGGTCGCCTCCTCGGCCGCGACCAGGCCGGACAGCAGCTCGAAGACGCCCGCGCTGGCGTGCTCGGCGGTGCGCCGGGACTGCTCGGCCACCTCGTCGGCGACCCGGGCCCGCAGGTGCAGCGCGTCCAGCACCCGGACCAGCTCGGCGAACTCGCTGGCCGCCCCGACGAACTCCGGCGAGTACGGCTCCACCCGGATCGACGGCTCCCGCAGCCGGCGCACCGCGTCCGCGTGCAGCTCGCGCAGGCCGGCGGTGACCCGGCGGGACCACAGCACGCCGATCGCCGCCATCCCCAGCCCGATCGCCAGCCCGGCGCCGAGCGCCAGCAGCTCGGTCCGGTCCAGCCCACCGCGGGCCAGGATGCTGCCGATCAGCAGCACGATGGTCAGCACGGTGGCACCCGCGCCGATCGCGGTCCAGGCCGCGAGCGACAGGCTCGGCCGGCGCCGGGTCACGGCCCGACGGCGTCCTCGAGCCGACCGGTCGTCGTCCACTCCGCGTCGCGGCGGGCCGGCCCGCTCGCGCCGCCGGTCGTGATCGCCTTGCGGTCGGTCGGGCCGGTCTCGCTGGCCAGCGCGATCGCGCCGAGCAGGGAGGCGACCGCCCGCTCGACCGAGTAGAGCTCGCTGACGATCTCGCCGACCGCGTCCGGACCCTCGAAGCGGGTCGCCAGCCGGGACAGCCGGTGCGCGGACTCGCGCAGCACGGCCAGCGCCGGCACGGTCTCCTCACCGAGGTCGCCGAGCACCCGGTTGGCCGCCCCGTACGCCTCGGCGCGACCGACGGCCGCGTCGTGCCGGGCGGACAGCTCGGCCACCGACAGCCAGGACTCCGCCTGGCCGACGAGCAGCTCGGCGAGCTGGGCGTCGCCGCGGGTGAACGGCGCCGACCGCTCCGGCCGGTGGGTCACCAGCACGGCCAGCGGCCGCTCCGGGTCGCCGAGGACGGCCGAGCAGTAGGGCTGCTCGCCGTCGTAGCCGACCAGCACGCCGCGGGCGGCGAGCGCGCGCAGCACCCAGGGGGCGTCGAAGGCGTCGTTGTCCACCCGCAGCCGGGCGTTGACGCCGCGCTCGTCGCCGACGTAGCGCAGCAGGCCGTCCGGGTGCCGGAGCAGGATCTCCACCTGCGAGGCGCCGAACAGCCGGGCCGCCGCGGTGACGACCACCTGGGCGGACGCGTCCACGGTGCCGCCGAGCCGCTCCTGCCCGCGGGCCAGCTCCGCGTACAGCCGGGCCTCGGAGGCGCGCCGGGTCTGCTGCTGGTAGGACCACCAGAGCAGGCCGAGCGGCACGACCAGGGCGAGCAGGCCCATCGGCGCGTTGAGCGCCAGCCAGCCGGCGAGCAGCCCGACCGAGACGTTGCCGGCCTGGTGGATCACGCCGAGCGAGCCGGTGGCGAGGATGACCTTGGTGTACGACTCGCCGGAGGCCAGCGAGACCGGGATGCCGACCAGCAGGTGGTTGAGCACCGCGTAGGCGACCAGTCCCAGCGCGGCGGCCAGGACACCGCCACCGGCGGCCAGCGTCACCGCGACGCCGGCGGCGACGCTCAACCCGTACTGGCTGCAGTTGAACGCCAGCTTGAGCGGGGGCAGCCGCCGGCTGTGCGCCAGCACGAACCCCAGCACCATGCCGAGCGGGATCCAGGCGCCGGGCGCGAGCACGAAGCCGACCGCGAGCACCGCGTCGGTGAGCGAGAAGGACCAGCCCTGGCGCCCGAACACCATCCGGACCGAGGTGGCCTCGGCAGCGGCGATGGCCAGCACGAGCACCGGCAGCGCCCACCAGAGCGGTGACCCCCAGCCGACCTCGGCGGCAGGCAGGAGCGCCACCACCGCGAGAACAGCGGTGGCGAGCGCGATTCGCCGCTCCACGACGGACAAGCGGCCCCCCGGGCGGCTCACGTCCAGCTGCTGCCTTCGGTGCCGAAGTGACCCGGTCCGCCGAAGTCGAGGTCTATGGCCCCGGCCGCGGAGCCCGCGCCTACAGCAACACCGATCGCGATCGCCATGAAGATCAGCGCGCGGATGATCCGCTTTTGCATCGATCCCACTCCCGTTTTCGCCGCGCCCCGTGGTCCAAAGCCGGATCATGCAGATGCTAGCGGGTGACGGGCCTTGGTGACGGCTCGACACCGGATCTTGTACAGCTGACCCGGAGAATACCCCGAAGGGAGTAGCGTGCGCTGTATCGCGCACGGCAGGCTGTCGCGCGTGTGCCGGCCTGCCGGCGGGGGGTCTGTCGGCGCAGGACCGCGTTCGGCGGCGCACGGGAGGCGGGCGTGACCACGGAGGGCACGAGAGGGGCGGACGTGACCGCACTGCAGGCCACGGCAGCAGGGGCGATGGACGGGGTGGGGCCGGCCACGGCCGAGCGCTTCACCGCGCTGGTGGTGGACGACCACCCGCTGTTGCGGGAGTCGATCGTCACCAAGCTGCGGGCGATGGGCGCGACGGAGGTGTACGAGGCGGCCAGCGTCGCCGAGGCGCGGGCCCGGGCGCACGCGTCCGGGCCGTGCGACCTGTGCATCCTCGACCTGGGCCTGCCCGACGGCAACGGCCTGGACCTGCTCGGCGAGCTGCGCAACTCGGGCTGGCCGCGGCTGGTCGTGCTGTCCGCCGCCGACGATCCCTACTCGGTGCGCGCGGCGTTCGTCGCCGGCGCCCAGGGCTACCTGCTCAAGTCCGCGTCGCCGTCGGTGGTCTCCGACGGGGTCCGCCGGGTGCTGGACGGCGGGGTCTACGCGGACCCGTCGGTGGCGTCGCTGCTGGCCGCCGGGCTGCGCGGCGGCCCCAGCGAGAGCGGCGTGGCCGACCTGTCCGCCCGCGAGATCGAGGTGCTCCGGCTGGTCGCGGACGGCAAGTCCAACAAGCAGATCGGCGAGACGCTGAGCCTGTCCGCGCTGACCGTGAAGAGCCACCTCGCCCGGATCGCCCGCAAGCTCGGGACCGGCGACCGGGCCGAGATGGTCGCGCTGGTCATGCGGGCCGGCATCATCCGCTGACGGGCCGCCCGGTCGAGATCGTGAGCGAGCCGCCGGCCGCCGGTCCGACGGCTCGGGACCGCACGGCCACCGACCGCGCCGGCCCCGCCGGCGCGGTCCCGGCCGGCGCCTCCCCCGCCCCGGACGGGGACCGCCCCGGCCCGGACGGTGCGGGGCCGGCGCCGGTGCTGCTGGTCGAGCCGCGGGACGGCGTGCCGCAGCCGGTCGCCACCGCCGCCGAGCTGGCCGCGGCCACCGCCCGGCTGGCCGCGGGCACCGGCCCGGTCGCGGTGGACGCCGAGCGGGCCTCCGGCTACCGGTACGGCCAGCGCGCCTACCTGGTGCAGCTGCGCCGCCGCGGCGCCGGCACCGTGCTGGTCGACCCGGTCCCGCTGCCGGACCTGTCCGGGCTGGGCGACGCGCTCGCCGACACCGAGTGGGTGCTGCACGCGGCCAGCCAGGACCTGCCCTGCCTGGCCGAGCTGGGCATGCGCCCGCGCGCCCTGTTCGACACGGAGCTGGCCGGCCGGCTGCTCGGGCACGAGAAGGTCGGCCTCGGCGCGATGGTGGAGCGGCTGCTCGGGCTGACCCTGGAGAAGGGGCACTCCGCGGCCGACTGGTCCACCCGGCCGCTGCCCCGCTCCTGGCTGGCGTACGCGGCGCTGGACGTCGAGGTGCTGGTCGAGCTGCGCGACCTGCTGGAGGCGGAGCTGGCCGCGACCGGGAAGCTGGACTGGGCCCGGGAGGAGTTCGCCGCGGTGGCCGCCGCTCCCCCGCCGGCGCCGCGGGCCGAGCCGTGGCGGCGCACCTCGGGCATCCACCGGGTGCGGGGCCGGCGCGCGCTGGCCGCGGTGCGCTCGCTGTGGGAGTCGCGGGACGCGCTGGCCCGGCAGCGGGACATCGCGCCCGGCCGGGTGCTGCCGGACAGCGCCATCGTGGCCGCCGCGGTGGCCGACCCGGCGTCGGCCGAGGACCTGTCCCGGCTGCCGGTCTTCTCCGGCCGGCAGCAGCTGCGGCTGCTCCGCCGGTGGTATGGCGCGGTGGTGGAGGCGCGGCGGCTGCCGGACGCCGAGCTGCCGCTGACCGCCGTCCCGTCGGACGCGCCGCCGCCGGCGAACCGGTGGGCCGACCGCGACCCGGACGCGGCCGCCCGGCTGGCCGCGGCCCGGGCGGGGCTGGCCGCGCTGTCGGCGAAGCACTCGATCCCGGTGGAAAACCTGCTGTCGCCGGACCTGGTCCGCCGGCTGGCCTGGCAGCCGCCCGCGGACCGCTCGGCCGGCGGGGTGGCGGCCGCGCTCGCCGCCGGCGGCGCCCGGAGCTGGCAGGTCGGCCTGACCGCGGCACCGCTCGCGGTCGCGCTGGCCGCCACCGCGGACACCACGGCCGGCGACACGCCCGGCTCCCCGCCCGCCGGGCCCGCTGAGACGTAGGCCACTGCGGGCCTTGTTACCGGCGAGTAGCACTCCCGGCTAGAGTCGGCCGCATGGCCAGCCGCCCCCTCCGGGACGTCGTCTTCGTCGACGGCGCCCGCACCCCGTTCGGGAAGGCCGGTCCGACCGGCCTCTACGCCGAGACCCGGGCCGACGACATGGTCGTCGCCGTCATCCGCGAGCTGCTCCGCCGGCACCCCGGGCTGCCGCCCGAGCGGGTGGACGAGGTCGCCGTCGCGGCCACCACGCAGACCGGCGACCAGGGGCTGACCATCGGCCGGTCCGCCGCGCTGCTGGCCGGGCTGCCGGCGTCGGTGCCCGGCTTCGCGATCGACCGGATGTGCGCCGGCGCGATGACCGCGGTGACCACGGTGGCCAGCGGCATCGCCTTCGGGGCGTACGACGTGGCCATCGCCGGCGGGGTGGAGCACATGGGCCACCACCCGATGGGCGAGGGCGTCGACCCCAACCCGCGGTTCCTGTCCGACCAGCTGGTCGACCCGTCCGCGCTGGTCATGGGCGCGACCGCGGAAAACCTGCACGACCGCTTCCCGGGCATCGGCAAGCAGCGGGCGGACGCGTTCGCCGCGGCCAGCCAGGCCAAGCTGGCGAAGGCGTACGCGGACGGCAAGGTGCAGCCGGACCTGGTGCCGGTGGCGACCCGGTCGGCCGAGCTGGGCTGGGGGCTGGCGACCAAGGACGAGCCGCCGCGGCCGGGCACCACGGTGGAGACGCTGGCCACGCTGAAGACCCCGTTCCGGCCGCACGGCCGGATCACCGCGGGCAACGCGGCCGGGCTCAACGACGGCGCCACCGGCTGCATCGTGGCCGCCGCGGAGGTCGCCGCCGAGCTGGGGCTGCCGGCCCGGATGCGGCTGGTGGGCTACGGCTTCGCCGGCGTCGAGCCCGAGGTGATGGGCGTCGGGCCGATCCCGGCGACCGAGCGGGCGCTGCGCTCGACCGGGCTGACCATCGACGACATCGGGCTGTTCGAGCTCAACGAGGCGTTCGCCGTGCAGGTGCTGGCGTTCCTGGAGCACTACGGGATCGCCGACGACGACCCGCGGGTCAACCCGTACGGCGGGGCGATCGCGGTCGGCCACCCGCTGGCCTCGTCCGGGGTGCGGCTGATGACCCAGCTGGCCCGGCAGTTCGGCGAGCACCCCGAGGTGCGGTACGGGCTGACCGCGATGTGCGTCGGCTTCGGCATGGGCGGTGCGGTGATCTGGGAGAACCCGGCTTGGTCGGGGCGGTCCGGAAGCGCGAGTGCTCGCAGCGCGAGCGGGGAGGCACAGTGAAGAAGGCGGACTTCCCCGGCGAGGTCGTCACCCGGGCCCTGGTCCGGTACGTCGAGGTGCCCGGGCTGTCCGGCGAGATCGCGCTGGTCACCCTGGACAACGGGCACGACCACACCCGGCCGTCCACGTTCGGGCCGGCCGGGCTGGCCGCGCTGGACCGCGCGCTGGACGAGGTGGAGGCGCACTCGCCCCGGGTGGCCGCGATCGCGGTGACCGGCAAGCCGTTCATCTTCGCGGTCGGCGCCGACCTCGGCGGGGTGCCGCTGATCCCGGACCGGGCCGCCGCGCTGGAGCTGGGCCGGCTCGGCCACCGGGTCTTCCGCCGGCTGCACGACTCGGCGGTGCCGACCTTCGCCTTCGTCAACGGCGCGGCCATGGGCGGCGGCCTCGAGCTGGCGCTGCACTGCGGCCACCGGACGCTGTCCCGGTCGGCGGCCGCGCTGGCGCTGCCGGAGGTCTTCCTCGGCCTGGTGCCCGGCTGGGGCGGCACCCAGCTGCTCCCCCGGCTGGTCGGCGCGGCCGCCGCGGTCACCGTGATGATCGACAACCCGCTGAACCAGAACCGGATGCTCAAGCCGGAGCAGGCCGCCGCGCTCGGGCTGGCCGACGTGCTGCTGGACGGCGCGGACTTCCTGGCCGAGTCGCTGCGCTGGGCCGCCCGGGTGGTCCGCGGCGAGGTCGCGGTGTCCCGCCCGGAGGTGGACCGCGGGCCGGCCTGGGCCGAGGCGGTCGCCCGCGGCCGGGCGCTCGCCGACGCCAAGGTGCACGGCGCGGCCCCGGCGGCGTACCGGGCGCTCGAGCTGATCGAGCTGGCCCGCACGGCCGACCTGGACGCGGGCTTCGCGGCCGAGGACGAGGCGCTGGCCGACCTGGTCATGGGCGACGAGCTGCGCGCCGGGCTGTACGCGTTCGACCTGGTGCAGAAGCGGGCCCGCCGCCCGGTCGGCGCGCCGGCCAAGGAGCTGGCCCGGCCGGTGACCAAGGTCGGCGTGGTCGGGGCCGGGCTGATGGCCGGGCAGCTCGCGCT
Organism: uncultured Actinomycetota bacterium; assembly: GCA_963849885.1. Lineage (GTDB taxonomy): Bacteria > Actinomycetota > Actinomycetes > Mycobacteriales > CADCTP01 > CADCTP01. The sequence continues at coordinate 125,711 of CAWKIV010000002.1, read as the reverse complement.
GCTGTTCGCGCGGCGGCTCGAGGTGCCGGTCGTGCTCACCGACCTGGACCAGGCCCGGCTGGACAAGGGCGTCGCGTACGTGCACGCCGAGGTGGACACGCTGCTGCGCAAGAAGCGGGTCGGCCCGGACCAGGCCAACCGGCTCAAGGCGCTGGTCACCGGCTCGCTGACCAAGGACGCGTTCGCGGACGCGGACCTGGTGATCGAGGCGGTCTTCGAGGAGCTCAAGGTCAAGCAGCAGGTCTTCGCCGAGGTGGAGGCGGTGGTCCGGCCCGACTGCGTGCTGGCCACCAACACCTCCTCGCTGCCGGTGACCGAGATGGCGGCCGGGCTGGCCCACCCGGAGCGGGTCGTCGGGCTGCACTTCTTCAACCCGGTCGCGGTGCTGCCGCTGCTCGAGGTGGTCCGGGCCGAGCGCACCGACGACGCCACGCTGGCCACCGCGTTCGCGGTCGGCAAGCAGCTGAAGAAGTCGTGCGTGCTGGTGCGGGACGCGCCCGCGCTTCGTGGTCAACCGGCTGCTCACCCGCTTCCTCGGCGAGGTCACCGCGGCGGTGGACGAGGGCACGCCGGTGGAGGTGGCCGACCGGGCGCTGGCGCCGCTGGGCCTGCCGATGTCGCCGTTCGCGCTGCTCGGGCTGGTCGGCCCGGCGGTCGCGCTGCACACCGGGGAGACGCTGCACGCGGCCTGGCCGGACCGGTTCCCGCTCAGCGCCAACCTCGGCCGGCTGGTCGCGGCGGGCAAGCCGGGGCTGCTCAGCTGGGGGCCGGACGGGCCGGAGGTGGACCCGGAGGTGCGGGAGCTGTTCGTGGTCGGCGACCGGCCGTCCACCGCGGAGCAGGTGCGGGAGCGGGCGCTGGCCGCGCTGGCCGAGGAGGTGCGGCTGCTGCTCGACGAGGGCGTGGTGGCCGAGCCGCAGGACGTCGACCTGTGCATGCTGCTGGGCGCCGGCTGGCCGTTCCACCTCGGCGGCATCACGCCGTACCTGGACCGGGCCGGGGTGACCGAGCGGGTGACCGGCCGCCGCTTCCTCCCGCCGGGAGTCGCCAGCCTGCCCTAGGGCCCTAGCTCTGCGTCACGGCGGAGGCGGCGGGCAGGGTGTCGCCGAGCGTGTAGCCGGTGCGCTCGCCCGGGTTGTAGTAGACGATCCGGCCGTCCGGGCGGACCGTCAGCACCCGCCCGGACGCGGTGAAGGCCGGCGGCGCCGCCCCCGGCACCGGCGGCCCGCCGCTCAGCGCGACCACGTTGATCGCGGCCTCGGTCCGGGCGGTGGTCGGCCCGGCCATCAGCCAGGCCGAGTCCCGGATCCGGGCCAGCACCGCGAAGGTCTCGCCGCGGGCGTCCAGGGTGCCCGGGCCGATCGCCTCCACCGCGTTGAGCTTCGGCAGCCAGCGCGGCTTGCGGACGCCGGGCCGCGGCGAGATCACCCCGAGCCGCCGCTGCTCGTCCCGCAGCAGCACGACGTCGCCGGTCGCGGCCAGCGCCTCGGCCGGGGCCAGGTAGCGCACGCTGGCGTCCCGGCCGACCACCAGCGTGGTCAGCGGCACGCCCTCCGGGCCGGTGGACGGCACCGGCGACGCGGTCGTGTACGGCGGCGGGGTCGGCCCGGACGGCAGCCCGGACGGCGGGCTCGCGCCGGTCGCCGGCGCGCCGGACGGGCTCAGCGTCGGGGTGGGCGCCGGCCGGGCGGGCGGGGCCCCGGTCGCCGTCGGGGTCTCCCGGCGTCCCGGCAGCACCGGGTCCGGCACCGTCCCGGTCGACACGATCAGCCCGGACGGGGTGTCCGCGACCAGCCGCGACGCCCGTGGCAGGGCCACGGTCGCCCGGCCGCCGCCGGCCAGCGGCACCCGGGTGGCGACCCGGCGGGCGACCAGCCAGACCGCGGTCCGGTCCGCGCTGGGCACCACCACCTCGGCCGGGCCGAGCAGCGCCGCCGGCCGGCCGGTGCGCAGCAGGTAGGCCGCCGTGCGGCCGGTGGGCTGCCGGCCCAGCAGCACGTCGCCGCCGGGCTGGGTCCAGGCGCGCAGCGCGGTGACGCCGGCCGGCAGCGGCACCGGCCGGGCCCGCCGGGCCGCGCTGTCGAAGCGGAGCAGCCGGCCGTCGGCGACCACCAGCAGGGTGCCGACCGGGTACGAGTACGGCTTCTCGGCGTCCACCGAGACGCCGCTGTCCCGGGCGGCCGGCGGCGGCTGGCCCTCGACCACGCTGACCGCGACGGCCACCCCGAACAGCGCGACCGCGAGCGCCGGGCGGCGCACCCAGTGCGCGAACCGGCCGGCGCGCCGGGGCGGACCCGGCTCGGTCGCGCTCGCCGGCGGCCGGCTCGCGGTGGCGGGCGGGGGCGGCACGGCGGCCATTGTCGCAGCTTGTCGGTGCGGGACCAGCGGGCCGGGCACCGGGTGGTCGGGCCGGCCCGGTCAGGCGCGGGCCGGGACGGGCGGCGCCGGCACCCGGCTCGGCGCCGGCAGCCGTACCGTCACCTCGAGCCCGCCCCCCGACCGCGCCGCCGCGACCACCGCGCCGCCGTGCGCGGCCGCCACCGCCCGCACGATGGACAGCCCCAGCCCGGCCCCGCGCGACCCGGTCCGGGCCGTGCCGCCGCGCCGGAACGGCTGGAAGAGCTGCTCGACCTCGCCGGCCGGCACCTCGGCGCCGGTGTTCGCCACCTCCAGCCAGGCGCCGGCGCCGCGGGTCGACCCGGTCCGCACGGTCAGCCAGCCGCCGTCCACGTTGTGCCGGACCGCGTTCTCGACCAGGTTGCCGACCAGCCGCTCCAGCAGGTGCGGGTCGCCCTCCGCGGGGGCCGGCTCGGTCTCGGTGGTCACCGACAGGCAGCGGGCCGCGGCCTCGGCGGCGACCGCGCCGACGGCCGCCGGCACCAGCGCGGCCAGGTCGACCGGCTCCCGCTGCTCCAGCCCGGTGCGGGCCTGCCCCTCGGACCGGGCCAGCACCAGCAGCGCGTCCACCAGCTGGTCGGCGCGCACGCTGGCCTCCCGCACCACCTCGCCCATGGTGCGCAGCTCGGCCACCGTCGCGGCCGGGTCGCCGAGGGTGACGTCCACCTCGGTGCGGATCACCGCCAGCGGGGTGCGCAGCTCGTGGCTGGCGTTCGCGACGAACCGGCGCTGGCTGTCGAACGCGGCGTCCAGCCGGGCCAGCATCGCGTCGAAGGTGTCGGCCAGCTCCTTGAGCTCGTCCGGCGGCCCGTCCAGCCCGATCCGCTGGTCCAGCGTCTCCTCGGACAGCCGGCGCGCGGTCGAGGTCACCCGGCTGACCGGCTGCAGCGCCCGCCCGGCCAGCACGTACGCGGCCGCGACGCCGACCAGCACGGTGACCGCGAAGACCAGCCCGGCGGAGCGGAGCAGCTCGCCGCGGGCGGAGTCGCGGACCAGCTCGGAGAACTGCGCGGCGGTCAGCGACGTGCCGTCGCTGAAGCGCAGCACCACCTCGGGCGGGAACTGCGGCAGCGACCGCAGCGCCCGGTCCAGCACGATCACGGCCGCGCCGAGCAGGGTGGCCGCGACCACGGCGAGCAGCCCGCCGTAGAGGAGGGTCAGGCGCAGCCGCAGGGTCAGCGCGGGCCGGGCCACCGGATCACCCTGACGCCGCGGCCGCACCGGGCGGCTCCACCGGCACCCGGTAGCCGGCCCCGACCACCGTCTCCACCACCCCGGGCTCGCCGAGCTTGCGCCGCAGCGTCATCACCGTCACCCGCACCGTGGTGGTGAAGGGGTCGGCGTTCTCGTCCCAGACCCGGTCCAGCAGCTCCTCGCTGGACACCACCGCGCCGCGGGCGGCCAGCAGCACCTCCAGCACGCCGAACTCCTTGCGGGTCAGCTCCACCGGCCGGCCGGACCGGCTGACCGTCCGGCGGGCCGGGTCGAGCGCGAGCTCGCCGGCGGTGAGCACCGGCGGCGCCGGCGGGGTGGACCGCCGCCCCAGCGCCCGCACCCGGGCGACCAGCTCCTCGAACGCGAACGGCTTGGCCAGGTAGTCGTCCGCGCCCAGGGACAGCCCCTCCACCCGGTCGGCCACGGTGCCGCTGGCGGTGAGCATGAGCACCCGGGTGAGCGCGCCCTCGGCGGCCAGCGTCCGGCACAGCTCGTCGCCGGACATGCCGGGCAGGTCGCGGTCGAGCACCACCACGTCGTACCGGGTCACGGTCGCCTTCTCGTACCCGTCCACCCCGTCGTACGCGACGTCGACCGCGAGGCCCTCCCGGCGCAGCCCGCGGGCCACCGCGTCGGCGAGCGGCGCCTCGTCCTCGACCACCAGCACCCGCACGCGTCCCAGCATGCCTCACCCGGCCAGACCCGGCCGGACCCGGCTGCGGCCCGGTTCCGACCCGTCGATGCCGGCGTGACCCCGCTCACAGCCGCCTGTTACTCGATCGTTACGGCCAATGTCAGGGCGTGGCTCCAAGGTGCTTGCTGCCCGTACCACCCGTGGATATGTTGTCGGTCACAACAATTGCAGGCAGGCGCGGGTGGCCGGCTCCACGGCCCTGCAGGGCCCGGCCCGATGAGCAGCAGACCCCCGCAGCCAGGGAAAGGACCGCATCCATGCGCAAGCGTCAGATCTGGGCGGTGGCGACCCTCGCCACCGCCACCCTGCTGCTGTCCGCCTGTGGCGACGACGGCGGCGACGAGCGGGGGTGGCGGGGACAGCTCCGCCGGCAAGGTCGGGGTGATCCTGCCGGACGCGGCGACCTCGCCGCGGTGGGAGGCCAACGACCGGCCGCTGCTCAAGGCCGCGTTCGACGCCGCCAACATCGAGTCCGACATCCAGAACGCGAACGGCGACAAGTCGAAGTTCGGCACGATCTGCGACGGCATGATCAACGCCGGCGTCAAGGTCCTGCTGATCGTGAACCTGGACTCCGAGTCCGGCACGGCCTGCCTGAAGAAGGCGCAGGCCGCGGGCATCAAGACCATCGACTACGACCGGCTCACCCTCGGCGGCGGGGCCTCCTACTACGTCTCGTTCGACAACGTGGAGGTCGGCAAGCTCATGGGTGAGGGCCTGCAGAAGTGCCTCACCGACTCGGGCAAGTCCGCCGGCAACATCGTGTTCATCAACGGCGACCCGACGGACAACAACGCCGCGCTGTTCAAGGCCGGCTACGCGGGTGCGTGGAAGCCGGCGTTCGACTCCGGCAAGTACAAGCTGGTCGGCGACCAGACCGGCAACTGGGACGCCACCAAGGCCGGCACCGCGTTCGAGCAGATCTACACCCAGAACAACGGCAAGATCGACGGCGTCGTCTCCGCGAACGACACGATGGCCGGCGGCATCATCGCCCGGCTGAAGGCCAACAACCTCAACGGCAAGGTGCCGGTGACCGGTCAGGACGCGAGCGTCGCGGGCCTGCAGGCGATCCTCATCGGCGACCAGTGCATGACGGTCTACAAGGCGATCAAGAAGGAGGCGGACGCCGCCTCCGCGCTCGCGATCGCGCTGATCCAGGGCAAGGACGCGGCGAGCATCGCCAAGGACAAGGTGCAAGGACACGGTGCTCAAGACGGACGTGCCCTCCGCGCTGCAGACCCCGGTGTCGATCTTCAAGGCGAACGTCAAGGACGTCATCGACGACGGCTTCTGGAAGGCCAGCGACATCTGCACCGGCGAGTACGCCGCCGCCTGCGCCAGCGCCGGCATCTCCTGACACATCCGGTGGGCCGGCCGGCGGCGCCCGGCCGGCCCACCGCTCCCCCGCGTCACCGAACTGAATGAGGTCGGGCATGACGATGCCGAGTGCGGCCGCGGAGGCGCGGCCAGAGCAGGAGTCCGCGCCACTGTTGTCGCTGCGCAAAGTGAACAAGAGCTTCGGTGCGGTGCACGTCCTGCAGGACGTCGACTTCGACGCCCACCTGGGCACAGGTCACCGCGCTGGTCGGGGACAACGGCGCCGGCAAGAGCACGCTGATCAAGGGGATCGCCGGCATCCACGGGTTCGACTCCGGTGAGTACAGCTTCGAAGGCCATCAGGTCGCCGTGCACAACCCCAAGCAGGCCAACGACCTCGGCATCGAGGTCGTCTACCAGGACCTCGCGCTCTGCGACAACCTCGACATCGTGCACAACCTCTTCCTCGGCCGGGAGCTCACCCGCCGGCGCGTCCTGGACGAGGCGACCATGGAGCGCCGCGCGACCGAGACGCTGGCCGGCCTGTCCGTCCGCACCGTGCGCAGCATCCGCCAGCAGGTCGCGAGCCTGTCCGGCGGCCAGCGCCAGACGGTCGCCATCGCCCGCTCCGTGCTGTGGAACTCCAAGCTGGTCATCCTCGACGAGCCGACCGCCGCGCTGGGCGTGGCGCAGACCGAGCAGGTCCTCAAGCTGGTCCGGCGGCTCGCCGACCGCGGCCTCGCGGTCGTGCTGATCAGCCACAACCTCAACGACGTCTTCGAGGTCGCCGACAACATCGCGGTGCTCTACCTGGGCCGGATGGCCGCCCAGGTGCCGGCCCGCGACGTCACCTCCAACCAGGTGGTCGAGCTGATCACCGCCGGCCGGTCCGGCTCCATCGGGCTGGCGCCGGGCGCCGAGCCGGAGGACGTGATCGCCGAGCAGGCCGAGGTCGTCGCCGTGCCGTCCACCGAGGACCGGTCCCGGGAGGAGCAGCCATGACCGCCAGCACGGTCGCGGACGAGGAGACCCCTCGGCTGCCCACCCCCGCCCCGCGCGAGCTGGGCACCGCGGTCCGGGACTACGTCGCCCGGGTGCGCGGCGGCGACGTCGGCTCGCTGCCGGCCGTGCTCGGCCTCGTCGTGCTGGTCATCGCCTTCTCGATCCTGCGGCCGGAGACGTTCACCAACGCGTTCAACCTGTCCAACCTGATCCACCAGGCCGCCGCGGTCACCGTCATCGCGATGGGCCTGGTCTTCGTGCTGCTGCTCGGCGAGATCGACCTGTCCGCCGGCTGGACGGCGGGTGTCTCCGGGGCGATCATGGCCATCGCGGTGACCCGCGAGGGCTGGCCGTGGTGGCTGTCGGTGATCCTCTGCCTGCTCACCGGCGCCGTGATCGGCACCGTCATCGGCCTGCTCGTCGCCCATCTCGGGATCCCGTCGTTCGTGGTGACGCTCGCCCTGTTCCTCGGGCTGCAGGGCGTGCTGCTCAAGCTGATCGGCGAGGGCGGCACGATCCCGGTCCGGGACAAGGTGCTGCTGGCGATCAACAACGACAACCTGCCGGTCTGGCTCGGCTGGGCGCTGTTCGCGGTCGTGGTCGGGGCGTACGCGCTGGTGTCGCTGCGCCGCGCCACCGCCCGGCGCGCCGGCGGCCTGCAGTCCGAGGGCTACTCGGTGATCCTGGCCAAGGTCGTGGTGCTCGCCGTGCTGCTCGGCGCGGTCACCCTCTACCTGAGCCGGGAGCGCAGCCGCAACCCCGCGGTCGCCTCGATCACGGGGGTTCCCGAGGTCGTTCTGCTGCTGCTGGTGCTGCTCGTCGGGCTCAACTTCATCCTCGGCCGGACCGCGTTCGGCCGGCACGTGTACGCGGTCGGCGGCAACGCCGAGGCCGCCCGCCGCGCCGGCATCAACGTCAAGCGCGTCAAGCAGGCCTGCTTCCTGTTCGGCTCGACCCTCGCCGCGGTCGGCGGCATCCTCATCGCCAGCCGGGACAACTCGATCTCGCCCACCAGCGGTGGCGCGGAGACCCTGCTGTACGCGGTCGGCGCCGCGGTGATCGGCGGCACCAGCCTCTTCGGCGGCAAGGGCAAGATCCTCGACGCGCTGCTCGGCGGGCTGGTGATCGCGGTGATCATCAACGGGATGGGCCTGCTCAACCAGCCGTCGGCCGTCGTCTACATGGTGACCGGCGTGGTCCTGCTCATCGCCGCCAGCGTGGACGCGCTGTCCCGGCGGCGGGCGGCCTCGACCGGCCGGGTCTGACCCGGACCCGGTCCCGGCCGAGCGTCCTGCCGTGCCCGCAGCCCGCCGGTCGGCCGCCGGCCCACCACGGTCCGCCGGGGGCGGGCCGGCGTCCGGCGGCGGGATCGGGCACGCCCCGGCCCGGTCCGCCGCCGCCACCCAGGAGGTCCGCCGGCACAACCTCGGCGGCCTGCTCCGGCTGCTGCACGTGCGCGGCCCCACCTCCCGCTCGGACCTGACCGCGGAGAGCGGGCTCAACCGCAGCACGGTCCGCGCGCTGACCACCGAGCTGGCCGAGGCCGGCCTGGTCCGGGAGGCCGCCACCGTCGGCCGGGGCGGCGCCGGCCGGCCGTCGATCCTGGTCGAGCCGCGGTCCGAGCACGTCTGGGTGCTCGCCGTGGACATCGGCGTGGAGCACCTGGCGACCGCCCGGATCGGGCTCGGCGGCGTGGTGCTGGACCGCCGGCAGGAGCCGCTGGCCCGCGACGACGGCACCGTCGCCGCGGTGCTCCGCCGGCTGCGGGCCCAGGCCGGGCCGCTGCTCGCCGCGGCCGGCACCCCGCCGGTCGGGGTGGGCGTCGCGGTGCCCGGCATCGTCGGCGCCGGCACGGTCCGGCTCGCCCCCAACCTCGGCTGGGAGGACGTGCCGCTCGGCCGGTTGCTGGCCGCCGAGCTCGGCACCGCGGTGCCGGTGGCGGTGGGCAACGAGGGCGACCTCGGCGTGGTCGCCGAGCACCTGCGCGGGGTCGCCGCCGGCGCCTCGGACGCGATCTACCTGTCCGGCGAGGTCGGCATCGGCGGCGGGCTCATCCTCGGCGGGCGGCCGCTGACCGGGGCCGGCGGGTACGCGGGCGAGATCGGGCACATGACCGTCAACCCGGCCGGCCGGCGGTGCCGGTGCGGCCGGCGCGGCTGCTGGGAGACCGAGGTCGGGCTGGACGCGGTGCTGCGGGCCTGCGGCGTCCCCGGCGGCGGGCTGGACGACGTGCTGGCCGCGCTGGCCATCGGCGACCCGGCGGCGGCGGCCGGGATGCGCGTGGTCGGCCGCTGGCTCGGCATCGGGGTGGCCAACCTGGTCAACATCTTCAACCCCGAGGTGATCGTCTTCGGCGGGCTCACCCGGGCGACGTTCCCGGTCATGGAGCCGTACGTGCGGGCCGAGCTGGCCGCCGCGCTGACCGCGCCGCGCGAGCAGGTGCGGCTCGCGCTGCCCGGGCTGGGCGCGGACTCCAGCCTGGTCGGCGCGGCCGAGCTGGCGTTCGCGCCGCTGCTCGGCGACCCGCTGGGCACGCTCGCCTGCGCCGCCCCCGGCTGAGCCGGCCGGGCTCAGCCGGCGGACCGCGGCGGGTCGGCCCACCGCCCGGCGCCCGGCACCCAGCGCCGCCCGCGCAGCGCCTCCCGCACCGCGTCCACCTCCCGGCCCAGCTCGCGCAGCCGGCCGCCCTCCTGCTCGTACGCGGCCATCGCCGCCTCCACCACCTCCGGCGGCAGCTCCCGGCCGACGTCCCGGCGCAGCGTCCGCCAGCCCTCCCGGGCCGCCTCCAGCGAGGCCGCGGTCTGGCCGGCGGCGAGCCGGGCCAGCAGCACCGGGTGCCGGCGCAGCACCTCGTGCGCCCGCCACTCCCCCGGCACCTGGTCCAGCAGCCAGCTCACCGCGCTGCGCTCCCACTCCGGCGCGTCGGGACGGCGGACGGCGTCCGGCCACCACGGCGGCACGGAGCCGGTCAGGTCGGCGGGCACAGCAATGCCACCGTCTCGACGTGGTGGGTCATCGGGAAGAGGTCGAAGGCGCGGAGCCCGCGCAGCGCCCAGCCGGCGTCGACGGCGACCCGGAGGTCGCGCGCCAGCGCGGCCGGGTCGCAGGCGACGTAGGCGACCGCGCGCGGGGCGAGCGCCAGCACCGCGCCGAGCACCGCGGCGCCGGCCCCGGACCGCGGCGGGTCGAGCACGACCAGGTCCGGCCGCAGCCCCAGCCCGCCGAGCAGGCCGGGACTGACCCGGGCGGCGCGCACCTCGAGGCCGGGCACGTTGGCGGCGGCGTCCGCGGCGGCGCGGGGGTCGGCCTCGACCGCCACGACCCGGCCGCCTGCGCCGCCTGCGCCGTCCGCGCCGCCTGCGCCGACCGCGGCGGCGAGCAGCCCGGCGAAGAGCCCGGCGCCGGCGTAGAGGTCGAGCACGGTCTCGCCCGGCCGCGGACCGAGGAGGTCCAGCACGCAGCGGGCGAGGGTGTCCGCGGCGGCCGGGTGCACCTGCCAGAAGCCGGTCGCGGCGACCCGCCACTCCCGGCCGCCGGCACGCTCCCGCACCGTCTCCGGCCCGGCCACCAGCACCGGCCCGGCCGCCGCGGCGGCGGCGGCGGCGGCCCAGTGCAGCACCGCGGTGTCGCCGCCGGTCGAGGCGACCACCTCGACCTCGCCGCCGGCCGGCCAGGTCCGCTCCCCCACCGCGGCCGCGGCCACCGCGTCCGTCCCGAGTGGACACTGCCGGACCGGCTCCAGGTCGTGCGAGCGGTGCCGGCGCAGGCCGGTGCGCCCGTCCGGGCCGACCGCGTACCGCACCCGGGTCCGCCAGCCGAGCAGCTCGGCGGACAGCGGCTCCACGGTCACCGGCACGTCCGGCAGGCCGGCCAGCCGGGCCAGCTGCTCCCGCACCACCGCGGCCTTGCCGGCCCGCTGCGCCGCGCCGGAGGCGTGCTGCCAGTCGCAGCCGCCGCAGCGGCCGGGACCGGCGTGCGGGCACGGCGGGTCGACCCGGTCCGGGGCGGCGGCTAGCACCCGGATCGCGTCGGCCCGGCAGAACGAGCCGCCGCCGTCCTCGGTGACCCGGGCGACCACCCGCTCGCCGGGCAGGGCGTGCCGGACGAAGACCACCCGGCCCTCGGCCCGGGCCACGCAGTGCCCGCCGTGGGCGACCGGGCCCACGTCCAGCTCCAGCTCCCGCCCCAGCCACGGACCCACCCGCGCCGGGCGGGGCGACCGGCGGCGGTGCGGCCCGCTCACGGGCTCTGGTCGCGGCCGGCGCCGACCGGCGGCGCCTGCGGATCGCCGCCGGCCGCCGGCCCGGACCGCCCGTCCGGCCGGCAGGCCCGGCAGCGGAGCGTCCGGCGCCACCGGCCCGCGCAGCCCGCGCCGTACCGAACCCACCCCGGCCCGTTCCGGCCGCCGCGCGGCCCGGTCCGAGGACCGCAGCTGCCACGGCACGCTGGTCATCATCACGCCCGGCGTGAACAGCAGCCGGCCCTTCAGCCGCAGCGCGCTCTGGTTGTGCAGCAGGTGCTCCCACCAGCGCCCCACCACGTACTCGGGGACGAAGACCGCGACCACGTCCCGCGGGCTCTCCCGCCGCAGCCGCTTGACGTAGCCGAGGATCGGTCGGGTGATCTCCCGGTACGGCGACTCGACCACGGTCAGCGGGATCGGGATCCGCCGCCGGTCCCACTCCTCCAGCAGCGCGCGGGTGTCCTCCGAGTCGACGTTCACGGTCAGTGCGGTCAGCGTGTCCGGCCGGGTGGCCCGTGCGTACGCCAGCGCCCGCAGGGTCGGCTTGTGCAGCTTGGAGACCAGCACGATCGCGTGCACCCGGCTGGGCAGCATCCCGCCCTGCTCGTCCGGCACCAGCTCCTCCGCGACCCGGGTGTAGTGCCGGTTGATCGAGCGCATGGTCCAGAAGATCACCGGCATCGCGATCACCACGATCCACGCGCCGAGCAGGAACTTCTCCACGGTGACGATGACCAGCACCACGGCGGTGAAGGTGCCGCCGGTGGCGTTGATGGCCCGGGACCGGGCGATCCGGCGCCGCTCCTGCGGGACGCGCTCGGTACGCAACGCCCGGTTCCAGTGCCGGACCATGCCCCACTGGCCGAGCGTGAACGCGGTGAAGACGCCGATGATGTAGAGCTGGATGAGCCGGGTCACCGACGCGTCGAAGGCCCAGATCAGCAGCATGGCGAAGCCGGCCAGCACGATGATGCCGTTGGAGAAGGCCAGCCGGTCGCCGCGGGTGTGCAGTTGCCGCGGCAGGTAGCGGTCCTGGGCCAGCACGGAGCCCAGCAGCGGAAAGCCGTTGAAGGCGGTGTTCGCGGCCAGCACCAGGATCAGCGCCGCGACGGCCTGGATGTAGAAGAAGCCGATGGACGAGTCGCCGCCGAAGACGGCCGCGCCGAGCTGGGCGATGACCGTGCGCTGCGGGTCGGTGGCGCAGTCGCCGGGGAAGCCGACCAGGTCGCAGGTGTTCTCGGCGACGTGCACGTCGGCGACCAGGGCGAGCGCGGTGATTCCGCTGAACATGGTGATCGCCAGCAGGCCGAGCATGGCCAGGGTGGCGGCCGCGTTGCGGCTCTTCGGCGGCCGGAACGCGGGCACCCCGTTCGCGATCGCCTCGATCCCGGTCAGCGCGGTGCAGCCGGACGAGAACGCGCGCAGCGCGAAGAACAGCAGCGCGAAGCCGGCCAGCTGGTCGTACCCGGGCTCCGGCTCGATCGCCCAGCCCGCGCTCTCGGCCTGCGGCGCGTCGCCGAAGACCGCCCGGAGCAGCCCGGTCGCGATGAGCACCAGCACCCCGGCGGTGAACGCGTACGTCGGGATGGCGAACGCCGTGCCCGACTCCCGCACCCCGCGCAGGTTGGCCGCGGCGAGCAGCCCGACCAGGCCGACCGCGATCCCGACCCGCCACGGGTTGAGGTCCGGGATGGCAGAGATGATGTTGTCCACGCCGGCCGACACCGACACCGCGACGGTCAGCACGTAGTCCACCAGCAGCGCGCTGGCCACGGTCAGCCCGGCGAAGCGGCCGAGGTTCTTCGTCGCCACCTCGTAGTCGCCGCCGCCGGACGGGTACGCCCGGACCACCTGCCGGTACGACGCCACCACGATCGCGAAGAGCAGCACGATCGCGCCGGCCACCCACGGCGCCACGAAGAGGTACGCGGTGCCGGCGACGGTCAGCACGAGCAGGATCTCCTGCGTCGCGTACGTCACCGAGGACAGCGCGTCGCTGGCGAAGATCGGCAGCGCGATCCGCTTGGGCAGCGCGGTCTCCCCGAGCCGGTCACTGCTGACCGGACGGCCGATCACCAGCCGCTTGGTGACCCTCGTCAGCAGAGACACGCCAACGATCGTACGGCCGGGCAACCACCCGTCGGCGTGCCTCGCCGGGCCGGTCGGGAGGCGGTAGCGTCGGTGATCGTGCACATCGTGGTGATGGGTTGCGGCCGGGTCGGCTCGAGCCTGGCCCGCAACCTGGAGCGGGCCGGGCACACCGTGTCGATCATCGACCAGAACCCGGCTGCCTTCCGCCGGCTGGGGCCCGACTTCGCCGGTGACCAGGTCACCGGCGTCGGCTTCGACCGGGACACGCTGCGCCGGGCCGGGGTCGGCCGGGCCGGCGCGTTCGCCGCGGTGAGCAGCGGCGACAACTCCAACATCATCGCCGCCCGGGTGGCCCGCGAGACCTTCGGCGTCGCGCACGTGGTCGCCCGGATCTACGACCCGAAGCGCGCGGAGGTGTACGAGCGGCTCGGCATCCCCACGGTGGCCACCGTGCCGTGGACCACCCACCGGCTGCTGGCCGTCCTGCTCGGCGACAAGCACGTCATCGACTGGCGCGACCCGTCCGGGGTGGTGGCGCTGGTCCAGGTGGTGCTCGACGAGGGCTGGATCGGGCACCGGGTCGGCGAGCTGGAGGCGGCCAGCCGCGCCCGGGTGGCGTTCGTCACCCGCTTCGGCAAGGGCATCCTGCCGACGTCCTCGACCGTCCTGCAGGACGGCGACCAGGTGCACGTCCTGGTGACCGACGACATCGCGGACGCGGTCGAGGAGATCGCCGCGGCCGCCCCGCGGGCGGAGGCCTCCTGATGCGGGTCGCCATCGCCGGTGCCGGCGCGGTCGGCCGGTCCATCGCCGGCGAGCTGATCGAGAACGGCCACTCGGTGATGCTCATCGAGCGCGACCCGGACAAGGTCGAGCCGGCCCGGGTGGCGCGGGCCGAGTGGCTGACCGCGGACGCGGCCGAGCTGTCCTCCCTGGAGGAGGCCCGGCTGCAGGACTGCGACGTGGTCATCTCCGCGACCGGCGACGACAAGGTCAACCTGGTCGTGTCGCTGCTGGCCAAGACCGAGTTCGCGGTGCGCCGGGTGGTGGCGCGGATCAACAACCCGGACAACGAGTGGCTGTTCACCGAGGCGTGGGGCGTCGACGTCGCGGTGTCCACCCCGCGGGTGCTGGTCGCCCTGGTCGAGGAGGCGGTGTCGGTCGGGGACCTGGTGCGGCTGATGACGTTCCGGCAGGGGCAGGCCAACCTGGTCGAGATCACGCTGCCGCCCACCGCGCCGGTGATCGGCCGGCCGGTGCGGGACATGGCCCTGCCCCGGGACGCCGCGCTGGTGGCGATCGTGCGCGGCAGCCGGGTGGTCGTGCCGGGCCCGGACGAGCCGCTGGAGGGCGGCGACGAGCTGCTCTTCGTCGCCGTGCAGGACGTGGAGACCCGGCTGCGCCAGCTGGTCTGCGGAAACGGCAGCTGCTAGTCGTCCGTACGCCGCGGGGGCTGGTGCGGGGCGATGTCGGGGACCAGGTCGAAGTCCTCCGGCGCGGTCGGCAGCGCGGTCAGCCGGCGGACCCGGCGGACCGCGAGCACCGACACCGCCAGCGCGCCGACGGTCAGCGGGTAGCCCATCGCCAGCCGGGCCACCGCCAGCCAGCCGGTCCGGTCCTCCTCGTAGAGGAAGCGCTGCACCAGCCCGCGGGACAGGAAGACGCCGACCCACACCAGCGTGGTCCAGGTGTAGACCCGCATCAGCCGCCGGTCGCGCCGCCACTCCCCGCCGGCCCCGTCGACGTACTCCCAGATCACCCCGACCAGCGGCCACCGCACCAGCACGGAGGCGGCGAAGAGGCCGGCGTAGACGAAGCTGGCCCAGATGCCGAGCAGGAAGAAGCCCTTCGCCTCCCCGGTCCGTGACGCGATGAACGCCGCCACCGCGATGCCCAGGAAGCCGCTGACCGCCTGCTGCACGGTCTCCCGGCGGACCAGCCGCAGCACGAAGAGCACCGCGCCGGCCGCGATGGCGGCCCAGATCGCCGCGGTCAGCCCGGCGAGCGCGTTGGCGACCACGAAGACCACCACCGGCAGGCCGCTGTCGACCAGCCCGCGCCAGCCGCCGATCGACTCGACCAGCAGCGGCTTCGGCCGGGAGCCGGCCGGCTCCGGCTGCGCGTCCGCGGTCACGCGCCGACCGGCTTCAGCTCGTACCAGGGGTTGAAGATCACCTTGAGCCCGTCCTGCTCCGCGACCCGGCCGCGGGCGACCAGCGCCCGGCCGGGTTCGATGCCGGCGATCCGGCTGCGACCCAGCCAGACCAGGTGCACCGAGCCGGAGCCGTCGAAGAGCTCGGCGTCCACGGTCGGCACGGTGTCGCGCGGGGTGTAGACGACCGACCGGAGCCGGCCGGTGACGACCACCGGCTGGCCCTGCGCGCAGGTCGCGACCGGCTTGGCGCCGCGCTGCTCGACGTCGTCGAGCAGGACTTCGGCGTCGAGGGCGGCATCGTCCTCGGTCAGCCGACTCAGCACCCGGCCCAGCCAGCCGCGGCGCACCGGCACGGGCGTCTCGCTCACCCCGCCAGGGTAAGGCATCCGGGGCCGGCGGCCCGGGAGTCCCGCTGGTGGCCCAGGATGGTCCGGTGACGCTTCCGGTGGCGGTGCTGCTGGCCGGCGCCGGGTCGTCCGCGGACTTCCTCCGGCGGGCGTTCGGGCCGGCGCTGGCCGACCACGAGGTGGTCGCGGTGCCGCCGGTGCCCGGACCGTCCGTGGTCGACCAGGCCGTGGCCGCGCTCGACGCGGCACTGGAGGCGTACGGTCCGCGGCTGCGGCTGGTCGGCGGCGTGTCGCTCGGCGCCCACATCGCCACCCGCTGGGCCGCCCACCGCACCACCCCCCACCCCGCACCGACCCGCCCACCCGGGCCCGCCGGGTCCGCCGGACCCGCCGGGTCCGCCGGGCCGGGCGGCGCCGCGGTGGGCCGGCGCCCGGTGGGTCGGCCAGGCCGGGTGGGCCAGCCGGATCAGGTGGGCCAGCCGGATCAGGTGGGCCAGCCGGGCCGGGTGGGCCCGCCGGGTCAGGTGGGCCGGCCGGATCAGGTGGGCCGGCCGGGTCGGGTGGGTCGGCCGGGTCAGGTGGAGGCGGGGGGCCGGTGGGGCTGGCGGGGTTGCTGCTGGCGCTGCCGGCGTGGACCGGGCCGCCGGGCGCGGTGGCCGCGGCGACCGGCGCGGCGGCGGACCAGGTGGACCGGCTCGGCGTCGCCGGCGCGCTGGCCGCGGCCCGGGCCGGAGGCGTGGGCTGGGTCGCCGACGAGCTCGCCGCTGCCTGGCCGGCGTACGGCGACCTGCTGGCCCCGACGCTGCGCGCGGCGGCGCGGTCCGCGGGTCCGTCGGCCGCCGAGCTGGCGGCGCTCGCCGTCCCGGTCGGGCTGGTCGCCTTCGCCGACGACCCACTGCACCCGCTCGCGGTCGCCGAGGAGTGGGCCGCGCTGCTCCCCCGCGCCGCCCTCCGCTGCCTGCGCCTCGCCGACCTCGCCGCCGACCGGGCACCACTCGGCACCGCCGCCCGCGCCGCCCTCACCGCCGCGACGAACCCCACCCGGCCGGCGGACACTCACTCCCCGCGCGACTAGTGCTCTGCCCCACCCACCGAGGCACACCACCACCCCACCCACCGGACACCCCTCCCCAGCCGCAGTGCCCCACCCAACGAGGCACACCACCCCCAGCCCAGCGCCCCACCCCGAGGCAGAGCACCTGCCACCCCAGCACCTCCCCCGCTGCCGCTGCCCCACCCCACGAGGCAGAGCACTAGCCGCCCGGACAGTCACCTCCACCCGCTGCCTGCCTGCCCCACCCCACGAGGCAGAGCACTAGCCGCCCGGACGAGTCACCCTGCCCGGCTGCCCCAGCCCACGAGGCAGAGCACCAGTCACCGGCCGGTGAGCCGCCAGGTCACCGGCCGGCCTCAGCCCGCGAGGCAGAGCACCAGTCGGCGGCCGAGCATCCTGCCCGGCGGAGCAGCCAACGGCAGGTGGCCGGGTCACCGGCCGGGTCAGCCGCCAGGGCCAGCCGCCGGGCCAGCCGCCGGGGCCAGCCGCCGGGACGGCCGGCGTCAGCCGCCGGGCTGGACGGACGGGGTCAGCGGCCGAGGCGAGCCGCGAGATCAGCCGCCGGATCAGCCGCCGAGATGGACGGGCGGGGTCAGCCGCCGGGATGGACGGGCGGGGTCAGCGGCCGAGGGGGCGGCGGGATGAGCGGCCGGGATGAGCCGGCCGAGTCAGCCGCCCGGGTCAGCGCCCGGGATCAGCGGCCCGGGTCAGCGCCCGGGTCAGCGGCCCGGGTCAGCGCCCGGGATCAGCGGCCCGGTCAGCGCCCGGGTCAGCCGCCCGGGATCAGCCGCCGGGGGAGGGCGGGTGGGCAGCTGGGGGCGGGTGGCGGGGTGGGGTGGGTCAGCGACGGCGGCGGTCGGCGCGGCGGCGGCCGGCGGGGGGCGGGGGCGCCGGGTCGTCGGCGGGCGGTTCGGCGGCGGCCGGCGCCGGTTCGGCGTCGTCCGGCGCCGGCTCCGGCTCCTCGTCGAAGTCGGCCGGGTCGGCCGGGTCGTCGGGGGCGGCGTGCGCGCCGTGGCTCTGCTCGGCCTGCTCGGCGACCTCGCGCGGCAGCACCAGCGGCAGCGGGTCGCGCACCGGCATCGGCGAGGTGCCGCGGACCACCACGATGTTGCGGACCGCGTCCTCCAGCACCGACGCCCGGGCCGGGTCGGTCGCCGCCTGCCCGGTGAACAGCGTCCGCAGGAACCACCGCGGCCCGTCCACCCCGACGAACCGCACCGACTGGTAGCCGCCCTGCACCGGCACCCGGCCGACCAGCTCGGTGCCGAACCGGCCCTTGCCCTCCTGCACGGTGCCACCCTGGCCGGTGATCGAGCCGCGGATCTCGGCCCGGATGTCGTCCCAGATCCCGGCCGTCCGCGGCGCCGCGAACGCGCCGACCTGCGCCTCGCTCCCCCCGTACGACAGGGTGGCCGCGATGACCTGGCCCTCCGGGTTGACGTCGACGCGGACCTCGACCCCGGCCACCACGGGGATCCGCAGCGCGCCGAGGTCGAGGCGCTCCAGCTCGTCCTCCGGGCTGTCCAGCTCGTCGTACGGCCCCGTGGTGAGGTCGGTGTCCCGCTCCTTCTCGGTGGCCCACGGCGGGGTCGCGTCCAGCTTCGCGCGCTCCGACTTCCGGCCGCGCCGACCCAGCGCCATCACGCCTCCCCGGTGGAGCCGTCGAGGGCACCGACCAGCCCGGCGTGGCCGCCGGTGGACCCGTGCCCGCCGGCGCCGCGGGCCGACTCCGGCAGCGCGTCCACCGCCCGGAACACCGCCCGCTCCACCCGCTGCAGCACCAGCTGGGCGATCCGGTCGCCGCGGGCCAGCCGCAGCGGGTGCACCGGGTCGTGGTTGATGACGATGACCTTCACCTCGCCGCGGTAGCCGGAGTCGACCGTGCCGGGCGCGTTGACCAGCGACATCCCGCACCGGGCGGCCAGCCCGGAGCGCGGGTGCACGAACGCGGCGTAGCCCTCCGGCAGCGCGAGCGCGAGCCCGGTCGGCAGCACCGCGCGCTCCCCCGGGGCGAGCTCGGCGTCGACGGTGGTCACCACGTCGGCGCCGGCGTCGCCGGGCAGCGCGTACGCGGGCAGCGGCACGCCCGGGTCGAGCCGCTGGACCAGGACCTCGACGGCGGGAGCGGGGGACGCCGGGTCGGCCGGCGGCACAGGTGGCACAGGGAGCACGGGGGCACGCTACCCGGCTACCCGCGCAGCACGGTGGGGTGGCGGCCCCGCAGCTCGGCGGTCAGCCGGTCGCCCAGCGCGCGGGTGGCCCGGCGGTTGACCGCGGCGCCGGCGACGGCGATCCGGCCAGGAACGGCGCGAGCTTCGAGCATGTCTGCGAGCCGCTGCCGGTGCACGCAGGAACCCGGCGCCGGCGCCTCGAGCGGCCGCGACCCGAGCGGCGCGGGCCAGCCCGGCGACGCCGGCCGCGGGGTCGAGCGCGCGCGGTGGACTCGGCCGCGCGTGGTGGCGCAGCTTGGCCACCAGCTCACCGAGCGACGCCGAGGCGCCGCCGCCGAGCCGCCGGCGCCGGCTCCGGCCGCCGCCGGCCCCGGCGCGGCGCCGGGATCCGGCACCTCCGCGGAGCCGGGATCCGGGCGCGCGTCGGCCCCGGGTCGCCGGTCGGTCCGGCGGCCCGGCAGCCGGAGCACGCGCACCACGGCCGGGATCAGGGTCGCCCGGTCAGGCCGCGCAGTCGCGGCAGACCGGCTGGCCGTTGCGCTGGCCGGCGAGCCGGCTGCGGTGGTGGACCAGGAAGCAGCTCGAGCAGGTGAACTCGTCCTCCTGCTTGGGCAGCACTCGTACGGTGAGCTCCTCACCGGACAGGTCCGCCCCGGGCAGCTCCAGGTTTTCGTTGAGCTCGGCCTCGTCGACGTCGATGGAGCCGGACTGGGCCTCGGCGCGCCGGGCCTTGAGCTCCTCGAGCGAGTCCTCCCCAAGCTCGTCGACCTCGCTGCGGCGAGGCGCGTCGTAGTCGGTAGCCATACTGTGGTCACTCCTGAGGTCGTGCGGGTGGCGTGCGGGCAACGCATCGGGGCGCGGTTTTGTGCCCGGCGAGCGGGGACCGGCCGGGCCGGCCGGAAACCCCTTCGGCGCAGTGGCCGCGGAACGTTACCGTGCCCGTCAACGGGTCCGGCGCAGCGGCGCGCGGATGATCTCCGAGTCGCCGGCGGACCGGCGACGAGGTGCCAACTTTACCGGTCGGTGGGGAGGTGGACCGTGCGCGCGCACGGGCAGGAGGAGCGGCTCCGGCTGCTCGGCTGGGACGACGAGTGGGCGGCGACGGCCGCCGACCGGCTCGCGCCCGCGGCCGCGCCGGCCCGGGTGGTCCGCTCGGACCCCCGCCGCCCGCTGCTGGCCACCGCCGCCGGCGACGTCCTCGGCACCGCCGGCACCGCCGGCACCGCCGGCATGACCGGCACCGCCGGCACCCCGCTGGTCACCGGCGACTGGGTGCTGGCCGACGGCGACCAGGTGGTGGCCCGGCTGCCGCGGCGGACGGAGCTGGCCCGCGGCGCCGCCGGCCGGGCCGCCGCCCGGCAGGCGCTGGCCGCGAACGTGGACGTGGTGCTGGTGCTGGTCTCGCTGGCCGCGGCGCCCAGCCCGGCCCGGCTGGACCGGCTGCTCGCGGTCGCCTGGGACTCCGGCGCGCAGCCGGTGGTGGTGCTCACCAAGGCCGACCTGTCCCGCACCGCGGAGACCGAGCGGGACGAGGTGGCCGAGGCCGCGCTGGCCGCGCCGGTGCTGCTGACCAGCACGGTCGACGGCCGCGGGCTGGACGACGTGCGCGGCCACCTGCGCCCGGGCCGGACCGCGGCGCTGCTCGGCGTCTCCGGCGCCGGCAAGTCCAGCCTGCTCAACGCGCTGGCCGGCGCCGAGGTGGCCAAGGTCGGCGCGGTCGGCGCCGCCGGCAAGGGCCGGCACACCACCACCGCCCGCGAGCTGACCCTGCTGCCCGGGCTGGGCGCGGTGGTGGACACCCCCGGCCTGCGCGGCGTCCGGCTGTGGGAGACCGGCGGCGGGGTCGACCAGGCCTTCGCGGACGTGGTCGAGCTGGCCCGGCGGTGCCGGTTCCGGGACTGCCGGCACGCCGGCGAGCCGGACTGCGCGGTGGCCGACGCGGTCGCCTCCGGCGAGCTGCCCGCCCGCCGGGTGGCCGGGCACGCCCGGCTGCAGCGGGAGGCGGCCTGGCTGCGGGACCGGTACGACGCGCGGCTGCGGGCCCAGCAGCGCCGGCGCTGGCGGGAGCTGGCCCGGGCGGTCAGGTCCGGGCAGCGGGCCGCCCGGGTCCGCCGGGGCGGCCGACCACGGTGAAGGCGGCCACCGCGCCACCGCCGGTGTGGGTGACCGTGCCGGCCGGGGTGACCAGCAGCCGGACCGAGTCGTCGCCCGGGTGGTTGGGGTCGTAGACCGCCACCTCGGCGCCGGCCGCGGTCTCCCGCAGCCCGTAGCCGAGCACGACGTGGTGCCTGACCACCTGCCGGGGGTCCCAGGAGACCACCCGGACCAGCCCGACCAGCGCCGGCGTGCCGGCGGCGAGCGACTCCCGCAGCCGGGGCAGTCCGTGCGTCAGCGTGAGCCGGCGCCGCCGGTCCTCGCCGGGCGGCAGCTGGAACCACAGGTAGCGCAGCGGCCCGAGCGGCAGGTCCAGGCTGGCCAGCTGGGCCCGCCACAGCCGGTCGGCCAGCGGGCCGCGGGCCGGCGCCACCGCGTCGTCCGGCAGCGGCCGGCCGGCCAGCCAGGCCTGCCCGGCCGCGTACGCCATCCCGCCGCACAGGCCGCCGTGCACCCGGCCGAACGGCATCCCGGCGAGCTTCACCGGCGCGCCGCGCGGCCACGAGTTGCCGAACCGGAAGCCGTCCCGGCTGGGCCGGAACCCGAGGTCCACTCAGCAGGCCGGGGTGGTCGGGGCCGGGACCGCCCCGCGCAGCCCCTGCCGGCCCTTGGCCAGCTCGGCCTCGGTGGCCAGCCGCTTGTACGCCGCGCCGAGGGCCAGGTCGACCACGGCGTCCTCCCGGGTGTCCCGGAACAGCTTGGCCCCCGGCACCTGCCGGCGGACCTGCTCGGCCTGCTTGGCCCCGGCCGGCCCGTACCGGACCTCGGCCGCGACCCGCACGTCCCGGATGTCGATGAGCGGGTCGTTGGCGGTGGTGATCACCACGAAGCCGCGGCCGCGCAGCTGGTCGGCCACCGACCGGGCCAGCCCCTCCCGGACGGTGGAGTTGTAGACCCGCACCTCGATCCGGCGGACGGCCGCCGTGCCGGCGGAGGCGCAGCCCGCCGCGGCGGTGCTGGCGCCCGCGTCGACCCGGTCCAGCACCCGCAGCCACACGCCCCCGGCCAGCAGGGACAGCGCCAGCAGCAGCACCAGCCCGGGCAGCGCCCGGCGCAGCCGGGTCCGGTAGCGGGGTCGGAACCGGGACGGACGCCGCGGCGCACCGTCCGGATGGCTCAGCGCGCCCACCGCGCGGAGCTCCGGCCGCCCATACCGAGCGCGGTCCCCATGGGACTCAGGGTAGCGTCCGATCGCCCGTCCGGGTGATCTTCGGCGGCATCCACCGGATCGTTACCGGCCGGCGAGCGCCTCCCGGCCACCCTCGGCCAGCGGCTCGATCACCCCGGCCAGCCCGTCGTCGGTGTTGTCGGCCATCGCGCCGGCCCGGTGCCGGGCGACGATGCCGGCGACCACCACGGCGAGCTTGAAGAACCCCAGCCCGACGTACCAGGGCAGCGCCGAGACGTCCCGCCCGGTCCGGGCCGCGTACCGCTCGACCACCTCGGCGCGGGTCGGGAAGCCGGGCTGCGCGGTCACCGACGGGGTGACCACCGGCGAGTCCGGCGGCCGGCCCTGCTGCCAGTAGACGAGCAGCAGGCCGAGGTCGGCGAGCGGGTCGCCCAGCGTGGACATCTCCCAGTCCAGCACGGCGGCCACCCGGCTCGGGTCGGCGGCGTCGAGGATCACGTTGTCCAGCCGGTAGTCGCCGTGCACGACCGGGCCGGACGGCGCCGCCGGCACCGCGCGGGCCAGCTCGGCGGCCAGCGCGTCCACCGCCGGCAGGTCGGCGTCCCGCAGCGCCTCCCACTCCCCCAGCCAGCGGCGCAGCTGCCGGGCCAGGTAGCCGTCCGGCCGGCCGAAGCCGGTCAGCCCGACCGCGGCCGGGTCCACCGCGTGCAGGTCGGCCAGCACGTCGACCAGCGCGTGGGTGATCGCGACCCGGTCGGCCGGCGCGGCCGCGTACCCGGGCGGGAAGTCCCCGCGCACGACCACGCCGTCCACCCGGCGCATCAGGTAGAACGGCGCGCCCAGCACGGCCGGGTCGGTGCACAGGTGCACCGGCTCGGGCACCGGCACCGCGGTGCCGACCAGCGCGGACAGCACCCGGTGCTCCCGGCCGACGTCGTGCGCGGTCGGCCGCACCGCGCGCAGCGGCGGGCGGCGCAGCACCAGCGCGCCGGGCGGCGCGGTGACGGTGTAGGTGAGGTTGGAGCGGCCGCCGGCGATCACCTCCACCGTGCAGTCCCGCCAGCCGGGGTCGTCGAGGACGCGGGCCAGGTACGGCCCGACGACGGCGGGATCGGCGCCCGGAGCGGTCGGCACGCGCCGACGCTATCGCCTCCCCGGGACCGCCCCGCGCGGGAACCGGACGAATTGACGCCATCAGGAGGCCAACTTAAGATCGGTACAACCCGGTGTTCTGATGCCCTGTGAGGCAGGAATCGGGCACTTGGGATGGCGCCGCCGGCGTCCACAGCCACGACCCCGACACCGAGGACGTGACATGAGCGAATCCACCGTGCTGAACACGACCCCCACCTGGCTCCGCGAGCTCGACGAGCGGTGCCGCCCCTACCTCGAGGCCATGCTGGAGTTCCCCCGCAAGGTCGAGAACGACCCCGAAACGATGCGCCGCTCGATGGTGCAGGCCGGCATCGGCATCGTGCAGCCGTTCCCCTTCTACCTGGCCGCCATGAAGGAGCGGGTCGAGCCCGGCACCAAGGCGCACGAGTTCCTCAACGAGAACGAGGAGGAGGAAGCCGCGCACTGGGCCTGGTGGATCGACATGGGCAGGGCGTACGGGCTGACCGAGAAGGACTTCCAGGACGTCACCCTGCGCCCGGCCATGCAGACCCTGTCCGACCACCTCGACCAGGTCAGCAAGACCGCGCCGATGCCGCTGGCGATCGCCGCGGTCAACTACTGCATCGAGACCGGCGCCGCCGTGATGACCGGCGCCTACACGCCCGGCTTCGCCGAGCGGCTCGGCGAGGACGGCGGCCGCTGGGTGGCCGTGCACCAGGAGGGCGACGTCGAGCACAGCCGCATCTCCCGCGAGCTGCTGGCCGAGCTGACCGAGGGCGACGAGGAGCTGCAGCGGCAGACCGCCGAGTCGGCCGTGCGCACCTTCGAGCTGTTCCGCGCCGCGATGGCGGACGCCTGCAGCTGACCCGCTGAGCGCGGAGCCGGCGCCGGCGTCACAGCTCGTCGGCGCCGAGCTCCTCCAGCAGCGCGCACAGCTCGCCGGCGACCGCCGGCGAGGCGGCCACCGTCACCGCGCCCGGGGGCCGGCCGCGCAGGCCGGACACCCGGGCGCCGGCCTCCGCGGCGACCAGCTCGCCGGCGGCCCGGTCCCACGGCTGCAGGCCGTGCTCGTAGTAGCCGTCCAGCCGGCCGGCCGCGACGTAGCAGAGGTCCAGCGCGGCCGAGCCGAGCCGGCGCACGTTGCCGACCCGGGGCAGCACCCCGGCCAGCACCCGGCCCTGCCCGCCGCGCAGCGCCGCCGCGTAGCCGAAGCCGGTGGCGATCACGGCCGTGTCCAGCCCGGCCGCCACCCACCGGCCGCCGATCGGCGCGCCGTCCAGCCGGGCGCCGCCGCCGAGCGCGGCGCTGAAGGTCTCCCCCGACGTCGGGTCGTGCACGCAGCCGGCCACCATCCGCCCGGCCCGCTCGGCCGCCACCGACACCGCGTACGGGCGCAGGCCGTACCGGAAGTTGACCGTGCCGTCGATCGGGTCGAGCAGCCACCGCACGCCGCTGCCGCCGGCCCGCTCCGCGCCCTCCTCGCCGAGCAGCCCGTCGTCCGGGCGCAGCTCGGCCAGCCGGCCGGCCAGCCAGCGCTCGGCCTCCCGGTCCACTTCGGTGACCAGGTCGGTCGGCGTGCTCTTGACCTCGACCGGCCCGGTGCCGCGGGCCCGGGCGACCAGCTCGCCGGCGCCGCGGGCGAGCTGCTCGGCGACCGCCCGCAACTCCTCGGCGGCCGGGTCCGCCCCGGTGCAATCAGCGGCGTCCGAAGTGGGCATGGGGTTCATACGACCACGTGCCACTAGGGTCGGTACGGGCGAGGGGAGGCACCATGCCGAGGAGGAAGGGCACCACCGCGTTCGGCGTGGACATCGGCGGCAGCGGGATCAAGGGCGCCATGGTGGACCTCGTCCGGGGCGACCTGGCCACCG
Source organism: uncultured Actinomycetota bacterium (assembly GCA_963849885.1). Classification (GTDB taxonomy): domain Bacteria; phylum Actinomycetota; class Actinomycetes; order Mycobacteriales; family CADCTP01; genus CADCTP01. The sequence continues at coordinate 100,752 of CAWKIV010000002.1, read as the reverse complement.
AGCGGGTGAAGTACCTGACGCCGCACCCGTCCACCCCGCAGGCGGTGGCCGACGTCGTCGCCCGGCTGGTCCGGGAGGCCGGCTGGACGGGCGAGCTCGGCTGCACCTTCCCCGCGGTGATCAACCACGGGGTGGCGCAGAGCGCCGCCAACGTGGACAAGAGCTGGATCGGCACCGACGTCGACAAGGTCTTCACCGACATCACCGGGCTCGACGTCACCGTGCTCAACGACGCCGACGCGGCCGGGCTGGCCGAGGCCCGCTTCGGCGCGGCCAAGGGCGTGGACGGCGTGGTCATCCTGCTGACGTTCGGCACCGGGATCGGCAGCGCGCTGCTGGTGGACGGCAAGCTGGTGCACAACACCGAGCTCGGCCACCTGGAGCTGGACGGGCACGACGCGGAGAAGCGCGCGTCGTCGGCGGCCAAGGACAACGAGGGCCTGTCGTACAAGCAGTGGGCCAAGCGGGTGCAGCGCTACATGACGCACGTGGAGCGGCTGTTCACCCCGGACCTGTTCGTGGTCGGCGGCGGCATCAGCAAGAACTCGGAGAAGTGGCTGCCGCTGCTGGACCTGCGGGCCCGGGTGAAGCCGGCCGAGCTGCTGAACAACGCCGGCATCGTCGGCGCGGCGCTGGCCGCGCGCGAGAAGTTCGTCCACTAGTCAGCGCGGCCGGCCCAGCTCGGAGCGGATCGCCGGGCCGTGCTCGTCCAGGTCGGGCGGGCCGGGCCGGTCCGCCGGGTCCGGGTACGGCGCGATCTTCATCGGGTTGCCCGGCATCGGCAGCCCGCCGGCACTGACCACCATCCGCCGGGCCGCCGCCTGCGCGGAGTCCAGCGCCTCCCCGACCCGCCCGACCGGGCTGCACGGCACCCCGGCCGCGTCCAGCCGGGTCAGCCAGTCCGCCGCCGGGGCGCCGGCCAGCGCGGCCTCCAGCTCGACGGCCAGCTCGTCCCGGTGGGTGGACCGGCCGCCGTTGTCGGCGAACCGGGCGTCGGTGACCAGCTGCGGGCAGCCCAGCACGGCGCACAGCACGCCGAAGAGCCCGTCGTTGGCGGCGCACACCACGATCGGCTCGTCCGCGCACCGGAACGTGCCGAACGGCGAGATCGAGTGGTGCGCGTTGCCCAGCCGGGGCGGCTCGGTGCCGCGGGCCAGGTAGTGCAGCGCGGCGCCCTCCAGCAGTGACAGCGCGGCGTCGAACATGGCCACGTCCACCTGCGCGCCCCGCCCGGTCCGGTCCCGGCCGCGCAGCGCCGCCAGCACCGCGCCGAAGACGTACAGGCCGGCGGACAGGTCGGCGATCGAGGTGCCCATCTTCGTCGGCGGGCCGTCCACCGGCCCGGTGATGGCGAACATCCCGGCCGCGGCCTGCACCACCGTGTCGTACGCCGGCCGCTGCCGCCACGGCCCGGTCTGCCCGAAGCCGGACACCGACGCGTACACCAGCCGGGGGTTGCGGGCCGACAGCGCGGACCAGCCGAGCCCGAGCCGGTCCATCACGCCGGGCCGGAAGTTCTCGATCAGCACGTCCGCGCGCTCGGCCAGCGCGACCAGCACGGCCCGGTCGGCGTCGTCCTTGAGGTCCAGCGCGATCGACTGCTTGCCCCGGTTGACCCGGGCGAAGTACGTCGACCGGCCGGCCACGAACGGCCCGTACGCCCGGGAGTCGTCGCCGCTGCCGGGCCGCTCCACCTTGACCACCCGGGCGCCCAGGTCGGCCATCATCATGGTGGCGAACGGGCCGGCCAGCACCCGGGTGAGGTCGACGACGAGCAGTCCGGACAGCGGACCCGTGTCCTGCTGATCACCCACCGTATCGGTCACACCGCTCCGTTCTCGTCGGACCGGCCGTTCCCGCAGGTCCGCGCGCTCCTGTGTCACACGCCCGGCCGGGGCGAAGTTACACTGGCACGGGCACGGGCACGGCCGGCCGGCACCGGATGCAGACGGACCGGACGACCGCCCCGCTCCCCCCAACCCCCTGCCCGCCCGGGCAGTTCCCGTCGTGCGTCCTCTCCGGCAACGGGGAGGCACCGTTCGTGAAAGGGCGTTCGTGGTCGCCGATCCCCGCACCGACAGCACCGCTGGAGCATCAGACCGGACCCGCGACGTGGCGGAGCACCTGGTCTCCCGGGGCCGGCACCAGGGCTACCTGCACGCGAACGAGATCAGCGCGGCGTTCGCCGAGGCGGGCCTGCCGGCCTCGCACGGCAAGCGCGTGCTGCGCACGCTCAGCGACTCGGGAGTGACGGTCATGCTCGACTCGCCCACGCCCCTGCCCCCGCCGGGGCGCGGCACCCGCCCGGCCACCGGCCGGACCGCGGCGGCCACCGCCTCGACCCGGAGCACGGTGACCAAGAGCACCGCACCGGCCAAGAGCGGCCCGGCGCGGGCGGCGGCCAAGCCGGACGCCGACGCGCCGCCGGCCCGGGCCCGCGCGGCCGACGGCGGCGCGCTGGCCGCGGTGCCGGAGCCGGCCGCGCAGGCGGCCCAGACCGCCCCGGCCCGGCGGTCCCGGCGCAAGGCGGCCGGTGCCCCGGCGGCGGCCCCGGCGGCGGCCCCGGCCCCGGACGGCGCCGCGGCCCCGGCCGGCGCGCCGGCCGGCGCCGCCCCGGTGGGCCCGGACGGGCTGGCCATCGACGAGCCGGTCGAGCTGACCGCGGCCGGCTCGACGACCACCGAGGAGGAGAGCTCCGAGGACTTCACCTGGGACGAGGAGGACGAGGAGTCCGAGGCGCTGCGGCAGGCCCGCAAGGACGCCGAGCTCACCGCCTCCGCCGACTCCGTCCGGGCGTACCTCAAGCAGATCGGCAAGGTCGCCCTCCTCAACGCGGAGGAGGAGGTCGACCTGGCCAAGCGGATCGAGGCCGGGCTCTACGCCGCGGAGCGGGTCCGCCGGGCCGAGGACGCCCGGATCTCCGGCAAGAAGGGCGAGCAGGTCTCCCCGCAGCTCGCCCGCGACCTGCGCTGGATCGTCCGCGACGGCGAGCGCGCGAAGAACCACCTGCTCGAGGCCAACCTGCGGCTCGTCGTCTCCCTGGCCAAGCGCTACACCGGGCGCGGGATGGCCTTCCTCGACCTGATCCAGGAGGGCAACCTCGGCCTGATCCGGGCGGTCGAGAAGTTCGACTACACCAAGGGCTACAAGTTCTCCACGTACGCGACCTGGTGGATCCGGCAGGCGATCACCCGGGCGATGGCCGACCAGGCCCGCACCATCCGCATCCCGGTGCACATGGTCGAGGTCATCAACAAGCTCGGCCGCATCCAGCGCGAGCTGCTCCAGGACCTCGGGCGCGAGCCCACCCCGGAGGAGCTGGCCAAGGAGATGGACATCACCCCGGAGAAGGTGCTGGAGATCCAGCAGTACGCCCGGGAGCCGATCTCGCTGGACCAGACCATCGGCGACGAGGGCGACAGCCAGCTCGGCGACTTCATCGAGGACTCCGAGGCCGTGGTCGCGGTCGACGCGGTGTCCTTCACGCTGCTGCAGGACCAGCTGCAGTCGGTGCTGCAGACGCTGTCCGAGCGGGAGGCCGGCGTGGTCCGGCTGCGCTTCGGGCTCACCGACGGCCAGCCGCGCACCCTGGACGAGATCGGCCAGGTCTACGGGGTGACCCGGGAGCGGATCCGGCAGATCGAGTCCAAGACCATGTCCAAGCTCCGCCACCCCAGCCGCTCCCAGGTCCTCCGCGACTATCTCGACTGAGCCAACTCGGGGCCGGTCCGTCCGGGGCAGCGGGCGGGACCCGCGTGGTCACGGTGGGTCAGGACGGCTGGCCAGGTCGAGTGAGATTCGCAACGTCGGCCCGTTCGCGCTGGGCGGAACGGGGAACGTGGCCGCCAGCGGGGTAGTTGACCCGACGTGACCGACAACTCGAAGGGAACGCCGTGACGCCGACTCTGACGCCCACGACCTCCCCCGCGTCCCCGTCCGCCGGCGACCGGTGCGACCGGTGCCGCGCCCAGGCCAAGGTGCGCGTCGTCCTCGCGGGCGGCGGTGACCTGGTCTTCTGCGGCCACCACGCCCGGGAGTACGAGACGCGGATCCGCGAGGTGGCGGTCGAGGTCGTCAAGGCCGACGACTGACCGGATAAGCACTGCCCACGAGGCCGCCCGGTTCCCCCGGGCGGCCTCGCCGTCTGTCTACCAGCCCAGCGGGGCCGGCGCCGGCAGCCCGTGCGCGGCCGCGTACCCGGCCAGCTGCTCGTCGAAGGACGGGCTGGAGGCGAGGTGGAAGGTCTCCCCGGAGTCCTTGACCACCACCACCGGGCCGGCGCCCGGGCCGGCCAGGTCGGCCGGGTCCCGGGTCTCGAACCAGCGGGCGGTGTTCCAGGCCCACACCCAGCCCCAGCCGACGTCCGCGACGTCGGCGTCGTCGACCAGGCGCAGCGGGTACGCCGCCGAGGACATGCGGTCCAGCTCCGCCTGGGCGGCCCCGCGGGCCTCCGCCAGCTCCATCCGTGGTCCGTCCCGTCTCGTCGTCAGAGGGTGCGGAGGAACTCCAGCCCCCCGGAGTAGTTCTCCAGCCGCGCCAGCTGCCCGGTCTGCCCGTCGAGGAAGAACACCCGGCCGTTGCGGTTCACGACATTGAACACGTGACCCGGGACGGACATCCCGCCGGGACCGGTCCGCATCCCGTGGATGATCCCGCGCGAGCCGTCGCCGGCGTTCTGCAGCTGCCGGACGATGTCGTCGTAGCTGCCGGCGGGCCGGAAGGCGTTGGTCGTGCCGACCGCGTCGGCCATGTTCTGCCGCCAGGCCGGGCTGGCCATGACGTCGTTCGGCGAGCCGAGCAGCCGGCGGATCGCCGAGGTGCCGCCGTTGCCGGCCAGCTGGTTGTCCACCGCGATCACGCAGCTCTGGCAGTTGTTCCGGAAGCCGGCCGTGCCCGCGTTGGCGAAGCGCGAGGTGACCGGGTTGTTCCGGAACAGCGGGTTGGTCTCGGCCAGCTCCGGGAAGAGCCGGCGGACCACCCCGTTGCCGGCGTTGCCGCTGTGCACGGCGGTGGAGCCGAGCCCGCGCACCGGGTTGCCGCGCATCGCCATGCCCGGCGCCCGGGCCAGGTCGTCGACCACGGTGGCCGCCCGGGCGGCCCGGGCCCCGCGCAGCCCGGACAGGATCTTGCCGCCCGGGATGAAGGTGAGCGCGGCATCGAGGCCCATGGCCACCCACGAGCCACGGCCGGTGGCCAGCTTGACCGCGACGTCGATGGCCAGCGCGATGCCGGCCGCGGCCAGCGCGAACGGGGCCAGGAACTGCAGGCCGGGCACCAGGGAGAGCACGCCGAGCACGGCCGACACGCCCTTGAGCACCGAGGAGATCTGGGCGAGCACGTCGGCGTGCTCGGAGATCCACGACTTGACCGAGTCCCAGGCCCGGGACAGCCAGCCGGGCTCCTTGTACGGCGCGTCGGCCACGTCCCGGATCGCCCGGGCGGCGTCGGCCGCGGCGCCGCGGTGCTCGCCGAGCAGCCGGCGGGCGTCCGCGATGACCGCCTCCAGGTCGGCGCCGATCCCGTCGGCCCGGGACCGGGCCGAGTTGTACCGGCCGCGCAGGGTCTCCAGCGCCGCGCTGCCCTCCGGCGCCGTCTGCGCGGCCAGCCGGTTGACCTCGCCGATCGCCGCCTGCTGCTGGCGGCGCAGCTCGGCCGCCCGGGACTCCAGCTCGTCCGCGCGGCGCTGCCGGACCTGCAGGCCGCTGCCGTAGCCGGACAGCGTGCCGGCCGTCGTCCGGTGCGACCGGGCGGCCAGGTCCAGGTCCCGGGGCAGGTCCTTGAGCTGGCCGCGGAAGGCCTCCGCGGCCTCCCCGGTCCAGCCGGACGAGTTCAGCCGGGACACGTTGCCGGACGCGTCCTCGAAGACCCGCGCCGCACCGTCCACGCTGCCCGCCGCCGAGGCCACCGCGCCGGCATCACCGGGCGCGGGGTCGAACCCCAGTGCCGGGAACTCCCGCGTTGCCACCGCCCACCTCCGGCTCGCCGGTCGGCCTGCTGGCCGGGGAGCTTAGCGTAACTTCTCCGGTTTGTGGCTTATGTCCATGACGTAGTGTCGTGGTGTAACACCGTGGGAACAATGAGCATGCATCGTGGGAGCCACGAAGCAGTGTTCGCCAGAGCCCGTCGGGGACGGGCGCCGTTCGAGAGGGGAGAGCCCGACATGACTCCGACCCTGATCCCGGACACCGTCGCCATCCTGACCACTGCCGACCGCTGCGACCGTTGCGGCGCCCGGGCCGCCACCCGGGTCGTCCTGGCCGGCGGCCACGACCTGCTCTTCTGCGGGCACCACTCCCGCCGGTACGACGAGGCCCTGCGGGCCGTCGCGGTGGAGGTCGTCACCTCGGCCTGACCTTCCGCTCAGCGGTCCGGCACGAAGCCGATGGTGCCGGTCGGCGGCCCGGGCGGCGGCAGCACCGCCCCGTCCGGGCCGAGGAACTCCAGCGTCGCCGCCACCCGCGCGGCGAACCCGGTGAAGTCGGCCTGCCCGGCCACGTCCGGGGTGGACAGGGTCAGCACGGCCAGCCACTCCGCGGCCGGCGGCGGCGCCGGCACCAGGTGCTGCACCACGACCACCTCCTGCCGGCGGGAGGTCAGCGGCAGCGGCGCCTGCTGCCGGTTGACCACCCGGACCGCCTCCCCGTACGGCAGCGGGACCCGGCGGACGTCCCGCAGCGCCGGGTCCTCCCCCGGCGCCGGGTCGTCCTCCCGGAAGAAGGTGGTGAGCCCGTCCAGGTTGATGCCGCCGGCGAACCGGCGCCAGGCCAGGGTGAGGCCGGCGCCGACCATCTCGCCCGGGGACGGCCCGCCGCGGGCCAGGAAGGCGGCCAGGAAGACGCCGGCGGCCCGGTGCTCGGAGACCATCCGCTGCAGCAGCTGGCGGGCCCGCACCCGGTGCCGGGCCGCGCCCGGCACCGCCGCGGACCGCTCGTCCAGCAGCCGCTCGATGGCCGCGTCCGAGGTCGCCGGATCCAGGTCGAGCGAGGTGAACTCGTCCGGCACGTCGAGCCGGAAGCCGATCGCCGGCCGGGGCGCGGCCGGGTCGACGCCGATCTCCACGGTCGAGCCGGCGCCGCGCAGTCCGGCACTGCTCGGTCCGGCACCGCCCGGTCCGGCACCGCCCGGGCCGGCACCGCCCGGGCCGGCACCGCCCGGGCCGGCACCGCCCGGCCCGGCACCGGTCACGTCCGGCCCGCGGCCGCGTCCGCGACGGCCAGGTCGGTCTGCTCGTAGCCGTCCGCGGCCGCGGTCGCCTTCTCCGCCACCGCCTGCGCGGTCTCGCCGATCTTCTTCAGCGAGTATTCCCACTTGTCCTTGAAGTGGTGCACCGCCGAGGACAGCTCGCCGTCCCCGGTCTGCCCGTCGCCGAGCCCGTCCAGGCCGTCCTGCGCGCCCGACACCCGCTCGCCGATCGAGGTGAGCTGGCCGGACAGCGCCCGCAGCGTGCCGACCTCGACCGAGAACCCGTCTGCCATGAGAATCCCCACGAATCGGTCAATACTCGCTTACCGGTCGCCGATGCTATAGCGTCCGGCCCCGCAGGTCCACGACCGTACTGGGGGCAGGGATGGCCAGGCGCGAGTTCCCGGCGCTGGGGTTCGATCCCGCCCCGGGGAACCCGGCCGCGGTGGCGGCGGCGGCCGGCGGGGTGGACTCCGCCGGGCGGCTGTTCGCCGACGCCGCCGCCAACGTCGCCCGGCTGAACTCGTCCGGCTGGACCGGGGAGGCCGCGGAGGCCTTCCGCGGCCAGCTCGCCGACCTGCCGCGCGACCTCGACCTGGCCGCCCGGCCTGGTCCGGGAGCGCTTCGGCACGCCCAACCCGGGCAGCGCCAAGGAGCGCACCATGCTGCACGCGATCGAGACCGGCAAGATCCAGGCCGGCGAGGCCGGCATGCGGGCGCTGCGCCGGGCGCTGGAGGCCGACCTCGAGCGGGCGGTCGACCTGTCGGTGATCCGGCGCGGCGGGCCCTTCGACAACGAGCCGTGGCTGCCGGTTCAATGACCGCCGTGCCGGACCGCTACCAGGAGTGCTTCCTCTACGTCGACGCGGAGGACCGGGCGGCGGTGCTGGACCTGCTCGCCGGGCGGTTCGGCGCCGAGCCGGACCGGCGGACGCTGACCCTGCCCGGGGTCGAGCTCGACGTGGCCGGCACCGACGCCGGGACCCCCGGCGGCCCGGACACCTTCGTCGAGTGGGGCACCAAGGTCGAGGTGTACCGGACGTCCGCGTCGGACGCCGACATGGTCACGCTGGTGACCGAGCTGATGACCTTCCTGCGGTCCCGCGGCCACCGCGTGGTCGCCGCCTGCGACTTCGAGGACGAGCTGCCGCAGACCGACCTCCGCTGAGCCGCCGCCCCGCGGCGGGGCGCGGGCGGTCACCAGGACTGGAGGGTGGCGATGCGCTGCTCGAGCTGCTCCACGCTGGCCACCGCGGTCGGCGGGCCGCCGCAGGCGCGGCGCAGCTCGGTGTGGATGCTGCCGTGCGGCCGGCCGGTGCGGTGGTGGTGCGCGGCGACCAGGGCGTTGAGCTGGCGGCGCAGCGCGGCCCGGCGCTCGTGCGCGGGGACCGGCCCGCCCGCCGCGGCCGGCGCCGGGGCCGCCGGCCCGCGCCGCTTCTCCTCGGCCACCTGCTTGGCCTGCCGCTGCCGCAGCAGCAGCGCCACCTGGTCCGGCTCCAGCAGCCCGGGCAGGCCGAGGAACTCCTCCTCCTCGGCGGTGCCCGGCGTCGCCCCGGTGCCGAACGACGCGCCGTCGAAGATGACCTGGTCCAGGTGCGCGGAGGCGCTCAGCGCGGTGAACGCCCGCTCCTCCTCCCCCGGCTCGTCCCGGCGGGCCTGCGCGGCGGCCAGCAGCTCGTCGTCCCAGCCCTCCTCGCCGTCGGCCCGGCGCCGCCCCAGCACGTGGTCGCGGACCGCCTCCAGCTCGCCGGCCAGCCGCAGCAGCGGCGGCACCGAGGGCAGGAACACCGACGCGGTCTCCCCCGCCCGCCGGGCCCGGACGAAGCGCCCGACCGCCTGGGCGAAGAACAGCGGCGTGGACGCGCTGGTGGCGTAGACCCCGACCGCGAGCCGCGGCACGTCGACGCCCTCGCTCACCATCCGGACCGCGACCATCCAGCGGTCGGTGGACGCGGCGAACCGGGCGATCCGCGCGGACGCGCCCCGGTCGTCGGACAGCACCACCACCGGCGGCTCGCCGGTGATCTCCCGCAGCCGCCCCGCGTACGCCCGCGCGGCGGCCTGGTCGGAGGCGATCACCAGCCCGCCGGCGTCCGGCATCCCGCCGGCCCGGACCTGGGACAGCCGCTGGTCGGCGGCCCGCAGCACGGCGGGCACCCAGTCGCCGGCCGGGTCCAGCGCGGTCCGCCAGGCCCGCGCCACGTGCTCGGCGGTGCCCGGCTCGCCGAGCCGGGCGGACAGCTCGTCGCCGGCGCGGGTGCGCCACCGGGCCTCCCCGGAGTACGCGAGGAAGATCACCGGGCGGACCACACCGTCCCGCAGCGCCTCGCCGTAGCCGTACGCGTGGTCGGCCATCGACCGCAGCGCCCCGTCCGGCTCCGGCTCGTACCGGACGAACGGGATCGCGTTCTCGTCCGACCGGAACGGGGTGCCGGTCAGCGCGAGCCGCCGGGTGGCCGGCGCGAACGCCTCCCGCACCGCGTCGCCCCAGGACAGCGCGTCCCCGGCGTGGTGCACCTCGTCCAGCACGACCAGCGTGCGGCGGGCCGCGGTGCGCGCCCGGTGCAGCGCCGGCGCCGCCGCCACCTGCGCGTAGGTGACCACGGCGCCGCGGAAGTCGCGCGCGGTGGCGCCGTCGGCGTTGCGGAAGGTCGGGTCCAGCGGGATGCCGAGCGCCGCCGCCGCGGCCGCCCACTGGGTCTTGAGGTGCTCGGTCGGCGTGACCACGCACACCGCGGCCACGGTCCGGTCGGCGAGCAGCTCGGCCGCCACCCGCAGCGCGAAGGTGGTCTTGCCGGCGCCGGGGGTGGCCACCGCGAGGTAGTCGGCCGGCCGGCGCAGCAGGTACGCCGACAGCGCCCGGCGCTGCCAGGTCCGCAGCGGCGGCGCCGGCGGCAGGCTCTGCGCGGCGGTCACGCTCCCCCTCTCCGGCGGGCCGCGGACGGCCCGGACAGCGAACACCCCCGACGGGGAGGTCCCCGGCGAGGGCGGTGATCAGCGGTGGCCAACCCTACCGGGGAGCCGGCGGCCGCCCCGCGCCCCGGCGCGCCAGGGGTCCCCGGCGTGTCCTGCCGGCCGGCGACGGGCACACTTCGGGGGATGACCGCCACCCGCGACCCGGTGGACCGTCCGGGTGTCCCGGCGGCCCGGCGCGCGCCCCACCGCGGCCTCCGCGCCCCGGGACGCGCCGCGGCGGCGGTCCGGGAGGCGGCGAGGCCGGTGGTCAGGCAGCGGCACGTCAACGTGGTGCGCCGGACGCTGGCCAAGGCCTGGGACGACCGCATCCTCGGGCTGTCCGCCGAGGGCGCGTTCTGGCAGCTGCTGTCGCTGCCGCCGCTCTTCCTGGCCCTGCTGGGCAGCCTGGGCTACCTGTCCGGGCTGCTCGGCCCGGAGACCGTGAACCAGATCGAGCAGCAGCTGCTGGAGTTCTTCTCCCGGGCGTTCACGCCGAGCGTCGTCGACGAGGTCATCGCCCCGACCGTCAACGAGGTGCTGCGCGAGGGGCGGGCCGCGGTGATCAGCGTCGGCTTCGTCATCGCGCTGTGGGCCGGCTCGTCGGCGACCTCGACGTTCGTCAACACGGTGACGATCGCGTACGGGATGCGCGACCAGCGCGGCGCGATCCGCAGCCGGCTGCTGGCGCTCTCCCTCTACCTGCTCACCGTGGTCATCGGCGTGGTGCTGCTGCCGGTCATGGTGCTCGGGCCCGGGCGGCTGGTGCGGCTGTTCCCGCAGTCGGCGCGCGGCGACGTGGACACGGTGGTGAACGCGGCCTACTGGCCGACCGTCGGCGTGCTGCTGCTGCTCGGGCTGGTGACCTTCTACCACCTGGCCCCGCCGAACCGGCTGCCGTGGGGCCGGGGCTTCCCGGGCGCCGTGCTGGCCGGCGTGGTCTTCCTCGGCGGCAGCCTGGGGCTGCGGCTCTACATCGGCTTCGTGGTGAGCCAGGGCTTCACGTACGGGGCGCTGGCCGCGCCGATCGGCGCCCTGCTCTTCTTCTACCTGCTCGCGCTGGCGGTGCTGCTCGGCGCCGAGCTCAACGCGACCATCGAGCAGACCTGGCCGAGCCGGCCGGCGCCGCCGGCCGCGGACCCGCCGCCGGACCCGGCCCCGTCCCCGGATGGGCAGGCCCCGGATGGACGGGCCCCGGACGGGCGGGCCCCGGACGGCGAGCCGGCCCCGCGGGAGCGGCGGTCCGGGCCCACCTGAGCCGCCTCAGCGGTCCGGGTCGCGGTCCTCGCCCGGCGGGAGCCGCTCGTACAGCTCCTTGCACTCCGGGCAGACCGGATACTTCTTCGGGTCCCGGGACGGTGTCCAGATCTTCCCGCACAGCGCCCGCACCGGGGTGCCGTTGACCATCGCCTCCATCAGCTTGTCCCGCGGCACGTAGTGCGAGAAGCGCTCGGAGTCGCCCGGCTCCGGGCGCAGGTCCGGGGTGGCGTCGGTGCGCTCCTCGACCGCGGTGCCGGGGCCGGGCTCAGGGGTCGTCGTCACCTGTCGATGCTCCCACCCCGACCCGGCAGATCGGCACCCGGCCGGGTGGGAAAGTGGACAGCACTCGAACAGGCACTGGACAGAATGCGCCCCGCAGCGGCATGCTCGCTCAGCGTGACCGTCGAGCACATCCGCCCGAGCAACGTCGTCCCGCTTCCCATGCCCGGAGGTCCACCACGCCGGTGGCGGGTCGAGGACGTGGTGGACGTCGAGGTCGACGGCGCGCACGTCTGGGATCCCGAGGAAGCGGTCCGGGTGCCGGCCGTGGTGCTGCGCATGCCGGCGCACGTCGCCCGGCACCTGGCCAGCGTGCTGGACGACTGGACGACGATCGGCCGGATCCTCGAGTCGGCCCGGGGCACGGACGAGCGGGACCTGGCCGGCGTGCTGCGCGAGGCAGCCCGCGCGGCCGAGGCCCTGCGCGCGGATGCGTGACCGACTGGGACGTCAGGACGACGTCAGGACTCGGGCGGCGGTCTCAGCGTCTGGTCAACTGGCCGCCGCTCGCTCTCCCGGCGACTGACCGGACCGTGGATTGTCACGGCGGTCGGAGCCGTTCGAGGCGACGGCCGGAGAGTCCACGCGGTCGAACTCGTCGAAGAGGTCCGACAGGCTCATGCCGAGGGCGTCGGCGAGCTTGAACACCCGGTCGAGGGACGGCGAGTACGCCGCGTTCTCGACGCGGTTGATCGACTGTCGGTCGCAGCCCGCACGCTCGGCGAGCTTCTCCTGCGACAGGCCGAGCGACTTGCGCTTCGCGCGGACCACCGAGCCGAACGCCAGTCGTCGCCTTTGGACGGAAGGGTTCGGAGAAGGCGGCACCCGCTGAGTTTCGTCAGAGGATTTAGATAACGCTGTATCACGCATGCATCAGTGTGTGCCAAAACAGTGCCGCCCGCGATCTCCGTAGGTATCCCAACCCGCTCGAATCGGACACCGAACGCCACTCGGGCACGCACGGCGGCGGCCTGCTCGCCGCCCGGATCACCCGTCGATGACCCGCCCCTTCTCCGGCGGCGCCGCGATCGCCCGGCCCGGGTCGGGATGCCCGCCGTACCGGTTGACCTTCTGCGCCTTCTTCGGCGGCCGGTCGTTCGCGATCAGCACGGCCGCCCACGGCAGCACCACCGCGCCGGCGATGAAGATCGGCAGCAGCCACCAGGTCCGGTAGAACACCGCGGCCAGCACCAGGCAGACCGCCCGGGTCGCCATCATGATCCCGTACTTGCGGCGGCGGGCGGCCAACTGGTCGTCCAGGCTGGGATCGGCCTCGGTGATCAGGACCGGGTCAGCATCGTCCCGGCCGCTCGTCGAGCTCACAGCGCAGCGCCTCCCATGCCGGCACCGTCGCCAGGCACCGGGCCCGCCCCAGTGTCCCACCGCACCAGGTGCCCCGCACCTTCCGGCACCCCCATTCACCCACCTGCGGCGCCGCTATTCCCGCCGCTTGCCGACGCGCTGGATCAGGACGCGGGCCGGATCGGAAGCGGCCGGACCCGGAGATGACGCGGTGTCAGCGTGACGACCGCCCCGGCCATCAGATCGGCGGTGACGGCCGGCAGGTTGGCGAGCACCAGCCCGGCCTGTTCCTCCGGCTTGCGTTCGTTGAGGTGCCGCAGCAGGAGGAACGACGGCTCCCGGGCCTCCTGCCTGGCCAGCAGGGCGCCGAAGTCGGTGTCGCTCGACAGCACGACGCGCCGGTTGACGCGCGCCCACTCCATGATCGTCGAATCGGCGGCGTGCTGGAGGTCGACGTCCACGACGTGCACGGCGTCGTGCCCGGCGACATGCAGGTATCCGGCGACCCGCGGCGAAAGGTTGGCGTCGACGACGAATCTCACGCCGGCTGTGCCAGCGGCAGCTCACGCTCCGACACCGCGGCGGCGGCATACTCCAGGGCCGCCAACACGTCCTCCCGCTCGAGGTACGGGAAGTCCGCCAGTATGTCCTCGATCGACCGACCGGCCGCGAGCTGTCCGACGACCGCGCTCACGGTGACCCGCAGGCCCCGGATGCACGGCAGCCCGCCCATCTGTGCGGGGTCGACGGTGATGCGCTCGTACGCCATGCCGTGATCGTAGGCGCAAGCTGCGCTTCTAGGCGTCGGCCTTGGCGGCGGCCTTGAGTTGCTTCTTGTACTCGCGGACGCGGGTGAGGGAGTCGGGGTCGCGGATGTCGGCGACGGACTTGTACGTGCCCTCCGGGCCGAAGTCGCCGGCGGCCTCCCGCCAGCCCGGCACGTCCACGCCGTACTGCTTGCCGAGCAGGGCCACGAAGATCTGCGCCTTCTGGGTGCCGAAGCCGGGCAGCGCCGCGACCCGCTTGAGCAGGTCCTTCCCGTCGGCCGCCCCGGTCCAGACCTTCGTCACGTCGTTGTCGTACCGCTCGACCACCGCCCGGCACATCGCCTGCACCCGCTTGGCCATCGACCCGGGGAAGCGGTGCAGCGCCGGCGGCTTGGCGAAGACCGCCACCAGGGTGTCCTCGTCCAGCCCGGCGATCTCGGCCGCGTCCGGCACGTGCCCGAGCCGCTCCGCCAGCACGTACGGGCTGGAGAACGCCTTCTCCAGCGGGATCTGCTGGTCCAGCACCATCCCGATCACCAGCGCCAGCGGGTCCCGGTCGAGCAGGGCGTCCGCCTCCGGCTGCTGGCTGAGCATCAGACCCATGGGCGCAGGCTAGTGCCCCGGCGGCGGCGCCGTACGGTGCCGGGGTGCACCTCCCCCACCTCGACGCGGCGGCGCTGGCCGCCGCGCTGCCGCCGGCGGTGGCCGTGGACGCGCTGGAGCGGGCGCTGCGAGCGGGGGCCGACCCGGGCGCGGACCCGCCCCGGACGGCGGTGCCCGGTGCCGGCGGCGAGCTGCTGGTGATGCCGTCCACCGCGGCCGGCGGGTTCGCGGTGAAGCTGGTGACCGTGGGGCCGGCCGGCCGGCAGCCGCGGGTGCAGGGCGTGCTGGTGCTCTTCGACGCCGCGACGCTGGCGCCGGCGGCGCTGGTCGACGGCGCCGCGCTGACCGCGGTCCGCACCCCGGCGGTGTCCGCGCTGGCCGTGCGGCACCTGGCCGCGCCGGACGCCCGCCGGCTGGTGGTCTTCGGCACCGGGCCGCAGGGCGAGGGGCACGTGGCCGCGCTGCGGGCGGTGCGGCCGGTGGCGGACGTGGCGATCGTCGGCCGGGACCGGTCCCGGGCCGCGGCGCTGGCCGACCGGTGCGGCGGCCGGGTCGGCTCGGCCGCCGACGTCGAGGGCGCCGACCTGGTGGTGTGCGCGACCACGGCCCGCGAGCCGCTCTTCGACGGCCGGCTGGTCGCCGACCACGCCTGCGTGGTCGCCGTCGGCAGCCACGAGCCGACCGCCCGGGAGGTCGACGCCGGCCTCGTCCACCGCTCCCGCGTCGTGGTCGAGGACGTCGCCACGGCGCTGCGCGAGGCCGGCGACCTGGTGCTGGCCGGGGTGCCGGCGGAGCGGCTGCAGCCGCTGGCCGAGCTGGTCCGCGGCGGGCCGCGCCCGCACCGGGGGCCGTCGCTGGTGAAGACCGTCGGGATGGCCTGGGAGGACGCGGTGCTGGCGGCCCGGGCGGCGGGCCGGACGCCCGGGTGCTGACCGACGCCGAGGCGGACCGGCTGGCCGACGCGCTGGCCGCGGCCGGCTACACCGCGGATGCCGTCGTCGAGCTGCTCGGCGAGGAGGCGGCCGGCGCGCTGGCCCGCGGCGAGCGGGTGCCGGCGCTGCGGGCCACCCGCGGCGGCACCCCGCTGGAGACGCTGATCCGGCTCTTCCTGCTCGGCCGCACCGAGCCCGCGGCCGCGGTCGCGGCGGCGCTGCCGGTCAGCGCCGTGCTGGAGCGGGACGGCGCCGGCTACCGCGCCGCCGTCGACGTCCGCCCGTACGAGGGGTGGTGGGTGGTCGCCGACCTCGGCACCGACGTGCGGCCGGGCCCGGTGCGCCCGGACCACGTGCTCGGGGTCGGGCCGGCCTCGCTGACCCTCGCCGGGGCGACCGTGCGCCGGCCGGTGGGCACCGCGCTGGACGTCGGCACCGGCAGCGGCGTGCAGGCGCTGCACCTGTCCGCCCACGCCGGGACGGTGACCGGCACCGACGTGCTGCCCCGGGCGCTGCGGCTGGCCGGGCTGACCGCCCGGCTCAACCGGCTGGACTGGGAGCTGCTCCCCGGCGACCTGCTCGACCCGGTGGCCGGCCGCCGCTTCGACCTGGTGGTCTGCAACCCGCCGTTCATCGTCGGCCCGGGTGACGGCGGCTTCGCGTACCGGGACAGCGGGCTGGTCGGCGACGAGGTCTGCCGCCGGCTGGTCCGGGCCGCGCCGGCCCACCTCGCCGACGGCGGCTGGTGCCAGCTGCTGGCCAACTGGGTGCACGTGGCCGGCGAGCCCTGGGAGGACCGGCTGGCCGGCTGGCTGGACGGGTCCGGCTGCGACGCCTGGGTGTGGCAGCGGGAGGTGGCCGACCCGGCCCAGTACGCGGCGCTGTGGCTGGCCGACGCCGGCGAGCGCGGCTCACCCGGCTACGAGGACCGGTACGCCCGCTGGCTGGACTGGTTCGCCGCCGCCCGGGTGGACGCGGTCGGCTTCGGGCTGATCACCCTGCACCGGTCCGGCGCGGCGACGCCGGCGGTGCGCATCGAGGACGTGCCGCAGCAGGTCGAGGAGCCGGCCGGCCCGCACGTCGGCGCCTGGTTCGACCAGCTGGCCGCGCTGCGCGGCGCCGACCCGGGCACGGTCCGGTTCCGCCGGGCGCCCGGGCTGGTGCTGGAGCAGGTCGCCGAGCCCGGCCCGGAGGGCTGGGCGGTCACCGGGCAGCGGCTCCGGCAGCCGGGCGGGCTGCGCCGGTCGGCGGAGGTGGACGAGGTGGTGGCGGCGCTGGTCGCCGGCTGCGACGGCGACCGCCCGCTGGGTGAGCTGGCCGCGGTGCTGGGGCTCGCGTTCGGCGTCGAGCCGGCCGAGGTCGGCACCATCGCGACCGGGCTGGCCGACGAGGGGTTCCTCATTCCCTACTAAGCCGATAGAGTAAGCAGCGTGTCGGCGACAGGACTGTGGCAGGACCTCGGCGGGCCGTACGCGCATCCCGCGGTCGCCGCCGTCTGCCCGCTGGCCGGCGTGCTGGCCCCGCGCCCGCACTGGTCGCCCGCCGACCTGCAGCGGCTCACCCGCGCCTTCGCCACCCGGGCCGGCGCCGAGCTGCACCGCACCGCCCGCTTCGACCCGGCCGTCCGCTGGCGGCTGCGGCTGGCCCACTCCGGCCAGGTCGAGCTGTGGCTGGTGACCTGGCCGCCCGGCCGGTCCAGCAGCTGGCACGAGCACGGCACCGCCTCGGCCTACACCGTGCTCGACGGGGAGCTGACCGAGACCTGGCCGCACGGCCGGGTCGGCACCCGGCGGGCCCGCCGCCGCCCGGGCCGCGGCGCCGCGGCCGGCCCCGGCCGCCTGCACACCCTGCAAAACCTGGGCGTGCTGCCCGCGATCAGCGTGCACGCCCACGTCGCCACCCCGGGCCCGCGATGAGCCCGGGTCTGTGGCGGGACCGCGCCGTCGACCTGCTCCGGGTCGTGGCCGACGCCTGTCCGGCCGGCTGACGCGCGCCAGCGCGCCCTCCCGGCCCACCTCCCACACCCGGGCGCGACCGCCCGGGCTCACCCTTCCGGAGCTTCCGCATGACCGCGACCATTCTCGCGCTGCCGCACGTCCACCCGGCCGTCCGACCGTTCCGCTCGCTGCTCGCCGACCGTCCCGAGTGGACGCTGGCCGACCTGGCCCGGCTCACCCAGCTGCTCGCCGACGGCGCGCAGGACGCGCTCCGCTTCGAGGCGGTGCACGACCCCGCCGAGCGCTGGTACCTCCGGCTCGCCCTCACCGAGCAGGTCGAGGTCTGGCTGCTGACCTGGTCGCCCGGGCAGGCGACCCGGCCGCACCACCACGGCGGCGCGGCCGGCGCGTACACCGTGCTGGACGGCGAGCTGACCGAGACCTGGCGGGACGGGCCGGTGCGCAGCCGGCGCGCCGCCCGGTCGCCCGGCCTCGGCTCGGCCTTCGGCCCGGAGCGGGTGCACCGGGTGGCCAACGACAGCCTGGAGGACGCGACCAGCGTGCACGCCTACTCGCCGCCGCTGCTCCCGCTCGGCACCGACGTCGACCTGCCCGAGCCGGGCTGAGCGGGTCCGGATGATGCCGCTGACCGTGGAGGACCTGATCGCCGAGGCCCGGTCCGGGCTGCGCCGGCTGGACCCGGGCGAGGCGGCCCGGGCGGCCCGGGCCGGGGCGGTGCTGGTCGACATCCGGCCGGCGGCGTTCCGGGCCGCCGAGGGCGAGGTGCCCGGCGCGCTGGTGGTGGAGCGCAACGTGCTGGAGTGGCGGTTCGCGCCGACCAGCGCCTGGCGGGTGCCGCAGGCCGGGGCGGAGGCGCAGGTCGTGGTGCTCTGCAACGACGGCTTCACCTCCAGCCTGGCCGCGTACGCGCTGCGCCGGCTCGGCGTGCACCGGGCCACCGACCTGGTCGGCGGCTTCCGGGCCTGGCGGGCGGCCGGGCTGCCCACCGTGCCCGGCCCCTCCCCCGCCATCCCGTAACGTGCCCGCCCGTGCGGGCGGTGGTGCAGCGGGTGTCCTCGGCCAGCGTGACCGTCGACGGCCGGGTCACCGGCGAGATCGGCGCCGGGCTGCTGGTGCTGGTCGGGGTCACCCACACCGACGACGCCGGCACCGCCGCCGCGCTCGCCCGCAAGGTGCACGAGCTGCGCATCCTGGCCGGCGAGCGGTCCGCGGCCGAGGTGGGCGCGCCGCTGCTGGTGGTCAGCCAGTTCACGCTCTACGCGGACACCCGCAAGGGCCGCCGGCCGAGCTGGTCGGCGGCCGCGCCCGGGCCGGTCGCCGAGCCGCTGGTCGACGCCGTGGTCGCCGCCCTGCGGGAGCGCGGCGCGACCGTGGCGACCGGCGTCTTCGGCGCGCTGATGCAGGTCGCCCTGGTCAACGACGGCCCGGTCACCGTCATCCTCGAGGTCTAGCACCTCCCCCTGCGGGAGGTCGTACGGTCCGGGCGTGGACGAGAGCCTCGCGATCGGGCGGTTCGCCCGGCTGTCCGGGCTGACCGTCAAGGCGCTGCGGCACTACGACGAGATCGGCCTGCTGCCGCCGGCCGCGGTGGACCCGGTCACCCGGCACCGCCGGTACGCCCCGGCCCAGCTGGACCGGGCCCGCCGCATCCACCGGCTGCGCTCGCTGGACCTGCCGCTGGCCGAGATCCGGGCCGTGCTGGCGGCGCCGGACGGCGGGCGGGCCCGGCTGACCGCGTACCGGCGGGACGTGCAGGCCCGGGTGACCCGGGACCAGCGCATCCTGCACGGCCTGACCCACCTGCTGGAGGGGGACGACATGACCGACACCGCACGCGACCGCAGCTGCCCGCCGAGCAGCGGCGGCAGCTCGCCGCGGACCTGTTCAACCTGGTCTGGGAGCTGCTGGAGCGGCCCGGCCGGAGCGCCGACGAGGACGACCGGATGGTGCACGCGGCGCACGCGTCCCGCTACCACTGGGGCGAGGTCGGCGGGCCGGAGCAGCGGGCCATCGGGGAGTGGCAGTGCGCCCGGGTCTACTCGGTGCTGGGCCGGGCCGAGCCGGCGCTGCACCACGCCCAGCGGTGCGCCGGGATCGCCCGAGCCAACGACGTCCCGGCCTGGCTGCTGGCCTCCGCCCACGAGGGGCTGGCCCGCGCGCACGCCGTCGCCGGCAACCACGACGAGGCCCGCCGGGAACGTGACCTCGCTCACTCCGCGCTGGCAAAAGTCCAGGACGCCGAGGAGCGCGAGGTGGTGGAGGCCGACCTGGCGGGTATCGCCCTGCGGTGAACCCCGAGCGGGGCAGGAGTGAACCCCCGACGGGAACACCGCGTCGTACGGAACGTTAGACAGACGTACGACCACGCCCGAGCCGGGAGACCGTTCAGTGACATTTCCTCGCACCGACTCTGCCACACCGCGCCGCCGCGCGTCGGTCGAGCCGCGCATCATGTCGCGGCCGCACCGCACGCAGCGTCCGTCGGTGCGGCCCGACGCGGCCGCGACCGACACCGCCGCCGTCGAGGAGGTCGACGAGAGGCTCCCCGACCTGGACGAGCAGAGTGCCGCGCTGTCCGCGGACCTGGTCCGGGTCTACCTCAACGAGATCGGCAAGGTCGCCCTGCTCAACGCCGAGCAGGAGGTCGAGCTGTCCAAGCGGATCGAGGCCGGTCTCTACGCCGACCACCTGCTCGCCCACCCGACCACCAAGCTGACCCCGGCCAAGCGCCGCGACTTCCAGGCGCTGGCCGCGGACGGCCGCCGGGCCAAGGAGCACCTGCTGCAGGCCAACCTGCGGCTGGTGGTCTCGCTGGCCAAGCGCTACACCGGCCACGGCCTGCCGTTCCTGGACCTGATCCAGGAGGGCAACCTCGGCCTGGTCCGCGCGGTGGAGAAGTTCGACTACACCAAGGGCTTCAAGTTCTCGACGTACGCGACGTGGTGGATCCGGCAGGCGATCACCCGGGCGATGGCCGACCAGGGCCGGACCATCCGGCTGCCGGTCCACCTGGTCGAGCAGGTCAACAAGCTGGAGCGGACCCGGCGGATCCTGCACCAGCAGCTCGGCCGGGACGCCACCGAGGAGGAGCTCGGGCTGGAGCTCGACATCACCGCGGCGCGGGTGACCGAGCTGTTCCAGTACGGGCGGGACCTGGTCAGCCTGGACCAGACCGTCGGCGACGACGACGACGCCCAGCTGGGTGACTTCATCGAGGACTCCGACGCCGCGGACGCGCAGGACGCGGTGGAGTTCGGCTTCATGCGCGAGCAGCTCGACGCGGTGCTGGACACGCTGGAGAGCCGGGAGCGGCAGGTGCTGCGCATGCGGTATGGGCTGGACGACGGCCGGCCGCGCACGCTGGACGAGATCGGCAAGGCCTTCGGGCTGAGCCGGGAGCGGATCCGGCAGATCGAGCGGGACACGATGGCCAAGCTGCGCCACCCGTCCCGGTCCGGCGCGCTGCGCGACTACGTCGAGTAGGCCACCGCAGGGATCAGCAACGGCCCGCCGGGTACCCTCCCGGCGGGCCACTTCCCGTCCCGGACAGGAGTCGCATGTCGCAGCGCAAGTCGGCCGCCGTGGTGCTCGGCGTGACGGCGTTGCTGGCGCCGTCGCTGGCCGCGTGCTCCAGCGACGACGACACCGTCGACAACCAGGCCGTCTGCGTCGACGAGGAGACGCAGGTGCGGGTGGACGACGACCAGTGCAACCCCGACGGCAGCCGGGCCACCTCCGGCATCGGGGGCAGCGCCTTCCTCTGGTATTTCCTCGGCACCTCGGTCGGCCGGGGCTTCCCCGGGATCGGCCAGCGGGTCAGCGGCGGCACCTTCTCCCAGCCGAGCGGGTCCTACCGGCGCGGCGGCGTGCCGGCCGCCGGCGGCAACGTGCCGCGCGGCGGCTTCGGCGGCGGTGTCCGGTCCGGCGGCTCGGGCGGATGAAGCGGGTCCCGTCGGCGGCCCGGCGGGACTGGCGCCGCACTGTCGAGTCCCAGGGCCTCGTCTACCCGACCACCACCCTCGACGACGGCCGCGAGGTGCCGTACTGGTTCGAGGACGCGGCGTACGTGCTGGACGAGTGGGAGGTCGAGCACCTCGAGGACGTGACCGACCGGCTGCACGGGATGTGCGTCGAGGCGGCCCACCACCTGGTCACCGGCACCTTCGGCACGCTCGGGCTGTCCGAGCGGGCGCTGGCCGCGGCCAAGGCCTCGCTGGAGTCCGACCCGGTGTCCGTCTACGGGCGCTTCGACCTGCGCTACGACGGGCAGGGGCCGGCCCAGCTGTACGAGTACAACGCGGACACCCCGACCGGGCTGATCGAGTCCTCGGTGGCGCAGTGGTATTGGCTGCAGGACCTGCACCCGGAGCGGGACCAGTGGAACTCGCTGCACGAGCGGCTGGTCTCCAGCTGGCGCCAGCAGGCCCGCCGGATCGGGCCGGTGCTGCACCTGGCCCACTCCGAGGCGGAGACCTCCGGCGAGGAGTGGATGACGGTCGCGTACCTGCGCGACACCGCGGACCAGGCCGGCCTGAACACCGTCGGCATGACCGTGGAGCAGATCGGCTTCGACCACGACCTGCGCCGCTTCGTCGACCACGAGGGCCGGGTCATCCAGAGCTGCTTCAAGCTCTACCCGTGGGAGGACATGCTGACCGACGAGTTCGGCGAGCGGGTGCTGGCCGACCCGCAGTCGACCCGGTGGATCGAGCCGCTGTGGAAGGTGCTGCTGTCCAACAAGGCGCTGCTGGCCGCGCTGTGGCACCTCTACCCCGGGCACGAGAACCTGCTGCCGGCCTACCTGGACCGGCCGTGGGGCATGACCTCCTGGATCGAGAAGCCCCTGCACGGCCGGGAGGGCGACGGGATGAAGTGGGTGCTCGACGGCACCGAGCACCAGTCGCCGCACCAGCACTACGGCGCCGAGGGCCGCTGCTACCAGCTCTGGTCGCCGCCGGCGCCGTTCGACGGGGCGTACCCGGTGCTGGGGGCGTGGGTGGTCGACGGCCACGCGGCCGGGCTCGGCATCCGCGAGTCCGACGGGCCGGTCACCGACTACTACGCCCGCTTCGTGCCGCACTACATCGACGCGCCGACCCCCGGAAAGGACCAGCGCGCGGCCTGGCTCAAGGAGGACGGGGTCAAGCCCTAGGATTCCGGCCCATGTGGGACAACCTGCTGTACGCGGTCGTCTACCTCGGCGTCGGCATCGGGCTGCTGATCCTCGCCGCCTTCGTGGTCGACCTGCTCACCCCCGGACGGCTGGTCTCCCACGTGTCGGAGTCCTACAGCTCCGCGCTGGTGCTGGCCGCCGCGCTGATCGGGCAGGGGCTGGTGATCTTCACCGCGATCTGGACCAACGCGAGCGCCGGCTTCGGCGACGCGCTGCTGTGGACCGTCGCCTTCGGACTGCTCGGCGTGGTCCTCACCGCCGTGGCGTTCTCCGTGGTCGACGTGCTCACCCCGGGCAGGCTCGGCGAGATCCTGGCCCGGCCGGGCGCGGTGCAGCCGGTCGCGATCGTCACCGCGGCCGCGCACCTCGCGGTGGCGGCGATCGTCGTCGCCTCGATCGCCTGACGGCGGTCCCGCGGGTCAGGGCAGCCGGCGGGGGCCGGGGTCGGCCCGGGCCGTCGGCGGCCCGACGGTCACCCGGGCGGCGAGCACGTCCAGCCCGCGGCGGCCGACCAGCACCGGGTTGAGCTCCAGCCCGAGCACCTCGGGCAGGTCCTCGGCCAGCCGGGACACCCGCAGCAGCAGGTCGGTCAGCGCGGCGGTGTCCACCGGCTCGGCGCCGCGGTGCCCGGACAGCAGCGGCGCCGCCCGGGGTGCGCCGACCAGCTCGGCCGCGTCCAGGTCGGACAGCGGCACCGGCGCGTACGCCCGGTCGCCGAGCAGCTCGGTGGCGATGCCGCCGACCCCGAACGACACCAGCGCGCCGAACGACGGGTCGTCCAGCACCTCGACCACGGTGGCCACCCCGGCCCGGGCCATCCGCTGCACCACCACCGGCGCCCCGCCGCCCAGCTCGGCCAGCGCCACCGCGGCGTCCCGCACCGCGTCCGCGTCGGCCAGGTCGAGCCGGACCGCGCCCAGGTCCGGGCGGTGCCGCAGCCCCTCCGCGGTGGCCTTGACCGCCACCGGGTAGCCCAGCTCCGCCGCGGCGGCGACCGCCTCGGCCGGCCCGGCCGCGAGCCGGCGCGGCACCATCACCAGCCCGTACGCGAGCAGCAGCCCGGCCGCCTCCGGCCCGGTCAGCTCCCGGCCGGCCGGCGCGCCCGCGAGCACCCCGGCGACCAGCTCGCGCGCGCCGTCGGCGTCGAGGCCGGCCAGCTCGGGCACGGTGCCGGCCGGCCGGCGCCGCCACTCCGCGTACCGCGCGGCGGCCGCCAGCGCGCGCACCGCCCGCTCCGGCGTCGGGTACGACGGGACCGAGCCGGGCCGCGCCTCGTCCCCGCCGGGAGCGCGCCGCCGCAGCGCCGCCGGCACCCCCTCCACGCCGAGGAAGGTGCTCACCACCGGCACCGCCGAGGCCGCCGCCACCTCGGCCAGCGCGCGGGCGAAGTCCTCCCCCGGCGTGGCCAGCACCGGCGCGAAGACCGCCACCACCGCGTCGGCCTGCTCGCCGGCGGTCCGCAGCGCCGCGGCGAACCCGGCCACGTCCACGTCCGGCCCCAGGTCCACCGAGGCGGCCGAGCTCTCCAGCCCGGCGGCGATGCACGCGTCCGCCACCAGCACGGTCAGCGCGGTCGAGTTGGTCACCGCGGCCAGCCGCCGCCCGGCCGGCAGCGGCTGGTACGCCAGCAGCTGGGCCACGTCGAACAGCTCGGTCAGGGTGTCCACCCGGATCACCCCGGACCCCTCGAACAGCGCCTGCACCCGCTCCTCCGGCACCGGCACCGTGCGGGCCGCCAGCACCGGTGCCGCCGCGTACCGGCCGGTCTTCACCGCGACCACCGGCTTGGTCCGGGCCACCCGCCGGGCCAGCCGGGCGAACTTGCGCGGGTTGCCGAAGCTCTCCAGGTAGAGCAGCACCACGTCGGTGGCCGGGTCGGTCTCCCAGAACTGGAGCAGGTCGTTGCCGCTGACGTCGGCCCGGTTGCCGGCCGACACGAACGAGGACAGCCCCAGCCCCCAGCGCACCGCCGAGGCCAGGATCGCGGTGCCCAGCGCGCCGGACTGGCAGAAGAAGCCGACCCGGCCGCGGCCGGGCACCAGCGGCGCGATCGTCGCGTTGAGCCGGACCGCGGGGTCGGCGTTGACCACGCCGAGGCAGTTCGGCCCGACCACCCGCATGCCCTGCGCGCGCGCCTCCGTGACCAGCGCCTGCTCCAGCTCCCGGCCCTCCGCGCCGCGCTCGCCGAAGCCGCCGGAGAGCACCACCAGCGCGCGCACCCGCTTGCGGGCGCACTCCTCGACCACCCCGGCGACCGCGGCGGCCGGCACCGCGACCACGGCCAGGTCCACGTCGTCCGGGATGTCCAGCACGCTCGGGTACGCCCGGACGCCGCCGACGTGCCGGGCCTCCGGGTGCACCGGGTAGACCGGCCCCTGGAAGCCGTACGCCATCAGGTTGCCGAACACGACGTGCCCGACCTTCGCCGGGTCGGTGCTGGCGCCCACGACCGCGACCGAGCGCGGGGTGAGCAGCCGCTCGATCGAGCGGGACTCGGCCCGCCGCTCCCGCTCGTACGCGACCGCCCGGGACGCGTCGGTCGGCGCGATCGGGAAGCTCAGCTCGACCACGCCGGAGTCGTAGGAGTACTCCGCGGTGTAGCCGGCGTCCTTGAAGACCCGGACCATCCGGCTGTTCTCCGCGAGCACCTCGGCGACGAAGCGCTGGATGCCGCGCTCCCGGGCGGCCGCGGCCAGGTGCTCCAGCAGCAGCGAGCCGATGCCGCGGCCCTGCTGGGCGTCGTCGACCACGAAGGCGACCTCGGCGCTCGGGCCGCCGTCGATCCGGTCGTACCGGCCCACCCCGATCAGGTCCGCGCCGAGCTGCGCGACCAGCGCCACCCGGTCGCCGTGGTCGACCCGGGTGAGCCGGTCCAGGTCGCGCTCGGACAGCGTCGGGTGCGGGGCGAAGTAGCGCAGGTAGACGGTGCGCTCGCTCAGCCGGGAGTGGAACGCGACCAGCCGGTCCCGGTCGTCCGGGCGGATCGGCCGCACGTGCACCACGCCGCCGTCGGCGACCGCGACGTCGGCCTCCCAGCCGGCCGGGTAGCCGGCCGGGTCAGCCCCGGCGTCCAGCCCGGCGTCCGGCGCCGCGTCCAGTCCGGCGTCCGGCCCGGCGCCCGGTGCGGGGTCGGGCCCGGGGTCCGGTCCGGCGTCCGGTCCGGCGATCCGGCCCGCGGTTCAGTCCGGGGTCCGGGTGCTCAGTCACGGGGATCGTCCGGGTCGAGCCCGTGCAGCGGGTAGACCGCCCGCCGGGTGGCCGCGACCGCCCGGTCCAGCGGGGTGGCCGCCTCCCCCGGCTCCCAGCCCCGCCAGGCGATCCCCTGCGGCGCCGGGTCCAGCTCGGTCATCGCCGCCGGCGGCCGGGTGCGCAGCCCCCGCTCGCGCACCTCCTCGGCCCACTCCGCCGGCACCGGGGTGCCGGGCGCGATCCGCTGCCCCACCGCCTCGGCCAGCAGGTGCGTCCAGGCCCGCGGCACGCACCGGACCAGCCCGTACCCGCCGCCGCCGAGGGCCAGCCAGCGCCCCTCGCACAGCTCGTGCGCCAGCTCGTGCAGGATCATGTACGAGCTGCGCTGCCCGTCCACGGTGAGCGCCAGCTCGGCCAGCGGGTCCTCGTGGTGGGTGTCGCAGCCGGCCTGGGTGACCAGCACCTGCGGCCGGAAGGCGCGCAGCACCCCCGGCACCACCGCGGCGAAGGCCCGGTGCCACTCCTCGTCCGTGGTGCCCACCGGCAGGGCGACGTTGACACTGGTGCCGGCCGCGTCCCCGCGACCGACCTCGTCCGGGAACCCGGTGCCCGGGAACAGCGTCAGCGGAGTTTGATGAAGGCTGACCGTGAGCACCCGCGGGTCGTCGTAGAACGCGGCCTGGACCCCGTCGCCGTGGTGCACGTCCACGTCGACGTACGCGACCCGCTCGGCGCCGAGCTGGAGCAACCGGGCGATCGCCACCGCCGGGTCGTTGAAGACGCAGAAGCCGGCGGCCCGGGACCGCATCGCGTGGTGCAGCCCGCCGGCGATGTTCACCGCGTGCTGGCTCTCCCCCGACCAGACCCGCTCGGCGGCCAGCACGGACCCGCCGGTGATCAGCGCGGACGCCTCGTACATGGCCGGGAAGACCGGGTTGTCCGGCGAGTCGAAGCCGTGCCCGGCGGCCCAGCCGAGGTGCGGCGCCTGCCGGACGACCTCCAGGTAGGCCGGGTCGTGCACCAGGGTGAGCAGCTCCTCGCCGGCCGGCACCGGGGCGACCACCGAGACGTGCGGGGCGTCGAGCACGCCGAGCCGGCGGGCCAGCGACACGGTCAGCGCCAGCCGGACCGGGTGCAGCGGGTGGTCCCCGCCGAGGTCGTAGGCCAGGTAGCCGTCGTCCCATACCACGGTGACCGAGTCGCTCACCCGCCGAACGTACCGTCCGGGACATCCGGCACGGCCGGTAGCGACTTCCGATCTGGGGCGGATGCGCAGTCCGCCCCGGTTCACCCCCTAGGCTTAGTATCCACTGCGCTCGGTGACCGGGACCGGTCGCGCGAGGTTCGCTACGAACGGAAGGACCGCTCGATGACGGCCCGACGCCTCCTGGCAGGGCTCGCCCTGCTGCTCGCCGTCCCGACCGCGGCGGCCTGTGCCCAGGCCGTTCCCGGCACCGGCACCATCGCCGCGGACGTGCAGACCGGCGGCCCCACCGGCTCCTCGCCGTCGCCGACCGACGAGCCGACGTCCACCGAGTCCTCCTCCGTCGTCGTCGTCCTCCTCGCCGTCGCCGAGCGGCTCCGGCGGCGAGACCAGCCCGGTCTGCATGGCCCTGGACAAGGCCGCGGTGGAGGCGGCGATCGGCACCTCGGTGACCTTCAGCCGGTCGCAGAGCAGCGGCTGCCAGATCCGCGCCGACGACGGCCGGTCGATGATCGTCGCGGTCTTCGACTACCTGAAGCTGACCTCGTACAAGCGGTCGGGCAGCACCGACCTCACCGTGGGCGGCTACCCGGCGGTCCGCACCTCCAGCACGATCATCTACGTCGCCCGGTCCAAGGACCCGGCGGCGTCCGGCCTGCTCGCCGCGTACTTCAGCGGCCTGCGCGAGGGCGGCGACCCGATCGCGACCAAGGTGCTCGAGCTGCTGATCCCGAAGTACAAGAAGGACTAGCGCGTGTCTCTCGACCCCGCTGGCGGCGCGGGCATCCATCGCGGATTGAGAGACGCAGCCTAGGGCCCGGTCGCCACCGGGCGGTCCGGGTCGGTGATCCACTCGCTCCACGAGCCGGCGTAGAGCGCGGCCCGGACGCCGGCCCGCTCCAGCGCGAGCACCTGCTGGGCCGCGGTCACCCCGGACCCGCAGTACGCCCCCACCGGGGCGTCCGCGGTGACCCCGAGCCCGGCGAACCGGCGGCGCAGCTCGGCCGGCGGGAGGAACCGGCCGTCCGGGCCGACGTTGCCGGTCAGTGGCGCGCTGCGGGCCCCGGGGACGTGCCCGGCCACCGGGTCGACCGGCTCGACCTCGCCGCGGAACCGCTCGGCCGCCCGCGCGTCGAGCAGCACCCCGCGGGCGGCGACGTCGGCCGCGCCGGCCGCGTCCAGCACCGGCATCCCGCCGGGCCGGACCACCACGTCGCCGGGCACCGGCACCGGCACCTCGGTCGTGGTGGGCAGGCCGGCGGCGGTCCAGGCGGCGAAGCCGCCGTCCAGCACCCGGACGTCCCGGTGCCCGGCCCAGCGCAGCAGCCACCAGGCCCGGGCCGCGCTGCTGCCGTCGCCGTCGTCGTACGCGACCACGGCGCCGCCCGTCCGGACGCCGAAGCGGCGCAGCGCCGCCTGCAGGTCGGCCGGGTCCGGCAGCGGGTGCCGGCCGCCGGGGCCGGGCGGCGCGGCCAGGTCCGCGTCCAGGTCGACGGCGACCGCGCCGGGCAGGTGGCCGGCCGCGTACAGCTCCGCCGGCGGCGGGCCGAGCAGCCGCCAGCGGACGTCCAGCACGACCGGGGCCGGGCCGGTCGCGCCGCCGCCGGGGCGCAGGCCGAGCTCGACCGCGAGATCGGGGGCGCCGACCAGCGGACCGGAATCGCTCATCCGGCCATCTTCCCTGACAGGACGCCCTGTCGGCCTGGCGACCCACCGCTGTGGATGGCACCGTGGCGGTCTCGGCGGACGTACGATCACGGGGACTGAGCCGGAGGACCGTTGAGTCACCACAGCGACCTGATCGATACCACTGAGATGTACCTCCGCACGGTGTACGAGCTGGAGGAGGAGGGCGTCACGCCCCTGCGCGCCCGCATCGCGGAGCGGCTCAAGCAGAGCGGCCCCACCGTCAGCCAGACCGTCGCGCGGATGGAGCGCGACGGGCTGCTCACCGTCGAGGGCGACCGCCACCTGGAGCTGACCGAGGAGGGTCGCCGGCACGCGACCTCCGTGATGCGCAAGCACCGCCTCGCCGAGTGCCTGCTGATCGACGTGATCGGCATGGAGTGGGAGGAGGTGCACATCGAGGCCTGCCGGTGGGAGCACGTGATGTCCGACTCGGTGGAGCGGCGGATCGCCGCCCTCCTCGGCGGCCCCACCACCTGCCCGCACGGCAACCCGATCCCCGGCCTGGACGAGCTGGGGGCGCTGCCGGCCCCGCCGGACAGCCCGCTGGCCGCCGTCGCCGGGATCGACGGCGTCGGGGCCGCCCACCTGGTGACCCTGGAGCAGGCGATGCGGCAGGGCTCGCCGAAGGCCGTGGTGCGCCGGATCAGCGAGCAGATCCAGCCGGACGCGGAGATCATGCGCGAGCTGCGGGCGGCCGGGGTGCAGCCCGGGCGGACGGTCACCATGACGCCCGCGCCGACCGGCCGCGGCCTGCTGGTGAGCACCGACACCGGCGAGACGCTGGTCGACGGCATGGTCGCCAGCCACGTCTTCGTCTCGGTGGCCTGACGCCCTACTCCGACAGCGTGCCGCGCAGCACGCTGGTCTCCGAGTGCGTCTGCACGCCGTCGTACTTCTCCTGCGAGATGTCGACGATCGCGAACGTGCGCAGGTCCAGCGTGGGCGGCAGCGGCAGCGTCGCGGTCGGGCCGGGGCCGAGCACGCCGACGGCGACCATGTTCTTCCCGCCGTCGAAGACCCACACCTCGTAGTAGCCCTGGTTGAGCGCGGGCAGGCCGGCGGTGGTCAGCCGCAGCTCCGGGCCGGCCGCGCCGCGGACCACCAGGGCCCGGCCGCTGACCCCACCCGGGCCGCCGGGCACCGGCGCCAGCTCCGCGGTCGGGCTGGCGGCCGGCGGGGTGCCGGTGCCGCGGTCCTGCCAGGGGCGGACGGCGGCGAGCGTGCCGAGGACGCCGATCGCGGCGGCCGCCGCGAGCGCCACCGCGCCCCGCACCCACCGCCGCTGCCGCCTACCCGCCGTACCGGACCTGGGGTCCGGGTGGGCGGGCGCGGGGGCGGGCCAGGGGTGCGGCTGGGCGGGGGGCGGGCCGGGCCACGGGGCCGCCGGGCCGGGCCACGGGACCGGCGGACCGGCCGGTGGACCCGCCGGTGGGCCCGGTCGGCGGCCGGACTGGAACCAGTCCGGGTGGGGTGCCGGGCGCCGGCCGGTGCCCGGGGCCGGCTCGGCGCGGGGGGCCGGCGGGTCGGCGAGCCCGAGCTCGGCGACGATCCCGGTCCACACCGACTCGCCCGGCCGCAGCCGGTCCTCCTCGTCCCGGTCGGCCCCCGCCTCCCGGGCCAGCTGCGCGGTGTGCCGCAGCGCCCGCACCTCCCGCTGGCAGTCCGGGCAGCCGGCGAGGTGGCTGGTCAGCTCCTGCTCGTCCTCGCCGTCGAGCCGCTCACCGAGCGCGACCAGCGCCAGTCGATCGGGGTCCAGGTGCCGCACCGTCCACCTCCCATCTGCTCCGCAGCCGGTCGAGCCCCCGCCTGAGGTGGCTCTTCACGGTGCCCAGCGGCAGCCCGGTGAGGCCGGCGATCTGCACGTGGGTCAGGTCGTCGAAGAACGCCAGCTCCACCACCCGCCGCTGCTCCGGGGACAGGCGGCGCAGCTCGTCGACCACGACGAGCCGGTCCACCACCCGCTCCGGGGCCGGCGCCTCCGAGTATCCCGGCCCGGCCTGCTGCACGGCCGCGGCCAGGCTGCGTTCCCGCTGGATCGTGCGCAGCCGGTCCACCACCTGCCGCCGGCCGATGCCGAGCAGCCAGCCGGCCAGCGTGCCGCGGTCCGGGTCGTACGTCCGCCGGCCGCGCCAGGCGGCCACGAAGGTGGCCTGGGTGAGGTCCTCGGCCTCGTGGTGGGTGACCAGGCAGGACAGGCCCAGCCGGTAGACCAGCCCGCCGTACCGGTCGTACACGGCCCGCAGCACGGTCTCGTCGCCGCGCCGGAACCGCTCGGCCAGCTCGCGGTCCTCGTCCGGGTGGAAGGGTCCGGTCCGGGCGGTCATCCCGGGCCCACCGGGACCGCGGTGACCGCGACGTTGTCGGTGTACGAGCTGACGTCCTCGCGGAAGCCGCCGCCGCAGGTGACCAGCGTCAGCCGGGCCGCGCCGCCGCGGGCGAAGAGCCGGTCCAGCGGGGTGACGGTCTTCGGCCACTCCTCCCGGGCCACCACCCGGTAGCGCCACACCGCCCGGTCGGACAGCCGGACCAGCACCGGGTCGCCCGGCTCCAGCTCGCCGAGCCGGGAGAACGCGCCCTTGCCCTGCTCGGCCGAGTCGATGTGGCCGCTGAGCACGGTCGAGCCGCGCGGGTCGCCCGGCCGCGGGCCGTACCGGTACCACCCCACCGTCCGGACGTCCTCGGGGATCTCCAGCGCGCCGTCGCGCTCCACCCCGATCGGCGCCACCGGGGAGACCACGTCGAGGGTGGGCAGCCGGACCTCCACCGGGGTGGCCGCCTCCCGGGTGCGGCCGGCGCCGAGCCGGCCGTCCGTGGTCGGCACCGGCGGCACCGGCGGGCCGGCCGTCGCGGTCGGCGTCGGGGCCGGCGTGGCGGCGGAGGCCGGCGGGGTCGGGGCCGGGGTCTCCGCGGTCTCCGCGGCGAGCGCCTCGGCCACCTCGGCGCCGACCGTCCGCGCCGGCCGCTGGCCGTACCAGGCCACCGGCGCCCCGACCGCGACGAGCACGCCGACGGTGGCCAGCACTGCCCACAGCCACCGCCGGCGTGTCATGTCGTCCTCCTCCGGTTTCCGCGCTCGTCGGCCGTCAGGGTGCGGTCAGCGGCGGGCTGCCGCCACTCGGGCGACCCCACCGGCGGCCAGCAGCAGGCCGAGACCGGAGGTGACCACCAGCCAGGCCGGCACGCCGTCGCCGGCCAGACCACCGGTGCCGGCCGGCACGCCGGACGGCGAGGAGTGCAGCCCGCTGATCGTCTGCACGACCAGGCCGAGGGTGTCCTCGTCGGCCGAGCCGATCGCGTACACGATCGTCGCGGTGCCCTCCTTGAGCGCCACGTCCGCCGGGCCGATCACGACCGTGCTGGTGCCGGCGAGCACGACGTCCGCCTCGACGGTGGCGGCCGGCAGGTTGAGCACCTGCTGCTTCGGGTTGGTCAGCCCGCGGATCACCGGGGTGCCGCCGGCCCGGACGTCGACCGCCGGGGCGGCCGCGGTGTGCCGGACGATCAGCCGGGCCTGCCCGGCGGCCAGCTTGGACACGTCGTTGACGAACGGCGTGATGGCCGGCTGGCCGGCCGCGGTGAGGTGCGCGGCCAGGGTGACGTTCGCCCCCGCCGGGACCTGCGCGGTGGCCTGGACGACCGGGTTGCCGGTGCCGGCGGTGTTCGCGGCCGGGAAGATCTTGACCTGGTAGCTGCCGGCCGGCAGCGACAGCGGGCCGGCCACGGTGCCCGGCTTGAAGTTGCGCAGCGTCAGGTCGCCGTTCACGAACACGTTCACCGGCGTGTTCGGGATGCCGTGCACGACGCTCACGGACGCGTTGTCCGCGGCAGCGGCGACCCCGCCGGTGCCGAGCACCGAGAGGCCGGCGGCGGCGGCGAGCACCGCGACGGCGGCAGAGCGCTTCATCAATCCTCCTGGGAGTTCCGGGTACATCCGTCGCCCCCACTACGGCGCCCGGGCCGGCCGCGGATGCACCTGCTGTGGACGAGTCCGGCCGGGCACCGGCCGGCGAGCTAGGGTCGGCACCGCGGCCGGCGATCCCGGCCCGGACCGGCCCGGAGGAGGATTCGCGCTCATGACCGAGCAGGACCCGTCCCGCACCCCGTTCGAGGACCTCGACGACTACGTCTCGCTCCCCCGGGTCAGCGGGCTCGCGCTGTCCCCGGACGGCAACCGGCTGGTCACCGCGGTGGCGGAGCGGTCCGCGGACGGCAAGCGCTACTCCTCCGCGCTGTGGGAGGTCGACCCGGAGGGCCGGCGGCCGGCCCGCCGGCTGACCCGGTCGACGCCGGGCGAGGCCCAGCCGGCCTTCCTGCCGGACGGCCGGCTGCTGTTCTCCTCCCGCCGCCCGGACGTCGCCGCGAAGCCGGACGACGACACCGAGGACCGGACCGCGCTGTGGCTGCTGCCGGAGGCCGGCGAGGCCCGGCTGCTGGCCCGCCGGGGCGGCGACGTGGCCGACCTGGCGGTGGCCCGGGACTCCGGCGACGTGGTCTTCGTGGCCGCCCTGCTGCCCGGCACGGACGGCGTCGAGGACGACGAGCGCCGCCGGAAGGCCCGCAAGGAAGCCGGGGTGACCGCGATCCTGCACGAGACCCACCCGGTGCGGGACTGGGACCACGACGTCGGCCCCGACGAGTGGCACGTGCTGGCCGGCGGCCGGGTCCCGCCCGGCGACGGGCGGCTCGCCACCGTGCGCGACCTCCGCCCGGCCCCGGAGGGCCGGGTGCTGGAGGGGCTGGCCGTCTCGCCGGACGGCGGCACCGTGGCGGTCGGCTGGAAGGTGGACGACGCGCCGGCGGCCAGCCGGCCGTCGATCGCGCTGCTGTCCGCGGCCGGCGAGCTGCGGCTGGTCGAGGAGGCCGACCGGGCGTTCGGCGATCCCGCGTTCTCCCCGGACGGGCGGTCGCTGGCCTGCGTGCGGGAGGACATCGGCGACTGGGAGACCAGCCCGCGCTGCACGCTGGTGCTGGTCGACCTGTCCACCGGGGAGCACCGCGACCTGCTGCCGGGCAGCTCGCTGTGGCCGGCGGCGCCGGTCTTCGACACCGCCGGCGACACGCTCTACTTCGTCGCCGACGACCACGGGCGGGCCCCGGTCTGCAAGCTCGACCTCGCCACCGGCACGGTGACCCGGCTGACCGGCGAGGGGGCGTACACGGACCTGGTGGTGAGCCCCGACGACCGCTCGGTGTATGCGCTGCGCTCCGCCGTCGACGCGCCGCCGGCCCCGGTCCGGATCGACCCCGAGCGGGCCGAGCAGGAGCCGGTGCGGCTGCTCGGCCCGGCGCCGGACGTGCGGCTGCCCGGCCGGCTCACCGAGGTCACCACCACCGCGGACGACGGCACCCCGCTGCGCGCCTGGCTCGTGCTGCCGGAGACCGCGGCGCCGGACCGGCCCGCGCCGCTGCTGCTGTGGATCCACGGCGGCCCGCTGAGCAGCTGGAACGCGTGGTCCTGGCGGTGGAACCCGTGGCTGATGGCGGCCCGCGGCTACGCGGTGCTGCTGCCGGACCCGGCGCTGTCGACCGGCTACGGGGACGCCTTCGTGGCGCGCGGCTGGGGCTCCTGGGGCGGCAAGCCCTTCACCGACCTGATGGCGATCACCGACGCCACCGTGGCCCGGCCGGACGTGGACGGGGACCGGACGGCGGCGATGGGCGGCTCGTTCGGCGGCTACATGGCCAACTGGGTGGCCACCCAGACCGACCGCTTCCGGGCCATCGTCACCCACGCCAGCCTGTGGCACCTGGACGCGTTCGCCGGCACCACGGACTACCCGTCGTACTGGTTGCGCGAGTTCGGCGACCCGCTGCTGAAGCCGGAGCGGTACCTGGAGAATTCACCGCACCTGCGGGCGGCGAGCATCCGCACCCCGATGCTGGTGATCCACGGCGACAAGGACTACCGGGTGCCGATCGGCGAGGCGCTGCGGCTCTGGCACGACCTGGGCCGGTTCTCGGTGCCGGCGAAGTTCCTCTACTTCCCGGACGAGAACCACTGGGTGCTCACCCCCGGCCACGCGAAGGTCTGGTACGAGACCGTCACCGCCTTCCTGGCCCAGCACGTGCTCGGCCAGGAGTGGCGCCGCCCCGAGCTGCTGTAGTCCTCGCATACCATCGGGGTGATCCCGCGAGCCGACGCCGTCTCGCCGCAGCGAGCCGCCGTCGACGTCCGGGAGGTCCACCGTGGTCGCCAACCCCTGGGGGTTCCTCCGGCATCCCCGCACGGACGCGCCCAAGCGCCCGGTCGCCATCCGGCTGCGCGACTGGGACCCGGTGTACGGGCGGCCCGCCGCCGACGACGTCCGGGTGCAGGCCAGCCGGTGCATGGACTGCGGGGTCGCGTTCTGCCATGCCGGCTGCCCGCTGGGCAACCTGATC
The DNA here is from genome assembly GCA_963849885.1 of uncultured Actinomycetota bacterium. Lineage (GTDB taxonomy): Bacteria > Actinomycetota > Actinomycetes > Mycobacteriales > CADCTP01 > CADCTP01. Next base: position 65,881 of record CAWKIV010000002.1, on the reverse strand, counting down.
CCGGAGTGGAACGAGCTGGTCGCCGACGACGACTGGCGGGCCGCGATCGAGCGGCTGCACGCGACGAACAACTTCCCCGAGTTCACCGGCTGGCTGTGCCCGGCGCCGTGCGAGGCGTCCTGCGTGCTGGCCATCAACGCCGAGCCGGTCGCCATCAAGCAGGTCGAGCTGGCCATCATCGACCGCGCGTTCGACGAGGGCTGGGTGCCGCCGCGCCCGGCCGCCGAGCAGACCGGCCGGCGGGTCGCGGTGATCGGCTCCGGCCCGGCCGGGCTGGCCTGCGCGCAGCAGCTCACCCGGGCCGGGCACCACGTCACCGTCTACGAGCGGTCGGACCGGCTGGGCGGCCTGCTCCGGTACGGCATCCCCGACTTCAAGATGCCGAAGGGGCTGGTCGACCAGCGGCTGGCCCAGCTGGCCGCGGAGGGCACCGAGCTGCTCGCCGGGGTCGACGTCGGCGGCCCGGGCGGGCCCGACCCGGTGGAGCTGCGCGCCGGGGTGGACGCGGTCGTGCTGGCCGCCGGCGCGCTGCGGCCGCGGGAGCTGGACGTGCCGGGTCGGGAGCTGACCGGCGTGCACCAGGCGATGGACTACCTGCCCCAGGCCAACCGGGTGCGCACCGGCGAGCTGGCCGCCCCGCCGGTGGACGCGGCCGGCAAGCGGGTGGTGATCATCGGCGGCGGCGACACCGCGGCCGACTGCCTCGGCACCGCCAACCGGCAGGGCGCGGTCAGCGTGACCCAGCTGGACCACAACCCCCGCCCGCCGGAGGGCCGCGACGAGGACCTCAACCCGTGGCCGCAGTGGCCGCGGATCCACCGCAGCTCGCCGGCGCACGAGGAGGGCGTGGTCGAGTCCTGGGCGCGGGAGGCGGTCGCCTTCCTGGCCGGGCCGGACGGGGCCGTCCGGGCCGTGGTCACCGAGGAGGTGCAGATCCTCCGGGTGGACGGGCGCCGGGTGTTCCGGCCGGTGCCGGACAGCCGGGAGGAGGTCCCGTGCGAGCTGGTGCTGGTCGCCGCCGGCTTCGTCGGCAGCGAGCGCGGCTCGCTGCTGGACCGGCTCGGCGTCGAGATCGACCCGGACCGCGGCACGCTGCGGCTGCGCGGCGGCTGGGAGACCTCCGCGCCGGGCGTCTTCGCCTGCGGCGACGCCACCCGCGGGGCCAGCCTGGTGGTCTGGGCGATCGCCGAGGGCCGGGCCTGCGCGGCCGCGGTCGACACCGCGCTGAGCGGCCGGACCGAGCTGCCGGCCCCGGTGCGCCCCGGCACCCGCCCCCTGTAGAAGCCCGCGCGCGGCGCTCTGCCGGCCTCGGCACGCCCGGGCGCCTACTTCCTCCAGGAGCCCCCGCGCCGCGCGGCTTTCTGTCAGACCCGGCGGATCTAATGGCGCCGTGCGGTACGTCGTGGTGGCCGGGCCGGCGGGCGGCGGCTCGCTCCGTGCGGTCGACGACCGCGGCGAGCCGGTCGGGCCGGCCGAGACGGTCGACTCGCTGGCCGCGGCCGTCGCCGCCCGGGAGCGGGACTCGCCGCGCTGGGTCTGGCCGGCCACCGAGGACGTCTACCCCGAGCTGCTCGCCGCCGGCGTGGTCGTCGGCCGCTGCGTCGACCTGGCGCTGACCGAGGGGATCCTGCTCGGGTCGGCCGGCCGGTGGGGCGAGGCGCGGGCGCTCGGCGCCGCCTGGGCCCGGCTGGCCGACCTGCCGGTGCCCGCGGACCCGCCGCCGCGGGGCCGGGAGGCCGCCCAGCAGGCGCTGTTCGAGACCGAGCCGGCGGCGCTGCCCGGCGGCGCGGCCGCGCTGGACGCGGCGGTGGCCGTGCACGCCGACCAGCTGCGGCGGGTCGCCGCCGCCACGGCGACGCCGCCGGACCGGCTGGCCCTGCTGGTGGCCGCCGAGTCGGCGTGCGCGCTGGTGGCCGCCGAGATGACCCGGGCCGGGGTGCCGTGGCGGGCCGACGTGCACGACGCGCTGCTGAGCGCGCAGCTGGGTCCGCGGCCGGCGGCGGGGTTGCCGCCGCGCCGGCTGACCGAGCTGGCCGACCGGGTGGCGGCGGCGTTCGACGGGGTGCGGGTCAACCCGGACTCGCCGGCCGACGTCGTGCAGGCCTTCGCCCGGGCCGGGGTGCCGGTCGGCTCGGCCCGGTCGTTCGTGCTGCGCAAGGTGGACCATCCCGCGGTCGCGCCGCTGCTGGCGTACAAGGAGCTGGCCCGGCTGCACGCCGCGAACGGCTGGGCCTGGCTGGACGCCTGGGTGCGGGACGGGCGGTTCCGGCCGGACTGGGTGGTCGGCGGCGTGGTGTCCGGCCGGTGGGCCAGCCGCGGCGGCGGCGCGCTGCAGATCCCGCACGCGGTGCGGCAGGCGGTGGTCGCCGACCCGGGCCACCTGCTGGTGGTGGCGGACGCGGCCCAGCTGGAGCCGCGGGTGCTCGCCGCGCTGGCCGGCGACCTGCGGCTGGCCGAGGCCGCGGCGGCCTCGGACCTCTACTCCGCGCTGGCCGACGACTCCTTCGGCGGCGACCGGGCGCGGGCCAAGGTTGCGCTGCTGGGCACCCTCTACGGGGCGACCGGCGGGGACGCGGCCCCGGTGCTGGCGGTGCTGCGGCGGCGCTTCCCGACCGCGGTCGGCTACGTGGAGGCGGCCGCGCGGGACGGCGAGGCCGGCCGGCTGGTCCGGTCCCGGCTCGGCCGGACCAGCCCGCCGCCGTCCGCCCGCTGGCGGGAGGCGCAGGAGCGGGCCGCGCTGCCCGGCGCCGGCGAGGCGGAGCAGGCCCAGGCCCGGCAGACCGCCCGCGACCGCGGCCGCTTCACCCGCAACTTCGTGGTCCAGGCATCCGCCGCGGACTGGGCCGCGGTCCTGCTCGCGGCCCTGCGGCGCCGGCTGGTCGAGGGCGGCGCGCCCGGCGCCGAGCTGGTCTTCTTCCAGCACGACGAGGTGATGCTGCACTGCCCGGAGCCGGTCGCCCCGGTCGCGGCAGCCCTGCTCACCGACGCGGCCGAGGAGGCGAGCCGGCTCGTCTTCGGCGCCACCCCGGTCCGCTTCCCCCTCGGCGTCGCCGCGGTCCCCTGCTACGCCGACGCCAAGTAGACGCCGGCCCGCTCAACTCACCGAGGGATCCGGCAGCGCGGCGCCGGGGTCGGCCTCCTCCCCCGCCTCGGCCAGGGGCGGCTCCCCCTCCAGCTCGCGATAGTGGTCGATCTCCTCCTGGGTCGGGTCGACCCCGACCTCCTCGGCGAAGTCCTCCGCCGCATCCGGATCGGCCCGCACCTCGGTCGGCTCGCTCATCGCACTCCCTCCTCGCATCGGTCCGGTTCGGGTACCCCCGGCAAGACGCTCGGACACCAGCCGCACCGCGGTCAAACCGCCGTCCACAGGCGCGACCGCTGTCCACAGATCGCCGCCGGAGGCTGCCGCTCGGCCGCCCGCGCCGGCACGGTGGCCGCATGCCCGCAGCCACCAGACCATCCCGCGCCCTCGACCTCGCGCCCGGCACGGCCGGGGTCGACCGGCTGCGTCAGGCCCTGGAGCGGGCCGAGGTCGACTTCGTCGCCGCGGTGGTCGCCGACGGCGGCATCGGTCCCTGGCGGCGGCGGGTCGAGGGCCGCTTCCGGGCCGCCCGGGACACGCTGGGTCGCTCCGGCGTGTCCCGGGCGGAGACCGCGGCGCTCACCGTCGCCCTGATCGACCAGCCGGTGCGGGACCGGTGCTGCCGGCTGGTCGCCGACGACCCGGACGCGCGGTGGCTGGCGCTGTGGCGACACCTGGCCGACCGCTCGCTGCCGCCCTACCGGACCGAGCCGCTCTTCCTGCTCGCCTGGACGGCGTGGCGACGCGGCGACGTGCCGACCGCGCGGGCGGCGGTCGGCTGCGCCCGGCTCCAGGAGCCCGGCCACGAGGCGAGCGTGCTGCTCGGAGAGGTGCTGTGGCGCGGTGGCTGAGTCAGCGCTTCGGCGCGCCGCCGGCGACCGGAGCGGCCTGGCGCGCCTTGTCGTGTTCGGCGACCAGCAGGGCCTCGACCGCGGCGAGCTCGCCGCGCAGCCACTGCACCAGCTCCAGCCGCTCGCGCAGCCGCTCGGGCGGCAACGGGTTGCGGTCCGGGCGCGTGTTGATCAAGGTTGCCAGCACGCGGTGCAGCGACGCGGTCAGATCGGCGTCCTCGTCGATGGTGTCCCCCGTTGGATAGCTCATCACCGAGACCATTCGGTACCCGTCGGGCCTAGGGTTCAAACCGGGCGGAGACCGACGAGCCGGCGCGTCGCGGGCGCGCGGTGGCCGGGCGGCCGGAGCGGGGCGCCGGCAGTGGTCCCTCCGGTGGCGATCAAGGACGAGGCGGTGACCGTGGACGGGGTGGGCACGGAGGACGCGGACCCCGATCCCCCACCGGCCGCCGGCCGACCAGCCCCGGCCGCTCCTCCCACCGAAGCGCCGGCCAACGGCCGCCTCGCCGCCCACGACTCCGCCGGCACCCCGGCCACGGCCGACGAGACCCCCCACCGCCCCCGCCCAGCCGACAGCCCCCCAGCCACCACACCCGAGGCGACAGCGGGAGCCGCGGCCGCCGGGATGGTGCCCACGGCCGGTGGCGCGCCGGGCCCCGGACCGAGCACGGGAGCGCCGACCGGTCGACCGGCGGCGGACGGCGCCGGCACGACTGGTCGACCGGGGTGCCCGGACGGCGCCGGCACGACTGGTCGACCGGAGGTGCCGGCGGACGGCGCCGGCAGCCTCCGGGAGGCCCGACGGGTGGCGCTCACCCTCGGGGTGCTCTTCGGGCTGACCGCCACCGGCTCGTCCGCGGTCGCCGTGGTCCTGCCGGCCATCCAGGAGGACCTGGGCCTCAGCCACCCGGCCGTCGCCTGGGTGCTCAGCATCTACGTGCTGTCCCTGGCGGTGACCACCGCCGTCTACGGCCGGGTGGCCGACGCGGTCGGCATCCGCCGGCCGCTGGTCGCCGGCGTGCTCGTGATGGCAGTGGGCGCCGGCCTGGCCGCGCTGGCGCCGTCCCAGCCGGTGCTGCTGGCCGGCCGGGCCCTGCAGGGCGCCGGCGCCGGCGCGGTGCCGGTGCTCGCCACCGCGCTGGTCTCCGCCCGGTTCGCCGGGTCGGCGCGCAGCGCCGCGCTCGGCCGGGTGGCCGGCGCCTCGGCGACGGTCAGCGCGCTCGGTCCGCTGCTCGGTGGGGTCGTCGCCGAGGTGGGCGGCTGGCACTGCGGTGGTGGCGCTGCCGCTGGTCGGGCTCCTGCTGCTGCCGACGGTGGCCCGGTCCGCGCCGGCCCGCGGCGTCGGCGGCCGGCTCGACGTGCCGGGCGCCGCGCTGGTCGCGGTCACCGCCATCGGCCTGGTCCTGCTGCTGCAGTCGGTGTCCGCCGGTCCGGCGGCCGCGGGGATCGGCGCCGCGCTGGTGCTGGCCGGCGTCCCGCTCACCGCGCGGCACGTGCGCCGCCGGCCGCACGGCTTCCTGCCGCGGGAGGTGGCCACCTGCGGACCGGTGCTGCGCGCCGCGCTGGCCGGCGCCTCGATGCCGGCCGCCTGGTTCGCGTTGCTCATCGCGATCCCGGTCGCGCTGGACGACCTCGGCTGGTCGGCGCTGCACGTCGGCCTGGCGCTGGTGCCCAGCGCGGCGGTCGGCCTGCTCGGCGGCCGGCTGTCCGGTCCGGTGCTGGACCGGCTCGGCGCCCGGGCCACGCTGGCCACCGCCGCACTGGTCGCCGCCGGCTCGCTGCTGGCCGGCGCGGCCGCGATCCGCGGGGGCTGGCCGGTGGGGATGGCGGCGACGATGGTGACGATCACCGTCGCCTTCACCGTCGGCCAGCCGGCCATGATCTGGGCGGTCGGTGTCGCGGTGCCGGCGGCGGTGCGCGGCATCGCGCTGGGCATCGCGTCGCTCGTCTTCCTGGTCGGCGGCAGCCTCGGCTCCGCCGCGGTCGGGGGGCTGGCCGACGGCATCGGCACGCCGGCCGCCCTCGTCGCGGTCGCCGCGCTGCCGGTGACCGCCGCCGCCGTCGTCGCCTTCGGCGGCCGCCGCTCCGCCCGGGCCGGACCCTGATCGTCGGCGAGAAGCCGTTACGGCTCGTCCGACCCGGGTATCCGGCCCGGGACCGCGTGGTGGGGAAAGGCGCGGCTCCAGAGGAGGCGGACCAGATGGTGTATCAGGATCCCGGATCGGGATCGCCGAGCGGCGGCGGCAGCACGACCGATGTCGCCAAGGAGCAGGCCGGCCGGGTCGGCCAGAAGGCGACCGAGGCCGGCGGCCAGGTCGCCCAGACGACCAAGGAGCAGGCCCAGCAGGTCGTCGGCGAGGCGAAGCAGCAGGCCCGCGACCTCGTCGGCGAGGCCCGGACCCAGGTCCGGGACCAGGCCGGCACCCAGCGGGACCGGGCCGTCCAGGGCCTGCGGACGCTGAGCGACGAGCTGGACCAGATGTCCCAGGGCGGGCAGTCCGGGCTGGCCACCGAGGTGGCCCGGCAGCTGTCCGGCCGGACCCGGGAGCTGGCCGGGCACCTGGAGCGGCACGAGCCCAGCGACCTGCTCGAACAGGTCCGGGCGTACGCGCGCCGCCGCCCGGTGGTGTTCCTCGCCGGCGCGGCCCTGGCCGGCGTGGTGGCCGGGCGGTTGACCAAGAGCCTCGCCGCCGGCGCGCCGGACAGCGGTGCCCGCGCGCTGGGCTCCGACTACGGCAACGGCTACCGGCCGGGTGAGCCGCTGGCCGTCGGCGCGGCGCCGTACGCCAGCCCGGACTACCCGGGCGCCGGCTACCAGCCCGGCACCGGCTACCAGCCCGACTACCAGGCCGCCGGCAACTACCCGGCCCCCGGCACCGACGCCGGCTACAGCACAGCCCCCGGCACAGGCACGGGCGCCGCCTACGGCTCCGCGCCGGCCGAGGGCTACGGCAGCGGCGGCTTCCGCGACCCCGACGCCGGCTACGGCACGGGCACGGGCGCGGGCACTGCCTATGGGGCGGGCGACACCGCCCCCGGCACGGGCACCGGCGCCGCCTACGGGGCCGGCAGCGACGCTGCCCCCGGCGACTACGGCTCCGCGCCGGCCGAGGGCTACGGCAGCGGCGGCTTCCGCGACCCCGACGCCGGCCCGGTCGAGGGCGACTACCCGGCCGACCCCGGCCTGCCGCCGGCCAGCGGCGGCCCGGGCTACCCGTCGCCGACCGTCGCGCCGTACGACCCGGACCAGCCGGCCCGGGGGTGGAACCCGTGACCGACGGCAGCTACGGCGGCTCGTACACCGCCGGTGCCCCGGACGTGGAGGGCCGGTCGGTCGGCGAGCTGCTCAGCGAGGTGACCGGTGACCTGTCGAAGCTGATGCGGCAGGAGGTCGCCCTCGCCAAGGTGGAGCTCAAGGAGGAGGCCGCCAAGGCCGGCAAGGCCGGCGGCCTGCTCGGCGGGGCCGGCGCGGTGGGCTACCTGGTGCTGGTCTTCGTCTCGTTGGCGCTCATGTTCGCGCTCGACGAGGTCATGCCGATGGGCTGGGCGGCCCTGCTCACCGCCGTGATCCTCGGCATCGTCGCGGCCGTCCTGTTCGTGGTCGGTCGCAACAGGCTCAAGCAGGTCAACCCCAAGCCCGAGCAGACCGTCGAGACGCTGAAGGAGGACGTCCAGTGGGCCAAGAGTCGGAACAGTTGAGGCGCGAGATCGAGCAGACCCGCCGCGAGCTGGGCACGGACGTCGACGCGCTGACCGAGAAGGTGTCCCCGAAGCGCGTGGTGGGTCGGCGCGTGGACAAGGCGAAGGACGCCGTCGGAGGGCTGAAGGAGAAGGTCATGGGAACGACATCGGACGCCGCGTCGTCGGCCGGGGGCGGCATCTCGTCCGCCGCCTCGACGGTCGGTGACAGGACCGGCTCCGCGGTCGGCACCGTGCAGGGGGCGGCCAGCTCGGCCGCGTCGAGCGTCGCGGACACCGCGTCCTCGGCCGCGTCGAGCGTCGCGGACACCGCGTCGTCCACCGCGCACGCGGCCCGCCGCGGCGCGGAGGGCAACCCGCTGGCCGCCGGGGTGATCGCCTTCGGTCTCGGCTGGCTGGTCTCGTCCCTGCTGCCGGCCTCGCAGAAGGAGCGCGAGGTCGCCGACCGGGTCAAGGAGCAGGCGCAGCCGGCGCTCCAGCCGGTCGCGCAGAAGGCCGGCGAGGCGCTGCAGGAGGTCAAGGACAACCTGCGGGAGCCGGCCCAGCAGGCCGCGCAGTCGGTGAAGGAGACCGCCACCGACGCGGCCGGCACGGTGCAGGAGGAGGCGAGGTCGCAGGCCTCCTCGGTGAAGGACGAGGCGCAGGACGCCGGCCAGCAGGTCCGGCAGCAGGCGCCGTCCGGCAGCTGACCCGGTGCCGGTGGGTGGGGTCGATCGGCCCCACCCACCGGCGCGTCGGGTTTCACACCCGGGGGTCAGAGGGATCATTCGCGGTGTGACGGACGACACCGCGGCCGGTCAGCCGCAGAAGGTGGCGACGGCGGCTCCCGGCCCCGACGCCGCGGCCCCGGCCCCGGCCGGCAGCAGGGACAGCCGGCACGCCGGTGGCAGCGGCCGCCCCCGGCCCCGGCGAGCAGGTGCCGCCGGACGGCAAGCCGCTGATGCCCACCGCGGTCCCGTCCGCGTTCCCGCCGATCGGCGACTACGCCTTCCTCTCCGACTGCGAGACGACCGCCCTGGTCGCGCCGAACGGCGCGGTCGAGTGGATGTGCGCGCCCCGGATGGATTCCTCCAGCGTCTTCGCGGCGATGCTCGACCGCGGCGCCGGCTCGTTCCGGCTCGGCGCGGCCGAGGCCGAGGTGCCGCACGACCGCCGCTACCTGCCCGGCACGCTGGTGCTGGAGACGAGCTGGAACGTCGGCGAGGGCTGGATCATCGTCCGGGACGCGCTGGTCGTCGGCCCGTGGAAGCTCCGGGACCCGAGCCTCTCGACGTACCAGCGGCCGCCGACCGACTACGCCGCCGCGCACATGCTGGTCCGCACCGTCCGCTGCGTGAACGGCGAGGTCCAGCTGCTGATGGAGTGCGAGCCGGCGTTCGAGTACGGCCTGCACCACGCCACCTGGGAGCACACCGACGCCGGCTACCACCAGGCCATCGCCCGGGCGGAGGAGGACGGCGACCTGCGGCTGACCCTGACCACCGACCTGCGGCTCGGCTTCGAGGGGCCGCGCGCGGTGGCCCGGTCGCTGCTCAAGGAGGGCGACGCCCGGTTCTGCGTGCTGTCCTGGGGCGACGCGCGGCCGCCTAAAACGTTCAAGCAGGCGTACAAGCGGCTGGTGTGGACGGCGCACCACTGGCAGCACTGGCTGGCCGGCGGCCGCATCCCGGACCACCCGTGGAAGGCGCACCTGGCCCGCAGCGCGCTCACCCTCAAGGGCCTCAGCTACGCGCCCACCGGCGCGATCGCGGCCGCGGCGACGACCTCGCTGCCGGAGACGCCGGGCGGCGAGCGCAACTACGACTACCGCTACAGCTGGATCCGCGACTCGACCTTCGCGCTGTGGGGCCTCTACACGCTCAACTTCGACTGGGAGGCCACCGACTTCTACCACTTCATCACCGACATCGCCGAGCGCGACGGCGACCTGCAGATCGTCTACGGCATCGACGGGCAGGCCGACCTGACCGAGACCGAGCTGAGCCACCTCGACGGGTACGGCGGGGCGCGGCCGGTCCGGACCGGCAACGAGGCGTACCGGCAGCGGCAGAACGACGTGTGGGGCGCCGTGCTCGACTCGGTCTACCTGCACACGAAGTCCCGGGACCGGCTCGACGACCGGGTCTGGCCGGTGCTGCGCCGCCAGGTGGAGAGCGCGCTGGAGCACTGGCGGGAGCCGGACCGCGGGATCTGGGAGGTGCGCGGCGAGCCGAAGCACTTCACCTCGTCCAAGGTCATGTGCTGGGTGGCGATGGACCGGGGCAGCCGGCTGGCCCGGCTGCGGGAGGAGTGGGAGCTGGCCGCCCGCTGGGCCGCGGCGGCCGAGGAGATCCGCGCGGACGTGCTGGCCAACGCGGTGGACGAGCGCGGCGTGCTCACCCAGCACTACGGCACCGACGCGCTGGACGCCTCGATGCTGCTGGTGCCGCTGCTGCGGTTCCTGCCGGCGGACGACCCGCGGGTGCGCGCGACGGTGCTGGCCGTCGCGGAGGAGCTGACCGACGAGGGGCTGGTGCTGCGCTACCGCACCACGGAGACCGACGACGGCTTCGCCGGCGAGGAGGGCACGTTCACCATCTGCTCCTTCTGGCTGGTCTCCGCGCTGTGCGAGATCGGCGAGCACGCCCGGGCCCGGGCGCTGTGCGAGAAGCTGCTCGGGTACGCCAGCCCGCTGCTGCTGTACGCGGAGGAGCTGGACCCGCGCACCGGCCGGCAGCTGGGCAACTTCCCGCAGGCGTTCACCCACCTCGCGCTGATCAACGCGGTGATGCACGTGATCCGGCTGGAGGAGGGCGGCATGTTCAGCGAGGAGGTGGCCGGGCCGCCGGCGCACTGACCGGGCTAGGGTGCGGGGATGTCGCGGATCGTCCTGTTCGGGGCCACCGGATACACCGGCCGGCTGGTCGCCGCGGCGCTGCTGGCCCGCGGCGCAGACCCGGTGCTCGCCGCCCGCGACCGCAAGCGGACCGAGGCGCTGGCCGGCGAGCTGGCCGGCGACGGCCCGCCGCCGGAGGTGGCCGAGGCCGACGTGCACCGGCCGGAGACCGTGCGGGCACTGGTCGACCGCGGGGACGTGCTGGTCAGCACCGTCGGACCGTTCGCCCGGTGGGGGGCGGCCGCGGTGGAGGCGGCCATCGACGCCGGCGCGCACTACCTGGACTCCACCGGCGAGCCCGGTTTCATCCGGGACGTCTTCCACCGCTGGGGGCCGCGGGCGCTGGTCGCGGAGGCGGCGCTGGTGCCGGCGTTCGGGTACGACTGGGTGCCGGGCAACCTGGCCGGCGCGCTCGCCCTCCGCGACGGCGGGGACGCGGTGACCCGGCTGGACATCGGCTACTTCGTCACCGGGTCGGTCGGGCCCGGCTCGCTCAGCGGCGGCACCCGGGCGTCCGCGGCCGGCGTGCTCGGTGCCCCCGGGTACGCGTGGCGCGGCGGGCGGCTGGTCGACGAGGCGCCGGCCCGCCACCACCGGACCTACCGGGTGCACGGCGCGGCCCGGTCCGGGCTCAGCGTGGCCGGCTCCGAGCACCTCGCGCTGCCCCGGCTGGCGCCCGGGCTGCGGGACGTGCACGTGCACCTGGGCTGGTTCGGGGCGGCGGCCCGGCCGGTGCAGGCGCTGTCCCACCTCACCCGGCTGCCGGGGGTGCCGCGGCTGGTCGAGTCGGTCGGCGCCCGCCTGCTGCCCGGCTCCACCGGCGGCCCGGACGAGGCGGCCCGGCGCCGCTCCGGCACGCACGTGCAGGCGGTCGGCTCCGGCCCCGACGGCCGGGAGCTGGCCCGGGTCCAGCTGGAGGGGCCCAACCCGTACACGCTGACCGGCGACCTGCTGGCCTGGGCCGCGATCCGGGCCCGGGACGGCGGGCTGACCGGGGCCGGCGCGCTCGGGCCGGTGGAGGCCTTCGGGTTGCCCGAGCTGGAAGCCGGCGCCGCCACCGCCGGTCTCCACCGGGCCTGAAGAGTCCCGGCCGCGACCGGCGTAGGGAGCGGGTCCCGCGGGTAGCTTGCCGGCATGGTCGACCCGCCCGGCACCGGGACCCGGCTGAGCGCCGCCGGTCTGCGGGTCGCGCTCGCGGTCGAGGACGCGTGGCAGGCCGCGCTGGTCGGCCTGCTCGGGCTGCTCGGGCGGCACCGGGTCACCGTGCTGCCCTTCGTCGGGCACGGCTCGCCGGACCGGGTGCACGTGCGGGCCCGGGTGGTGCTCGGCAGCCGGGCCCTGCCGGCGCCCCAGCCCGAGCCGGTGCCGGGCCCGGGCCCCGCTGGGGGACGGCGGCGGTTTCCGTGGCGGACGCTGCGCAGCTCGGTCGGCCGCTTCCTCACCGTCGAGCTGCCGCGCTGCGCGGTCACCGTCGAGCATCCCGGCGGCGGCCGGACCACGACCCGGGCCGACCGGGAGGGCTACGTCGACGTGGTGCTCGACGTGCCCGGCCTGGCTCCGGGCTGGCATGAGCTGACGCTGACCGCCAGCTGGCGCGGGCACACCGCCGAGGTGCTGGCGCCGCTCCTCGTGGTCGACCCGGCCAGCCCGTACGCGCTGGTCAGCGACGTGGACGACACGGTGATCGAGACCGGGGTGACCCGCGGGCTGGAGCTGCTCCGGCTCACCCTGCTCACCGAGGTCACCGAGCGGGTGCCGCTGCCCGGCGCCGCCGAGCTCTACCGCGCGCTGGCCGGGACCGGCGCGCCGGTCTTCTACCTGTCCACCAGCCCGTGGAACCTGCACGACCTGCTGGCCCGGTTCATCGCGCTGCGCGGCTTCCCGCGCGGCCCGCTGCTGCTCACCGACTGGGGCCCGGGCCGGGCCGGCTTCCTGCGGATCGCCGCCGAGGAGCACAAGCGGGCGCTGATCCGGCAGGTGCTGGAGGATCACCCGGGCCTCGGCGTGGTGCTGGTCGGCGACACCGGGCAGATCGACCCGGAGATCTACGCCGCGGTCGCCGCCGAGGCGCCGGGCCGGGTGCGGGCGATCTACGTGCGCCGGACCGCCGGCATCGGCGCCGCCCGGGCCGCCGAGGTGGACGCGCTCGCCGCCCGGGTCACCGCGACCGGGGTGCCGATGCTCGCCGTCGACGACAGCACCCGCATCGCCGAGCACGCCACCGAGCTGGGGCTCCTCGACCCGCAGACAGTGACCCAGATACGGGCGGCGCTGGGCGCCGAGCCGGCCGGCTGACAGCGCCGCCACCGAGCGGCCGCTCGACCCGCAGACAGTGACCCAGATACGGGCGGCGCTGGGCGCCGAGCCAGGCGGCTGACGGAACCGACAGGCTGCCGGCGGCCGAACACTGGGCGTGAGGATGGTGGCCGGGAACCCGTCGCCGTCCCGCGCGGACGAGGACGCCTGGGGCGCGGCGCTGGTCCGGCGGGTCGCGGCCGGGGACCCGGGCGCCCTCGAGCAGCTCTACGACCGGTACGCGCGGCCCGCGTACGGGCTGGCCCGCCGGATCACCGGCGACCCGGCCTTCGCCGAGGAGGTCGTGCAGGAGGTCTTCCTCGCGGTGTGGCGGCAGCCGGAGCGGTTCCGGCCGGACCGGGGCGGGTTCGCCGGCTGGCTGCTGGCCGCGGTGCACCACAAGGCCGTGGACGCGGTCCGCCGCGAGGAGGCGGTCCGCCGGCGCGCGCTGGCCCTGCAGGCGCTGACCGGCCTGGACCCGTCCGACGCGCCGGCGACCCGGACCGAGGACGCGGTGGAGGAGCGGATCCGCGGCGAGCGGGTCCGGCGGGCGCTGCGGGCGCTGCCGGAGCCGCAGCGGGAGGCGCTGACCCTGGCGTACTACGGCGGCTACACCCAGCGGGAGATCGCCGCGCTGACGGACACCCCGATCGGCACCGTGAAGACCCGGATGCACCGGGCCATGCACCACCTGCGCACCGTGCTGGACGACCTGGCCGAGAGTGACCCGGCCGAGCTGCGGGGGCTCGCCGTGACCGACGGCTCCGAAGGGAGGACGGGATGAGCGCACCGACCCGGCCCGTCGGGCACGAGGGCACGAGGAGTACGCGGCGCTGGCCGTCGGGTGGGCGCTGGCCGCGCTCGAGCCGGACGACCAGGACCGCTTCGAGCGGCACCGGGCGACCTGCCCGACGTGCCGGGCCGAGGTGGCGGCCGCGCTGCGGGTGACGGCCGAGCTCGCCTACGGCGTGCCGGACCTGGAGCCGCCGGCCGGGCTGCGCGGGTCGGTGCTGGCGGTGGTCGGGCGGGAGGCGCCGACGCGGCCGGCTCCGCTCCCCCACCCGTCGCGCCGGTCCGCCGGCCGGCGGCGCGGCCCGGTGGACGGCCGGCGGAGCGGTCCGGCGGTACGGCGCCGGGCCGGACGGTGGCGGGCGCTGCTCGCCGCGGCCGCGCTGGTCGCGGTCTCCGCCGGGGCGACCTGGCAGGTGACCCGCCCGGCCGGCCCGGCGCCCGCGGCCCCGGTCGCCGCGGACCGGACCGCGACGCTCACCGCCCGGGACGGCACCGTCGCCACCGTGGTGGTCCGCGCCGGCGGCGCCGACGTGGTCACCGACGAGCTGCCGCCGAGCCCCGGCCGGGCCACCGACTACGTGCTGTGGGGCGTGCCGGCGGGCGACGCCGCGCCGCAGCGGCTGGGCAGCTTCCAGGTCACCGCGGCCGGCCTGCGCTCGTACCCGGTGCGGCTGGTCCGGCCGGCCGCCGGCTACCCGGTGCTGGCGATCAGCGAGGAGCCGGCCGGCAGCACCCCGACGCTGCCGACCCGCGTCCTCGCCCGCGGCGCCCTCCGCTGACCCGACTCAGCCGACCCCGAGCACACCTCACCGCCCGCGGCGCCCCGACCGCTGAGCCACAGCACACCTCACCGCCCGACGCGCCCGACCCCTGCACCTCACCGCCCGCGGCGCGCCCGACCGCTGAGCCGTCCGGTGACCAGCCGGCTGCGCCGGCGGGAGGCGAACGGCGGCGGGCGCCACTCCGTCTCCGCCGGCCGGACCGCCGCGGCCACCTCCACCCGCAGCCGGTCGACCGCGGCCAGCACCGCCCCGTGCTGCTGCCAGGCGCCCTGGTCCGCGGCCGGGTCGACCACCAGCAGCCGGGACAGCCGGGCCTGCTGCCGCTCCAGCGTGCCCAGCAGCCGCCCCACCCGGCGGCGGGCGCCCTCCGGCCGGGAGCTGCGGCTCACCTCGCCGACCTCCCAGACCGCGTCCGCGGCGGTCTCCAGCACGTCCGCGAGCGCCTGCCGCGCCTCCGGCGGGTAGGCCGCGTCCTGCTCGTCGGCGGGCACGAAGTAGGCCCGGTCGAGCAGCCCGCGGGCCAGCCCGCGCAGCGACACGTGCACGTGCTCCAGCCCGGTCAGCGCGACCCGCAGCCGCGGCTGGCCGCGGCGCACCGCCCGGCCGCGCGGGTTGAGCCGGGCGCTCTGCTCGGCCCGGCCCAGCGTCTCGTCGGCCCGGGCCACCTCGGCCCCGAGCGCCCGGGCCTCGTCCAGCCAGCGGTCGGCGGCCGACCGGGACCAGCCCTCCCGCAGCTGCGCGGCCAGCCCGCGCAGCACGGCGGTGGTCCGGTCGGCCAGCTCGGCGATCGCGTCGCCGGCCGGCTGCACGTACAGCGGCGGCGCGATCACCAGGTTGACCAGGATGCCGACCGCGGACCCGATCAGCGTCTCGTACACCCGCTCGACCGCGAGGTCCTCGGTGTTGGTGACCGCGAGCACGAGCATCGCGCTGATCGGCACCTCGAGCAGCTGCGGGCCGAGCCGCAGCAGCCGGCCGACGATCAGCGACATCGCGACCACCGCGCCGAGGCTCCACCAGGTCAGCCCGACGACCGAGGCCAGCCCGACGGCGACCAGCACGCCGGCCACCACGGACAGGATCCGCTCCCAGCCCTGCTGGACCGTCTCGTACATGGTCAGCTGCACGACCAGCAGCGCGGTCAGCGGCGCCAGCACCGGCGTCGCGCTGGTGCCGAGCTGCTCGGCGATGACGAACGAGAGGACCGCGGCCAGCGTCGTCTTCGCCGTCCGCAGCCCCGGCGTGCGGCCCCGGCGGAACAGCACGCCGCGCAGCCGGCGGCGCAGCGCGGTCGGCAGCCGGGCCACAGTCCCCCCGGGGTCAGCCCGGCAGGTGCCGGCGGGACTGGACCACCCGGAACCGGCCGGCGACGAAGTGCGCGTCGGTGTACGCCGCGTTCGCCGCCGGGTTGGCGCCGGTCGCGTGGAAGTCCGAGTACGCCGCGCTCTGGTTGACGTAGACGCCGCCGGTCAGGTTTTCCGACAGCGCGACGCCGGCGTCCAGCGCCGCCTCCCGGGCCCCCGCCACCACCTTCTCGTCGGTGGAGTAGACCGCCGCGGTCAGCGCGCCGCGGGCGGCCACCGTGCGCCGGAACAGCTCCAGGCCGAACTCGGTGGACTCGGTGGTGACCAGGAAGGCCACCGGCCCGAAGCACTCCGACCCCCACACCTCCGGCTCCTCGGCCGACACCCGCACCACCACCGGCGTGCGGACCCGGGCGTCGGGGAAGGCCGGGTGGGTGACCGCGCGGGACGGCACCACCACCGTGCCCAGCGATCCGGCGCCGTCCACACGCGACAGCACGTCGTCGTTGGTGATCGCGCCGAGCAGCTCGACCGCCTGCGCGTCCTCGCCGAGCAGCCGGTCGATCGCCGCGCCCAGGTCGGCGGCCAGCTCGTCGACCGTCTTGCGGCCGGCCTCGGTGCCGATCCCGTCCGCCGGGACCAGCAGGTCCTGCGGCGTGGTGCACATCTGTCCACTGTAGAGACACAGGGAGAAGGCGAGGTTGGACAGCATGCCGGCGTAGTCGTCGGTGGAGTCGAGGACCACCGTGTTGACGCCGGCCTTCTCGGTGTAGACCTGGGCCTGCCGGGCGTTGTCCTCCAGCCACTCCCCGAACGCGGTCGACCCGGTGAAGTCGACCACCCGCACCTCCGGCCGGACCGCCAGGTCCGCGGCGACCCGGCCGCCCGGCTCCTCGGCCACCAGCGTGACCAGGTCGCGGGCGAAGCCGGCCTCGGCCAGCACCTCCCGGGCGATGGCCACGGTGATCGCCAGCGGCAGGATCGCCCCCGGGTGCGGCTTCACCACCACCGCGTTGCCGGTGGCCAGCGACGCGAACAGCCCGGGGTAGGAGTTCCAGGTCGGGAACGTCTTCGGCGCGACGACCAGCCCGATCCCGCGCGGCACCACCGTGTACGTCTTCTCCATCACCAGCGGCGGCCGCTTGCCCTGCGGCTTCTCCCAGCGCGCGGTCGCCGGCACCCGGGTCTGCTCGGCGTACGCGTACGCCACCGCCTCCAGCGCCCGGTCCTGGGCGTGCGGCCCGCCGGCCTGGAAGGCCATCACGAACGCCTGCCCGCTGGTGTGCATCACCGCGTTGGCGATCTCGAAGCTGCGCGCGTTGATGCGGCTGATGATCTCCACGCAGACCGCGGCCCGCACCTCGGGCCCGGCGTCCCGCCAGGCCGGCATCCCGGCCCGGGCGGAGGCGAGCAGCGCGTCCAGGTCGGCCTGCGGGTAGGTGACCTCCAGCGCGGGCCCGTACGGCGAGCGCTCGGCGCCGACCCAGCCGACCGTGCCGGCCTGGTCCAGCTCGAACCGCGTCCCCAGGTGGGCCTCGTACGCGGCCTTGCCGGCCTCCGCGGCGCCCTCCCCGTACACCCGGGGGCTGGGCGACTCCGGGAAGGCGGACCAGTGGCCCCGCTCGGAGATCGCGGTCAGCGCCTGCCGCAGCGTGTCCCGGTGGGCGTCGACGAAGCGGGCGGCGACGGAGCCCGCGGGCCCCTCGACGGTCGTCGCGGGCGCGGCGGCCGGCTCGGCTCGATCCTCGGCTGGCACAGTCATCGTCACTCCTCGTCGAGCGCGGGCGGTCCCCACCAAACTAGTAGCTCAGCCGCGGGCCGCGGCGAGCCGGCGGGCCACCGCCCGGGGCAGCGGGTCGAGCCGGATCCCGCGCCGCCGGCGCAGCACCCGGCGGGTGTGCAGCAGCCCGGCCAGCCCGACCGCCCACACCGCGAACTGCACCGCCATCGCGGCCCGCCACGACCCGGTCAGGTCGAGCAGCACGCCGACCGCGAGGATGGTGGTCAGCGAGGCGACGAAGCCGCCGATGTTGACGATGCCGGAGGCGCTGCCGAGCCGGGCCGGCGGGTTCTCGGTGCGGGCGAAGTCGAAGCCGAGCATCGAGCCCGGCCCGTTGGAGGCGAGCACCAGGACCAGCAGCACCAGCAGCGGCAGCGGCGCCCGCCCGGGCCAGGCCAGCACCACCGCCCAGGCCAGCGCGCTGCCGGCGACCAGGGCCAGCACCACCGCGGACCGGCGCAGCGGCCACCGCCCGGCCAGCCAGCCGACCACCGGCCCGACCGCCATCCCGGCCAGCACCAGCACGGTCAGCAGCGCGCCGGCCGCGGTCGGGCTCAGCCCCTGCCCCTGCACCAGGTACGGATAGCCCCAGAACAGCGCGAAGACGGTCCCGGAGAACTGGGCCACGAAGTGGGTCCACAGCCCGAGCCGGGTGCCCGGCTCCCGCCAGGACTCGGCCAGCGCGCGGCGGTGGGCGCCCGGCTCGGTCGCCGGGACCGTCGCGGACCACGGTCGCCGCCGCCGCTGCCGTCGGGGCCGCCCGTGCTGCCCGGGAGGTCCGCCGCCCCAGGCCCCGGCGTCCCGGAGCGGGTGCTGTCACCCCGGCCGGCGCGTCCCGCAGGGCCACCGCGACCAGCAGCGTGACCAGCAGGCCGATCGCGGCGGCGGCCGCGAAGCTGGGCGTCCAGCCGGCCCCGTGCAGCCCGGCGACCAGCGCGAACGCGGCGACCACCTGGCCGCCCTGGCCGATCAGCCCGGTCAGCTGGGTGACCACCGGGGCCCGCCGGGCCGGGAACCAGGCCGGCACCAGCCGGAGCACGCTGATGAAGGTCATCGCGTCCCCGGCGCCCACCAGCACGCGGGCGGCCAGCCCGGCCGGCACGTCGCCGGCCAGCGCGAGCGCCAGCTGCCCGGCGGCCATCAGCAGGCCGCCGGCGACCAGCATCCGGCGCGGGCCGACCCGGTCCAGCACCACGCCGACCGGGATCTGCAGCGCCGCGTACACCCCCAGCTGCAGCACGCCGAACAGGGACAGGACGGCCGCGCTGGTGCCGAAGCGCTCCTGGGCGTCCAGCCCGGCGACGCCGAGCGACGCGCGGTGGAAGACCGCCACCGTGTACGCGAGGACGCCGAGCCCCCACACCGACCAGGCCCGCCGACTCACTGCCTCCACACCGACTCCACACGAGGCCCAACCCGCACCGGCCGGGAAGGCATCGCGCCCGTCCCGGTGGGCTGGCTCACAAACCGGGATCTTCTGTGAAGCGCACCACACTGCCGCCCATTCGGAGTATGGCTACTCGGCGGTAGGGTCAGTTACCGTTCTGCCACCTGACGAGGAGCTTCCCCGCCGCGGAGGGTGGCCGCCTCGGCCTCAGGGACTTCGACCGTCTCCCGGGAGGTCCCACCCGTGCGCTCCCTCCTCCGCGCTGCCCTCACCATCGCCCTCGGCGCCGGCCTCGCCGCCGTCCCCGGGGTCGTCGCCCCGTCGCTCGCGTCCGCCGCCCCGAGCACCGACTACGTCGCGCTCGGCGACTCCTACTCCTCCGGCACCGGCACCGGCTCGTACGACCTGTCGAGCTCCTGCCAGCGCTCCTCGCTCGCGTACCCGGCGCTCTGGGTCCGCCAGCAGGGCGCCGCCAGCTTCACCTTCGCCGCCTGCGCCGGGGCGACGACGGCGAGCCTGCGCAGCGGCCAGCTGGCCGGCCTGTCCGCGGCCACCGACCTGGTCAGCGTCACCGTCGGCGGCAACGACGCCGGCTTCGCCGACACCGTCATCGCCTGCCGGCTGGGCTCCGACTCGTCCTGCTACAGCCGGCTGGACAGCGCGACCACGTTCATCCAGAACACGCTGCCGGGCCGGCTCGACGCCACGTACGCCGACATCCGCGGCCGCGCGCCGAACGCCCGGCTGGTCGTGCTCGGCTACCCGCGGCTGTACCGGACCGGCTTCTGCCTGTTCGAGATCAGCGACGCCCGGCGGACCCGGATCAACGCGGTCGCCGACGTGCTGGCCACCGTGATCGGGCAGCGGGCGGCGGCCGCCGGCGCCACCTTCGTCGACGCCCGCGGGCCGTACACCGGGCACGAGGTGTGCAGCGGCTCCGCGTGGATCAACGGCACCACCTGGCCGGTGGGCGACTCCTACCACCCCAACCGCTCCGGCTACTCGCTGGGCTACCTGCCGATGCTCCGCGGCGTGGCCGCCTGACCGCAGGCTCGACAGGGCCAGCCCGCCGCGACACCAGCCCGCCGCGGCTCACAGCCAGCCGCGGCGGACCGCCTCGACGCCGGCCTGGAACCGGCTGGACGCGCCCAGCCGGGTGAGGATGTCCGCGACGTGCCGCCGGTACGTGCGGTCGGACACGTTGAGCTGCCGGGCCGCCGCCTCGTCCTTGACCCCGCTGCTCATCAGCATGAGCACGGCCCGGTCGAAGTCCGACGCGCCCGGCGCCCCGCTGTCGATGGCCTGGTCCAGGTCGACCGCGGTCGCCCACAGCGACTCGAAGAACATCACCAGGTTGGCGATGATCGCCGGCTCCCGGACCACCAGCGCGCCGACCTGCGGCTTGCGCGGGTCCACCGGCAGGAAGGACACCACCCGGTCGAAGACGACCAGCCGGTGCTGCAGCGTGTCGGCGATCCGCACCTCGGCCCCGTGCCGGCGCAGCGTGCGCATGTGCTGGCGCATGGCCCGGCTCTCCAGCTGCTCCCGCGCGTACAGCAGGCGGTAGCGGACGCCCCGGTCGAGCAGCGCCAGCTCGTGCGCCAGCGCGGTCGACAGCTGCGACTCCTGCACCTGCTCCGCCGGGCATGATGCTGAGCAGCTCCTGGTAGCAGCGGTCGGCCAGCTCCTGCAGCACCTCGAGGATCTGCCGGAAGTCGGTGAGCCGCCGCACCTCGCGGACCGGGCCGCGGTCGGCGTCGCCGGAGTGGACCAGCCGGGACAGCTCGGCGCGGGCCTCGAGCAGCTGCCGCTCCCGCCGGGACAGCTCGGCCTGCTCCAGCGACAGCATCGCGTCGAGCGCGACCTCCGGGTTGACCGGCACGAACACCCGGCCGCCGGCCCGCCGCCGGACCAGGGAGAGCTCCATCAGCCGCGCCATCGCCCGCCGCACCTCGGCGACGTCGACGGACAGCCGGTCCGCCAGCACGACGAGGTCGGCGTCCGGGTCGGCGAGCAACGCTCGGTAGACCGACTCCGACAGCCCGTCCAGGCCCAAGATCTCCAACGCCACGGGCTCGCCGCTCCCCGGTCTGGTGACGGGACCGACCCTAACCGGGACAAGTCGGAGTCACAATTCGACGGGCGAACATCGGGGCGGAGAAGGGCACGCCGACGGCCGGGCCGGCCGGGCGGGGACGCGCCCGGCCGGGCCCGGCCCGGGGTGCCGATCGGGACCCGAGAGCCCCGATCGGCAGCCCAGGCCCCCCAGCGCCGGGCTCCCGACCGGGACGGGAGCCGACACCGGGAAACGCTTGCCCGGGCGAACAGACAGTCTCGTGCTCGGGCGCCGCACTCAAGGGCGCGCGCCGGGCCTGACCGATGCCGGCCGCGCCCCTCCGGCGGCCGGGAATCGACGTCCACGCTGTGCGACATCGATGTCCGGTTCCGGACACGCCCTTCGGGAAAACCGGACAAATGAGTGAAGGCCGGCATTGAGGTTGCCGCCGGCCGAGACGGGACCAGCAGGACGGACTTCCGGACCCGCGCGACGCATGGCAGGCTGCTGCCGCCGCGACCTCCGCGGCGGCCCCCTCAGCATTACATACCGGGAGTATCCGTGAAGCTCGTCCGTGTCCTCATCGCCGCGGCTACCGCCACCATCGCTGCCGTCGCCTTCCAGCTGGCAACGAGCGACGCCGGCGCCGCCGACAAGGCCGACTGCGGCATCTGCTGGCCCGGTGGCACCATCGCCGGGCGGTGAGGTGACCCGCGTCCATCCCGACGCGGCGCAGCAAGACTAGGGAGCCGAACGGCCTACCGCAAGAGCGTCCGCCGAGCGGATCCGGCAATTCCCCTCCCAGCCGGCTCCCGGCTCCCCCGTCCGGGGCGCCCGGGAGCCGGTTCGGTTTGCAAGACTGCGGGCAGACCGCACGCAGGCGGTCCGGCGCGCGACCGCAGCGAGGTGGGCCATGCCGTCTGTGAACCCCGGAGTGGTCGTCGGCCTGGACGTCGGCGGCACCAGCATCAACGCGACCGTGCTCGACGGCTTCGGCGTCTTCCTGGTGGAGAGCCTGCACGAGACGCCGAGCCGGGTCCTGGAGGGCCCGGCCGTCGCGGTCGAGGCGCTGGCCGAAGCGCTGGACGGGGTGCTGGCCAGCGCCGGGCTGCGGTTCGCCGCGGTGCGGGCGGTCGGCCTCGACACGCCCGGCCCGGCCAGCGCCGACGGGGTGATCTCGTCCAAGGGCGGCACCAACTTCAACCAGCCCGCGTGGCACGGCTTCGACGTCCGCGGCGCGCTGGCCACCCGGCTGGGGCTGCCGGTGGTCTACACCAACGACGCCAACGCGGCCGCGCTGTACGCGCACCACATGCACTTCGGCGCGGACTCCGACCGGCGGTCCTCGGTGGCCGCGATCGTCGGCACCGGGCTGGGCGGCGGCGTGGTGGAGAGCGGCCGGGTGGTGCAGGGCGCCGCCGGGATGGCCGGCGAGCTCGGCCACGTGCAGATCCCGATGCACGGGCTGCTGGCCGAGGACCAGCCGCTGCCGGTGTGCAACTGCGGCTTCGTCGGCGACGCGGAGAGCGTCGCCTCGCTGACCGGGATCGAGAAGAACCTGCTGCCCTACTGGCTGACCCGGTTCCCGCAGCACGAGCTGAGCCGGGCGGAGTCCGCGCACGCGGCCGCGCTGCAGGTCCGCAAGCTGGCCGAGACCGGTGACGAGCTGGCGCTGCGGGTCTTCGGCCAGCAGGCCGCGGCGCTCGGCCGGCTGTTCACCATCGCGGCCAACTTCACCGACCCGCACGCGTACTTCCTCGGCGGGGGCGTGGTGGAGACCGAGCCGCACTTCCGGGAGTGGTTCCTCGGCGAGGTGCGCCGGCACACCCAGCTGCGCCGGGAGCAGGAGGAGGTGGCCACGTTCGCGCTGGTGCCGGACCGGGACATGGCCGGCGCGCGCGGCGCCGCCATCGCCGCCCACAGTGCGGCTGAGGTCGCCCTCTGACCTCAGCCGGCGGCGACCGTCGGGGACACGGCTATGCAGCCGGCGCGCTTGGTCCAGCTGAGCCGGCCGCGGGCCGGGCCGGAGTAGACCCCCGAGGTGGGCGCCACGTCGGCGTAGTCGCGGCCGACCGCCACCGGCAGGTGGCGGGGGCCGGGCCGGCAGCCGCTGGTCGGGTCGACCGCCACCGCCCGGACCCGGGCGCCGTCCCGGACCAGCACCTCCACCCAGGCGTGGCTGCCGCCCTCCTGGCCGAGCAGGTGCCCGGAGACGTACCGGGCCGGCACCTCGGCGGCCCGGCAGGCGGCCAGCATGATGTGCGCGAAGTCCTGGCAGACGCCCCGGCGGGCCGCGTACGCCTCCGCCGCCGTGGTCGACACCGAGGTCGCCTCGAAGGCGAACTCCAGCTCGGACCGCAGCCGGGTGCAGGCGGCCAGGGCGAAGTCGGCGTCGTCCGGGGTGTCCGCCCGCAGCTCGGCGGCCAGCGCCCGCAGCGCCGCGTCCGGCCGGGTCAGCCGGGTCGGCCGCCGGTGCCGGGCGTCGGCCAGCGCGGCCAGCGGCAGCGCCGCGTCCCCGGGCGGCCCGGCCCGCTCCACCACCGCGGCGGCGGTGAACTCGACCGCGGCCGGCACCTCGGCCAGCCGGACCCGGACCACCAGGTTGCCGTCCCGGTCGGGCCGGGCGGTGGAGCGGGCGCCGGGCAGCGACACCGAGACCAGGTGGGCCTGCCGGCGGAACCGCCCGTGCCGCTCCCGGGGCACCGCGACCAGCCGCTGGTGCAGGTCGTGCGCCGGCCGGTCGTACTCGTACCGGAACGTCTGGTGCAGCAGGTAGCGCACCGGTCCGGGGCCGTCGAGGTCGACGGTGGCGAGGTCGAGCAGCGGCTGGCCCAGCCAGCCCGTCACCGGGCGGCTCCGCCGGCGGCCTGCTCGGGGACCTCCTCCGCCCACACCTCCATGTGCTCCAGCACCGGGCCTCCGTACGTCGTCACCATGGCCACGTCCAGGGCGTCCCTACCCCGCCCGATGAGCACCCGACCCTTGCGGGCCTCGTTGTTGCGCGGGTCGAACGTGTACCAGGTGCCGTCCAGGTAGACCTCGATCCAGGCGGCGAAGTCCATCGGCTCCGGCAGCGCCGGCACCTCGATCTCGGGCAGGTAGCCGAAGACGTACCGGGCCGGGATGTTCAGCGCCCGGCAGAACGACAGGGCCAGGTGGGCGAAGTCGCGGCACACCCCCTTGCCCGCCGCGTACGCGTCCGCGCTGGTGGTGAGCGGGGTGCTGCTGCCGTAGCCGAAGGTGAGGTGGGAGTTGACGTGGTCGCAGATGGCGGCCACCCGCCGGTAACCCGGCGGCATCGACCCGAACAGCCGCCAGGCTTCGTCGCCGAGCACGTCCGACAGCACGTACCGGCTGGGCATCGTGTAGGCCAGCGTGTCGTCGGGCAGCTCGGTCACCGGCGTCTCGGCGGCGTCCGGGTTCACCTCCTCGGTCGCGTCCGGCACGGTCACCACCGCGTCGAAGCGCACCGTCGACTCCCCCGCCGGCAGCGTGAGCCGCTGGCAGGCGTTGCCGTACAGGTCGGAGTAGCCGTGCCGGGGCAGCTCCGGGGAGCTCTCCCAGGCCGAGCGCCGGACCATCGCCGGGCCGGCGTCGTACGGCTGGACCTGGAGGACGGCCGGCGTGTCGACGGCCGCGGTGTACCGGAACTCGCAACCCACCCGGACCGAGCGCGTGGCCGGGAGGGCCGGAGTTGCCGGGGATGCCGGGGGCAGCTCAGTCATGGTCAGATGCTTACCCACGTCGGTTTCTGGAACGTTACGCAAAGTCCCCGTAACACCAGCGGGGTAGGAAGAGGTCGTGGACGGGCTGCTCGCGGGCTATCTCAGCACCGCGGTCGACGAGATGGTCGACGCGGACGGCACCCCCTGGCCGCACACCAAGTCGCTGTACGAGGCGCTCCAGCTGCTGTCCCCGTCCGACCTGTCCGAGCGGGGCGCGGCCCGGGCCCGCAGCTTCCTCGAGCAGGGCATCACGTTCTCCTCCTCCGGCCGGGAGTGGGTCTTCCCGCTCGACCTCATCCCGCGGCTGATCCCGGAGCAGGAGTGGGAGCACATCGAGGCCGGCGTGGTGCAGCGGGTGCGGGCGCTGGAGGCGTTCCTGGCCGACGTGTACGGCAACCGCCAGGTGCTCGCCGACGGGGTGGTGCCGCACTCCCTGGTGGTGACCAGCGCCAACTTCACCCGCGCGGCGACCGGCATCGCGCCGGCGTCACGGGGTGCGCATCCACCTGGCCGGCATCGACCTGGTCCGCGGCTCGGACGGGGTCATGCGGGTGCTGGAGGACAACCTGCGGGTGCCGTCCGGGATCTCGTACGTGGTGGAGAACCGGGAGGCGCTCACCCGGGTCTTCCCCGGTCTGTTCCTGGAGCAGCAGGTGCAGCCGGTGGCCGGCTACGTGGCCACCATGCTGGACGCGCTGCGGGCGGCCGCGCCGGCCGGGGTGGACGACCCGACCGTGGTGCTGCTGACCCCGGGCGTGCACAACTCGGCCTACTTCGAGCACGCCTTCCTGGCCCGCAAGATGGGCATCGAGCTGGTCGAGGGCCGGGACCTGGTCTGCCAGGACAACGTGCTCTACATGCGCACGACCAGCGGGAAGCGCCGGGTCGACGTGGTCTACCGGCGGATCGACGACGACTACCTGGACCCGCTGCAGTTCCGCCCGGAGTCGGTGATCGGCTCCCCCGGCCTGGTCAACGCGGCCCGCGCCGGCAACGTCACGATCGCCAACGCGATCGGCAACGGGGTCGCCGACGACAAGCTGACCTACTCGTACGTGCCGGCGCTGATCGAGTACTACCTGGGCGAGAAGCCGCTGCTGCCGAACGTGCCGACGTTCCGGCTGGACGAGCCGGACGTCCGGACCGAGTGCCTGGGCCGGGCCGACCAGCTGGTGTTCAAGCCGGTGAACGGCTCCGGCGGGCACGGCATCGTGATCGGCCCGCAGGCCACCGACGAGGAGCTGGCCGAGGTGTCCGGGAAGGTGCGCACCGACCCGCGCAACTGGATCGCCCAGGAGCTGGTGATGCTGTCCACGGTGCCGTCCCAGGACGGCGACCAGCTGCGGCCGCGGCACGTGGACCTGCGCCCGTTCGCCACCAACGACGGGCAGCGGGTGCACGTGCTGCCCGGCGGGCTGACCCGGGTGGCGCTGCGGGAGGGCAGCCTGGTGGTCAACTCCTCGCAGGGCGGCGGCTCGAAGGACACCTGGGTGCTCACCTCCCGGCCGGCCCGGCCGGTCGCGCCGGACTCCCCGCTGGAGCTGCTGCCGATCGCGGTGCCGGCGGACGCGCCCGACCCCGGGCCGGGCAGCGAGCAGCAGCCGCAGCAACAGCAGCAGGGCCCGCCGTGCTGAGCCGGGCCGCGGAGGCGCTGTTCTGGATCGGCCGGTACGCCGAGCGGGCCGAGGACACCGCCCGGCTGCTGGACGTGCACTTCCACCAGATCGTGGTGGACCCGGCGGTGGACGAGGCGGAGACCTGCCGGGTGGTGGCCACCGTGATGGGCCTGCACGACCGGGCCCCGGACACCGTCCGCGGCATCCTCGACCTGCTCGCCTTCGACCAGGACAACGCCAGCTCCATCGCCGGCTCGCTGTGCGCGGCCCGGGAGAATGCCCGGGGCGTCCGGGAGGCGCTGTCCAGCGACATCTGGGAGTGCCTCAACGCCACCCACCTGGAGCTGCCGCGGCGGGTGTCGGCGGCCCGCCAGTTCGGCCCGGCGCCGTTCTTCACCTACGTCCGGCAGCGGGCGGCCATGCTGTCCGGGTACGTCGCGTCCACCATCAGCCGGGACGCCGGCTACGACTTCCTCGCGCTCGGCCGGTCGCTGGAGCGGGCCGACATGACCGCCCGGCTGCTGGCCGCCGCGGTCAGCACGCCCAACCGGGAGGACGACTGGGTGACCACGCTGCGGGCCTGCTCGGCGCACGAGGCGTTCCTGCGGACGTACCAGCGGGGCATCTCCAGCCGGCTGGCGCTGGAGTTCCTGCTGCTGGACCGCCTCTTCCCGCGCTCGGTGCTGCACGCGCTGACCGTCGGCGAGGAGGCGCTGGCCCGGCTGGACCCGTCGTCGGGCCGGACCGGCGGGCTCGGCGACGACGCCCGCCGGGTGATCGGCCGGGTCCGCACCGACCTGGAGTTCCTGCCGCTGGACCAGCTGCTGGAGGGCCTGCCGGAGCGGCTGCACCGGATCCAGCGCGGCATGTCGCACGTCAGCGAGGCGGTCGCCCGGCGCTACTTCGCGACGTCCGCGGTGCTCGGCTGGACCCTCGAAGAGGCCCAGCGATGAGCCGCGGCCCAGCGATGAGGGCGGCGCAGTGAGCTGGCGGATCGCGGTCCGGCACCGCACCGGCTACCAGTACGGCTCGCCGGCGCGGGCGTCGTACAACGAGGTGCGGATGACGCCGGCCTCCTCGGGCGACCAGCACACGCTGGCCAGCCGGATCGAGACCCGGCCGGACTGCCGGACGCTGCGGTACGTCGACTACTGGGGCACCGTGGTGCACGCCTTCGACCTGCACGTGCCGCACACCGAGCTGGTGGTGACCGCGTCCTCGGTGGTGGAGACGGCCGGCCCGGCGCCGGCGCCGCCGGAGGTCGGCTGGGACGCCCTGGACGACCCGGCGACCCGGGACCGGCACGCCGAGCTGCTGTCCCCGTCCCGGTACGTGATCGCCGAGCCCGAGGTGACCGAGGTCGCCGGCGGGCTGCGGGCGCACCCGCCGGCGGAGGCCGGCCGGCGCGCGGTCGGCTGGGTGCACGACACGCTGGAGTACGTCCGCGGGGCCACCCAGGTGGGCACCACCTCGGCCGAGGCGCGGGCCGGCGGCAAGGGCGTCTGCCAGGACTTCTCCCACCTCGCGCTGGCGGTGCTGCGGGCGGCCGGGCTGCCGGCCCGGTACGTCTCCGGCTACCTGCTGCCCTCCCGCGCGGCCGAGCTCAACGAGCCCGTGTCCGCGGAGAGCCACGCGTGGGTGGAGTTCTGGGCCGGGACCTGGCTGCCACTGGACCCGTCGAACCTGTCCGAGGTGGCCGAGCGGCACGTGCTGGTCGCCCGCGGCCGCGACTACGTCGACGTCCGGCCCCTGGCCGGGATCTACTCCGGGCCCGTTGCCCAGGCGCTCGGCGTCACCGTGGAGCTGACCCGCCTGCGCTGAGCTGCAGCCGGTCGGCCTGGCGCAGCCGGGCCGCCACTACTCCGGTGCCGGCCAGGCAGAGCAGCCCGCCGCCGACCAGGAGCGGCCCGGTGCTGACGCCCGCGTCCTGCAGCAGCCCGACGACCAGCGTGCCGACCACGACCCCCGAGTAGGCGATGCTGCGGCAGGCCGCCGACACCCGGCCCAGCTGCTCGGGCGGGACGATCTCCTGCCGGTACGTCCGCCAGTGCACCGTGTAGACGATGGTCGCGCCGACCAGCAGGCAGTACGCGGCTGCGTCCAGCGGCACGCTGCGCACCCCGCCGACGACCAACGCGCCGGCTGCGACGAACGGCACCGAGGCCAGCATCACCGCCCGCGGCGGGCGGCGCCGGCCGACGTGCGCGGCCACCGTCGAGGCCGCGATGCCGACCAGGCCGGCGAGCACCACCACCAGCGAGGTGCCGGCCGCGGACAGCCCCAGCTCGCGGACCGCGCGGACCAGGAAGAGCGGCGCGGCCGCGCCCAGCGTGACGTTGATGAGCAGGCTCAGCGCGATGCCGATCCGCAGCTCGGTGTGCAGCGCGAGCGTGCGCAGCCCCTCCACCGTCTGCTGCCAGGCTGACGGTCGTCGCCCCGCGCCGGTCGGGCCGGCTCCGGTCGGGTGTTCCCGGCCGAGCCGGGTCAACCCCGCCGCCACCGCGAACGACACCGCGTTGCAGCCGAGCACCGCGGTCAGGCTGCGCAGCCCGGCGACCACGCCGGCGCCGGCCGGGCCGAGGATGCCGGCCAGGACGCGGGCCGACTCGACCATCGAGTAGCCGCGCCGGACCTGCGCCGGCCGGGCCACCGTGCGCGGGATGCCGGCGTCCACCGCGGCCAGCGACACCGCAGTGAAGACGCCGAGCACCACCGCGGCGGCCAGCGCCACCAGGTAGCCGTCGGCGCCGGCGGCGAGCAGCAGCAGCGCGGCCACCAGCACGGCCGCCGAGGCCCCGTACGCGCAGGTCAGCAGCCGGTGGGTGGCGTACCGGTCGACCAGGTAGCCGACCACGAACCCGGCCAGCACGGTGCTCACCATCAGCCCGGACCGCAGGTAGGTCCCCACCGAGTCGGGGTAGCCGAGCTGCAGCAGCACCAGCGGCAGGGCGAGCAGGTAGAACTCGTCGCCCACGGTGTTGACCAGGAAGCCGGTGAACATCGACCAGTAGCGTCTGCCCATGCCGTCCCGTCGGTCGGCCGCCGCGCCCGGCGGCCGGTCAGAGGCTGAAGTAGTCGACCTTGATGCGCGGGATGTAGTTGGCGATGTCGGAGTAGTAGATCACAACGTTGTCGTAGTACTGATCGTACGAGTGCTTGAGGTCGTGCAGGTTGTTCACCGCGCGGTGCGCCTGCTCGACCGGGACGGACTCCCGGGTCGACAGCGCCTCCTCCAGCAGGCCGGTGTGCTCGGCCGCGATGTCCTCCTCCACGTGCGAGATCAGCGGCTCCAGGCAGTCGTCGGGATAGCCGTACGCCACCGCGAGCCGGCGCAGCTGCTCGCAGCCCTCGGCCGAGTCGCCGCCGCGGGCCTCGAAGAGTTTGGTGCAGGCCAGGTAGCCGAGGGTGTCCTCGCGGGAGATCTCGCACAGGTTGTTGACCAGCGACCAGGTGCCGATCAGCGGGTGCGCGTCGTCGATCCGGTCCGCCGGCACGCCCATCCGGATCAGGCTGTCCCGGGCCATCCAGGCGTGGTCGTACTCCTCGGCCAGGTACCTCGACAGCAGCGTGCGCCAGGCCGGGTCGGAGCAGTGGGCGAGCGCCGTCGAGATGTGCCGGCTGGCCGAGTTGATGTAGTGGTAGGTCTCCAGGATCAGGCCGAGGAAGACCTCGCGGCGGAAGTCCTGGTTTTCCAGGCCGGGCCAGATCCGGTGGTAGCCGATCTGCTCCGCCCACATCGCGGTGGACTTGTCGATCTGCTTGAGGAACACGTCGGCCGGCAGGTCGCGCACCTCGGCGTCCTCGGTGCGCAGCAGGCCCTGCTCCAGGAACGACGCCACGATCCCGATCGCGTCGTCGACCGCCACGCCGGTGATCCCGCAGATCTCGGCCAGCGTGTGCCGGCCGTCCAGGTAGCGCTTGAAGGTGAAGAACGTCTTGAGGTCCGCGCCCTCCTGGGTGATCTCGAAGTGCTCGTCCCCGACGACCATGAGAGGAGGGCGACCAGCCTGGCTCGGGATGAAGAAGGTGCAGTGCCGCAGCCGCGGCTTGTACTCGAGGTCGATGGCCGAGGTCATGGCGTCCTCCTCCGATCGGGGCGGCGTGGCGCGGGGTGCGCCAGGCACCCCCGCGCCACGCCTCGGGGCGGCGGTCAGCCGCAGGTCACCGCGCCACGGATCTTGCTGACCTCGGGCTTGGCCACGCGCGTGATGCGGATCGTCATCGGAGCCTCCTGGGTGTCGCGAATCGGACACACCATACGTAGCACTGCTGATGCGGTACGGCAATGCGACAACCGGACGTCCACCCGTACCGGGGATCCCCGATCGGGGCTACAGAAGCACCGCGGGATTCCTCCGACCGCCCGGACCGGGAGCCGTCGATCGGCGGCCACAGCAGACGCACAGCAGGATCACGGCGGCCGCCCAGCGGGCGCCAGCAGGGTCGGCGCCATGACGACGACCGCGCCACACACCGCGCCGGAGCCGCTCGCGATGGACCCGCACGGGCCGCCGGAACCACGGACCGCGCCGGACCCGCTCGCGATGGGCCCGTACGCGCCGCCGGCGCTGGACGTGGTCGTGCCGGTGCACAACGAGGAGGCCGAGCTGGCCGCCTCCGTGCGCCGGCTGCACGCGCACCTGACCGGCGGCTTCCCGTACCGGTTCCGGATCACCGTCGCCGACAACGCCTCCACCGACGGCACCCTGGCGGTGGCCGAGCGGCTGGCCGCCGAGCTGCCCGAGGTGCGCGCCGTGCACCTGGCCGAGAAGGGGCGCGGCCGGGCGCTGCGGGCGGTCTGGTCGTCCTCGGACGCGCCGGTGCTGGCGTACATGGACGTCGACCTGTCGACCGACCTGGCCGCGCTGGCGCCGCTGGTCGCGCCGCTGCTGTCCGGGCACTCCGACCTGGCCATCGGCACCCGGCTGCACCGCGGCTCGCGGGTGGTCCGCGGGGCCAAGCGGGAGGTCATCTCCCGCTGCTACAACCTGCTGCTGCGCGGCACGCTGGCCGCCCGCTTCACCGATGCCCAGTGCGGCTTCAAGGCCATCCGGGCGGACGTCGCCGCCGGGCTGCTGCCGCTGGTCGAGGACGGCGGCTGGTTCTTCGACACCGAGCTGCTGGTGCTGGCCGAGCGCAGCGGGCTGCGCATCCACGAGGTGCCGGTGGACTGGGTGGACGACCCGGACAGCCGGGTCGACATCGTGTCCACGGCGCTCGCCGACCTGCGCGGGGTGGCCCGGCTGTCCCGGGCGCTGCTGGCCGGCCGGCTGCCGGTGGCCCGGCTGCGCGAGCAGCTCGGCCGGGCGCCGCTGGAGCCGGTCACGCCGGGGGTGCCGGCCGGGCTGACCCGGCAACTGGTCCGGTTTGCCGGGGTGGGGGTGGCCAGCACGCTTGCGTACGTCCTGCTCTACCTGCTGCTGCGCACCGGCCTGGGCGCCCAGCCGGCGAACCTGCTGGCCCTGCTGCTCACCGCGGTCGGCAACACCGCGGCCAACCGACGGCTCACCTTCGGGGTGTCGGGCCGGCGCGGCGCCGCCCGGCACCAGGCCCAAGGGCTGGTCGTCTTCGCCCTCGGGCTGGCGCTGACCAGCGGGTCGCTGGCGCTGCTGCACGCGGCCGCGGCCGCTCCCCCGCTGCCGGTCGAGCTCGCCGTCCTGGTCGCGGCCAACCTGGCCGCCACCGTGCTGCGCTTCCTGCTGCTGCGCACCTGGGTCTTCCGCGCCACTGGACCGTCGCGACCCGCCGCCCAGCCCTCCCCTGGCTGAGCCGCCGCTGAACGGACCGACCCACTCGCGCGCCGCCAAAGCAGCCTGCACCACGCCGACCAGCTCGCAGCGCCGCCAGAGCAGCCTGAGCCGCGCCGACCGGACCGCACCCGCCGCGCGAGCGCCGCCAGAGCAGCCTGAGCCGCGGACCGGACCGCACCCGCCGCGCGAGCGCCGCCAGAGCAGCCTGAGCCGCGCTGACCGGGCCGCCACCCATCTCGACTGGCCGGTGGGGCGTGTTGTTGACCGGAGCCTGGGGCGCATGGCCGGCGCCGGGCGGGGCAGGACCGAGTGGTGCGGTCGATCGAGGGACGGGTGGTGCTGATCACCGGCGCGACCGCCGGCATCGGCCGGCGGACCGCGGAGCGGCTGACCGACGCCGGCGCCACCGTGATCGGCTGCGCCCGGGACGAGCTGCGGCTGCGCGAGGTCCGGGCCTGGCGGCGGGACCTCGACCTGCGGCACTGCGACGTGACCGACCCCGACCAGCGGGCCGCCCTGGTGGCCGGCGTGCTGGCCGACCACGGCCGGATCGACGTGCTGGTCAACAACGCCGGCATCGGCTGGGAGGGCCTGGTCGAGGGCATGTCCGCCGACGACGTCGACCGGCTCTACGCGACCAACGTGGTCGCCGCGGTGGACCTGACCCGCCGGGTGCTGCCCGGCATGCTGGCCCGCCGGGACGGCGACGTGGTGATGACCTCGTCCGGCGCCGCGTACGTCTCCGTGCCGCCGTTGACCGTCTACTGCTCGACCAAGTACGCGATCGACGGCTTCGTCGAGGGGCTGCGGCGGGAGCTGTGGACCCGCGGGGTGCGCGTGCACAGCGTCAATCCGGGGCCGGTGCGGACCGAGTGGCTGGCCCGCTCGGCCGGCTACGAGCCGACCGAGGCGGACGGGCGGCACCGGCTGTCCCGCGGGGTGCCGCCCGAGTGGGTGGCGGCCGCGGTGCACCGGTCGCTGACCCGGCCGTGGTCGCGCACGGTGTCGGTGCCGCGGTGGATCGGGCTCGGCCGGGTGCTCGCCGTGCAACCTCTGCGAAGCGTGGTGGACGTCGCCGCAGGGGTGTCCGCCGGCCGCCTGGCTCGCCTCGGCCAGCAAGCGGCCGAGCGTCGCACCCCCGACCCCGCCGACGCGACGGGCCAAGGCTGGAACCCGTAGCCCACTTCCCCACCGAACCGGCAACCGGTCCGCCGCACGGACGCGGCCGGCCACCGTGCTCGCTCCCTGACCGGATGCCTGCCGCCGAGGCCGCCCGCCCCGGGCGCGGGTGAGCTGACATGGCGGCGCCGTCCCCGACGGTCCACACCGGGGTCGCATCCGAAGCGCGCACGGGCGGGACGGCGGAAGGCGGGACGGCGGACGGTGGGACGGCGGACGGTGGGACGGCGCGTGGCTCCTGCTCGGACGAGCGCCGCCGTGGCTCACGGCGCGGGTGAGGTGACATAGCGGTGGCCGGTCGGGGCGGTCCACACCAGATCGGCGTCCGACCCGGCCTGGACCGTCCACTGTGTCTGGTGCTTGAGCCGGTGGTGGTGCCGGCACAACGCCGCGAGGTTGGCCGCTTCGGTGGGTCCTTCCGGCCATCGGACCACGTGGTCGAGATCGCAGCGGCGGGCGGGTTGGCGGCAGCCCGGGAAGCGGCAGGTCCGGTCGCGGGCGCGGACGAGGTCGGCGAGCGCCGCCGATGGGGTGTAGGCACGGCGGTCGACGCCGGTGACCACCCCGCTCACCGGATCGGTGGTGACCTTCCGCCAGGTCCCGGTCGCGGCCAGCCGCCGGGCCATCGAGGCCGGCACCGGGCCATGCCCGGCGAGCTCGCCCGGCTCCTCGTCCAGACCCAGAGCGGTGGCGGCCGGGACGGTGACGTGCACCGTCGCAGACACCACCGGCCGCCCGGCCGGGCCGGCGGAGCCATCGGTCTCCCACCCGATGCACTCCGAGCCCGCGGCACGCCCGACCGTTTCGCCGGCCGCGGGCATGGTGGTCGCGGAGGACGCCTTCGCTGCGCCCAGCCCGGTGGGCACGGTGGACGAGGCCGGTGCCGCGGACCAGGCCGGTGCCGCCGACCGGGCCGGTGCCGCCGACCCGGCCGGTGCCGCCGACCGGGCCGGTGCCGCCGACCGGGCCGGTGCCGCCGACCGCGGTGCCGCGACCGGGTCGGCGTCGGGTGAGGTAAGCGCAGTGAGCGCCGTGGTCGCAGTGGGGGTGGTGGAGTGGGTGAGGACTGCGGCGACGAGGGCGTCGGCGCGGCGGGCGTCCATGCCGCGGGGGTCGCCGGCCGGGGCGCAGCGGGCGAGGTGGTCGATGCGGGAGTAGAGCGCGACCGCCGAGTCAGCGGGCAGCAACGCCCACAACTCGGCCATGCCGTCCCGCGACGGCCGGACGGTCACCTGCCGCTCCTCGACCGCCCGCTCATGCCGACGCTCGGCAGCCTGCGGATCGACGGCCAGCACCGCGCGGGACAGCGACGCCCGCAGCTGACCGACGGTCTGCCGCCCGGCCCGCGGCAGCACCCGGGCCTCGACGGCACCAGCGATCGAAGTCTCCAGCACCGAGACGGCATCGACCACGGCGCGGACCTTCGGCAGATCCAGCTCCCCGGCCCGCAGGGCCGCCGCGGTCGCCGGCAGCCGGGTCAGCTCCACCGCCGTATGCAGCCGGACCCCCGCCGCCGGGCGGGACAACCGCAACGCCGCGGCGACCTCGTCCACCGCGAACTCGCTCACCTCCGGCACGCCCGGGTGCCCGGCGTCGCCGGCCGCCGCGGGACCGCCGGCGCTCAGCGGGCCGGTCGGGCCGGGTGGCCGGTCGGCGAGGTCGCGCGGCCGGCGCCGGGCCAGCTCGGCGATCGCGGCCAGCTGACCGGCCGCGGCCCGGCAGGCCAGCCGCTCCCACGCGCCGATCAGCTCGACCAGGTCCGCATCGTCCACTTCGGACGGATCGGGAGCGGCCGCGGCGGACCGGACGAGGGAGTCGAACATGAGTTCGATCCTAGTTGTCGCAAGGGTCGCCGGACCGGTTGTCCACAGCCCCGTCCGGGTGGTGATGACGCCGGGTCAGAGAAGCGGCCAGCCGCGAGCCAGGAGCCAGCCGCCAGGCGCCGCCGGCCCGGGGCAGGCACCCGCTGGGATCAGGTGCCAGCCACGAGCTAGGGAGCACTGCGGGTCAAGCGCCAGCCGCGGGCGCCGTCAGCCAGGAGCCAGCCGTCAGGCGCCGCCGGCCCGGGGCAGGCACCCGCTGGGATCAGGTGCCAGCCGCGAGCTAGGGAGCACCGCGGGTCAAGCGCCAGCCGCGGGCGCCGTCAGCCAGGAGCCAGCCGTCAGGCGTCGTAGTCGACGGTGACCGTGTCGGTCAGCGGCAGCGACTGGCAGGTCAGCACGAAGCCGGCGTCCACCTCGGCCTGCTCCAGGGCGAAGTTGCGGCGCATCCGTACCTCGCCCGCGGTGACCTTGGCCCGGCAGGTGCCGCACACCCCGCCCTTGCAGGCGAACGGCAGGTCCGGGCGGTGCCGCTGGGCGGCGTCCAGCACCGGCACGTCCCGGGGCAGCGCCAGCTCGGTGGACCGGCCGTCCAGCACCACGGTGACCGCGCTGGTCTCCCCGGTCGCCACCGGCTCGTCGTGCCGGGCCTGCTCCGGCGGGATGTCCTCGACGAAGAACAGCTCGGTGTGCACCCGGTCGGTCGGCACACCGGCCGCGGACAGCACCTCGCGCAGCCCGACCACCATGTCGTACGGCCCGCACAGCCACCAGTGGTCCACCGACCCCGCGTCCAGCACGGTGGCGAGCAGCTCGCGCAGCTTGGCCGCGTCCAGCCGGCCGGTGTGCAGCTCGACCTCGCGGGCCTCGCGGGACAGCACGTGCACCAGCTCCAGCTTCGCGGTGTGCACGTCCTTGAGGTCGGCCAGCTCGTCGGCGAACATCACCGTCTCCGAGCGGCGGTTGCCGTAGAGCAGCGTCACGCTGCCGGCCGGGTCGGCCAGCACGGCCTGCGCGATGGACAGCACCGGGGTGATCCCGGAACCGGCGGCGACCAGCACGTGGTGGCCGGTGGTGTCGGCCGGGGTGAAGCGGCCGGCCGGCGGCGCCACCTCGATCCGGTCGCCCGGGCGGACCTCGTGCACCAGCCAGGAGGACACCGCGCCGCCGGCCACCTCCCGGACCGCCACCCGCAGCGGGGCGCCCGGCGCGGCGCAGATGGAGTACGACCGGCGCTCGTCGCCGCGGCGCAGGGTGACCGACTGGCCGGGCCGGAAGGCGTAGTCCGCGGCCAGCTCGGGCGGCACCGCGAAGGTGACCGCGACCGCGTCGTCGGTGAGCCGCTCCACGTGGGACACCGGCAGCGGGGTGAAGCCCCGCCGGCGGCGCACGGGCGCCTCCTGGACGGCCGTCACGGCGAGACCGCCGCCGGTCGGCGTCCGGGCGTCGTCCGCGCCGCCAGATGGTCGAGAGACACGCGCTAGATCTCCTTCACGTGTTCGAACGGCTCCGCGCAGGACCGGCAGCGGCGCAGCGCCTTGCACGCGGTCGAGCCGAACTCGGACGTCAGCTCGGTGTCCGCCGACCCGCAGCGCGGGCAGGCGATCGTCCGCTGTGGACGCTCGAGGGTGAGCGGCACCGGGCCGGGCGCGCGGCGGGGCGCCGGGCCGGGCGGGGCGACGCCGTGCTCGGCCAGCGCGCGGCGGCCGGCCGGGGTGATCCAGTCCGTGCTCCACGGCGGGTCCAGCACGGTCCGCACGTCGACGTCCGGGTAGCCGGCGGCGTGCAGCCGGGCGGTCAGCTCGGCCCGCATCGCCGCCATCGCCGGGCAGCCCGAGTACGTCGGGGTGATCGTGACGACGACCCGCTCCCCCGCCGTCGACACGTCGCGCAGGACGCCCAGGTCGGCCAGCGACAGCACGGGCAGCTCCGGGTCCATGACCTCGGCGGCGACGGCGCGCGGGTCGCGCCGCACGGCCCCCGGCGCCCCAGGCGCGGACACGGCGGTCACCGGACCGGCACTTCACCGCCGGGGCGGTCGCGCACGTCGCCGGACGCGGCGGTCGCCGGACCCGCGCACGTCGCCGCCGGCCCGCTCACCGGGTCGCGCCGCACGGCCCCCGGCGCCCCGGGCGCGCCGGACGCGGCGGTCACCGCCGCCGGCCCGCTCACCAGGTCGCTCCGGGGTGGGCGCGGGCGACGGACTGGAACTCCGCGAGCAGGTAGCCGAGCGCCTCGGTGTGCACGCCGTCCCGCCCCGCTCGGCCGGCCACGAGCGCGGCCGGCGGCACCGTGGGCGCGGTCAGCGTCGCC
Organism: uncultured Actinomycetota bacterium; assembly: GCA_963849885.1. Taxonomy (GTDB): domain Bacteria; phylum Actinomycetota; class Actinomycetes; order Mycobacteriales; family CADCTP01; genus CADCTP01. The sequence goes on along the minus strand of CAWKIV010000002.1, from coordinate 28,575 downwards.
GCGGTGAGCACCTGGTCCAGCACCGCCTCGACCTCGGCCCGCACCGACGCCGGGTCGACCGCCACGCCGGGCAGCGCCGCCTCCACCGGCGACGTGCGGAACAGCTCCGGCAGCCACGGCCACACCGCGGACAGCGCCGCCTCCACCCGGGACCGGGCCTCCGGCGTGCTGTCGCCGAGCCGGACCACCCAGCGGGCGGCGTGGTCGCGGTGGTAGGTCAGCTCCTTGACCCCCTTCGCGGCGATCGCCGCGAGCACCGGGTCGGCCGAGCCGGCCAGCCGGTCGAAGACCGCCAGCCGCCAGCCGGTGAAGACCAGCAGCCGCACCACCGAGACCGCGAAGTCCCCGTTGGCCAGCTCGCACAGCCGGACGTTGCGGAAGTCGTGCTGCTCCCGGAAGTACGCCAGCGCGTCCTCGGGCACGTCGGTCCCGCCGGCCGGCACCACGGCCGGGTCGGCCTGCGCGGCCCGGGACAGCAGCAGTCGGGCCTGGCCGAGCAGGTCCAGCCCGATGTTCGCGAGCGCGACCTCCTCCTCCAGCTCCGGGGCCCGGGTCACCCACTCGGTCAGCCGCTGGGCGGCGACCAGCGCATCGTCGCCGAGCATCAGGCAGTACGCCGCCAGCGCGGCACCGTCCACCCCGGACGGCACCTGGGTGTCCATACCGGACAGCGGGTCGTCGAAGCCGGTGCCGAACGCCCACCGGGCGCCCTCGTGCACCTCGGCGAGCGCCTGGTACGCGCTCTCGTCGTCGGGGTGGAGGTCGGCGGCCATCACAGGTGCGGCACGTCCTCGGGCAGCGAGTAGAAGGTCGGGTGCCGGTAGACCTTGTCACCGCTGGGCGCGAAGAACGGGTCCTTCTCGGCCGGGCTGGACGCGGTGACGGCGTCCGAGCGGACCACCCAGATGCTCACGCCCTCGTTGCGTCGCGTGTAGACGTCCCGCGCGTTCTCCAGGGCCATCCGGTCGTCCGCGGCCCGCAGCGAGCCGACGTGCACGTGGTTGAGGCCGCGCTTGCCGCGGATGAAGACCTCGTACAGCGGCCAGGTGCGGCGCGACGGCGGGCGGTCCGGCTCGACCGGCACACCCGCGGTCGGCACCGCGCCATGCCCGCCCGCAGCTGTGTATCCCGCGGCGCCGGCGCTCGCAGCGCTGTCCGACCCGGCTTCGGCCGCGGCCGGCATCCCGGCGACCGGCGAGTCGGCGGTGGGGTCAGTCATGGTTGGCCGCCTTCGCCGCGTGCACGGCGGCGGCCTCCCGGACCCAGGCGCCGCCGTCGTGGGCGGCCCGCCGGTTGGCCAGCCGCTCGGCGTTGCACGGCCCGCGCCCGCCGACGACCTCCTTGAACTCGACCCAGTCCGGCTGGCCGAAGTCGTACCGCCCGCGCTCGGGGTTCCAGCGCAGCTCCGGGTCGGGCAGCGAGACGCCGAGCGCCTCGGCCTGCGGGACCGTCATGTCGACGAAGCGCTGCCGCAGCTCGTCGTTGGTGTGCCGCTTGACCCGCCAGCGCATGGACTGCTCGGTGTTGGGCGACTCCGCGTCCGGCGGGCCGAACATCATCAGCGACGGCCACCACCACCGGTCCACCGACTCCTGCACCATCGCCCGCTGCGCGTCCGTCCCGCGCATCATGGTCAGCAGCAGCTCGAAGCCCTGCCGCTGGTGGAACGACTCCTCCTTGCAGATCCGCACCATTCCCCGCGCGTACGGCCCGTAGGAGCTGCGGCACAGCGGCACCTGGTTGCAGATCGCGGCGCCGTCGACCAGCCAGCCGATGGTCCCGACGTCGGCGAAGGTGAGCGTCGGGTAGTTGAAGATCGACGAGTATTTCTGCCGGCCCTCGATGAGCTTGACGGTGAGGTCGTCCCGGTCGGCGCCGAGCGTCTCGGCCGCGGAGTAGAGGTAGAGCCCGTGCCCGGCCTCGTCCTGCACCTTGGCCAGCAGGATCGCCTTGCGCCGCAGCGACGGCGCCCGGGTCAGCCAGTTGCCCTCCGGCTGCATCCCGATGATCTCGGAGTGGGCGTGCTGGGCGATCTGCCGGACCAGCGTCTTCCGGTACGCCTCCGGCATCCAGTCGCGCGGCTCGACCCGCTGGTCGGCCGCGACGGTGCGCTCGAAATAGGCCTCCAGGCCAGGCGCCTCAGCTGTGCCGGTCTCAGCGACGGCGGTCATGCCTCCACCTTACCCGAACGATCGGTCGGTTATAGTCTCGACCATGGCAGAGCCGGTCGCAAGGCGCGGCCGCCCGGGCTATGACCGTGCCGGCCTGCTGCGGGTCGCGGTCGAGGTCTTCAACGAGCGCGGCTACGACGGCACCAGCATGGAGGACCTGGCCGCCCGGCTGGGCATCACCAAGTCCAGCATCTACCACCACGTGCCGGGCAAGGCCGAGCTGCTCCGGCTCGCGGTGGACCGGGCGCTGGACGCGCTGTTCGCGGTCACCGCCGAGCCGGCCGCCACCACCGGCCCGGCCATCGACCGGCTCGAGCACGTGGTCCGGCGCAGCGTCGAGGTGCTGGTGGCCGAGCTGCCGTACGTGACGCTGCTGCTGCGGGTGCGCGGCAACACGCCGGTCGAGCGGGCCGCGCTGCGCCGCCGGCGCGAGTTCGACCGGGTGGTGTCCGAGCTGGTCGCGGCGGCCGAGCGGGCCGGGGACGTACGCCCGGACGTGGACCCGGCGCTGGCCAGCCGGCTGCTGTTCGGCCTGGTCAACTCGCTGACGGAGTGGTATCGGGCGGACGGCGGGCTGGCTCCCGCCGACCTCGCCGACGCGGTCGTACGGACCGCCTTCGACGGATTGCGGACCCGCCGTCCGGAGTGAGATCAACACCCACCGGGTAGCTCTGCCGTGTGAGCGGAACCCGGGTGGCCGTGCTGGCGCACCAGAAGAAGTCGCTCGGCGGCGGGCTCGACGAGCTGCGCCGCCGGGTCGCCGACGAGGACGTCTCCGACGTCCTCTGGTACGAGGTGCCGAAGAGCCGGAAGGCCCCGAAGAAGGCCCGCCGGGCGCTCGACGAGGGCGCCGAGCTGGTCCTGGTCTGGGGCGGCGACGGCATGGTGCAGCGGTCGGTGGACACGCTGGCCGGCTCCGGGGTGCCGGTCGGCATCATCCCGGCCGGCACCGCCAACCTGCTCGCCCACAACCTCGGCATCCCCGAGGACCTGGACGAGGCGGTGCGGATCGCCTTCCACGGCCGGCGCCGCGCGCTCGACCTCGGCAAGCTCAACGGCGAGCACTTCGCGGTGATGGCCGGCGTCGGGTTCGACGCGGACATGATCAACGACGCCGACCGCGGCGCCAAGGCGAAGCTGGGCCGGCTCGCGTACGTGCGGGCCGGGCTGCAGCACGTCCGCACCGACGCCGCCCCGGTGTGCATCGAGGTGGACGGGACCGAGTGGTTCGACGGGGACGCCAGCTGCGTGCTGCTCGGCAACGTCGGCCGGATCACCGGCGGCATCCCGGCCTTCGACGACGCCCGCCCGGACGACGGCTGGCTGGAGGTCGGGGTGGCCACCGCGGCCGGCGCGCTGCAGTGGGCCCGCACGCTCGGCCGGATGGCGGTCGGCCGGTCGGACAAGTCGCCGTTCGTGCGGATCACCCGGGCCCGCAAGGTCCGGGTCACGCTGAGCCAGCCGACGATGTACGAGCTGGACGGCGGCGCCCGCGACCCGGTCACCAAGGTGAAGGCGAAGGTCGTGCCGGGCGCGCTGACCGTCTGCGTGCCGGAGGACCAGGACCCGAGACGCCGCGCCCTAAGTGATGCCGACGGATGTCGCTGGAGGCGGGCGGCGTCCCGACCCATGCCCGCGCCGCCGCGCGGGGGCAGCCGAGCCGGCGCGGCCGGGGGTCGGCCGCGCCGCCAGATGGCCGACGGACACCACCCCTAAACTGCCGGCGTGACCGCTGCCTCGCCCGCCGGCCCGGCCGGCAACTACATCGACTGGCTCGGCCTGGAGCTGCTGGAGGTCAGCGGCGACCGGGTCGTGGCCACCGTCGAGCTGCGCCCCGACCACCACCAGCCGTACGGGATCGTGCACGGCGGGGTGCACAGCTCGATCGTGGAGACGGTGGCCAGCATCGCCGGCGCGGAGTGGTTCGGCGACCGCGGCCAGGTGGTCGGGGTGAGCAACTCGACCGACTTCCTCCGCGCGGTCCGGACCGGCCGGCTCACCGCCACCGGCACCCCGGTGCACCGCGGTCGGATGCAGCAGCTGTGGCTGGTGGAGATCCGGGACGCCGACGAGCGGCTGGTGGCCCGCGGGCAGGTCCGCCTGCAGAACGTGCCCGGCGATCGCTTCACCGAGCCGCCGCCCCAGACCTCCGGTCAGCCGCCCCGGGGGTAGCCCCGACCTGCGGTCAGGGGCGGTCGAGCAGGAGGGAGACGCCCTGGCCGACGCCGACGCAGAGGGTGGCCAGCCCGCGCCGGCCGCCCTCCCGCTCCAGCCGGCCGAGCAGGGTGACCAGCAGCCGGGCGCCGGAGCAGCCGAGCGGGTGGCCGAGGGCGATCGCGCCGCCGTCCGCGTTGACCCGGTCCTCGTCCAGCTTGAGCCGGCGGATCACGGCCAGGCTCTGCGCCGCGAACGCCTCGTTGAGCTCGACCGCGTCCACGTCGGCCAGCGTCACGCCGGTCCGGGCGAGCAGCTTCTCGGTCGCCGGCACCGGGCCGAGGCCCATCAGCCGCGGCGACACGCCGGCGCTGGCGCTGCCCACCACCCGGGCCCGCGGGGTCAGCCCGTGCCGGCGCACCGCCTCGCCGCTGGCCAGCACGAGGGCGGCGGCGCCGTCGGACAGCGGCGAGGACGAGCCGGCGGTGACGATGCCGCCGGCCCGGAACGCCGGCTTGAGGGCGGCCAGCTTCTCCGCGGTGGTGGACCGGCGCGGGCCCTCGTCCACCGTCACGGCGCCGTCCCGGGTCGGCACCGGCACCAGCTCGGCCGCGAACCGGCCCGCGTCGGTGGCCGCGACCGCCCGCTGGTGACTGCGCAGGGCGAAGGCGTCGCTGTCGGCCCGGGTGATCCCGTCCAGCGCGGCCACCTCCTCGGCCGTCTCCCCCATCGAGAGCGTCACCGGCGGGTCCGCGGCGGCGAAGACCGGGTTGGTGAAGCGCCAGCCCAGCGAGCTGTCCACCACCTCGCCCGGCCGGGCCCACGGGGTGCCCGGCTTGGCCATCACCCAGGGCGCCCGGGTCATCGACTCGACCCCGCCGGCGACCACCACGTCGGCCTCGCCACACCGGACCGCCTGGGCGGCGGAGGCCACCGCGGTCAGCCCGCTGGCGCACAGCCGGTTGACCGTGTAGCCGGGCGTGGTCTCCGGCAGGCCGGCCAGCAGCGCGGCCATCCGGGCCACGTTGCGGTTGTCCTCGCCGGCCTGGTTGGCCGCGCCCAGGACCACCTCGTCCACCGCGTCCGCGGGCACCCCGGCCCGGCGCACCACCTCGCCGACCACCAGCGCGGCCAGGTCGTCCGGGCGCACGCCGGCCAGCGCCCCGCCGTACCGTCCCTGCGGGGTCCGCACCCCGTCCACGACGAAGACCTCGGGCACGGTGTCTCCTTCCGTCCGTGCCCATGCTCGCATCAGCGCGCGGCGGCGGACGGCGCCAGCTCGGCCGCGAGCCAGCGCAGGCCCCGGTGGGCCAGCACCCGGACGGTGCCCGGCCGGCGGCCGGTGATCTCGGCGACGTGCGCCACGTCCAGCCCGGCGATCACCCGCAGCGCGACCACCTCGGCCTGGTCCGGCGGCAGCCGGGCGAGCAGGGCGAGCGCCTCGGCGGTGGACACCGCCTCCAGCGCGGCGTCGGCGGTGTCGTCCGCGGCGGCCCGGCCGACCAGGTCGTCCACCGGGACGGGGGTGGCCGGCCGGCTCGCCTCCCGCCGGGCCCAGTCCAGCGCCCGGTGCCGGGCGATGGTGAACAGCCAGGACCGGAAGCCGGCCTCGTCGCCGCGGAACCGGCGCAGGCCCCGGACCACGTCGTGCCAGGTCTCCGAGGCCAGGTCGTCGGCCCAGCCGGGCGCCACCAGGCCGAGGTAGCGGCGCAGCGGCGGGTGCAGGTCCCGCCACAGCACGGCGAACGCCGCCTCGTCGCCGGCCGCGGCGGCGGCGAGCGTGGCGGCGAACTCCGGTCCGATCACGGCGCGAGGTCCTTCCCGGGGCGCCCGCCGGCGGCGTCGGCAGCGGGCGCCCAGCCCGGCGGTCGGGCGGTCAGGGCGTGCGGCCGCGCCCCGGCGGGGCGGTCGGCGCGGGCGCCGGCCGGCTGCCGGGACCGCCAGGCCGCTCGGTGGCCGCCGGTGGGACCGGGTGGGACGGCGTGGCGGCGGGAGCATGACGCGACGGCGCCGGGTCGGGCGCGCCGCCCGGCCGGGCCGCGGTGCTCCCGGCCGTGGTGGCGGTGGCGCAGTACGCGGCGATCCGGTCGGCGCCGCCGGCCACCCGGGCCAGCGCGGCGAACGCGGCGGCGAGCTCCCGGCCGCCCTGCTCGGTGCCCCGGCCGGCCGTCCAGGCCCGGCACAGCCCGGTGCTCCCGGCCGGGCCGGCCTCGGCGTCGCGCGCGCTGCTGCCGGCGGCCACCTCGGCGCAGTACGTCCCCACCCGGTCCGCACCGCCGGCCAGCCGGGCCGCTTCGGCCGCGGCCGGCCCGCGCTCGGCGGTCACCGGTCCGCGCGCGGCCTCGCAGAGCGCGAGCCGGGCGGTCCGGTCGGCCGCGGCGGGGTCGGCCGCCCCGGCGGCGACCGGCCCGACCGCGGCGCCGTGCCCGGCCGCACCGAGCCGGCCGGGCAGGTCGTCCGCCGCGGCGGCGGCGACGCCCACCACGGACAGCGCGCCGACCGCGGCGATCGCGGCCTTGACCGGGAAACGCTTCGACAGCACCGCGGGTCTCCTTCGCTGCAGGTGGGTGCGGTAGTGGTCCCGGAAGGCCGCCCGGGCGACGGCCTCGCCGGCCAGCTCGCGGGCGTCGCCGGGGCGGCGGGCGGCAGCGAGGACGGCGGCCAGCCGGGGCGGCAGGTCGCCGTCCGGGGTCCAGGGGATGCGGGTGTGCTCGTCCATGTCGCCAGGAAGAGCGCCCCGGAGCCCGCCGGCGTTACAGCGACGCCGGCTGTAACGCTGCCGGCCCGCGGTGCGCTCTTCCCGACGAGGCGCCTGCGCGCCTCCCCCGGCGGCGCCCCGACCGCCGCCGGAGCCTCTCCCGACGCACCGTGGGAGGCGTACGAGGGGTGTCCCGGGCCGGCTTGGCGACCGACCCGGCCCGGGACGCCGCCGGCGGGGTGATCGCCGCCCGGCTCGTGCAGCAGCTGCACCCAGCGCGGCCGGCGACGACCGCCCGGCCGGCGCGACGCAGGGCGTGGCCAGCTTCTTCTTCCACCCGGACTACCCGCTGGCCGAGCTGCAGAAGATCGTCACCGGCATCAAGGGGCTGGGCTACACCTTCGTGCCGCCGACCGGGCTGGGCTGAGCCCGGGCCGACCCGGGGCGTGCGGGGAGTGCTGCGCCGCGCTCAGCGCTCCTCGTACGCCTCGCCGGCCGGCTCGACGCCGTAGTCGATGCGCAGGCCGGCGGTGGCCAGGATGTGCTCCGGCACGTCCTGGACCGCGGTGCGCAGCGCGACCTTGGCCCCGAGGCTGCCGAAGGCGACCCCGTGCGCGGCCCGCAGCAGCGGGATGAGCCAGTAGTGCTGCTGGGTCTCCAGCCCGACCGCGGACGCCTCCCGGGCCCGGTGGTCGCGGACCACCAGGTCGAGCAGCTCGCGCAGCCGGTCGGCCTCGTCCCGCAGCTCGCGGGCCTCGTCCGCGTCGGCCCAGCCGGTGGCCCGCAGCACGTCGAGCACCGCGGTGGCGGCGGTGGACCGGTCGGGGTCGCCGGCGGGCTCGAGGATCTCCTCCACCTCGCCGACCACGTCGGGCCGCTCGGCGGTGGTGACGGGCAGCTCCTCGGGCTCCCTCGGCTCGCCCAGGTCCACCGGCTCGCGCAGGTCCACCGGCTCGGCTGGCTCGCCTTCAGCCGGCTCACCCTCGAGGGGCACAGCCGGCGCGGCGGCGGTGTCGTCCTCGAGCGGCGCCGGCGCCGGCTCGCTCCCGGCGTCGGCGCGGCATCCGTCGGCACGGCATCCGTCGGCGCGGCATCCGTCGGCACGGCGTCCGTCGGCGCGGCGGCTGCGTCGCCCTCGGGCGGCACAGCGTCCTGGGCCGCGTCGATGGGCACGCCGTTCGGGGGCGCGGCGTCCACGTGGACGCCGTTGGCGTGGGCGCCGTTGGGTGGCGCGTCCGGCCCGTGCGCGGCGTCCGGCTCGGCCACCTGGATGAACCGGGCCGCGACGGCGTCCACCACGGACTGTCGCGCCTCGGCGAGCTCCTCGGCGTCGCCGTGCGGAGCCACCCGCGACGGACCGTCCGCCGCGGACAGCGCTTCGGCTGTCATGCCACCCCCCGGAGGAAGCTGCGGTGTGCCTGCTGACGGCTCCCCTGTTGGACCGACCCGGCCACTCGGCGCCGTCCACCATAAGGGCAAGTCGCGCCGTACGGGTGGTAGTCATCCCCAGATTTGGTAACGCTGAGTAGTGTTTCGGTACGAAACGGTCGGGTGACCGGGCGGTCAACCGTCCTGGCCGGGCAGCAGCGCGTACCGGACGTCGACCGCCGCGACCACCGCGACCGGCTCCGACCGCAGCTCCAGGACCTGCCCGCCGGACGCGTCCAGCGACTCGTACGCGGCCCGCTTCAGCCCCCGGCCGGGCTCCGGCGGCCGGCCGGCGCCGGGCTCCGCGATCCACTCCACCGCGCCCAGCCGCAGGCCGGCGGCGTGCGCGTAGTCCTCGGCCCGGGCCCGGGCGTCGGCCACCGCGGCGGCCCGCAGCCGGCGGTGCGCCGGGTTGTCCGGGTCGACCACCCAGCCGGTGCCCTCCAGCGTCGCGCCCGGCACCGCGGCGAGCCGGGCCAGCAGCGCGCCCAGCTCCTCGCCCGGCGCGGCCTCCACCACCGTGGACTGCCGCGCCGCCTGCCCGCTGACGGCCCCGGTCGGCGACCAGACGGGCTGCAGGGTGACGGTGGACGGCCGGCGCAGCAGCACCTGCCCGCCGGCGGCGGCGAGCAGCCGGTCCAGCTCGGCGGCGCGGCCGGTCAGGCCGGCCAGCGCCTCCGCCGCGGTGGCCGCCTCGGCCTGGACGGCCACCTGCAGCCGCACCCGGTCCGGCGGCACGTCCGCGGCCGCCTCGCCGTGCACCGTCACCGTCGCCATCCGGGCCTCCCCTGATCGAGAACAGCTGCCGCAGCCGCGTCAGCCCCAGACCTGCTGCAGCACGCGAGTCCCGGGGTCCCCGCCGACCGCAAACCCGCTGCGCGAGTTCCCCGGCACCCCGTCAGCCCCAGACCTGCTGCAGGCGCATCGTCGCCACCGCGAGCACCAGGCAGCTCAGACCGGCCGCCGCGGTGCCCCACCGGCTGCGGTCGGACAGCGCCCACAGTGCCCCGAGCGGCGGCACCAGCAGGGAGGCCACCGCATAGCCGGTGAAGACGACCGGGGCGTCCGGTCGCTCGCCGCGCAGCACCGCCACCACCGCCCAGACGACCTGCACCAGCGCGGCCGCCTCCACCACCAGCAGCCCGCCGAGCAGGGCGGCCAGCGGGCGCCGGTCGAGCAGCGCGAACGCGACGACGGTCAGCCCGACCGCGACGGAGATCGCGATCACGACGGCGGCGACCGTGTCGTTCACCCGGCCTCCCGCTCCCGACGCCCGGTCTCCGGGCCGGTCTCCGGGCTGGACTCCGGGCCGGACTCCGGGCCGGTCTCCGGGCTGGACTCCGGGCTCGGACTCCGGGCCGGTCTCCGGGCCGGTCTGCCCGCGGCGGGACGCCCGGCGCGGCGACGTGTGCCGGAGCCAGAGCAGGCCGAGCACCGGCAGCACCAGCGGCACGAAGCCGTAGCCCTCGCCGTACCCGGACCAGACGGTGGCCTCCGGGAACTCCTCCGGCACCAGCAGGCTCACCGTGCCGACGGTGAGCACGCCGAGCAGCTCGATCGTGCAGGCGGCCAGCGCCACCCGGCGGGCGGTCGGCCCGGACCGGGCCAGGCTGACCGTGGCCACGATGTAGACCACCGCGGCGAACGCGGACAGCGAGTAGGCCACCGCGGCGTCGGAGAACGAGGTGGCCAGCTGGTAGACCGCGCGGGCGCTGGCGGACACCGCGAAGACGCCGTAGACCAGCACCAGCAGCCGGCCGGGGCCGCTGCTGGTCGGCCGCCCTTCGTCCACGCGGGCAACTTACTGGAGAGGGGCTGTGTGGCAGCGACACCACACGGTCCGCCCGAGTTGTGGGGGCTCCGGCCCTGGAGACCCGCATCCACCGGTTCCTAACCTGCGCGCAACACTCCCATCACCCCGTGCGAGGAGACATGCCGCCACCCGCCTTAGAGACGCGCGGGCTGTGCAAGGACTTCCGTGGCTTCCGCGCCGTCGACTCGGTGGACCTGGCGGTCGCGGACGGCGCGGTGCACGCGCTGGTCGGCCCGAACGGGGCGGGCAAGACCACGCTGTTCAACCTGCTGACCGGCTTCCTGCGGCCGAGCGAGGGCCGGATCGAGGTGGCCGGCCGGGACGTCACCGGTGACCCGCCGGACAAGGTGGCCCGCGCCGGCGTGGCCCGGTCGTTCCAGATCACCAGCCTGTTCGACCAGCTGTCGCTGCGCGAGCACGTCGAGCTCGCGCTGGCCAGCGGCGGCGGGCTGGGCTGGCGGTTCTGGCGGTCCGACCGGCTGCTCGGCCGGCACCGGGCGGACGCGCTGGAGCTGCTGGACCGGGTCGGGCTGGCCGACGTGGCCGACGAGCCCGCCGGCACCCTGCCGTACGGGCGGAAGCGGGCGCTCGAGCTGGCCCTGGCCCTCGCGCTGGACCCGAAGGTGCTGCTCCTGGACGAGCCGACGGCCGGGATGGGCGCCGAGGACGTGGCCCGCACGGTCCAGCTGGTCCGCGAGGTGCGCGAGGGCCGGACCGTGGTGCTGGTGGAGCACAACATGTCCGTGGTCGCCGACCTGGCCGACCGGGTCACCGTGCTGCAGGCCGGCAAGGTCCTGGTCGAGGGTCCGTACGCGGAGGTCCGGGAGGACCAGCGCGTGGTCGAGGCCTACCTCGGGGCCGGGACGGGGGGCGACAGTGCTCACGGTTGACGGGCTGTCCGCCTGGTACGGCGCGGCGCAGGCCCTGCGCGAGGTGTCCCTGCAGGTCGGCGCCGGCGAGGTGGTCACCATCGTGGGCCGCAACGGGGCCGGCAAGACCACCCTGCTGCGCTGCCTGATCGGCCTGCACAAGCAGCAGCGCGGCACGGTCACGCTGGCCGGCACGCGGCTGACCGGCCTGCCCGCCTACCGGCGGGCCCGCCTCGGCCTGGGCTGGGTGCCCGACGACCGGGGGACGTACGCGACGCTCAGCGTGGAGGAGCACCTCACCCTGCCGCCCCGGCTGGGCGGCGACGGGTGGCCGCTGGACCAGGTGTACGAGACGTTCCCCATGCTGAGAAGCCGGCGGAAGGTGTCCGGGACCCAGCTCTCCGGCGGGGAGCAGCAGATCCTGGCCATCGCCCGGGCGCTGCGCAGCGGGGCCCGGCTGCTGCTCTGCGACGAGCCGACGGAGGGTCTCGCGCCGGTGATCGTCGAGCAGATCGGCGCCGCGCTGCAGGAGGTCAAGCAGCGGGGCGGCACGGTGCTGCTGATCGAGCAGAACGTGCGCTTCGCCAGCACCATCGCCGACCGGCACTACCTGCTCGCGCAGGGCCGCGTCGTCGAGTCGCTCGACAACGCGCAGGTCCGCTCCCGCGAGCAGGAGCTGCTCACCCATCTCGGCATCTGAGGCACCGAGCACTGATCCCGACAACAACTCCCGGCATCACTTGGAGGACGGCATGCGCAAGCGGACCACCCGCACCATGGCGGTCGCCGCGACCACGGCGCTCGCGGTCGCCGCGCTCGCCGCGTGCGGTCGCGGCGGCCCCGGCGGCGGCGACGACGAGAAGGTCAGCGGCGACAAGCTGGTGCTGGCCGTGCTCAACGACCAGTCCGGCGTCTACGCCGAGCTGTCCGGGAAGAACAGCGTGACCGCGGTCCAGATGGCGATCGACGACTTCAAGGCCAAGTACGGGGACGAGGCCGTGACCTCCAACATCGAGGTGATCACCGCGGATCACCAGAACAAGCCCGACATCGCCAACACCAAGGCGCAGGAGCTCTACGACCGGCAGGAGGCGGACGCGATCTTCGACGTGCCGACCTCGTCGGCGGCGCTCGCGGTGGCCGGCCAGGCCAAGGCGAAGCAGAAGCTCTACTTCAACATCGGCGCGGCCACCACCGAGCTGACCGGCAAGCAGTGCAACAAGTACACGTTCCACTACGCGTACGACACCTACATGCTGGCCAACGGCACCGGCACCACGGTGACCGAGAACGGCGGCAAGGCCTGGTACATCGTCTACCCGGACTACGCCTTCGGGCAGAACATGAAGGACAGCTTCACCACCGCGATCGAGGCGGCCGGCGGTGAGGTGGTGGCGGCCGACGCCACCCCGTTCCCGAACGACAACTTCTCCACGTTCCTGCTCAAGGCGCCGACGCTGAAGCCGAAGCCCTCGGTGCTCGGCACCATGGCCGCCGGCGGTGACCTGGTCAACCTGGTGAAGCAGTACAACGAGTTCAAGCTGCGGGACCAGGGGGTCGACCTCGCGGTCGGGCTGATGTTCATCACCGACATCCACGCGCTCGGCCCGGAGGCGTTCGCCGGCACCACCTTCACCGACGCCTGGTACTGGAACTTCGACCAGCAGAACCGGGACTGGGCGGACAAGTTCCAGGCCAAGACGAGCACCCGGCCGTCCTTCGCGCACGCCGGCAACTACTCCGCGGCGATGCAGTACCTGGAGGCGGTGCAGCGGGCCGGCACCGACAAGGCCGACGACGTGGTGTCGGCGCTCGAGGGCCACAAGTTCACCGACTTCTTCGCCCGCAACGGCGAGTTCCGGGCCGGGGACCACCGGGTCGTGCACGACGCGTACCTGGCCCAGGTGAAGCCGAAGGCGGACGTCAAGGAGGACTGGGACTACGAGAAGATCATCAAGACCATCCCGGCGTCCGAGGCGTTCCGGACGGTCGACGAGAGCAAGGCGGCCGGCTGCTCCCTGAGCGGCTGACCAGCGTCGCCGGCGGGGCGGCCGACTCCGGTCGCCCCCGCCGGCGGCGGCCGACTCCGGTCGCCCCGCCGGCGGCCGCCGACGACACGGCATCCCCCGGGCAGCCGACGACACCGCACCCGCCCGCCGCAGCCGACGACTCCACAGCCGGGAGGCACAGTGGTCGACCTTCTCCAGCAGGTCTTCAACGGCCTGGTCAGCGGCAGCTTCTACGCGCTGCTCGCGCTCGGGCTGGCGGTCATCTTCGGGATGCTCGGGGTGGTCAACTTCGCCCACGGCGCGTTCTACATGCTCGGCGCGTTCGGCACGTACATCCTGCTGGACAGCTACGGCGTGAACTTCTGGCTGGCGCTGCTGGTGGTGCCGCTGCTGCTGTTCGTGCTGGGGCTCGTGCTGGAGCGGACCCTGGTGCACCGGCTGCGGGACCTCGACCCGCTGTACGGCTTCCTGCTCACCTTCGGGCTCACCCTGATCCTGCAGGACCTGGTCCGCCGGGAGTACGGCTCGCAGTCCCAGCCGTACCGGCCGCCGGCGGCCCTGGACGGGTCGGTGAACCTCGGCCTGTTCGACTACCCGGCGTACCAGGTCTTCGTGCTGGTCTTCTCGGTGGTCACCTGCGTGCTGGTGTGGCTGCTGTTCACCCGGACCCGGATCGGCGCGGTGGTCCGGGCGGCCACCGAGCGGTCCGAGCTGACCCGGGCGCTCGGGGTCAACGTGGGGCGCTGGGTCACCCCGGTCTTCGGCTTCGGCATCGCGCTGGCCGGGCTGGCCGGGGTGCTCGCCGCGCCGATGCGGGCGATCACCCCGCTGATGGGGGCGGACCTCATCATCGTGGTCTTCGCGGTGGTGGTGATCGGCGGCCTCGGCTCGATCTTCGGGTCGGTGGTGGCCGGCTTCCTGGTCGGCATGCTGCAGGCGGTGGCCAACCTGTACGTGCCGGCGCTGTCCCAGGTGCTGGTGTTCGTGCTGATGGCCGTGGTGCTGCTGTGGCGGCCGGCCGGTCTCTTCGGCCGGGAGGAGCGGGTCGCGTGATAACCCAGCGGTTGGGCGTCCTGTGGGTCGCCCTCGGCCTGGTGGTGGCGCTGGCGCTGCCCTGGATCATCTATCCCCCGGTGGCCCTGGACATCGCCTGCTGGGCGCTGTTCGCGATGGCGCTGGACCTGCTGCTCGGTTTCTGCGGGCTGCTCTCCTTCGGGCACGCCGCCTTCTGGGGCGCCTCGGCGTACGCGACCGGGCTGGTGGCCATCCACACCGGGATGCCGTTCCCGGTGGCGGTGCTCGCCGGGGCGCTGGTCGCGATGGCGCTGGCGCTGCCGATCGGCTGGCTGTCGGTGCGCCGCGTCGGCATCTACTTCGCGATGGTGACGCTGGCCTTCGCCCAGACCATCTTCTTCATCGTCAACCAGTGGGGCTCGGTCACCGGCGGGGAGAACGGGCTGCAGGGGGTGCCGCGGAAGCTGGGCGGGCTGGACCTGTCCGAGCCGTTCTACTTCTACTACGCGGCGCTGCCGATGATCCTGCTCGGGATGCTGCTGGCCTGGCGGATCGTGCGATCCCCGTTCGGCCGGGTGCTGGTGGCGATCCGGGACAACCCGGCCCGGGTGCGGGCGCTGGGCTACCCGGTGGAGCGGTACGAGGTGCTGGCCATCGTGCTGTCCGCCGGTCTGGCCGGCGTCGCCGGCGGGCTCTTCGCGGTCTCGCACGGCTTCGCCTCGCTGCAGGAGCTCTACTGGACCACGTCCGGCAAGGTCGTGATCATGGTCGTGCTGGGCGGGATCGGCACGCTGTGGGGCGCGGTGCTCGGCGCCGCGCTGCTGGTCCTGATGGAGGACCAGCTGGCCACCGCCGGTTTCGACGGCATCAACCTGGTCACCGGCCTGGTGTTCGTGATCGTGGTGCTGCTGTTCCGGCGCGGCATCCTCGGCACGGTCCGGCACCAGCTCGCCATCCGCCGGTCCGGTCGCGCCGGCGCGGACGTGACCGATCCCGAGCCCGGCGTCGAGCCGGCCTCGGTGTCGGAGGTCGAACCCGCCCGCTGACTCCCCGCCGATCTTGGTTGAGTCAACGTCCCGTGGCCTGCCGCGGGGTTGACTCGACCAAGATCGGCGGGAGGGTGCGACGGCTAGGGTGGCGCGGTGACTGAGCTGAGCCCGGAGCTGCGCGAGCTCGCCCAGGCCTGTGGTGTCGCCGTCGACTACTGGGACTGGCGGGGGCGGCACGTGCCGGTCGGCGCCGGGACGGTGGTGCCCGTGCTGGCCGCGCTCGGCGTCGATGCCGGCACGCCGGCGGCGGCCGCGGCGGCGCTGGCCGACCGGGAGCGGGACCGCTGGGCGCGGATGCTGCCGCCGTGCCTGGTCACCCGGGAGGGGCACACCCCGGCCTTCCCGGTGCACGTCCGGCACGGCGACCCGGTCCAGGTGTGGGTCGAGCTCGAGGACGGCGGGCGCCGGGACGACGTCCCCCAGCTGGAGAACTGGGAGCCCCCGCGGGAGGTCGACGGCCGGCTGGTCGGCGAGGCCTCGTTCGCGGTGCCGGCCGGGCTGCCGCTGGGCTACCACACGCTGCGCGCACGGTCCGGGGACGCCGAGGCCGCCGCCGCGCTGGTGGTGACCCCGGCCTGGCTGGGGCTGCCGGAGCGGCTGGGCGACCGCCGGGCGTGGGGGCTGGCCACCCAGCTCTACAGCGTCCGGTCCCGCCGGTCCTGGGGCGTCGGCGACCTGGCCGACCTGGCCGAGCTGGCCGGCTGGGCGGCCCGGCTGGGCGCCGGCTTCGTCCAGGTCAACCCGCTGCACGCGGCCGAGCCGACGGCGCCGATGGAGCCCTCGCCGTACCTGCCGACCAGCCGCCGCTTCGCCAACCCGCTCTACCTGCGGGTCGAGCAGGTGGCCGAGTACGCCGACCTGCCGCCGGCCGACCGGGCCGAGGCCGAGGCGCTGCGCGCCGAGGTGCAGGAGCGGGCCGCGGCGACCGACACGATCGACCGGGACGCCAGCTGGGCGGCCAAGCGGGCCGCGCTGCGCCGGGTGCACGCCGTGCCGCGCTCCACCGAGCGGGACGCGGCGTACGCGGCGTACCAGGAGCGGGAGGGGCAGGGACTGACCGACTTCGCCACCTGGTGCGCGCTGGCCGAGGAGCACGGCGCCGACTGGCGGGAGTGGCCGGACGGGCTGCGCCACCCCCGCTCCCCCGCCGTCGGCCGCCTTCCTGGCCGCGCACCAGGACGCGGTCGACTTCCACCGCTGGCTGCAGTGGCTGACCGACGAGCAGCTGGCCGGCACCGTGGCGCGCTCCGGCCTGGACCTCGGGGTGATGCACGACCTGGCCGTGGGCGTGCACCCGGGCGGCGCGGACGCCTGGGCCCTGCA
Organism: uncultured Actinomycetota bacterium; assembly: GCA_963849885.1. Taxonomy (GTDB): domain Bacteria; phylum Actinomycetota; class Actinomycetes; order Mycobacteriales; family CADCTP01; genus CADCTP01. Next base: position 12,047 of record CAWKIV010000002.1, on the reverse strand, counting down.
GGACTTCTTCGCCCAGCAGGTGACCGTGGGCGCGCCGCCGGACGCGTTCAACCAGCTCGGCCAGGACTGGATGCAGCCGCCGTGGCGGCCGGACCGGCTGGCCGAGTCCGGGTACGCGCCGTTCCGGGCGATGGTCGCGACCGTGCTCCGGCACGCCGGCGGGCTGCGGGTCGACCACGTCATCGGGCTGTTCCGGCTGTGGTGGGTGCCGGCCGGCAACCCGCCGGTGGGCGGCACGTACGTGTACTACGACCACGAGGCGATGATCGGCATCCTCGCGCTGGAGGCGCACCGGGCCGGCGCGGTCGTGGTCGGCGAGGACCTCGGCGTGGTGCAGCCGTCCGCCCGGGACTACCTGCGCGAGCGCGGCATCCTGGGCACCTCGGTGCTGTGGTTCGAGTTCGAGTTCGACTCCGACGGCCGGCCGCTGCGGCCGGAGCGGTGGCGCGAGCTGTGCCTGGCCTCGGTGACCACCCACGACCTGCCGCCGACCGCCGGCTACCTGGCCGGCGAGCACATCCGGCTGCGGGACTCGCTCGGGCTGCTCACCCGCACGCTGGACGAGGAGCTGGCCGCGGACGCGGCCGAGCGCGGGGCCTGGCTGCGGGAGCTGCGCTGGCGGTGGGCGCTCGGCCCGGACGCCGGCGAGGAGGAGACGGTGGCGGCGCTGCACCGCTACCTGACCTGGACGCCGTCCCGGCTGCTCAGCGTCGCGCTGACCGACGCGGTCGGCGACCGGCGCACCCAGAACCAGCCCGGCACGATCGACGAGTACCCCAACTGGCGGGTCCCGCTGACCGGCCCGGACGGCACCCCGATGCTGCTGGAGGACGTGCTCGCGTCCGGGCGGGCGGCCCGGCTGGCCGCGGTGCTGCAGGAGGCTCGGGAGGGTTAGCCCGGCGGCCGGGGCCGGCGGGTCAGCTCCAGGCAGCGTCCGCCGGTGGGGTGTCGTCGCGGGTGACGGTGCCTTCGATCAGCCCGTACGGGCGGTCGTCGGCGTGGTAGACGACCTTGGGGTTGTCCAGCCCGAACGGGCCCAGGTCCTGCAGGAAGTGGTGCTTGTTGGGCAGCGACAGCCGGATCTCGGCGATCCCGGGGTGCCGGGCCAGCGCCGCCTCCCCCATCGCGTACAGGGTCTGCTGCAGCGCCCTGCTGTCCAGGGCGGCGAAGGTCTCGACGAGGGCGGCGCGGACCGCGGCGTGCGGGGCCCGGTCGGCCGGGTCGGCGTGCCGCCACCGGGCGGTGACCGCGGTGGCCAGGATGCGGTCGTCGGTCTCGGCCAGCGTGGTGTAGCGGTCCCGCGGGAAGCCGGCGAAGCCGGAGCCGGTCGTCTTCAGCAGCACCAGTCCGTCCAGTCCGGACAGGACATGCTCCTGTCCACTGTCGACGGTGACCGCGGTGGTGCGGGTCTCGCCGGTGCCGGAGCGGGCGAAGGCATGGGCGTCGACCCGCTCCCACGGGTGCTCCGCGACCTCGACCCGGGCGCCGGTGATCCACGGGTACGCCCCGGCGAGGTGCCGGGCCAGCCGCAGCCCGAAGTCCTCGATCTCGCCGACCCCGTCCCGGGCGAAGGCGAAGACGGTGTTCTTCTGCGTGTCGGTGGCCAGCACGTGCGCGTTGTCGCCGGCCAGGTGGGCGGCGGCGAAGTCGCCGCGCAGCGCGGTCGAGACGGTCAGGTCCTTGATCCGGTGCTCCGGGGCGGCGCGGTCCACCGCCACCACCCGGACCTCCGCCTTGCCGTACTGGTTGGGGCCCAGCACTATCCCCATCGCTCAGCTCCCGCGGTAGGTGGTGTACGCCCACGGCGAGAGCAGCAGCGGGACGTGGTGGTGGGCGGCCGGCTCCCGGACGGTGAACGTCACGGTGACCCGCGGGTAGAACGTGTCCGGGAAGTGGGCGCCGGTGTGGAAGGTCAGCTCGTGGTCGCCGGGCGGCAGGTCGCCGTCGACGAGCCGGCAGCGGCCGTCGGCGTCGGTGACCCCGGCCGGCCCGTCCCGCAGCTCGACCCGGATGCCGGCCGCGGGGCGGCCGGTGGTCGCGTCCAGGACGTGCGTGGACAGGCTCACCGGTCCTGCTCCCCCGCCACCAGCTGTGCCGGCCGGGCCACCGGTCCCCGGCCCGGCCCGGTCACCCGGCCACCAGCTGTGCCGGCCGGCGGCGGAGGGCGGACTCCGGGCGGCGGGCCACCGGTCCCCGGCCCGGTCACCCGGCCACCAGTGTCTCCACCCGCAGGCGGGTGATCTGGGCCAGCTGGCGGGTGGTCTCGGCCCGCTCCGCGGCCGGCTCGCTGCCCAGCCGGCGGCGCAGCTCGGCGAGGATCTCCGCCGGCTCCCGGCCGGCGGCGCGGATGAGGAAGACGTGCCCGAAGCGGTCCTCGTACGCGCGGTTGGCCGCGGCCAGCTCGGCCCGCAGCTGGGCGTCCGCGGTGCCGACGGCGACCTGCTCGCGGCGGGACGCGGCCGCCTCGGCCGAGTCGCCCGCGGCGCGCTCGCCGATCCGCGGGTGCCCGGCCAGCGCCTGCTCGACCTCCGGCCAGGCGAGGCCCAGCGCGACCCGCTCGGCCGCGCCGGCCGCGGCGGCCGGGTCCGCGTACGGCCGGCCGGCGGCCACCTCGGTGGCGAACCGGGGCGCGGCGTTGCACGCCCGCAGCTCCCGCTCGGCCGCCGCCACCGGCAGCTCGTTGAACTCCGCCAGGCTCCCCACCCGGCGCACGCTACCGGGTCAGCCCGCGGCCGCCCGCGCCTGCTTCGCCCGCGCCTTCTTCTTCTTCTTCTTCTTTTCGGCGCGCTGCCGTCCGGCACCACGGCCGAGTGGTCGGGCACGTACGTCTGCATCTCCCGCGGGGTCCGCTCGTAGCCCTTCGACGGCGGCCGGGGCGGCAGCGTCAGCGCCGCCCGCGGCACCTTCGCGTACGGGATGCTGGACAGCAGGTGGGCGATCATGTTGACCCGGGCCCGCCGCTTGTCGTCCGCCTCGACCACGTACCAGGGCGCCTCGGGCAGGTCGGTGTGCACGAACATCTCGTCCTTGGCCCGCGAGTAGTCCTCCCACCGGGTGAGCGACTCGAGGTCCATCGGGGACAGCTTCCAGCGCCGCATCGGGTCGTTGAGCCGGGAGGCGAACCGGCGCTGCTGCTCGGCGTCGCTGACCGAGAACCAGTATTTCCGCAGCAGGACGCCGTCCTCGAGCAGCAGCCGCTCGAAGATCGGGCACTGCCGGAGGAAGCGCTGGTGCTCCTGGCGGGTGCAGAAGCCCATCACCCGCTCCACCCCGGCCCGGTTGTACCAGGAGCGGTCGAAGAGCACGATCTCGCCGGCCGCCGGCAGGTGCTCGACGTAGCGCTGGAAGTACCACTGGGTGCGCTGCCGCTCGGTCGGCGCCGGCAGCGCGACGACCCGGGCGACCCGCGAGTTGAGGAACTCGGTCACCCGCTTGATGGCGCTGCCCTTGCCGGCCGCGTCCCGGCCCTCGAAGACGATCACCACCCGGGCGCCCCGCTGCCGCACCCACTCCTGCATGAGCACCAGCTCGCCCTGCAGCCGGAACAGCTCGGCCTCGTACGCCCGGCGCGGCATCCGCTCCGGGCGGCTCCGGTCAGCGGCCATCGGCGGCCTCCTCGACGTCCTCGCGTGCGGTCCCCCATGGTGGCATCCGCCGGCCCGGCCGGCCTGCCACGATGGGCGGGTGCTGCCCGAGCGCTCGCCGACCTCGATCGGCAGCTGGCCGCATCCACGTGGGGACCGGCCTGCCACGATGGGCGGGTGCTGCCCGAGTCCGTGCTCGCCGACCTCGACCGGCAGCTGACCGCATCCACCGTGGGGACCGGCCTGCCACGATGGGCGGGTGCTGCCCGAGTCCGTGCTCGCCGACCTCGATCGGCGGCTGACCGCTTCGGACGCGGCCCGGGCGGCGGCGTACCCGGGTGAGCCGGCCGGGCGGCAGCCGGTGCACACCGTGTACGTCCCGGCCGACCGGGTGCGGCCGGGCGTCGCCGCGGAGTGGGGGGCGGCCGCGCTGGCCTCGGTCGACGGGGTCGACCTGCCCGCGCTGACCGGGCTGGACCCCGCGGTGATGCCGCGGGTGCTGGCCAAGCTGGCCCGCGAGCCGGTCGAGGACCTGCGGGTGGACGCCGAGGACGGCTACCGCGGCACCGACGAGGACGCCGACGTCCTCGCCGCCGCCCGGGCCCTCGCCGACGCGCCGGCGTTCGTCGGGATCCGGGCCAAGTCGCTGGAGCCGGCCACCCGGCGGCGCGGGGTCCGGTCGCTGGACCTGTTCCTCGGCGCGCTGCCGCGGCGGCCGGGCGAGGTGCTGGTCACGCTGCCCAAGGTGACCGACGTCGCCCAGGTCACCGCGATGGTCGGCCTGCTGGCCGCGTTGGAGGACGCGCACGGGCACCGGCTCGGCCTGGAGCTGCAGGTGGAGACCCCGCAGGCGGTGCTCGGCCCGGGCGGCGCGGCGACCGCGGCGGCCATGGTGCACGCCGCCGCCGGCCGGTGCCGCGGCCTGCACTACGGGACGTACGACTACAGCGCCGCGCTCGGCATCGCCGCCGCGCACCAGGCGTCCGACCACCCGGCGGCCGACCACGCCAAGGCGGTCATGCAGGTCGCGGTGGCCGGCACCGGCGCCCGGGCGGTGGACGGCTCGTCCAACCTGCTGCCGGTCGGCCCGGACCGGGACGCGGCCTGGCGCCGGCACGCCGAGCTGGTCACCCGGGCGCTGCGGCGCGGCTTCTACCAGGGCTGGGACCTGCACCCGGCCCAGCTGCCGACCCGCTACCTGGCGGTCTACTGCTTCTTCCGGGAGGCGGCGCCGGCCGCGCTGGACCGGCTGACGGCATACCTGGCCGGCGCCGGCGGGGCCGTGCTGGACGAGCCGGCGACCGCCCGGGCCCTGGCCACGGTGCTGGTCCGGGCGGTGGACTGCGGCGCGCTCGACGCCGCCGAGCTCGGTGGCCTGGACCCGGCCGCCCTGGACCGGCTCGCCGGCCGCGCCGGCGGCCGGGCCGCGGTGGCCCGGTGACCGGCCCGGACCTGGTCGTGCGGGCCCGGCGGGTGGTCACCCCGGACGGGGACGGGCCGGCCGCGGTCGCGGTGCGCGGCGGGCGGATCGCGGCCGTCGGGCCGTACGAGGACGTCCCGGCCGGCGCGGTGACCCTGGAGGACGACCTCGTCCTGCTGCCCGGGCTGGTCGACTCGCACGTGCACGTGAACGAGCCGGGCCGGACCGGGTGGGAGGGCTTCGCGACCGCCACCGCGGCCGCCGCGGCCGGCGGCATCACCACGATCGTCGACATGCCGCTGAACAGCCTGCCGCCGACCACCGACCCGGCCGCGCTGGCGGCCAAGCGGGCCGCCGCGGCCGGGCAGGTGCACGTGGACGTCGCGTTCTGGGGCGGCGCGGTGCCGGCCAGCCTGGGCGGGCTGCGCGCGCTGCACGAGGCCGGCGTGGTCGGGGTGAAGTGCTTCCTGCTCGACTCCGGGGTGCCGGAGTTCCCGCCGCTGGACCCGGGGCAGCTGCGGGCGGCGCTGGCCGAGGTGGCCGCGTACGACGGGCTGCTGATCGCGCACGCCGAGGACCCGGCGACCATCGCGGCCGCGCCGCCGCCGGCCGGGCCGGACTACCGGGGCTTCCTGCGGTCCCGCCCGCCGGAGGCGGAGACCCGCGCGGTGGCCACGCTGATCGACGCGGCCCGGGCCACCGGCGCGCGGGTGCACGTGGTGCACGTGTCCGCCGCGTCCGTGCTGCCGCTGCTGGCAGCGGCGGTCGCGGACGGGGTGCGGATCACCGCGGAGACCTGCCCGCACTACCTGACCCTGGCCGCCGAGGACGTGCCGGCCGGCGCCACCGCGGCGAAGTGCTGCCCGCCGGTGCGCGGCCGGGCCAACCGGGAGGCGCTGTGGGCCGGGCTGCGCGCCGGCACGCTGAGCTGCGTGGTCTCCGACCACTCGCCCAGCCCGCCGGAGCTCAAGCACCTGGACACCGGCGACTTCGGCGCGGCCTGGGGCGGGATCGCCTCGCTGCAGCTGGCGCTGCCGCTGGTGTGGACGGGCGCCCGGCAGCGGGGGCATACGCTGCCCGACGTGGTGCGGTGGATGGCGGCGGGACCGGCCCGGCTGGCCGGGCTGGCCGGCAAGGGCCGGATCGCGGTGGGCGCGGACGCGGACCTGGTCGCGTTCGCGCCGGCGGAGACCTTCGTGGTCGACCCGGCCCGGCTGCGGCACCGGCACCCGGTGAGCCCGTACGGGGGGCGCACGCTGCACGGCGTCGTCCGCACCACCTGGTTGCGCGGCGTGCCGACCGGGCCCGAGCCGAGAGGGGTGCTGCGGTGAGCTTCGACCGGCTGCCGGACCTGGCCTCCCGGGCGGTCGGCGGGGCCGCGGTGGCCGCCAGCGACGAGTCCTTCGCCGAGCGGGAAAACCTGCTCCGCCCGGGGCCGCCGGAGCGGCACGACGAGTTCGGGCACAAGGGCAAGGTGTACGACGGCTGGGAGACCCGCCGCCGCCGGGAGCCCGGCACGGACTGGGTGATCGTCCGGCTCGGCGTGCCCGGGCTGGTGCACGGCGTGGTGGTGGACACCAGCTTCTTCACCGGCAACTACCCGCCGCGGGCGGCGCTGCACGGGCTGGCCGCGGAGGGCCACCCGTCCGCGGCCGAGCTGGTCGCGGCCGACTGGACCCCGCTGCTGCCTGCGGTCCCGCTGGCCGGCGACACCCGCAACGAGTTCGCGGTCGAGTGCGGGCAGCGCTTCACGCACGTCCGGCTCACCATCGACCCGGACGGCGGGGTGGCCCGGCTGCGGGTGCACGGCGTCCCGGTGCCCGACCCGCGGCCGCTGGACGCCGGGCCGTTCGACCTGGCCGCGCTGGAGAACGGCGGGCTGCTGACCGGCTGCAGCAACGAGTTCTACGGCCGCCCGGTGCAGCTGATCTCCCCCGGGCTGGCCCGCGACATGGGCGAGGGCTGGGAGACCGCGCGGCGCCGGGACGACGGCAACGACTGGGTCGCGGTGCGGCTGGCCACCACCGGGGTGGTCCGGCTGGCCGAGCTGGACACCAGCTGGTTCCTGCACAACGCGCCCGGCGCGGCCCGGCTGACCGGCTGTCCGGACGGCGCCGACCCGAACGACCCGGCCGGCTGGGTCGAGCTGCTCCCCCGGACCCCGCTGCAGCCGGACACCCGGCACCGCTTCGTGCTGCCGGCCGGGCCGGCGGTGACCGACGTGCGGCTGGACGCCTACCCGGACGGCGGGATGGCCCGGCTGCGGCTGTGGGGGGTGCCGACGGCGGAGGGCCGGTCCCGGCTCGGCCGGACCTGGTTCGACACCCTCCCCGCCGCCACCGCGGTCGAGGTGCTGCGCGCCGCCGGCGTCCCGGCCGCCGACGCGACCGCCGCCGTCGACGCCCGCCCCACCCTCGGCGCCGGCCCGCTCCCCCCGCCCGTCGCCGCGCTGGTCGACGGCCCGCCGGCCTGACCCCGACTGACCACCTCCCGCGACTTCCTCCGGACCCGTCCGGCCCAGCGGCGGGCGTCGCGGCAGAATGCCGGGATGACCGAACCGGAGCAGGCGGACCTGGTCGTCGTGGGAGCCGAGCACGTCGCGACGGTGGATGCCGGGCGGCGGGAGATCAGCGGCGGCTGGGTGGCGGTGACCGGCGGCGTGGTGAGCGCGCTCGGCGGGCCCGGCGAGGAGCCGCCGCCGGCCCGCCGGACGCTGCGCGCGGACGGCTGCCTGGTCACCCCGGGCCTGGTCAACACCCACCACCACCTCTACCAGAACCTGACCCGGGCGTACGCGCCCGCCCTGGCCGGCAGCCTGTTCGACTGGCTGACCACGCTCTATCCACTGTGGACCAGACTGGACGAGGAGGCCGCGTACGTCTCCGCGTACGTCGGGCTGACCGAGCTGGCCCTGGGCGGCTGCACCACCTCCACCGACCACCTGTACGTGCACCCGCGCGGGGCCGGCGACCTCATCTCGGCCGAGATCGCCGCCGCCACCGAGCTGGGCATGCGCTTCCACCCGACCCGCGGCTCGATGTCGCTGTCGGTCAAGGACGGCGGGCTGCCGCCGGACGAGGTGGTGCAGGACGAGGACGAGATCCTGGCCGACTCCGAGCGGCTGGTCGGCCGGCACCACGACCGCTCCCCCACCGCGATGGTGCGGATCGCGCTGGCCCCGTGCTCGCCGTTCTCGGTCACCGCCGAGCTGATGCGGGCCACCGCCGAGCTGGCCGAGCGGCTCGACGTCCGGCTGCACACCCACCTGGCCGAGGACCTGGACGAGGACGACTTCTGCCTGGCCACCTTCGGGCGGCGGCCGGTGGAGCACTTCGAGGAGGTCGGCTGGGGCACCGACCGGTCCTGGGTGGCGCACTGCATCCAGCCCAACCCGGCCGAGGTCGCCCGGCTCGGCGGCTGGGGCACCGGGGTGGCGCACTGCCCGAGCAGCAACCTGATCCTCGGCGCCGGGCTGGCCCCGGTGCGGGAGCTGCGGGAGGCCGGCGCGCCGGTCGGGCTGGGCTGCGACGGCTCGGCGTCCGCGGACTCGGCGTCGCTGTGGCTGGAGGCACGGACCGCGATGCTGCTGGGCAAGCTGCGGCACGGACCGGGCTCCACGTCGGCCCGGGACGCGCTGGAGATCGCCACCCGGGGCGGCGCCGGCTGCCTCGGCCGCACCGGCGAGATCGGCGAGCTGTCCGTCGGCGCCTGCGCCGACCTCGCGGTCTGGCCGCTGACCGGCGTCCCGTACGCGGGGGCGCTGTCCGACCCGGTCGAGGCCTGGCTGCGCTGCGGGCCGACCGCGGCCCGGCACACCGTGGTCGCCGGCGAGCCGGTCGTCCTCGACGGCGCCCCCGTCCACCCCGGCCTCGACGAGATGCTGGCCCGGCACCGGGCGGTGTCGGCCCGCGTCCAGGCGGGCTAGGAGCTGCCGGTGGCGCGGTGCAGCTTGAGGGCGAGCTGGACCTCCAGGGCCCGCTCGGGGGTGTTCCAGTCCTCGCCGAGCAGCCGGCCGATCCGCTCCAGCCGCTGGGCCACCGTGTTCACGTGCACGTGCAGCACCTCGCGGGTGCGGGCCAGGCTGCCGCCGTGCGCGAAATACTGCTCCAGGGTGGCCAGCAGCTCGGTCCCCCGCCGGGCGTCGTAGTCCAGCAGCGGGCCGAGCGTGCGCCGGACGAAGCCGCCGGCGTCCCGGCTCTCGCCCAGCACCAGGCCGAGGAAGCCGAGGTCGGACATCGCCCCGCCGGTGCCGCGCCGGCCCAGCGCGAGCATCGCCTCCAGGCAGTGCTCGGCCTCCGCGTGCGCGGTCGCGACCCCCTCCGGGCCCCGGCCGGGGCCGCCGGCGCCGGCGGTGACCGGGCCGCCGAGCCCGTGCTCCAGGGCCTGCGCCACCGCCCGCGCGGCCACCGCCGGGTCGGGCTGCGGCAGCATCAGCAGCACCCGGCCGGAGTGCGAGCCGGCCAGCCCCTTGCGCTCCGCGGCGAGCATGGTCGCGTACGAGGCGACCCGCTGCCGGGGCAGGTCGCCGGCGTCCACGACCACCACCGTGTGCGGCCCGTCCAGGTCGACGCCGAGCCGGCGGGCCCGCTCGCGCAGGCCGTCCGGGTCGCGGCGGGGCGCGGCCAGCAGGTCGCCGAGCAGCTCGCCGCGGACCCGCTCCTCGGCGTCCGCGGCGGACCGGCGGAACAGCAGCAGCAGCGCGGTGACCAGCGCGGCCCGCTCCAGGATGCGCTGGTCCGCGCCGGCCAGCTCGGGCACCCCGGACAGCACCAGCGCGCCGAGCTGCTCGGGGCCGGCGGCCACCGCGGCGACCATGCAGTCGCCGGCCCGCACCGCCCGGCCGGAGGCCCGGGACGCGGTCACCGTGTCGGCCAGCGTGGCCGGGTCGGGCAGCCGGCCGCCGCCCGGGCCGCGGCCCCGTCCCCGGCGCCGGTCGCGGCCAGCACCCGGCCGCTGGCGTCCAGCACCAGCAGCGCGCCGCCGAGCACGTCGCTGACCGCGGCGGCCACGTCCTCCACGCCGCCGCCGCGCAGCACCAGGTCGGCCAGCCGGTCGTGCGCGGCCGCGGCCCGCTCCACCGACTCGCTGTGCGCCCGGACCAGCTGGTTGGCGGTGGCCAGCTCGTCCAGCGCGGCCCGGGTCTCGTGCAGCAGCCGGGCGTTGTCGATGGCCACCGCGGCGTGCGCGGCCAGCGACGCGAGCAGCGTCACCTCGTCCCGGGCGAACGGCCGCTCGCTGCGGTTGGCGGCCATCAGCACCCCGATCACGGTCGAGCCGAGCCGCAGCGGCACGCCGAGGATGGCGATCAGCCCCTCGTCCCGGACCGCCCGGTCGATCTCCGAGGTGTGCTGGAACTGGGCGTCCGCCGGGTAGTTGGGGGTCGAGTACGGCGTCGCGGTCTGCGCCACCAGCCCGCCCAGCCCGGCCCCGAGCGGCAGCCGCAGCCGCTGGAAGCTGGCCGCCACGCTGCCGTCGGTGACCCGCATGTAGGTGTCGCCGACGTCCGGGTCCTTCAGCGTCAGGTACGCCACGTCGGTGCCGAGCAGGCGGCGGGCCCGCCGGACGATCGCCTGCAGCACCGCGTCCAGGTCCTGCAGCGCGGCGATCTCGCCGGCGGTGTCGAACAGCGCGGCCAGCTCCGCCTCCCGCCGCCGGCGCCGCTCCAGCGTGGCCCGCACCTGCAGCGCGTCCCGCTTGGCCCGCTCCAGCTCGTCGATCTCGTCCGCCGGCGCCCGGCGGGCCCGGGCGTCCACCAGCGGCCGCTCGTACTCGACCACGGCGGCGTCGCGGGCCAGCAGCTCGAGGAAGACGGCGGCGCCCATGTCCGCCATCTTCGTCCCGTCGGCCGTCCCGTCGACCCGAGCCACCGACATCCTGGCGCCCTCCGGGGTCAGCGGGCGGTCCAGCCGCCGTCGAGCACGAACGAGGAGCCGGTCATGAACGAGGCGGCCGGCGAGCACAGGTAGGCGACCGCCTCGGCCACCTCCTCCGGCTCGATCAGCCGCTTGATCGCGGCCGGCTCCAGCATCACCCGCTGCACCACCTCGTCCGCGGCCATGCCGTGGGCCGGCGCCTGGTCGGCGATCTGCCGCTCCACCAGCGGCGTGCGCACGTACGCCGGGTTGACGCAGTTCGAGGTGACCCCGTGCCGGCCGCCCTCCAGCGCGACCACCTTGGACAGCCCCTCCAGCCCGTGCTTGGCCGCCACGTACGCCGACTTGAACGGCGAGGCGCGCAGCCCGTGCACCGAGGAGATGTTGACGATCCGGCCCCAGCCCTGCGCGTACATGTGCGGCAGGACCGCCCGGAGCAGCCGGAACGGCGCCTCCAGCATCACCCGCAGGATCAGCGAGAAGCGCTCCGGCGGGAAGTCCTGCACCGGCGCCACGTGCTGCAGGCCGGCGTTGTTGACCAGCATGTCGGCGGCCGCGACAGCCGGTCCACCGCGTCCAGGTCGGCCAGGTCGAGCTGCACCGCCTCGCCGCCGACCTCGGTGGCGACCTCCTTGGCGGCGTCGCCGTCCAGGTCGACGACCACGACCCGGGCGCCGGCCGCGGCCAGCCGCCGGGCGCAGGCCCGGCCGATGCCGCTGGCCCCGCCGGTGACCAGCGCGGTCCGGCCGCGGAGGTCGGCGGCGGCGTCCATGCCCGGACCGTAACCAGCGGCCCGGCCGTTGGGCATGGGTGTCGCGGACACATCGGGTGTCATGTCGGTGTGTCCTCAGCAGGTCTTCACGACGTCACCGGACGGGCGCGGGATCGTCCGGCTCGGCGGCGGCGCGGTGCCGCGGTCCACCCATGCCTCCAGCGCGCCGAACGCGTCCCGGTAGCACGGCAGCAGCGGGCGGGTGACCTGCGGCATCAGGTCGTACAGGCTGTCCACGTGGTTGGCGTCCTCGACCACGTAGTAGCGGTGCAGCCGGCCCCGGCCCTGGCCGGCGATCAGCCGGGTGTAGACGTCAGAGTGCAGCTCGCGCGGCAGCAGGGTGTCCTTGGTGCCGTGCAGGGTGAGCATCGGCTTGCCGATCCGGCCGGTCAGCGACA
>CAWKIV010000001.1:0-32405 GCA_963849885.1 uncultured Actinomycetota bacterium | reverse complement strand
TCTGATCAGCCCCGGGCGGAAGAGGCCCGGTCTGATCAGCCCCGGGCGGAGGAGGCCTGGGCGACGTCGGCGTCCGGGTGGCGGGGGAAGACGTAGCGCTTGTAGGACCAGAATCGGAAGATCGTGCCGATCCCGATGCCGATCACCTTGGCCACGTTGAGCGCGAACGGGTCGGTCGCGCTGACCACGTAGTAGGTGAAGGCGATCACCACGCTGGAGATCCCCAGCGCGAGCAGGTTGATCAGGATGAAGAGCGTGTACTCCCGGCGGAGCCCGGTCCGGGCCCGGTGGGAGAAGGACCAGTGCCGGTTGGCGAAGTAGGAGATCGTGGTGGCCACACCGGCGGACAGGATGTTCGACGTGGTCGGGCCGAGCCCGACCCGGAAGTGCAGCAGGTTGAACAGGCCCACGTCGACGAAGAGGTTGACCACCCCGACCACGCCGAAGGCCGAGATCTCCTTGGCCAGCACGTGCCAGGGCGTGCTGAGTCGGTCGAGCAGGCGCATCCGGAGGAGTGTACGTGGCCACCGACGGTGCGCCGCCGGTCCGGCGCCGTGACAGGATCGGGGGCATGCCCGACACCCCGCTCAACGACGAGCAGGAAGCCTTTCGTCGCACCGTTGCCGACTTCGCCCGGACGGTCGTCGCGCCGGCGGCGTTCGAGTACGACGAGCGCGCCGAGTTCCCGTACCCGGTGGTCAAGCAGATGGCCGGGATGGGCCTGTTCGGCCTGCCCTTCCCGGAGGAGTACGGCGGGATGGGCGGCGACTACTTCACGCTCTGCCTGGCCATCGAGGAGCTGGCCCGGGCCGACTCGTCGGTCGCGATCACGCTGGAGGCCGGCGTCTCGCTCGGCGCCATGCCGGTCCACCGCTTCGGCACCGAGGAGCAGAAGCGGGAGTGGCTGCCGATGCTCTGCTCGGGGGAGGCGCTCGGCGCGTTCGGGCTGACCGAGCCCGGCGGCGGCTCGGACGCCGGTGCCACCCGCACCACCGCCCGGCTCGAGGACGGGGAGTGGGTGATCAACGGCACCAAGGCCTTCATCACCAACTCCGGGACCGAGCTGACCAAGCTGGTCACGGTGACCGCGGTGACCGGCGAGCTGGCCGGCGGCAGGAAGGAGATCTCCGCGATCCTGGTGCCGGTGCCGCGACCGGGCTTCTCCGCGTCGAAGAAATACTCCAAGGTCGGCTGGCACGCCTCGGACACCCGGGAGCTGGCGTTCACCGACTGCCGGGTGCCGGAGGCCAACCTGCTCGGCGAGCGCGGCCGCGGCTACGCCAACTTCCTGTCCATCCTGGACGAGGGCCGGATCGCGATCGCGGCGCTGGCCACCGGGCTGGCGCAGGCGTGCGTGGACGAGTCGGTGAAGTACGCGAAGGAGCGGGCCGCGTTCGGCCGGACCATCGGGTCGTACCAGGCGATCCAGTTCAAGATCGCGGACATGGAGGCGCGGGCGCACCTGTCCCGGCTGGCGTACTACGAGGCGGCCCGGCTCATGCTCGCGGGCAAGCCGTTCAAGCGGGAGGCCGCGATCGCGAAGCTCTTCTCCTCCGACGCCGCGGTCACCAACGCGCGGGAGGCGACCCAGATCTTCGGCGGGTACGGCTTCATGAACGAGTTCCCGGTGGCGCGGCACTGGCGGGACGCGAAGATCCTGGAGATCGGCGAGGGCACCTCCGAGGTGCAGCGGATGCTGATCGCCCGCGACCTCGGCCTCGGCTGAGCGCCTGTTGCCCGCCGGCTGAGCAGTTGGCCGGTCGGCTGAGGAGCTATTGCTGCTCAGTCGGCGGCGGAAGTGGTCAGTCGGTGGCGGACGTGCTCAGTGGACTAGGGGCGGGCCGTCAGCGGGGGGTGACCGGGACGGTGGTGGTCGGGATCGGCGTGGGGTCCGTGCCGGCGGCGCTCACCTGGCCGCTGACCGGGCCGGCCCCGGCGGTGCCGGTGAGCCGGACCTTGACCCGGACGGTGCCCCGGCCGCCGGCGGGTATCCGGGTCGCCCGGCAGGTGGCCACGTCGGCGGTGCCGGTGCAGGCCCACTCGCTCGGGCTGCTGGAGCCACCGGCCCGGACGGTGAAGCCGGGCGGCAGCGACACCACCGCGACGAGGTCGGTGGCCGCGCCGGTGCCGGTGTTGCGGACGGGGATGCTGATCTCGCCGGGATCGCCCGGACGCAGGGGGCGGACCGGCGCCGGACGGTCGACCTCCATCGCCGGCGGTCCGGCCGGGCCGCCGGGCGGGCCGCCGCCGGGCGGTACGGGGGCGCCGGCCGGACCGCCCGCGCCCTGGTCGCCGGGGGCGCTCGGGCGGCCGGTGCCTTGGCCGGCGCCGGGGGCGGCGGGTGGGCCGCCGGGACCCGAGGCGGCGCCGGGGCCGGCTTGGCCCGGCGTGCCGGACCGGCCGGGGGCGCCGGGGGCGGCCTGACCGCCGGCGGGGGGGCCGACGACCGACTCGCCCGACCCGGGCAGCCCGGGGCTGGCCGGGGCGCTGGTCACCACCGGATCGGCGGCGCTGGTGGCGGTGCCGGGGCCGGTGTTGAGGCCGACCACGGTGGCGCCGCCGATCACCACCGCGGCGACCGCGGCGGCGCTGGCCTGGCCGACCTGGGTGCCGACGACCCAGCCGGCGGCGGTGCCGAAGAGCGAGCCGCCGGTGCTCGCGGCGGCACCGGCTCCCGCGGCTGCGCCGCCCGCGGCCGCGCCGCCTCCGGCTCCCGCCGCGCCGCCCGCCGAGCTTGCGGCTGCGCCGCCCGCGAGCTCCCGCTGCGCCGCCCGCGGCTCCCGCCGCGCCGGCGCCGGCTGCGGCGGCGGCTTCGGGGGTGGCGGCGGCGAGGTAGGCGGCGACGAGGGCTCCGCCGCCGAGCACCGCCGGAGCGATCAGCCCGCGCAGGCTGGAGTTGACGTCGGCCAGCTCGCGGGCCAGCAGCCGGCACTGCGCGCACGACTCCAGGTGCCTGTCGACCTGGACCCGGCTCCGCCGGGACAGCCCGCCCCGGGCCCACGCGCCGAGCCGCTCGACCGTGTGCCGGCACTCCTTGCCGTCGGCGTCGGCGAGGTGTTCCTGCAGGTAGGCCTGCCGCAGCCCCTCGCGGGCCCGGTAGGCCAGCGCGGCCACCCCGTTGGCGGACAGCCCGAGCACCGGCGCGACCTGGGCCGGCGTCTCCTGCTCGACCTCGGTGTGCCAGAGCACGGTCTGCCAGCGCTCCGGCAGCCGGGCGAACGCCCGGGCCGCCATCGTCGACTCGAAGTCGGCCACCGCGGTGTCCACCCACGGCTCGCCCGGGTCGTGCCGGGTCATGTCGTCGGACAGCTCCAGCCGGCGGTCCCGGCGGATCCGGTCGTACAGCGTGTTGCGCAGCGTGGTCAGCAGGTACGCCCGGAACGCGATGTCCGGCCCGCCGCCGGCCCGCATCGTGTCCAGCACCTTCGCGAACGCCTCCGCGACCAGGTCGTCACGCTCCGCGGTGGACCGGGTCAGCTGCCGGGCGAGGTTGTGCGCGGCCGCCACGTGCCGGCGGTAGAGGTGCCCGAACGCGTCGCCGTCGCCGGCCCGGACCGCCGCGATGAGGTGCGCATCGCTCGGCCCGTCCAGCTCGCCGGGCTCCACGCGCGGGAGCGGGACCGACATGCGCTGTGCTCCGATCGCTGAGGGACGTCGGACGGTCGCTGACGATATATGCCCGCCGGATCGCGTCACCGAACGCGGCCCGGACCGTCCCCAGTCCGCCGGAGCAGCTCGTGGCCCCCGATCGGGGTGTTCCGGCCGGCGGGCGCACCCGCCACCGCCGCTCCCGGTCCGTGGGGCGGGTGGGCCCCGCGGCCCACCCGGGACCGGGGCGGTGCCGCCGGCCCCGCCCCGTCCGGGGTCGCCGCTCGCGGCCACGACGGCGGGCCAGGTCCGCGGCCCGCCGGCTGGCATGGCCTAGTCTCGCCGCATGCGTCCCGGCACCGGCCTGCCCGTGGTCGGGATGGTCGGGGGCGGGCAGCTGGCCCGGATGACCCACCAGGCCGCGATCGCGCTCGGCCAGTCGCTGCGGGTGCTGGCCGCGTCCCCGGGTGACGCCGCCGCGCTGGTCGCCGCGGACGTCACGATCGGCGAGCACACCTCGTACGAGGACCTGGCCGGCTTCGCCAAGGGCTGCGACGTGGTCACCTTCGACCACGAGCACGTGCCGCCGGAGCACCTGCGCCGGCTGGCCGCGGCCGGGCACGCCGTGCTCCCGTCCGCGGCGGCGCTGCTGCACGCGCAGGACAAGCAGGTGATGCGCACCCGGCTCGGCGAGCTCGGCCTGCCGGTGCCGCGGTGGACGCCGGTCACCGGGGAGGCCGACGTCGAGCGGCTGGCCGCGGAGACCGGCTGGCCGGTGGTGGTCAAGGCGGTGCGCGGCGGCTACGACGGGCGCGGGGTCTGGCTCGCCGGGTCGGACGCGGACCTCGGCCCGCTGCTGGCCACCGGCGTGCCGCTGCTGGCCGAGGAGCGGGTGCCGTTGCGCCGGGAGCTGGCCGCCCTGGTGGCCCGCTCCCCGTACGGGCAGGGCGCGGCCTGGCCGGTGGTGGAGACGGTGCAGCGCGACGGCATCTGCGTCGAGGTGCTGGCGCCGGCGCCCGGCCTGCCGGACGAGACCGCCGAGCGGGCCGAGGAGATCGCGCTGCGGATCGCCCGCGAGCTGGACGTGGTCGGCGTGCTCGCGGTCGAGCTCTTCGAGCGCACCGACGGCGCCCTGCTGGTCAACGAGCTGGCCATGCGGCCGCACAACAGCGGGCACTGGACCATCGAGGGGTCCCGGACGTCGCAGTTCGAGCAGCACCTGCGGGCCGTGCTCGACTACCCGCTGGGCGCCACCGGGCTGGCCGCGCCGGCGGTGGCGATGGCCAACGTGCTGGCCGCCGAGCCGGCACCGGGCGCGCCCGGGCTGGACGAGCGGGTGCACCACTTCGCGGCCCGGTGGCCGGCGGTCAAGCTGCACCTGTACGGCAAGGAGCCGCGGCCGGGGCGCAAGATCGGGCACGTGACCGCGCTCGGCGACGACCTCGGCGCGCTGCGGCGGGACGCGACGGCCGCGGCCGCCTACCTGGCCACGGGGGTGGCCCCATGACCGCGCTGGTCGGCGTGATCATGGGCAGCGACTCGGACTGGCCGACGATGGCCGGCGCGGCCGAGGCGCTGCGCGACTTCGAGGTCCCGTACGAGGTGCGGGTGGTCTCCGCGCACCGGACGCCGCGGGACATGGTCGACTACGCCGGCTCGGCCGCGGACCGGGGGCTGCGGGTGATCGTGGCCGGCGCCGGCGGCGCGGCGCACCTGCCCGGCATGGTGGCCAGCCTGACCCCGCTGCCGGTGGTCGGCGTGCCGGTGCCGCTGAAGCACCTGGACGGGCTCGACTCGCTGCTGTCCATCGTGCAGATGCCGGCCGGCATCCCGGTGGCCACGGTCGCCGTCGGCGGGGCGCGCAACGCCGGGCTGCTCGCCGTGCGCATCCTGGCCGCCGCGGACCCGGCGCTGCGGGCCCGGGTGGTCGCCTTCCAGGCCGAGCTGGCCGAGACGGCCCGCGGCAAGGACGCCGCCCTGCGGCAGCGACTGGCCGACTGACCGTACGCAGCGCTGCTATCGTCCGATCGGACACCGGGGGCGAGCAGGGGGCGATCGGCCATGGCGGCCAGCGGGCAGGTGGCGGTCGAGCTCAGCGGCGACCTGGACGCGGAGACGCTGGAGCGGCTGACCGGCGAGCTGCGGGCCGAGCTGCTCGAGCTGGACGTCGACGCGGTGGAGCGCCCGCCCGGCGGCCCGGCCCCGGCCGGCAGCCGTGGCGCCGGCGAGGTGGCCGCGCAGCTCGGCACGCTGCTGGTGACCGGGGTGACCGCGCCGGAGGTGCTGGCGGCACTGGTCGAGCTGCTCCGCGGCTGGCGGGCCGGCGGCCGGCCCGGGGCGCTGACGGCCACCATCGACGGCGACACCCTGGAGATCGCGACGCCCACCGCGGATCAGCAGCGGGCCGTCGTGGCCGCCTGGCTGGAGCGCCATGGCGGCACGTGAGCCGGCTCCGGGCCGGCGCCGTGCCCTGATCGTCGCCACGGACACCTACCAGGATCCCGGTCTGGGCCGGCTGCGGGCGCCGTCCCGGGACGCCGAGCGGCTGTCCGAGGTGCTCGCCGACCCGGACATCGGCGGCTACGAGGTGCGGGTGCTGACCAACGCCCGCTCGTACGAGATCCTCGAGGCGGTCGAGGAGTTCTACGCCGACGGCGCCCGCGAGGACACCCTGCTGCTGCACTTCTCCGGCCACGGCGTCAAGGGCGCCGACGGCGAGCTCCACCTGGCCGCGACGAACACCAAGCTCCGGGTGCTCGGGGCGACGTCGGTGGACGCCGCGTTCGTCAAGGACAAGATGATGCGCACCCGCAGCCAGCGGACGCTGCTGCTGCTGGACTGCTGCTTCAGCGGCCGGGTGGACCGGGGCATGCTTTCCCGCTCCGACCGGGTGGTGGACGTGGCCGAGCACCTCGGCCGGGGCAAGGCGATCCTGACCGCGTCCAGCGGCATGGAGTACGCCTTCGAGGGTGCCGACCTGGTGCTGGCCGAGGGCGAGCCGTCGGTCTTCACCGGTGCGGTGGTCCGCGGCCTGGCCAGCGGGGACGCCGACCTGGACCGGGACGGGCAGATCTCGGTGGACGACCTGTACGAGTACGTCTTCGCCGAGATCCGGGCCGCCTCGTCGCACCAGACGCCGCAGCGCTTCGTGGTCGGCGAGCAGGGCCGGCTGGTGGTCGCCCGGCGGCGCGGCTCGGCCAGCGGGGTGCTGGCGTCCGACCTGCTCGAGCTGGCCGGCCACCGCCGGGCCGGGGTGCGCCTGGTCGCCGTCGCCGACCTCGCCGCACTGCTCACCGACGCCGAGCCGGCGGTGCGGACGGCCGCGGAGGAGCTGCTGCGGCGGTTGGCCGGCGATCCGGACCCGCAGGTCGCCGAGTCGGCGGCGACGGTGCTCGGCCCGCCGGATGGGCCGGCGGCTGACGCCGGGCCGGCGGTCGGCGCGATCGCCGGGGGCGGTCCCGATGCGCCGGGCGCCGACGCGGTACCTCCTCGCGCCGGCGCGGGTGCCGTGGCGGAGTCCGTGGCGGGGCCGGCGGTGGGGGTCGGGGCGGAGCGGGACCTGCCCCGGCCGCCGACCGGCCAGGTGCTGGCGATCGACCTCGGCGACCACCGCTCGTACGCCGCCGTGCTGGACGGCGGCCGCCCCGCCCTGGTGTCCGGGACCGAGGGCCGGCGGGAGGTGCCGTCGGCCGTCGCCGTCACCGCCGAGGGCCGGGCCGTGGTCGGCGAGGCCGCCCGGCAGTGGGCCGCCCGGGCGGCCGACGAGCGGGTCGGGTCCCCGCTGCGCCGCCTGGTCGACGGCACGACGGTCAGCTACGGCGGCGTGACGTACACCCCGCAGGAGCTCGTCGCGCTGCTGCTGCGCCGGCTGGCGCAGGACGCCGGTCGCACCCTCGGCGCCGAGCCCACCCGGGTGGTCGTCGCGGTGCCGGCGAGCCTCGACGACGTGCAGCGCACCGCCGTCCGGGACGCCGCCCGGATCGCCGGCCTGGAGCCGCTGCGGATCGTCTCCGCGCCCGCCGCCGCCGCGGTCGACCTCGCCGCCCGCGTCCCGGAGATGGCGGCCCGGGTCCTGGTCCTCTGCCTGGGCTCCGGCTTCCTCGACGTCGCCGTGGTCGAGATCGAGGACGGCGTGGTCGAGGTCAAGGCGACCGCCGGCCGGCGGCTCGGCGGCGCGGACTGGGACGCGGCCATCGCCCGGCAGCTGGCCACGGACTTCGGCCACCGGCACGACGTCGACCTGTCCCGGGACCCGGCGGCCCGCGTGCGGCTCGCCGCGGCGGCGGAGCAGGCCAAGATCGAGCTGTCCTCGGCCGGCGCCACCACCGTCAGCCTCCCGTACGTCGCCGCGACCAGGTCCGGGACGCTCGATCTCGACGCCACCCTCACGCTGGCGGACTTCCGGACGCTCACCAGCGGCCTGCTCGACCAGGTGCGGGCGGACGTCCGGCAGGTGCTCCGGGCGACCCACGGCGACCACGCGGGCGACCTCGAGCGGGTGCTGCTGGTCGGCGGCGCCGCCCGGATGCCGGCGGTCGCCGAGCTGCTCCGCGAGCTGCTGCCCTCGGTCCGGGTCACCACGGCCCCGCTCGAGGCCGTGGCCGGCGGGGCCGCGATCATGGGCGGCACGCTGACCGGCGAGGTCAAGGACACCCTGGTGCTCGACGTGACCGCCCACTCCGTCGGCATCGAGACCAGGGGCGGCGTCATGACCCGGTTGATCGAGCGCAACACGACGATCCCGACCCGGCGCTCGGAGGTCTTCACCACCGCGGACGACAACCAGCCGTCGGTGCAGCTGCAGGTCTACCAGGGCGAGCGCGAGATGGCGGTGCACAACAAGAAGCTCGGCACCTTCGAGCTGACCGGGCTGCCGCCGGCGCCCCGCGGCGTACCCCAGATCGAGGTCACCTTCGCCGTCGACGCGAACGCGATCCTCCAGGTCACGGCCCGGGACCTGGCCACCGGTCAGCAGCAGGCCGTCGAGATCACCGGCAGCGAGAAGCTGCCGGCGGCCGAGATCGAGCGCCTGCGGGACCGGGTCCGGGCCCTGCTGCCGGCCGAGTCGTGACCGCGGCCGTCCTCAGCGGGGGCCGTGGGCGGGCCACTCGATGACCGGGCAGCGGTCCATGATCACGTCCAGCCCCGCCTTCGCCGCCCGCTCGCCGGCCGCCTCGTCGACGATGTCGAGCTGCAGCCAGACCGCCTTGGCGCCGGCCTCGACCGCCTCGTCGACGTGCGCCCCGGCCCGGTCGGCGCGGCGGAAGACGTCCACCACGTCCACCGGGAACGGGATGTCCGCGACCGTCCGGTAGCCCGGCTCGCCGTGCACGGCCTCGGCGCGCGGGTTGACCGGGACGATCCGGCGGCCGTGCGCCTGCAGGAAGCGGGCCACGCCGTACGCCGGGCGGGCCCGGTTGGCGGTCAGCCCGACCACCGCCCAGACCTGATGCCGGAGCACCCGCTCGATGGTCTCGGAGTCTCCGTACGCCATCCGTCCATCATGCCCGCAGCGCGGCGTGGTGGGATGAATCCATGGCTGGGATCGCGGTGGTGACCGGGGCGAGCAGCGGGATCGGGGCCGCGACGGCGCGGCGGCTGGCCGCGGACGGCTTCGCGGTGGTGGTCGCGGCCCGCCGGGAGGACCGGCTGGCGTCGCTGGCCGCCGAGATCGGCGCCCGGCCGCTGCGGCTCGACGTCACCGACCAGGCGTCGGTGGACGCCGTCGCGGCCGCGCTGGACGGCTGCGACGTGCTGGTCAACAACGCCGGCGGCGCCGTCGGGCTGGACCCGGTCGCCGTGGCCGACCCGGCCGACTGGCAGTCGATGTACGAGCTGAACGTGCTGGGCACCCTGCGGATGACCCGCGCCCTGCTGCCGCTGCTGCGGGCCGGCGCCGGCGGCACGATCGTCAACGTCACCTCGACCGCCGCGTTCACCAACTACGAGGGCGGCGGCGGCTACAGCGCGGCCAAGCACGGGCAGCACGCGCTGACCGAGACGCTCCGGCTGGAGCTGGCCGGGGTGCCGGTGCGGGTCATCGAGATCGCGGCCGGGATGGTGCGGACGGACGAGTTCTCGGTGAAGCGCTTCGGTGGGGACGCGGCGAAGGCGGCCGCGGTGTACGCGGACGTGGACCGGCCGCTGACCGCGGACGACGTCGCCGCCTGCATCGAGCTGACCGTGGGCCTGCCGCTGCACGTCAACGTCGACCAGCTCGTGGTCCGGCCGCTGGCGCAGGCGGCGCAGCACAAGGTCCACCGCGGACCGCTCTTCCCCTGACCCGGCGGCCGTCAGCCCAGCCGGGCGAAGGCGCTGCGGGCGCGGCGCAGATCGGCCAGCCGCCGCTCGTACGTGCTGCCCACCGCGAGCAGCAGCGCGCCGCCGAGCGCCGGCGGCAGCCAGCGCGGCAGGTCGGCGGTGAGGCCGACCAGCGCCGGGCCGAGCTCGTGCAGGGCCAGCACGCCCAGGACGGCGGTGCCCACCGCGAGCGGCGCCTGGAGGCGGGCGCGGGCACCCACCAGGACGGTCGCCGTCGCGGCGGCGCCGAGCAGCAGCGGCCGCAGGTCGGTGCCGCCGGCCATCGCGGCGGCCAGCGACGGGCCGGCCGTGACGGTCAGCGCCGGGCCGTACGCCAGCCAGGAGGAGACGGTGCTTCCCCGGCGGCTGGTGCTCTGCCCCGCCGGGCGGGGCGGGGCACCACTCCGGCGGCGCCAGAGGCCGACGGCGAGCAGGGCCAGGGACAGCGGCACCGTGTACGCCTCCGGGACGTCCACCTCGGCGGTGGCCAGTGCGATCCAGCCGGCGAGCTGGACGCTGGCCGCGGCGGGGTAGGCGAGGAGGCGGCGGTCCGGGCGGAGGGCGGCGGCAGCGAGGATCAAGCCGAGGACGCCGAAGGCGGCCGAGGCGGACCAGCCCCGGGTGGCGGCCAGCGCCACGCCGGCGGTCGCGACCGGCGCGGCGGCCAGCTCGACCGCGAGCGCCTCGGCCGGGGCGGTGCGGCGCAGCACGGCCGCGGTGGCCACCGCGGCGGCGGCCACGCCGAGCAGCAGGAAGCCGGCCGGCCGGACGGTGCTGCCCGCCGCCAGCGGCACCGCCGCGGCCTCCCCGGCCAGCGCCAGCACCGCCACCGCGGCGGCGCCGGTGCGCACCGGGCGGCTGGCGGCGAGCCCGGCCACCGCTGCGGCCACCAGCGCGAGCGCGGCCAGCACGACGAGCGTGCCGGTCTCGGTGGCCAGCGCGTAGCCGACCGTGAGCCCGGCCAGCGCCGCCGCCAGGGCGGCGCCGACCGGCCCGGCGCGGCCGGCGCGGGCGGCGAGCACGGCGGCCCCGGCGGTGAGCCCGCCGAGCAGGGCCAGGGTGCCGGCCAGCGGCAGCCGCAGCGCGACCGGCGCGAGCACCACCACGGCGAGGCCTCCGGCGGCGAGCACCCCACCCGCGAGCCCCCACCCGCCGCCCACCATCGGCCCGCCGGCGCCCGGGGTGCCGGTGGAGGCCGGGGAGGCGCGGCGGAGGAGTGGGTCGGCGGCGAGCGCGGCCACGGCCAGCCCGGCGGTGACCAGCGCGACCACCGCCAGCGCGACGCCCGGCTCCATCGCCGCCGGCACCGGCTCCGGCACCCCCCGCCACGGCGCCGCCACCACGGCCAGCGGCACGCCGAGCGCGGCCACCACCGTGGCCAGCGGCGCGGTCGCGGTGAGCACGAGCAGCGCTCCGGCCGCGCCGAGCGGCCCGCGCCGGCCGTACGCCGGCAGCGCCGCGGCGGCCAGCGCCGCCAGCAGACCCACCACCGCGGCGGCCAGCGGCACGCCGGCGCCGGTCACCGCCGCCTCCAGCGGCACCCGGCCGACGCTGATCGCCGCCGTCGCCAGCACCAGCACGCCGAGTCCCACACCGGCGTCGGACCGGGAGGTACCTGGCCGCGCGGCTAGTGCTCTGCCCCACTCCCCGAGGCAGAGCACTAGCCGCCCGGCACCACCCACCCGCCCGCCGGCGCCCGGCCCGGCAACGCCAGCGCCCGGTCCGCCAGCGCCCGGTCCGCCAGCGCCCGGTCCGCCAGCGCCCGGTCCGGCAGCGCCCGGTCCGGCAGCGCCCGGTCCGGCAGGCGCCCGGTCCGGCCGGCGCCCGGTCCGGCGGTGGCGTGTCCGGTGGCGGCGGCGAGGGCCAGGACGCCGGCCAGCACGAGCACGCCGGCCGCCGCCACCGGCACGCCGGCCGCCGCGAAGGCCGCCGACCCGGCGACCAGCACCGCCAGCCCCCAGCCGGCGGTCCCGGTCAGCGCGGCCGCCTTGCGCACCCCGGTCGACGTCGCGCACCGCGACAGCACCAGGTCGAGCGTCGGGCCGCCGAGCAGCGCGAGGGCGAGGCCGGCGGGGGAGGCGCCGGCAGAGGCGGCGAGCAGCGGCAGCGGAAGCTGGGCGAGCACGACGGCGGTGGGGCGCGGGCCGCGCAGCGGCAGCAGCGCGGCGTAGCCGGCGCAGCCGGCGGCGAGCAGCGCCAGCACTCCGGCCACGTACGTCCCGCCGTCGACCGTGCCGAGCCCGGCCACGTCGAGCCGGCGGACCGCGTACGCGTCGAGCAGGCAGAGCAGCAGGCCGACGGCCGCGACCGTCTCCGCGGTGGCGGTGAGCCGGCGGCGCAGCAGCAGGGCCGGGCGCGGCCAGCGCGGCGGCGGTCAGGACGGCCAGCACCAGCGCGCGGCCGGCCAGGCCGGCCCGGCTCCAGGCGACCACGGTGAAGACCACCGCGGCGGTGCCGAGCAGCAGCCCGCCGAGCGCCAGCAGCAGCGCCTGCACGGTGAGCGGCCGCGCCTCCCGGCCGCCCGGCGCGGACGCCCAGCCCGGCCCGGACGCCCAACCGCCCGCCGATCCCGCGGCCGGCCCACCCGCCGACCCCGCGGCCGGCCCGCCCGTCCACTCGACCCCGCCGGACCCGCCCGCCCCGGCGGCCGACGCGCCCGTCCATGCGGCCCCGCCGGACCCGCCGGCCCCGCCGGCCGGCCCGGCCGGCCCGGGGGACCCGCCCGCCCCGGCGGCCGGCGCGGGCGTCCAGGCGGCTGCGCCGGTCGGCGGGGCCGACCGGCTCAGCACCC
Organism: uncultured Actinomycetota bacterium; assembly: GCA_963849885.1. Taxonomy (GTDB): domain Bacteria; phylum Actinomycetota; class Actinomycetes; order Mycobacteriales; family CADCTP01; genus CADCTP01. The sequence continues at coordinate 19,726 of CAWKIV010000001.1, read as the reverse complement.
GGGCGCGCTCGCGCAGCAGCGCCTCCACCCGGGCGTACAGCGAGACCAGCTCGGCGTCGATGGCGCGGACGCGGGTCAGCGGGTCGGGTGCGGTCATGGCGCCGACCCTCGTCGCCGGACTCCGCGCCCGGCACCGCCCGCCTGCTCAGCGCGGCTGAGTGGAACTACTCAGCCGACGACCGCGTGCACCAGCGTCGGCCGCACGTGCCCGCCGGCGATCAGCCGGGCGATCCGGGCCGACTGCTCCACTGCCTCGTCCCATCTCGGGTCGCCGCGGTGCCGGTCGGCCATCGCCGCCTCGACCCGGTCCGCGCGGGCCTGCCAGGACACCGGGGTGTCGGCCAGGGCGGTCGCCTCGACCGTCTGCAGGATGGTGAAGCCGGTGCCGGCCAGCAGCGCGGCCAGCGTCCGGTCGGTGGGGAAGTCGTTGCCGGCCGGCACCGGGAGCGACGGGGGCAGCGGCCGTGGCGCGACGAAGACCAGCAGGCCGAGCCGGCCGACCGGGCCGAGCACCCGGCGCAGCTCAGCCAGCATCCCGGCCTGGTCCGGCGTCGAGCAGAGCACGCCCAGGCTCCAGGTGGCGTCGAAGGTGCCGGTCGGGAAGGGAAGAGCCTGTCCGGTGGCGACCACCGCCGGCAGCCCGAACAGGCGCCGGCTGGCCCCGACCGCGGCCGGCATCGGGTCGGCGCAGACCGGGGCGACGCCGAAGCGGTCGGCCAGCCACCCGGCCGGCCCGCCGACGCCGGAGCCGGCGTCGAGCATCCGCCCCGCCCGCGGCACCTCCAGCGCCTCGGCCAGCCAGGCCAATCCGGACGGGCTGCCGCTGCCCCGGCAGCCGGCCGCGATCGCGTAGTCCGGTCCCAGGTCGGCCACCGCCTGCTCGGTCCACGCCGCGACGAGGTCGAACTCGGACTCCATCGCGGAACTCACGGCGCCCCCTCCCGGACGGCGGCGCCGACGGCCGCCTTCACCTCCGCGGCCACCTCCTCGCCGCGGTCGGAGGCGAGCCCGGACAGGTTGACGCCTACCACCCCGGGGATGGCCAGCAGCGCCCGCGCCTCCGCGGCCGCGGCCGCCGTCCCGGCGCGGACCGGGTCGGGCGCGGCGAGCACCCGGCCGACCGCCGCCGGGTCGAGGGAGAGGCCGGGGAAGGACTGCAGCACCCGGGCGGACCGCTCGTCGGTGTAGACGGCCACCCCGGCCACGAACGGCAGCGTGGCGCCGGCCGCCCGGGCCGCGGCGACGAACGACCGCACCCGGTCGGCCGAGCTGGTGTGGTTGAGCACGCAGACCCGCGCGCCGGCTCGCTGCTTGGTCGCCACCCGGCCCGGCCGCAGCCCGACCGGCGGCGCCTCGGGCGCCTCGGGCACGGCCGCGACCAGCCCGGTCGCGGCGGCCAGGGCGGCCAGCCGGGTGCCGTCGAGGTCGAAGACCTGCGTGGCGTCCGGGCGCACGCCCGGCCCGCGGGTGTCGCCGGTCACGCACAGCACCCCGTCGACGCCGACCGCCCGCAGTCCGACCAGCTCCTGCTCCAGCACCACCCGGTTGCGGTCCCGGCAGGTCAGCGTGGTCCACGGCCGTCCGCCGGCGCCGATCACCTCGGCCGCGAAGAGGGTCGGCGGCAGGTCCGGCCGGTCCTGGTGCTCGCCGATCAGCAGCCCGTCCGACACCGGGGCCAGGATCCGGACCACCCGGCGCAGCGACCCCGGGTCGTAGGGGCGGACGGTCAGGTCCGTCAGGACCAGCGGCACCGCCGGCGGGCCGGCCGGTGCCGGCGGCGAAGGGCCGGACCAGGGCACCGGCGGCGCCGTCGCGAACGGGCACGGCCGGTCGCCCAGCTCGCAGCTCAGGTCCGCCCGGACGCCACCGCACGGACCGTGCACCATCCGCTTCGGACACCCCGCCGCCGGCCGCCCGGCCTCCACGTCCACACCACCCTCGTAACCTCGCCCGGCCCCCGATAACCCCGTCGGCCCCCCGCCGGGTCGGACCGGGGGTAGCCCCGGCAGGACCGGCCCAGCCCGGGACCCGGCCCGACAGGCAGTGCGGGCGGGGCAGCCTCAGGGGCGGCCGAGCGCGCGGTAGGTCCAGCCGGCCGCGCGCCAGGCGGCCGGGTCGAGCGCGTTGCGCCCGTCCACGATCCGCGGCGCGGCCACCATCTCGGCCAGCTTGGCCGGGTCCATCTCCCGGAACTCGGCCCACTCGGTCAGCAGCAGCAGCAGGTCCGCGCCGCGGGCCGCCTCCAGCGCGGAGGACGCCATCGCCAGCTGCGGGTACGCGCGCTTCGCGTTGTCCATCGCCTCCGGGTCGAAGACGATCACCGCGGCGCCGAGCTTCTGCACCGCGGCGGCCACGTCCAGCGCGGGCGAGTCGCGGATGTCGTCGGAGTTGGGCTTGAAGGCGGCACCCCAGACGCACACCTTCTTGCCGGCGAAGTCGCCGTCGAGCAGCTCCCGGCCGAGGTCGACCGCGCGGGCCCGGCGCCGCTTGTTGATCCGGTCGACCTCCTCGAGGAAGGCCAGCGCGTCCTGGGCGCCCAGCTCCTCGGCCCGGGCCATGAACGCGCGGATGTCCTTGGGCAGGCAGCCGCCGCCGAAGCCGAGCCCGGCGTGCAGGAAGCGCTTGCCGATCCGGGTGTCGTGGCCGAGCGCCTCGGACAGCTTGGTCACGTCGGCGTGCACGACCTCGCACACCTCGGCCATCGCGTTGATGAACGAGATCTTGGTGGCCAGGAACGAGTTGGCCGCCACCTTGACCAGCTCCGCGGTGGCGAAGTCGGTGACCACCACCGGGCAGCCGGCCTCGATCACCGGCTCGAACGCCGCCCGCAGCGCCTGCTCGGCCCGCTCCGAGTGCACCCCGAAGACCAGCCGGTCCGGCCGGAGGGTGTCCTCGACCGCGAAGCCCTCGCGCAGGAACTCCGGGTTCCACGCGACCTCGACGCCTCCGGAGGCACCGCCCGGGACCAGCGACGCCACCAGCGAAGCCATCCGCTCCGCCGTGCCGGCCGGCACCGTCGACTTGCCGACCACCAGGGCCGGCCGGGTCAGCAGCGGGGCCAGCGTGCCGAAGGCCGACTCCACGTACGTCATGTCGGCCGCGTAGCTGTCCTTGGACTGCGGCGTGCCGACGCAGACGAAGTGGACGTCGGCGAACGCCGCGACCTCCTCGTACGACGTCGTGAAGCGCAGCCGACCGCTGTCCAGCGCCTTGCGCAGCAGCTCGGGCAGCCCGGGCTCGAAGAACGGCACCTCGCCGGCGGCGAGCTTCGCCACCTTGGTCTCGTCCACGTCCAGGCCGATGACCTCGAAGCCGAGCTCGGCCATGCAGACGGCGTGGGTCGCGCCGAGATAGCCCGTGCCGAGCACGGACAGGCGGGGTCGGGTGCCTGTGGTCATCGCGACAGCCTACGGGAACTCGGGTGCGACCCGGCCCCGTAGGGTTGGGAGGGAGAGAGGAGTCACCGTGGACACCTACCGCCTGCCCGAGGAGCACGTCCTGCTCCGGGACACGGTCCGCCAGCTCGCCGAGGACAAGATCGCCCCGCGGGCGGCCGAGGTGGACGCCACCGGGGAGTTCCCGTGGGATGTCTACGACGCGCTGCGCAAGGCCGACCTGCACGCCGTGCACATCCCGGAGGAGTACGGCGGGGCCGGCGCCGACTCGCTGGCCACCGCGCTGGTGATCGAGGAGGTGGCCCGGGTCTGCGCGTCCTCGTCGCTGATCCCGGCGGTCAACAAGCTGGGCACCACGCCGGTCCTGCTGGCCGGCTCGGCCGAGCTGAAGCGGCAGGTGCTGCCCCCGGTCGCGGCCGGCGACGCGATGTTCTCCTACGCGCTGAGCGAGCGGGAGGCCGGCTCCGACGCCGCGGCCATGCGCACCCGCGCGGTCCGGGACGGCGACTCCTGGGTGCTCAACGGGACCAAGTGCTGGATCACCAACGCGGGCCTGTCGACGTACTACACGGTGATGGCCACGACCGACCCGGCCGCCGGCGCGAACGGCATCTCCGCGTTCGTGGTGCACAAGGACGACCCCGGCTTCTCGGTCGGCACCAAGGAGCGCAAGCTCGGCATCAAGGGCTCGCCCACCTGCGAGATCTACTTCTCCGACTGCACCATCCCGGGTGACCGGATCATCGGCGAGCCGGGCACCGGCTTCAAGACCGCGCTGCGCACGCTGGACCACACCCGGCTCACCATCGGCGCCCAGGCGGTCGGCATCGCGCAGGGCGCGATCGACGCGGCGGTGGCGTACGTCAAGGAGCGCCGGCAGTTCGGCCAGGCGATCGCCGACTTCCAGGGCATCCAGTTCATGCTCGCGGACATGGCGATGCGGACCGAGGCGGCCCGGCAGCTGGTGTACGTGGCGGCCGGCAAGGCCGAGCGCGGCGACGCCGACCTCACCTTCGTCTCCGCCGCGGCCAAGGTGATGGCCTCGGACGCCGCGATGGCGGTGACCACGGACGCGGTCCAGCTCTTCGGCGGGTACGGCTACACCAAGGACTTCCCGGTCGAGCGGATGATGCGGGACGCCAAGATCACCCAGATCTACGAGGGCACCAACCAGGTCAACCGCATGGTCGTCGCCCGCCAGCTGCTGAAGTAGCCCGCGGTGGCCACCCACTGGACGCTCGGCTGCGACGCCGCCGACCCGCGGCGGCTCGCCGCGTTCTGGGCGCTGGCGCTCGGCTACGTCGCCGAGCCCGGGTACGACGACCCGGACGGCGCGTCGATCGTCGACCCGGCCGGCCGGGGCCCGGCGATCGGCTTCCTCCGGGTGCCGGAGCCGAAGGCGGCCAAGAACCGGATGCACGTCGACATCCGGGTGGCCGGGGAGCCGCCCTGGGACATGGTCGAGCGGGAGCGGCTGATCCGGGCGAAGGTGGCCGAGCTGGCCGCGGCCGGGGCGACCGAGGTGCGGTCGGAGTCGTACGGGGCCGACCTCGGGCACGTCGTGATGCTCGACCCCGAGGGCAACGAGTTCTGCGTCGCCTGACCGCCGGCGGGCCCGGGGGACCGGTCAGCGGATGCTGGCCGCCGGTGGCAGCGGGGCGGCGGCGGCGCTGAGGTCGCGCAACCCGGGGTGCACCGCGTAGCGGTTGCCGCCGCTGCCCTTGGCCGCGTAGAGCGCGCGGTCGGCCTGGGCCAGCAACCGGTCCACGTCGTCGTCCGGGTCGTCGGTCACCGTGACGCCGACGCTCGCGCCGGACCAGGCGGTCACCCCGCCGGGCAGCAGGTAGGGAGTGCTGATCTCGGCCACGATCCGCTCGGCCAGCCGGGCCGCACCGGCCTGGTCGACGCCCGCGCACAGCAGCACGAACTCGTCGCCGCCGAGCCGGGCGACCAGGTCCCGGTCGCGGACCACCGAGCGCAGCCGGCGGGCGGTCTCCCGGAGCAGCTCGTCGCCGGTGGCGTGCCCGTGCGTGTCGTTGACCCGCTTGAGCCCGTCCAGGTCCACCGCGATCACCGCGACGTGCCGCAGCGCGAGCCCCTCCGGCCCGCCCAGCGCGGCCACCGCCTTGCGCAGCCGGTCGACCAGCAGCAGCCGGTTGCCCAGCCCGGTCAGCGGGTCGGTCAGCGCGGTCCGGCGCAGCTCCTCCTGCACCCGGTGCCGCTCGGTCACGTCCTGCGCGCTGCCCCACACCCGCACCGGCCGGCCGTCCCCGCCGTGCTCGACCTCGCCGCGCAGCGCCAGGTGGCGCACCTCGCCGGTGGGCAGCACCAGCCGCTGGGCCAGCTCGAACGCGCCGGGCCGGGCGAACGCGGCCCGCAAGCGCGGACTCCACCCGCTCCCGGTCGGCCGGGTGGGTGACGGTGAGCCACAGCTTCGAGGTGACCATCACCGACTGCGGCACCAGGCCGGCCAGCCGGTACATCTCGTCGGTCCAGGTGAGCCGCTCGGCCGGCCCGGGCGCGTCCCACTCCCAGCTGCCCACGTGGGCCAGCCGCTGGGTCTCGGCCAGCAGCTTCTCGCTGCGCCGCAGCCGCGCGGCGGCGCCCCGCTCGGCGCTCACGTCGCTGAAGCAGACCACCACGCTGCGCCGGCCGTCCTCCGCCGGCGGCAGCGGGGACGCGGTCGCGCTGACCCAGCGCAGCCGGCCGTCCGAGCGCACCACCCGGAGCACGTCGGCCGCCGCCACCCGCTGCTCGCGCAGGCAGATGGTGCTCGGGTATTCCTCCGGCGGCAGCGGGGAGCCGTCCTCCCGCTGCAGCACCCAGGCCGGGGTCCGGCGCATCAGCTCGTAGCCGGGCTCGCCGAGGATCCGCTCCGCGGCCGGGTTGACCATGGTGACCCGGTCGTACTCGTCGATCACCAGGATGCCCTGCTCCACCGAGGCGAGCACGGTCCGGTACTTCTGCCGGCTGGCCGACAGCGCCTCCTCGCTGCGCCGGCGGGCGTCCCGGGCGAGCGCGTAGTCCAGCCGGCTGCTGGCCACCCGGGCCAGCCGGCTCAGCAGCATGACGTCGGTGTCGGTGAACACGTCGGCCCGGTCCGAGCAGACCAGCAGCACGCCGATGCCGCGCTGCCGCTGGCGCAGCGGCAGCGACACGGTGGACCGGATGCCGAGCGCGCGGGCCATGTCCCGGTCGCCGCGCGGGTCGACGGTCGCGTCCGCGCTGCGCACCACCTCGCCGCGGGCCACCGCGGTGCCGCAGAGCGTGCCGTGCACCGCCTGCAGGGTGCCGAGCTGGTCGCGCAGCATGCCGGAGGTGGCCGCGAAGAGCAGCTCGCCGTCGTCCAGGCCGCCCTCGAGCAGCTGGACCGCGGCCCCGCCGGCCCGGACCAGCGCCCGGGCGCGCTCCACGCACAGCTCCAGCAACAGCGACGGTTGGGCCGGCGCGCAGGCGATCTCCTCGACCGCGTCCAGCGCGGCGAGCTGGCCGGACACCGCGGACCGCGCGGCGGGCTGCGCCTGCTCGCTCGTCACGGCACCCTTCTCCCTCGACCCCGCCCGCAGCGTACCTCCGCGGACGCCCGACGTAACCGGGCTCACTGATTGGTTCTGCCTCCGGGGGGCAGGTCAGACTTATGACCGTACGCACCCCTGCCCCGCTCGCCGCCGCCGTCGGGCTGGCCGCCGAGGCCGCCGGACAGCTGCGCAAGCTGCCCAGCCTGGTCGGCGCGGCGCGGGAGCGGTACGACGAGCTGGCCGACCACGGCCGGGACGTGCTGACCGGGCACCGGGCCGCGCCGGCCCCCGAGGTGGACCTGCCCGGCAGCGTCGGCGCCCCGCCGGTCGAGGAGCCGGCGACCGGGCCGCCGGCGCCGGTGCCGCCGCTCGGCCGGACCGAGCCGGTGCTGATCCCGGACGAGGTGCTGGACGAGGTCGCCCAGCTCACCCCGGGCGACGAGCTCGACCACGCGGACCTGCCGCTGCCCGACTTCGACCACCAGACGGTGCCGCAGCTGCGCGGCCGGCTGCGCACGCTCGACCTGCCGGAGCTGATCCAGCTGCGCGACTACGAGCAGGCGCACGGCCGGCGGCTGCCCGTCCTCACCCTCCTCGACAACCGCATCGCCAAGCTCACCGAGGACCAGCTCACCGAGGACCAGCTCACCGAGGACCAGCTCACCGAGGAACAGCCTCAGTAGCGGAGGAGCTCGTCGGTGGCCGGGAGGCGGCCGTTGACCCGGAGGCGGCGCAACCAGCCCTCCCAGCCGGGCCGCTCGCGCAGCGCCCGCAGCGCGTCCCGGGCCCCGTCCCGGTCACCGCGGGCGGCCGCGGCCAGCGCGACGTGCAGGTCGCGGACGCCCTCCGGCGCCTCCGCGGCCAGCAGCTCCCAGTCGCCGGTCTCGTACGCCCGCTGCAGCCGCAGCAGCCGGCCCAGCTCGGTGATCGGGTGGGCCGCGTCGTCCACCCGCAGGTCGACCAGCACGCCCTCCCAGGGTGCCTCGTCGTCCCGGGCGCCGGCCACCACCAGCAGCGCCGCGGACTGCCGGCCGCGCAGGTCGCCGCCGGCGTCCTGACCGGCCCGCAGGCCGGCCACCAGCCGGGCGGCCAGGTCGCCGGTCGCCTCGGCGAAGCCGTCCGCCAGCGTGGGCACCACCGACCGGGACGCCAGCATGTTGCCCTGCGCGGTGAAGTCGGCGCCGATCACGTGGCCGCAGGCCGACAGGCAGTCGCCGCCGGTCCAGGCGGCCGGCGGCCCGGCCGGGCCGATCACCCCGACCTGCCGCTGGTCGGCGTCCGCGTCCGCGGTCAGCAGCTCGGCCAGCGCCGTCCCCGCGACGCCGTCGCCGGCCAGCCGGTCCAGCAGCCGCGGCCCGTACCCGCGCTGGCTGGACGCCTGGGTGACGACCGCGCCGACCCCGGCCCGCGCCCACGGCGCCGCCCGCCCGACCGCCAGCGTGCAGGTGGCGACGGCGACGCCGAGCTGGCCGGACGCGGGGTCCCGCGCGACGACGGAGAAGGTCATGCCCCGGCCGGCACCGCCATCTCCGGCGAGAGGGGCTCGCCCTCCACCACCACCGGCGGCTGGGTCGCCCTGCGCACGTCCTCGATGCCGACCCCGGGCGCCAGCTCCTGCAGCAGCAGCCCGTCCGGGGTCACGTCCAGCACGCACAGGTCGGTGATGATCCGCTGCACGCACGCCTTGCCGGTCAGCGGCAGGGAGCACTCGTTCACGATCTTGGCCGAGCCGTCCCGGGCCACGTGCTCCATCATCACGATGACCCGCTTGGCCCCGTGCACCAGGTCCATGGCGCCGCCCATGCCCTTGACCATCTTGCCGGGGATCATCCAGTTGGCCAGGTCACCGCGGACCGAGACCTGCATGGCGCCGAGGATGGCCACGTCGATGTGCCCGCCGCGGATCATCCCGAACGAGGACGCCGAGTCGAAGTAGCTCGCCCCGCGCAGGATCGTCACGGTCTCCTTGCCGGCGTTGATCAGGTCCGGGTCCACCTGGTCGTCGTACGGATACGGCCCCACGCCGAGGATCCCGTTTTCCGACTGGAGCACCACGTGCACGTCGTCGGCGACGTAGTTGGGCACCAGCGTGGGCAGCCCGATGCCGAGGTTGACGTACTGCCCGTCGTAGAGCTCCTGCGCCACCCGGGCGGCGAGCTCGGTCCTGGTCAGCGCCATCAGGCCACCTCCTCCGAGCCGGCGCCGGAGCCGGTCTGCCTGGCCGGCCTGGTGGTCCGCCGCTCGATCCGCTTGCCGTCCTCGCCGACCGGCCCGACCACCCGCTGCACGAAGACGCCGGGGGTGTGCACGTGCTCGGCCGGGATCTCGCCCGGCTCGACCAGCCGCTCCACCTCGGCGATGGTGATCCGGCCGGCCATCGCGCAGAGCGGGTTGAAGTTGCGCGCGCTCGCCTCGTACACCAGGTTGCCGTGCCGGTCGCCGACGGCCGCCCGGACCAGCGCGAAGTCGCAGACGATGCCCTCCTCGAGCACGTAGTCGAGGTCGCCGAAGCGGCGGGTCTCCTTCTCCGGGCTGGCCAGCGCGATGCCGCCCTGCCCGTCGTAGCGCCAGGGCAGCCCGCCCTCGGCCACCTGGGTGCCGACCCCGGCCGGGGTGTAGAAGCCCGGGATGCCGGAGCCGCCGGCCCGCAGCCGCTCGGCCAGCGTGCCCTGCGGGACCAGCTCGACCTCCAGCTCCCCGGACAGGAACTGCCGCTCGAACTCCTTGTTCTCCCCCACGTACGACCCCGTGGTGCGGCGGATGCGCTTGGCGCCGAGCAGCAGGCCGAGCCCCCAGCCGTCCACGCCGCAGTTGTTGGAGACGGTGACCAGGTCGGTCACGTCGGTCTCCAGCAGCGCGTTGATCAGCACGTGCGGGATGCCGCACAGGCCGAAGCCGCCGACCGCCAGGCTGGCGCCGCCCGGGATGTCGGCGACCGCCTCCGCGGCGCTGCCCACCACCTTGTCCACGCCCGCCTCCTCGCGTCCGGTGCGCCGACTCTATCGACCCTGCCGGCCCCCCTCAGTGGTGACGGTCCACACCTCATCTCCGCCGATCTTGGCCATCTCAACGCCTCGGGACGCCCGGAAGCGTTGACTCAACCAAGATCGGCGGGGTCAGAGGCGGCGGACGCCGGGGACGTCGACGCCGAGGGTGGCGGTGACCCGCTCGGCCAGGACGCGGGCCGGCAGGGCGGCCGGGTCGGCGTTGGCGACCAGCACGATGCTGGCGCCGGCGGCGAGCGGCACCAGCAGGCCGTCCACCCAGCCGGTCGGCCCGTCCCACGACTCGGTGGCCAGCAGCCGGTCGCCGGCCAGCAGGCCGAGCTCGACCGCCCGGCGCAGCGCGATCTCCACCAGGTCGCCGCCGGTCACCGTCCCGTCCGGGGTCTCCAGCGCGGGCGCCGCGTCCTCGACCAGCGGGCCGGACCAGCGGTCGCCCTGGGCGCGGACCTCCACCGCGTAGTCGCGGGCGCCGGCCGGCGGGCCGTCCGGGAAGGCGCGGCCGAGCGGAGCGAGGGAGAGCGCGAAGACCTCGTCCGCCCCGGCGGCGGCGCCCACCCGGTCGCCGGACGCGAAGGCGGCGGCGGCCCCCGCCCGGCCCGGACCGACCTCGGTGCCGACCACCGCGGCGGCCGACCAGGCGCCGAGCAGGATCGCCGCGGTCTGCCAGTGCGCCGGCAGCAGCACCGCGACCCGGTCGCCCGGCGCGGCGCCCACGTCGTCGCGGAGCAGGTTGGCCGTCTTGGCCACCCAGTTGGCCAGCGTGGTGGTGGACAGCTCGGTCCGCTCGCCGGTGGCGTCGTCGTAGTAGGTCAGCAGCGGGCCGGCCGGGTCGCGGGCCAGCGCGGCGGCGAGCAGCGCGTCGGGAGCAGGCACAGCCGTCCACCTTAAGGCGTGCAGCGGCTGTCCGGTATCTCCGGTTCAGGCGATTGATCGATGGCACCGTCCGATTCAGACTGGACGCCCGCCCTCTGAGGAGGCCCCGCGATGCCTCGACGCCGCAGCTTCGCCACCCTCGTCGCCGCCCTGCTGATCAGCCTGCTCGGGCTGGTCGGCGTGGCCCAACCCGCCGCGGCCGCGCCCGCGGACAAGCTCGCCGTGCTCAGCAGCTGGACGCAGACCAGCTCGGCCAGCTACTCGGCCTGGCTGTCCGCCCGCAACAACCAGGGCGCCTGGGCCGCGTACGGCTTCAACTGGTCGACCGACTACTGCTCGACCAGCCCGGACAACCCGCTCGGCTTCAACTTCCAGCTGTCCTGCGCCCGGCACGACTTCGGCTACCGCAACTACAAGGCGGTCGGCCTCTTCTCCTCGAACAAGTCCCGCCTGGACAGCGCCTTCTACGAGGACCTGAAGCGCAAGTGCGCGACCTACTCCTCGATCGTCCGGCCGGCCTGCTACTCGCTGGCCTGGACGTACTACCAGGCGGTCCGCGCCTTCGGCTCCGTGATCACCACCCAGCGCGACCTCGACCGGGCCCGGGCGCTGCTGCCGGCCGGAGCGGTCGTCGCCGCCGCCTAGTTGATGCAGCTGATGTCGGCGGCGGTCCGGGACCCGCTCGAGTCCGAGCCCCCGGACCCCGCCGGCGTCGTGCCGGCCGCCCCGGTCGAGCCGGACCCGCCGCCGGCGCCCTTCACCCCGGCGAAGCCGGAGCCGAGGACCAGCTGCACCGAGTCGCCGATCCCGGCCCGCTCCACCAGCGCCGCGCCGGCCACCGCCGCGGCCAGCGTCCGCGCCTGCGCCTCCCGGGACGGGTCGTACCGGATCTCGGTCCGGGCGTAGTCCCGCCGGTCCGCGTTGCCGGTGCTGCCGACGCTGAAGCCGGCCGTCCGCAGCGCGGTCGCGGTCGTGCCGGCCAGCCCGGCCCGGCCGGTGCCGTTGAAGACGTCGACCGTCACCTGGTCCTTGGGCACCAGCTTGACCGGGGCCTTCGCCGGCGGCGGGTCGGCGACGGTGCGGAAGAAGTCCGGCAGCTTCGCCTCGTCCAGCAGCACCACCGACTGGCCGTCCCGGAACCCGGTGCCGGTGGTCGGGATGGTCTTGAACTCGACGTTGCCGGCGGCCAGCCCGCGCACCTGCCGGGCCAGCTGCAGCGGGTCGAGGTCGTCGTCCATCCGCATCGACGAGCCGACCGCGTCCAGCAGCCGCTTGAGCTTGATCGGGTTGGTGAGCACGCCGAGGCTGGTCACCTTGCGGAAGGTCGCGCCGAGGAAATACTGCTGGCGGACGATCCGGTCCAGGTCGCCGCGCGGCAGGCCCTTGCGCTGCCGGACGAAGGCCAGCGCCTGCTTGCCCTCGATGACCGACTTCCCGGCCGGCAGGTCGATGCCGGAGTCCTTCTCCTTCTGCGCCTTGTTCAGGCAGACCTCGACGCCGCCGATCGCCTTGGTGATCCGGTAGAAGCCGAGCAGGTCGACCTCGACGTAGTGGTCGATGTGCAGGCCGGACAGCTCGCTGATGGTCTGCACCAGCAGCTGCCGGCCCCGGTCCGGGTCGGCCTCGGTCTTGCCGCCGTCGGTGGCGCCGTTGATGTACGCCGAGTTGAGCTTGTGCTGCCCGTAGCCCGGGATGTCCACCCACGAGTCGCGGGGGAACGAGATCGCGGTGGCCCGCCGGCCGTCGGCGGGCACGTGCACCAGCATCATCGTGTCGGTGCTGTTGGAGGACACCCGGGTGGTGGACAGCTCCTTGAGCTCCGCCTCGGTCGCGGTGGACCGGTCGTCGCTGCCGACGAGCAGGATGTTCTGGTCGCGGCCGTCGACGTCGTCCGCGGTCTTGCCGATCGCGTTGACCCGGCCGATGTTGCCGGTGAAGTCCTTGTAGAGGAACCACATCAGCCCGCTGGCCACCAGCACCAGCACGGACAGCGCGGCCCCGGCCACCCGCAGCGCGGCCAGCGCCGGGTGCCGGCCGCGGCGCGCGGGCCGGCGGCTCCCAGCCGGTCGGGCCGGTCGGGCCGGCGCCGCGCGGGCCGAGCCGCTGATCGCGGCCGCGCGGGTCCAGGTCCGGCGGCAGCCCCGGCTGGGGGCCCCGGCGGCCGGCCCGGCCGCGCGCGTCCCCGCCGGTCCAGCCACCGGCACCGGCGGCACCGGCCGGGCCGCCCGGACCGCCCCAAGGGCGCCGGGCCGCCGGGCGCCGCGGAGCCGCCGGGGGCGGGGTCGGGGCGGCGGGCGGAGCGACCGCGCGGGTCGAGCTCGGGCGGCAGCTCCCGGCGCCGGCGGTCCTCGCCGTCCGCCCCCCACGGATCCCTGGGCGTGCCCACCGTCCCCCAGCTCCTCGTCTCGGTCGCGGCCCGCCCGGCCGGCGGGTCCTGCCTGGTAGACGAACGGCGGCCGCCCGATGTTGCCTCACGATCGGTGACCGGAGTGTCGGGGGAGCGTAACGCGACCGGACGGGGCGGGCCGGGCGCGCATCATCTGTCACACTCGTCGGCGTGTCGTCCTCCGCCCGGGGACGGGCGGCACGAGCCCCACCCGCCGACTCGGAGGTCCGCGCGCTGATGCGCCTGCTCGTCACCGGAGGAGCCGGCTTCATCGGCTCCCACTACGTCCGCAGCCTGCTCACCGGGTGCTATCCCGGCTTCGAGGACGCCGAGGTCACGGTCCTCGACAAGCTCACCTACGCCGGCAACCCGGCCAACCTCGCCCCGGTCGCGGGCAGCCCGCGCTACCGCTTCGTGCGCGGCGACATCTGCGACGCGGCCGCGCTGGAGGCGGTGGTGCCCGGCCACGACGCGGTGGTCAACTTCGCCGCGGAGACGCACGTCGACCGGTCCATCACCGGCGCCGCCGACTTCGCCATGACCAACTTCGTCGGCGCCCAGCAGGTCTTCGACGCGGCGCTGCGGCACCAGGTCGGCAAGGTCGTGCACGTCTCCACCGACGAGGTCTACGGCACCATCGCCGAGGGGTCCTGGACCGAGGACCACATCCTGGAGCCCAACTCGCCGTACTCGGCGGCCAAGGCGGGCGCCGACCTGCTCGCCCGCGCGTACGCCCGGACGTACGGGCTGGACATCTCGGTGACCCGCTGCTCGAACAACTACGGGCCGTACCAGTTCCCGGAGAAGGTCATCCCGCTGTTCGTCACCAACCTGATCGACGGCAAGCACGTCCCGCTGTACGGCGACGGGCTCAACGTCCGCGACTGGCTGCACGTCGACGACCACTGCCGGGGCATCCAGCTGGTGCTGGAGCGCGGCGCGCCGGGGGAGTACTACAACATCGGCGGCGGCCGGGAGCTGACCAACAAGGAGCTGACCGACCTGCTGCTGCAGGCGACCGGCCGGGACTGGGACTCGGTCGACTACGTCACCGACCGGCTCGGCCACGACCGGCGCTACTCGGTGGACCACGGCAAGCTCGGCGCGCTGGGCTACCGGCCGGTGCACGCGTTCGAGGACGGCCTGGCCGAGACGGTCCGCTGGTACCGGGACAACCGGGACTGGTGGGAGCCGCTCAAGGCCCGCGCCGCGCTCGCGTGACCCGCTTCCTGGTCACCGGGGCCGGCGGGCAGCTCGGCGCGGACCTGCTCCGGGTGCTGGCCGGCGGCCCGGCCGAGGTGGTCGGGCTGACCCGGGCCGAGCTGGACGTCAGCGACCCGGCCGCGGTGGAGAAGGTCGTGCTGGACGCGCGGCCGGACGTGGTGCTCAACGCGGCCGCGTACACCGGGGTGGACGCGGCCGAGGCCGACGAGCCGGCGGCGGCCGCGGTGAACGCGGACGGCCCGGCCAACCTGGCCCGGGTCTGCGCCCGGCACGGCGGTCGGCTGGTGCACGTGTCCACCGACTACGTCTTCGCCGGCGACGCCACGGCCCCGTACGAGGTGGGCGCGCCGACCGGCCCGCGCTCGGCGTACGGGCGGACGAAGCTGGCCGGCGAGCGGGCCGTCCGGGAGCTGCTGCCGGACCGGTCCTGGGTGGTGCGGACCGCCTGGGTGTACGGCGAGACCGGCGGCAACTTCGTCAAGACGATGGCCCGGCTGGCCGGCGAGCGGGACACCCTGGACGTGGTGGACGACCAGCACGGCTCGCCGACCTGGTCCCGGGACCTGGCCGCCGGCCTGGTCGCGCTGGCCGGCGCGACGGAGTCGCCCGGTGCCGGCGCGGCGGTGCCGCCGGGGACGTACCACTGCACCAACTCCGGCAGCACCACCTGGTGCGGGCTGGCCCGGGCGGTCTTCGCCGAGCTGGGCGCGGACCCCGCCCGGGTGCGGCCGATCGGCACCGCCGACTACCCGCGGCCGGCGCCGCGGCCGGCCTACTCGGTGCTGTCCGACACGTCCTGGCGGGCCGCCGGCCTGCCCCCGGCGCGGCCCTGGCGGGACGCGCTGCACGCCGCGTTCGTCGAGGTCGGTCCCGTCCTGGGCGGTCCGCCCCGGTCTGACCGGCGGTGTGGCCGGGTGCGGCCCGGGCACCTAGGCTGATCGTCCTTCGACCTGGGGAGGACGGGTGTCCGGTCTGTGCACCCGCCGGCTGGTGTGGTGCGCGGCCGGCCGGCGCTACCGGCTGGATCCCGAGCCGCTGGAGGTCGACCGCGGCCAAGTGGCCACCGTGCTCGCCCCGCCCGAGGTCGGCCGGGCGCTGGCCGACGTGGTGGCCGGGCTGGCGCGCCGCGGAGGGCCCGCGTGCTGCCTCGACGCTGCGCTGCACCGACGACCTGGACCGCCGGCGACACCGGCGGTGGCGCGGTCGCGGACCCGGCCGACCCGGCCGACCCGGCGGCGTGGCTGACCCGGCGACTCGGCGACCCGGCTGACCCGTGGCGCGGCTGACCCGGCGACGCGGCTGACCCGGCCGGCGCCGCGGACGCGGCGGAGCCCGCGGGCTCAACCGGCGGGACCGGCGCCGCGGCCGCACACCGCGCCGAGGCGCTGGCCGCGCTGGCCCCGTGGGACGGCCGGATCGACCCGCCCGCGGACCTGGCCGCGCTGCGCCGCCGGCTGACCGAGGCCGATCTCAGAGCGCCGACTCCGCCGGCACCGCCGTCCTCGGCTACTGCCGCTAGGCCGGGACGGGTTCGGGGAGGGGGCGGGGCGGCGGGGGCGGGCCAGCAGGACCCACACCCCGGCCTGGCCGAACTCGGTGACCACGAGCAGCAGCCGGGACACCAGGGCCAGCGCCAGCGCCGCGGCCGACCCGCCGAGCACGCCGGCGAGCAGCAGCACCAGCGCGGTCTCCCGCACCCCGGCGCCGGCCGGGGTGAGCACGAACAGCGGTCCGATCCCGTACGCCAGCGCGAACCCGCCGATCGCGACCGCGACCAGCGTCGGGGACGGGTCGGCGCCGATGCCGACGGCCAGCACGGCGGCGTGCAGCCCGTAGAGCAGCCAGCACAGCGCCTGCCAGCCGGCCGCCCGGACCGTGCCGGCGTAGCTCATCCGGCTCGGCACCGGCACCCGGCCGACCTTGCGCAGCGCCACGTCCAGGGCGCCGACCACCACCCGCGGGTGCAGGCCGGCGAGCAGCACCGGCAGCAGCAGCGCCAGATACCAGAAGTGCCGGACGGTCTCCATCGCGCCGAACGGCAGCAGGAGCGCGGCCAGCCCGGCGGCGGTGGCCACCGACACGACCAGGTTGATCACGCCGGCCGCGACCGAGGTCCGCCGCGGCACCCCCTGCTGGGCGGCCAGCGAGACCAGCGCGACCATGCCCCAGACCGACCCGGGCAGGTACTTCCCGAGCTGGCTGACGAAGTAGACCTTGCCCGCCGGTCGCGGCGGCAGCGGTGAGCCGAGGTCGGCGGTGATCGTCCGGTACGACGCCAGCGCGGCGAGCTGCGCGACCAGCGCGAGCAGCAGCGCGGCCAGCACCGCCGGCCAGGCCAGCTCGGCCAGCACCTCGGCCAGCTCGTGCCGCCGGCCGACCACGAAGACGGCACCGAAACCGACCACGGCGAGCCCGAAGACGACGGCGACCGCGACCCGTCCGGTCAGGCCGTCGCGCTCCTGCGTCACGCCCGTGCTCTCCCCATCCGCCGGCCGGCCCTCCTCGTCCGGGGGCCGGGACCGCGAAAGGTTACCCTTGCCCGATTCTCCGGGCCGGACGGCGGGCCGGCGCGACGGACGGCGAGGGAGGGCGGGTGGCGGCACGGCGGCAGCGGGCGGTGGTCACCGGCGGCGCCGGCTTCCTCGGCTCGCACCTGTGCGAGCGGCTGGTGGCCGACGGCTACGAGGTCATCTGCCTGGACAACTTCGTCACCGGCACCCCGGCGAACGTGGCCCACCTGGCCGAGACCGGCCCGTTCCGGCTGGTCCGCTCGGACGTCACCGAGTACGTGTACGTGGCCGGCGAGGTCGACCTGGTGCTGCACTTCGCCTCGCCGGCGTCGCCGGTGGACTACCTGCGGCTGCCGATCCACACGCTCAAGGTCGGCGCCATCGGCACCCTGCACACCCTCGGCCTGGCCCGGGAGAAGGGCGCCCGCTTCGTCCTCGCCTCCACCTCGGAGGCGTACGGCGACCCCCAGGTGCACCCGCAGCCGGAGTCGTACTGGGGGCATGTGAACCCGGTCGGCCCGCGCGGGGTGTACGACGAGGCCAAGCGCTTCGCCGAGGCGATGACCATGGCCTACCGGCGCACCCACGGCGTGGACACCGGCATCGTCCGGATCTTCAACACGTACGGGCCGCGGATGCGCCCGGACGACGGGCGGGCCATCCCCACCTTCATCCGGCAGGCGCTGGCCGGCCAGCCGCTGACCGTGGCCGGCGACGGGCTGCAGACCCGCTCGGTCTGCTATGTCGACGACCTGGTCGAGGGCATCGTCCGGCTGGCCCGGTCGCCGCTGGCCGGCCCGGTCAACATCGGCAACCCGCAGGAGCTGACCGTGCTCGCGCTGGCCGAGCGGATCCGGGACCTGGTCGGCGCCGTGTCGCCGGTCGAGTTCGTGCCGCGGCCGCAGGACGACCCGACCGTCCGGCAGCCGGACATCGCGCTGGCCCGGGCCGAGCTGGGCTGGGAGCCGCGGGTGCCGCTGGACGAGGGGCTGAAGACCACGATCGCGTGGATGCGGGACGCGCTGGACGAGGGCGGGCCCGCGGAGGAGGCGAGCGAGTGAAGCTGTCGATCCTGATGCCGGTCTTCAACGAGGCGGAGACCGTCGCGACCGTGGTCAAGCGGGTGCTCGACGTGCCGTACCCGTGCGACGTCGAGCTGGTGATCGTGGACGACGGCAGTGCCGACGCGACCCCGCAGATCCTCGCCCAGCTCGCCGACCCGCGGGTGTCCGTGCACACCCACCCGGTCAACCGGGGCAAGGGCGCCGCCGTCCGCACCGCCGCCGAGCGGGCCACCGGCACCCACGTGGTGATGTGCGACGCCGACCTGGAGTATTCGCCGGAGGACCTGCCGGCGCTGCTCCGCCCGGTGCTCGACGGCGAGGCCGAGGTCGTCTACGGCACCCGCACGTTCGGCAGCCACACGGCGTACTCGTTCTGGTTCGTGCTCGGCAACAAGGGCGTGACGTTCGTCGCCAACGCGCTGTTCAACTCGTGGATCAGCGACCTGGAGACGTGCTTCAAGCTGATGCCGCTGCCGCTGTACCGGTCGCTGGACGTGCGGTCGGCCGGCTTCGGCATGGAGGCCGAGATCACCGGCAAGCTGCTCAAGCGCGGCCTCCGGCCGTACGAGGTGCCGATCCGCTACCGGGCCCGCAGCCGCGAGGAGGGCAAGAAGCTCACCTGGCGGGACGGGGTCGAGGCGGTGTGGATCCTCAGCCGGATCCGGCTCGGCCGCTGACTGCCCCACGCCCGCGTCAGGGCAGGGTCGCCGGGTCCAGCACGGCCAGGCAGCGGCCCGCCGTCGCCCGGCCGCCGCCGCCCGGTCCTCCGCCGCCCGGTCCTCCGCTGGCGGGGTGGCCGACCGGTCGAAGCGGAGCACCGCAGCACCCGGCGCCCGGATGACCTCGGCAACCGGACCGAAGCCGGCCAGCTGGGCCCGGTAGAACGCCAGCTCCACCGGACGGGTGTGCACGGCCAGCAGCCACACCCGGTCGTATCGGCGCCCAGCCCAGAGCCGGGCGCCGAGCGCGCTGGCCGGGCAGCCGCGGTCGGCTGGCTGCAGCACCTCGAACGGGCCGGCGCCGACCCGCGGCGCGTAGAACGCGGCCGCGTACCGCGCGCCCCGGCCGTCCACCAGCAGCAGGTCGCGCGGGCCGCGCCGGTCGGTCAGCGCGGCCAGCACGGTGCGCGACTCCTGCTTGTCGTGCGGGTGCCGGATGTCGTGCCAGTCGTTGCTGACCTGCGACTCGACCAGAACGGCCACGCCGAGCGTCACCGCGGCCGCGGCCATCGCGGCGGCGGCGGTGGCCGGCCGGCGGGCGGCGGGCCGCGGCAGCCGGGCAGCCAGCCGGGGCAGGTCCAGCGGTGCGGCCAGCGCGAGTGCGACCAGCGGGACGAAGAACAGCGCGAGCCGGCCGTCGATCGGGTACGCCCCGGCCAGGCCGGCCGCGGCCACCACCGCGGTGGGCACCAGCAGCAGCACCAGCGCCCGAGGCCGGCGCAGGCCGAGCGCGACCAGCCCGGCCAGCAGCAGCACCACCAGCAGCACCGGGTGCTCCAGGGCGAGCACGCTCTCCCGCACCGCAGTGAGCCGGTCCCCGGCCCAGCTCACCGCGGCCGGCCAGGTCAGCGGTTCCGGCGGGAACGCGCTGGCCCAGTAGTCCCGCAGGATGCCGTCGGCGGCATTGCGTCGCAGCAGCACCGCGTACTCCACCGCCAGTCCGGTCGCGGCCGGCACCGCGCAGGCGACCGCGGCGCGCAGCTCCCCGCCGTCCCGGCGGACCACCGCGACCAGCGCCAGCGCGGCCAGGAC